>CAZOQC010000007.1:0-220791 GCA_964581865.1 uncultured Spirosoma sp.
TGAGCCGGGCACCGGCCCAGTCGCCGTGGTCGCAGGCGGCTCCGTCGCCCGCGTCGGTCATTACCAGTGTCAGCGTCTGCTTGCCCGACACGTCGAGGGTCACCGATTTGGTGGTGGTGGCTGCGTTCATCGTGCCGCTGCTGTAGACCTTGTTGCCGTCCAGAAAGACCTGAAACTCGACCGTGCCGCAGCCTGCGCTGGTGATCTCGTCGTCAATGCCCATGTCGGTAATGAACTGGGTGTACTGCCCGCCCAGGTTGTAGCTGATGGTGGAGGTGGCATGGACGCCCAGGCCCTTGGCGTAGGTCTGTCCGTTGAGGGTGATGGTACGCCCGTCGCCCGCGTTGGCTTCGCCGTTGCTCTTGTCTTTCTCGACCGGCCCGTAGCCGCTGACGGCCGATGACCAGGTCAGGTCCGACAGGTAAACGCCCGTACCGGTGGGGGCTGGTGTGGTCGGTGTCGTGGGGGTGGTCGTCGTGGTGGGGACGCGGTAGAAGGCACTGGCCGGGATGGCCTGCTTGCCCAGATTCGGCCCGCTGTAGTTCGCACTCAGCGACTGACCCCCAACGCCCTGAAAGTACACCACCGTAAACGCATGTCGACCCGCTTTCAGGCCGATACTGCCCGACTGCTCCTGATCCCCGTGTACGCCGTCGTTGCTCACCACGGTGGTGTTGCCGATCAGCAGTTTGGTGCCGTCGTCGGAGGTGGTGTAGAAGGTGTAGGTGCCGTCGGTGGGCACGTTGATGTAGCCCGTAAAGCGCAGGCCGTAGTTCTGATCCCGGCCCCGCGTCGAGAAGTCGATCTGGCTGGCGGTACCCGTTTTGGCGGGAGTGAGGGAGGTAAAGTCGGGCAGGTTGCTCCAGGCACCTTCGTAATATTGATAGTCGATGCCGGTTACGGCGTTGGCCGGATTCTCGGGGTCGCGCAGACTCACGGGGGCCGGAGTTGGTGTCGTAGTACTCAGCTGTTTGAGCAGAACGGCCGACGTATAAGGGGCCAGGGTAATCTGACCGGTATAGGCCGTGTTTTTGGCGTCGCGGTACGTGCCGTCCAGCCCGACGTTGGTTGCCTGGCCCGATGCGTTATAAACGATCTTGACGTAATCGTCGGGGTTGAGGGTTGTCAGCGTCGCTTCCCGCATAATCAGGTTATCGACCCAGGCCGTTTGTCCGTCTTCGTAGGCCTGCACGACCAGAATGGCGTTGGACTCGTCGGCATTGGCCGTAAAGGTGGCTTCCAGACTCTGGCGGCTCGTACCCAGCACAAAGGTGGTGCGGTCGGCCAGGTCGCGGTAGCTGCCAGCCTGCTGACGCGGGTAAACGGTAAGCCGCTTGTTGGCCCCCGACGCGATGCCGTCCAGCACCAGCTGGTAGGTTTGCCCTTTCCGAACGCTGCCCAGATTGATCGTCGCCAGCAGGTAACTGTCGCTTTTGCCGGACGACGACGCAAACGACAGCCGCATCGATCCCCCGTCGAGCTTGCCGGAGTTGTCCCAGTCGGCCCGGCCATTGCCGTACGGCGACCAGACCCCCCAGCCGTTGATGTCGCCACCAAACGGAAAGTTCAGCAATGTCGCGCCCGTCTGCGTCACCATCTGTGATTTGTAGGTGATGGGGCTGTTGCCCGAATTGCGATCCTGCCCGTATTTGTTCTGCCATTCGGATAGCGATAGCTGCTGACCCGTCAGGCCGGTGCCGGGGTTATAAACCGCCAGAATCTTGAACTGATCCTCGAAGGGCCGCATATAGTAGTTATAGTCGAACGACCCGTACTGACTCAGGTCGTTGGCACTCGACTCATAACCGGCCACGGTCTGCGTGGCCAGCTTGCTGACGAATATGTTGTTCTGACTGGTGATGTTGCGGGGTGTGCAGACCTGATTGGCTACGATTTTCAGCTGTTCCTCGCCGTTATCGAACACCGTATTGTTTTTGAGCGTGTTGTTGTAGGCTCCCCGCAGAAAGATGCCCATACCGGCCACCCGGAATATCGAGTTGCCCGTTACTTCCGCGTTTACCGTACAGTCGTCCAGAAAGATACCGTGTGCGCCGGTCGTCGCGTTGATCGGTGCCCCTTCCGGCGCGCCCACGCCATTGTAAATGATATTCGACAGGAAGCGCAGGCCGGTCACGTTGTTGCGGTTACCGTTCCAGGTGTACAGGCCACCGCCGTCGCTTTTGGTCATGCAGTAGTTCGATACGCGGTTGTACTGCACTGTCGAACTGGTCACGACCGAAACGCCCGTGTATCCGATGTAGTCGAAGACATTGTACTCGATCAGTGAGTTGGCCGGGCAACTCGATTGCAGCCCTGAATAGCTGCCGTCGCCATTGGCTCCCCGGCCCGGCACCAGGCCGATACGCTGGACGGTATTGCCCCGAAACGTGAAATTCTGGAACGACTGAATGGTCAGGCCGCTGCTGTTGGCATCTTCGATCAGGTTGTTTTCGACGGTAATACCGCTGCCCGATCCGTTAAAAAACACCGCGTTTTCGCCGGAGTTCGTGATGTCGTTGCCCGACAGCGTGATGCCGTTGCCGTTGACCGAGAGTACCCCCGACGATAGTGTCTGCGTCACTTTTACGTTCCGGACCGTTACGTTGCTGACGTTGGTCAGGTTGATCCCTTCACCCGCTGTGGTCAGGGTAATCGACTGATTGTTCGGGTTGTTCTGATTGTCGAACAGCCGGATCGTTTTATCCGACGGGTTATAGTACCATTCGCCAACCTGATCGAGCGTGGCCGGGTGATTCTGGATAAAATAGCCCCAGCCATCGGTGGGCTCGTAGGTAGTACTGCCCGCCAGCGATAGTGTATTGCCGTTCTGCTGAGCAATGATTACCCGGTCGAGCACCCAGGTTGCCGACCGGATCACGGCCTCACCCCCCGTGAAGCTGGCTGGCAGCCCCTGCTGACTGGTAATCTGTCCGCGGCCGTTGTGCGACTGGATGGTCAGATAGCCTTTGTTCGACTCGCTCAGGTTGGGGTAGCGGCCCAGCGGCAGGGCCGTATTGTCGCGATACACCCCCGTCACGCGGCTGTCACAACTGGGGCAACTGGCCTGCCAGGTGTTGTTGCCGATGTTGTTCCAGCCCGTTACGGGCGTCGACCCGGCGATGATGGGTTTGTTGCCGGACCCGTAGGCATCGACGATGATCGGATTACCCGATGCCCCCGACTGCCGGATGTAGAGCGTACCCCGGAAGGTATCGCCCCGCCGAAGCAGCACCTGATCGCCCGGCTGCAAGGATACACTACCGGCTTTGGTCAGCGACTGAAACGGGCTGTCGGCCGAGCGGCCCGAATTGCTGTCATTGCCGTTGGCCGCTACGTAGTACGTAGTTTGGGCAAAGGTGGCCGGGATAAAGGATAATGAAAGCAACAGGGCGGACATGCCACGGCCGATACGTCGGGACGGGCGTAAGTAATTCTGTACAGTTACGGTTAGCACAAGTAGAAGATGGAATAAGTAGAGGAGTTTTAATTCAGAATAGGGTGTGGCGGACTACGACTACCGACTAAAAATAGGACTCAACTACCGATTAGTCAATTTATTGGATATTATTTGATTGTTAATCAGCTAGTTAGCAAAGCGACAAAAAATATTTATCTAATGGCAAGGGATTGGTAATCAGTCTTTTGGCTGTATAGACATGGTTTGAAAAACTGTATGAATGGGTATTTGGTGCTGCTGGCCATCGGGGCAGTTCGCCGACTGCGTATTCGTACCGCCCCGGCTCGCTGGTTGACGGGAGGACGGCGGATTTTAGAACAGACCGGGTTGGAATTCGTTTCGACAATGGCGACGTTTACCGCCGTTTGTTTAAACAACCGAACTCGTTATGAGCACCCCTGAATTAGCGCAGCTTTTTCCCACCGACGAGCAGATTCCAGCCGACTACCGGATCGAACCTCTGCATCAGCGCGAGTATCTTATCAATGGCGAAATGCGTCAGTGGGACGGCCCCACGACGGAGGTCTATTCGCAGATTGGCGCACCCCAGCCCGACGGCAGTATCAAGCCCCGACTGGTCGGGAGTTTCCCCGTCGCGACGCCCAAAGAAGCGATGGAAGCCCTCGACGCGGCCGTGGCGGCTTACGATAACGGCCGGGGTGAGTGGCCGACCATGTCGGTAGCCGGCCGCATTGCCTGCATGGAAACGTTTGTCGGGAAAATGCTGGAGCAGAAATCGCGCGTCGTGGCCCTGATGATGTGGGAGATCGGGAAGAACCTCGCCGATTCGACCAAAGAATTCGACCGGACGGTGAAATACATCTACGACACCATCGACGCGCTGAAAGATATCGACCGGGCGGGATCACGGTTTCGGGTGGAGGAAGGTATCATCGGGCAGATTCGGCGGGCTCCGTTGGGTGTCGTGCTGGCGATGGGGCCGTTCAACTACCCGCTCAACGAGACGTATACGACGCTCATTCCGAGTATCCTGATGGGTAACACGATTCTGTTCAAGACGCCCAAACACGGTTCGCTGCTGCACTATCCATTGCTGGAAGCCTTCCGCACGAGCTTCCCGAAGGGGGTCGTCAACTCGATTTACGGGCGCGGGGCCGTGGTGGTGCCGCCGGTGATGCAGTCGGGGAAAGTCAACGTGCTGACGCTGATCGGGTCGAGTAAGGTGGCCGACGAACTCCAGCGGCAGCACCCCAAACTCAACCGGCTTCGCTCGATCCTGAGCCTCGACGCCAAGAATGCCGCCATTATCCTGCCCGACGCCGACCTCGACATTGCCGTAAAAGAGTGCCTGCTGGGATCATTGTCGTTCAATGGGCAGCGTTGCACAGCCATAAAAATCATCTGGGTGCACCGCTCCATTGCCGACAAATTCCTGGAAAAATTCGGCCCGGCGGTGAGTGCCCTGAAACTGGGTATGCCCTGGACCGACGGTGCGCAGATTACGCCGTTGCCCGAACTAAACAAAGTCGATTACCTGACCGATACGATCCGCGACGCCGAAGCAGGTGGGGCCAGCATCGTGAACGAGGGTGGGGGTGCCTACGCGGGTGGCCTGTTCAAACCGGCGGTGGTATACCCCGTTAAAGACGGCATGAAACTCTACCGCGACGAGCAGTTCGGGCCGGTGGTGCCGGTCGTGGCCTACGACGATGTGGAGGAGTTTATCGACTACCTGATTACCGACAGTCATGGTATGCAGGCCAGCGTGTTCGGTACCGATACCAGGCCCATTGCCGACCTCATCGACCCGCTGGTGAATCTGGTTTGTCGGGTCAATATCAACGCCCAGTGTCAGCGCGGGCCGGATACGTTTCCGTTTACGGGTCGTAAAGATTCGGCGGAAGGTACGCTGTCGGTGGAAGATGCGCTGCGCTCGTTCTCCATCCGCACCTGTGTGGCCACCAAAGAAACCGACGAAAACAAAGCCATTCTGAATGAAATCGTCGGCGAACACCAGTCTAATTTCCTGAGTACCAGTTTTATCTTTTGATTTTTTAGGGGGAGGAGGTTCACTACCCCTAAATCTCCTGAAGGGGACTTTGTCCATGCGCGAGCAAAGTCCCCTTCAGGGGATTTAGGGGTATAGCTAACTAGCACTCAAATCCTCTCAGAGGTTGTTTAGAATTGTATTTTATGGCCTACTTTGTCATCCCGACGGAGGAGGGATGACAAACGGGCCGCTTTGACACGAACAGTAAAATTCTAAACAACCACTCAGAGGATTCAGGGGTAAAGCAACCCATCTCTTCCGTCTCCACGCCTTTATGCTAATTACCGATAATGTAAGTAAAGCCTTCGACGGGGGCGTTCGGGCCGTGCGTGGCGTGTCGTTTTCGCTGGAACCCGGCCGGATTATGGGGCTGGTGGGGGCGAGTGGGTCGGGGAAAAGTACCCTGCTGAATCTGCTGGCTGGCCTGACCGATGCCGACACGGGTAGCATTCAACTCAACGGAAAGCGCGTACAGGGGCCATCGGAGGTGCTGATTGCCGGACACCCCGACATTCGGCTTGTGCATCAGGAGTATCAGTTGATGCCCAACGTGTCGATCCGCGAGAACATCAGCTACGCAGTTCGGTATTTTGACAAGGACTATCGGAATCACCGGGTCGATGCGCTGCTCAAACTCTGCCGACTGACGGCGGTGCAGAACCGCCTGCCCCGGCAGGTATCGGGGGGCGAAAAGCAACGTACCGCCATTGCCCGCGCCATTGCCGACGTACCCGCCGTGCTGCTGCTCGACGAACCGTTCAGCCACCTCGACCTGCCCAACCGCCTGCTCGTCCGCGATCTGCTGTTTGAGCTGGTGCGTGAACAGCAAACGGCCTGCCTGTTCGTCACGCACGACGCCACCGACGCGCTCTCCATTGCCGACACCATCGGGATTTTGCGCGCCGGTAAACTGATTCAGCTCGACCGGCCCGAGATAGTCTACCACCGGCCCGAAACGGCTTACGCGGCCCGGCTGACGGGTCGGGTTACGGTGTTGCCCGGCAAGTACCGCCCACTGCTGGGTTTGCCCGCTGGCGACGATACCGAGCAACGTATCTGTATCCGCCCGGAACAGGTCCGGCTGGATGAGTCGGGCGTAGCGGCTACGGTGCGGGCGGTGTTTTTTATGGGTAGCCACTACGAACTCGAAGTCGGCCTGAACCGCTACGTCAGTCTGCGCCTGCTCACCCCCTGCGCCGACATACAGGTAGGGCAGACGGTGCATATCCGGGTCGATGCCGATGCGGTGTGGCCCCTACGTTCCTGAACAACTGATAACCCTTCCGTTCATCGGCGGGTTGTAAGAACAGACTAAACAACGTAGCTACCATGGATTACAAACAAACCGAAGGCGAACGCCACACCGACACCAGTGAGAACCCAACGGATGGGTTTCTGGTCGGGGAAGAAACCGAGAACGTCGATGCGTCGGGGGTAGATGATACGTCGACGGGTAAGGAAGACGATTACCTGGGCAAGACCAACAAGGAAGACAGGGAGTAGGTTTTGTTTCCCACAGAAACATGAATTAGCCCGCACTATCTTCGCAAGTGCACGCAGATAGTGCGGGCTAATTCATGTTTCTCCAATGGAGCTTTTCGTTAATAACGGTCAAACCGCTCCGGCGGACCGGTCATCAGTCGCATACGGGATGTATATGGTTTAGACGACTCTGTTCGAAAGCGATTCCATCTCTCTCCTGGCGTGTGCACTCGTTGAAAAGCCAGGAAAGTAGCGGTTAGTTAAGCAGCGGGTACCGCGCCGATTTGTTGAAGTAACCCTAACATATCCGGCTGGCCATATTCTTCTGTAAACTGTCCGTCAGTTAGCCGGTAGAAATTCATGGCCTGGACCTGAATGGACTTACCTGTTGGCGGTATACCCATAAACTGACCTTGATGCGTACCACGCATCGTAAAGCGGGCAGCTACAGCATCTGCTTCCGCAACCATATCGTCAAGCGACCATTGAATGTCGGGAAATCCACTTCGCATCATCCCCACGAGGGAAAGATAGCCCGCCGGACCCCTTAGTGGCTCAGGGCGTCCAGGGACATAAAATACGGCGTTGGGGCTGATCAGCTCATGAGCGAGGGGCTCGCTGGCCGAATTAATGAATTCCACAAAACGATTCATTATCCGTTTATTCGTTTCGATTGACATGCTGGGTAATTGGTAAGGACTCCGATTCTAAACTCAAAAGGCATCAGTTAGCTACCGGGCGGCAAAGTTCTGACCCGCTCCGGCAAGGGCCAATAAACTAGCTTAAGAAATAGCCTTAAACTAGTGTAAGATCGGACTGCTGGACCGGCGTTCCGGAGAACCGGTTGAGCGATTAAGAAGCGATGTCTCTTCGAATTTTGCTCAGGAATTCGGGCGTGATACCCAGATAAGAAGCAATTTGATTATTGGGAAGTCGTTGGGCCAGGCCAGGGTACTGGTCCAAAAAAGTAAGATAGGATTGCTGAGCGGTTGAGCTAATAGTTTGGAGAACCCGGTTTTGAAGTTCCACATACTTGTTCTCAACAATGACTCTCAGGATTGGATTCAGCTTTGGGATGTTGGTATAGAGAAAGTAAAGGTCCTGCTGTTCGATTTGCAGGATGACGGAAGGCTCAACGGCTTCGATAAACAGGGCGCTTGGCTTGCCCGTATGAAAACTGCCAATATCGGCGATCCAGTCATTCTCAGCGGCAAATTGGATGTTATGCTCGGTTCCTTTAGGGTCAACGGCAAACAGGCGAAAGCAGCCTTCAACGATAAACGTGTAGTGTTTGCAGGGGAATCCTTCCTGCAAGATAGCCTGTCGGCGTCGGATTAAACGCTGAGTCACCCGTCCACTCAGCAGCTGTTTTTCGCTTGCCCTGAAGGGGATCACTTGCTCAAAATGGTCAATCAGCGGCTGAATGTTCAAGTCGGTAAATGGGTAGTAGCTTTAACAATGTAAGCATGACTCTACACGGGATTCTTGGTGCAACAGGGCCGGAAATAACGGATTCAAACGAGAACTACAGTGAGCTTATCTATAACATGAGTCATCCCGAACTTCGTCCACTTCTGGAGACAAAATTCGGGATGACTCATGTTTTTGCGGGAAATGGTCGTTACATCAGCCGGTTGATAAGTTGCTCGACCGAGATGTTTTCGGCTTCGGCTTTGAAGTTGCGCACAACCCGGTGCCGCAGAATCGGCAGGGCAACGGCTTTCACATCTTCGATATCGGGCGAATATTTACCGTTGAGCAGGGCATTGCATTTAGCCGCCAGAATCAGGGCCTGCGACGCCCGTGGGCCTGCTCCCCACTCAAAATACTGGTTGGTGTCGGCTGTCGCGAATTCCGTGTTGGGCCGGGTTTTGTGTACCAGCTTTACCGCGTATTCGATCACGTTGTCGACGACCGGTACGCGCCGAACGAGGTGCTGAAACTCCCGGATTTCTTCGCCCGTCACGACCCGTTCTACGGTAGGGCGCGTGTCGTTCGTCGTGCTTTTAACAATATCCAGTTCCGACTGGTACGATGGATAGTCGAGGTAAATGTTGAACATAAACCGGTCGAGCTGCGCTTCGGGCAGGGGGTAGGTACCTTCCTGCTCAATCGGGTTCTGCGTGGCCAGCACGAAGAAAGGTCGACCCAGCCCGTACTTCTGCCCGGCAATCGTCACCGAATACTCCTGCATGGCTTCCAGCAGTGCCGCCTGCGTTTTGGGTGGCGTCCGGTTGATTTCATCAGCCAGAATGATATTGGCAAAAATGGGCCCCTTAATGAACTTGAAATTGCGTTCCTGATCGAGCGTTTCCGAGCCCAGAATGTCGGACGGCATCAGGTCAGGGGTAAACTGAATCCGGTTGAACTCCAGATCGAGTACCCCGGCAATGGTCTGAATGAGCAGCGTCTTGGCTAGTCCCGGCACACCCACAAGCAGGCAGTGGCCCTGACAGAAAATAGCCGTCAACAGCAACCGGACTGTTTCGTCCTGCCCGATAACGACTTTACCAATTTCACGTTTAAGTTTTTCGTAGGCAGTAGTCAGGGCTTTGGCAGCCTCCACATCGGAAGAATAAGGCACAATGGTTGAGTTATAAGGTTGTAGGGTTAAGAGTTGGATGGTTATAGAGTTGTATGGTTGTAAAGTTGCTGCCGCCAGCACTGGACGCGCCAGCAACTTTACAACTATCTAACTATAAAACGTTACAACGTAAAAAGTCATTCTCCCCCGCCAAGTTGCGCGGCACTGGTCTGGGTGGTGCCGAAGATGCGACAGTTCTGAAATTCAGGGTCGACGGTGATGTACACGTCGCTGATCGATTTCTTGAACCACTCATCAATAGCCCGGTTCTTTTTGTTTTGCAGAACGATCGTTTGCAACCGTTCAAAATCAGTTTTGAAATCGGCCGTGTGGGGGGCTACTTTACTCTTGAAATACAGAATCCGCATGGCGCTTTTGCCATCTTCCGTCCGGTAGGTCAGCGGGGCTGAGATGGTGCCTACTTTCATCGTGTCGAGCAGCGAAAACAGCGCGTAGTCCATCGTGCCGTCCATTGCCAGCCGCGAACCGCCCGACTGTGCATCGCGCAGCAGACCACCGGCATCGGCCGTGTTTTTGTCTTCCGAAAATGTCTTGGAGGCTTTGTCGAACGAGATCGAGTCGATCTGGATTTCTTTCCGCAGGCTGTCGAGGAAATGCGTTTGCGTGGTCAGGTCGAGCCGGTTGTAGTCGGGCCGAAGCAGGACGTGGCGGGCGTGGTATTCGGCACCACGAGTATCCAGTAACTGAATCAGGTGCAGGCCGAAATCGGATTCCACGACATCCGACATTTCGTTAGGCTTCAGTTTCAGGGCCGCGCCTTCAAACGGAGCCACCATCATGCCGCGCTTGGCAAAGCCAAGGTCGCCCCCTTTCTCGGCCGAGCCCACATCTTCCGAATATTCCTTTGCCAGTTTAGCGAAATCTTCACCGGCTTCAACCCGCTTTTTTATGTCGAGCAACCGCTGCCGCAGGGCATCTTTCTGCTCTTTAGTCGGCTTGGCAAACCGGACGATCTGGCCGATTTCGACGTCGGCGGGCATGTACGGCAGGCTGTCTTTTGGAATAGCGTCGAAGAATTTGCGGACGTCGCGGGGGGTCACTTTTACGTCCGAGGTGATTTTCTGCTGCATCTTCTGCACTACCTTCTGGTCTTTCACCTGCTGGCGTAGCTCGCTTTTGAGCATTTCCAAACTCTTACCGTAGGCTTCGACGATGTTTTTCTCCGACCCAAACTGCGAGATCATGTACTGCATCCGGGTGTCGAGTTCGCCGTCGACCAGTTTATCATCGACCACGACCGAGTCAATATCGGCTTTGGCGAGCATCATTTTGTTGATGACCAGACTTTCCAGCAGCTGACAGCGGGAGGGGGGTGTCTGGTTCTGACCGGCGTACGACTGCATGGCTTCTTCCAGATCCGACCGCAGCACGTAGTAGTTGTCGACCTTCGCGATGATCTTGTTGAGGCTGATGGGTTGCCCCTGCCCGAACGCAACTGCCGCAAACAGTACGCTGACCAAACTCAGGGCCAGCCGATTAATGACTTGTTTCATGTCCTAAAGATAACGAAGGAATGCCATTTTCTGGCTGATTTAAGGTTTTTTAAAGAATCAATGGCACGCGGATATCACAGATGTTGCGGATCGACGCGGCTAGTTTATACTACAACGACTATCCACGATTGCCCTTGCATAGTCTGTCAAATCTATCTGTGGAAATCAGCCCAATCCGCGTCATCCGCGCGCCATCATTTGGCGAGTTTCCGCAGTTCGGTGTCGTTGATCTGAGCCGGGTACTGCTGCCGCAGCTGGGTCAGCCATTGCTGCTCCAGCTGCGCCTGGTAGTCGTTGATGACGCTTCCCCGCGCTTCGGCAAACGTCTTCGGCCGGGCCGGTTCGATTTGATCCAGCTGCACCGATACCACCTTTCCCGCTGGGCGCAGCGTCGTTGCCGTACCGGGCTTCCAGGGATTTACACTGTCTATATATGGATTGGTGCCCCTTGCAAACAGTCCCTCCGACACGGTGATGGCGTTGGTGGGTAGGCTCAGGTGCCCGGTCAGGGCCTGGGCAACGTCGGCTTTATTGGTAGAAAAATACTGAAACGTGAGTCGACGCTGGGTGGCGGCAGCCTGTTTGCCTTCGCCCGGTCGGGTACCCTGATAATCTTTCTCCATGATCCGATTCAGGCCGATGCCGTTCTGCCGGAGATAAGCCACCGCACTACGGATACGTCCCGCCGAGACGGAATCCCGTTCGGTCGGGTCGTGCGACGCGGCCACCTCGACAACGTAATCCGGGTTGCGGCTCAGGTTAACGATGACTTCGTACAGCGATTCCCGGTCCTTCGCCGAAACCGTGGTCTGGTTTGGGGTGTACGTCAGGGCTGGGCTTGTGCGCCGGAGTGAATAGGGGGCTTTGCCACTCAGCCACTCCCGGGCCTGCGTCAACTGGGCGTCGGTGGGGGCGGTGATAAGGGTAGCCCGGATACGCTCGGGAAACTGATAGCGGTCTTTATGCTGCTCGAAATAAGCCAGCTGCCCCGTCGAGTCGGCAACCGATTTCTCCCAGACGTGCCCTTCCATAACCTGCGACATAAGTACCCCGTCGCGAATCTCGTTCATCAACGACCGGAATTCGGATGACTTCTGCTCCAGATTGCCTTCTTCCGTTGCCAGGAGCCGGTCGCCGACGTAGCGGTCGTACAGGCGCTGCATAGCTACGGCGGGCGAACCCGTCAGCGGCTGCTGGGCGGGCGCTGGCATGCTGGGCTTGCGGGCGGGCTGCTGTTTCTGCCGGACATACGCGAAAAACTGGTTGACGGTATACGGCTGATCGCCAATCGTAACCAGCGGCTTGTTTTGGATGGTCGGGTCGAGTGGCTCGGTGTAGCGCCATTGGCCACGCAGCAGACTGCTATCGGCTTTTGCGAGTGTGGCTGTCAACACCGCCCTGTTTGGCTGAACGGGGTACGTTTTGCTCAACCGCTGTAAGACGACCTGCCGCAACACGTCTCCCCGCGAATCGGTCGCGACACGCTGCCGGAGCGAAGGAGCCAGATCGGCGTAAGGCTGAACACCCCGCCGGTCGATGAGTTTGATGATGTGCCAGCCGTAGTTTGTCCGCACTGGTTTCGACAGTTCGCCGGGTTTGGTCAGTGCGAACGCGGCTTCTTCGAAGGGGGGCACCTGCCGCCCCGTTTCAATCAGGGGCAATACCCCGCCGTTGAGTTTAGAGGTCAGGTCGTCAGACACGTCGCGGCATACTTCGTCGAACGGTTCGCCCTGTTGAAGCCGGTCATACACGGCGTCGATTCGTTGCTTGGCTGCCTGCTGTCCGGCTTCGTCGGCCGTCGGACTGAGTCGGACGAGAATGTGCGCCACCCGTACCGTACCCCGGCTGGGTCGCCGGTCATTGATTTTCAGCAGGTCATATCCATAGCGGGTACGGATCGGGGGCGAAACACTGCCGACGGGCGTTGCGTAGGCTGCCGTTTCCAGTGGATAAACGACGAAGAAAGCGGTGAAATAGCCCAGATTGCCGCCGGTGGCAGCGGTGGCGGGGTCGCTGGAGTTCTCGCGTACCAGTTTGGCGAAATCGTCACCGGCTACAGCCCGCTGCCGAAGGGCCATCGCCTGCTGGTAAGCCGCTGCGGTGTCGGCCGGGGCTGCATCTTCCGATACGGCAACCAGCAGGTGCGACGCACTGATCTCCTGCTGCATACGCTGATAAGCTTCGGCCGCCAGCGACTCGATCAGTACGTTGTCGGTCAGGTACGACTGGGCCAGTTGCTTTCGGTACGTCGCTATTTCTTCCCGGAATGCTTCCGTTGTGTCGCGCCCTTCTGCTTGAGCCGCCAGCACTTTCAGCTTTAGATTGGTGTACAGATCGAAGTAGTTACGAACGTCTGTGCGCTGAACGGAATCGGCCGACAGCTGATTTTTGGTGAACGACTGGAAGAAATCGTCGGTGGTGAACGACCTGGTACCGAGCGTCAGCAACACTGGCTGAGCCGGGGCCGTCTGAACGGCAGTCGGTGTGGTTGTTTTGCAGGCAGCGGCCAGCAGCGTCAGCAGCAAGCTGCCAGTGAATACGCGCATAAAATGGTAGATATGGTTTACAGTATTCAGCGTACGGTGGCTGTCGCAAAGTGCCTTCACAACCCTAAACGGACTACGGTAAACCGTAAACGAAGCAACTAAACTGCCTATTGGCGGATAACTTACTTTTTGCTTTTTTTCGGTCTGGTGTGACCCGGTCTGGACTGACCCAGGCGAATGTCGTAGGTCAGGCGGTACTCGTAAGCGTCGCGCAGGTTACGACCCGTAAAGATGACCGGCACCCGTACATAACCCTGCTTGTTCTGACGCAGTTCCGTCTCAGCCAGGTCAACGCTGCTCTGCCCCAGCAGATCATCGTCGTCGAGGTGGTCGACCAGTTTCAGGCCGACGCCCGATGCTGCCAGTCCCGCCGACACGTAGCGCAGGGGCGTCAGTACGTCCGCAGCCGTCAGCAGCCACGACGCCGGACCCGCCACCACGTTGTGTACCCGCCTGACCTGATCGATCAGCTGTTGCGCTCGGTCGTAAGCGTCGACTTCGATCAGCACCAGCGACGCCACCACACGGCCTCCGCGCGGCACAGTAATCTCGATGGGCAGGGCCGGTTTGTCGCCCGATTGCAGGTCGATGACCTGCCCTTTACGCACCGGCTCGACACCCCAGCCGCCGTTGACGACCCCGGCGGGTTTGTTCTGGGCGTCGAACGTTGCCAGCGAATACGCCAGCATAATATCGTCGCGCTGACTGACGGTTTCCTCCAGATTGACGGCTGTCAGCTGCGTCGGGCGAAGCTGCGCCGTCCGGACCAGTTGTGGCGAACAGGCCCCCACCAGTAGGAGGGGCAGTAGCCAGCAGACAACGCGCAGACGAGTGAAAAAGGGATGGTTTAGCATATTACTTGACCTCCTCAACAATTGACTCGCCCGTCGAGCCGTCGCCACTCGTCCACTGCCAGCGCTCGTGCAGCCGTAACCGACCATCGGGTAAGGTTTCGGGGGTGGTCTGACAGTGGCCGGTCATCAGTTCACCCGCTGCGTTGACATGCTGGTACCGCATATCGAGGCTATCGTCGGGGGCAACTGTCGCGATCAGCGTGCCACGCACGATAGCGCCCCCACCGTACTCGGCCCAGACGATCATGCCTTCCTGATGATAGTGAAACAGCGTGTCGCCACTGACTTCGCCGTTAGCCGTATTGGTCACCGAGCGAAACGTTTTTCCGTCGTACATACGAGTTAATTTAATTCATCGAGCAATGTAAAATAGCGCATTCGTGCTGCATCGACGTCCGTCAGCCCGTAGGTCGCAAAAAAAAGTTCGTTGTATTGATCCGTACCTAGCTCGTCAGTCAGGTCGCGTATACAGAGAGCCAGGTCCTGATAGGGGTCGCCGACGCCCAGCCGTCCGACGTCGATAAAGCCGCTTAGCGCCCAGTTGTCGAGCATTAAATTGGGCAGACAGAAGTCGCCGTGGGTAACAACCAGTTCGTACTGGGCAGGTTGTTGCATACGCAGCTGTGCCAGAATAGCCTGTGGTGACCGCCCCCGATTCGCATCGTTGAAATCGTCAGGATCAACCAGTTGATGAGCAACGTTCGCGCTCACAGCACGGAGTTTTACTTCATTGCGCTGATCGAATGGACAGGTAACCGGGTTCAGGTCATGTAGCGTTCGCAGGCTCTCCGCCAGCCGCCTAACCAGTCGCTCAGGGCTGGCTTTCCAGCTTTCGTCCGACGCCGGTAAACCGGGTAACGCCCGCATAAGTAAATAATCGACGCCGTCGGCCCGTTCGTAATGCATTACTTCGGGGGCTGGCAGATAAGTCCGTAACCAGATCAGCGCGTCGGCTTCGTACCGTAACCCACCCCAGGGGTCGACCGGGTTTACTTTCAGATAAAACGGTTCCCGCCCGTTTATGTAGATGGTTTGGGCTGACGACATACCCAATGAGTCAGGATGCCAGTCAGTATGTGGGAGTAGCCGTTGCAGGGCGGTAGGAAGTTGATCGAACTGCATGTTGACTGCAATCAAATTAACGGTTCCTGCTGGCTCAAACAATGGAAACTGCCCAGGCCCCACACAATATCGGTCGAATCGATCCCAACGATTTTGCGGTCAGGATAGCACTGCCCGATCAGGTCGAGCGCGGTCTGATCCTGCTGGCAGCGGAAGGTCGGTACGATGACCGAGCCGTTGGTAATCAGAAAGTTGGCGTACGAAGCCGGTAGCCGGAGTCCGTCGCTGACGATCGGGTTGGGCATGGGCAGTTCCACGATGGTCAGCTGCTTGCCGTTGAGCAGGCGCATCTGCTTCAGCTCGTGGTGAATTTCCTGCAGGAAGGGATAGTTGTCGTCGTTTTTATTGGCTTCGTAGGCAGCAATCACGGTGTCTTCGTTGACAAACCGGACCGTATCGTCGATATGGCCGTCGGTATCGTCGCCGACGATGCCTTCTTCGACCCACAGCACCTGCTGCACCCCGTAGTAGTCGCACAGGTACCGCTCGATGTCGGCCTGCGACAGGTGGGCGTTGCGGTTCTGGTTGAGCAGGCAGGCCCGGCTGGTCAGCACCGTTCCGGCCCCGTTGAACTCCACCGAGCCGCCTTCCATGATGACCGGCCCTGCCGGTGTCATGGGCGTTACGTACGGCAGATTACGGTAGCGGGCAATGGCGACGGGAATCTGATCGTCCAGGTCAAAGGGCGGGTACTTGCCCCCCCAGGCGTTGTAGCCCCAGTTGACGATCATACGCTCCTGCCGATCGGGATTGATGAGAAACGCCGGGCCGTGGTCGCGGCACCACGAGTCGTTGGTCGGGTGGGGGAGCAGCATAATCCGGCTCATGTCGGCCCCGGCGTCGATCAGCTTCCGGCTGGCAAGCTGCATCACGGTTTCGTTGTGCGCGTTGATGCAGACCTGTTCGCTGGCCGAAATGGCCTTGATAAAGTCGATGTAGGCGGGGAGCATCAGCGGCAGCCGGTCCGTTGTCCACGACGCTTCGGTATGGGGCCAGCTAAGCCAGGTCGCGACGTGGGGGTGCCATTCGGGGGGAAAGAAAAAGCCGTGTTGAGCCGGGATAAAATCGCCGGTCGGGGCCGACGAGGTTGAAAGCGGGGCCATGTTTTAAATCGGTAATGAGGGCGCAAAGCTACAAAAAAGCCCCGGCTGACCCGGTATCGACCCGCCTATTCCGTCGGTAGCAGCTGCTGAATCGACGCAGGCGTCAGACCCGAAAAGTTGTCGATGATGAGTGCCGCACCGGAGGTCGCCAGTTCGGCGCGGGTGTGGGTCGTTGCCACCGCCACAACGACCATACCCGCCCGCAAGCCCGCTTCGATACCGGCAAAGGCGTCCTCAAAAACGACGCACCGGGCCGGTGCCATGCTCAGCTTGTCGGCGGCTTTCAGGTAGATTTCGGGGTCGGGTTTGCCGTGCGTCACCATGCTGGCATCCACAACCGTCTCGAAATAGGAGCGGAGAGACAAGCCATCGAGCGTAAAGCCCAGATTACTCACCGGGGCTGACGTACCCACGGCCATCGGAACGCCCTCGGACTGCATGGCCGTCAGAAAATCGATCAGGCCCGTCAGTGGCTGGCGATGCGGTAAGTACAGCGTACGATAGATCTGCTCTTTTTCCTCCGTACGCGTCGCCAGGTCTGCCGGTGATAGCGGGTGCCCGAATACGTAGGCCATTGAATCGGCGGATACGTGCCCGTTGATGTGTTCGACATACTGTTCGCGCGTTAGTGTCAGTCCGTTATGGTGCGCAAACTGAATCCAGGCGTTGATATGGAAATCGGTATTATCAACGAGTACGCCGTCCATATCGAACAGCGCGGCAAAAGAAGGGGTGGGCATAAATTTGTGGTTTGTAGCCCAGACGTCCACGTCTGGTAGCCGTCAGGCTATGTGTTAATGGATAACTTTATTTTAACCGCTGATGCGGCTATCAGACGTGGACGTCTGGGCTACAAGTACGTCTCCTGCCAGGATGGCGGCTTCGTGGAGCAGTTCGGTCGCGACGAGTTCATCGGTGATGGCTTCGATACGTTCATCGACATCCGCCAGCCGCTCATCGTCCAGCACCGAGGCTTTATTCATGCCCAGCAATACCCGACCTGCGTAGAGCAGACTAAGCGAAAAGCGCAGTTCCGGCAGCGCGTGGCTGTGGCGGGTTTCGGTCATGGTCAGAGCGGTTTGATCTTCAGGTTGCGGTAGTAAATCGGTGCGCCCGCGTGTTTGCCCTGCAAGCCGATAAAGCCGTGCAGGGGTAATGTTGCCGGGGCTTTGCTGAACCAGGCTGGCGGTTTGGTGCCGTCGGGGTTGACCGTGGCCGACGTAAACTGGCTCAGGTCGATGGTGTTGACGAGCTGGTTGTTGAGTACGACGTAGATCATTTTGCCCTGACAGGTGATGGTGTAGCGGTTCCACTCACCGGGTTTCCTGACGGCGCTTTTCGTGGGGGCCTGATGGCCGAAAAACGCTCCGCATCGCCAGTCGGCCGGGGCTTCGGCCCATTCTTTGGCGTAGTCATCGGCAATCTGAATCTCCACCGAGTTGGGTATCCAGTTGGTCGTGTCGCTGGCGTGTACCACCACACCACTGTTGGTGCCGTCGGCGGTTTTGAACTGCAAATCCAGCACAAAATCGTCGTACGGTTGATTCACCCAGATTGTTTTGTCGGCAGTGGCGGTCAGTTCGCCCTCATCCATCCGCCACACGCCTTTGGGAAAAGAGGCATTCGTCAGATTGGTTTCAAACAGGTATTCCCAGCCCGGTCCGTTTGTGTTGGGGTGGCCTTTGGGGGGCGTCTGAGCCATCAACGAGAGACTGGTGCCGACCAGCAGGGCAACAAAATACAGGGTATGCATGAACGTAGCGAAAGGGGATGAACGAACAACGCTGGGCCAGACCAGATCGATCAGACCGATTGCATGGCCAGCCGGATGTGGGCCAGATGGTGTTCGCCGTGCCAGACCGTCATCGACAGTGCCTGCGGTATCGTCAGGTCGCGCTGCCGGATGGGATGATAGTACGTAACGGCCAGATCCTCCGGCTGCAGCGACCCGGCCAGAAAGGCGATCCGCTGGTGAATGCCTTTCAGCATGGTCAGTGAGTCGGTGATGGGGGCATTCCGGGCTTCAGCAAGCGCAGCCCAGCCGTCCATGTCGACGAGGATACCCGGCGTGCCGGGGTTGACAAGCGCATTTTTAAGCCGCATAAAATGCAGCATGTGAATGTCGGCGACGTGATGAACCAGTTGTCGTACGGTCCAGCTGCCCGGTCGGTAGTGCTTATCCAGGTCGTCGGGCGTCGCGCTTGCCAGCACCAGCGCATACACGTCGGGCAGGGTCCGGATCTGATCGACGAGCTGTTTGATGTCGGCCAGCGTGTGCGTCTCCTGCGGTTGCCAGGGGCCTATCGGGTGACGGGATGGGTCAATCGGTTCGGTGGTCATGCGGGGGTAACAACGCGCAGCCCCGGTGGTGAGGCTGCGCAGTAAAGATACGCGATTGACGAACGAGCCACTACCCACCCACGGCCATTATTTGATGTAGCTGCCCATAGCTAAACTGGGGATGGCGAAGCGGGCCAGATCATGACAACTACGGCTGTAGCACCAGCATCGTGACGTCTTGTTTTTGTTTGACGAGCCCTAAGCCCATCATCGCTAAGGCGCGGGTCAGGCTTTGGGGGTCTTCGGGTTGAAAAGAAAGGGTGAGGTCCAGCTTTTCGTCATTGCCCGTTCCGTCGACAACCAGCCCCCGTACGCTGCCATAATCCTCCAGTGCTTCCGCGAAATCCACCATCGTAACTGCCTGCTGCGCGATCTCGCCCTGCCGGGCCGAGAAACTCCGCTTGCCCGACGGGTTGCGGGGTAGCTGCCCGAATCTGACCGGATCAATCACTTGTAGTACATTTACGTCCTTGGACTGGGGTTCCAGACTGGCTTTCAGGTCGAAACGCCGGTTCAGTTCGGCCCGCAGGGTGGGCAACAACTGCTCCGGCTTATCGACGATTATGTCCAGGCAATAGACTGGCGCACCGTCGCCCAGGCCAGTTTTGTCGATGCTACGTTTGTAGGAATAATTTCCGTAGGCGATACGGTAGAGGGTGGAGAGCGGTAGGTTCAGGCAGGTCAGCCGCCGGTGTGCAAATAGGCTATCTGCCAGATGGGTCATCTGAACACCGGGCGCCCCCGCCATCGGCCCTTGCATAACGAATCGGTTGCGAACCGTATCGGCCGCCCGGAAATAGGTCTGCATGATCTCCGGCAGGCTCAGGGTTATATCTGCTTTGGGTGTGATAGTCACGGGCAGATTCCGCCACAGGCTGTCGATCAAACCATCCGTTACCCGCTCGGGGCTGGTCTGAGCCAGTAAGGTGCCGTCGGGACTAATCAATACCGTGTGTGGAAGGATCTGGTGAGGAAACTGCTTTGTCAGCGACCGGGCGGTGTCGATCGCAAACCACAGGCTGGACGGTCGGTTTACCAGAAACTGCCCGATGCGTTTAGGCGTCTCGTCGGTAACGGTAATCACCTGTAGTTGCCGGGCGTGGCGTTGTTGAAGAGACTGCAAACGAGGCATAGCCGCTACGCAGGGGCTACACCAGGTGGCCCAGAACTCCAGTAGTACCAGTTTACCCCGCTGTGCAGACAGGGTCGTGGACTGTGTCGGCGCGTTGAGTAGCTGAACGGAAAAGTCCGGGACAGGCTGTCCGGTACTGGGTTGCGCAAGACCGCAGTGAGCGCTCAGTAGCAGAAATAAGAGTAGCTGTTTCATGGTGCTTTTTTGATGATAGCAAACCACGCTGAAAAAGCTTTTCCCCTTGATTAAGCAGTGTTAAGGTAGGTTAATTAGTGTTAACGCCTGCCTGTTGAGCTATGCGAAGCGCGTACATTTACGACCATGAAAAAGCATATCAACCTGATTTTGTGGCTGATGTCTTTGTGCGTCGCGGGTATTATCGGCTTACAGCTGTTCTGGAATTATCAGAATTACCAGCGCACCGTAGCCACCTTCCGACACGACAGCAATGAAGCCCTGCGGATCGCCGTGGATCAGGAGATGGCACAGCGCCGGAGGCTGATAATTGACCGGACGAAGCGTTGGCTGGCCGACACAAGCTTTATCCGCATCACCTGTAGTATCAATAAGCGATACGGACGAACAGTGTTCAACGTAAACGACCGCTATCCGAAGGTGGCGGGTAGTGCCGGGCTATCGTTCAGCCTGGCTGATTTTACGCCTAAGCTGACCCATATGAACCCCCAGGCAAAGCAACTGGTAATCGACCATATTGGCGAAAACCTACTGCTTAAGCATCTGAAGGACGGTACTATTTACTATTACACGCAGCGGTTGGGCGACAGTATTGTCGTCGCCTTCGATAAAAGCCATCGACGGCTACCAGTGCTTGACACACTATATCGGGAGGCATTGGCCAGCCGAGATATCCAATCACCGTTTGTGTTAAACCCAACTGATACGTCGGCGAACGGATTTCTGACGCAGCCGGTCAATACGTCAACGCGTCGACCTTATAAGCAGGAATTGGTGCGGGCCAGCTTTGCCAGCCCCAGTCAGTACTTTTTCGAGCATATGAAGTGGGTGCTGCTGTCGACGCTCCTGCTGATCGGGGTTTGCGTGCTCTGCTTTGGCTACACGGCGAAAACATTGCTGTCACAGCACAAGCTCGCCGAATTGCGGAAAGACTTCATCAACAACATGACGCATGAGTTCAATACGCCATTGGCTTCGATTAAAATCACGACCGAAGCGCTCAAAACATTTGCCCATGACCCTGTCACGCAGCAGGAATACCTGACGATCATCGGTTACCAGACGGATAAACTGACAGAGTTGAGTAGTCAAATTCTACAAGTTAATCGGCAATTGCCTGCTGCTGCCCGGCAGTGGCAGCCAGTTGATTTGCGGACGTTGGTAAACAAGGCGATCGAAGAAATGGCCGTGCGGCTTCAGCATGAGCAGGCGGCTGTCAATTACGAGCCGGGCCAGACGCCGGTGTTGGTAAGGGGAGAAGCCAGTAGTTTGCTGACGGTGTTTATGAATCTGGTCGACAATGCGTTGAAATACGCGCCGGGCGGACTGAAACTCGATATTCAGCTAGCCGTAAAAAACCGATGGGCCGAGATTGTCTTTGCTGATAACGGCATTGGTATTCCGACCGAATACCGGACGCAGGTTTTCGAGCCATTCTTCCGGGTTCCCCAGGGTAACGTCCATACGGTAAAGGGGCACGGGCTGGGGCTGAATTACGTGTGGCAAACCTTGCAGCAACACCGGGGTTCCGTGCTGATCTGTGCCAACGAGCCCGCGGGTAGTCAATTTATCATCAAGCTTCCCCTGTTCTGATTGTATGCCGCATATCCTTCTGGTGGAAGACGAGCCATTTCTGGCCAGAGTCGTTAAGGATAGTCTCGAGCAGCGATCGTATGCGGTAACACATGCTGTGGACGGCCGCCGGGCTTACGATTTGTTTGAGCAGGGTGATTTCGCCCTATGTATCGTCGATGTGATGCTGCCGCAGGTAGACGGCTTCACGCTGGTGAAACAGATTCGGCGGATTAACAACCAGGTACCCATTCTATTCCTGACTGCCCGTGCGGACACTGCGGATGTGATGGAAGGGTATGGCAGCGGGGGAAATGATTATCTGAAAAAACCATTCAGCCTGGAGGAACTGTTCCTGCGTGTAGCTGAGCTGCTCCGGCGTAGTGGAGGGGAAGAGCCGTCGGCAGAAAGTGCCCGCCAGATTGGTCACTATCAATTTATGCCCCAGCAGCAATTGCTTCAGTTTCAGGGGCAGTCTGCCACGCGATTGTCTTACCGGGAAACACAGCTGTTGCAGTTGCTATACGACCATCGCAACGACGTGCTGGCGCGTAAGCAGGCCCTGCTTCACTTATGGGGTGACGACAACCCCTATCACGCCCGGACAATGGACGTGTTCATTACCAGGTTGCGTAAACAGCTTCGTGGGGACGAATCGGTACATATCCTGAACCTGCGGGGCATAGGCTACAAGCTGATCTGTTGACCAGACAGGTTGGGTTGTCTCCGACAACATCTCTGTTATCGGAGACAAGAGTTTAAACCGCCAGCAGTTGCTGTTCAGCGGCCAGCGCGTCGGCCTGCCGGAAGCTTTTCATGATCCAGCCGCCCCCCACCACGTCGTCGCCTTCGTAGAATACGGCCGCCTGCCCCGGCGCAATAGCCGACACCCCTTCGTTGAACAGCACCGTGATTCGGTCGCCGTCCTGCGTGATCGTGGCGGGCGTGCCGGGGTCTTTGTACCGTACTTTCGTGACGGTTTCGAGGGGCCCGGTGATAGACGCGTATTTTTGCAGATTCAGCTTGCTGACGTACATGCCGTCGCGGAACAGATCTTTGTCGAGGCCCAGTACGACTTCGTTGGTGTCTTTCCGGATTTCGGTCACGAACATGGGTTGCCCGAACGCCATGCCCAGCCCTTTCCGCTGACCGATGGTGTAGAATGGGTAGCCCAGATGCTTGCCCAGCACCCGGCCCGTACCTTCTTCCACGAAGTTACCCCCGGCGACTTCCGCTTCCAGCCCCGGTACGCGCCGTTTCAGGAAGCCCCGGTAGTCGTTGTCGGGTACGAAACAGATTTCGTACGATTCTGATTTGGTAACCAGTTCGACGAAACCGCGTTCGGTGGCCATCTGCCGGATTTCTGACTTGCGCAGGTGCCCCAGCGGCAGCTTCGTGCGGCTCAGACTCGCCTGCGACACACCCCACAGTACGTACGACTGATCTTTCAGCGTATCGACACCCCGCGAGATGACGTACCGCCCGTCCGACGATCCGGCGTCGCCCACGTCCTGCCGGATGTGCGCGTAGTGCCCCGTCGCGATCGATTCGCAGTCGAGCCGGTCGGCCCGGCGCAGCAGCGCGTCCCATTTGATGTGGGTGTTGCACAGTACGCAGGGGTTCGGCGTGCGCCCTTCGAGGTATTCGCCCGTAAAATGATCGATAACCGAATCGCCGAACTCCTCGCGGATGTCGAGAATGTAATGGGGGAAACCAAGACTGACGGCGATGTTGCGGGCGTCGTTGATGGAATCGAGACTACAGCAGCCCGTTTCTTTTTTGGAACCGCCCGACGAAGCGTAGTCCCAGGTTTTCATGGTCATACCAATGACCTCGTATCCTTCCTCGTGGAGCATGACCGCTGCCAGTGAAGAATCAATGCCGCCACTCATGGCGACCAGAATGCGTCCGTGTTTGCTCATTGTGAGATCCGCCGTAGCAACGGCCCGGAAGGGTTCAAAGCCCTTGGTGATACTGGCCGGTACGTTTACCGGCTCTAGGGTCAACACCTGAACTGGCTCATTTGGTTTCCTGAATAGCCACCACCGCCGACCAATCGGTGATGGGTAGGGTAAACCGGCAACGGGGCGGGTAAGGGCGGCTGTACGGACCTGCGTCGACGTGCCCTCAGGGCATACCGGCGTTCAGGCGCGCGACGTATAGCTGCTGAATGTGTTGCGCCCTGGTTAGCTGTTGCCCATACATCTGTAACAGATGCCTGTAGTGGGTCATCAGCCTGGTGCGTGTGGGTTCGGAGAGGGGACTGTCGTGCAAGGCCCGTAGATGAACGGATGTCGTTTCCATGGCCTGTTCCAGGCGAGTCAGATAGGTGTTGTGGGACTGACTGCGCTTGCGAATAATCTCCTGCACCCACCGCCGGTTCACCGAACGCCAGTCAATGGGTTCCTGCAAAACGGCAGCCCATTCGGTTGGCTGTGTCGGGGACAGCCCTGTAGCCGGCTCACTGGAGACGACATTTTCACTGACTGTTTGCCAGAAATCGATCAGCGATGTTTGCATAGCCGGATCGGCCAGTTCAATCTGGTGACTGGTTACTTTAAAGACGTATCGCTCCAGGAGCTGATCGAAGGGTGCCGAAGCCGGGGTCATAAACGAGAGATGTATAGCTTGATTGGTCGGCTGTTAGCCTTAACCAGTTGGTAATGAAGCCAGGCAGAGTAGTACCTGAGCCTGCTGGTTGAGCTGTTTGATGTGGGTAATGTGGACGGCCAGCTGGGCATACCCTTCCTGCGTGTTGAGTTGCTCGAACCGGTCAGCATCGTTGAGCATCGATTCCAGCTCGTTGTGCATCGTAACGAGCAGGGCGTTGATCTGGTCGGTATGGCACTGGCCCACCCAGGGGATTACTGGGGCCGATGACGTGGGTTGACGAGCGCTTGTTACGAGGCAAGCACTCAACTGATTATACAAGGAATTGAAGTCCCTGATAACAGTGAGCCAATCGGCCAGCACAGTAGCCTGACTGGTTGCGTTTGGTGGAGACAATTTTTTTTCTCGTCGATTCATAGCCCTCGATTTTTCCTTCGCATACAAATCATTAATTCCTGGTGCAGAATAATGGTACCTTAAAAATAAATTTATATTTGGCTTGGTCGACATATAATACAAGATAAATTATATTTTGTAGGCAGTTGTATTATAAAAGTTTACAACTATAATGTACTAATACACAACTAGTTGTGATTTGTATACAAGGACGCTTCTAATGAGGAGTATCAGTAGGAGTGGTTTGGATCGGCCTGCTACCGGCCGCCCAATCGTCAGGGTGGCTGCCCGGCTTCACTGGCCAATGGAAGAAGATGAATTTGACCTGATTACGGAATGGCCGATTCGGTGTCGTCAGCTCAAATAGGAGAGTCAGCCACGGCTTTTAGCACCGTAATTTCGGTGCGGCTTGTCCCCGGTCGCAGTTTCCCCAATCGGATCGGGCGCTGCTTGATAATTGTGCCCGGTTCGATCAGTGTATCCACCACACTGGTATCCGAACCCAATGGCCGGTAATCCTGAGCGTAGTAAGTAAAGCAAAGCTGAATCTGCCGGTAGCTGTATCGGGCTGATGTGTTTGTGATCGAAAACTGATGCTGGTTCGCCGAGTCGCCGGGAGCCGGTTGCCAGACGATACGGTCGATGAGCAAATCCCGGACGGCACTCGGCGGCTGCGTCGGAGACTGGCAGGCCAAAGGCCCTGCCAGCAGGGTAATGCCCAGCAATAGCCCAGGTACGAACCGGTTGCGTCGGGAAGCGTGGTTGAACAGGGTGGCGGTCGTGGAAAATAAAGCGGCTGGCATGACTCGGGGAATGATACGGAGCGGCAAAGCTACTACGGGACGTCGTGTTTTGCTCAACTGCATGACCAGCTGGCAATTGACCGGCTGCTATCCCCCGGCAAGGTATCGACTAGCGGGGTTGTGCCTGTCAAAACGACGTCAATTCATTGCTTGCGCCTACCTTTGTGCTGATAGCAGGCTTCCCGACATTCGTTTTACCAGCAGTATGGCACTTTCTACCCTCGTCAAAATTTCCAATGTTACCAACCTCAGCGATGCCCGTTACTGCGCCGGTATGGGCGTCGACATGCTGGGTTTTTCCATGGATGCCGACGCACCGGATTACGTCGACCCGGTCCGCTTTGCCGATATTCGGGGGTGGGTCGCCGGGGTGCAGATCGTGGGCGAAACCCACTCGGCGGACCCCGGCGTCATTGAGCAGCTGGTACAGACGTACCAGCCCGATTACCTGCAGGTTGACGACGTAGCCATGCTGCCTTACCTGGCATCGTTTGAAAAGCCGCTCATGCTGCGTATCGACATTGGGCAGACTCCCCCGTCGCAGCTCGAAGCCACCGTGCGCGACGGTTCCGCGACAGCTGAATACATATTGCTGGAAAGCGCTGTTGGTCAGTCAGTCACCGACGAGCAGCGGGATGTGCTCTACAAACTGGCCGGTAAATACCCGATTCTGCTGGGTACGGGAATCACCGCCGATACGGTACACGACCTGCTCGATGAACTGCCTATCCGTGGGATTGCCCTGCGCGGTGGCAACGAAGACAAACCCGGCGACAAAGATTTTGGCGAACTAATGGATATTCTCGAAGCCATCGAGGAGGACTAAACCCGAACCTAACCGGATTATGACCGGGCGGGGGCGTAGTCATACAGTTTTATGCCCACTCATATAGTTCCCGCATTGGCTTGGTTCAGGGCATGGTAGCTTAGTGGTGATCGCTGACTAGCATATCACCCCTATATGACCATATCTATAAAGAAATCATTCGTTTATCTATCCACAGTTTTCTACCTGCTCGTTCCCTTTTTGCTGTTCGTTCTATTCTGGATCAGGCCAGCCTATTCGATTCCCGTCATTGCCATCCTTGGGTACTGTGCGTACCGCCTGACCCACGATGTACGCGCGAAAGAGTCGGAAACCATCCACCTGTCGCCCCGGCAGCTACGCCAGATTTACATCGGCGTCGGCATGCTCGCTGTCTGGGTATTCTTTTCCGGTATCGGTAACCTGGCCTATCAGAATTCGGATTTCGAAGTGCGCAATGCCATCCTGCGCGACCTTGTGCAGCAGCCGTGGCCTATCATGTATGGCAGCAACGTCAACGCACCCGATCAGGCAACCATACACGACAAATTTCTGCTGATTTATTACTTCGGGTACTGGCTGCCGGCGGCCGGGGTGGGAAAACTGGCTGGTCTACAGGCCGCGAATCTATTCCTGATTGGCTGGACACTGCTGGGCCTTAGCCTGGTTTACGCGCTGTTGTGCATCTACCTGAAAAAGACGACCTATCTCATCGTGCTGCTGCTTATTTTCTGGAGCGGCCTTGATAGCGTCGGTACCCTGCTGACGACGTTGATGTACGGAAAAGGACCCGAATTCGGGCTGCTCTCGCACATTGAATGGTGGGCCGAACCCGCCCATGTCAACGCTCAGTTTTCGTCGAACACCACCCTGTTGTACTGGGTGTTCAATCAAACGATTCCCCTGTGGCTGTGTATTTTGCTGGTGCTGATAAACAGGAGTTCGGCATACTTATTTTTCGTACTGACATTAAGTTTATTTCTGGCCCCAATCGGCACCATCGGGTTAGTACCGTTACTGGCATTTCAGTTGGTAAAAAAAGCATCCGAACGCGGGATCAGTGCTACGGTCAACGACTACCTTACCTTCGCCAATTTTGTCGGTGCAGCTGCCGTATTTGGTATTACGTTTTTGTTCTTTACCGCTAACAAAGCCGGCTCACTCCGGGGCTTCGTCGCGATGGATACCCTGGGCTACGGTCTTTTTTTTCTACTGGAAGTCGGCCTGCTGATTGGATTTCTGTTCGTAGTGCAGCGCAGCAGTCGAAGCTTGATTCTCTTTTGCGCTGTGCTGCTGCTGCTTATTCCGTTCGTTAAACTAGGGCGTCTGTACGACTTTAGTATGCGGGCATCCATCGCCTATCTGTTTGTCCTGTTTGCACTCACGGCCAAAACGATGCTGGACAGACAGGTGGATCGAAAAGTCAAACTGGGGCTGCTGGCTTACCTGCTGATTGGTAGCATCACGCCCGGGCTGGAGCTGACCCGGTCGGTATTCTTCACGGGCAGTCATTACCTGTACGAAACCCGGCAACTGCTGGCGGCTCGCCATGAAGATCAGCTCATTCCCCGATTCATCCGCAGCCGGATCAAGGAGCGGGCCTTTTTGTATGATCCGATCAAAACGCTGAACCGCTACAACGCACACATCCTGATCGATCAGTTTATCGGTGAATCAACGGGGACATTCTTTTCCGATCATCTGCTCAACCGGCGATCAGCCCAGCCGGTAAAAGCACTCGCCGGTCGTAGCTAGCACGAGGTACGCGGCTGCTGTCGGCCGCGTATCAGTGATCATTCGCTACTGGGTATTACCTACTATCATTGAAAACATACTTCCATCCATAGCCCCGTCCATCCGTCCAGTTCTGCTACCGCCGATCCCGGCTGCGCCATAGCTTTACATCGTCAATCAACCAAAAAACGCCATGACACAACGATTAGAGCGCATTGCCGACGAAGCCGTAGTCGGTGGTGTAGCGGCCGGACTGGCCCACTATTTCGGCATTAATCGTACGGTTGTTCGCCTGCTGTTTCTGATCGGTATTCCGCTGCCGGGCTTTCCTTCCCTGCTGATCTACGGTATCTTGTGGATCGTAATGCCGAAGCAGCCCCAGGGCCTGTCGGTTCACTCGTCGACTTTATACGCAAACCCCCTGTTTTCTATGAATCCATACAATCCCAACCAGCCAAACGTGCAGAACCGCAGCCTGATCGGTGGTGCCATCCTGATTGTCGTCGGTGTGCTGTTCCTGATCGATCGCTATTTCAACATTGACCTCGGTGATCTGTTTCCATTCATCCTGATTGCGCTGGGACTATGGTTCATCTTCCGGGACCGGATTCGGCCACCGTACGACAACAACAGCAACAGCAACCCGCCTTCGTCGGGCCTGTAAACCAACTGTCCGCGCTGACGGTAGCGTCAGCGCGGCTACCCTGACAACTACCATGTATCAACGACGAAATGGTTTATTCTGGGGCATTGCCCTGTTGACCCTGGGTGTTCTCTTTCTGGCCCGGCGGGCGGGTTGGCTTGATGTCGACTGGCATAGTCTGACCAATCTGTGGCCGGTATTGCTGATCCTGGCCGGTGCCAACATTATTCTGATACGCACCCGCAACCCGGCGGCTTTTATCACGACGATCATGCTGGCCGTGGCTGTCCCGACAACCCTCTTCGGTTTTTTCTCCCGCGATCATAACCGCTACAACATAGGCTGGAGTAGTAACGACGATCGGGACCGGGAAGACGAAGAAGATACCGACGACGCCAACGATGATGAGTCGGACGACGACGGCGATGACTCAAACGATGACAACGACGATGACGATAACGAGAGCGATTACCGGGCCGAGCGCGGGCAGCACCGCGACGGGACCACGCATACCAGTACATTCACGGAAGCCATGACCCCCGACACGCGCGAAGCGGTGCTGAAACTGGCCGGTGGTGCGGGGCAGTTCAACATCAGCGACCCATCGGCTGAACTCATCAAAGCCGATACGAAGCAAACGGTCGGTACGTATTCCATGTCGGTCGAGCGCGATCCGGCGACCCGCATCCCGACCGTCGAACTGAAGCCGACTGACGATAATCAGCACATCGACTTCAAGGATGGCAACTTTCAAAACCGCGTCGACGTACACCTGAACACCGCCCCCGTCTGGACAATGGATGTTGCGCTGGGGGCTGGTCAGGGCGAACTGGATCTAAGTCAGTACGCCGTGAAATCGCTCAAGGTAGCAGCCGGAGCCGCCAGTCTGGATGTGAAGCTAAGCGACAAAGTCGATCAGTCGGATGTGAAGCTGGATGTGGGCGCGGCATCGGTGACGGTTCGGGTGCCGAAGAACGTGGGATGCCGCGTTAAAAAAGACGGCGCGTTGACATCCGAAAACCTCGACGGCTTTACGGAAACCGGTGGGGGCGAATTCTTAAGCCCCGGCTACGACGCATCGACCAAAAAGATCACGATCCGTTTCGACGGGGGTATTTCGAGCCTGAAAGTCGTCCGGTACTAAGTCGGTTTTCGGTTTACAGTAGCTGGTATACGGTTGTCCGACGGTTTTCAATTGTCTCAGACAGCATCCTGCTGTCTGTCCAATGAGGTGAAACCAGACAGCAGGATGCTGTCTGAGACATGAAAAGGGGGCTCGCATCAGCTGCAAGCCCCTTTTTTGTATAACGGTCCCGTTAAGCAGACCACTGTAAACTAATCTTTCAGCCGCTTCAGGAGCATATTATTGAACATCTGCTCGGTTTTGTAGAGTTCGGCAAGCTGCGGTGGACTAATGACTTTCAGGAACCGATTCGAGTATTCTTCATCCAGATCAGCCAGCTTCTGTCGTGTCGCATTGACCTCGCGAATGCCGTTCATAATCTGATCGTCGTTCAGACTGCTGCGACCCGGCTCATTGTTGAGTTGTCGGATGCGCCGGTTCAGTTCCTGTTTTTTGTTGTTGTATTCGTTATAGACAGCCCAGAAGCCGGGAGCCTGCTCAGGGGTCAGGTTGAGTCGGTTTGTAATCATGCCGATCTTGGCCGATTCAATCTTCTGGCGACCGTTCAGGTCTTGTGCTCCGGCTGCAGTAGCCAGCGTCAGCGAACCGATCAGCAGAGCAACACATGCGTAATTCATGGCGGTAGTACGGTTTATCACGGTCAGGAGTCCAGATTTTTTGTCTCCGTTAAGTTTTGGTCATCGAGTTTCTGCCGAATGTCTGTCGGCTGCACGTTCAGAAACTGGATTGCCGTTGTGTCGCTACCCATCGACGCATTGAGCTGACCCGCATCGGCCAGTTCATACGGGTTAAGCCCCTGATCGTCAAGGTACGCTGCTATAACGTCGTCGCTAACGCCGGTCAGGGCTTCGGAAGGCAGAGCCTCCTGCCGCTGGGGTATCGTCTGCCAGACGAGTACGGCTACCAGACCCGCCCCTGCCATCGTCGCCAGCGACCGCTGCCACGACCAGCTGATCGAAAAGGCCGGTCTCGACTTACGGGCAATGCGGGACTGGAGCCGCATCGGCAACGCATCGAAATAGCCATCGGGCGCACGAAATGGCTGCTGCCGAAGCGGGTGCTCAGGTGGCAGTTCATCAAGCCGGTAGAAATCGTCCGTATTCATAAAGTTAAGCAAGCCGCTATTTTTAAATCACGCATATACCGATTTGACTGATTCCCAGCGCCTGGGTTTAATCGGATGTATCGGTTTTCTTAATGAAATCCTCGATTTTTTTAACCGCCAGGTGATACGATGCTTTCAATGCCCCCACCGACGTACCGGTAATCGCGGAAATGTCCTCGTACTTCATATCGTCGAAGTACTTCATGTTGAACACCAGCCGCTGCTTATCCGGTAGCTTGAGCAGGGCCTGCTGTAGTTTCAACTGTACTTCCTCGCCACTTGGTTCGCTGCCCGACGTGGTATAGTCGGAATTACTTTCCAGCTTCTCCATCAACTCACCTTCGACGTCGCCGATGGGCAGAAAAAACCGCCGGCGTTTCTTGTTGAGGAAGTTAAGGCATTCATTGGTCGCAATGCGGTACACCCACGTGTACAACTGACTATCGCCCCGAAACTGTTCCAGACTGTTCCAGACTTTGATAAACGTTTCCTGCACCAGATCATCGGCATCGTCGTGGTCGATGACCATTTTCCGAACGTGCCAGTAGATCTTCTGCTGGTACTTACGCACCAGCAGATTAAAGGCATAGTTCCGGCTCGACGGATCACGAAATTTGGCAAGCAGTTCTTCGTCAGTCATTCAGGGGTTCGTGGTTTGTGGTTTATAGTTTGTAGTTGGCTACCGCGCAACGAGGTCACTGGAGGAGCCACAAACTACAAACCACGAACTATAAACTAAGCCGCCTTCCGGCTCATTACTTTCTTTACCTGCGCGACGATGTTCTCGGCGGTCAGGCCGTACTTCTCCATCAGCTGCGCCGGGGTGCCGCTTTCGCCAAACGTGTCGTGCACGCCCACGTACTCGATGGGGGCGGGGAAGTTCCGGGCCAGTACCTGCGCTACGCTGTCGCCCAGACCACCGTTGAGCATGTGCTCTTCGGCCGTCACGGCGCAGCCCGTCTTTTTGATCGACGCCAGAATGGCTTCTTCGTCCAGCGGCTTGATCGTGTGGATATTGATGATGTCGGCTTCGATGCCTTCGGCGGCCAGCGTTTCACCTGCCTTGATGGCTTCCCAGACGAGGTGACCGGTGCAGAAAATCGACACGTCCTTGCCTTCGTTGACCGTCCACGCCTTACCGATTTCGAATTGCTGATCGGCGGGGGTAAATACCGGGATCACCGGGCGACCAAAACGAAGGTACACCGGCCCGTCGTGCTCGGCGATGGCGAGGGTAGCGGCTTTGGTCTGGTTGTAATCGCAGGGGTTGATAACCGTCATGTTGGGCAACATCTTCATCATACCCAGGTCTTCCAGAATCTGGTGCGTCGCCCCGTCTTCACCCAGCGTCAGCCCGGCATGCGATGCACAGATTTTGACGTTTTTGTTTGAATACGCGACCGACTGCCGGATCTGGTCGTAGACGCGGCCCGTGGCGAAGTTGGCGAAGGTAGTGGCAAAGGGGATATGTCCGCCGATGGTGAGGCCCGCCGATACGCCGATCATGTTGGCTTCGGCGATGCCGCACTGTACAAAGCGGTCGGGATTTTCCTTAATGAACGTGTCGAGTTTAAGCGAACCGGCCAGGTCAGCGGTCAGCGCCACGACGTTGGGGTTGGTGCGGCCGAGTTCGGCAATACCCGCGCCGAAGCCCGAGCGCGTATCTTTTGATTCCGTGTAGTCGTATTTTTTCATTGTGTGTAGCGACGCTCCGGGAACGTCGTATCATGGTTAGTTCGCCGAAGCGAGGGTTTGCAATTTAGTTAGAAAATACCGTGCCGACGGGCAGTTTAGATGCGCTGCCGCCCGCTCGATGGTAAAGCCGCAACTCAACATGGTTCTGGCAAAGGCTTTTTTGTCGCCGATGCCCCTACCCGTAAACTGTTTACGTAAAGCATTCAACTGATCAACGGGGTTCGTTACTGCTTCGGGGGAGGGATGTTCAAAACTCGTCTGAAACAAACTGGACAAGGTTTGGGTGTCGGCCAGGAACCATGCTTCGAGGGCCTGCACGGCAATGCACGTTGCTGTGTCCGTTGCCTGATAGACCTCATTTTTAACGACAGTAAACGAGGGAGCGCTATCCATATCCCGCAGTACGACGATCCACGTTGCACCTGCATCGCGTAGTAGCTGAACCTGTGTGTTCATGCGTTGACTACTGGCTCTTAAATTTCCTTTGCCATCTATATCAATCACATCGCCCACTTGTTCGATTTGCTGCGTACGCAGATATGCTTGAAATTCAACTGACTTCAAAATTATTTTCTCTGAGCCACCTTCAACAATAAACCCGATTTTTACCACGGCAAGCCACCTCCCAACGCTCCGGTAAGCCACGCTTCATCAGTTGGCAGATCGTATAGATTACGTCCCTTGATTTGGCGTGTTTGCGTTGCACCGTCGACCTTGTTGACCAAGATTATTTCGTCAGTCGTTAGGCCGCGCACCAGTGATTCAGAGTGCGTATTCAACCAGATGTAGTGACCTTTTTCTTTACACTGCTGTCGGAAAAAATCAACCAGAGACATCAGAACCTGCGGATGCAACCCATTTTCCGGCTCCTCGATACACAGAAACTGCGGCTTATCATCGCTTTGGTAAACAGCCGTTAGCAGCGCCAGAATGTTGTACGTCCCGTCAGAAATCAGGTCTTTCGTGAAGGGTTTATCAAAGGATTTTTCAAACCAAAGTAGAGTTTCTCGGCCATCATACGGATTGGAAACAACGTCTAGTGATTTAAATCCGGGTACAAATAAATCTAACCATTCGAATAATTCATTTCTGAGATCATCATGTCCTAGAATCCGCTTCAAAACTTTCTCAAAATTATCGCCTGACAAAGTCAATTGAAGATCATCAGAATAGTTGAGACGCTGTTTTCCTTGCTTACCAACGAACAAGTGGGAAAATCCAACTAAGAGTTGTTGATTTTCTTGCTGAATCTTGCTTGGTTCGTCCTCACCCCAACGAGTTCCGACAACGGTATACTCAAGTAGATTGTCCAGATTTTGGCGTTGAGCGAGTCTGTGTGTTGTCGACTTATCCAACTTTATTTCGATCTGAACCGATTCGTTGCTTCTTCTATTGAGAAAGAAATCTTTTCCTCCAAACAAGCTTTCTACAGTACCTCGATTGGTTTTTACTGCCAAATTGAAGAACTCCAAAGCCTCGAAAATATTCGATTTGCCGGAACCGTTGGGGCCGACAAAGACCGTGAACGGATTCGGCTCAATGAGTTCGATCCGTTCAATGGACTTGAAATTTTCGATGACCAGGCGGTTGATCTTCATGTGGGGTTGGCTGGCGCGTGTGTAGAGACGCAAGATCTTGCGTCTCTACTAGTAATCGGTGAAGCCGACGGAGAGGGGTAGCTGGTTCATAGCCTGCGTAACCTGCTCGGCGTTGGGGGCGACGCCGTGCCACTTGTAATTGCCCACCATGTAGTCGATACCAAAGCCCATTTCGGTGTGCATCAGAATCAGCGTCGGGACGTCGGGGTTTTCCTGCGCTTTTTTAAGCGTCCGTACTACGTCGGCCATGTCGTTGCCTTTCATCTCGTCGACGTGCCAGCCGAATGCCTTGTATTTGGCGGCCAAATCGCGGTTGTCGTTGACGTTCTCGGTGGTGCCGTCGATCTGCGCGAGGTTGAAGTCGATAACGGCGGTCAGGTTGCCGAGTTTTTTGTTGGGGGCAAACTGCGCGGCTTCCCAGACCTGTCCTTCCTGCTGCTCACCATCGCCCATCAGCACGTAAACGTGTTTGTCGTCTCCGTTGAGTTTCTTGGAATAAGCCGCACCGGCCGCTACCGACAGGCCCTGTCCCAGCGAACCCGACGCAATGCGGATGCCCGGCAGGTGCTCGGCGGTGGTGGGGTGGCCCTGTAACCGGCTGTCGAGCTTACGGAACGTCGCCAGTTCGGCCAGCGGGAAGTAACCGGCCCGCGCCAGTACCGAGTAAAAAACGGGTGAAATGTGGCCGTTCGAGAGGAAGAACAGGTCTTCGTCGGTGCCGTTCATATCAAAAATTGGTGTACCGTCAGCATTCATCTTCCGGCGCATCACGTCGAAGTACAGAGCGACCAGAAAGTCGGTGCAGCCGAGCGAACCGCCGGGGTGACCGGAGCTAACAGCCGCAACCATGCGGACAATATCCCGCCGGACGGCGGTGGCAACGTGTTCGAGTTGTTCGATTTCCATGCGTAGTGATTAATGAATTTCGGGTGTAATAATACGGCTTTACAGCCAACAGACTGGCTTTTTATGGACAGGAATACGGGATTGACAGGATTTTATCCATTACTGATAGCAGTTTAACAGGTCGGAGGGTGGATGGCACGCGGATGACGCGGATGTTGCTGATTTGCGCTGATTTTAAAATCGGTGGCTATCCGCACCATCCGTGTTTTCTGCGTGCCACGCAAACTAGCCCAGCAACTGCTTCGCGTGGTTTTTTGTGTCGATTTTGCCGATAATGTCGGTGATGATACCCTGCTCATCGATGACGAAGGTCGTGCGGACGGTACCCATGTACGTGCGGCCGTAATTCGACTTTTCCTGCCAGACGCCGTACGCGTCCACGATCTGCCTGTCGGTATCAGCCACGAGCCGGAAGGGGAGGTCGTGCTTCTTCGCGAACTTCTGGTGCGATGCCTCACTGTCGATGCTAACACCCAGCACCTCGTAGCCGGCCGCCTGCAGGTCGCTGTAGCTGTCGCGTAAGCTGCAAGCCTGCGCCGTGCAGCCGGGCGTGTCGTCTTTGGGGTAGAAGTACAGAGCTACTCGTCGACCCCGATAGTCGGCCAGTCGAATGGTTTCGCCGTTTTGATCGGTACTCGTAAAGTCAGGGGCTGTTTCGCCAATGGTGAGCATGGTAGTTTGTGGTTTGTAGTTTGTGGTTTGTAGTTCCTCCGGCGGTAGCTAACTACGAACCATAAACTACAAACCACGAACTGGTTTATCTCCTTCTCCGCTTCTTTGCTACTGTTTTCCGAACGGCGGGGCGCGCGCGGGGGACGCTGATGGTGGTCTCGGCCTGACCGATGTTGCCGGAGCGGTCTTTAACCTGTACCAGCACAGCAGCACCATCGTCAAACAGATCGGCGGGGTCCAGCTTGTCCGACCAGAGCAGGGCGCGTTTGTAATCGTACTGCATCAGTACCCACTCGCCGTCGACGAGGGCGCGAAAGTCGGCGATGCCGGACAGGTCGTCGCGGATTTTCGCCGTGATACCGTTGGGTGTCGCCCCCGTGATCTGTACCGATGGCGGGGTATTGTCGGTCAGGAGTTTGAAGCGGCCCAGCGTGCGGGTTCTGAAATCAATCCGGCCGTTCTGCCAGGTGCCGCCCAGAAAGCTGGGTCGGCCACCGCTGACCCAGTACATTTTCGTCCGCATGGTGTCGATGGTACCGGCCGCGTAGCCCGACTGGTACTGTACCGACAGGAAATCGTTGAGCGGAATGGTCGACTGGTTGATCTCGATACCGCCCTCAGGCAATGAGCGTACGGCCAGATGCAGCGTGTCGAACAGTGTTTTCGGGGCGAACGCCAGCCGCGCATTCCCCGCGACGAGCGTTTCGGCCCGACCCGGCAGGATGCGCTTGCGGAAGTTGGTGCGAACTACGTTGCGGCCGAACAAAATCGAGTCGGGCATTGTCTGCCGTAGGTCGATCAGGTACACGGCTTTGTCGCCCTGCACATAGCTTGCCGCCTGACTGACGCTGGTGCGCCCGGTCATCAGTTGTGCGGTGGGCGGGTTGCTGGTCGAGACGTTACGGACGGTCAGTTTCAGCACGTTTTCGTCCGTCGTGATTGTCGCGACGGGTGGGCCGGACGGCTGCACGCGGGGCGGGTCTATGCTGGGCGCAGGTAAGCCAACTTCGCTGCTGTCGACAGGGTCGGCGTTCGGGTCGTTGGTGAGCGTGTCGGCGGGTGGTGGGGGCACAGGGACGCCGTCGGGCAGGAGCGTGAACGTCAGCCGGGCCGCGTGGTCGTAGGCGTCGAACAGTGTAATCGTTACTTCGTGCGGTTTTTTGTCGAGCAGCGGCAGGCGACCCCGATACGCCGAATTCGTGGCGGAATAGAGTTGGAGCGTGTTGCCGTCGGCGATGTAGCCCCGATGGTACCGCTGCCCCGTCGTTTGCTCGACCTCGTAATTTTCGTGGATGTTCAGCAACCGCGTTTGTTCGTTCGGAAAGCTGTTCATGTTGTAAGCGAACATTTCCCGCCCGTCGAGCCGGACTTCCATGCAATTGATGCCGTTGCGATAGGGCGACCCATTGGCTTTGTCGTAGCCCAGTACTTCCAGCCCGATCAGCCCCGACGCGGATACCGGCTGGGTAAGCGTATACGACCCGTCGGACCGGCGAACAGGCGCGTAGCTGACCCGCTGGTATTCGCCGTTGATGCGCGAGTCGGCCGTCATCGTTTTCAGGGCGATGCGCTCGAAATAGGGCGGCACGTCGTCGCTCAGTTCACTGAACCCGTACAGCAGCGGGTTGATAAGGTTGTCGCGGGTGTCGCGGATCTCGAAGTGCAGGTGCGGCCCACCCGATCCGCCCGTGTTGCCCGATGCCGCAATCACATCGCCCTGCTTCACCGGAAACTGACCGGGGGCGGGCCGCAGGTCGATCTCGAACGTTTTGCGGTCGTACTGCTGCTCGTGCAGGTACCGGCCCAGCGTGTCGTTGAGGTTTCTGAGGTGGCCGTATACCGTTGTCAGACCGTTGGGATGTTTCAGGAAAATCACGTTGCCGTAGCCCCCCGTGAAAACGGCAATGCGCGACACATACCCATCGGCAGCCGCGTGGACCGGTAGGCCTTCGCGCCCGCCCGTGCGAATGTCGAGCCCGGCGTGGAAGTGGTTGGGCCGCAGGTCGCCCAGCCCACCCGACAGTGAATTGGCCCCGCCCGGCTGAATGGGAAACAGGAAATAACCCGCCTGGATGGTGCCCGGCTGGATGTAACCCGCCTGCCGGGTAGACCCGCCCGACGGCGTTTGAGCCACTGCGGCTGCCAACCCGGTCAGGGTAAGCAGAATAGTATAAAGAAGGAATCGTTTCAACGAAAAACGGGGAAAACAAACCGGCAGTTACGTAAAAGACGCAGCCGGATACGGATTTATTTTACGTCGACCGTCAGCAGGGGCTTGTCTTCCAGGTAGCACGTCAGCGTATCGCCGACCTGTACCGGGCCAACGCCCTTGGGCGTGCCGGTGAAGAGGATGTCGCCCTGTTGCAGTAGGAAGTAGCGCGATACGAACGCGATCAGGTAATCGATCTTAAACAGCATCAGGCTGGTGTTACCCTGCTGCCGCGTTTCGCCGTTGATGTCGAGCCGGAAGTTCAGGTTTTGCAAATCCGGGAAGTCGCTTTTCGGTACGAAGGTCGAGATTGGGGCCGAGCCGTTGAAGGCTTTGGCAAGTTCCCACGGCAGGCCCTTCGCTTTCAGCTTACTCTGCACGTCGCGGGCCGTGAAGTCGATACCCACCCCGATTTCGTCGTAATACTTATGCGCGAATTTGGGGTCGATATTTTTGCCAACCCGGTTGATTTTCACCAGCACTTCCACCTCGTGGTGAACGTCGCTGGAAAAGTCGGGGTAGAAAAACGGTTCGTTGCGCAGCGGTATAGCTGTTTCGGGTTTCAGGAAAATGACCGGATCATCGGGCTGTTCGTTGTTGAGTTCGTTGATGTGATCGACGTAGTTGCGGCCAACGCAAATGATTTTCATACTGTTACTACGGGCTCAGACCCGCGTCAGAATCGGGGGGAAGGAATTGAGCAGGCCTGAAAACGACCTGCACCGGCCCGTTCGTTAAACGAACAGATGCCTCGCAAATCTAATCAGTAAAGCGCCCCTGCCGATGCCAATGGGTAAAAATCTGAACAAACCCGCTGGTACGGCAGTCATAGTGAGGATTTCAATCTTACCATTCGTACACAAAAGAAAACAAAGTACCCAATGAAAACGATGATGATTGCCCTGATCGGCATAGCACTGGCTGTAACCGCCTGTGAGCGTGTACCACTGACGGGCCGCAGGCAGCTCATTCTGGTGCCGAACAATGACATGCTCAGTATGAGTTTTACCCAGTACAAGCAGTTTCTGGATACCAGTAAAGTTGTCAGCAGTAACTCCGGTGACGCTGAGATGGTCAGCCGTGTCGGCAGCCGCATCCGGCAGGCTGTCGAAGCCTATATGAACAGTAATGGTCTGAGCAAGCGGCTGGAAGGGTTCAAGTGGGAATACCACCTCGTGCAGAGTTCGCAGGTCAACGCCTGGTGTATGCCCGGCGGTAAAATTGTGGTGTATTCGGGTATCCTGCCCTACACGCAGAATGAAGCCGGACTGGCGACGGTGCTTGGTCACGAAGTGTCGCACGCAGTGGCTGAACACGGTAACGAACGGATGAGCGAAGGACTGGTTGCCAACGGCCTGTTGCAGGCCGGTCAGATCGCGACGGGGATCAGTACATCGGCGCGGAGCCCACAGACGCAGGCCATTTTTCAGCAGGCATTCGGCGTTGTCGGTCCGCTGGCGTACCAGTACGGGGTTGGTCTGCCCCACAGCCGCCGTCAGGAATCGGAAGCCGATCACCTGGGCCTGATCTTTATGGCAATGGCGGGGTATAATCCGCAGGAAGCCATCGATTTCTGGACCCGGATGGCGAAGGCTGGTGGCGGCAAAGCCCCCGCCGAGTTTCTGTCAGATCACCCGTCTGACGCCCGCCGTATCGCCGACCTGCAAAAGCTGATGCCGGAAGCGATGAAGTATTACAAACGTTGAGTTTGAGGTTTAGAGTTTGTGGTTCGATGTTTAAGAGGTTGTTTAGGATTGTGTCTCACGGCCAAACCGGCCTGCTTGTCATCCCGACGTAGGAGGGATCTTCGGTAGTAGGCGATTCTGGTTGCTCTTGGCGAAGATCCCTCCTACGTCGGGATGACAAAAGCGGTTCTGAACGGGGATAGTAAAATAGTATTCAATCTCTAAGGGTATAACAAAACGAAAGGGGCCACACCTACAAGTGTGGCCCCTTTCGTTTTGTCACAACTCTGTCGAGCAACCTAACGAAGCGGTTTCGACCTTAAACGTTGAATTTCAGACCTTAAACCACCGCCACGCTGGCCAGTTCTTCCCGCACCTGCGCCACCAGATCGATGGAGTGCAGCCGGGCCGACTGGTCGAAAATGGGCGCGGTCATAATCAGCTCGTCGGCCCCGGTTTCGTCGATGATGCGGGCCAGACCCCGCCGGGCGGTGTCGGGCGAACCCACTACCGAGTAACGCAGCATCTGCTCCATACCCGCCAGTTCGTCAAAACCGGCCAGTCGGCTGATGTCGTCGACGGGCGGGGCCATTTGCGACGCTTTGCCCCGGCGGATGTTCAGAAACTGCTGCTGCACGGACGTAAACAGCCGCTTCGCTTCGGCGTCGGTATCGGCCACGACGGCGTTCATCGCCACCATCATATACGGCTCAGTCAGTGTGGCCGACGGGCGAAACTGTGAGCGGTATGTCTGAATGGCCTGTAGCAGGTGGGTGGGCGCGAAGTGCGAGGCAAAGGCGTAGGGGAGGCCCAGATAAGCCGCCAGCTGCGCCCCATACAGGCTCGACCCCAGTATCCAGATCGGTACGTTCAGCCCTTCGCCCGGTACGGCCCGCACGCGCTGCCCGTCTTCCGTTTCGCCAAAATACTGCTGCAATTCAAGCACATCCTGCGGAAAGCTGTCGGCCTGCGTGTTGTTGCGCCGGAGTGCCTGCGACGTATAGCCGTCCGAACCCGGTGCCCGACCCAGCCCCAGGTCGATGCGGCCGGGGTAGAGTGATTCGAGCGTGCCGAACTGCTCGGCGATGACGAGCGGGGCATGGTTAGGCAGCATGACACCGCCCGACCCGACGCGGATCGTTTTGGTCCCACCGGCTACGTAGCCGATCACGACTGACGTGGCCGCGCTCGCTACACCGGGCATGTTATGGTGCTCGGCCAGCCAGTAGCGGTTATAGCCCAGCGCTTCGGCCCGCTGCGCCATAGCCAGCGTGCTGCGAAATGAATCGGCGGGCGTACTCCCCGCCACGACGGGCGATAGATCTAAGATTGAAAAGGGAATCATAACCAGAAGAAGTAGCGACGGCGCGGACGTCGTCTGTTCAGGTAGAAAACGGTGGGGGACGGGGAAAAGGTTCTGTAGTTATAGCTGACCTCACGGCAGCGGCCGACCGTCCCCGGCCCCTGCCGTGAGGTCAACACCAGGCAACCCCCCTTTTTTCACATCCCGTCGAAACCATTCCGGAAGTTTTCCGTTAATATTGCAACATCGTTGCAAATGTGGCTGACTAGCCGCTCTGGTGTTCATGCCCATTTATCGGTTCGCATACATACTTCTTTTTCTGACGTTCAGCCTGCTGCCACCGGCAGTACGGGGGCAGTCGACCTGCGCGGGCGTACTGACCGGTCGTATCCTGGGGCAGGATACCGGTCAGCCCCTGCCCGGCGCGACGGTCTACGTGCGGGAACGGCAGACGGGGGCCGTTGCCGACACCGCCGGGCAGTTTCGGGTTACACCGCTTTGCCCCGGCACTTACACGCTTTCCATCGAGTACATCGGCTATAAACCGATTACCGTACCCGCCAGCGTCGGCACCGATTCGCTGACGACGCTGCCCGTCGTGCGGCTCGTTCCCGACGATCACACTCTGCAGGAGGTCGTCGTGACGGAACATCGGTCGGAAGCGCAGCAACTGCTACAGGTGCAGACGGGACTGAGCGGTAATGCGCTCAGTGCCACGCGGGGGCAGTCGCTGGGGGAGAGTCTCAAAACGCTGCCGGGCCTGTACTCGATTCAGACGGGGCCGTCGATTTCCAAACCCGTCATTCACGGCCTGTACAGCAACCGGATTATCACGCTCAACAACGGCGTTCGGCAGGAAGATCAGCAGTGGGGTACCGAACACGCGCCCCAGATCGACCCGTTTCTGGCGACGCGCATCACCGTCATCAAAGGGGCCGCCGGTATCCGCTACGGGTCCGACGCTATCGGGGGCGTCATTCTGATCGAACCATCGGCCATGCCCACCGTACCGGGTCTGGGGGGTGAATTGAATCTGGTCGGGGCCACCAACGGGCGGCGGCAAACGGCGTCGGGTTTGATCGAGCAGGCGCTGGGCGGACCGCTGAAAGGGTTGAGCTGGCGGGTGCAGGGAACGCTCAAGCGGGTCGGTTACGCCCGGACGCCTGACTATTTTCTCGAGAACAGCAGCTACCGCGAAACCAACTACTCGGCCGGGCTGAACTATATCCGCAAAAACGCCGGTATTGATCTGTTCTACAGTCAGTTTGCGACGCGGGTGGGCCTGTTTTCGGGGGCGCAGGTGGGGAGCCTGGCTGACTTTTACGCGGCTATTTCCCGGTCCGAACCCATCAGCAAGCCGGGGTTTTCGTACGCGCTGGGCCGGCCGTATCAGGATGTGCAGCACGATCTGTTCCGCCTGCGGGCCTTCGTGCGCTCCGACCGCTGGGGCACGCTGACGGCGACGGTGGCCCGGCAACAGAACGTACGGCAGGAATACGATCTGCTGTCGTTCAGCCGCTCGACCGATCCCGAACTGTATCTGAAACTGGTGACGCACACGGCTGATCTGGTCTGGGAGCACGCACCCATTCAGGCCAAAAACGGGGGTCGGTGGACGGGTAGCGCGGGCTTCAGCGGCATCACCCAGGGCAACGTCCGGCGGTTTCTGTTCCTGATTCCAAACTTTCGCAACTACGGGGCCGGGCTGTTTGCCATCGAGCGCTACGCCCGTGGGCGCTGGACGGTGGAAGGCGGTCTGCGCTACGACTATCGCTGGCTGCGGGCGTATTTCCTCGACGCGGTAACCGAACGGGTGACGAACAAAACCCGCGATTGGCAGAACGTGATGGGGTCGCTGGGGGCCACGTTTCAACTCACGCCCGAACTAACCCTGACGGGGACGTTTGGCACGGCCTGGCGCGCACCGAACGTCAGCGATCTCTATTCCGACGGGCTGCACCAGAGCGCGGTCGCCTACGAACGCGGCAACCCGAACTTGAATCCCGAATACGCCTACAATACCAACCTGAACATTGAATACAACCGTAACCGGCTGCGCGTCGATCTTGGTCTGTACAGCAACCGCATCGACAACTACATCTACCTCAAACCCGATTCGGTGCCGATTGTACGGCAGCGGGGGGCGTTTCCGGCCTACACGTACAACCAGGTGCTGGCCACCTTCCGGGGTGTCGACGCGACGATTCAGTACAAACTCACGACCCGCCTGACGCTGACGTCCAAGACGTCGCTGCTCTACGCCTACGACCACACCAACAACGGATACCTGGTCTATATCCCGCCCAACCGTACCGACAACGGCCTGCGCTACGACCTGATCGGTAGTGACGTCAGCGCGTCGCGCCGGGTGTCGGGGCTGTACGTAAGTGCCAACGTGCTGTACGTCGCGCGGCAGAACCGGGCTCCGGCGGTCAGTCAGCGGCAGGAGAACGGGCAACTCATCTTCACGGGTGATTTTGCGCCACCGCCCCCGGCGTACACACTTCTTGGGGCCGAAGCGGGGATGCGCTGGCAGGTGGGCGGGCATCCGCTGAGTATCATCCTGACGGGCTCGAACCTGCTAAACCAACGCTATCGCGACTACCTCGACCGGTTCCGCTACTTCGCCGACGAACCCGGCCGTAACTTCATGCTTAAACTCCGAATGCCGCTGGGGCAGCGCAGAAGCTGATTTTCCGAAGAAAGAGCATAGACGTAAGAAAAAAGACGGCTTACTGTCTGCCCTTACGCTGCCTGCTCTTCTCCAGCCTTTGCTCGTTCGTCTCTCGTCTTTTTTCTTATCTCTTTCTTGTAACAAACAATCAACTCCATGCAACCCGTACAAAAATCATCGCTGCTGTTTCTGCTGGCCGTCGGCCTGCTGGCTGGTGCCTGCAAAAAAGACGAACAGAACGTCGACCCGACCGACGACAACGAAGCCATCACCACCGCTACGCTGTCGTTTACCAATACGGCTTCGGCGACTGACATCGTGACGGCCACGGTCGAGAACCTGAACACGACGCCCACGTTCACCGGGGCCACGCTGAACCTGAAGGCAAACACAACCTATAACGGGTCGGTGTCGCTGCTCGATAAGACTAAAACACCAACGGTTGACGCCACCCAGGAAATTCGTGAAAAGCTGAACGAGCACCTGTTCGTGTACACCTATGCGCCCAGCGGTACCACGACGTCGGCCCTGTCGGTAACCATCACCGACCGGGATTCCAACCCGTCGCCCGGTCCGTATCCGGTTGGTTTGTCGACTCGGGTGCAGACCGGAACAACCGCCGGATCGGGGTCGCTGCGCGTCGTGCTCCGTCACCAGCCGAATAGCAAAAACGGTACGGAGCAACCCGGCACGACCGACCTGGATACGGCGTTCCCGGTTGTGATTAAGTAAGACGGACTGCGTTTCCCCGGACAATTTTTTGTCATCCTGACGATAGGAAGGATCTTCGGTGGCTAGCTACAAAACAGCCTGCCAGCGAAGATTTTTCCTGTCGTCAGGATGGCAAAAAAACCGGGGAGGCAACTGCCTGAAGAACAAAAATTCGTCAGTAATAACAGAGAAATCAGGCGGGTACGTCGTCGATGGACGTCGGTTCGCTGGTTGGCTCGTGGTTGCCCTGACGCCGTAATTCAGCCATCGCCGGATAAGCCACCAGCCGCGCCCGCATCAGCGATCCCAGTGGTCGGTGGGCTTCCAGGCAGTGCGCCACGCTGAACGACAGTGAATCGACGTACTGCTGCCGGGCCGGGCTGTACGCATCCTGCTTCGGAATGCGCAGCTTCGCCACCGTCAGGTACGGGCTTTTTTCCTGATCCCAGTCGACGCTGGCGTCTTCCACCGGCATCTGATCGAGGTCCATGCAAAGCTGCACCCGCACGTCGAATTCGGCGTCGTTGTCGCGCAGATAACTCACCGTCGCCGTCCGCAGCGCGTTGGGGTCCTTGTCACCGTCGACTTCCACGTTGTTCTCCGCCAGTTCTTTCTGGGCGGGCGCAACCGGCACGACGGCCAGCTTGGCGATATACGTACCGTAGCGGATAGCGGCCTGCGAATAGTAGGCTTCGGCCAGCGGGTGAATGCGCGAACTGCCGAAAAAGTCGAGTTTGGGGCTGTTGATGCCGACCGCGTTGAGGGCTTCGTTGGTCACCCGCGACAAATCCGAGACAGCTTCCTTGATGCCGGCCGGAATTTTTGGGGCGTATTCCATCAGGGCCCGGTGCTGGATAAAAAAGGCTTTGGCATCCGGTGCGCCGAATGAGCTGCCCGTATCGAGCACGAAGTCCTGCGTTTTCTGCTGCTGATGGCTGTTGACCATGGGACCCTCCACGTTCAGAATCTTGAACGAGAATCCCCGCTGCGTATTCACCGCGTCGGTAACGACTTCGCCGGGCACGTTGGCCAGTCGGGCGATGATGGGGTAGGTGGCGGGTCTGGCAAACAGACCCTGCGCCAGATGGGGCGGCAGGTTGTCCAGCACGGTCAGTTTGCCCACCGCTACCCCGTGGCTTTTGCCGTGCGATACCCGAACATGATGCCCGTACATCTCATGCGTGCGTCGGTCGAGCCGTTGCATCGACGCCAGAATATCGGCAATAATCTGCTGTTCGCCTTCAAGCTTCTGTTCCACCTCCGGGCGGTATGCTACATATAGGCTTGCCATATCATAGGTTAGTTTGATGAATACTACAAAAGGTCAACCAGTGGCCGGTTCGGTCTGTTCGACCGGTCGTACGACTGGGTAGCGTATTGGACGGCTAGATCGTGATGGGCTGATCGGCCAGAAAACGCAGCAGGTGGCGGCTCAGGGTATCTGGGTCTTCGCGGCTGGGAAAGTGCCCCACGCCCGGCATCACCACACGCGTAAACGGCCCTGTAAATTTCTCGTGCACCGACTCGCTGACCCAGGGCGGATTGACCCCGTCGACTTCGCCCTGTACGTACAAGGCCGGTAACGACAGCGTCTGGGTCGCTTTTACCTGCTCGTTGAGCGACTGGCTGCGCGGATCGGGTTCAGCCTCGTCCCAGCGCGACTGGTACGAATGCAGCGTGACGGGCACGAAATCGGGGTTCTGCCAGCTTTTCGACACCTGCTCGAACGTGGCCGGATCGTACCAGCCTGTCGGGGCCCAGTTGTCCCACATGATCTTGGCGAAACCGATGGGGTCAGCTTTTACGGCTTCCTGCCCGCGTTTGGTGGCCTGAAACCAGTGGTACCACTGCAACTGCGCGTGCTGAAAGGGCGGTGTTTTCAGGCCACCGAGCCGGGGCGGGGTCGATAGCTGCGCCATCCGGAGAATGCGGTCGGGCCAGCCCACGGCGAGGGCTTCGGCGATGTTGGCGCCCCAGTCGTGGCCGATTACGCTCAGCTGGTCGACGCCCAGCGCGTTGAGGAAATCCAGTATGTCCAGCGCGAGCATGGTCGAGTTGCCGGTGCGCGGGGTGTCGGGCTGGCGAAACGTGGTCGGGCTGAAGCCGCGCAGCCAGGGGGCCAGCACGCGGTAGCCTGCTTCGGCCAGGTGCGGCATGACGCCGTCCCAGGTGGTCGCATCGTCGGGCCAGCCGTGGAGCAGCAGCACCACCGGCCCGTCGGCCGGGCCGCTTTCCTGGTACGCGATGGTCAGGAGAGCCGTGTCAATATAACTAATCATCGGAATAGGGGGTGGTCGGGTAAGGGATGAACTGCCCGAGTGGACTTTACCTAGCGACGCAGCGGTTTGACGTCGATTTTCAGTTTGTAGAGTTTAACCGGGAACTGCACCACCGAAACGCCCCGGTTGAATTCGGGCGTGCGGTTCATCTGCGGAGCCGGAATCCAGATGTAGCCGTCGTTGTCGATCCACATTGCGTCGCCCCACACCAGCCGGTCGTCCTGCAACACGGTCGATGCCTGCCCGGAGGGGGTGATCTTAATCATCTTTTTGGCGTTGGCGTCGTTGAGGTAGATGTTGCCGTCGGCATCCATCGCCGTGCCGCCGGTCGTGGGCGTATCGTAAAACAGCTTCACCTGTTTGGCCAGATCGGCCGACGACAGCGACGCATCGTTGAGGGCGCTGGTCGGCACGCTGTACAGTGGGCCCGACGCCGACTGGAAATAGTACGTCGACCCGTCGGGCGACACTTCCATCTGGTCGGCGTGGAGTTTCACCAGGTCGCCGTTGGGTTTGTAGAGAATTTTGCCTTCGCCGTACAGGGGGCGTCGCTGAGTGGTCAGGCTATCGTTTTCCAGCGTCCGGCGCGACTGCCCGGTCTGCGTGTTGTGTACGATCAGGGCCGGTACGCCCGCGTCGGTCACGTAGATGTACGATCCGTTGAAGCGCAGGTCGTCGACAAAACTTTTCTCCCGCGCGACCCCATCCAGCGGAATCGATTTGACAACCTGATTGGTGCTGATGTCGACGGCGATCAGTTTGGGACCGTTCGGCACGACCGCTCCGTCGGTTTTGGGCGTTCCCGTATCGACAATCCAGAGATAGCCATCGGGACCGAAGCGGATGGAGTTGGCCCGAACAAATTTCTGCGCCGTTTCGGCAGTGCCGGTGCCGGGTGTCCAGCTGTTCCAGTCGGTGTTGGGGTAGGGCTGCACGGTACCGTTGCTGAGCAGTTCGCCGATACGCATCCCCGCGCTGCCATCGTTGCGGGGGTAGCAGACGAAGACGCGGTTGTTGCTGGTAGCGACTCCATTCCAGATAATGTTCGATTCACCGACGGTGATCAGGGTGCTGGCCGCTGGTGCGCCGGGCTGGTGGTCGACCACCGTACAGGCACCTACCAGGAGCGAAACGCCCAGCAGCGCGAAGCGTAATTGATTCATAATGCGTTAAAAAAACGTTGAGCAGTAAACGTCGACTTAACGCATAGACTTGATTGATGGTTGGGTCAGCAAAATCGAATTTCCCGCTTTTCGAGTCACCGGGATACCCGATCGGGCTACGTACGGGCCAAAAAAACGGGGGCACGACTGGTTGTCGCACCCCCGTTTTGGCGTGGGTAACGCAGGGTTAGCTGAGCGTGGTGAGCGGATGCTTCAGCAGTTGTTTGCGCACCTTATCGGCGGCCGACAGGTCGGTCAGGGTAAGGCCCGCTTTCTGGCGCAGGGTGGGCGAGGCCGTCAGGATTTCGGTGGCCATCTGAATCAGCAGGGCGGCTGTGGCCTGTCCATCGGCCCGGCGACGGGTCGACCGGCGGGTAATTTTTTGCGTAGTGATTTCGGGGCTGATGGATGGTCCGTTCATAGTTCGTTGTTGTTGTATACTACTGTATAAGAATAACAAAGAAAGAGCTGTTTTCGGCACGGAAACGCCGTTTTTCTTCGCAAAAACAGGTAATTTATTGACTAGGTTAACACCGTTAAGCTGCCGAATAAACCGTCCGTATTTCTTTGGATTTTGCAGGCGGGGAACCCACGGGCCGCGTCTTACGTCGTACCGATGAGCAACACTCGTCAACGTATGTATCTCCGTCAATTCTCATGGGGGCTGGCCCTAATCCTGGCCTTGTTATCCGGTAATCGGCTGGCTTACGGCTGGAACAAACCAACGCACATGGCCATCGGGGCCATTGCTTACCACGACCTGCAAACGGCCTCGCCCCAGACCATTGGCCGCGTGGCGGCATTGCTGAAACAGCATCCATACTACCAGCGGCAGTGGGTCCGGCTGATGGACAGTCTGCAATTGCCCGCTCCCCAGCGCGACGAGTACCTGTTTATGCTGGCTGCCCGCTGGCCCGACGATATCCGGGGCCGCGACGCCTATCACGACCGGCCAACCTGGCACTTCATCAACTACATCTACGCACCCAGGCAGGGCGTGGCCCGCACCGATACGACGCTGGCGACGGGCGAAACCATTTTGCAGGCGTACGACCAGAACCGGCAACTGCTGACCAGCCCGGCACCCGACAGTTCAAAAGCCGTGGCCCTGTGCTGGCTGTTTCACCTGGCGGGCGATGTTCACATGCCCCTGCACACGACGGCCCTGATCGATCCGCAGTTTCCGCAGGGCGATAAAGGCGGCAATCTGTTCCGAATCAAGGTGATGATGAGCAGCCCGACCAGTAACCTGCATTCGTTCTGGGATGGGGTGTTGCTGCATACCGACACCTACGCATCGGTCGACAGCATGGCTGTGGGCGAGCAGCACGAATTTGCCCGGAATCAATTGCCGCAACTGGGCAATACGGGCATTACGGCCTGGTCGAAGGAAAGTTTTCAATTGGCGCAGGACAACGCCTACCGCAGCAATACCCTGCAACCCGGCACCAGTCAGGAAGGGGCTGTATTGCCTTCGGACTACGTCGCCACGGTGCGGCCCATCGCCCAGCGGCAGGTCGCCCTGGCCGGGTACCGGCTCGCCGACGAACTGGTCGCTGATTTGGGTAGTTGAGTTGTCTCAAACAGCATCCCTGCTGTTTGCACCGATGATTGACAAACAGCGGGGATGCTGTTTGAGACAAGAGTTTTTTATGGAGTACTTTAAAAACCTGCTGCAACTGCTGACGGTTGAGCGGGACGAAGACCGGGCGCAGTACCGGCGACTGACCGAATCGACCTCGGTTGCCGAACGCCGGGCCAACGGCCTGACCTGGTACCCGATTGCCATTCGCGGGTCGGAACTGGGGCGGGGCGACTACCTGACCGTCGAGGTCGAGCGGCCGACGCATCAGGACACGGCCCACCAGTTCCGGGTCGGGATGCCCGCTGTGTTGTTCAGCAACTACGCCCCCCAAACCGACCGCGTGGAGGGAACCATCGCCTATCAGGGTGGCAACCGGCTCCGCATTACCCTGCTCACCGACGAACTGCCCGACTGGTCGCGCGACGGGAAGCTGGGCGTCGAGCTGCTCTTCGACGATCAGAGCTATGAGCAGATGGAAGCCGCACTCAAACAGGCCAGTCTGCTCGGCGATACCCACGAAAGCCGGGTCATCGACATTCTGGCCCGGTCTGGATTGACGGGGGCGAAAACCCCGACGTTTCACCCGCAGCCTGATATACCGCACCTGCCCAGGTTGAACGAGAGCCAGCAGCGGGCGGTGGGGAAAATATTGGCTGCGAATGAGTTAGCGATCGTGCATGGGCCGCCGGGCACGGGCAAAACAACGACGATTGTTCAGGCTGTTAAAGCGTTACTTCAACAGGATCATCGTCAACTGCTGGTCGTGGCCCCAAGTAATACGGCTGTCGACCTGCTGAGCGAGAAACTACACGCGGAGGGTGTGCGGGTCGTGCGGGTGGGCAACCCGGCCCGTGTCTCCGAACGACTCGCGGCCCTGACACTCGATCAGCAAATGGCCGATCACCGACTGATGCGCGACATCAAAAAGAGCCGCAAGCAGGCCAACGAGTTCAAGTCAATGGCCCACAAATACAAGCGGCAGTTCGGCCCCTCGGAGCGGGCGCAGCGGAAAGCCCTGTTCGATGAAGCCCACCGCATTATGAAAGACGTGGCCCAGTCGGAGCAGTACATTATCGATGAAGTGCTGGGGCAGGCGCAGGTCATCACGGCCACGCTCGTCGGGTCGAACAATTACCTGATTCGCGACCGGCGGTACCATACCGTCGTGATCGACGAAGCCGGGCAGGCCCTCGAACCCGCCTGCTGGATTCCGATTCTGAAAGCCGAAAAAGTCGTGCTGGCGGGCGACCACTGTCAACTGCCGCCAACGATCAAATCGGCCGAAGCCGCCCGGAAAGGGCTGAGCGAAACGCTGCTGGAGAAGAATGTAAGTCGGCATCCGGAGGCCGTCAGCCTGCTGGACGAGCAGTACCGGATGCACGAACGTATCATGGGCTATTCGTCGCAGGTGTTTTATGGGGGTCAGCTGCGGGCGCACGGGTCGGTGGCCGGTCATACGCTGCGCCCCGACGACGAGCCGATGCTGTTTATCGACACGGCGGGCTGTGGCTTTGAGGATCAGCTTGAGGGAACCAGTTCGACCAACCCCGACGAAGCCGCCTTCCTGATTCGCCATCTCAGTCAGACAGTCGCCGACCTGAGCACCGTGTACACCCCCGCCGACTTTCCGGGCATTGCGGTGATTTCGCCCTACAAACAGCAGCTGGCTCAGCTGAACCAGCACCTGCTGGCCACGCCGGAACTGCAGCCGTATCTGAGTAGCATCTCGGTCAATACCATCGACAGTTTTCAGGGGCAGGAGCGCGACATCGTGTATATTTCGCTGACGCGCAGCAATGCAGCGGGCGAGATTGGCTTCCTGTCGGACATCCGCCGGATGAACGTAGCGATGACACGGGCGCGCAAGAAACTGGTCATGGTCGGTGACAGCGCTACCCTGTCGACGCACAGTTTTTACGCTGATCTGGTTGCCTACGCGCAGGAGCACGACGCCTATAAAAGCGCGTGGGAGTGGCTGTAACGTGTTTTGACGTATGAATTTTCAACTGATCGGTATTGTACCGGATACGCTGTCGGCGGACCAGTGGGCCATCATACCCGATCTGTTCGCGGCCGGACTATCGTATCTGTACGTTCGTCAGCCGGACAGCGAAATCCTGCGGTACCGGCTGACCAGTGACGTATTGACGCCGTACCAGCCGCAATTGCTGGTGCCGTTCGACGTACCTGGCGGCTCGTTTCGCCGACACTGGAAGGAAGCCGCCCGGCTGTCGGCCCCGCCCGATGAATCAGCGTTCTCGACCAGCATTCATTCGCTCGGCGATTGGCCAGCATTGACCGGTCGGGTCGAGCTGGTGTTTTACAGCCCCGTCTTTGCCAGCATCAGCAAACCCGGCTATGGCCCCGCGCAGCCGCTGGAAAAGGTCGCGCGGCAAATCGAAACCATCCGGCAACAGCACGCGCACCTGCCCCGACTTATCGGGTTGGGCGGTATACAGGCCGACACCATACAACGTGTACAGGAAGCCGGATTCGACGGAGCCGCCGTACTAGGCACACTCTGGCAAAGCCCTGATCCGGCAAACGTTGTACGACAATTGCTGGATAGGCTGCCAGATTGATCGTTTACAAAGCAACTCCGTGGTGTCAGGCGGGCCGGGCTGGCGTTCCAGACCTGACACCACGAGGGTCGACACTGTCGATGCCGCCCGTTAAATTCCAGACCCGCCTATAACCCCGTTCCCGTAGAAACGTCACCGCTCTCTGGCTCCGCCCACCCGACTGGCAGTGAATAACGACGGGCCGATCCGCTGGAATCTGTTCGGGGTGCGCCAGCAAATCCGCTAGTGGAATCAGTTGCCCACCCAGCGATTGCCGGGCCGCTTCGTCCGGCTGGCGAACGTCGATCAAAAGTACCCCGTCATCCTGCGCTTTCCAGGCCAGATAATCGGCATAGGCGATGGCCGGGACGGGGTCGCAGACGGCCAGCCCAGCTGGCAAATTCGTGATCTGTTTGTTGGCTGGGTTGGTGGCAAAACGGACGGTCTGGAACTGCATCGTCAGGGCGTCCAGCAGGAGTAGCCGCCCGATCAGCGGCTCACCCGCACCCGTCAGCAGTTTGATGACTTCGTTCGCCATCAGGCAACCCACGATGCCCGGCAGCACGCCCAGCACCCCCGCTTCCGCGCAGGCAGGCAGGTCGCTGGGGTCGGGGTAGAGACAGCGGTAGGTTGGTCCGTCGCCGACGTTGAACACGCTCGCCTGCCCCTCAAAGCGGTAAATCGACCCGAATACCAGCGGTTTACCCAGTATCACGCAGGCATCGTTGACCAGATAGCGCGTCGCGAAATTGTCCGATCCGTCGACGACCAGATCGTAGTCAGTCAGCAGAGCCAGCGCGTTGTCGCGGGTCAGGAATGTCGGGTGCGCCCGCAGGTCAATCAGTGGATTCTGCGCCCGTAAACGCGCTACGGCCACGGTCGCTTTCGGCTGATCGACGTCGGCGGGCGTAAACAGAATCTGCCGGTGCAGGTTGCTTTCGGCGACCGTATCGCCGTCGACTACGCCCAGCGTGCCGACGCCCGCTGCCGTCAGGTATTGCAGCACCGGACAGCCCAGCCCGCCCGCGCCGATGACCAGCACCCGCGCGTCGCGTAGTTTCTCCTGACCGGCCGCGCCGATTTCGGGCAGCAGCAGGTGGCGGCTGTAGCGGTTCTGTTCGGTTTCGGTCAGCGGCATACGGTCATCAGCGTTGGATCCCAGTCTTTCCACACCGGCTCGTATCCCGCCCGGCGAATCATGTCGGCAACCTCGGCGGGACTGCGTTCATCCGAGATCTCGAACTGCTCCAGCGACTGCGGCTCCACAACGTAGCCGCCGGGGTTAGTCTTCGACCCCGCGCTCAGACTGGTGATGCCCAACTGGATAACGTGATCGCGAAAATGGGCACTCTCGCGGGTCGACAATGACAGTTCGACGTCGGGTTTAAACAGCCGGTACGCGCAGATCAGTTGTACCAGCTCGCGGTCGGTCATGCATTGCCCAAAATCGCGCGATTGCACCCCCGACGCGCCCAGCACGTCGATGGGACGCAGACGCGGAAACGACAGGCTATAGCGCGTTTTCCAGTAGGTTCGTTCCAGATAATCGAGGTGCAGGGCGGTGAAAAAACTATCTGTTCGCCAGTCCGATAACCCCAGCAACGCCCCCAGCCCGATCTTGTAGATACCCGCTTGTCCCAGCCGGTCGGGCGTTTCGACGCGGTAGCGGTAACTGGCTTTCTTGCCCTTGGGGTGGTGCAACTGGTAACTGTCGCGGTGGTAGGTTTCCTGATACACCAGCACCGTATGCAGCCCCTCGGCGATCAGTTCGGCGTAGGCTGGCTGGTCGAGGGGCTGCACTTCCATCGAGATGTGGGCAAAGCGGTCGCGCAGCAGCCGGATGGCGTTTTTGATGTACGGCACCCCCACCGTCTGGTTCGCTTCCCCCGTTACGAGCAGCACATGGTCGTAGCCCATCGCCTTGAGCGCGTCGGCTTCGCGGCTGATTTCGTCGTCGGTCAGCGTCCGTCGCCGGATTTTATTGTCCAGACTAAAGGCGCAGTAGGTGCAGATGTTCTGGCACTCGTTCGACAGATATAGTGGCGCGTACAGCTGCATGGTTTTGCCAAACCGCTGCTGCGTCAGTTGCTGACTCTGCCGGGCCATCACTTCCAGATACGGCCGGGCGGCTGGCGAAATCAGGGCAGCAAAATCGGTCAGTGTCCGGGTTGGCCGGCTCAGGGCCCGTTCGACATCGGTGGCCGTTGCCGCCCCGATCATCCGGCTCACGTCGGCCCAATCGTACTGCTGTAGGAGGTCGGTAAACATGTCAATGGTCGGTCAAGGTGTCTTGCTTAGAAGTAATCCGCATCCTGAGTCTGTGTCTCCAGAGCCCTCAAAAACGTACATACAGTAGTGTCGAGGCCCCGACCTGACACATTCCCGGGCGGAGCGGATTGCTGCCGTGAGTGTGTCAGGTCGGGCCGGGCTGGCGTTCCAGACCCGATACCACTGTAGGTAAATACACAGACCTGGGAAATAGCGCTGGCACAAAATCAATCGTCCAGAAACGCGGTGAGGGGACTGCTGGCAATGGCTGATGACGAGGTGACGCCCAGCCTGGCTTCGTAGGCCAGCCGCCCCGCTTCGACCGCCAGTTTAAAGGCTGTCGCCATCTGCACCGGATTGTCGGCGACGGCAATGGCGGTGTTGACCAGCACGGCGTCGGCACCCAGCTCCAGCGCGGCAGCCGCGTGGGACGGGGCACCGATACCCGCATCGATGATTACCGGCACCTTGCTTTGCCCAATGATGATTTCCAGAAAATCAATCGTCCGCAGCCCCTTGTTCGACCCAATGGGCGATCCCAGCGGCATTACGGCGGCCACACCAACTTCTTCCAGTCGCTTGCATAGTACCGGATCGGCGTGGATGTACGGCAGCACCACGAAGCCCAGCCGGACCAGTTCGTCGGCGGCTTTGAGCGTCTCGATGGGGTCGGGGAGGAGGTAGCGCGGGTCGGGGTGAATTTCCAGCTTGAGCCAGTTTGTTTCGAGGGCTTCGCGGGCCAGCTGGGCGGCAAACACGGCTTCACGCGCCGTCCGGACGCCCGACGTATTGGGCAGCAACTGGATATGCGGGGCGGTCAGGTGGCGTAGTGTGTCGTCGGTGTCGTCGCCCGCGTTGATGCGCTTCAGGGCTACCGTCACCAGTTCCGACCCCGACGCCAGCAGAGCCGCTTCCATCTGTCCGGTCGAACTGAACTTGCCGGTGCCGGTAAACAGCCGCGACGAAAACGTCCGGTCGGCAATGCGCAGGGGTTGCGTAGTCATGGTTATTGGAGGTAAAGCAGCGACTGTCTCAGCCAGTCGCTAGCTGGTTATAAACGCCATGCGCAGGGCGTGCTGAAACGCCGGAACCTGCGTGGCCGGGTCACGGGTGATGGCCAATGAAACGGCGATACCGTGTACCCCGTGTCGTACCAGTGCCGGTATGTCGGCTACGTCCAGTCCGCCGATCGCGATAATGGGCAACAATAACCCTTCCTGCCGACAGGCGGTCAGGATAGTCTCGTAGCCCGCCAGGCCCAGAATTGGGCTTAACTTCTCTTTGGTCGTCGTGAACTGGTACGGCCCCAGTCCAACATAGTCGGCCCCGGCGTGGTGATGCGTACGAATGTCGGTCAGCGTGTTGGCGGTACCGCCGATAAGCATGGCAGGGCCAAGCAGCCGTCGGGCCTCGGCGACCGGCATATCGGTCAGGCCCACGTGGACACCATCGGCTCCGATTTCACCCGCCAGCCCGACGTTGTCGTTGATTAGCAGCCGGGCACCAAACTGCCGACAGATGGCGAGCGTATCGAGCGCCAGCGCTTTCCAGTCGGCGTAGGGTCGGTTTTTGACGCGCAACTGCACCCAGTCGATTCCGGCCTGGCACGCGTGTTCGGCCGGCTCGGGCCGGTCGGTGATGTAGTGCAATGAGCTAACTGGTTTAGGGGTACTCATGCGATTATCGGGTGAAAGCCGAGCCGCGTGGGCGAGCTGGCCAGGTAGTGATTCATGTACTGCCGGGCCGACCGGCAGGCGTCCGGTAAGGCCAAGCCCTTTGCCAGCCCGGCCGCAACAGCCGCTGACAGTACGCAGCCGCTGCCGTGCTTTTCCCCGTCTTCGATGAAAAAAGCCGGTAACGAAACAGCCTCAACGCCATCCAGCAACAGATAGTCGGTGACCTGCCCGTTCGGCGTCGGCAGGTGGCCTCCTTTCAGATAGACCGGGCAGCAGGTACTCAATCGCTCGGCCGCAGCCCACGGCTGATCGGTACCCGCCAGCTGAATGGCTTCCGGCGCGTTGGGCGTCAGCAGCGCCAGTCGGTTCAGCAGTGGTAACACCGAAGGCCGGTCGCTGATCTGATGAAAGCCAAACCCGGCCGACGCCTTCAGAATCGGGTCCCAGATGACCGGTACACCCGGCGCGGTGTGGTGTAGCCAGTCGATCAGTTCCGCAAGCACATCCAGCGACTCGATCAGCCCGATCTTGACCACGCCGACCGGATACCGCTCGAACAGCGGTTCGCACTGCGCGACAATCCGGTTCAGCGGTACCCAGTCGACAGCCCGAAAATCGCTATCGTGCTGTATGGTCAGGGCTGTGCAGACGCCCAGCCCGTAGACCCCGCTGGCTTCGAACGTTTTAACGTCGGCCAGCAGCCCCGCCCCCGCGCTGGGGTCCAGCCCGGCGATGGAGAGTGCGTAGGGCCGTTCGGTCTGAATCGGTGGCAGCGCGGGCATCACTGGTAGATTTCGCTGCCCTGCTCGACAAACTCCTTTGCTTTGTCGGCCATCGCCTTTTCCAGCACGTCGGCGTCGGTCAGACCCTGCTGTTCGGCATAGTCGCGCACATCCTGCGTGATCTTCATCGAGCAGAACTTCGGGCCGCACATCGAGCAGAAATGGGCGATCTTGGCCCCTTCGGCGGGCAGCGTTTCGTCGTGGAATTTGCGGGCCGTGTCGGGATCGAGCGAGAGGTTGAACTGGTCTTCCCAGCGAAACTCGAATCGGGCTTTACTCAGCGCGTTGTCGCGGTACTGCGCCCCCGGATGTCCCTTGGCCAGATCGGCCGCGTGGGCCGCAATCTTGTACGTAATCACCCCGTCTTTGACGTCCTGCTTGTTGGGCAGGCCGAGGTGTTCTTTGGGCGTGACGTAGCAGAGCATGGCCGTGCCGTACCAGCCGATCATAGCCGCCCCAATGGCCGACGTAATGTGGTCGTAGCCGGGCGCAATGTCGGTCGTCAGCGGGCCGAGCGTGTAAAACGGGGCTTCGTCGCAGTGCTGCAACTGCTTCTCCATGTTCTCCTTGATGAGGTGCATCGGCACGTGGCCGGGGCCTTCGATCATTACCTGCACATCGTGTTTCCAGGCAATTTTGGTCAGCTCGCCCAGCGTTTCGAGTTCGGCAAACTGAGCCGCGTCGTTGGCGTCGGCAATCGATCCGGGACGCAGCCCGTCGCCCAGCGAAAAGGCCACGTCGTAGGCGTTCATGATCTGGCAGATCTCCTCGAAATGCGTGTACAGGAAGTTCTCCTGGTGGTGGGCCAGGCACCACTTCGCCAGAATACTGCCGCCCCGCGACACGATGCCCGTTACGCGTCTGGCCGTCAGCGGAATGTACCGCAGCAGCACCCCGGCATGAATCGTAAAGTAGTCGACGCCCTGCTCGGCCTGCTCGATGAGCGTATCGCGGAAAATGTCCCACGTCAGATTCTCGGCCTTCCCGTTGACTTTTTCCAGTGCCTGATAAATCGGTACCGTCCCGACCGGCACGGGGCAGTTGCGGATGATCCACTCGCGGGTTTCGTGGATGTTCTTACCCGTCGACAGATCCATCAGCGTATCGCCACCCCACCGGCAGCTCCACACCGCCTTTTCAACCTCTTCCTCGATGCTCGACGTAACCACCGAGTTGCCGATGTTGGTGTTGATCTTGACCAGAAAGTTGCGCCCGATAATCATCGGTTCGGCTTCGGGGTGGTTGATGTTGGCCGGAATGACAGCCCGCCCGCTGGCGACCTCCTGCCGCACAAATTCGGGCGTGATGTAGCCCTTCGGCGTGTTGGCCCCGAAACTGTTGCCACCGTGCTGCGCTGATAGCGGATCGGTACTGAGGTCGTTAATGCGCTGGTTTTCCCGGATGGCGATGTACTCCATTTCGGGGGTGATGATGCCCTGCCGGGCGTAGTGCAGCTGCGTTACGTTCTGGCCCACTTTCGCCCGCATGGGGGTACGGATGTGCTCAAATCGCAGGGCATCGAGCGACTGGTCGGCCATGCGTTGCTGGCAGTAGGTCGACGAAAAGCCGGGCAGGTCGTCGACGTCCTGCCGCTCCCGAATCCAGGACTCGCGCAGGCGCGGCAACCCTTTCTGGAGGTCGATCGCTACCGACGGGTCGGTGTAGGGGCCGCTGGTATCGTAAACGGTGACGGGCGTGTTGGGCGTCCGGCGTCCGGTGGGGTGGCTTACCGTGTCCGCTACGCTGATTTCGCGCATGGCTACCCGGATGTCGTGCAGTTGGCCGGGCACATAAATTTTGCGCGAGCCGGTGAGGGGCTGGCGGGTGACGGTCTCCGGAGTGGGGAGTTTTTCGGGTCTCTGGCTCATAATTATCCGCCCTGCGTGGCTTGAATAAGGGTGATCGTATCGTTTTCCTGAAGTTGGGTGTGCGGCCAGCGGGGGCGGGGGACAACGAAGTCGTTGCAGGCCACGGCAATGCCTTTTCGGTCAGACAGACCGAGCGAGTCGAGCAGGCCAAACAGCGTACTGGCTGGCGGGCAGTCGACGGGTTCGCGATTCAGATGGATGATCATGCTGGCTACCGGTTTCGGTTGAGCCAGACGGCAGTGGGTAGACTAATTCGAGCCAAACGGGTCGCGCATTGACGCACGTCGTCCGGTCAAACGGATCGCTTTTCCCTTCGCAGGCATTATCCTGTTCAGGTTCAAAGGGTATCATCTCAGCCGCCCGAAGGCAGGCACCCCTAAAGTCTGGCTTGTAGTAAGCTGCGGCAAATATAGCCGCCGGTTTAATTTTTGAGCTATTAAATTTCGGTTAGGCGTGCCACGCGGTCCCGTTGATGCATGACCAGGCCACGCTCCAACCGGGTCACGCCCTGACCGGTTCGGTCGAGTAATTGGAACGAACAGGAGTAACTCTGATCTGACAACGCTAATGTCAGGGCGATACCTGATAGGTCAGCGTTGACCCAGCAATAGAGGTTGCCAGGTGACGGGCAAAGGCATCAAGCCGGGCAAAACCAGCTTTCTGGGGACCGTCAGCTTTTCCTTTATAGATCAACCGTTCGTTCACTACCGGCGAACTGGCCGTTTTCGTGCTTCCTTCGGTGGCCAATTGAACGGTTCCATCGGCCAGCACGGCTACGATCCGGGCCGTCCAGTCGCCTGAATCAATCGCCCGGCTGTCAGTGACGATCTTCGCTTTTTCGGTACGGAAATTACCCGAATAGCCGTCGGCCTGTAACAGCGTAACGACCCGCTCAAAGAGGAGTGAGTCCGCCAGGTTGGTCTTGACGTCGATGCGCGTGGCTCCCTCGGGCACCGGCCTGACCTGACTTCCCTGCGCCTGACTGGAGTGCCCGCCCAGCAGGCAGAAACCGATCAATACGGTCAGGAAAAAGTGCGAACGGACATAGTAAAGACAGGTGCACAGGTTCATGGATGGCTGGCGTTAGGGTGTCGGTTGAACAAAGGGGTCATGTATACGGCCAGACCAATTGGCTGGGTAATTTATTTGCGAAACGTAGTTACGGGTTCGGCGTAGATACGCACGCCGGGGATGTCACGAATACCGTCGGCGATGGCCGCTTTGATAGCGGTTTCGTCTATTTTCCAGTAGCCATTGGGAAGCCGGTTGGGGTCGACCACCTCGAACCGCCAGTCGAGTTTAACATTTTTGGGTAAACTCATCGCTTCGATCTGCGGATTCAGCCAGGTTGTCGCGGGTTCGGTTCCGTCGGTGGGTTCCGTCGTGGCGGGTTCAGCCTGCTGGTGTTCCTGCACCCGCATCAATTCCCGGTTATAGTGGTCCACCGCGTTTTTGAGCGGCTCCATCGCCCGTACGATGGGGTCGGTAAGTGCCTTCTCGATCGCCATCCAGTCGTGCTTCTGCTGATCGAGCTGCCGCGTGATTTTCAACCGTTCGTTCGTGACCAGTTTAATCAGCTCGTTGCCCTGCGCCACGTGTCTGACGAGTAACTGATGCTGCTCGGGCGTTCCGCAGAAGGCAGGCTGTCGACGCAGGAACGTGATGTACTCGTTGAGTTGGGATTCCAGCAACTGACGACCGGGGGAGTCGGTCAGTGACAGGGCCGTGGTTTGGGTAGGGGTATTCGCCATACTATCTAAAGCGAATAAACGCTGAAATGTTGGCCGTACGCAACAGATTCAGCGTTTTCCGGGTGCCAACGAGCGCACGACAGGCTACCGTGAGGGCACAAAAAAAAGCCTAAACGAAGTCGTTCAGGCTATAAGAAGTAGCGGGGAGCAGGATCGAACTGCCGACCTTAGGGTTATGAATCCTACGCTCTAACCATCTGAGCTACCCCGCCGTTTGAGTTCACAAAAGTACGCAAAATCTGGCCGGATGCAAATAAGTGCGTTGACTTTCGCAAAAAAAATCGTTTACCTTTGCTCGGTACCCCTCCTTCACCCTTGACGGTCAGCGGCATGGAAAAACACAAGTTCGTTACCGAGTATGAACTCCGGGCCTCGCCCAAAATGCTCTTCCCCTACATCAGTACGGCCTCCGGCCTGTCGCAGTGGTTTGCCAGCAAAGTCAACACCATGCCCGAGCAGCGGTTCGATTTTCAGTGGGACAATGAAAGCCACATCGCCCGGCAAGTGTCGATGCGGCAGAACAAAGGCGTCCGCTTTGAATTTCTGGATACAGCCGCTGACGAAGGCGACGACAACAACTACGTCGACTTTCGCGTCGATCAGTCCGAACTAACGCAGTCGACGTACCTGCGTATCACCGATTACTCCGGTACTACCGATGCCGACGAACTGGTCGACCTGTGGGATGGGCTGATCGACAAGCTCAAAGAGATCGTAGGTAGTTAAAAAATGTGAAGAGCGGACCTAAACCCCCTCCGGGTGCGTTTATAAGATAGTATTGCTTCGCCACCCGCCTGCGATACACCGAACGTTGCTGTCTGTTCATGAAAAAGATTGACAAACTAGTACTCGGCTCGTTTTGGGGGCCGTTTTTTTTGACCCTTGGCGTCGTCATCTTCATCTTTCTGATGCGGCTGCTGATGTCGTATATCGACGAGTTCGTCTCCAAAGACCTCGATCTGGCTACCTTCGGCCGTCTGCTGTTTTTCTTCTCGCTGTTAACCATCCCGACCGCGCTGCCCCTGGCCGTACTGCTGTCGTCGCTGATGACGTTCGGCAACTTGGGCGAGTTCTTTGAACTGACCGCCCTGAAGAGTGCGGGCATTTCGCTGACGCGGGCCATGCGCCCGCTGCTGGTGGTGGCCGTGTTTATCAGCGCGTTCTCGTTCTGGTTCAATAACAAGGTGTCGCCCTGGGCCAATCTGAAAGGGTATAGTCTGCTCTACGACATCAAAACGGCCAAAGCGACACTCAATCTGAAGGAAGGGATTTTTTACAACGACCTGCCCGGCTACAGCATCAAAGTCGACCAGAAGATAAAGACCGGTAAGGAAAGCAAAAACGGTGATCTGCTGAAAGGACTGGTCATCTATAAACACGCGACGAACGGCACCGATCTGGGTAACCGCGAAGTTATTCTGGCCGATTCGGGGCGGATGTATACCAGTGCTGACCGGGCTTACCTGGTATTTGAGCTTTTCAATGGCAACGATTATCAGGAATATTCCAACAGCAGTACCACGTCGTTTGCCAGCGACGGGCCGTCGGGGCAGAAGGGTGGGCAATTTATGCGGAACAGTTTTCGTGATTACCGACTCGTTATCAGTCTGGAGTCGTTTGGCCTGAAGCGCACCAACGAAAATCAGTTTGAATACCACGAGTTTATGAAGGATCTGGGACAGCTCAATAAGCTGACCGATTCGTTGCGCAACGACTTTCGAACAGCGGGGCTGAGTGTTGCCAGTCAGTCGCGGCAGTATTACAACTACCAGTTCAAGCCCGCGCCGGTGGCGTCCGTAAACGCGGCTACAGGGCCGAAGCCCGTCGTTGTGAAAGACGGTGCCTGGGTCGACAAGCTGCTGAAAAAAGCGGGACCACCCCGGCCCGATATGGCGCAGCTGGCCCTGAGTCAGGCGCAATATATGCTGTCGTATGCCACCTCAAACGTGACGTATCTGACGGAGAAGGAAAAAAATATCTGGCGCTATCAGCTGGAGAGTCAGCACAAGTTCACGCAGTCGGTGTCGGTGTTCGTGATGTTTCTGATCGGTGCGTCGATGGGGGCTATCATCAAAAAAGGTGGGTTTGGCGTACCCGTTCTGATCGCTATCATTTTCTTTATTTTTCTGTACGTGCTAACGATCGTTGGCGACAAATACGCGAAGGATGGGCTGATCTGGGTACCAGCCGGTGCCTGGATGGCGAACCTGCTTTTATTTCCGGTTGGCCTGTTTCTGATGCAGCGTGCCCGCCATGATTCACGGCTGTTCGATAAAGACGTTTATATCATTGCCTGGAGTCGCTTCCGCAACCGCTGGTTTCCCGCGAAAACAGTGGGCTAGACAGGATAACAGCCGGGCCGCCGGGCGGATGGACAGGTGAGTCCGAACGAGATGATGTAAGCGGCTGGCTACAATATCAGTTTGGTTATGCTAACCATCCGTGAAAATCAGCCAAATCCGCGTCATTCGCGGGCTATTGCTAAAATCCGGCTTATTCGGTAATCCTGTCAATAAAATTGGTACCTTTGCGGCCGAAAACACATTTTTATCAATTAATTAGCTGTCTGAAGATGTATCTAACGACCGAAAAAAAACAGGAGATTTTCTCCACCTCGGGGTTTGCCAAAAGTGCAACTGACACCGGGTCGGCCGAATCCCAGATCGCGCTGTTTACTTACCGGATCAGTCACCTGACCGCACACCTGAAAGTACACAAGCACGATTACGGCACACAACTGGGATTACTGAAACTGGTTGGTAAGCGTCGGCGTCTGCTGAACTACCTGGTTAAGAAAGACATCGCGCGTTACCGGGCCATCCTGGCTGCGCTGGGTCTGCGGAAATAAGTATCCGTACGAAAAGGGGAGGGAATCTGCAGCCATCAGTAGATTCCCTCCTTTTGTGGTTTTTTGATGGCAGGAAGTGAAAAGAGGTATGGCCGCTCAGTGTCGTTCGAACGGAGCTGGTGCGGTCGAAAAGCTGTAAGAGGGAGAAATAACTAACTGTATGTTCGAAATAAACACGCAATCCGTTGCGCTGCCCGACGGGCGGGAAATCACCATCGAAACCGGCAAACTGGCTCGTCAGGCCGATGGCGCGGTAGTCGTTCGCCTGGGCGATTGTATGTTGCTGGCTACTGTAGTGTCCAGCAAGGACGCGAAAGAAGGCGTCGATTTTTTGCCGCTCTCCGTTGATTACCAGGAAAAATTTGCGTCAGCCGGTCGGATTCCGGGTAGCTTCCAGCGCCGGGAAGGTCGTCTGGGCGACCATGAAATCCTGATTAGCCGACTGGTCGACCGGGCGCTCCGTCCGATCTTTCCCGACAACTACCACGCCGATACGCAGGTGATGATCACGCTCATCTCGTCTGACCCTGAAGTGCAGCCCGATGCGCTCGCTGCGTTGGCTGCATCGTCGGCCCTGGCCGTATCGGATATTCCGTTCAACGGGCCGATCTCGGAAGTACGCGTCGCTAAAATTGACGGCGAGTACCGGATCAACCCCAAGACGGCCGATATCGAGCGTGCTACCATCGATTTGATCGTGGCCGCTACCGAAAAAGACATTTGCATGGTGGAAGGCGAAATGAGCGAATGCCAGGAAGCCGAAGTCGTCGAGGCTATCAAAGCCGCTCACGAAGCCATCAAGGTACAGTGTCAGGCCCAGAAAGAACTCGAAGCAAAAGTTGGCAAGACCGAAAAGCGCGAGTACAACCACGAAACGCACGACGAGGAGCTTCGTGCGGCCGTGCGTGCGGCCTGCTACGATAAAATCTACGCGGTTGCTGCCGAGCAGAACCCCAACAAGAAAGGCCGGTCGCAAAGCTTCCGCGCCGTGCGGGATGCGTATCTGGCTTCGTTCCCCGAAGACGCGAATGTCAACGTCGGGCTGGTCAAAACGTATTTCCACGATCTCGAATGGGAAGCGGCCCGTCGGTTGGTGCTCGATCAGCGCACCCGGCTTGATGGTCGTCAGCTCGATCAGATTCGCCCAATCTCGGCGGAAGCTGGCTACCTGCCCGGCCCCCACGGCTCGGCCTTGTTTACGCGGGGCGAAACCCAGTCGCTGACGACCTGTACGCTCGGCACCAAACTGGACGAGCAGATCATCGACCAGACAATGCACCAGGGCTACAGTAAATTTCTGTTGCACTATAACTTCCCTGGTTTCTCGACGGGTGAGGTGAAACCGAACCGGGGAGCCAGTCGGCGCGAAATCGGGCACGGTAACCTGGCCCACCGGTCGCTGAAGAAAGTGCTGCCAACCGGTGACGAAAACCCGTACACGATTCGGATCGTGTCGGATATTCTGGAGTCGAACGGGTCGTCGTCGATGGCAACGGTCTGCGCCGGTACGATGGCCCTGATGGACGCTGGTATCAAAATCAAAGCACCCGTAGCCGGTATCGCCATGGGGCTGATTCAGGATACGGAGCCGGGCTCGGACAAGTACGCCGTGCTGTCGGACATTCTGGGCGACGAAGATCACCTGGGTGATATGGATTTCAAAGTGACGGGTACCGAAAACGGGATCGTTGCGTGCCAGATGGACCTGAAAGTGGATGGGCTGTCGTATGAAGTGCTGGCACAGGCGCTGGATCAGGCCCGTCGGGGCCGGTTGCATATCCTGGGTGAGATGAAGAAAGGCATCGACGCGGTTCGGGCTGACCTCAAACCCCACGCCCCCCGCGCCATCGTCATCAAGATCGACACCAATCAGATCGGTGCCGTAATCGGACCCGGTGGTAAGGTGGTGCAGGATATTCAGAAGGATTCGGGTGCTGTCGTCAATATCGATGAGCACGACAATGCCGGTTGGGTCAGCATCTTCGCGACCAATCAGCAAAGCATGGACCGGGCGGTATCGCGCGTGAAAGGCATCGTCGCTATACCGGAAGTGGGTGAAACCTACGTCGGTAAAGTAAAGACCATTCAGCCGTTCGGCGCGTTTGTCGAGTTTATGCCGGGTAAGGATGGTCTCCTGCACATCTCGGAGATCAAGTGGGAGCGGCTGGAGAACATGGAAGGCGTGTTACAGGTCGGCGAGGAAGTGACGGTAAAGCTGATTGACGTCGACAAAAAGACCGGCAAATACCGGTTGTCGCGTAAAGTCCTGTTGCCCAAGCCAGAGAACAAAAATTAAACTGGCTGTGTTACTTTTTCGTGTACCAGCGCGTCCTACATACGCGTTTTGTAGCTACCCTCACCTGGGTCAATAAACAATGAGACAGCTAAAAATTTCAAAACAGATTACCAACCGGGAGAGCCAGTCGCTCGACAAGTATCTCCAGGAAATTGGTAAGGTAGATCTGCTCACACCGGACGAAGAAGTGACACTCGCCCAGAAAATTCGGGAGGGGGATCAGCTTTCGCTGGAACGGTTGACGAAGGCCAACCTACGTTTCGTCGTGTCGGTTGCCAAACAGTACCAGAATCAGGGACTGTCGCTGGGCGATCTGATCAACGAGGGCAACCTGGGTCTGATCAAAGCCGCGCAGCGGTTCGATGAAACCCGTGGTTTCAAGTTTATCTCGTACGCCGTCTGGTGGATTCGTCAGTCGATTCTTCAGGCATTGGCCGAACAGTCGCGGATTGTGCGGTTACCGCTCAACCGGGTTGGTTCGCTGAACAAAATCTCCAAGACCTTTTCGGACCTGGAGCAGAAGTTCGAGCGGGAGCCGTCGCCGGAAGAGCTGGCTGCCGTGCTGGAGATCTCGGCTGCTGAAGTCGTTGATACGCTGAAGATCTCGGGTCGGCACGTGTCGATGGACGCACCGTTTGTGCAGGGTGAAGAAAACAGCCTGCTCGACGTACTCGAAAACGACGGTGAAGACAAGCCCGATTCGGGTCTGATCAACGATTCGCTTCGTAAGGAAGTACAACGCGCCCTGTCGACGCTGACCCAACGCGAAGCCGATGTAATCACCCTGTACTTCGGTCTGAATGGCGAACACGCCATGACACTGGAAGAGATCGGTGAAAAATTCAACCTGACCCGTGAGCGGGTTCGGCAAATCAAGGAAAAAGCCATTCGTCGGCTGCGCCACACCTCCCGGTCGAAGGCGCTGAAGACGTATCTCGGCTAGACAATCCTGTTTGTTTTTTGGTACAACGGCTTCTACATCTGTAGAGGCCGTTTTGCTGTTGGTAGCTACCTAAAATACTTCGCCCAGATTAAAGAAGAGGCCCCGCGACCCGTCGGTGCCAACGGCGTAGTCGATGCAAAGATTGGCGCGGGTGACTTTGTTCATCCGGATGCGCAGACCCATACCGCCCGCTGGCGCAAGCCGTTCGAACTGCTGGTTGAGCGGCTGCGTAACCGTCTGCGCATTGGCAAAGACAACCCCACCCAGTAAGCCGCTCCGACTGACCTGAAAGCGGTATTCGGCTTCCGCGTATAACAGTTTTTTCCCGCGAAACCGCCCCTGAATGTAGCCGCGACCGAGGTTGCTGGTGGCATCCCAGCCCGTACTGGGTAGGTCCAGAAAAGGTGGATCACCGCTGATCGTCAGGGCGTTGTAAGACCAGAGCGCCAGAATATTCGGGGAGCCCGCGCGCAGGTGCAGGTATGTCCGGGCATCAATTAGCATGGACGAATAATCCGTATCACTGCCCAGTGCCTGTTTGTTGGTGCGAACCAGCAGATTCAGCATCTGTCCGCCCGAGGGATTGATCGCGTTTGGCCGATTGTCGTACAGCATCTGCATCGCGATGCCCGACGAAATGGACCGCCCTTCGACACTGTACTCGTAGCCCGAAATCTTACTCCGGTCGTGCCGTTCATCCCAGCTGCGAATGTTCCAGTGATTATCAAGCTGATAGCTAAGACCAGCGTACAAAGCGGGTCGAAGCCGGCGCAGAACACCCTGATAGAAGCGCAGGTATGAATAATCCATGCTAACGACCCGGTCAGTGGAGGTAAACATGCCCAGTCCGTAAGTAGCCTGCGGGTAATGCATCAGTCGCCAGTCGCCGGTCAGCACCCATTGATTGCCGGGTGTCCAGATGGTCGAGGTAATCGTCAACAGTGCCTGTTGATTTTGCGTGTAGGTCAGGCTACTGATGATCGATGAGAGGTTAGCCCGTGGCCGGCGAAACGTGACGTTGCCCAGCACCTGCCCCAGTAAGCCCGTCGACAGGGAGTAACCGACCTGTGGAATAATCCAGACGAAGTGACCGCCCGATGCCAGCCTGCTTGCTTCGTGCGGATGCACGGGTAAGCGCGGCCAGGTTTTTTTGACAAAATCGACAATGTCAGCGGCTGCCACCGTATCCGAAGCCGTTGAGTCGTTTCGTTCGGGCGCTGGCATGGGCAACGACTGTGCCTGTACCCGGACGGATTCGGTAAATAGTAGCCAGCAGGGCAATAGCAGCCAGTAAAGCGTGGAGCGAATGCGGTTCATCAAACCGGAATAAAGAGAAACAAATGATAACCAATAACGGGACGTTGACCCACTTGACGACCAAATGCCGGTTAATTAATTATTAAAAAGGTAGGCATCAGTCGACGGGTCAGTTGTATACAGCAAAAAAAACGCCGACTGATCAGCCGGCGTTGGTATACGAATAGTAATCAATCAACTAGTACGTGAAAATCCATGGTTTGGTGTGAGCCAGCTGACCAATAGAATCGATGTTACTGATGGCATCGGCGCGCTCACTAAAACCGGCAGCGGCCACTTTATACAGTTGTTTACGCGTATAGGGCGGAATGACGTAAGCGTCGGCATAACCCGCTTCCTGCAACTGCCGCCGGAGCCGCAGGGCATTGCGCTTACTAGCGAAGCTACCGGCAATAATCGTAAAGCGATCGTCGGCCACCGAGTGAATAGCTCTTTTGGCTACCTTTTTGATCCGGACAGCCGAAGTCGTTTTCACCGGGGCTACGCTGGCCACCACCGTCTCCTCGATGGGTGGTGTTGGCAGCGTTGGCACAACCGTGGTCGCTTCGACTACAGGTGCCGGTGTTGCCACCGGGACTGGCGTCGGTGCTTCTATGGCTACTGGTCTGACCGGTTGCGTAGCGACGGGCTCTTCTTCCGGCGTCGGTTGCGGTTGATTGGCCGGACCGGGTTGTGCCGTAGAGAACCGGAACAGACTGGCGGGGTCGAGGCCACTACGCAACGGAGCGCCCGGTTCGAGTACGGTAAAGTAACTGACTGCGCCGAGCGAACCGACCAGTAGCAGCGAAGCCGCGATGCGCCAGTACGGGGCCGACCGGCGAAGGGGCGTTAGTACAGCCTCTGATTCGGCCGGTACCCGTACCGGGCCAAGTGCCGTAACCGGCATCGGTACGGCTTCGAACACCGGCTCCTGAATGGCTGTACGGTTAATCAGTTGCGCAGATAGGTCGCCCATGCCGTAGGCTTCGCCAAAGAAATTATGCCGCAGCCCCGGTTCAAACTGGAGTCGACTTTCTTCGTTGCGGGTGAAGCTGCCGATGCCCTCGAGGTCGAATCGGTCGCTGCTGTCAAGCGTCTGATGGAGCGACTGCACAAACTGGGCGATCATGCGTTGCGCACCGTCCCGGCTAACCGGTTCGTGCAGCATGATGTAATTCGCCAGGATACCGTCGTCGAGTCGCAGGGCCTCGTTGAAGGCAACGCGCTTGCGGGGTGGCAGAAACAAACCGGCCGACTCTGAAAAGGACGCGGACTGATAGTGCGTCAGAAACGCGCCCAATTCGGGTACAACTACACAGTCGTATTGATACAGTAGTTTTTTCAGGTAATCGGTAACGGTTGCCATATACACTGAGCGAAGCGATTAAAACGAGTAACTGATTCCGCCGAGAAAGTTAAGCCCCTGGGACTGATAATACAAATAACGCTCGTAATTCTGCCCGATGATGTTGTTGATCGAGACAAAGGCGGAGATCTGCTGACCCAGGAAATAGTCAATTTTCAGGTTGGCGTCGTAGATCGGTTTTAGCGTGTACGTCAGACCTGACGCAAAGTTTTTGTTTTGGATGCCCTCGTAATAGTACAAATCAGCGGTAACGAACAGCTTTTTATTTAACGTATACGAGTTGGTCCAGGTAGCCGCAATACGCGGACGACCCCAGGCCGCTTCGAGCCGGTCGAGGCCGTAGCTGAAAAACTCGCCTTTCAACGACGAACGGAACCGGTCTTTCAGGGTATAGCCCAGTTGCGCCGAGATGGTCAGCACCCGCGAGACGCCCCCGTCGTAGAGCACAAAGAATTTTGAGCTGTCGGGCAGGGCGTTGTTGAAGGTGGCGAAGTTGCGGTAGCGGGCAAACGACACTTTGCCTTCGTAACCGAAACCACCCCCCAGATCACCCTTCGAGCCGCCGTAGATATCCAGCGACTTAACGGTGTTAACCAGCAGCACCTGCGGAGCCAGCCACTTGTTTTCCGAGAGCAGTGTGCGCAGTGTATTCCGGTTGATATCGCCGTCGACACCCGCGAAAAAGTGAACCGTGCTGACGGGTACGAAGTCGATATTGACGACCGGGAAGGCGCGGGTATCGTTCACACCCTGCCGTTTGTCGGTCTGATTGGCCACATTGATACCCGCCGTCACGGTCAGTAGGGGCGAGGTGTACTTGAAGGTCGGCCTGATGCGGAATACGTTCCGGTTGTCGACGATGGAACCGTCGCTGCGCTGCGTGACGTAGGCGTCGGCCGAGAGTAGCGCCACGACATTGTCGGTGATGCCGAGCGAACTGGTAAAGTTGGTACCCCAGTCGAACTCCGATGCGTTGAAGCGGTCGCGCAGGTTGGTGATCCCCGACCGCAGCGAGTAATCGACCGTGCTTTCCGATTTCGCGTTTTCAATTCCCAGCCGCAGACTGACCGTGTTGAGCTGCTGCTTAATCAGGTCCGGATTGAACGTCGATTGGGCCGCGTATTCACGGCTGTAGCCGTAAAAGTTGTACGCGTTGCGGTCGTAGCCCAGATCGGCCTGTAGCTTAAAAGCGTCGGTCAGGTACTTGCCCGTTACCTTCACCCGCGTATCGGCCTGCGCCGAGTTTTTCCCGTCGACCGGGCCGGTACCTGACGACAGGTGCCGTACCGATCCTTCGAGGGCGAGGTTTTGCAGGGTGTTCAGCCCGAAATACCCTTCACCCAGAAATGAGTTGTAGTTACCCGCGCCCAGCCGGACGTAGTTGCCGAAAGCGGGGGTGTTGTCGGCCTGTCCGGTTGTGGGGGCCAGTACGGTGGGCGTAATCTTCGGGTCGCCGACGGTGAGCTTGCGATCATCGAACTCGAAGGTCATCTTCCGCTGCTCCGGTGAGGGGCGAATCGACTGAATCTTGTCGAACAGCCGGTTGGCCGGGGGCAGATCGATTTTCCGGCTTTTCTCGACGGTAATTTCCTGGTTATCGACCTCGCCTTCCTTCGCCGGCTGACGTTGCTGGGCAAGCACGGGCAGCGTCAGGCAGGAGGAGAGAAGAAGTAAGGGGATTTTGCGCATAGTAAATAGTTCGTGGTTTGTGGTTTGTCGTTCCTGCCGGTAGGTGGTGATCGCGGGGAAACCACAAACGGCACCGGCCGCCCGGCAGGAACGACAAACCACAAACTATTACTTATCTAGTCCTGCCAGTTTCTGTCTGGCTTCCGTGACGATGGTCTGGTCGGTGGAGTTTTCGATGATTGAGTTCAGTACGGCTTTGGCCTGGGCCAGTTCGTCCTGCGCGATGTTGTTGTCGGCGACGAGGATGAACGCCTTGCCTTTCCAGTACTCGAATTCGGCGAATTGCTCGTTGAATTTCAGCAGTGACGTGACCGACTCCTTGTATTTTTTCTGCCGGAACAGCATGTCGCCCAGGTAATACTGTGCTTCGGCTCCGTTGACGTCGCTGCCCAGCGCAATTGTCCTGTCGAACTCGGTTTTGGCGGTGGCGTAGTCGGTTCGGGCGAAGGCTACTTTACCCAGCATCAGCTGGGCCCGGTTCTGCGCGCCCGGCACCACGTTGCCACCCGACACCAGTTCGCGCGCCACGACAGCCGCTGAGTCCGGTTTGCCCCCGGCGAAATAGGTATCCATCAGACCCAGCTGCGCCGTTACCTGATCGGGACGGCTGTTGGCCTGCGCGATAATTTGCCGATAGGCCCGCACCGCACGGGGATAGTTTTTCTGCTTCGACTCCAGATCGGCGACGCGCGTGGCCGCCCGGACAAAGAAGTCCGACTGCCGGTCGGCGAGCACCTGATCGTATAGTTTCAGGGCCATAGCCGGGTCGTTGGTCTGCCGGTAGGCTTCGCCGAGGTAATAGCGGGCTTCGCTCCCGTTCGGGCTGGCGGGGTATTCCTGAATATAGGTGGTCAGCGACTGAATGGCCTGCGGGTACTTCTGGCTGAAGTAAATGTTCTTGGCGTTGTCGAACTGAACGCGCTCGACGTCCGAACTACCGGGGTTGCTTTTCTTGTACTGACCCAGCACCTGCGAAAATTCTTCGGGCCGACCGGCGTCGTTCAGCGTATTCTGAATACCCAGCAGGGCACTCTGCGCCTGCTCTGAATTGCCGTAGTTGCTCAGAATGCGCCGGTAATCGGCAACGGCAGGGTCGTATTGCTCGATGTTCCCGTAGGCAATGGCCCGTTTGAGCAGAGCCGCCGGAATCAGCGTACTGTTGGGTTTGTCCTGAATCAGCCGGGTAAAGCCGCGAATAGCCGCCTGGTACGCCCCTTTTTCAAAATCGACGTTGGCCGTCTGGAACAATGATTCATCAACGAAGCGGGAGTTGGGATACTGCCGCTGTACCTGCTCGAACTGGGCTTTCGCTTCGGCATCACGGCCAACGTAACTCAGGATAACCGCTTTCTGGTACGACGCGTAATCTTTGTCGGGTGCATTCTTTGCAATGGCCTGATCGTAGGCCCGCAGGGCCGCGTCGTATTGCTTGGTGGCGAAGTAGGCGTCGGCCAGGCGGATGGTGGCGTCAGCGACAGGCGCGGCTTCCCCGCCCCGGCTCACAAAATCGCGGAAGTAGGGGATGGCCCGGCTGTAGTTTTTCTGATTGTAATAGGCGTAGCCCAGTGCGTACAGACTGCGGGTCGACAGGTCGTCGTCACCTTTGCTGATGCTGGCGTAGAGCGGAACCGCCTGATCGTACTGCTTCTGCGCCGAGTAGGACTCCGCTTTCCAGAACTGCGCGCCCTGTTGCAGTTTCGCGTCGACGGGGTAGCGCAGTGATTTGTCGAAGTTCGCGATGGCCGTCGGGTAGCGTTCGGCGTTGAAGTCGCTGACGGCCTGGTTGTAGGTCAGCTGCTGGTAGGTCGCGTTGATTTTCGGTGTCCGGCGTTTCAGCCCTTCGATGTAGGCGATGGCCGCCGGGTAGTTGTTCGACGCGAAGTACGCCTGACCAACCAGTTCGTTGGCTTCGTTCTCAAACTTGCTGTCGGGATATTGTTTCAGAAAGGCTGTCAGTTCCTTTACCGCGTCGGCCCCGTTGTTCTGGTCGAGTTGCAGCTTGGCGTGGTTGAAGCGGGCTTCTTCCTGAATCGACGGGTTGAACGACAGCCGTCCGGCCTGATCGAAGGCGTTGAGGGCGTAGGTTGGGTTCTGGGTTTGCAGGTAGCTGATGCCCAGCGTGTAGGCGGCAAACTGCGCGGTGGTGTCGCGCCCGCCCGCCAGCGTTTTCAACTGCGTGATCGCATCGGGATAGGCCCCCGTGCGGAACAGCGACTGGCCGTAGCGGAACCGGACGGCACCGGGGGCTTTGGCGCCTGCCGCACTGATATACTGCTTATAGTACGGTATCGCTTTGGCAAACTGGTTCTGCTGGTAGTACACCTCAGCGGTAAACAGCGCCACGTCGCTCAGGGCAGGGCCGGTATTCCGGCGGAGCAGCGGTTCGGTGTAGGCCAGCAACTCATCGAATTTACGCTGCCGGTAATACGCCTGCGCAATCCAGTTGGGTACCTGATTCTGGTAGGTCGGGTTCGACTCGATCCGCCGGAAATCGGCCACGGCTTCGGTGTAGTTGCGGTTGCGGAAATTAATCACCCCGGCGTAGTACGACGCGGAAGCAGCATCGGGCGAACCGGTATTCGTTTTGATCTGGTTGAACAGCGGCAGCGCTTTTTGCAGATCCTGCGTGTTGTAGTACGCCACGGCCAGCTGATAGCTATAAGCCTGCTGCCGGGCACCACCGCCCTGCGCCACGGCCTTCTCCAGAAAGCTGATGGCTTTCGGGTACTCCTGCCGTGTATAATAATACGAACCCAGATCACCGTAGAGCTGCCCGGCTTTGGGGTGTTCGCTGTGGTTTTTGACGAAGCGGTCGACCAGCACTTCGGCCCCCGGTTCGTCGATGTACAGACTCGTCAGGGCAACGTAGTACTCGGCCTCGACGGCGTTCTGGTCGGTCGTGTTGAGCGTAGTCTGGGTGCCGTTGCCGCGCCGGGGTTCGAGGTACTGCCGGAATTCGTACCGGGCGGCTGCGTAGTTGGCGCGTTCGAAGAGTTCGAGGCCGTTGCGGTAATGGTAGTCGGGTTCAGCGTAACTGAGGGTGCGCTGGGCCGAAGCGGGCAGCAGCGTCAGTAACCCCAGCGTCAGCGACAGTGCCAGTCGGATGGTGACACCACGAACAGGCAGTTGGCTCGATTGGGGAAAAGGATAGGGCATAAACGAAAACTGCGGTTGTTAAAGCCTGCGAAGCGTTGTAGCTTCGCTGACGTCTGGCAAAAATCACCTTAAATCTGGACAAAAAACGAAGGTATTCCCGTTTCCGTATGAAAAAAAACGCCCGGTTTCTTTATTTACTTACCGTCTGGACTCTTTTTAGTTGCCCCGCTTTAAGCCTCGACAGCCGCGCCGGCGATGGGCCAAACCCGTCGGTCGCAACGCCCGCCATTACGTACCGGCTGACCATGCCGGAACCGCAAACCCACTATTTCGAGGTTGACATGACGCTGACCAGCGCGGCTACCGCGACGGGGGCCCGTAAGAATGGCTATTACGACATCCGGATGCCCGTCTGGACGCCCGGTTCGTACCTGATCCGCGAATACGCCAAAAACGTCGAGGGGTTCACGGCCATGACGGGTGCGCAGCCCGTGCGGAGCGAGAAGATCCGCAAGAATGCCTGGCGGGTCTACACCGGAGCCGATAACCTGACAATTCACTATCGGGTGTACGCCAACGAACTGACCGTCCGCACCAGTTTTGTTGACATGGACCACGGCTACGTTACGCCAGCCAGTATGTTTATGTACCACGACGCCCTGAAAGCGCAGCCCCTGCGCGTAACAGTCGAGCCCTACAAAACGTGGAAAACGGTGACGACGGCGCTTAAACCCGTGGCTGGTCAGGCCAATACGTTCGACGCCCCCAACTTCGATCTGCTGGTCGATTCACCCATCGAAATTGGCAACCAGCGGACGTTTTCGTTCACAGCCGCCAACGTGCCGCACACGGTAGCCATGTACGGCCTGGCCGGGTACGATGAAAAACGGCTGGCAGCCGACTACACCCGCGTCTGTGAAGCGGCTGCGTCGGTCGTGGGCGAACACCCCTGCGAGAATTACACCTTTATCGTACACCACATTCCGCCGGGTGGGGGGGGGCTGGAGCACCTGAATTCCACGACGCTCGAAGTAACCCGCAGCGCCTACGACACCGAAGCCAGCTACAAGCGGTTTCTGAGTCTGGTGGCGCACGAATATTTCCACCTCTGGAACGTCAAACGCATCCGGCCCATCGCCCTGGGGCCGTTCGACTACGAGAACGAAAACTACACCCACCTGCTCTGGCTGTCGGAAGGCTGCACGTCCTTTTACCAGGAATATATCCTGCGCCGGGCCGGGTTCTACACACCCGATGCGTATCTGAGTCTGGTGGCTTACCAGATCAACCAGATCGAAAACCAGCCGGGTACCCGCGTACAGTCAGCGGCTGAGTCGAGCTGGGATGCGTGGATCAAAGGCTACCGACCCAACGAAAACTCGGACAACAGCACCATCTCGTACTACAGCAAAGGGAGCGTACTCGGCACGTTGCTGAACCTGGCCATTCTGTCGGGCAGCAACGGCGCGCGCAACATGGACGACCTGATGCGGTACCTCTATCAGACGTACTACAAGCAGCAGCAGCGCGGGTTTACGGATGAGGAATTTCGCAAAGCCGCCGAGCAGATGGCTGGCCGGCCGCTGGACGCGTTTTTCAACGTGGGTGTCAACTCCGCCGAGCCCATCGATTACAATGCCTACTTCAACGCCGTGGGCCTGCAACTGGTCAACGGAGCCGGGAAGGGGGGCGACGGATTTCTGGGTGCGAGTACAGCGGTAACGAATGGCCGGACAACGGTGCGGGAGGTCCGGCGCGGGTCGGGCGCGTACGAAGACGGGTTGAATGTCGGCGATGAGATCGTAGCCATCGATCAGGTGCGGGTCGGCGATGACCTGAACCGGTTGCTGGTGGGTCGGCCCGTGGGCGATACGCTCAATCTGCTGGTGAACCGGGGGGGGCTGCTGCGCCGGATCAATGTCACGCTGGGGGCTAATACACTGGTCAGCTACCGCCTGGAGCCGATCAGCAGTCCATCCGACGCCCAGAAAAGCCTGTACAGGAAATGGCTGTATATCAACTAAGTAGCACCGGTAAGTCAAAAAAGAGTAACAATACTGAGTAAGCGGTATTTCGCCTTTTTTAGGGTGAAATACCGCTTTTTCGCTATATATACCCGATTTGTGGGGGTTTCGTGGTCAATTACCATACCATTGGCATACATGACTTGTAACTGAGTAGTTACTTTTTTGAAGAAGGCGTTATATTTGGGTTATTGCTTAGCCCTTAGCCCTGATACGAATGACCAACAATGTACTGGCTGACGAAACGCTCGTTGCACTCTACCGCGACACGCAGGCACCCGACTGCTTTGAAACGCTCTATAACCGATACGTAGGCAAAGTGTATAACAAATGCCTGTCGATTACCCGCGATGCGGACGTAGCCGAAGACTTTACGCAGGATATCTTTATCAAAGTGCTGGGAAGCATCAATACCTTTCAGCACCGGTCCCGCTTTTCTACCTGGCTATACGCCATTTCGCACCACTACTGCCTGGATCAGCTGCGGATCGGCAAACGCATGGTACGCGAAGACGTATCGGAGGATGAACTGGCTGAACTGCCGGACGCCGACCGGCAGGATCTGCTCGAAGACCGGCTGGCCGATCTGGCCCGGCTGGCCGAGGAAATTCCCCCGTCGGAGATCTACCTGCTCCAGCTTAAATACGAACAGAATCTGTCGATTCGCGAAATCGCTCAGCAGTGCGCCCTCTCGGAGAGCGCCGTCAAGATGCGGTTGAAGCGCACCCGTGACCGGCTTTATGACCGGTATATACGGCTGAACGCCTGACCGGCCAAACAATCCGCCTGATCCAGGCCTTATAGGGGTATGAACCTACCTCTGCCAATCAGTATACACACCCGGTTGCCCGGTACGTCGGCTTTCGATACGCTTGTCGACCGCATCGCTGCGGCTGCACCCGATACCGACGCGGAGGGCTGCTTTCCCGTTGAGGCATTTCAGTGGCTGGCCGACGCCGGGCTGCTGGCCGTTACGCTGCCCGGCCAGCCGCTCGATTTTCAGCGTGGACAAACCGCCCGGCTGCTCGATCTGCTCAAGCGTATTGGTGCGGCTAATCTGGCGGTGGGCCGCGTTTACGAAGGACACATCAACGCGCTGTACCTCATCCACCTGTATGCTGCCTCCGACCAGCGGCAACGCTGGTATGCCGATGTGCGCGAGAAGGGGCACCTGTTCAGCGTCTGGAACACGCAGGCGCAGGACGGTATTCGTATCGAGCAGCTGGATGCTGATACCTACCGGCTCAGTGGGGCCAAAACGTTTTGCTCAGGGGCCGGGTGGATACCACGGCCGCTGATTACCGGCGAACTGACCGGTTCGCGCAGCGGCTGGCAGATGGCGGTCGTACCGACCGAACGGGTTCAGCCCATTCCTGTCGATGATCGGTTCTGGCAACCGCTCGGTATGCGGGCATCGGCCAGTTTTAAGCTTGACTTTACGGGCGTGACGATCCAGCACGATGATCTGCTGGGTGAACCAAACCGGTACTTCGATCAGCCGTATTTCAGCGGGGGTGCCATTCGGTTTGCAGCTGTGCAACTGGGTGGGGCGGAAGCTTTATTCGAAGCCACCCGCCGGTTTCTGGCCGACATGCACCGCCTTGACGATACCATCCAGCAAACCCGGCTGGCTGAGATGGCCTGCCTGATCGAATCGGGTAATCAGTGGCTGCGCAGCGCGGGTGATAAAACCGATCAGTGGCTGGCTAACCAGACTGATCCGGCAACGATTGTTGCGTACGCCAACATGACCCGCACGGCCATCGAAGCCATTTGCCTGCAGATCATGCCGCTCTGTGAACGGTGCGTTGGTGCCCGGGGACTGCTCCGGCCGCATCCGTTCGAGCGCATTCACCGTGACCTGACCATGTACCTGCGTCAGCCCGCCCCCGACGCTACGCTGGTTGCTATCGGCCGGTACGTATTGACGAATCAAACCCCTGCGCATGCACTCTGGACCTGAAAAAGCCCGGGCACTCGATGAGCGGGCGGAGCTGCTGGACGATGTGCCGTCGCTGGGGGCTACGCTGGTACTGGCCCCGCATCCCGACGATGAGTCACTGGGTTGTGGCGGTACGATCATCCGGCTCCGGCAGGCGGGTCTGCCCGTACACGTCGTGTTTGTGAGCGACGGTAGTATGTCGCACCCGAATTCACCGGCGTATCCGGCCGGTCGGTTGCGTGAGCTGCGCGAGACTGAAGCCCGCGACGCCCTGAGCCAGCTGGGCGTTTCCGATGGGGCCTGCACGTTTATGCGCCTGCGCGACACTGCCGTTCCGGTGCCCGGTCAGCCCGGTTTTGCCGACGCTGTGGCTACCCTCACCGACCTGATCGAGCAGGTAAACCCGGTAACGATTCTGGTGCCCTGGGAGCGCGACCCGCACCGCGATCATCGCGCAACCTGGCACTTGCTACAGACGGCCCGTACCCACCTGACGGCACCCGTTCGCGTACTGGAGTACCTGATCTGGCTGTGGGAACTGGGCCGACCCGACGATATGCCCCGACCCGACGAACGGCGCGTCTGGAACGTACGCATCGATACCGTCATCGATCAGCGTAACCGGGCCATTGCTGCCCACGTTTCGCAGGTTACCCGCCTGATCGATGATGACCCGACCGCGTTTTACCTGTCTCCCGAACTGCTTACTCACTTCGAGCGGCCGTACGAACTGTTTTTAGAGTAACCGTTTGTGCGCCTGTCGCTGGCACGGCTGCAACACGACAACCACGAACTTCACAAACCACAAACTACGTATGCCCTCGTTGCCACCAACTTATTTCGACGATGTGTACCGGGCCAGCGATGATCCGTGGTCGTTTGAAACCAGCGAATACGAACGCCGGAAATACGAAGCTACCCTGGCGGCACTGCCGGAACAGCGGTACGCATCGGCGTTTGAGATTGGCTGTTCCATCGGCATACTGACCCGTCAGCTGGCCAGCCGGTGCGACCAGCTACTGGCCGTCGATGCCAGTGAGTTGCCCCTGAAAAAAGCCCGGCAGCGACTGGCCGATCAGCCCGCCGTCCGGCTGGAGGTCATGGCGATTCCGGCTACGTTTCCCACTGGGCCCTTCAATTTGATTATTGTGTCGGAAGTAGGGTACTATCTCTCCGAAGCCGACTTAGCAACGGCCCGGCAGCGGATGATCGACACGCTGGAAACCGGTGGGGACCTGCTGCTGGTACACTGGACCCCGTTCGTCCCCGACTACCCCTTGACGGGTGATGCCGTTCACGAATTTTTCCTCCAGGCCGCTACCGCAGACGGCCCCCTGGAACATCGTTTGGGTCAGCGGGCCGATACCTACCGGCTGGATCTGTTTCGTAAGCGATAACGTACCCGACAGAGTGAGACGTCAGCGCACCGGCGCGATAGTCGTCAGAAGCGGCACTCCGTGCAGACACCGCCGAAGGTCGGCGATGGCGCGCGTGATCGCTACGGGCGGGTAACGGGTAGCCCAATACGTGCCCGTCTGCTGTTCGATCTGTTCCCAGAATTCGCCGAAATAGCGGCAGCGGGTCAGTAGCTGATTGAGGCTATGGATACTGAGTGGCAATGCGGTGGCGACGAGGGCAAGCTGCTGGACAACGGCCGACGTATCGGGTTGCTGCCGCTGTTGCCAGATCGCCCGCAGTTGTTGCCGGCAGTGTAGTCGGTGGATAATGCCGTCGGCGGGCTCGGCCAGCTGGTGTTGCTGGGTCTGGTTCTGCTGCTGCCAGTAGCGAAGTTGCTCGGCAAACCCAACCGTTGCCTGTCCGGTCAGTCGGGTCGAGGTAAACACCCGCACATCCGGGCTTTTGCGGATGCGGGCGTCGGTACGCAGCAGAGCCCGGTAGAACGCTTCATCTTCCAGGTGGGGTACGTTGGGCAATCCTCCAGCGCGCAGGTAAGCGGTACAGGTAACGGCCATGTTGGCCCCGAAATGCTGAAAATGACGGGGCCAGGGGTCGTTGGGTTGTGGGTCGAGCCGGGCTTCGAGCTGCGCAATCAGCATACGGTACGTGACATCGCGCAGGTGGTTGACCCGCACCGGGCAACCGTCGGGGCGGGTCAGGATACGGCCCCCCACGGCTTCGTTGCCCTGACCGATGGCTTTGCTGATCTGGTATACCCACTGCGAATCGACTACCGTATCGCCGTCCGTCGACGCGATGATGCCCCGCGCTGGGTTGACCAGCTGAAGCCGGCGACAGGCTTCATCCATAACCAGGCGACGCGCTGTGCCGACGTTCGCCATTGGCTTCGGCAGCTGCAGGGCCTGTAGCCGCAATGGAAATGCCGGAAACTGGTGCTGGTACCGACGAGCGATCAGTTCCGAGTTATCGGTACAGTTATTCAGTAGTAATAAGACCTCGTAGCTGGCAGGGGGCAGGGGTGTTCCGTCGGGGTGTTGCTGCCGGCGCAGGGCATCGAGCGTGTCGACCAGCTGGTGGGCTTCGTTGCGGGCCGGTATAATCACCGAAACCTGTAAGTCGGGGTGGGGCGATTCCTCAAAAAATAATAGAGACGTACTGGATTCGGATAGGGTAGTGGTATCGTCGGCAGGCGGCATAAAAAGAGGTGGAGAAACCAGGGTGACAGATCGATCAGTGAACCTGACTGGTACCATGCCCGGATAACTGCCTGTACGGGGGGTTGTTTCTAAAAAAGCGGCTTTTGGCACCGCTGGGTATAGACGTGTAAACTTTCAGACAAATTTCTTAGTTTACTGGACAAATGACCTAGATTTGTGCCATGATAATTCCAGACCGCACCGCCCTTGTTTTATCGGCCCTGAAAGGGGTGTCGGCCACGCGTTTTTTCGAAATCGCTGAATTGACGGGCTATCGCCGTGAGCAGCTGGCAGAGGTGTTCGATACGTCGCTCAAAACGTTTCAGCGGTACGAGCGTGAGCAGAAGAAGCTAAATCCCCAGGACAGCGAAAAGGTGCTGAAAATTATGGCGCTGTTTCAAACGGGGGAAGCCGTGTTTGGCGCGGCCGATGCATTCCGGCGCTGGATGGACAAACCCGCCTATGGATTGGGTAATCAGGTGCCGTTTGACCTGCTGCATACGTCCGGCGGTATTGATCTGGTGACGGATGAAGTCGTTCGTATCGAATACGGTGATCTGGCGTAGGCCAACCGACCATGCTGGTTTATCGAATTACCAAAGCACAGTACGCCGACCGCCTGACGGCTTCGGGTGGGGCCGCCCGCTGGAACAGCCGGGGGCAGTTCGTCATCTACACGGCCGCGAGTCGCGCACTGGCCTGCCTGGAAAACGTCGTACATCGGAGTGGGGAAGGGCTCAATGAGTTATTCCGGGTGATGGTCATCGACATTCCCGACACAGTAGCGATAGAAACGGTCGAGCCGGATACACTGCCTGCTGACTGGGCTGACTTTCAGCAGTATGGTATGTGCCAGCTGCGGGGGAGCGACTGGCTGATGCAGGGCAAATCGGCTGTGTTGCGGGTTCCGTCGGCTATCGTACCGGGGGAGTGTAACTACCTGCTAAGCCCGGCCCATCCCGATTTCAGCCAGATCCGATTGACTGCTACCGAGCCGTTCCGGTTCGATCCGCGTATCAAAGCTGCCATATAGAAAGAGCCGGTGTTACCGGGAAACGAGGTTGTGTTACCGATGAAATAGAATTGTATTTGATATAGATGATACCCGCTTCGGTTGGGTCCCGGAAAAAAGATTGCGTGGTCGCGAAAGAACGCCATTTATACGCGTTCCAGCGGCCGTCTTAGCCCGTTTCTTTTCTTTTGTCGCTAAAAATTTGTATATTTGTCTATATAGCGATGTGCGCTTTTTATGTGCATCGGAATAGTAATTTTCTGCGAAACCCCACTTACTCATGGCGGAAGAAAATCCCGACCTCGAAGCGCCCAGTAACATTATTCCCATCAACATTGAAGACGAAATGCGCGGTGCCTACATCGATTATTCGATGTCGGTTATCATCTCCCGCGCGTTGCCCGATGTACGCGACGGGCTGAAGCCCGTACACCGGCGCGTGTTGTTTGGGATGGCTGAACTGGGTGTCAATTACAACAAGCCACATAAGAAGTCGGCCCGTATCGTTGGGGAAGTACTCGGTAAGTACCACCCGCACGGCGACTCATCGGTATACGATACGATGGTACGCATGGCCCAGGACTGGTCCCTGCGCTACCCACTCGTTGACGGACAGGGTAACTTCGGGTCGATCGACGGCGACTCCCCGGCGGCTATGCGGTACACCGAAGCCCGGCTGAAGCGGATTGCCGAGGAAATGCTGACCGATATCTACAAGGAAACGGTCGATTTCCAGCCTAACTTCGATGATTCGCTCGAAGAACCGAGTGTGATGCCCGCCCGGTTGCCCAACCTGCTGCTCAATGGCTCGTCGGGTATTGCCGTCGGTATGGCTACGAACATGGCCCCGCATAACCTGACCGAAGTGGTCGACGGGATTATTGCGTACCTCGACAAGCCGGAGATCGACGTTGACGAGCTGATGCAGTATGTCAAGGCACCTGACTTTCCAACCGGTGCCACGATCTACGGCCTGGAAGGCGTCAAGTCGGCGTTCAAAACCGGCCGGGGCCGGGTGGTGCTGCGGGCCAACGCCACCATCGAAGAAAACAAAGGCAAGACCCAGATCATCGTGACGGACGTGCCGTACATGGTCAACAAGTCGGTCATGCTCGAAAAGACCGCCGAACTCATCAACGAGAAGCGGATCGAAGGGATCACGGCTTTCCGTGACGAGTCGGACCGCGACGGCCTGCGGGTCGTTTATGACCTGCGCAAAGATGCCATCCCGAACGTAGTGCTGAATAACCTGTACAAGCATACCGCCCTACAGTCGTCGTTCAGTATCAATAACGTGGCCCTGGTGAAGGGGCGGCCCATGCTGCTCAATCTGAAGGATATGATGAAGTACTACGTCGAGCACCGGTTCGAAGTAGTCACCCGCCGGACGCAGTACGAACTGCGGGAAGCCGAGAAACGGGCGCATATCCTGGAAGGGCTGCTGATCGCGCTCGATAATATCGACGCGGTAATCAACCTGATTCGCTCGTCGCGCGATCCGGAAGTTGCCCGTTCGGGCCTGATGACGCAGTTTGCCCTGAGCGAGTTACAGGCCCGGGCCATTCTCGACATGCGCCTGCAACGCCTGACCGGTCTGGAGCGCGACAAGCTGCAGGCGGAATACGACGAACTGATGCGGGAGATCAATGACCTGAAAGAAATTCTGGCCAATGAAGACCGGAAGCGTCAGGTAATCCGCGACGAACTGATCGATATCCGCAGTCGGTACGGTGATGCCCGTCGGACGCAGATCAATGCCCTTGGCGACGGTAATATCAGTGATCTGTCGCTGATTGCCGACGAGGATATGATTATCACCATCTCGCACGAAGGCTATATCAAGCGCACGCCAACGACGGAGTACCGGGCGCAGAGCCGGGGTGGGGTAGGTGCGAAGGCAGTAGCGACGAAGGAAGAAGATTTTACCGAACACCTGTTTACGGCGACGATGCACAATACCCTGCTGGCCTTTACCCAGAAGGGACGCATGTACTGGTTGCCTGTTTACGAATTGCCCGAAGGGTCGCGTACCTCGAAAGGTCGGCCGCTGGCCAACTTTATCAATATCGAAGCCAACGATAAAGTGCGCGCGGTCATCAACGTGTCTGACCTGAAAAACGAAGACTACATCAACAATAATTACATTGTGATGTGTACCCGGCAGGGGACGATCAAGAAAACAATGCTTGAAGCCTATTCGCGTCCCCGGCAGAACGGGATCATTGCCATCACCATCGATGAAGACGATCAGCTCATCGGTGTATGTATGACCAATGGCAACAACGACATTGTGATTGCGTCGAGTGTGGGTAAAGCGGTTCGTTTCCACGAGAGCCGGGTGCGCCCGATGGGCCGTACGGCCGCCGGGGTGCGGGGTATTTCGCTGGACGATGAGGATGCCGCTGACCATGTAATCGGGATGGTCTGTATCGATTCACCGAATGCCCAGCTACTGGTTGTATCAGAAAAAGGCTATGGCAAACGGTCCGATATTGACGGGTACCGCGTGACAAACCGGGGCGCTAAAGGTGTTGGTACCCTGAAAGTAACCGAGAAAGTCGGTCGGCTGGTTGCCGTGCTCGACGTCGACGATACCGATGATCTGATGATTATCAACCGGTCAGGAATCGCCATTCGGACGCCGATTGCTGCTATCAGTGTGATTGGACGTAATACGCAGGGCGTACGGCTGATTACCTTACGGGGCGACGATGAAATCTCGTCAGTGACGAAGATCAAGCGCGAAGACGATGAGGAAACGGAAGCGCTGGCAGGTACTGAGAATGATCCTGTCGTTGATTCGTCCGAGTCAGAAGCGGCTGAATAAGTCATACTGACGGCAGCTGTTGAGCCGCCCGTGCCGATAGGATTGATCGGCCGGGCGGCTCAAACATTTTTGAGAGGCTCGCGCTTATACGGATAGATTCCGTAATTTCGTTTGTTAAAAAAGGATAAAACACAACCCCAATTTCACATGAAATCAATTGCAGTTGCAGTAGTCGCCTGTTGTCTGTCGGTAGGGGCATACGCTCAGAACCAGCAGGGCGGGGCCGCTTCTACGCTGGATCAGGCGCAGATGGACGCCGTCAAAAAGGAGAAAGAAAAGAGCGATAAAGACATTGCCGATGCCAAGGCGGGGGCGAAAGCCAGCACCTGGATGGACCGTGCCAAGACCTATCAGTCGATCGCCAATCAGTACATTCGTATGGATTCAGCGGCTGCTACGACCGCCATGGATGCATTCAAAAAGGTAATCGAGCTCGATAAGGATAAGAAAGGCGGTCCCGGCCGGTTGGCCAAGGAAGCTGAAGAGGCTTTGAAGTCGCAGCAGCTGTACGCAGCGTTTATGCAGCAGGGCGTCGCCAAATTTCAGGGCAAAAACTACGCTGATGCGGTAAAATCGCTGAAGGTAGCGTCGGAAATCAATACGAAAGACACGACCGCTCCGCTCTACGGTGCGATTGGTGCCCAGCAGGTTCGTGATAATGAAACGGCAAAAGAATTGCTGGAGAAGTACATGGCCAATGGGGGAAAAGATGCCGTTGTGTATGGTTCGCTGGTACAATTGTACCGCAACGATAAACAGATTGATAAGGCGCTGGCTGCCCTTGAAAAGGGAATGGCTATTGACCCGACCAATAAAGATCTGGTAAACGAGCGGATCAACATTATGCTGACCTCGAACCGGATGGAAGAGGCTGTAGCTGACCTGAAGAAGCAGGCTGATAAAGATCCCAAGAATCCACAAAATCTCGTGTTGCTTGGTCAGATTTACGACAACAGTGCTGCCAAGCTCGACGACGAAATCCGGAAGATGGAAGGTGACAGCAAGAAGAGTGGTAACCCGGCAAAAAAGCTAGCCGACGCCAAAGGATTGCTCGATACCTACAATGGTGAGGTAGCCCGGTTGAGTGCTTCCCTGAAAAAACAGCCCAAGAATGCTGATTTGACCCGTCAGTTGAACGACGTCAAGAAACGGGCTGCCGATCAGAAGACGACGATTGCCCAACTAGAGACTGCTGCTAAGGAAGCGGCTGCCAACTCAGGCGCTACGGCTGGTAATGAGCAGAAGCTGGCCGAGTCGAAAAAGAAATTCGACAGCGACCGGGCGATGGCCATCGATTACTACAAAAAAGCGGTTGCCATTGATCCGGGTAACTACGACGCTAACTTCGGGATGGGCGTAACGTACTTCAACGAAGCTGTTCGCATGAAAAGTGCCGTCGATGCGATGGACATGGCCGAGTATAACAAGCGCGGTAAAGAAGTAGATGGGCAGGTATGCGGGAAGTTTAAGCAGGCACTGCCATACTTCCAGAAAGCTAAAACGGCGAAGGACGATCAGGAAGTAACCCAGAATTTGGAGAACCTGCAGAATATCCTGAAGCAGTACGAAGAACGTAAAGTTGTTTGTGTAGAACCTGCTAATTAACCAGGAAGGCTACAAGGTAAGTGTATCGGGGACTGTCGGTAGGCAGTCCCCATTTAGTTTGCTATTTTACTTAACATAATATAAATTATACAACAACTTGTATGCTACTGAATGTTGTCAGTAACTCCTATAAATTAGTAGTATCATAGCAGTCTTAACGCACTGGTAAAAATACTGATACGTCCGTTGAGCGATTCGAAAAGAACCCGGTAGGGATAGACACCCGCGCCATTTTCTTCACCACGGTACGTACCATCCCATTTGGGATAGCTCCCAAAGCCAGATTGGTGAGTTTATGGAATACGATCTGTCCCCGGCGGTCATACACAGTGGATTGCTTCACCCGACCCAGGCAAGAATTTGTTTGGATGAATAACGTATCATTGACTCCATCGCCATTGGGCGTAAATAAATTCGAAAAATTGATAGCGCAAGGATTACCTCAACCCGAACCCGCCGACTCGTTTCACAATCGCCCGTTAGCGCACGGGCCGTCAGTGGGTAGGATGTCGTCTGGGTGGGTTTGGCCTGCCGCGCAGGTCGACATCTCAAGCCATCTTGGGGAAACCAGCGGTAGGTATAGCGGGTTGAGTCTGATCCGGACGCCATTAGTCGAATGCCATATCATAACCACGACTGGATTTCGTACCTGGGGAAGATTAATCGCAAGCACAGCCAGGATACGGGAATCCTGCGGAGTGCAAAGTGTAGTAACCTAGAGTGTGATTGCCAGGCATTGCGTAGCAAAATAAGCGTACCCCATTCGGTAGAAACGCTACGGCAACGGTAGGCTGTATATCAGACAGTCAACCGAAGAATATCCACGTGGAACACTAAAGTATTGCTTTACAGTCAGTTATGACAAGCTATTCAAAAAAGGGCCTGTACACATCGTACAGGCCCTTTTTTGAATGAGAGCACTGATCAAATCAAGTAAGACATGAGCAGTTTGTTTGCAGATAAAGTACTGGTAAAGCCGGCCATCTAGACAGAAGGAAGAAACTCCCGAAATGACCCGTCTGTATAAAAAAGAAGAATGCGTTCAACGCGTTTTTCGATGCCTGCTTCCTCAACTGGAAACTCCTCGTCCAGTATTGGTTCTGGTTGAGCTGGAGCTATTTCGCGTACTCTGCTCCTGATGGGCACTGATGATTGAGTCGGTGGCGCTACTGGATTAGAATAGCCAGGATTATACCGTTCTGAACCAGTCGCGACGGGCTGTCGGTACGCTGTTGGGGCTGGCGCGGGTTGTCCGGCTGACTCATCCTCCATAATCCAATCGTACCCAAGATCTGGAAAGCGACGAATTATTTTTTGAATAATATCGAAGCTGGGCCTGTTCCGCCCTGACAATATGTGTGATATGCTGGAACGTTGCACACCAATCTCGTCTGCGAAGTACGAAGGTGAAAAATTACGATCAATGAGTATCTGTTTAATCTTGTCATTTATATTCATAATGTATTTATCTAAATCCGTGTTTAAGATAGACAAAGCTATATAGATATTTATAAAAATCAATCGAGATAATACGCAAACTTATATTTACATTACTATAAATTACAAAAGGCAACCTAAATGATGAGATTGACTTTTGTAAAGTTAAACTGTCATTGATTTACTTAGAGCTACACAGATACATTGTTCTCGCGAAGCGCATCGTTCAATGATGTTTTGAGGTCAGTTGATTCTTTGCGCTGGCCAATAATAATGGCGCAGGGAACGTGGTACTCACCAGCAGGAAACGCTTTAGCATAACTGCCCGGTATCACAACTGAGTTAGCAGGAACGAAACCACGATATTCCTTCGGTTCACTCCCCGTTACGTCGATTATCTTCGACGAACCAGTAATAGTAACGCCCGCTCCTAATACCGCTCGCTTACCAATGTGGGCCCCCTCTACTACAATGCAGCGTGATCCTATGAAAGCGCCGTCTTCAATAATTACCGGAGAAGCCTGTGGTGGTTCAAGAACACCACCGATACCAACTCCCCCACTCAGGTGAACGTCTTTACCAATCTGCGCACAACTGCCGACCGTAGCCCAGGTATCAACCATGGTACGCTCATCCACATAGGCACCAATATTTACATACGAGGGCATTAAAATTACGCCGGGAGCCTGGAATGATCCATAACGGGCAACGGCTGGAGGAACCACGCGGACCTTTGCTTCGACGAAGTTTGTCTTCAATGGAATCTTGTCGTGGTAGGAGAAGATGCCAACCTCTTCTGGTTTCATTTGCTGGGAGATGAAGTACAGAAGAATGGCTTTTTTTACCCACTCGTTTACCGTCCAGTCACCACTCCCATCTGTTGCCGGTGTAGCAACACGCAGTTCTCCCCTATCTAATTGATGAATTACATCGTGAATGATCTGTATTGATTCCTGTTGCTGTAGCAATGTCCGGTCGGACCAAATTTGTTCAATCTGTGCGGTCATACAAATAAAGTAATGAAATAACTAAAAATACGCAACTTACTCAAAATCAGGAACTTGTATAAACGATCAGAATAATCTTCTGTTCGCAGATATATAAGCGAATAATAGGCAGAAGCGCAGATCAAAGATAATAGGCTATGCTGTATACTTTAAATATATGCGATAATAAATGTTTCTGCGTGCCGGTGTGGACTTTAAAACGATTACAGGTACGTTGGCTATAAAGTAAAAAATGTATCCCTGTGGTCGGGAGCTTGTTATGAACAGATCAGTATGCATATAAAATTGATTGTTGGTGATAATTGTTCGATGTACTGAACTACGAATAAGTGATGAATGAAAAATAGATTGGTGCTGGTTTAATCGAAGGTGTTCATCGCTATATGACTTGTATCGATTTTTTAGTCGTATTAGTTTCGGTCCATTACTATACTCGGTATTGATGGGTAGTGAATCAGTTAGGATCTGACGGTGATGTATTCTTGTGGTGGTTATTTCCGGTGTCTGTTTGAGTGATATGTAGGTGATGGAAGCAATACTTTAATGACAGTTAGTCTTAGTCTGATAAGTAATGATGTGTGTACAAGGTAAGCTATTTAGTACGAGTTAAGAGTGGTCGTTTAGTCTGTTTGTAAGCTTTTATTCGTCCTCCTACCCTATTTATTACCCTAAAGCGTACGCGGTTTAAGGCTTATGCAAGTGTGCTTAGCTGATTTATGCTAATACTGATATAGCTAATATCATAACTTACGGGAGTACTATAGAACCACAACATTTAGTAAATAAATGCACCTGTTTAGCACGCAAACTAACTTATGCAAAAATATTAGTAAAATTATAGTTAAATGCTATAAAAACACGCAAAATGGCTGCGAAAAACTAACAAATAGTAGTAATATTGTGGTATTTTGCTAAAATCTAGCTTTGATATAGATGTAGTTACTAAATAGGTGTACTGATTACTAAAGTGGCCCATCTGCCCCTTATACTACGGCTCTGACTTGCCGGTACCCACATAATGTTCCGTATATTTGCTGCTGAATCAAACCTATTAACAGTTCATGGAAAAAATACGCGTAGCCATCAATGGCTTCGGTCGGATTGGACGTCTCTCTTTCCGTACATTGCTCAATAAGGAGAATGTTGAAGTAGTAGCAATAAACGACCTCACAGATAATGCTACACTAGCTCATCTTCTCAAATATGATTCAGTACACGGCCGGTTTTCAGGCACAGTCGAATCAGACAATGAAAGTCTAACGGTCAATGGTCAGCGCATCAATGCCTATGCGGAACGTGATCCAAAGAATCTTCCCTGGAAAGATCTCAATATCGACGTAGTACTTGAGTCAACGGGGCGTTTTGTTGATGAAGCCGGTGCTGGTATGCACTTGCAGGCTGGTGCTAAAAAGGTGGTCATTTCGGCTCCTGCCAAAGGCAACATTCCTACTGTAGTATTAGGGGTAAACGATGACACGTTAACAGGCAACGAAACGATCGTCTCGAACGCTTCATGTACGACAAACTGCCTTGCCCCAATGGCTAAAGTACTGGACGATGTATTCGGTATCGAAAGTGGCTATATGACCACGATCCACGCGTACACCGCCGATCAGAACCTGCAGGATGCTCCGCACTCCGATATGCGACGGGCTCGGGCAGCTGCTCTCTCGATCGTACCAACATCAACTGGCGCGGCTAAAGCAGTAGGTCTCGTACTACCACAATTGAAAGGCAAACTGGATGGTAATGCCATGCGCGTTCCTACGCCAGACGGTTCCCTGACTGACCTGACCGTTGTGCTGAAACGGGCGGCTACTGTTGAGGAAATTAACAATGCCATCAAGCAAGCTGCTGAAACAACACTCAAGGGGTATCTGGAATACACAACCGATGAGATCGTATCGATTGATATTATCGGCAACCCTCACTCATGCATTTTTGATTCGAAGCTGACGGCTGCAAACGGTACCCTCGCAAAGGTTGTTGGCTGGTACGACAATGAGTTTGGTTACTCGAGCCGGGTTGCTGACCTTATCGTTAAACTATTTAATTAAGTAAATTTACATCTATTTACAAATACACTTCCAGAACGTAAATAGATGTAAACTGAATTAAGTTACAGAATTAAAACGGGTACAATCTTAACAGGTTGTACCCGTTTTGCATTGTAAATAGTTGATTGTAAATCCCTTATCAAAGAACAGTTGTTCGTACTTTGTCTTTATGCCCAGATGAACATTGTTAAGAGCCGATGTATATAGGTCAGTCGTATATTTTACATTTGTAAAGTCGTTTTGCTGTACAGTTTCCAGGCTGTACGCAAATAAAAGTGGGCTGTCCGTCTTTAGATGAAGTATGCCGCCGGGTTTTAATAGCCGCTTGTAAACTTCCAGAAAACGTGGATGAGTCAGCCGGTGCTTCTCCTGCCGGGGACGCGGCTGTGGATCAGGAAACGTGATCCAGATTTCATCGATCTCACCGGGCTCAAAGAATTCTTCGATAAAATTGATATCAGTACGCAGGAACGCGGCATTGGTTAATCCCAGCGACAGTGCCGCCTGTGACCCCCTGGCAATCCGGTCGCCTTTGATATCGACACCGATAAAGTTAACAGCGGGATACGCCTGACTTAGTCCAACCGTGTACTCACCCTTGCCGCAGGCAAGTTCCAACACAATGGGATTATCGTTGCCAAACTGCTCGGCGCGCCAGTTTCCTTTGATGAATTTATACTGTGGTTTACCAACTTCGATTACGTTGGCACTAGCCTGATTTTGTAGAAAGCGATGTTGTTTGCGACGCGTCACGGATACTATAAATCGGTTAATTCAGCAATGGTGTAATTACTACCCGTGACCACAATCAGGTCATCGGACTGAGCCTCGGCGAGGGCGGCCGCAAGGGCGGCATTGACATCCGGGAAAGCCTCTCCGGACAGCCCGGCCTCAGCGGCTTCCTGCTGTAACTGGTCAGCGGGTAAGGCTCGGGGTGTCTGGGCCTGGCAAAAATAATAGCGGGCATTTTGGGGAAACTGAGCCAGTACGGCTGCGCGGTCTTTGTCGGCAACAAGGCCCACGACCAGATGCAGGGTTTGATAAGGCAGCGACTGAATCGTGTCAAACAAAGCTACCAATCCGGGTTGGTTATGGGCCGTATCGACAATGACGCGGGGCGTATCGTGCAGTTGCTGGAATCGTCCTTTTAGTCCCGTAAGCCCAGTCACGTTAGCCAGTGCTGAAGCAATCTGCTGGGGGGTTACGGGCCACTCGCCAGCCGCCTGCCCGACGGTCGACAGTACACCGGCTACGTTTTTTAGCTGGTATCCACCGATCAGATCAAGCGCCAGCACGTAGTCCGTTTCACCCCCATCCGCTACCCGGAACTGCCGGTGCCCGTTTAGCAAACCAGCGTCCGTTACCTGCCACTGCTGATCGGCAAAGGTGATCGTCGCGCTGTTGTCTTTAGCAATTCGCCGAAAGATAGGTTCCGTCTCGGGTTGGGTTTCGCTAACGACTACGGGTACACCGGGTTTGATGATGCCCCCCTTCTCACCGGCAATTTCAGCCAGAGTCGTTCCTAAAATATCGGTATGGTCGTAGCCAATGTTCGTAATCAGCGAAACGGCGGGTGTTATCACATTCGTTGAGTCCAGCCGTCCGCCAAGACCAACTTCGATAATGGCCAGATCGACCCGCTGTTGGGCGAAATGGGCAAACGCCATCGCAACCGTTACTTCAAAAAACGACGGCTCGACGGTTTCGATCAACGCCTGATTGTCGACTACAAACTGCGCGACGCTTTCCTCGGCTATAGGTACCCCACTGATCCGGATTCGTTCCGTGAATGATTTCAGGTGGGGCGAGGTATACAGGCCGACCCGGTACCCCGCCGACTGGTAAATAGCCGCCAGCATATGCGAACTGCTGCCTTTCCCGTTGGTACCGGCCACGTGGATACTTCGGAACTGATGCTGTGGGTTGCCCAGCCCCTCGCACAGCCGCAGGGTGTTACCCAGGCCGGGTTTGATGGCTTTGGCCCCAATCCGGTGAAAAACAGGGAGCCGACTGTATAAATAGTCGATGGCTTCCGAATACTGCATTTACTTGGCGGTAATGATAAAGGTAATGGTACCGGTGGCAGTCGGTGGTGTAGCGCCCCCTTTGGGTCGTAACCGCAACCGCTGCACGGCTTTTCGGTATACATCCGCTACGGACGGACTGACAGTCGACTGCTGCTGCTGTACCCGGGTAATGGTTCCGTCGCCATCGACCGTAATCTTGAAGACAATCTTACCGGTTTCGTCGGAGTCGTCGGATACGCTGGGCCGACTGGCAAGCGACCAGCCCGACACGTCGAAGGCAACGCCCGACTTAGACCCGCCGGGTGTACCGTATAAACTTTTGGCGTCGATGCTGCCGTTGGGATTTCCTTTGTCGCCAACCCCACTGGCGTCGTCGCCGTTGCTGTTGCCCCCCACGCCGTTGGCCTTGCCGATCGTCCCGTTGGAGCCACCGCCACCCGACGATTTCCGAAACAGCGCGTCGTTATTGACCGTCTCTACTTTTTTCGGTGGCGCGGGCGGGGCCGGGCGTTCGACGGGAGCCGTCGGTTTGGCCGCTTCCACCCGGCGCGGTTCCGGGCGGTCGGGTGTCGTAATGGGGCTTTCGACCTTGCTGGTGATAACGGGCTTTTCCGTGGGCGTCCGGTCCGGTTTGGCATCCTCAACTTTAGGCTGGGGGGTCACCGTTGTTTTTTCTACCCGTGGCCGCGCCGTTTCCCGGGGGTTTGGCCGATCAGTCGACGGCTTGACGTCAACCGGGTTCGGCGAGTCCGACGGTTTATTGTGGGTCTGAATGGTCCCGCTTCCCCGGTCGGTCGTGCCGAAATTGACTTCGACAAACTCAATCGGTGGCGGGTCAGGAACGGTCTGCTGCAGGTTGATCAGTAGCAGCACGGCTACCAACAGGGCGTTGATAATAAACGCACCCGCCAGCGATTTAACGCGAATCTCGCGTTCGTTGTCAAAAGTAATCCGGTTCATGCGGTAGCGACGAAGAGGGTTTTGATAGCTTGTTCTATAACGTTGTCTGGTGGCGGCTTCGTTTGCGGGAAACCCGCCAGGTAAACAAAGTAACACAAAAGCCGGGAATCCATTCACCCGGTTGGTTATGTTTGCAGTCTGACCTGTGTACGCATGCCCATTCTCCAGCCCATAATTGATCTGGCCGAACTACTGGTTCGGCACGGTATTACCGATGTTGTTGTGTCGCCCGGTTCGCGCTCGGCCCCCCTGACGCTGGCCGTGGCCCGCAACCCGGGGCTGCGGGTTCGGGTGATGGCCGACGAGCGGTCGGCGGGGTTCGTAGCCCTGGGCATGGCGCAGCTGAGTCGTCGGCCGGTCGCGCTAATCTGCACCTCGGGCAGCGCGGTGTATAACCTGGCACCCGCCGTGGCCGAAGCGTATTTCCAGCAGATACCGCTGCTGCTGCTGACCGCCGACCGGCCCCACGAGTGGCTCCACCAGCAGGACGGGCAAACGATCGATCAGGTGGGCATCTACGGAGCACACGTCAAACGGAGCTACGACCTGCCCGCCGATTACAGCCAGGCCGATACGCGCTGGGCCATCAACCGGTCGGTCAACGAAGCTATCACCCTGAGTCAGCTCGATCCGTCCGGGCCGGTACATCTGAACGTACCGGTGCGCGAACCCTTTTACCCCACCGCCGACGAGGTATTCCGCCCCGGACCGGTCCGCGTGATTGACACCATGCAACCGACGTTAACCCTGTCAACTAACCAATGGCGGCAACTCCTCGACGACTGGGCCAATAGTGAACGGATTCTTATTCTGGTGGGGCAACACCCACATAGCCCTGACCTGCTCGCCCTGTTACAAACGATCAGTACGGAACTGACCATTCCGGTAGTTGGCGAAATAACGGCCAATCTGGCGCAGAATGGCGTCTTTATAACCTACACCGACACCCTGCTCGCGGGACTAACGGCTGAACAGGCCGCTTCCCTCCGCCCCGATCTTCTGATTACATTGGGCAATTCACTGCTGACCCGTAATCTGAAAACGTTTTTCCGGCAGTATCCCGCTCAGCAGCACTGGCATATTCAACCCAACCCCGATCGGATCAGCGACTCGTTTCAAAACCTGACCCGGTTAATCCCTATGGAACCGGTTGCGTTTCTGCAACAGCTGTTTACAGATATTGACCACCAGCGGTTCCGGCAGGGCGATGCTGACGACACGGATCAGGATACCGATTTCCTGACCCGCTGGCAAACCGCCGACCGGCAGGCAGGGCGACGGGTGTCAGACGTTGTAAACCAGCCCAATCAGCCATTGACCGACTGGTCAGCCGTGCAGCAGGTACTGGAACAACTCCCCCAGGCCACTCATTTACAATTGGCCAACAGTATGCCGGTGCGGTATGCCAATCTGTGCGGGCTACGCGCCGACCAGCAGATTTCCGTTTGGGCGAACCGGGGCGTCAGCGGCATCGACGGTTGCCTAAGCACGGCGGTCGGGGCCGCTTTACAAACGGATCAACTCGTTACGGTACTCGTTGGCGATGTGGCCTTTTTCTACGACCGGAACGCGTTATGGTCGGCTCCGGTACCGGCTAATCTGCGAATCGTGCTGCTCAACAACGACAGTGGTCACATTTTCAGGATCATCGATGGCCCCGGCAATCAGCCCGAACTGGAGCCTTATTTTGAAACGCCCCACGGGTATACCGCCCGCCGAACAGCCGAAGATGCCGGCCTGATCTACCACACCTGTACCGATTCACAAACGTTGACATCACTCCTGCCCCGCTTTTTTGCTCCCTCCGACCGGGCGCAGCTGCTGGAAATCACGACGGATAAATACGCCAATCAGGAACAGTTTAACCGCTACAAACAGCATTTACAATCCACGCTGTCAGACAAGAACAATTCGATCAACTAAAACTACAGGTATAGTTTTAATTGATATTGACTATTGTACGGTTTACCACTGTGAGCCGTTGCCTAACGACGACTCACTACCCTGTGTGTGCGATGGCACCTCAACTCTGTCTGGATTTAGTGCATTTACGAAGCACTATACAGTGTTAGGAGCGACATAATCACTGCTACAGTTAAAGGCCCTTTCGGCAACATAATTGGGCCTATTCATAACCCTCACGTCAAAATCAACGGTTAAACGCAATGGCATCACAACAGAACTTCGTAGACTTTGTAGTTGAACAAATTCAGAAAGTCGGGACGATAAGTACTAAGAAAATGTTTGGCGAATATGGAATTTATGCTGACGACAGAATATTTGGTGTAATCTGCGACAACAAGCTCTTTATAAAACCAACCAAAGCCGGGCGGGACTTTATTGGTGACCCAGTTGAAATGCCGGCTTACGAAGGAGCAAAACCAAGTTTCTTGATTGAAGAAAAGATAGAAGATAAAGATTGGTTGAGCGAATTGGTAAGGATAACGCTGAAAGAGCTACCTGCACCAAAAGCAAAGAATAAATAGGACGAAACTGCCGCCAACATGTGTTTCGCGCAAGCAGGACTGATAGATAAAGGCTGAACAGCAGTTTTTGATTTGGCTTTAGTGCATTGACCGGGCTAACAAAATTTTATTCCCCCGCCTACGCCAAGTTCCCAACCGTTGGTTTCGACTCAGCTCGCTCTTTACTTGGTAATGACAACTGAGCCTACTACACGGTCATGAATAGCTTTTGGCATAGAGTCATGTTGTGCATAATCCAACGCGTGTATCGGCTCCGGCTTACTTGCCACACTGCGTCTGCTGCTCGGCTTTAGCCTGCGCGTCGCCCGCCTGCACACCCCGCGCCCAGGCGGCACAGGCTGCGTCGCGCTGCCCGTTGGCCAGTTCCGCCATACCTATATAATAATAGAGGGCATCAACCGAGGGGTCGAGCTGTTCGGCTTTACGCAGCGAGGCCACTGCCCGTGCGGGCTGTCGCTGACCGAGGTAATAAATACCCAGGGTTCGGTAAGCCCAGGCGTTGCGGTCGGCCAGCCGGATCGACTGCTCGACCAGCGGCAAAGCCTCCGCCGGGCGGTTGAGCCGCAGCAGCAGGTACGCTTTATTGTTCAGGTAGTATGGCTGCGTAGGCCGAAGACTCAGCGCCCGGTCAACGTACGTCAGGGCTTCGGCGTAGTTACCCGCCTGTGCCAGCAGCAGACTCTGGTTATTGAGGGCCGCATCCTGTTTCGGGTTTAGTTGCAGGGCTTTCTGGATGTCCTGCCGGGCGGGTTCGTAGGCTTTCTCGCTGAAAAACAAGGCCCCCCGGTTGGTCAGCGCTTCGACGTTGGCCGGGTCGAGCAGGATGGCACGGTCGTAAGCAATCTGGGCGCGGGCGGGTTCGGCCAGCCGGACGTGGGTATCACCGAGCCGGAGCTGATAAAACGTTGAATCGGCATACTGTTTTTCGATACGCTGCAAATCGACTAGGCTCCCGCCCGCGTCACCCGTTTCGAGCCGAGCTTCGGCGCGGTTCAGGTAAGCGGGGCCAAAATCAGGGTCGGTATCGATGGCGCGGGTATAATCGGCCAGTGCGCCCTGGGCATCGTCGTTCCGAAACCGGGCCAGCCCCCGGTTATTATAGGCGTCGGCAAAGTCCGGCTTTTTTTCGAGGGCCTCCGTGTAGTAGCGGATGGCCTCCCGATATTCCCGTTTTTGCAGTTGTAAATTACCCTTCAGAAAAAACTGGGCCGCTTCATCCGACCGATCCGTGCAGGCCGTTAGCCAGGTCATACCCGCCAACAGACAGCCACCTGCTATCTTTACCCACCGCCCGGTCAACCGGCCGTGCTTGTTTACCTTTTGATTCGTTAGCGACATGCGTTTTGTTCAGGACATTCCCCACCCGCAGTTCCGCATTGGTTTGTACGCCTGGAACGGCAAATATATTCTCAAAATCGACGCGGGTCCGTACGAACAGACCTACAAGGTCAGCGAGATGGACATTGTCGAGCAGGCCGACGTACTCACCCTGCTCGATGACGACTTTCTGCAACGCGTCGCCGACCGGTTTCGCGACATGGCTACCGACTGGCAGGCCACCCAGACACGGCACGAACTGGACTGACCCTAGCTGGCTGGTGTGCTGGGGACGGGAGCCGACGCGTGAAACTCGGTGTAGATCCGCTGCATGTACTCGTCGAGCAGTTGCCGCACCCGCTGGGAATCGGGGGAACGGACAATCAGCCCGACGTGGTATTCGCGGTTCATCCGCCACCAGATTTCGGACTCGGTAAACACCGACAGGTCGGGCCACTGCTGCCGCGCCAGCGACACGATCAGCCCGGCGTACTGCGGCAGGTCGACGGGTGGCAGGTAAGTCAGGTCGCGGGCAACGGCATTTTCGAGCGTGGCCCACTCCCGCCAGAGGTTGACCCCCGTAGCCGCTTCGACCATATCGGCAATGTGCGCGCCCCCTACCCGCGACGACGTTTCGAGGAAATACAGTTCGCCATCGTCGCAGCGGATAAATTCGGAGTGCGACGCGCTGTGTACCATCCGGAAGGCACCCATTACCGCGTCGTTCATCTGGTACAGGTCGGCTCCTTCAGGCGCGTCGAGGGCCAGGTTGGTCGTGCGGAACACCCCGCCCCCGTGGGCCACGTCCATCGGCGTGGCCAGGTACTGACTCGCGCGCGAAAAAACAATCCGTCCCTCGTACGACAGCGAATCGACGTGGTAGACCGTGCCGGGCTTGAACGACTCGATCAGGTAATTGGGCCGGTCGTTACCCAGCTGGTGAATGACCGACCAGGCTTCGTCCAGCGAGTGCACTTTCCGAATGCCCGTCGCCGACGCTTCCGACCGGGGCTTGACCAGCCAGGGGCCTTCGGTTGTCGTTAAAAAATCGGTGATGGTCTGGTCATGGAACAGGGCACTGAAGGCCGGTACCCGAATCCCGTCGCTCTGCGCCCGCATCCGCATCGCCAGCTTATCGCGGAAGAAGCGGGCGGTGGTCTGCCCCATGCCGGGGATGCGGAACGTTTCCCGGATCAGGGCCGCTTTTTCCACGTCGAAATCGTCCAGCGCCACCACCCGGTCGATGGACCGCGACCGCATCAGAAATGCCAGCCCGGCCACCATCTCACTGTGATTTTCCGTTGTGTTGGCTGAGGTGGGCAGGTAAAAGAATTCATCGATGGCGTCGCGGGGCCAGTCTTTATCAGCCAGTTTCTGATCGGTCAGCAGGTAAACGGTGTTGCCCAACCGTTTACAGGTCCGCATAAATTCCTCCCCCTTAAAAAACGTAGCAATACACAAAAACGACAGTGACGACATGGAGTTAGTTGGTTGAGACGGAGTAAGGTATTTAAAAGAGCGAAAGAATGAAAGAGCGAAAGAGCGATTTTACGGCGCAAACACTCCGCTTCGGCGGTCCGATTTCGTTCTCATTCTTTCGCTCTTTCATTCTTTCGCTCTTTCACTCATTATCAAAAACCGCGTCAGCAACCGGATTCCGTAACCGGTAGCGTTTTTCTGGGTACCAAATTCATTGTCGGCGAAGGCCGTACCGGCTATGTCGAGGTGGGCCCAGGCGGGGTGCTTATCGGTGAAGACTTCGAGAAATTTGGCGGCCGTAATGGCTCCCGCCAGTGGTTTACCGCTGAAGTTTTTGACGTCGGCCACGTCCGATTTAATATCGTCTTTGTAGTCGTCCCAGATGGGCAACCGCCAGAGCCGTTCGCCGGTGGTGTCGGCAGCGGCTGTCAGGTGGTGGGCCAGCTCGTCGTTGGCCGTAAACAGCCCGGCCGCGTGATAGCCCAGGGTCGTGATCACGCTGCCGGTCAGGGTGGCCAGATCAATCAGCACGTCGGGCTGGTAATGCCGGATCATGTAACCCAGCCCATCGGCCAGAATGACACGGCCTTCGGCGTCGGTATCGATGATCTCGATGGTCTTACCCAGGTACGAGGTAATCACGTCGCCGGGTTTGGTCGAGCGGCCGTCGATGCTGTTTTCGGTGGCGGGCACAATGCCAATCACCCGAACGGGCAATTGCAGCCGGGCGGATACGGCAACAGCGCCCAGCACAGCTGCAGCTCCTCCCATGTCGCTTTTCATCAGGTGCATGTTGGCCGACGTTTTGATCGAGATCCCGCCGGTGTCAAACGTCACCCCTTTTCCCACCAGCCCGACCGTTCGCATCACCCCGGCAGCCGCGCCCGGATGGCTGATCGGTGTGTAGTCTACGACGATGAGTACAGGCGGCACCTCACTTCCCTGACTGACGCTCAGCAGTGCCCCCAGCCCCTCGGCTTCCAGCGCAGCTTTGTCGAGTACCCGCGCGACATACCCGTGCTGCCGACCTGATTCAGTGGCCCAGTCGGCCAGCGTCTGCGGGGTTTTGTAGTTGGCCGGAGCATTCATCAGGTCAAGCAACGACAACTGCGTGTCGGCCAGAATCATCACCCGATCAACGATTTTTTGTGCCCATTCTACGTTTTCTGGTTCGATTAACAGTGTTAACCGGCCACCTTCTGCGTACAGCACGGGCGTTTCGGGCCGATCAGTCTGGTAGAGTCGCAGGTCGTAGCCACCCAGCCGGGCACCCAACCCAATGGATTCCAGCGCCGATTCGGTCAGCATATCGGGGGTGAATCCGCGCAGGTCGACGGTTACCGCAGCGGGCAATTTCGTTTTCCAGGCAACGAAGAATTTACGAACGGCTTTCAGCCAGTCCTGCACGGTGGGCGCGTCGCCCAGTCCCAGCAGGTACACCGCCGACCCGTCCGGTTTCAGTACCGGTAGCACCTCATGAAGACCCGCCCTGAATGTCTGCATGAGCAGGGCAGCGGGTATACCCGTCAGCGCAGCCAGTCGATCAGCCTGCCCGGCGGAGTCCGTTTCGCTGGCGGGTTTTACCACCGGTACGACCAGTGTACGCATGTCGCCGGGCGACGGAGCATCGGAAAGTAAGAGTGTCATAATTACCGTATAGTTTGTCGGTCGCGGGTTCGATAGTCAACCACGAACGCAGGTTAAAACAGCCACTGCATGGCGGCCAGGAATGCCCGGCCCCAGGTAGCTTCGTTGTGGCGACCGGTAGGGTCGATAATCAGTTTGTGTGCGATATGGTCCCGACCCGGTGTGTGCGTCAGTGACCGCACTAGCTGCTCCAGCGCCGACACCATGTGCCGACTCTCCTGCCGCCCCCCGTACAGATAGACCTGCATTGGCTGGGGCGGGTTCACGCGTCGGGCGTCGTGAAAGACGGTTTGCGAAATCCAGAGCGAAGGCGAAAAAACAAGCAATCGCCCGAAGATAGCCGGATGCAGTAACCCGCCGTACAGGCTAATCAGCCCACCCAGTGAACTACCGCCCAGCCCCGTATAGGCGGGCTCGGGTCGGGTGCGAAACTGCGCGTCGATGCGGGGTTTGAGGGTTTCGACCAGAAACGCGAGATAGCGTCGACCGTTGCCCGTACCAGCCAGTGTCCGGTCGGGGGTGAACTCCCCCACCCGGTTGCTGCCGCCGTGATCGATCAGTACCAGGATAACCCCGTGCCGGTACTGACTCGCCAGCAGGGCCATCGTCCGGTCGACCCGCCAGCTTCCATACCCTTCGCCCTCGCCCACCAGATTCTGCCCGTCGTTGAGGTACAGCACCGGATACGCCTGGGTTGTCTGCCCATAGTCGTGCGGCATCAGTACCCGCACCCGCCGGGTGGTGGCCAGCTGGGGAACGACAACGGGTTCATCCAGCACTAGTTGCGGGTACAGATCCGCCCGGACAGCCTGTCCGTTCCAGCGCCAGTGGGGTACGATATCCTGACGGACGCCCGTTTTTCGGCGGGTCGTGCGGTTAGGGGGCACCTCACCCCATGCGTCGAGTTCGACCTGATCCCAGCCGCCCCGCGTATACTTGTACTCCAGCGTGTCGGGCAGATCGCCGGTCAGGGGGAGTTCCAGCGCGTAGTGACCGGGGGCTGTCGGGCGCAGCTGAAACGGAGCCAGATCAGGGTACCAGTCACAGAAATTCCCCGACAGAAATACCGGTTGGTCGTCAGGTTCGGGCGTGGTCAGTTCAAAACGTAATGACATGGGTAGACGGCAATCACCGGGGCAGATTCAACGTGTTCTACCCGATATTGTACGGGTGAAGGCAGCGCTCCCAGTAACTAATGATGCAACGGAGCTGTTCTTTGGCTTCTTCGTAAGCGGTTTCCTTTTTAAAAAACCCCTGAATCATGGCTTTGTAAGCGGTTTCAACCAGACCACGGGATGCGTCGGTTGTCAGGTAAATAAACGGGATCGCCTTTTCACGCAGTGCCTGATTCTCGTCGATTCGCTGGCGCAGTTCAATGCCATTCATAACCGGCATATTCACATCACACAGAATAATGAATGGCTGCTCCGGCATCGTCAGCAGATACGCCAGAGCCCGCTCGCCGTCGGCAAAAAACCGGATTGGATTTGGTACGCCAAGTTCGGTCAGCATCCGCTGGATCAGAAACTGATCGTCTTCGTCGTCTTCGATAAGCAGTATAGGTCCCTGTTGCACTGGAATACTGGAATGGATAAATCGTGCGTGTAAAGTAGCCTGAGCGGGTTACTGCCTGGTTTGTAGCACCCGGCCTGACGCGCATTCATACCGTAAAAATAACATCGACGGCACACAAAACGAGGGAATTACCGTGCTTATCGTTTATACAGGCCGGTATGAACGCCAAAAGCCCCCACTGTTTCCAGCAGGGGCTTTGTTTGCTATAATCTAGAATCCGCGCAATCAATAAATCATACGAATCACAGTTCAGATTACTTCGCGAGCCACTGCTGTACCCGCTGTTTCATATCCTCATTCGTTATGTACTCCCCCCGCTCCAGCTGACCCGCCAATCGGCCCATCCGCTCGCTCAGCATCGGCTCATCGGCATCCAGCGGCATGGCCTGCTGCTCAATAATCAGGGTCACAGCCACTTACAAATCAACCAACGTAACGTCTTTTTCAACGCTGTCGATTAGTTGATGAATATCTCGCTTTAATTCGTCGAAGGTCATGTTGGATCAGGACAATTTCATTCACAGACTACGAGTTTTGATTCGGAAAACCTCCAAAGTGCATGATATTATTGAAGCACCAACTTATCCGCTAAATTATCTCGAAGATATTTACTTCCTAAATCTGTCAACATATATTGTCCGTTACCCATTAAAATTATTTTACGTTGACTTCTGTCATTCAATTTAGTCAATACAGCTGTTAATTTTTGAGAACTAAGCTTAGAGAAAGAAAGTAATTGTACTCTAGTATAACCTACTTCACCAGCATGGTGTAGCAAAACTATTATCTCATCTTCTGCTGTTAAGTCTGTTCTTTGAACAACCACGTTGCTGTCAAAGGTACCTATGCATGGTACGTCAAATCTTAGAAGCTCTCGAATAGCTTTAGCTAATTCTTCTTTATCTGACATCCATACAATTCTTAAAAACTCGTTAAAACACCATCTCACAGCCTCTATCAAGTATTTAGAGTCCATGTGATTTGGTTTATACGTAGCAGAAATATGTACAGAGCCCCGTTGGCTTCTAAACTTGTATATAGTTTTTAAAACATACATAAGGTGTTTCGCATCCGATCTGGGTGTTATAGAATGACTAACATTGTCACTTTCTACGTACTTGAAACAATCTTCGAAACCTTTTCCTAGATTTAGATTTCCTAAATCTAAATGATAAACTATTCTACCTAATATCTCCGCAAACTGACCACCGTCTAACTCAGTCGGCTCCCAATCACGTAGCACAAACCTGTGTTCCATTGAAACAAACTCTTTCAGAAGCTCGCTTACTAGCCCACTATCGGCTGGTGGACAAATACCTTTTAATATGTTTTCCGTAGAAGTCAATCCCATACAGTTCGGTGAATTAGTTACCAGAAATTAATTTCTCAGCTACTGCTTTTCCGTCTTGTGTTAGAAACCAAGTCGACGGATTTTTTGAAACATCTTGACCAACAGTCGCCTTCAATCCTTTCGCCTTGGCCCTCCCTAGATCGCGGTTGACATTTGAGTATTCTATAAGCTTTGCTTCTTTGAAGTACCTGTTAAATGTTTCTGTAATCTGTTTAGCAGTAAATTCTGTTTGATTAGTCTCTTTACCGAGAACATACATTAACCAAATACACTTTTCTGTCGTCTTCCAGATTTGTGATGGGCTACTATGCTTTTGAGGATCGTGTCTAAAATCAACTACATTATTGATTTCTTCCGTCGAGTTTGTTTTACTAGTTTCTTTCTTTCTACTCGAGGTTCTTTTTCTCTTTTTAGACTTCAACTCTTCATGATCTTGCACTTCAGCAGCTTTAACATTTTTCTCTTCTATAATTTTAGCCTCACCTTCAACAATGTCATTCATTGGCTGTATGAGACCAGAAATCTGTTGGCCTATAGCTTGGTTAATTAGTGGAACGTCATCTCTTGAACCTTCAATTTCCATCTCAAAGCCCGTAATCTTTAATTTAATTTTGAATTTTGACATGCTTTTAAACTTTATAAGGTTATTTATTCTATAAAAAATAATCTCCAAGTATAATCAAAAAATGATGTACCAAACAAAAAGGTTAGCTACTAGTAGCTAACCTTTTTGTTTGGTACATCATTTTACTTAACCTCTTCGTAGGGCACGTCCGAGACGTTGTCGCCTGCGGGCTGACCCTGGTTCGGGTTGCCGTTGGCGCCACCGTCGAAGCCAGCGCCGTCGGCCGGGTTGGCACCCGCGCCACCGGTAGCGTTGTACATCTCGGTCGAAGCCGTAGCCCAGGCACCGTTCAGTTTCTCCAGCGCAGCATCGATGCTGGCGGCATCGCGCGACCCGTGGGCGGTACGCAGTTCGGTCAGCGCCGACTCGATGGCCGACTTGTTGCCGTCCGACAGCTTGTCGCCGTACTCTTTCAACTGCTTCTCGGTCTGGAAGATCATCGAGTCAGCCGCGTTGACTTTCTCGACCGATTCCCGCTCAGCTTTATCGGCGGCTTCGTTGGCTTTCGCTTCTTCACGCATCCGGTTGATTTCCGTCTCGGTCAGACCGCTCGACGCTTCAATCCGGATTTTCTGCTCTTTGCCGGTGCCTTTGTCTTTCGCCGTTACGTTCAGGATACCATTGGCATCGACGTCGAACGTTACTTCGATCTGGGGCACACCACGCGGAGCGGGCGGGATGTCGCTCAGGATAAACCGGCCCAGTTGACGGTTCTGACCCGCCATCGGGCGTTCGCCCTGCAAAATATTGATCTCTACACTCGGCTGATTGTCCGAAGCGGTCGAGTACGTTTCTACTTTCTTGCTCGGAATCGTCGTGTTGGCGTCGACCATCTTGGTGAAGACACCACCCATCGTTTCGATACCCAGCGAGAGCGGGATCACGTCGAGCAGCAGGACATCTTTCACTTCACCCGTCAGGACACCACCCTGCACGGCCGCACCGATGGCAACGGCTTCGTCGGGGTTGACGGCTTTCGAGGGCTTCCGGCCAAACAGTTTCTCAACCTCTTCCTGTACTTTCGGAATCCGGGTCGACCCACCAACCAGCAGCACTTCGTCGATCTGACTCGCCGACAGGCCCGAATTTTTCAGGGCACGACGGCAGGGTTCCAGACTCCGCTGAATCAGCGAATCGGCCAGTTGCTCGAATTTCGCGCGGCTCAGCGACCGGACCAGGTGTTTGGGAATACCATTCACCGGCATGATGTACGGCAGGTTGATCTCCGTCGAGTTGGAACTCGACAGTTCGACCTTGGCTTTCTCAGCGGCTTCCTTCAGGCGTTGCAGCGCGAGGGGATCGTGGCGCAGGTCGATGTTTTCGTCTTTCTTGAACTCGTCGGCCAGCCAGTCGATGATGACCTGATCGAAGTCGTCGCCACCCAGGTGCGTATCACCATCGGTTGCTTTTACTTCAAATACACCGTCGCCCAGTTCAAGGATCGAAATATCGAATGTACCACCGCCGAGGTCGAAGACAGCGATCTTCTGGTCTTTGTCGGTCTTGTCCAGACCGTACGCCAGGGCAGCCGCTGTCGGCTCGTTGATGATCCGTTTCACGTCGAGACCGGCAATCTGACCCGCTTCTTTAGTGGCCTGACGCTCAGCATCGTTAAAGTAAGCAGGCACCGTAATCACGGCTTCCGTCACCGTCTGCCCCAGATAATCTTCGGCAGTCTGCTTCATTTTTTGCAGAATCAGGGCCGACAACTCCTGCGGGGTATATTGACGGTCACCAATTTTCACCCGTGGGGTACCGTTGGGGCCGTTTTCTACGTCATACGCGACGTTCTTGGTTTCGTTGGTCACCTCGTTGAAGCGCTTACCCATGAAGCGTTTGATCGAGGAAATCGTATTTTTCGGGTTAGTGATCGCCTGACGTTTGGCTGGCGCGCCGACTTTGCGTTCGCCATTACCATTGTCCATAAAGGCAACCACTGAGGGAGTTGTCCGGGCGCCTTCCGAGTTTGGAATCACAACCGGCTCGTTCCCTTCCATTACGGCAACGCACGAGTTCGTGGTGCCTAAGTCAATCCCAATGATCTTTCCCATACTATGGTTTAGTTTCTTTTTTTATGTGTCGAACTTTGACAGATGACAGCTATATATCAATACAAATGCCAGTTCAACCATTTTGCGGTTTAGCTGTCAGAATGACAGTTTTCACTGAATAAGTAGCCAAATTGACCCGCAAAGGCTATTTCCCACGGAGCGACCTGACAGTTTTTACCGGACGACAACAAAAACAGCCGACCCTGTGCGGATCGGCTGTCGACTGCGACGATTACTCCCTGTGCTTATTTGCCGAACAGGCCACCCAGCATCCCGCCCAGGCCACCGCCCGACGACTGCTGATTGCCCGGCGCAGACTGACCACCCTGCCCGTTGAATACGCGCATCAGATCGCCCATGTCCAGCTTACCATCGGCCATTGCCGACTGCGCCATGCCCATCCAGTCGGTTCCCTGCTGACCCGTTGCGGCCCCCAGCATGCTGTTTGCATCGACGCTGGTATCATTGGGGTCGGCGGCTTTGTGCATCAGCTTGCTCAGGACAATGGGAACCACAGCCGTAGCGATAGACATGGCTACCTGGGGCGAGATACCCAGCTTCTGCATCAGATTCTGCTCGACGTGCTGCTGCACACCCTGCGTAACCGGGCTCTGCTGTACGTTCTGCCCGCCGTTGGTCATCATGCTGATGATATTGCCTAGACCGCCCCCCTGTGCCTGCTGCCCCAGTCCGCCCAGAATACTGCTGGCAACGGTCTGCATGACGTTTTCATTCTGTTCCTTGGGTACCGCCGGATTGCTGGCAACGGCACTGCCTGCGTGCTCACGCACTAAATTCATCAGGGTTTCTAACATTGTTTTCGTGTTTTTAATGATAACCGGTATACGGCGGATGTGGTTACTAACTCAAACGTACTTAATTCGCAGCAGACGTTTACCACACACCCGGCTTGGTACCGGGTACCCGCTTAGTTTTCACCTATGACGAACGAACCCACTGAACGTAACGCAGCGGCCCCCGCTCAACCACAACCGATTCAGCCTCCGGGCGCGGCTTCGCCCACGCCAACCGCCGACAATCAGCCAGCGACTACGCTGGAAGCGGTCATAAGTCCACTATTGACGGATTTACTGTATCCCAGCGAATCAGACGAACCCGTCAAGTTTGTGACGTGCTACCTCGCGCAGGAAACCCCGCTGACGGACGTGCAGCTCAAAGAATGGCAGATGGTCCCCCCGTCGACGTACGTAGAAGAGCGCCCCGTCGCCGACTTCTGGTCACCGGTGCTGACTCAGGAAGACTGGTATGGCGATGAGGAAACGAAACGGACAACGGCTTTTCAGCAGCTCAAAGCAGCTCTCGATGCCCACCTCACCAACCAACAGCTGTTTCGGCAGGGCGATACCGAAATTACCGTTTATCTGCTCGGTCGGCAGGCCGACGGTACACGGGCGGGTGTGCAGACGATGGTCGTCGAAAGTTAACCTCCCTATCGTTTACCGGCTAAAGCCCTCACCACCAGAAAACTCACCCAGGCGAGGTTCCTGGTGGTGAGGGCTACGGGTTAAATTTTCCCGTAAACTTCTCAGCCAACTGGTTACTACCATCCTTAGTAAACGTCATACCCCTCGATAGACACCCGTTTTCTTTTTACCAAAGTCCCGTTCGGCAAACGAACGGGGTGGCGTCTGGACCGTGTACACCCGGCCGACAAACGATTTGATGGTATTTTTTTACGTTGCATTACTGGTAGTTTCCCTGGCCACGGTACTACCCCAACAACCGCCAGCCTCCCGCTACCACACCCTGGTTCGCCACGACGCCCGACGAAGCGACGCCCGACGTGTCGACGCCCGACGTGAACTGGGGCGGCTGCTTTTTTTCGATCCGGTACTATCGGCCAATTACAAGCGGAGTTGCGCGTCGTGCCACCGCCCTGAAAAAGCCTTCACCGATCAGCGCATCCGGGCGCGGGCCTTTTCGTTTTCAGACAACCTGCCCGGCAACACCCCAACGATACTGAACGTGGCGGGGCAAACGGCGTTCTTCCACGACGGCCGGGCGCATAGCCTGCCAGACGTTGTGCAGGCGGTCATCACCGATCCGGCTGAATTCAACAGCAGCTATTCACTGATTATCAGTCGGCTCCGCAACAGCCCGGATTACCAAACTCGTTTTCGACACACATACGGTACTGACGTCTCGGCGGACGGGCTGAACGATGCCCTGGCGACCTACGTGCTGAGTCTGAGCCGGCAAACGTCGGCCTTCGACAAATACCGGCGGGGGGAAACCGAACTACCCGAAGCCGCCCGGCGCGGTTATGGCCTCTTTACCACCGAGTTGCCCTGTAGCTCGTGCCATACCCCGCCCTGGTTCCGCGACGAGCAGCATCACCCGACCCAATCCGGTCAGCGGGTGCGGACGCCGGGCTTACGGAACGTGTTGCAAACCCCACCCTATCTGCATGATGGGTCTGCCCCTACTATCGACGCCGTTCTGGCACTACCACTGCACCAGAAATACATCGGGCGCTCGCTGACATCAGCCGAGCTGACTGATCTCCGGTGGTTTCTGGCCACGCTGACCGATTCCACATCCACCACCGAAGCACCAACGGCGCTGCCTTTTATCCGGCAGGCACCGGCCCGGCGCGTCGGTGGGCAGTATTAATAATGACTCACCGAATTAACCAGCCAATTTACCCCGAATGAACGTTACTTTTTTACTGGCCCTGCTTCTCCCGCTGGGGCTAACGCACGCACAAACGCAGCCGGCTCAGGAACCAGCCCAGGCCCGGCTGAGCATCCAGACCGGCGCGCCCGTACTGGCCCTTGCCTACAGCCCCGACGGCAAACGAATCGCGACGGGTGGGCAGGAGCGCGAAGTTGTACTCTGGAACGCGCAGTCGGGCGAACGGATAATGACCCTGAAAGGCCATACCGACGATGTAGTTACGGTTCAGTTCAGTCCCAACGGCCGGTTTCTGGCGTCGGGCGGAGTGGATAACGCCCTGATTCTCTGGGATGCCATCACGGGCGACATCATCCGCAAAACAACCGACCACACCGACTACGTGCGGGATGTCGCGTTCAGCCCCGACTCGCGCCTGCTGGCCACCGCCAGCTGGGATGGTCGCTCGATGGTGTGGGAAACGCTAAGCGGCAACAAAGTCGCAACCATCGACAAACACCGCGACAACGTCACGTCGGTAGCTTTTAATCCGGCCGGTACGGAACTGCTCACGGCTAGTGGCGACAAAACGATCCGGGCCCGGGACACGCGTACCTGGGAACAGAAATACAGTCTGCTGGGGCATACCGATGAGGTATGGGACGCCCGCTACTCCGCCAACGGCCGGTACGTGGTCGGGGGGGCCTGGGACAATACCGCCCGCGTCTGGGACGTCGACAGCAGGCGGCTGGTGCATACTTTCCCGGCGCACGTATCCGATACCTGGGCCGTCGCTTTCAGCCCCGACGGCCAGCTGATTGCCAGTGGTGGTGGCGATCACAAAGTGAAATTGTGGGACATGGCCACCGGCATTCTGCTACAGGACGTATCGGGCGATCTACACACCGGCGAGGTGGAAAACGTTGCCTTCAGCCCTAACGGTAAAACCCTCGCCAGCGTGAGCCGCGACGGCACCCTCCGGACCTGGAATCTACCCGGCGCAAACGAACGTATCAGCGCCTACGTAAAACAGGGCATGAACGAATGGACCAAACGGGGTGAATTCGAGAAATCGGATGAGTACCAGAAACGGCAGGAGCGCAAAGACCGCCAGTTCGGCGAACTCACCCGCGAGTGCCAGGAAAAAATCGTGAACTCATACGGGAGTACAGCCGACTGGCAACCGTTTACGCTGACAAATTACAACGCAGACAGCGAGTCGTTTACGTTGCAATCCCGGCTATTCGGCGATAAGCTGCGCCTGCATGTTTCTCCGCGCGATGCCGAACGCGTCCGGGCCAATTTTGGTCAGGTACGGTATGGCACCCCCACGTTCGACATCGACAACGATGAGGTGATGCTCAAACACGTCAACGCCCTGATTCCCATCGACGGAACGGCCAAAACCTTTACCATCGGACGATAAGCCATGAACGTAGTCTTTCAGTTTTTAGTCGTGGGTCTGTTCGGCTGGCTGTTGCCTGCCCTGCCCGCTCCGCGACGAGCCTTTGTTTACCCAACCAGCCCGACCACCAGCGCCACATTCAGCAAAGACGGGCGGCTGGTACTGGTCGGTACGCAAACGGGCCAGATTGCCTTGTTTCACGGACGGACGGCTCTGCTGGTGCGCGAATTTACCGGTCATCACCAACCCATCGGCGATCTGGAAAGCTGGTCCGACCGCGACACGGTCGTCAGTGGCGATGCCGGGGGCAATCTGCTGTTCTGGCGCACCAGCGACCTGACCGTCGTCCGGCGGGTTCGCGTGACCTCGCCCGTCAGACTGGTACGCGTACACCCGGGTAAGCCACAGGTAGCCATTGCCGGGCGACGGGCGGTCTGGCTCGTCGACATGGCGGGAACCTACCGGAAACTGGTATCGGGAACTACCGGAGCCGATATCACAGCAATGGCCTTCAGCCCCGACGGAACAAAGCTGGCCGTCGGCTATGCCAATGGTCAGTTGCTGGTCAGTAATCTGACGACAGGACAGCAGCAGCGCGTCCGGCAAAAAACGGCCATCCGCGATCTGGCCTTCGGCCGCGATACACTACTGACCGTTTCCGGTAATCCAGTACTGACGATGTGGTGTCATCCAAACCATGACTGGGTACTGACCCGGTCGATACCGACGCCCCAGCCGCTCACGGCCGTCGCCCTGACCGGCCCGGCTATCGCCCTGGGGTCGGCCAACGGCGATGTAATCCTGTTGACCCCTGGGCAGGAAAACACCCGGCTGGTAGGCCGCGATCCGGAACCGGTCAGGTCCGTGCGGAGACACCCGCGTGAAGCCCTGCTCCTGACCACAGCCGTCGGCGAGAGCCCAAAAACATGGCGGCTAACCGAGTAGCGATAAAAAAAGGCAGCCGCCCCGTCATAGTGACGGGGCGGCTGCCTTTTTTACGCTGTGCTGTTTACTTTACCTGCTCCACAACGGCGGCAAATGCTTCCGGGTGGTTCATGGCCAGATCGGCCAGTACTTTGCGGTTTAATTCGATACCCGACTTATTCAGGGCACCCATCAGGGCTGAATACGACAGGCCGTTGATCCGCGCACCGGCGTTGATCCGCTGAATCCAGAGCGAGCGGAAATCGCGCTTCTTGGCCCGGCGGTCGCGGTAGGCGTACCCTAATCCTTTTTCGACGGCGTTCTTGGCAACCGTCCAGACATTTTTACGCCGACCATAGTAGCCTTTGGCCAGCTTCATTACTTTTTTCCGACGCGCCCGTGAGGCAACGTGATTGACGGAACGTGGCATTGTATACTTGTTTTTTGACAACTGGCGACCGCTTTAGTCGGTGCTTGGGGCCAGTAATCGGGTGAAACATAAACCGGGCTATGTGCCCTGATTCGGTAAACTGACTAGACGTTGAGCAGGGCTTTGATGCGGTTCTCGTCCGACTTGTTGACGGTCGTGTCGTGCACCAGATTACGCTTCTGCTTGGTGGTCTTCTTGGTCAGAATGTGGCTGTGGAAGGCGTGCTTCCGCTTGATTTTGCCGGTACCCGTCAGCTTGAAACGCTTCTTGGCAGCCGAGTTTGTTTTAACTTTTGGCATTGTGGTAACCGCTTTTTAGAACAGTATTAAGTAAACAGGCCGCAAAGATACGCATTTTTTGTTTCGACAGGATTACAGGATGCACAGGATTTCAACGATAGCCTGTGGATAACATGGATGCCGCAGCTTTTCACTGATTTTCTGCTTCATCGCCCAGGCGAGAAGCGATCAGCAGCCATCCCTCCGGATCGGCGTCATCCGTGAGCCGTAAAAATCCTGTGCATCCATCCTGTCGAAACAAAAAAGCAGCCTGACGTCAGGCTGCTTTTCCGGTGCTGGCACACTGTGCTTATTTTTTAGCCGCAACAACTTTGGGCGACAGGAACATGCTCATCCGTTTGCCTTCCAGTTTGGGCTCCGATTCGATCTTGCCGTACTCTTCCAGGCCTTTCGAGAAGCGCTCCAGCAGCTGAAAACCGCGATCTTTAAAGACGATAGCCCGACCAACAAACTGTACGTATGCTTTCACCTTCGCCCCTTCTTTGAGGAAGTTAATCGCGTGTTTCAGCTTGAACTCGAAGTCATGATCGTCGGTATTCGGACCGAACCGAATTTCCTTGATAACGACTTTAGTCGCATTGGATTTGATCTCCTTCTGCTTCTTTTTCTGCTCGTACTTGAACTTGGAATAGTCGACGATCCGGCAGACGGGCGGCACCGCGTTGGGCGATACTTCCACCAGATCGAGGTTTTGCGCCTTGGCCACGGCCTGCGCTTTATTTACATCGTAGATGCCCTGTTCTACATTTTCACCGACCAGCCGCACTTCGCGGGCAAGAATGCGTTCGTTGACTTTGTAGGGTTCTTCAACCACGCGACGGGGTGGTCTGCGCTGGGGTAATGCCATATGGTGTTTTTCGTGAAAAAATAGACTATAAAAGCCGTTTTGATAACGCCGGGGGCGGTAAAAAGTTCGGGAATGTATCGAAAATAAGAATTCAGCGCAAGTTGGTTCGTGGTTTATAGTTTGTGGTTCGTGGTTCCTCCGGCAGCACTGCCTGCGCCAGCAACGACAAACCACAAACTATAAACCACGAACATTATACCTTCACTTCCGCCTGGAATAGAGTAACGAATTCGTTTACGGTCATGCTGCCCAGGTCACCCTGTCCGGTCGCGGCACCGCCCTTCCGGCGGACGGATACCAGCCCTTCTGCGGCTTCTTTCTCACCAACAATCAGCATGTAAGGCACCTTGCCCACTTCGGCATCGCGGATTTTCCGGCCGATCTTCTCGTCGCGCAAATCGACAAAGCCCCGAATGTCGGCTTCCTGAAGGGTGAAGAACAGCTCGTTGGCGTAGTCTTCGTACTTCTCCGAAATCGGCAGAATCGCGATCTGATCGGGCGACAGCCACAGCGGGAAGTTCCCACCGGTATTTTCGATCAGAATAGCAATGAACCGCTCCAGCGACCCGAACGGAGCGCGGTGGATCATGACGGGGCGGTGCTTCTGGTTGTCGGCACCGATATACTCCAGCTCAAAGCGGTTCGGCAGGTTGTAATCGACCTGAATCGTACCGAGCTGCCATTTGCGGCCCAGGGCGTCGCGGACCATAAAGTCGAGTTTGGGGCCGTAGAAAGCCGCTTCGCCCAGCTCCATCACGGTCGGTAGTCCTTTCTCGGCAGCGGCTTCGATAATGGCCGACTCAGCTTTCTCCCACAGATCGTCGGAGCCGATGTACTTGGTTTTGTTTTCCGGGTCCCGCAGCGACACCTGCGCGCTGTAGTCGGTAAAGCCCAGCGTGCGGAATACGTACAGCACCAGGTCGATCACCTTCATAAACTCGTCCTTCACCTGATCGGGACGGCAGAAAATATGGGCGTCGTCCTGCGTGAAGCCCCGTACCCGCGTCAGGCCGTGTAGTTCGCCAGATTGTTCGTAGCGGTACACCGTCCCGAATTCGGCCAGCCGCAGCGGCAGGTCGCGATACGACCGGGGCCGGGTTTTATAGATTTCGCAGTGGTGGGGGCAGTTCATCGGCTTGAGCAGGAACTCCTCGTTGGGGTCGGGGGTGCGGATCGGCTGAAACGAATCCTCGCCGTACTTTTCCCAGTGCCCCGACGTGACGTAGAGCTGCTTGCTACCGATGTGGGGCGTCACAACGGGCGAATAGCCGGCCCGCAGCTGCGCTTTCCGCAGAAAATTTTCCAGCCGTTCGCGCAGCATCGTGCCTTTGGGCAACCAGAGCGGCAGACCGGCCCCTACTTTTTCGGAGAAGGCAAACAGATCGAGTTCTTTACCCAGCCGCCGGTGATCGCGCCTTTTAGCTTCCTCCAGCAGGTGCAGGTACTCGTCGAGTTCTTTCTGCTTGGGGTAGGTAACGCCGTAAATACGGGTTAGCTGCTTATTTTTTTCGTTGCCGCGCCAGTACGCACCGGCTACGTTCATGATTTTAGCCGCTTTGATAAAGCCGGTGTTCGGGATGTGGGGTCCCCGGCAGAGATCCGTGAAGCCCCCCTGCGTATAGAACGTAATGCTGCCGTCGGCCAGCCCGTCGATCAGGTCGAGCTTGTAGGGGTCGGCTTTTTCTTCGAAATACGAGATAGCGTCGGCCTTGCTGACGGGCGTGCGTACGAATGCCTGCTTTTGCCGGGCCAGTTCGAGCATTTTGTCCTCCAGTTTTTTGAAGTCCTCCTGCGAAAACGGCTGTCCGTTCAGATCGACGTCGTAATAAAAGCCGGTTTCGATGGCCGGGCCGATACCCAGCTTCACGCCGGGGTAGAGTGCTTCGAGCGCTTCGGCCATCAGGTGGGCCGACGAGTGCCAGAACGTTGCCTTACCCTCGGGGTCGTTCCAGGTCAGCAGTTGCACGTTGGCATCCGACTCGATAGGCCGGGTCGCGTCCTGCACCACGCCGTTGACTTTAGCCGCCAGCACATTGCGGGCCAGCCCTTCGCTGATTTGGGTGGCTATATCCAGCCCGGTCGAGCCCTTTGGATACGGCCTTACGCTCCCATCGGGCAGCGTCACGCGGATTTGTTCGTCCTGCGCAATCATAACTTGTTGGTTGTTAAACGTGTATCCACCGCCCGCCTACAACTGCGGACAGCTTATTCGGTTCGTAGTTTGTAGTTTATGGTTTGTAGTTCCTCCGGCGGAATTGGCTTGCGCCAGCAACGACAAACCACCAACTACGAACCACAAACTTTAATTCGATCCCAGCGGCTTGACGGCCCGGCGGAGCGAATCGCTGCCACCGCCGATTTCCCGGGTTTTGGGGGCAATGGTCGAGATTCGGACGCGGGTGGTGTCGAGCCGGGTGCGTTCGCGGTTGGCGGTCGCCCCGTCCGGAGTCGAGTTAGGCAAAAATACAGGGTTATATTGGTTTTGATACCGCCGTCGCTGCGAACGCCACAAACCAGCTGCGGCCTGCCGGTCGCCAACGTTCAGTTTGGTGGCTTTGGCATACGCGTCCACGGCCAGGTCGTACTGCCCCATCTGCTCGTGGCAATACCCAATGTACGTATCGATGCGCGGGAACTGCGGGCGTAGCTGCTGCACCCGCTGGTAATCGGCGAGTGCCGCGTAGTAGTTGCGGAACCGCTGGTTGATGAGCCCCGACTGAAAGTACGCCTGGTAGTAGCCCGGCTGCATCTGAATGACGCGCTGATAGCACTGCCGCGCGCTATCGAGCCGACCAGCCGTGTGGTAGATCAGCCCCCGGCTGTATTGCAGCCGGACGTTGTTGGGGAAATACTGTGTGGCCTGCGTGATATAGTTCAGGGCGGAATAGAGGTCGCGCCGGGTGCGGTAAATGGACGCCAGCTGATTATAGGTTTCCAGATAGCGCGGCTTCAGCCGGAGCGACTGCTGGTACAGCGTCAGGGCCTGCGCCGTGTCGCCGGTTCGCGCGGCCATCAGGCCCCGAAAGAAATAAGCTTCTCCATCGTACGGCGCCATTTGCAGGGCGCGGGCCAGAAACAGCCGCGCCTTGTCGAACTGGTTTTGCTGCTGGAGCAGATCGCCCTGCAAGGTGTAAAGTTCAGGGGTGTTGACACCCAGAATTTCGGCCCGTTGCGCGTTTTCGAGTGCTTTGGCGGGCTGCTGCCGATCGCGAAGAATCTGCGCGCGGGTCAGGTAAAAGCTGCCCACGTCGCCGTCGCGGCTGATGGCTTCGTCGATCGTCCAAAGCGTCGCTCTCCCGCCCCATCGCCAGGTACACGGCTGCCCGCTTGGCGTAGGCCGTCGGCGACGACGACTGGCTGATCGCCCGTGTCAGGGCCCGCAACGTGCCAGCCACGCGGCTCGTATCGCCGGGTTTGGGCGATTCCGGGATGTACGCCCCCCGGCGGTCGTCGGATGAGCAGGCGATGAGCAATGATAGAATGATTGAATGACAGACTGATTGAATGGCTAAACCACAGATTCGTCTGTTCATCCATCGAGAATAAAGGCCCCTATCGTTTGTCATCGACATTTCCATTCAATCAGTCTGTCACTCAATCACTCTGTCATTACCGATGTGAACCGGGAAAACACCCCCAGGGGGAGTCGTTTGCCGAATGTATCGGTCAGGTACAGTTCGCCTGATTCGGCGTTGGGAACGTCGCCAAAGAGCTGCGCCATCAGGTTGTCGACAATCAGTGACGAAAATCCCAGTGAATACAGGTTGATGATGAAAAAGAAATCGGTGCCGTCGAGCAGGTCGGCGCAGGACCCCAGCAGGTCGTAAATCTGCTCTTCCAGCACCCATTTCTCGCCGTCGGGGCCACGTCCGTAGGCCGGTGGGTCGAGGATGATCCCATTGTATTTGTTGCCCCGGCGTACTTCCCGACGAACAAACTTTACGGCGTCTTCCACAACCCAGCGGATGTTATCGAGTTCGCTGTAATCCATATTCTCCCGCGCCCAGTTAATAACCGGTTTTACGGCGTCGACGTGCGTCACATCGGCCCCCGCCTGCCGCGCGGCCAGCGACGCCCCGCCCGTGTAGGCGAACAGGTTCAGTACGCGCGGACGTGCAGTTGTTTTTTTCATGGCCGTCACCGCATCGTATATATACGCCCAGTTGTTGGCCTGTTCGGGGAAAATCCCCACGTGCTTAAAGGTCGTCAGGGCCAGCTTAAACGTCAGATTGAGGCCCTGCTGCTGAAAGCGAACCTGCCAGGGGTCGCGCATGTCGGGTTTCACCTGCCAGTCGCCCCGCTCGGGCGACGAGCGGTCGCGCCGGAAGGTGGCGTGGGCGCGGTCTTCCCATTCATCGTCAGACAGCGACTTACGCCAGACGGCCTGCGGCTCGGGCCGGGCCAGTACATAATCGCCAAAGCGTTCGAGCTTGTAGTAGTCGCCGGAATCGATCAGTTCATAAGCCGACCAGGGCGCGGGGGTAATCAGGTGAATCATAAATAAAGAGCGAAAGAGGTAAAGAGTGAAAGAGCGAATGCCTCCGGTACTAGCCCTTCGCTCTTTCACTCTTTACCTCTTTCGCTCTTTGTGGTGGCAAAGGTACGCAATTCGGCCCGTCCTGCGACAGTTCGTCAGGTCGGCAGACCGTTCGGCGTAAAACAACATTGGTGAAATGCGGGGAACCTTGTAACATTGTTCAGTCTTTCACCAACCGGGCCACGCCCGCACCGACTGACACTATGGCTGAACAAGAATCATCGCTCGGAACCCGCATTCTGCGCTTTTTCGTCAAGGAAGACGAGTCCGCCCCCGCAGTCGGCGGGGTACCGCCCGTAACCGGCACGACCCAGCCCCGACCAGCGGCCACGTCACCCGCTACGGGGTCATCGGCGAATACCAGCCCGTCGGCAACCACCACGACATCTGCCAACGCTACTGCGTCTACTGCGTCCACGCCCGGCAACGTCGATCCGAAATTTGCGGAGCATCTGGCGACTGTGCTGGCCCAGAACAACCCGCCCGGACCCGATTATTTCGAGTTCCGTGAAACCCTGAAAAGCCTGACGAGCCTGGGTCTGTCGGAAGAAAAGCAGTTTCAGGCCGCCTGGGCCAGCTTCAAAGCGCTTGGCGGGCCGACAGATGCGGGTGTGCTGACGCGCACGGCGAATCAATACGTAGCGGCTCTGCAAAAGGACCGCGATGGGTTCGCCAAAAGCGTCGATGCGGCTTTGGCGGAACGCGTGGGTGGTCTGGAAAACGAACAAAAACGGTTACAGGCCGAAAACGACGCGCTGACCCGGCAGTTGCAGGAAATCGAACAGAAGCGGGCGGCTAACACCGAACGACTCAGCGCGATTACCGGTGAAATGAGTGAGCAAAGCGCGAAGATCCGGCAGAATCAGCAAAACTACGAAACGACCTACGCTCACTTTGTCGATCAGATCAACGACGATGTGCGTAAACTAACGCAATACTTACAGTTGTAGAGTTGTACAGTTATAGAGTTGCTGGCGCGTCAGCCCATCCGGCCGCTAGCGCGCCAGCAACTTTATAACTGTACAACCCGACAACCTTACAACTCAACAACTTTACAACTCGACAACTTCATTCCCCCATGGCAACACCTGATTTTTCGCAGATTGGCGGCAGTACCGAAGAGCCAGACAAAAAATCGTTCTGGAGCCGCCCCGAAGGTATTTTCGGCATGATCGTGATGGCCGCTATCGCGGGCTACGGCCTGCTGCACCTCAACGATATTCTCGAATTCCTGATCCGGGCCACGTCGAACATCCTTGAATTGTCGCTGCTGCTGGGGGCGCTGGGCGTGCTGATCTTTCTGTTTACCAGCAAAGACGTTCGCACGGCGGTGTTCTTTCTGTTCAAGTCACTCATGCGGAGCATTACGGGCACAGTCATTCAGCTGAACCCCATTGCGATCATGAAGATTTACGTGCAGGATCTGAAAGACAAGCGGCAGAAGATGCAGGGACAGATCGACACGCTGGCCGGGCAACTCGTGAAGCTCAACAAGAAGATCAACGAGAACAACGACGCCATCAAGCAGAAATTCGCCGAAGCCAATAAAGCCAGCAGCCTGAGCGACCGCCCCGGCATGAAGGAACAGGCCCAACTGGCCACCATCGAAGGCGCGGGCCTGCAGGAGATGAACGAAAAGCTGTCTCCGCTGCAACGCAACATGACCATGGTGCTGGCGTTCATGGAAAAAGTCAACAAAAGCGCCGACTACATCATCAAGGAAACAGAAATCAAGGTTCGCCTGAAGGAAACCGAGTACCAGATCGTCAAGGAAAGCTCGAACGCCCTGAAAACGGCCGTCAGCATCTTCAAGGGCGACCCCGACAAGCGGTTTTACTTCGACGAGTCGATGGAGTACATTCAGGACGATATGAGCAAAAAACTCGGCGAGATGAAGCGGGCGATGGACCTGTCGATGGACTTTATCAACGGCGTCGACATTCAGAACGGTATCCTGTCCGACAAGGGGCAAACGTTGCTGGATGCCTACAACAAAGGCGAATTCAGCCTGATCCAGACCGACACCAGCGCATCGCCCAACCCGATCACCGCCCCCCGACCCGGCCAGATCAACCCGCCAAAGGACGCGGGATATCGGAACCTGCTGGATTAAAGAGCGAACGAGTGAATGAGCGAAAGAGCGATACCTGCCATTCAACGTTTATTCACTCGTAGCTCTCCCGTTTTTCGCTCTTTCACTCTTTCATTCTTTCGCTCTTTAACTATGCAACGACTCACTACTGCCGGACGGCTGCTGATTACGGTACTGGTTCTGGCCGCTATTTTCTTTGGATTCCGCTACTTCGGCGGCAGCGACGCCCTGCGCAAGATGGCTCCCCGCGAGGCCGACGCATCCTCGACCATGCCCCGCCCCGACGAGCCGGGTGCCGACAACAACAACGCGCCCGTTACGCCCGACAACGAATCGACGGCCAGTTCGGATGGGCCTGACATGACGAATCCGGGCTCGGCCCGGTCCGCGTTTACCTTCACCCCGCCCGCCCCGGAAGGGGGTAAGCTGAAAGGCGTCGTGGAGCTGGGAGCCAGCGGCTTTAACTCATTCATTATCAAAGTGGACGACCAAAAGCACTGGAAGCTGGAAAAGGCCGAGTTCGGCAACAGTCTGGTCATGGAAAACATGGCGTCGGACGACGATATCCGGCAGGGGCTGAAAAGCTACATCGGCAAGATGCTCGATTATGGCGTGGGTGGGCGCGATATTCACTTCGTCGTGAGTTCGGGAGCCGTCAAAGCCGAGGGTACGCAGAAGATCGTGAAGGCGCTGAAATCGCTGAACTACGTCGTCAACACCGTAACGCCGGAGCAGGAAGGCTCGCTGGGGTTGCGCTCGGTACTGCCCGCCGAATACGCCGGCAAAGCCTTTGTGGTGGATATTGGCTCGGGAAACACGAAGATTTCGTGGAAAACCGGCGAATCGACCAAGGCGCTGGAAACTTACGGGGCCAAATATTTTCAGAACAACACCAGCGATGCGACGGTAGCCAGTGAAGTATCGGCTAAAGCGAAACAGGTGCCCAGTGACCTCCGTCAGACCTGCTTTATCATCGGTGGGGTACCGTTCGATATGGCGAAAGTGTCGCGCAACGGTAAGGAACGGTACACGGTGCTCGACGCGCCCACAGCCTATAAACTCGACAACGCCAAAGACAAGGCCGGTATCAATATCTACAGGGCCGTTGCCGACGCCACAGGCTGTAAGCAGTTTGTGTTCGACTGGGACGCCAACTTCACCATCGGCTTTCTACTGACCACCAAGTAACCGGTCCGGCGCACACTATCTTTGCTGCGTTACACCACCGGGGCGTCGCCACGATCTACGCGGATACCGGCGACGCCCCGGTCTGTGTATGAGTAGTACCTAAACTGGCGACCATGCACCATCAGGAAGTTGACCCGCCCGACGAGTTACGGCATCTCATCCGTTGCTTCTGGTATACCCGGCTGGATTTTGGCGAGCAACCCGCTACGTTTCAGATCGTACCGGATGGCTACCCGGAACTGACCTTTCTCTTCGGTACCCCCTGCAGCCTGTCTACCCCCGATGGCTGGCAGTCGTTGCCCTCTCCCTTTCTGATGGGGCTGCTCAATCGACCGGTTGCGTTACGCGCCCAGCATTGCCTGGACGTTATCGGCGTCCGGTGCTTTCCCTGGACAGTCTTCAACCTGCTCGATCTGCCGTCCGGTCAGGCGGGTGGGCGACTCATTGCCCATCCTGTCGCCGACCTGCAACCCGTACTGGCCGCCCTGGTCAGGGATGGTAACATCGCCGAAGCCCTGCGTGAGGTGAGCCAGTATTTTTTACGGACGAAGGCCGATCTGGCCACGGATAGCACGTTGACCAAAGCGGGTACGGCGATGCGCGCAGCCAACGGTACCCTCCCCGTCAGTCAGGTAGCGGCAGCCGCCCACGCAACGGTGCGTACCCTGGAACGTAAGTTCAGGCAGGCGGCCGGGCATACGGTGAAAGACGTGTCGGCCCTGATCCGGTTTGAACAGGTGCGCGATCAGCTGTGGCTTGACCCGTCGACCAGTCTGACTGGGCTGGCGCACGACTTCGGCTACACCGATCAGGCACACCTCAGCCGGGAGTTCAAACGGTTCAGCGGCACGACACCCGCAGCCTTCGCCCGACAAACAAGGCAGGCGAAAGGCAATACGCCCGACGATTTTGTCGCGTTTGTACAAGCCTGAGGCCGGAGCGTTCCTGACCTTTGTGCCATCGTGCTGGACTCAGCACCCAAACGCGCACAAAAGATGGACGTACCAATCAAAAAAACCGCCCTCGTTTCAGGGGCTGGCATTGCCGGACTAACCACCGCCTGGTGGCTGAATCACCTTGGCTACCAGGTAACGGTGGTGGAACGGGCCAGCGGATTCCGAACGGGTGGCGCAGCTATCAATCTGGAAGGAGATGCCTTACACGTCGCCAGGCGGATGGGCCTTCTTGAGCAATTGAAAGCGAACCGGCTGACGCTGGAACGGTGGGACTTCAAAAATGCCGACGACAGTACAGCCGGCTCCATGCTACTCGACGGGCCGGGTGCCGACGATACGGTCGAACTCGAACGGGACACGTTTATGGCGGTGCTGCTGGAGGCACTGAACGACGAGGTCGGGTTTGTATTCGGCGACAGTATCACTGCCCTGCACGAAACCGGGACCGACGTCCGTGTCACGTTCAGGCACCGGGCGCAGCAACCCTTCGATCTGGTGTTTGGCTGCGACGGGACGCATTCGGCCGTGCGGAATCTCTGGTTTGGCCCCGAAGCCGACTATTCCCAGTTTCTTCACCATTATTTCTCACTCACGATCGTCGACAAATTGCTGATAGAACCAAACACGGCGCAACTCTACAACGTACCGGGCAAGGTCATCATGCTGAATGCCTACAACGGCAAAACAGACATCGTTTTCTGTTTTTTCTCGGCGCAGGAAATCGCGTACGATTATCGGGACACCGACCAGCAACGTCAGCTCACGATCGATCAGTTTACCGGTAACGACTGGCGAACCGCCGAACTACTGGCGGAGGTAAAGCAGGCAGGCACGGCCTACTTCGATAAATTCTGCCAGATACACATGCCGTCGTGGACCAAAGGCCGGGTGGCCCTGGTGGGTGATGCCGCTTACTGCGCGTCGCCCGCTGCGGGCATGGGCGGGTCGCTGGCCATGATCGGCGCGGCCGCCGTAGCCGATGCCCTGGCAACGCACGATGGCCACCATGAAGCCGCCTTTCAGGCGTATAACCAGACGTTGCGACCGCTGATCGGGGCGGTGCAGACCAACGCCCTGAGCATGCTGAGCCAGTTTCTGATACCGGCTACCGAGGCCGCGATTCAGGCACGGAATGCGGAGCCGATGCCCGTTTAGCCAGCCCGTTTTGTCGCGTTTGTCCAGGACCACGACCACCACCTCCCCCACCTTTGCCTGTACTCAACGGGCAAATTCAGTCGGCATACTGAATCATAAGTACTTCGTTACAAACAATTTAGGTTATTCTAAAACTATTTTTTTGTCAATAACCTACTTACCAACCGATACACCATGCTACTAACGAACAAGAAAATAGCCATTCTCGGAGCGGGTCCCGTTGGTCTGACCATGGCCCGACTACTACAGCAGGCAGGTGTCGACGTGACGGTTTACGAACGGGACGCCGACCCGCAGGCCCGCATCTGGGGCGGCACGCTCGACCTGCACAAAGAGTCGGGCCAGAAAGCCCTGCAAAAAGCCGGTCTGCTCGACCGGTATTACGCAGCCGCCCTACCCATGGGTATCACCTTTACCGATCAGCAGGGGACGGTGCTTTTCTCGAAGGAGATCCGCCCCGGAGACGAACACGATAATCCCGAAATAAACCGGAACAGCCTGCGGACCATCCTGCTCGACAGTTTGACCAGCCCCACCGTGATCTGGAACCGGAAATGCACCGGGCTTGACCAGCAGAACGGCCACTGGCAGCTGCATTTCGACAACGCCCCGCCCGCACTGGCTGATGTTGTCATCGTGGCCAACGGCGGCATGTCTAAAGTACGATCCTACGTTACGGATGCGGTCATTGACGATACCGGAACAATTATTATCCAGGGCGACGTACCGCAGCCTGCGACAGCCTGTCCGGAGTTTTACCAGCTATGCAACGGCAAGCGATTGATGACCAGCCAACTGGGCAATTCATTGGTCGCAAATCCGTGCAACAATGGAAATCTGACCTACGGCCTGATTTTCCAGAAACCGGCCGGATGGGCGCATGGTAACGGCCCGGACCATACAGACAGCATGCGGGCCGTTGTCACCGACCGGCTTGCAGACTGGGGTGAACCCTTCCAGCAACTGTTCCGCGCGACGACAGCCTTCTGGGGACTGCCGACCAAAAAATTACCGCTGGACAAACCCTGGCAACCCAATCGCCCGCTGCCCATTACGTTGATTGGCGATGCGGCCCACCTGATGCCGCCGTTCGCCGGGCAGGGCGTAAATACCGGGCTGCTGGACGCGCTGACTTTATCCGATTGCCTTACCGGCGACACGTACACAACCATTCAGGACGCCATCGACGCCTACGAGCAGCACATGAGGATATATGCCACGGAAGCCCAGCGCGAATCGCACGAAAACGAGTTGATGATGCGCCAGCCTGACTTTTCATTTCTCCAGTTCATGCACTAAGCGTCGCTCGTGCAGGCCCCATAACGGGGAAAGCTGGCGCGGTATAAAACAGGTCGTTCGGCATCGGTACCGGGCGACCTGCTTTTTTGGCAGGAGAATTGCCCGTAACTGCTTGCCATACCCACCGTAACCAGATTTTCCCTAACCTGCCTTGCGCTATCTATTGCTGCTTTCATTACTGTGGCTACTGAGTTGTCAACGCGACCCGGTCGCGGATACTGGTCCGGGCTACGAGTACGCACCGGTTGAAACGGGTCGGTATTGTGTGTACGATGTCAGCGAGCAGCAGTATGCCCTCAATGCCCCCCCCGTTCAGCGGACGTATCAGGTAAAGGAAGTGATCGGCGCGCCGTATACCGATGCGACGGGACAATCGGCGTACCGGCTTATGCGCTATCGCCGGGCCGCGTTGGCGGCTGGCTGGCAGCTGGACTCGATCTGGACTATTCAGCGCACCGATAATCAACTCATTCGTACGGAAAACGGGCTGGCGTTCGTTAGTCTGCTGTTCCCCGTCAGCGAACGGCTTACCTGGAACGGCAACCGATACAACGCGCTCGGCGAGGAACCCTACGAACTGCGCAACGTCGGCCAGCCCTACCGCGTATCAGATACAACCTACGACCAGACGCTGACGGTCATGGGGCGCAATGATTCAACGCTGATTTCGCACGATAAACGACTGACGGTATTTGCCCGGCAGGTGGGTATTGTTTACCGCGAACGGATACAGCTTCAATTCTGCTCATCGACACCCGCCTGCGTGGGCACCAATCAGATTGACTATGGCATTCGGCAAATTTACCGGCTTCGGCAATATGGTACGGAATAAATGGGTGCTGATCGTGCTCCTGAGCATCGGCGGGGTGCTGTCGGCGCAGGCCCAGACGCGTAAATACCTGGTGCTGCTGCGCGACAAAGCGGGCACGCCCTACTCGATCGACCGGCCGGAGCAGTTTCTGTCGCAGCGGGCCATCCTGCGTCGGCAGCGGCAGAACATCGCCGTTCAGAGCCGCGATCTACCTGTTAACCCGGCCTATGTTACGCAGTTGCAGCAGGCGGGAGCCCGCATCTGGTTTCCGTCGCGCTGGTTCAACGCCGTGCTGATCGAAGCCACCGACGCCGTGCTGACAACCGTCCGGCAGTTGCCGTTTGTGAGTGGCATCGAGTTCAACCGGGCCTTATCGGGTGCCCGGCGCAGCGCCGAAGCCGGGCCAGCCGAAACGAACGCCGGTCGGAAATTTGGCGAAGTAAGTGCCCTTAGCTACGGCGCGTCGCAGACGCAGATCACGCAGATCGGGGCCGACAGAATGCACGAAGCGGGCTACCACGGCGAAGGGATGCTGATCGGTGTGCTGGATGCGGGCTACCTCAACGCCGACCGGGTTGGCTTTCTCAAACCGCTGTTCGACGAAAAACGGGTGCTGGCGACCTACGATTTCGTGAAGAAAGAAACGAGCGTCTACGAAGATGATTCACACGGCATGTCGTGCCTGTCGGCCATTGCCGCTACGGCCGACGGGCGACTCTACGGTACGGCCTACAACGCGTCATTTATCCTGCTCCGGACCGAGGATGCGGCCACCGAAAGCCGGGTCGAAGAAGCCAACTGGCTGTTTGGGGCCGAATACGCCGACAGCGCGGGCGTCGACGTTATCAGTTCCTCGCTGGGCTACACGCAATTTGATGATGCCACCAGCAACTACACCTACGCCAACATGGACGGTAAAACGGCCCTGTCGACGCGGGCCGCGCAGATTGCCGCCCAAACAGGCATGGTGGTCGTCGTGGCGGCTGGTAACGAAGGCAGCAGCGCATGGCGGTATATATCAGCGCCGTCCGATGCCGCAGCAGTACTGGCGGTCGGGGCCGTCACAGCGGCAGGAAACCGGGCATCGTTCAGTTCAGTCGGCCCTTCCGCCGACGGACGAATCAAACCCGATCTCGCTGCGCGGGGGCAGAGCACGGTGATCGGGTCACCCACCGGGCAGATCGTGGCGGGCGACGGCACCTCGTTTGCAACGCCCCTGCTGGCGGGGCTGGCGGCTGGCTACTGGCAGGCCAACCCCCGGCTGACGGCCGCGCAGGTCACGGCCGCCCTTCGCCGGTCGGGTAGTCAATACACGGCCCCCGATGCCCAGCTCGGCTACGGCATCCCCGATTTTAGCCGGGCGCAGGCCATCGCCGAGACGTTTAAACCGCTGGCTGTATACCCTATACCATTCTCGGATGTTGAACCGCTAACCGTTAGCTGGGGCGAACTCGATGTGAATACGGCGCTGGAAGCCACGCTGACCGATCTCACCGGCCGCACGCGCTGGCAGACCCGCACGACCCCGCCCGGTCTGGCTGCGTTTACCGTACCGGATCTCGGTCTGCCGACGGGTATGTACGTACTGACGCTGGTCGCGGGTGAAACCAAACGCAGCCTGAAGGTGATTAAACGATAATTTTTTAACACAGAGACACGGAGGGCTGCACAGAGAACGAAGAGGTTTCAGCATTGCCTGATTTTCTCTTTTATCTCCGTGCAGCCCTCCGTGCCTTTGTGTTAAAAAACCCTATTCGTTCCCCACGCCGGAAGCGCTATCTTTTCTGGTCCCCGACCGGCGGCTGATCGCGCTGTTGGTCGCGGCTTCCTCCCGGACAGGAATCTGAATCTTGTAGTTGCGCCCGGCCAATGAAGTCGACGGCGTGTGATCGACGACAACACCCCCCGCCGGACTCTGGTTGGGTCGCTGCTGCTTGTAGTTGGCTAGTTGGGCATCGCCCACCGTCGGCGCCGTCACCGACACAGCCTGTTTGTTGCTGACCCGACGGGCCGCCTGCGCCTTATTAGGGTGCTTATAATTATTGGTCGAATAGGTCGGATCGTTGGCCCAGGAAGGTTTGTCCTGTGCGCAACTCCAATTACTGAGTGCCACCAGACCAACGCCCAGCAGCCATGATTGTATCGTTTTCATGGTCGAGTGATTTTGTTGTACGAAAACTATATACTTATTAAATATACATTAAAACAAGCAAAAACGAATTACTGGTTTTATAGTTTTATCTAATTTTTGCCAACATCCGGCTTACAGACGGAGAATTAGCGATTGATATTGCGTCATCCAGTAAGAACCATCGAACGTTCTGCACTTCATCGGTTTGAACAAATGGCTCTTCGGGATCGGCTTCAAGCAAAAAGCGAACGTCGTAATGCAGATGAGCCGGCACCGCCCCACGAGCCGGTATCGGATGCACGTCGACATCGAATATGGGGGCAGGTTTTCCCGGTTCGCCCACTAGCCTCAGGCGGGTCAGGCCGGTTTCTTCTCGCGCTTCTTTCAGGGCCACGGCCGCTACGTCGGGGTCGCCATCGGCATGACCGCCGGGCTGAAACCAGCGGTCAAGTTTGCGGTGATGAATGAGCACGGTTTGCTGCCGGTCGGGGCTGACGATGCAGGCCGAGCCCGTGACGTGGCCGATGAGCAGGCTGCGCTCGAAGCAATCCGTATGTTGCTGCACGAATTGCCGGGTGGCTTCGGTCATCGCCCGCTCGTCGGGATCGGTTGTGGCGGGGTTGTCGAGGTGCTGTTGCAGCAGCGAAAGCAAAGGCTGGCGGTGCATGGACTGGTTTTTACGGTAAAAAAAAGGCAATTTCGGCTGTTTTTTGACAAACAATCGTACCAATCAAATCCAATCATGCGTAAGCTCGTACTGAGTTGTGCTACGGTCGCACTGGCGGCCCAACTGGCCACCGCCCAGATTAAACTCCCCTCCCCCAGTCCCGGCGCAACCGTCATGCAGACCGTTGGCACGACCGACCTGACCGTTAAGTATTCGCGGCCCAGCCTGAAAGGTCGTACCCCCTTTACCGATGCCTTAATCCCAACCGGCAAAGTATGGCGCACGGGTGCCAATCAGGCAACCGCCTTCACCACGTCGACCGATCTGATGATCGACGGCAAAACGCTCCCCGCCGGTTCGTACGCCATTCTGTCGATCCCGATGGCCGACGACTGGACGCTGATTTTCAGCAAGAACATGGCCGTGACCGAGCAGACCTACAAGCAGGACGAAGACGCCCTGCGCGTACCGATCAAGGTGGTAAAAGAAACCGACCCCACGCAGAACTTCACCATCGGTTTCAGCGACGTGACCGACAGCACGGCCAACATGACGTTTATGTTTGGTACCGCGAAGGCAATGGCTCCGCTACGTGTCGACGTAAACACTAACGCAGCGGCTAACGTGGATAAGGCGGTTGCGGAGAAGCCGGAGGACGCGGCTGTATTGCAGGCAGCAGCCAGCTACAACCTCTCGAAAGGCCGCAACCTCGATCAGGCCCTGACCTGGATCGATAAATCGGTATCGATGAAAGAAACGTATCGCAATCTGTTCGTGAAAGCGCAGATTCTGGGCAAAATGGGCAAATACGCCGATGCCCTGCCGGTGGCGCAGAAAGCCCTGGCAACGGGTCAGTCGTCGAACGACGCAGCGTTCCCGTTCTTCAAAGACGGTATCGAGAAGACGATTACCGAATACACCGCCAAAGTCCCAGCCATGCCGGCGAAAGGCAAAAAAGGCAAGCGGGCGTAAGGTCGGTTTGCAATTTTCGGTTTACAGTTTTCGGTTGTGGGTCGCGGTTACTACTGCGGCCCACTTTTTTTGCCTGCTTCTTATCGATCAGACCATTAGTCAGGGGCGTGATAATTCGATTGTGCCTTTGAATAAGTGGATGCAGATATTTTATCCAGCAGATAACTCATAAATCAACATCACGGTGTTGATCGCAGCGGGCACTGTAGATAATTGCTTCTAGTTCATCGCCCGTTTCGTCGCCCTGCCAGCTCCCGGCCACCTGTTCGAGCAACTGCGATGGCGTAAGTTCACCCTGCCCGTTTTGCTTGTCGTCAACCATGTGCAGGCCCATTCGGTGAGCCAGTTCCTGAAGCAATGCGAAGTCAGCATCGCTCTGGGTTTCTATGGTTATGCTGCGTGTCATGGGTTCTCCTTTCTGTAAAAACGACCAACCGCTGAATCCGGTTTCCAATGTATCGCCAATCAGCGGGCTATCCAACAAGGTGGCCTCACCACTGCCTCCGTAAACCGGCTTACCGGAGTATCCGCTGTAACACCCACGCGATACCGACGACGAGCAGACAGCCGATCGCGTTGAGCCAGAGGAAAGCCGTCAGGTCGAAATACCAGCTCAATATAACGAACAGCTCGGCGATGATCGCGGCCCAAAACGTAGCCGGGCCGTCGATGGATTTGACGTAGAACGCGACGACGAACACGCCCAGCACTACGCCGTAAAACAGCGACCCAAGAATATTGACGGCTTCGATCATGCTGCCGAACTGGTTGGCAAACTGCGCCACGACGATGCAGAAAATACCCCAGCCGATGGTCGACCAGCGCGATGCGTTGAGGTAATGCGCGTCTGTATCGTTGGGGCGGATCAGTCGCCGGTACACGTCGACTACCGTTGTCGACGCCAGCGACGAATACGCCGACGCGACCGACCCCATCGAGGTCAGGAAAATCATGGCGATCAGGAGGCCGATCAACCCGTGGGGCAGGTAGTCGAGCACGAACCGCAGAAATACGTAGTTTACGTCGTTGGTATCGGCCGCCGGGTTATTTTGCTTAATCAGCCCGGTGATATCGGCTTTGACGGTTTTCAGGGCATCATCGGTTTGCCGGATGCATTCACCGGCCACATCCTGACCCACTTCGTCCGCTGTTTTCAGCGCCGTCTGCAAATCCAGCACCGCTTTCTGGCGTACGTTGGTCAGGTTCTGGTGTTTGATTTCAGCGACCTGGTACGCGCTGGCGTAGGGGCTGTTGCGTAGTTTGTCGGTTTCCTGCCGGTTGAAAAACGCGGGCGACGGATTGTATTGATAAAAGACAAACACCAGCACACCGACCAACAGGATCAAAAACTGCATCGGTACCTTAAGCAGGCCATTCATCAGCAGCCCCAGCCGGCTTTGCCCAATCGACTCACCCGTCAGGTAGCGCCCCACCTGCGACTGGTCGGTGCCGAAGTAGGACAGCTGCAGAAAGAAACCGCCAATCAGCCCCGACCAGAGGTTGTAGCGGCTGTCGGGATCGAAATGCAGGTCGATCAGGTTCATGCGCCCGGCTTTTCCCGCCACGTGCAGCGCGTCGATGAAGCCCACGCCCTCGGGCAGTAATCGCACGGTCAGGTAGCCCGCCAGCGCCATCGCTAGGGCCACGACGGCCATCTGCTGCAGGTGCGTGTAGGAAATGGCTTTCGATCCCCCAACGACCGCGTAGACCAGCACCAGCCCGCCGATGATGATATTGGTCCAGTAGATATTCCAGCCGAGAATCGTTGACAGGACGATGGCGGGTGCGTAGATCGACAGGCCCGTCGACAGGCCACGCTGGAGCAGAAATAAGCCGGCTGTCAGCGTCCGGACACGGGTATCGAATCGGGTTTCGAGGTATTCGTAGGCCGTAAACACCTTGAGTCGGTGGAAGATCGGCACGAACGTGATCGACAGCACGACCATTGCCAGCGGCAGACCGAAATAGAATTGCACGAATCGCATGCCGTCGGTAAAGCCCTGCCCCGGTGCCGACAGAAACGTAATGGCACTCGCCTGCGTCGCCATCACCGACAGCCCCACGTGGTACCACGGCAGCGACTGCCCCGCCAGCAGGTAACTGCCGAGGTTCTGCCCGTTCTGCCGCTGCTCGGCCCGGCTGCGTAACACGCCGTACAGGACCAGCCCCAGCAGCGTAACCACTAAAACACCCCAGTCGAGCGTACTCATGACAGCCAGCGCATCAGTACGTAAAACAGGCTGATTTCAAGTGCCAGACTACCCAGCACGAGGGCATACAGATGGGGCCACGAACGGGCGAAAGGCGGCAATTCGTCGGGGGTTTCGGACATACAACGCAGATTCTGCAAATAGAACGCCGAAAGTACGGCAAACAGGGCATATCCTTTGAATTCGGCCCGAAATGATCTAGGTTAGCAACCCGGCCGTCTGTTCGGCTGGCCTGCCTATGACCCCACAATCCGTTTCTACCGCCGAACAACGTCTGTTTGATCTGAGCGGTAAAGTAGCCCTTATTACCGGTGCCAGTAAAGGGATCGGCGAAGACATTGCCCGCCTGTACGCCCGCTTCGGTGCGAAGGTCGTCGTCAGTAGCCGCAAACAGGATGCCTGCGATGAACTCGCCAATGCCATCAAAATGCAGGGCGGTGAAGCCACCGGCATTGCGGCCCACGTCGGCGACATGGATCAGCTCACCCAGCTGGTCGACAAAACCATCGCGGTCTACGGCGGCATCGATATTCTGGTCAACAACGCGGCTTCCAACCCCGTCTTCGGCCCCTCGCTCGACTGCGACGGCAGCGCGTTCGACAAAATCATGCAGGCCAACGTGAAAGCGCCGTTTGAGCTGAGCAAGCTGTGTTACCCCAGCATGAAAGCGCGGGGCGGGGGTAGCATCATCATGATGAGTAGCATCGCGGGCGACACGCCCGACCCCGGACTGGGCATCTACAGTGTCAGTAAGGCGTCGCTGAACATGCTGACGAAGGTACTGGCCAAGGAATGGGGACCCGATGGTATCCGCGTCAACGCGATTGCGCCCGGCCTGATCAAAACCAAATTTTCGCAGGCCCTCTGGCAAAACGAAAAAATTCTGGATCATTTCGTCAGCCGATTACCCATCGCCCGGATGGGAACGACCAGCGAAATCAGCCCGTTAGCCCTGTTTCTAGCGTCGAGCGCGTCGTCGTACAGCACCGGCTCCATTTTTCACGCCGACGGTGGCACGGTCATTTAGTTTGTAGTTTGTCGTTCGTGGTTCGTAGTTTGTGCCGGGCCGCCGGTCGGTTCCTCCGGCGGTATTATCCGCGACAGCCAGCCGCCGAAGGAACTACGAACCACAAACTACAAACTACAAACTCAAGTATGCCTGAAGTATGGATGCGGGGGCCGCTGCCCGATGTGCCGCCCCTGTTGCAGCCCGTAGCACACGCGCTGTTGCAGGCCCGCGAAGAAATTACGGAACTGCTGGCCGATTTTCCCGATGAGCTGCTGTGGGTTCGCCCGGCGGGGCGGGGTGGTGAAGTGGCGTCGGTGGGCTTTCATGTACAGCACCTGGCCGGTGTCCTCGACCGCACGTTTACCTACGCCCGCGCCGAAGCCCTCTCCCCCGCGCAACTCGACGCCCTATCGGCGGAGGGAGCACCGACGGCAGCGGGACAAACGGCAGCGTCGCTGGTCGAGCAGTTTGCGCAGCAGGTCGACCGGGCGATAGCGCAGCTGAAAACAACGGACGAAGCCACACTCACCGACTGGCGGGGCGTCGGCCGGGCGCAACTCCCCTCGACGGTACTTGGGCTGCTGGTCCACGCGGCCGAACACACAATGCGCCACGTCGGGCAGGTATCCGTCACGGCGCGGCTGTTACCCGGCTGAATCCGTGGCGACTCAGCCGGTATCCCGGTCAGAGCAGCGTGCCACGCAGGATAATCGACGCAATCGAAAAATAGATGACCAGCCCCGTAACGTCGACCAGCGTGGCGACGAACGGAGCCGATGACGTGGCGGGGTCAAGCCCAAACCGACGCAGCAGAAACGGAATCATGGCCCCCGACAGCGTTCCCCACAGCACGATGCCGATCAGCGTTGCCCCGACCGTCAGCGCAATCAGAAACCAGTGCTGCCCGTAATCGTAAAAGCCGGTTTTCTGCCAGATCACGATACGCAGCAGACCAATTACGCCCAGGATCAGGCCCAGAATTAAGCCGGAAAACAGCTCTTTCCGCATCACGCGCCACCAGTCGGGCAGGGTCAGTTCGTGGAGCGCCATGGCCCGGATGATGAGCGTTGCCGCCTGCGATCCGGAGTTGCCCCCGCTGGAAATAATTAGCGGAATAAACAGCGCCAGCACCACCGCCCGCTCGATCTCATTCTCGAAATAGCCCATCGCCGACGCCGTCAGCATCTCACTCAGAAACAGCACGATCAGCCACCCGGCCCGCTTCCGCACCATCTCAAGCATGGGCGTTTTGGTGTACGGCAGGTCCAGCGATTCCAGACCACCAAATTTCTGAATATCCTCGGTATCAGCCTGTTCGATCACGTCGATCATATCATCGGCGGTCACAATCCCGACCAGTACACTGTCGTCGGTTACGACGGGCAGGGCCGGGCGGTCGTAGCGTTTAAAGGCGCTGATGGCTGCTTCCTGCCCGTCGGTTACGTGCAGGCAAACGAACTGCCGGTCCATGAGCGAGTCGACCGTGGCCGTCTCCGGCGCAAACAGAATCTGCGAAATCCGCAGGTCATCGATAAGCCGGTGCTGCGTGTCTACGACGTAGATATGCGTGATCGTTTCGCTGCGCTGCCCTTTGGTACGGATGTGTTCGAGCACCTGCCGCACCGTCTGTTCCGGCCGCACGGCCAGGTAATACGGTGTCATCCGCCGGCCAATCGACCCTTCGGCATACCCCAGCAGTGAGCTGGCGATGGCCCGCTCGTCGTCAGTCAGCAGGTTGAGCGTTTGGTACAGCACCTGCGAAGGCAACTCTTCCAGCAGCGCCGTGCGGTCGTCGGGAGCCAGCCCGTTGAGCAGCGTCGCGACTTCCCGCTGCCCCAGCTGCTCCATCAGTTGCTGCTGCTGCTCCGCGTCCAGGTGTTCAAACGACTGAGCCGCAACCGTTTCGGGCAACAGTCGAAAGAAAACAGCCTGCTCGTGGGGTGGCAGTTCGTGGAGCAGGTCGGCGAGTTCGCTGGGGTCGAGGTACGGGACGACACCCTTGAGCGCGGGCCAGTTGCGCTGGTGGATGTCATTGATAATTTTCGATGTTACGGGCATCAGTACGGAGCGGATTAAGCCTTGATCTGTTAACCCCAACGGCAACCATCTGGTTTGCGCCAGCCAACAGCGCTATAGTCAGGGCAGGGCAAAAGCGACGTAACTGTCGCCTTTTTTCGTGCCAAGTTTCGTACCACCACACGCCACCACAACATACTGCTTCCCGTTGACGGCGTAGGTAGCGGGGGTGGCAAAGCCAGCAGCAGGCAGAGCCGTTTGCCACAGCAGCTTACCCGTCTTTTTGTCGAACGCCCGAAACATCCCGTCTTTCGTGGCCGCGATAAACAGCAGTCCACCCGCCGTCACGACGGGTCCGCCGTAGTTTTCGGTACCCGTCGGCGGAATGCCTTTCGCGGTCAGTTCGGGCAGTTCGCCCAGCGGTTGCTGCCAGCGGTGTTCGCCGGTATTGAGGTCGATCGCCGTCAGGGTACCCCAGGGCGGTTTGATCCCCGCGTAGCCTTTACCATCCAGAAATTTGGTGTAGCCGTTGAATTTATACGGTACATACGGCTCCTTTTGCCCCGCAGCGATGGGTGTCGCTTCCGTCTTTTCGTCGCCAAACAGAAACGCGATCAACGCCTGCTTTTCGGGCGCCGACAGGTTGGGAAAGCCCGGCATCATACCCTTGCCGTGCCCGACCAGATTCGACACGTAGGCCCGGTCGCGCCGTTGGCCGATGGCCACCAGTGATGGGTAGCCACTCGCTACGTTGCCTTTGCGTTCGGGGCCGTGGCAGGTCTGGCAACTGGTAGTGTAGATCCGGTGGCCGGGACTTAGCTGCGCCAGTTCGTCGGCTTTGGGCGTGGAGCGCAGGCTGAACAGCCACGCCATTTCGTTCGCATTGACGTACATAATACCATCCGGGTCGACGGCCGCACCACCCCACTCGGCCCCTCCGTCGGCCCCCGGCAATACCAGCGTCGGGGTTTTGCTGAGTGGCACATACGGCCCTTTTTTCGCCTGGCGGAATTGCGCCAGCAGCGAATCGCGGTCGTCGGAATAGGGGTTGATGTCGGATTCGGTCAGCGTCTGTCGGGCAAACGGGTTGGGCTTCGTGGGTAGTGGCTGCGTCGGCCAGGCCGTTTCGTCGGGCAGGGCTGACGTGGGCATGGATCGCTCCTCGATCGGAAACAGCGGCTTACCCGTCGCGCGGTCGAACACGTATACGTAGCCCTGCTTGGTCACCTGCGCGACGGCGTCAATTGATCGGGGCCGACCATCGGGGCCGTTTTGTCTGACCGTCAGCAGGTTGGGTGGCGCGGGCAGGTCGCGGTCCCAGATGTCGTGATGCACCAGCTGCTGATGCCAGCGCCGTTTGCCCGTCCGGGCGTCGAGCGCGAGGAGGCAGTTGGCAAACAGATTCCTGCCGGTGCGATTCCCCCCATAGAAATCGAACGCAGCCGACCCCGTTGGTACGTACACAATGCCCCGCTTCCGGTCGACCGACATCCCCGACCAGCAGTTTGCCCCGCCGACGTCCGTATTTTTGTACGCGTCTTTGGGCCAGGTATCATAGCCATATTCGCCCGGCTGCGGAATCGTGTGAAACACCCAGGCCAGTTTCCCCGTCCGGACGTTGAATGCCTGTATCGACCCCGGTGCGGCATCCGCCCCTTCCGACAGGCGTAACGGCATCACAATCAGGTCCTCGAACAGCGTACCGGGGGTGTTGGAGATAACGAATTTGTTCGCGGCCGTTGGTCCCAGCCCCTTTTTCAGGCTGACGTGTCCGCTGTCCCCAAACGTAGTGATCGGCTTACCTGTAGCCGCATCGATGGCGTACAGGTCCGAGCCGTAGGCGTACAGAATCCGGGCCGGTTCGGTATCACCCGGCCGGTTGCTGCGCCAGTACACAACGCCCCGGTTTGTACTCATCGACGACGCCCCACCCGACTCAACAAATCGCCAGCGTTCCTTACCCGTAGCGGCATCCAGCGCAACCAGCTGATTCGAGGCCGTGACACCGTATAACGTTCCATTGACGATAATCGGATTACACTGCACCTGTCCCGAATCGCCCGAATGAAATTCCCAGACGGGCTTCAGCTGCGCGACGTTGTCCGTATTGATCTGACTAAGCGTCGAGTAATGGCTCCGGTCAGGGCCACCGAGGTATTCGGGCCACTCGGTAGCAGGGTCGGGTTCGCGTCCGGTGAGCCAGGCAGTCGTTCCCAGCGCACCGAGCAGCAGCGTCCCCAATAAAGCAAAGCGGTTCATCGTGACAGTTTAGAGCAAAAGGCAGATACCTGTCCGGCTTACCGCTCCAGACCGATGCGTCACGGCTACAACTGCGCCAGCCGGCCACCGTCGACGGCCAGGGTAGTGCCGTTGATGAAACAGGCTTCGTCGGACGCCAGGTAGCAGATCGCCGACGCAATGTCGGCGGGTTTACCCACGGCACCGGTGATTTTTTCTTTCCCGCTTTTCACGTTCGGGTTATCCCACAGCATCGGCGTATCGACGGCCCCCGGTGCCACACAGTTGACGCGTACTTTTTTGATATCGCTCTCCAGCGAAAGGCCCCGGGTAAATGCTTCCATCGCCCCTTTACTGGCGGCATACGGTACGACGTTGGCGGTAGTCTGAAACGCGTGTACCGAGCTGACGTTGACGATTGCCCCGCCATCGATGTGCGGAATGGTCAGTTTGCAAAGCAGAAATACCGACCGCATGTTTACCGTCTGCACTTTTTCCCAATCATCGAGCGATAAGTCGACGATCGGGTCGAAGGTCATCATCGCTGCGTCGTTGACCACGATGTCGATCTTACCCCAGCGGTCCAGTGTCTGGTTTACCATCGTCCTGATCGACTCGGAGTCACTCAGGTCGATGTCGGCGAAAAACGCTTCACTGCCTTTATCTTCGATGTACTTGACGACCTCATGGCCCCGGTCGTCGTCCCGACCAACCACGACCACCTTACCGCCTTCCTCCCCCATTCGCTCGGCCGTAGCCCGGCCAATGCCCGACGTGGAGCCGGTTACGATGCACACCTTATCTTTAAAACGCATTATCAGGTTGTTTTTTTGACAAACCGGCCGTGCCAGTCAAGTGTTTGTCCACACACGCGTCGGCAAACAAACCGGGGCCCGGCCAGACAAACCGTAGTGTGTCTGGCCGGGCCCCGGTAAGCGATACCAGATGATCTTACTCGACGGCCAGAATCTTGAATTCGGTCCGGCGGTTTTTCTGGTGTTCGGCTTCAGCACAGGCCACCCCGTCGACGCAGCCATTGACGATTTCGCTTTCGCCGTAGCCATGCGCCGACAGCCGACCGGCAGCGATACCCCGCGCCACGAGGTAGTCCATCGCGGCCCGGGCCCGGTTTTCCGACAGGCGCATGTTGTAGGTATCGCTGGAACGGGCGTCGGTGTGCGAGCGCAGTTCGATTTTCATCTTCGGATACTCTTTCAGGAGCGCCAGCACGTGGTCGAGTTCGCGGGCGGCATCGGCCCGGATAAAGAACTTGTCGAGGTCGTAGTAAATATTTTTCAACTGAAACACGTCACCCACGCCATACAGGCCAATTGAATCGGTAACGGCCCGGCCGGTGCGCTTCGTTTTACCGTACTGCGCCTTTTTGGTGGCGTACTGTTCTTTCTGGGCCGTGATCGTAAACGGCGCGTTGGCTTTTGTATTGAATTCGTAGCCGCCGTCGGGGCCCGTCACGACGCTTTGCTCGCTTTTGTCTTTTTCGTTGCGCAGCGTCACCTTCACGCCCTGCGCCGGTTTCTGGTTTACTTCGGTTTTAACGATACCCCGCACCAGTGTATTCTCGCTCTTGGTCAGGTAGATAGATACACTCAGCTCCGGCTTTGGCGACTGAGTCAACGTCGAGAACCGAACGCTGTTGAGCGCGTAGCCATCTTTGACCACCCGGAACTCGTACTCCGTATTGGCGTCCAGACAAAGGTCCGTGCGCCCCTCCGCGTTGGTCACGCGCAATTCCTGGTTGGTCCCGTTGCGCAGGATGCGTACGTCAGCCATGTCGATGGGCGTACCCGTCTTTTTGTCATAGACCAGAATATTGAGTTGCTTGCAGATGCGCCGGAACGAATAAATATCATCGTCGCTGATGCCTTTTTTGCGGTTGCTGCTGAAGTAACCGGTTGTATGGGTCCGGTCGGTGATGTAGCCGAAGTCGTCTTTGTCGGAGTTGACGGGCGCACCCACGTTGCGGACACCCCGGTACGCAACGCCGTCCTTTAGTTCAGCCAGAAATACATCCAGCCCGCCGAGCCCTTCGTGCCCGTCCGAGGAAAAATACAGGTTACCGTCTGCGTCGGCATACGGGAACATCTCGTTGCCTTCGGTATTGATGTCCTTACCCATATTGACGGGGGTTCCCCACTGCCCGTTGTTGTATTCGACCACGTAAATATCGGTACCGCCGTAGCCGCCCGGCATATCCGACACGAAGTACAGCTTGCTGTCGTCGGGCGCGAAGGCAGGGTGCCCGACCGAGTATTCTGCACTGTTGAACGGTACTTCCTGAATATCGACCCACTTACCGTTTCGGTTGACCGACGTGTAGAGTTTCAGTTTGCGCACCCCGTCCGAACTTTTACCGGCCTTACCCTTGCTCCCGTTGTTGCGCGTAAAGACGATGGTTGTCTGATCGCGCGTGAAGGTCATTGGCCCTTCGTGGTACTTGGTATTCAGCGTCCGGCTGAAAATCTGGGCTTTAGTCAGCGTCTGCATTTCGGCCGTTGTCGCGTCGGGCGTCGCCACGGTGGGCTCGTTGCCCCCGCCCAGTACGGCCGTACCGGGAGTACGCGTCGTTTCGACGGGCGCTACGCGCAGCTGCACCGTATCGGGGTGAAAATACAGATCCAGAAACGGCGTCTGATTCCAGCTGAACACCCGCTTGACCGCCCCCGACTCGTCGCGGGCCGATACGAACACCAGTCCGTTTTTGTAGTACATCGGGCTGAAATCGGCCTGCCGGGAATTGATGGGCAAGCTATTGATCCGGATCGACGACGAGTCCTGATAGAACCGACTCATATCCATGTACGACACCGTAAACCGACGCCCCCGCAGGTCCTGACTTTGCTTTTCGCCGTACTGACTGTATAGTTTCTGCGACTCGCGGTATTTGCCGTTGGCCGCCAGTGACTGCGCATAGTACAGGTAGATCTCGCTGTCGAGGTCGGTATAGTCTTTCACCAGATCCGCGTAAATCCGCTCGGCGTTGCGGGTATCTTCGAGTTTTCGATAGCTGTAGGCGAGTTTTATAAGCGCTTCACGGGTTTCCGCGGGCTCCTTTTTGCGATCCGTTCGCAAAAACTCTTCGTACCCCCGTACCGCGTTGACGTAGCTCAGGTTATCGAACTGTCGGTTGGCGGTTCGCAGCCGGACGCTTTGCGCGTAGCCGTTGAACCAGCCGAACCCCAACCCGATTAGCAGAACAAAGCGTAAAAATCGATTCATGTGTGCAATAAACGATGTAATCCCCCGAATGGGCTATCAGCCTAAGGTATCAAATAGAATGCCAGTTTGCTGTTTTTGACCAGGCTTCAGCTCACCGGATAAGTCCATATACACTACCAAATGTACAGAGTAATGTGTACGCTATTGACCCTATTCGGCGACGCTGGTTACTTTTCTGCCGTTCCTTTTTTATACAATGGGCATTTCTGTGGTGACATTCCCGCGTAGCTGGGTCAGCCGGACCAGTCGGCGGGTATCCGGCCGGACACGGAACCGGTGTGAAATTCGCCGACCCACAACCCAGGCTATGTCGTGGCCCGCCAACAGCACCAGTGTCTGTGCCCGGTCGCGCTGTTCCAGCTTCAGATCGTTCAGCAGATCGCTGACCAGTTTGGTACCCGCCAGTCCCAGCGGCCGAAACCGATCACCCTGTTGCCAGCTACGCAGCGTGAGCGGTCCAGTCAGTCGATCCGCGTCGAGCCAGGCAACGGCGGGGTCAGGATCGGGAACGAAATCGGCTGCCCGCTCGATCACGTCCAGCTGTACCGAGCAAGTACCCAGACTAAGCAGGGCACCAGAACCCAATTCTTTTTCGACTGATAAACAGTTGGTTAACACCGTTAACTCGCGCAGAGAAAGCACTAGTTGCTGCCGTTCCCGGGTAAGCCGGTACGTTGCCGACTCAACTACGGTGCCCGATTCACGCGTCAACGCCAACCAGATTTGCCGAACCTGCTCGGGAATAAATCCGAACGGACGCAGCCATTCCGTGAGCCGAAACGCGCCCTCGTTCAGCGCCAGCAGCGGCTCGATCGACAAACGAATTGTTCCGTCGGGCTCCGTCTGAGCCAGTTGCTGCCACGAGCGATTGAGTTCAAGCTGCATCAGCTGTTCGGCCGACCGCAGCCGGTCGATCGTACGCGGCAACGTCTGCCACAAGCCCGGATTCAGGGCGGTCAGTACAGGCGTAACGTGGTGACGGATGCGGTTGCGGGCGTAGTAATCGTCGGCATTCGAGCGGTCTTCGCGATGGATCAGCCCGTGCTCCTGCGCATAAGCCGCCAGTTGATCCCGGTGGGCAAACAGCAGGGGCCGGATCAGCGTACCCACCTGCGGATGCTCCTGCCGGACGGCGATACCATGCAGCCCCGCCAGACCGGTGCCCCGCGTCAGGTTAAGCAGCATCGTTTCCAGCACGTCGTTCAGGTGATGCGCCGTCGCGACGCGGTGATAGCTGTACTGCTGCCGGATCGTGCCGAACCAGTGATAGCGAAGGTCGCGGGCTGCCATTTGAATCGACACACCCCGCTCAGCGGCCAGTTGCGCCGTGTCGAAGCGGGTTACGTGAACCGGCACACCGTACTGCCCGGCCAGCTGTTCGACAAAACGGGCGTCCTCGTCGGATTCGGAGCCCCGCAGCCCAAAGTTGACGTGGGCGATGGCAAACGGCAGGTTTGTGCGGTGAAACAGGTCGGCCATGACCGTCGAATCCAGTCCACCGCTCACGGCCAGCAGCGTCCGGCCGGTTCCATCGGCTAACTTGTTGTCGTTAATAAATCCTAAAAAATCCTGCTCAAACATCCGGTTTAAGGCCGAAGCCGTAGTTTTGTACTATGGTACGTTACTTAGTCCGCATCCCTGTATTATTGCTGCTGCTACTGCTCGCCGGGCTTACACCCACTGTCAGGGCGCAGTCGGGCCGACCAACGGGCGACAAAATTGAGTTATTGCGGGCCGATAGCCTGGTTGGTGTCAATGTACCCGGTCAGGCTGTCAGGCGGGTGTACAACAACGTACAGTTTCGCCAGAAAGGCATGCTAATGTACTGCGATCTGGCCGTTCAGAACGCGACGACCAATATAATCGAAGCCTACGGCAACGTGCGGCTGGTGCAGGGCGATACGGTCAGTATACGGGGTGACACCATGTTCTACTACGGCAACATGCGGCAGGCCAACGTCACCGGACGCGTCGTTATGCGCGACCGTAAGATGACCCTGACCACGACCAAACTCGACTACGATCTGATTTCCGGCATCGCGCATTATCCACCCGGAGCCCCCGACCGGCCCGGCCGGATCGTCGACAAAGAAAACGTGCTGACGAGCCGGGAAGGGTTTTACGACACCCGCAGCAAACTGTTTACGTTCCGGCAGGATGTGAAGCTGGTCAATCCGAAAGGGACACTGACCGCCGACTCACTATTGTACAATTCCACGACCCGGATTGCCACGTTTATGGGGCCAACGCGTATTGTCAACAAAGACGGGGTACTGACAGCGGTGGCCGGGCAGTATAACACGGTCACGGGTATTTCCAACTTCCAGCGTCGGGCCACCGTTGAAACGCCCAAATACCGCCTGACGGGCGATACGCTGTACTATGACAACATCGCCGATCTGGGCATTGCTGACGGGAACGTAATTATGGTGGCGAAAGACAGAAAAGCGGTTATTCTCGGCGACCATGTACGCTACAACGGCAAGGCCGGGGTATCGCGGGTGACGGGGCACCCCGTGGCCAAGAGTGTGGTCAGCAACGACACGCTGTTCATGCGGGCCGATACCTTGTTTTCGTTCGATAATAAAGTCACGAACACGCGTCGGCTGTTAGGACAGAAAAACGTGTTTGTCTACAAAACTGACCTGCAAAGCAAATGCGATTCGCTGATCTATGACACGGTCGATTCGACGCTCTACTTTTACAAAAAGCCTATCGTCTGGAGCCAGAACCGGTATCAGATGGAGGCCGATTCGATGCGGGCGCTGATGAAAAACGATAAGATCAACACCATGTTTCTACGGGGTCACGCGTTCTCGATTTCGCTCGATACCCTCAATCAGTTCAATCAGGTAAAGGGCCGTACGATCACCGCCTTTTTCACAACCAAAATGGTATCGGTTACGGCCGGACCCACTGGACAGGTGGCGGTTAAACGCACAGGCAAAGCCGTATCGGTAGCCCGGACGACGCCGGTGCGTTCATTAACAGTTGGTCAGCAGGAACGTACGGCACTGGATCGCGTTCTTGTTGACGGAAATGGCCAAAGCATATACTTCGCGCTGGACGACAAAAACAAACTGATTGGCATGAATCATGTGGAATGCAGTCGCATGAACCTCGAGTTTGCCGACGACAAGGTCCAACGGATTCGATTCTATGGCCGCCCCGACGCGCAGTTCGTTCCCCCACAGGAGTTTAGCCCGGATGTGCAGGAACTGGACGGCTTTCGCTGGCGGGTGGCCGAGAAACCAACGAAAGGACAAGTACTTTGGCTGGAAACGCCACCGGAAGAGAAACCGGCTGTGAGAAAGCTGATTAAAAAGAAACCGGCCGTTAAACCTTTGGCTAGAAAAGAGGTTCAAAGAACTATAAATTAGGTAATTTAACAATAATTAAATTGGGCACACGTTGACTTTCTCTTCTGGGCCTGATAGGTTTGTGGTGAGTACGAGTGTCTCCGAAATAGCAATTCATGAAACAAACTATACTTTTTGGTTTACTGGCTGGCTTACTGTCGGTCTGCTCCCCGCTCCGGGCACAGGTTGCCCCGCGCGACTCCGACGCCCGCAAGGGTAGTCGGCTGGAGCTGGGCCGCACGGGTACCGTTCAGCGGTCAACGGCTACAGGGTTGCCCAACCAACGGTTTTCGCTGGTGAAAAAGCCCGCTGCCACTACCCTCGACCGGGCCCTGTCGGTTAGTAAAAACGCGCCGATCAACGCCTACTACCGGTCGCTGCTGGTAGCCCGGTCAGGCGCTAAAGCCGGTGCCCGTACAACAGCAGCCGAAACCGCCGGTGGCGTTGAAGGTAAACTGACGACGGAAAACGCGGAAAGCGACGACAACCTGATGTTTGCCAACGAGCACATTGCCGTATCGAATATCTACCCGAACCCCGCCAATGACTACGCCGAGATCGCCTATCAGTACACCGGCACTGTCAACGAAGCGAAACTAGTGTTGATCAACGTGCTGGGTTCGCCCGTTGCCGAATACGAACTGGCGAAGAACGACCGCAAACTGCGCATCGCTACGGGCGACATGATGACGGGCTACTACTTTTACCAGCTCTCGCTGGACGGCAAGAAAGTAGCGACCAAAAAATTGCTGGTCCGGCATCAGTAAACCGAATGCTGATTCTTAAAAAAGCTTAATAACACCGTCCGAGTCGCTTCCTGACTGCACTATACGGGTTACACCAACGTTTTAGGGGTGTAGCCCGTATTTTTTTCGTACCTTTGCCCTTATGCAACACCTTCGTTTTGCTCGGCTGCTAGCCCTCGTCTGTTCGTTTGGTTTCCTGGTATCCTGTAGTTCGTTCAACAAACTGCAGAAAACCGCCACCGACGAACAGAAATACAAAGCCGCCCTCCAATACTACGAGAAGAAAGACTGGTATCACGCCGGTCTGCTGTTTGAAGAACTGATTCCCGTGCTGAAAGGAAGTACGGAATCGGAAATGGCGCAGTTCTACCACGCGTACACGCAGTTTAATCAGCAGCAGTATCTGCTGGGTTCGACGCTGTTCAAAAAGTTCTACGAGACGTTTGCCCGTAGCGAACATGCGCAGGAAGCCATGTACATGTACGCGGTTTCGCTGTACAAGGACGCGCCCGATTTTAACCTCGATCAGTCGAATACGCTGACGGCGACGTCGGCTTTGCAGGATTTTATCAACAACTATCCTGACACGCAATACCGCGACGAAACGACGAAGATGATTCTGGACCTCCGTCAGAAGCTCGAGCGCAAAGCCTATGAGAAAGCCAAACTGTACTTCAAAACCAGCGGCTTCAACATTGCTTCGTACAAGTCGTCGGTTATTTCGATCAACATCTTTCAGCGTGATTTTCCCGATTCACCGTACAACGAAGAACTGGCGTTCCTGAAGGTCGACGCGGAGTACAGTCTGGCCAACAACAGCCTGGAAACAAAGCAGAAGGAACGTTATCAGGAAGCAATGGCTTACTACCAGGGGTTTGTTGACAAGTACCCGAACAGCAAGTACCTGAAGCAGGCCGAGAAAATGTTCGAGTCCAGCCAGAAAGAAATCGACCGGCTGACCAAGCTGGAAGTAGAACGGGAGAAGGAAAGGCAGTTACAGAAGCAGCAGCAGGCCCCGGCCAACCGCCCCGGTAAAGTAACGGCGGCCCGGCAGTAGACCCGGCCCCGACTCCATAAACGACGTATTGACAAGAAGCGACTATGGCAACCAACCAATCAATCATCACCCGCGATAACGACAAAATCGCGCACGCAACCGGCAACCTCTACGAATCTGTCTCGATCATTTCGAAGCGGGCCCGTCAGATTGCCGTAAAAAATAAAGAGGAACTCAGCAGCAAGCTGTCGGAGTTTGTCTCGGCGGTCGATAACCTGGAAGAAGTATTCGAAAACCGGGAGCAGATCGAAATCTCGAAATTTTACGAGCGTATGCCCAAACCTACATCGACGGCTACCGACGAGTTTCTGGAAGGTAAAGTGTACTGGCGCTATAACGATGAAGAGCCACAACAGTAACTGGCTTTGTTTAAACAGACAACCGCGCGGCATCTTTGCCGGGCGGTTGTTCTGTTTTAGAGGTTGTTTAGGATTGTGTTTTATGGCCTGTTTTGTCATCCCGAGCCTGCGAGGGATCTTCGGTGGCAGGCGGTTTTGTTTGCTTTTAGCGAAGATCCCTCGCAGGCTCGGGATGACAAAAGGTCGTTTAGACTAGGGATTATAAATCCTAAACAACCTCTTAGACGAAATACGTTAGACGAACGAGCAGGCAGGCTTGTCTATCTTCCTATGCCGTCCTGAAGGTACCTTTATTCTCTCTTTGTTCTTTTCTTCTCACCTCTTTCTTCTTTGTTTCTCACCAGCCATGCTAGCCGGTAAACGAATTCTGTTGGGTGTAACGGGCAGTATTTCCGCGTATAAATCGGCGCTGCTGGTGCGGTTGCTGGTAAAAGCCGGTGCGGAGGTGCAGGTGCTCATGACCGAGTCGGCGCAGACGTTTATCACCCCGCTGACGCTGGCAACGCTGTCGAAGCGGCCCGTTCTGAGCCAGTTCGTCGCCAACGCGCAGACCGGCGAATGGACCAATCACGTCGAGCTGGGTTTGTGGGCCGACATGCTGGTTGTCGCACCGGCTTCAGCCCATACGCTGGCCCGCTGCGCAACCGGTCTGGCCGACGATCTGCTGTCGGCGGTGTACCTGTCGGCGCGCTGCCCGGTATTCTTCGCCCCGGCGATGGACCTCGATATGTACCAACATCCGGCTACAACGGCGAACCTCGCCCGGCTGGCATCGTTCGGCAACCACATTATCAAAGCCGAATACGGCGAACTGGCAAGCGGGCTGGTGGGCGAAGGACGACTGGCCGAGCCGGAAGCCATCGTGCAGACGCTGAGCGCCCACGTTGCGCAACGCCCCGAACTGGCCGGGCGGCACGTGCTGATAACCGCCGGGCCAACCCAGGAACCGATCGATCCGGTGCGCTATATCAGCAATCATTCGACGGGAAAGATGGGCTACGCCATTGCCCGCGCCTTCGCGATGGCCGGAGCGCAGGTAACGCTCGTCAGTGGCCCAACGGCTTTGCCCCTGCCTGCGCCGGGCGTTCGACGCATCGACGTACGCTCGGCGCAGGCTATGTTCGACGCGACCGCAGCCGAATTCCCGACCGCCGACGTACTGATCCTGAACGCAGCCGTGGCCGACTACACGCCGGTGCACGTAGCTGATCGGAAAATCAAAAAGAAAGAAACCGAATTTGCGCTGGAACTAACCCGAACCACCGATATTGCGGCTACGCTGGGGGCGCGAAAACGGCCGGGTCAGTGGCTGATGGGCTTTGCCCTGGAGACAGACAACGAGCAGGCCAACGCACTCGCCAAGCTACAGAGTAAACACCTCGACTGGATCGTACTCAACTCCCTGCGCGACTCCGGGGCGGGCTTCGGATACGACACCAACAAGATCACCGTTATGGATAAGGCCGGGCAAACCCACGCCTTCGATTTGAAATCGAAAGACGCCGTGGCGCAGGATTTGCTCGATTTGATTGCCACCGCCCTGACAGCACCGTTCGCATGAAACAACTCCGCTTACTTTACCTGCTGCTCGGCCTGACCGCGACGGCGCAGGCGCAGGAACTGAACTGTACCGTAACGGTCAACGCCGATCAGCTGTTCGCCCAGCAAAAGACCGATTTTTCGTACGTCAACCAGTTGAAGGGCATCATCAGCGAGTTTATGAACACGCGTCGGTGGAGCAACGATCAGTTTACCCCATCCGAACGCATCAACTGCTCGCTGAACATCAACCTGATCAAGTCGCTGACGCAGGGAGCCTTCGAAGCAACGGCCCAGATTGTCGTGACGCGGCCGGTCTACGGCACCAACTACGAAACAACGACGCTGAGCTACGTCGACCGGGCGTTTAACTTTATTTATCTGCCCACGACCCCGGTCTATTTTCGGGAGAATCAGTACTCCGACGACCTGACGTCGCTGCTGGGCTTTTACGCCAATGTCATCCTGGCGACCGATTACGACACGTTCAGTAAGCAGGGCGGTAACCTGTTCATTCAGCGGGCCTATACCATCACCAACCTGGCGCAGCAGGGCTCGGCCAACGGGGCGTGGCAGACCGGGGGTGACCGGAGAAACCGATTCTGGCTGATCGAAAATTTGCAGAACCAGCAGTTGCTCCCCTTCCGCGACGCCGTGTACACGTACCACCGGCTCGGCCTGGACCAGTTTGGGGCCAACCCGATTCAGGTGCGGAAACAAACGCTGGAGATGCTGAATACCATTCGTCGGATCGGTCTGCAACTCCCTAACTCCGTGCTGATTAACTCGTTTTTCGACGCCAAATCCACGGAAATCTACAACATCATGTTTGAAGGGACGCCCGCCGAGCGCAAACAGGCATTCGACCTGCTTTCCTACCTCGATCCCTCCAAAACAGAGACATACCGCAAACTGGTGGGGGGGTAATTTTTCTGGTTTGTGGTTCGTAGTTGGTGGTTTGTAGTTACTCCGGTAGCACCACCTGCGCCAGCAACGACAAACCCCGGCGGGGAACCGCATAAACTACGAACCACAAACCAGAAACGTCGAACTTCGACCCCGCCCGCCGTGTTGATTACGTGAGACCCCTGCCTATATGCTGTCGCATCTACTGATAAAAAATTATGCGCTGATCGACGAGCTTGAACTCCGCCCCGACCGTGAATTAAACATCATCACGGGTGAGACGGGCGCGGGTAAATCGATCATGCTGGGCGCAATCGGACTGCTGCTGGGTAACCGGGCCGATACACGGGTGCTGTATAATCCGGAGAAGAAGTGCGTTATCGAAGGCACATTTGCCGTAGCGGGTTATCGCATCGAACGCATTTTCGACGATGAAGAACTGGACTTTTCGGATACCTGCATTGTCCGGCGCGAAATCAGCGTCAGTGGTAAGTCACGCGCGTTTGTCAACGATACCCCTGTCAACCTCGACATCCTTCGGCGCGTTACGAGTGAACTGATGGACATTCACTCCCAGCACGATTCAGTACTGCTGGGCTCCAACGATTACCAATTAGAAATTGTCGATACGTACGCGCAGAACGACGTACAGCTTAGCCGTTATCGTGTTGATTACCAAGCTTACCGAGCCGCCCGCACCGTCTACGACAAATTACAGTCGGAGGCAGCGGCCATGCGGAAAGAGTTTGACTACAACAGTTTCCTCTACGATGAACTGACCAAAGCGCAGCTACTGCCCGGCGAGCAGGAGACGATGGAACAGGAACTGACCATCCTGGAAAATGCGGGCGATATTAAGGAGCGGCTACAGCTGGCCTACGAATACCTCGACAATGCCGAGCAATCCGTCATTGACTTTCTGAAAGGGGCAGTCAGTAACCTGTCGTACATCAGCAAGTTGTCGGACCAGTACAGCCAGTTGCAGCAGCGGGCACAGAGCGCCCTGATCGAACTGCGCGATCTGGCCCTCGAAATCAGCAATGAGCAGGACAATGTCGACGTCGACGATGGCCGGGCCGACACGATCCGGGAGCGACTGAACCTGATCTATCAGTTGCAAACAAAGCATCAGGTGGCCGACGTAGCAGGCCTGATTGCGCTGCGTGACGAACTGGGGCGGAAAGTAAACACAGTGCTGAATCTGGACGACAATCTGGCAGCTGCCAAAGCAGAAGCGGAAGCCGCCCGAACCCAGTTAATGGAGCGTGCCGCCGAGTTGTCGGAAACCCGGCAGATCGTGCTGCCGCTGATCGAAACCGAGATCGGTGGCTTGCTCAATGAACTGGGCATGCCCAACGCGTCGCTGCACATCAAAGCCGAAACCAGCAAGCCCGGACCTGTTGGCATCGATACGATTTCGTTCCTCTTCAGCGCCAACAAAGGCATTCAGCCGCAGCAGCTCAAAGCCGTTGCATCAGGGGGCGAATTCTCCCGGCTCATGCTGGCAATCAAATATATTCTGGCCAGTAAACGGTCGCTGCCGACGATCATCTTCGACGAGATCGATACGGGTATATCCGGCGAAATTGCGATCAAGATGGGCAACATGATGCGCGATATGTCGGGCAGTCACCAGATTATTGCCATTACGCACCTGCATCAGATTGCCGGTCAGGGTACGGCCCACTATTTTGTCTATAAGGATCACTCAGCCGACAAAACCGTCAGCCGGATTCGCAAGCTGACGTTCGATGAGCGGGTACACGAGATTGCGCAGATGATCGGCGGTAAAAATCCGTCGGCGAGTGCGCTCAAAAATGCGCGCGAGATTCTGAAACAGCGCAGTAGCGTTGCCGCCAAATAATGCCGTGGTTCCACCAGCCATCGATTACACTGACCCGAATAGGGGTACTGGCCAGTACAGTCTGCTGGCTGAGTGCCTGCGCCGACACCGGCCGGCCAGCCGTTGAGCGGGCCGAGCAGGAGGTGTTGTCGATCCACGATGCCATCATGCCGAAGATCGATGATTTGCTGACGGCGCAGCGTCGGCTCAAAGTCCGCCTGGCAACGCTCGACAGCACAGCCGAAAACGGTTCGGCATCGTCGGTGCTCCGGCTCGACGAAGACCGGCATCAGGCCAGGCGGCTCCTGCGCGACCTCAACGTGGCGGATAGTCTGATGACCCGCTGGATGGCGCAGTACCGTTACGATACACTGGCTGGCTTACCCACCGACGAGGCCCTGCACTACCTCGACGGCCAGAAAGCCAGCATCACCGATGTTACAACTAAAGTTAATGAGAGTCTTGACCATACGCGCCAATTTCTGGCCAACCCCTAGCATAACCGCCCTATTGGTGGGCCTGTCCGTCTTCGTTTCCAGTTGCGGTTCGGGCGATGACAAACTACCCGTTCTGGGTCAGAAAGAAACCGTTACCCGCATCGTTGACGGCAAATCAGTGACTGATTCAGTCGCTCATCAGATTCCGGATTTTGCCTTTGTCGATCAGTACGCTGACACGGTCACGGCCAAAACGCTGGCCGGCAAGATTTACGTGGCCGACTTTTTCTTTACCAGCTGCCCAACAATCTGCCCCAAGATGAAGGTGCAACTCAAGCGGGTGTTCGAGAAATACAAAGGTAATCCCGAGGTGATGCTGCTCTCCCACTCCATCGACCCCCGTCACGACACGGTGCCCGTGCTGAAAGAATTTGCCAGTAATCTGGGTATTACGGGCCAGCAATGGCTGTTCGTCACCGGCGACCGCGACAAGATTTACGACATCGGGCAAAACAGCTACATGGTAACCGCGCAGGAAGACTCGTCGGTACCGGGGGGTGTGGTCCACAGCGGAGCCTTTATTCTGGTCGACAAAGACCGGCACATCCGGGGTATCTACGACGGTACAACCGAAGCGGGTGTCGACAAGCTGATGAAGGACATGGATCGGCTGCTGGCCGAATACAAGGCATGAGGCAGCTGTTGTATGGGTTAGCAGGTACGTTTATCCTGCTGACGGGGCTTGTTTCCTGCCAGAGCGACGAGGAAATCAAGCGGCAGAAATACATTACGGAAGGGATACTGATTTACCAGAACCAGTGTGCCAACTGCCATCAGGTCAAAGGACAGGGGCTGGCGGCCCTGTATCCACCCATCGCCGGTTCCGATTACCTCAGGCACAAGGATTCGGTGATCTGCCTGATTCGCTACGGGATGCAGGGGCCGGTCGTTGTCAACGGCAAAACCTACAACCGGGTGATGCCCGCCCAGCCGCAACTCAGCGACCTCGAAGTAGCGGAACTGACAACCTACATTTATAATGAGTGGGGCACCGAAACGACGCTGACCAGTGCCAAAACCGTTGGGCCGCTACTCGAAGCGTGCCGCCCGAAGAAGTAAGGTAGTCCAGGCTTCTCACGCTGGGAATCATTAGATACCCCCGTTGACGTTGAAAATGCCGGTCGGTTTGCGGATGGAGTACTGCGAAAAATCCTGATTCGCATCCATGCCGATACCATACAGCTTTTCGCCCGTCAGCTGACTGATAACCGTAACGCGTTTTTCGGTATACACTTTCTTCGTACTGGGCTTCCAGTTGAGGGTAGGCGTCAGCAGTTTTTCCTGCTTCAGCGTGTTGATAACCACCACATTACCCATCACCGTATACAGGTCTTTTGCTTTATCGTACCGGCCGGAGTCGGACCGTAGCGTCGTTGTGGGCTGGCCGGTGGCATCGTAAAAGACGATGTTGACCTGTTTGGGGTACTTGCGGTCGTCGTTGAGGTAACGAAACTGCCTGGGCGTCGTTAGCTTTACTTTCAGCCTGGCGGCTTCGCTGTACAGCATCTCGACGTTATCGATGGTTTCGATGGGGCCGTTGAACGGATCTACTTTCTTAACCGTCTTCGCTTCTTCGCAGGCCCATACAGTCAACAGCAGGCCAGTGAGCACACTGGCCTGTATCATTTTTTTCAGGTGGAATGGAGGCATGGTAACTCGTAGGTGTTGGTGGCTGTTATGTACCAAACAACACTAATCGATAACCCGTTTGACAAACCAGCGATCAGCCAGCGAAAAACCGAGGGCCATCCGCAGATATTGCTCGCGCACCTGCGTCCCCGCCAGCACGCCCCGCTGCCCGTAGACCAGCGACAGCGTCACCTGATTCACCCGGTACCGGCCCAGCGGCAGCGACACCCCCGTACTGACGTTCATATCGGTGATCCGCGAACCCCCAACTTCGTAGGGCATCTGATTGTACTGCGCACCAAGCCGGTATGTAATCAGGTCACGGTAACGCGTCGAGTTGGCTTTAGGCGTCAGTTCAATCCCAACCGCCGACGTAACCGCATCGAGCAGGCCGGTGTTCACGTTATCGTTGTTGCGAAACCGGCTCCACTGCTGATACCCGACATCGATCCCCGCCGTAAACCGGTTGTTCCGTTCGATACTGATACCCGCGTGTATCTGCTGGGGCAGGGTCGTTTTACCCGTCACGTTATTGCGGGCCGTATCCGGCGTTGTCAGCGGAGAACTATTTTGCGTAAGCTGATAAATATCGGTCTGCGTGCCTTTTATTCGCGTTTGGGGGTCGTAGGTAGCCCCCAGATTGAGTGTCCAGTTTTCGCTTAGTTTCGGACGCCAGGCGGCTCCCAGTTTAAACACGACGTCCCCATAATTGACCCGGTTCAGCAGGTTGACCTGTGTGTCGGTACCGTTGCCATTGAGCGCCACGTAAGCCGACGATGAGTTGGTGATATTGCCGAACAGAAACGACGCTTCGCCCCCGACGTACACATTCTTTTTCCCGAACAGACGGAACCCCGTAGCGAACGACGCTTTGTTCAGACCACCCGACCCTTTGTAATCGTACACCCCCGTGCGGTTCGTGCCGGGTACCTGCTGCACCTGCACCGCCGAATAATTGACGTACGTGAACGGGCGCAGGCTGACCGACATACTCCAGCGAGGATTGGCCGGAAACGCGACGGCCAGATACCCCAGATTGGCTCCGAAGTTCTGCTGGCTCTGGGTACTGTTGCTGATGCGCTGTGTCAGCGTGCGGGATAGCCCCTGTAGGCCTACTTCAAACACCGTGACCGGCGGACGCGTAGCCAGCAGGGCGGGGTTTTGCAGGTTTAAATAGAACGGGTTCGCGTTACTGATTCCGACCCCGCCCATACCGAGGTTGGCGGCATTGCCCAGCGGGTAGGTATCGCCCAGTCCCAGTGCCGAATAAGGCGTGTTACCCAGGCTTTGTCCGTGTGCCAGCGACGATACCAGCGCAACGACCAGTACACTACTTCCAATCAGCCGGACGACCCGTGTGTATAGTTTCAACATTATAGCGTAAAATTCGATTCAATCCCATCAGCACCAGTTCCGGTACTGCAAATATCGGCTCTTTCAGCCGACTTCTCAAAACGGGCCCGTCGCCCCCACACAGCAACACGGCCAGGTCAGGCCAGTCGCGCCGGTGGGCATCAATCAGCCCGTTCAGTTCAAAACCAAGCCCGTTCAGCACCCCACTACGCAGGGCATCGCGGGTATTGCGGGCCACCAGACCGGGCCAGTCGGCGTCAGCCAGCGGATCGTCGATCATTGGAAGCCGGGCCGTATGCTCGTGCATAGCCCGGAACCGCATGGTCAGACCCGGTGCGATCAGCCCACCCCGAAACGTACCGTCCGGGTCGACCAGATCAGCGGTCAGGCAGGTACCCAGGTCCAGCACCAGACAGGCCCGGTCTGGAAACAACCCGGCGGCTCCTACCGCAGCCGCCAGCCGGTCGGGACCCAGCGTATGGGGTGTATCGTATCCATTTCGTATTGGCACCGGCGTCTGATTGTCAAACACATGCACTATTACCGGCAGTGCGTTTAATTCCCGCTGAATAACGTCGACCGACCGACTCGTCGACGAAACAAGCATTTGTTCCGGTAGCCGGTCAGTCGACCTGTCGACGGCTTGCAGGAAGGCCGATACGGTGTTGAAATGACCCGTTTCTACCAGCACTCCCCCATCGAACCAACCCGTTTTCAGGCTTGAATTGCCCCAGTCTACCACCAGATTCATGCTACTACCGCTGCCCGGTGGATCGATTTGTACCGGCAAATATCGGTAAGGTAACGACGGGCAGCAGTACAAACATTGTCATTTTTTCGCCGTTTAAGGTTTTTTAAGGGTCGACACCTTGTTTCCAGCCACCATCGACTGGTATCCCTGGTTTATAAATTAGCTTTACTATTGACATTGAGCACCAAATACAATACCTTTGCTTTTGTCGGTACCGCGAGTAGATTGCACGCTTCGGCCGTGTCTGCCGCACTGACTCCCCGATTATCCGTCAGCGTCTGTACCTGACTTTGCCAGCCGCCCGTATCTGGATCCAACAAACCACTTTTTTTTCACTTTGACCTGTTTTCGTTGCGTACGCACCTGACTCTCAGTGAGTGGTTAGGCCCGCAGGCTGATGATTGCTCTACGAAGCAACCCATCCGTTCGCTGTTTTCGCTCCCCACCTACCGCATCCGGTTCGACTTTAACTTCCTTTCCACCCCCGGTGCAGCCGCACCCCACTACGATTTATTGCTACCAGCACTGTATGTATACCATTGACGACTTGACGATGAAGCTTGTTTCTGAGCTTCGTGGTATTGCCGATGAAGTTGGCATCCGCGACGCAGCCAAGCTTCCCAAGAAAGAATTAGTTAACAAAATCATTGACAGTCAGTCGGTTGCCCCGTCTTCTGACAAGACACCCGCCGAACCGGCAACGGCGGCTCCGGCCAAACGGAGTCGAAAAAAAGTCACACCCGCCGATGAAGTAACGGGTACTGAGCCCGCTCCCGTATCAGAGACGGTCGCGGCACCCGCTACAGTAGCAGAAGCACCAGTGGTTGCTACCGAATCGGCTCCAGCGGTAGAAGCGGCCTCGACGCCACGCACCCGGCAACGGATTCAGCACGACGCTGATGCTTCAGATAATCCGGCCCCTACGCCCGAAGATGGCATGACTGGTACGCCAGCTACAGAAGCGGTTGAAACAAAGCCCGGTACCTTCCCGGCCGATGCGCAACCCGCTCAGGTTGAGCCCGCTTCGACAACCCGGCCCGACAACCGCTCCGGAAACGCCAATCAGCCGAACAACAACCGAAACCGCTACGAAGTCAACCGGGATCCGTCGACGCGCAATGATCCGAACCGGCAGCGGAACCCACGAACCGACAATCAGCAGTCGACCAACGGGAACAATCGGGATTCGAACCGATTCCGGGACAATAGCGGACGCGATAATAACGGGCGCGATACGAACGGCGGCACTTATTCCCGCGATCAGCGTGACACAAACAACCGCGAGAACCGGGATAATCGGGATAATAGCCAGCAACGGGACAATTTTGCCCGGCGCGACCGCGATCAGCGCCCCCGGACCCAGCGGGTGGTTACCGACGAATCGGCCCAACGGCTCAATAATCAACCTGACGAAGATTTCCTGACACCCACCGTTGTCAGCGCTGACACGGAGGGCAATCAACAAACAGCTGTCAGTCAGCCAGATACGAATACGACCGGCGATGCAGCGCAGGTGCAGCAGGCGGATCAGCCCGCGCAGACAGACCAGTCAGCAGAAGCAGCCAGCACACCGGCCCAACCCGCAACTCCGCAATTATCGCGCGAAGCGCAGGAGTATCAGAACCGTATCCGGCGGCAATACAATCAGCACATTCGCGAGTTCGACGGTATCATCGAGAACGAAGGTGTACTGGAAATCATGTCTGACGGGGGCTACGGATTCCTGCGGTCGGCCGATTATAACTACCTCGCCAGCCCCGATGACATTTACGTATCGCCCTCGCAGATCAAGCTGTTCGGCCTGAAAACGGGCGATACCGTACAGGGCGCTATCCGCCCCCCAAAAGAGGGGGAGAAGTACTTTGCGCTGCTGCGTATCACAACGGTCAATGGGAAAACGACCGAGGAAATCCGCGATCGTATTCCGTTTGAATACCTGACGCCCTTATTTCCCGAGGAGCAGCTACACCTGAGCAATCGTCCCGAAAACTACTCGTCGCGCGTACTCGATCTGTTTGCACCAATTGGCAAGGGACAGCGGGGCATGATCGTGGCACAGCCCAAAACGGGTAAGACGGTGTTGCTCAAAGAGATAGCCAACGCCATCACACGCAACCACCCGGAAGTCTATCTGATCGTGCTGCTGATCGATGAACGGCCGGAGGAAGTAACCGACATGGCCCGGAGCGTGAACGCGGAAGTGATCTCGTCGACGTTTGACGAGCAGGCCGACCGGCACGTGAAGGTGTCGAGCATGGTGCTGGAAAAGGCGAAACGGATGGTTGAGTGCGGCCACGACGTGGTGATTCTGCTCGACTCGATTACCCGGCTGGCACGGGCCTACAACACCGTCGTACCGTCGTCGGGCAAGATTCTGTCGGGGGGTGTCGATGCCAATGCCCTCCACCGGCCCAAGCGGTTCTTTGGTGCGGCCCGCAACGTGGAGAACGGCGGTTCGCTGACGATTATCGCCACGGCGCTGATCGACACGGGTTCTAAAATGGACGAAGTCATCTTTGAAGAGTTCAAAGGTACCGGTAACATGGAACTGCAACTCGACCGCAAGCTGGCCAACAAGCGGATTTATCCGGCCGTCGACGTACTGGCATCGGGCACGCGCCGGGAAGACCTGCTGCTCGACAAAGAAACCCTGCAACGCGTCTGGATTTTGCGCAAGCACCTGGCCGATATGAATTCGATGGAAACAATGGACTTCCTGCTGGACCGGATGAAAGGAACCCGCACTAACGAAGAATTTTTGATATCCATGAATCGGTAGTCAATCACGTTGAAATCCATAAAAAAGCCGGGTTAGTTATAAACTTTCCCGGCTTTTTGTGCTATTTTTAAAAACTGATTGCGAACGCGTATACCATTTCTTTTGCGTGCGCGTTACAGGCAGAATGGCATAGGCGCAATCCTATGTTGCACGGGGTAAACCCGCGCAATACCCGGACCTGTCTGCCTTGTAAATTGTGTACTCACCGAGTTTATCCAGCAATGAATGACCTATTAATCTACCTGGTCGATGATGATGAGGACGACCGACTATTGCTCCGACAGGCATTTCGCCAACACCCGGCCTTATGCCAGATAAGCGAGTTTGTCGATGGGGTCGATCTAATCGGGCAGCTTGACCAACTGACCGAGGGCAACTACCCGAACCTGATCCTGCTTGATCTCAATATGCCCCGCATCGATGGGTTCGACGTGCTGAGAATCATCAGACAAAACAGCAGCTGGCACATGATTCCAATCGTGATCCTGACAACATCCGACGATCAGCGCGACCGGCAGCGGAGTCTGGAACTAGGGGCCGACGATTACATGGTGAAGCCGCCCAGCTACTCGATGTTGCGGTCGATTATCGATCGGGGCATTGCTATCGCCCGGGAGGATGCCGCCGAAAACGAGTCCAGTCACTAATCGTTTCTGTGCTCGTCGTCACGCCGGTGAAAGACCTGTCCAATACGCTGTTCCCGGGTTTGTAGTACTGCTGGTGGCGGAAGTGGTCGTGACAGCCGCTCAGCAACAGGATATATTTGAGCCGCCGGGCTGGAGCCACGACGGCACCCGCAAAACAACACGCCAGTTTCGCGCGGAGCAATCCCTGTCAGAGTAGCCGTCGGCGTAACACGATTGATTGCGCATTAGTCAGCCGCGCGGTCTTCGACCAGCAGCCGCTGCCAGTCGGGGTGGCGCTTGATGTAGACGCTGACAAACGGACACTCGGACACGATTTTCATGCCGTGACTATCGAGGTAGGCCAGCGTATCCGCCACTAATTTCGACCCGACTCCTTTACCCTCCAGCGTCGGGTCCACTTCGGTATGGGTCAGCACAAGCGTATCATCACCCTGCTTTCGGTACCTGATAAAAGCCGGTTTACCGTCTACGGTTAGCTCGAAGCGTTTGGTCGATTCGTTGTTTGTCAGGGGTGTTGTTTCGTTCATGAGTTTATAACGTTGTGTGTAAAGCCGAAGCCGATTGCCGGGTGACTGGCAGACCGACCCCGATTCGTTTAGTTGCCGCCCGTCAGTTCGGCTACTTTCCTGCTCAGGGCTTCACCCCGGATGTTTTTGGCCACAATTTTACCGTCGGGGCCGATCAGGAAATTCTGCGGAATCGACCGGATGCCGTATTGCCGGGCTACCTCATTATCCCAGAATTTCAGGTCCGACACCTGCGTCCAGGTCAGGTTGTCTTTGTGGATTGCGTTCAGCCACGCATCCTTTGCCCCCGGCCGGTCGAGCGACACACCCAGCACGGTGAAGTTTTTGTCTTTGTACTGATTGTAGGCGTTGACGACGTTGGGATTCTCCTGCCGACAGGGCCCGCACCAGCTTGCCCAGAAGTCGACCAGCACGTATTTGCCCCGAAAATCGTGGAGCGCAACGGCTTTACCTGCTGTATCGGCCTGCGTAAATTCGGGGGCCATCTCCCCCACCGACGTCGCTTTCAGCGTGGCCAGCGTTTTGGCGTACGCCTGCCCTTCAGCACTGGTCCGAACGGCTTCCGATAGGCCATCGAATTTCGGTTTCAGGTCAGCGTACTCAGGAGCGTAACCGCCGTAGGCTTTGAGCGCATCCAGGCTGACGGGCGAGTTTGGATTGGCACTAATGAAGCTGGCCCGTGCCTGCTTCTGTTCATCCTGAATAGCGTCGTCCCGCTTTTCCAGCGCGGCCATAAAAGCTTTGTCAGCCCGTTGCTGCGGAGACGATGCGCGATACTCTCTCATCATATCAGCCATTTTCTGATTCGATGCCCTCAGCCCGGTTCGCAGTTTCTGGTAGTCGGTGTTCAGGGGCGTTCCGCCGAAAACGGCGTTATCGAGCGAGTCGGGGCTGGTGAGCGTAATCGTTCCCGGCTCCAGATACACCTGCGCCGACGCGACAGGGCGTCGGTTGCTGAATCCCGTACCGAGCCGGTCGACCAGCAACACAGCCTGTACTGGCTTATCAATGGTACCCTTGAAGGTAAAACTGCCGTTCGTAATCTGGGCGGAATCCATTTTCATGGCGGGACCAGCACCGTACCGAAGGTAAGCTTTGGCCGGTGCCGACACGCCGTTGAGTTTACCACTCATGGTGAAAGGACCGCCCTGGATTGGGCCGCCCTGGATTGGGCCACCCTGCGCCCATACGAGCAGCGGGCTGGCGATTAGCAGTAGTGTTGCCTGAAGTTTCATGCGGGTAGATGAATTGATTGTCAGATTGGCAAGTACGTGAATGCCTGGCGCGAAACGCTCGCGCCAGCCTTTTTCACAACCATATATTTATTTGTAGGCGGGGATACCCGTGATTTCGTTACCCAGAATCAGCAAATGAATGTCGTGCGTGCCCTCGTACGTACTGACCGATTCAAGGTTCATCAGGTGACGCATAATCGGGTAATCCCCCACGATTCCCATACCACCCAGGATTTGCCGGGCTTCCCGCGCCACCCGCTGCGCCACCTCTACGTTATTGCGCTTGGCCATCGATATCTGCGCCGTGGTGGCTTTATCCTCGTTTTTAAGCATACCAAGCCGCCAGCAGAGCAACTGAGCCTGCGTAATGTCGGTCAGCATTTCGGCCAGCTTTTTCTGGACGAGCTGAAAGCTGGCGATGGGCTTGCGAAACTGAACGCGTTCGAGCGCGTAACGCCGGGCCACTTCGTAGCATTCCATAGCCGCGCCCAGCGCCCCCCAGGCAATGCCGTAGCGGGCCTGATCCAGGCATTTCAACGCACTTTTCAGGCCGTAGGCTTCGGGCAGCAGGTTTTCCTTGGGCACGCGCACATCCTGAAAATGCAGCTGCCCCGTACTGCTGGCCCGCAACGACCATTTGTTGGGTATTTCACTGGCTGTCAGCCCTTCCATACCACGCTCCAGAATCAGCGCCCGCACTTTGCCCTGCTCGTTGCGCGCCCAGACGATAGCGATATCGGCGATGGGTGCGTTGGTGATCCAGAGTTTCGAGCCGTTGAGCAGATAATAGTCGCTGCGCTCGATGAAGTTGGCCTCCAGACTGCCGGGGTCGGAGCCGTGGTTAGGCTCAGTCAGGCCAAAGCAGCCCAGCAGCGTACCCTTCGCCAGACCGGGCAGGTACTTCTGCTTCTGCTCCTCCGACCCAAACGCCCAGATTGGGTACATGACCAGCGAACTCTGCACCGACACGCAGGAACGCATCCCGGAGTCGCCCCGCTCGATCTCCTGCGTCATCAGCCCGTACGAAATCTGATCGAGCCCGCCCCCCCCGTACTCGGTCGGGATGGTGGCACCGAAAACACCGATCTGCCCAAACTTGGCGACGAGCTGCCGGGGAAATTCGCCCCGTTGCGCGTAGTCTTCCACGATGGGCGTCATTTCGCGCTTGACAAAGTCGCGTACAGCCGACCGAACCAGCTTATGCTCGGCCGTCAGCAGGTCATCGAGACAATAAAAATCGGGTGCGTCGAACAGGTCGGCTTTGCCGCGCGCCGAAGCTGGAGGGGGAGTCTGAACTTGCATAACAGGTCAACGGGTTAGGGTCACAGGATGTTAGGCGATATACGTTTTTTTCAGCAATCCACCCCAACCCGGTCGATCAGGGTGGATAAAAATGGAAAATTGCACAGTATTTGCAGACATTTCGTAAACATATCAATGTCGTTAATTTTCCGTAAGTGAACCATCAGCAACAAGTAGATACGCCATTGATAACGACGAACGAGAACAAACTGGAGTTTTACACGCTGCTGAGCGGAGATATTTCTCTTTTCGATTTCATTCAGACGGCTGCCCTGCAGGGATTCATCTACGGCGACCCGGCGCAGCCTGCTGACAACTACGTCAGCCCGGCATTCTGGGTTGCGCTGGGCTATGACTTACCTCAACATCGGCCTGCTGACTGGACCACGGTGCTGCGCAACCCCCGACCGGCCACACACGCCAGCCAATCACCCCTATTGCATGGCTTTATCAATAAGGCAGGCGATGAGGTGTGGCTGTCCGGCCATGCACGACAGCTAACGGCCCCCGATGGGTCGGTGCGCCAGCTAATTGCCTTTACGAGCGTAGCGGACAGGGCGTTACCCGGCTCCCCACCGACGCCCAACGAGTCGATTCCCGGGACGTCGCTGCTCCAGACGTTCATGGATAATCCGCTGCTTCAGGCCATCATGGACAGCCTGCCGATTCATATCTACATCAAGGATACCGAATCCAGAAAGCTGTTTGTCAACCGGGCGGAGTACACGTACATGGGTGTCGATAGTGCAGAGCCAATCATTGGGAAAAGCGATTTCGACTTGTTTCCGGTCGAATCGGCCCGTCAGTCGGTTCTGGAAGATCAGCACGTTATGAACACGGGCGAGCCGATGCTGGCTCAGGAAACGATCAATACCCGCAGTGATACGGATCCCTGCTGGTTTTTATCGTCCAAAATTCCGCTCTACGATGTGGATGGAACAGCATCTGGTCTGCTTGGCATCAGCCTTGACATCACCTCGCGCAAGCAGGCTGAGCTTGACTTGCAGCGGACCACAGAAATGCTGGAGCGGACCAATCAGGTGGCCCGCGTTGGTGGCTGGGAACTGAATCTGCTGACGGGGGTCATTTATTTTTCGCCCATTACAAGGGAGATCCACGAGCTACCCGACGACTACGAACCTACGCTCGAGACGGCAATTACCTTTTACAAGGAAGGAACCAGCCGGGATACGATCACGCAGGCGGTGAATACCTGCATCCAGGAGGGAACCCCCTACGCCCTCGACCTGCAAATCAACACCTATACGGGTCGTGAGATCTGGGTGCGGGCCATCGGGCAGGCTAAGTTCGTTGACGGCCAGTGCGTCCGGCTGATGGGTACCTTTCAGGACATCGACGAGCAGAAACGGACGCAGCAACTGGCGCACAATGCCGCGCTTATGCTCAAAAAGCTGTCGGACCGCGTACCGGGCTGTCTGTACCAGTTCCAGTCGTTCAACGATGGGCACATGCATTTCCCTTACCTGTCGACCGGCGTAGCTGACCTGTTCGACCTGTGCCCCGACGAGCCGAACCCATCGGCCGAACTGATCCTGGGGCGTGTTCATCCCGACGATCTGCCTTTACTGTTGGAAACCGTTCGTCATTCGCGGGTAACGCTGACCAACTGGAACGCCGATTTCCGGGTTGTCCTGCCGCAAAAAGGCGAACGGTGGCTGCACGCCGATTCAGTACCGGAACAATTGCCCGACAGTACACTCTGGCACGGGTATTTTCAGGATGTGACTACCCGTAAGCAGATCGAGCAGGAATTGATCCGGGCGCGGCAGAACGCCGAGGAAGCCAGCCGCTCGAAGTCAGAGTTTCTGGCCAACATGAGCCACGAAATTCGCACGCCCCTCAACGGCGTCATTGGCTTTACCGACCTCCTGATGCGGACCAAACTCGACGCCCTGCAGCAGGAATACATGTCGACGGTTAATCACTCGGCCAATTCACTCCTCGACGTGATCAGCGACATTCTCGACTTTTCGAAGATTGAAGCCGGTAAACTCGACCTGTCCGTCGAGAAAACGGATCTCTACGACATCGGTAGTCAGGTCGCCGACATGATTAAGTACCAGGCCCACCAGAAAGGGCTGGAAATGCTGCTCAATATCGCCCCCGACGTGCCCCGTTATATTTGGGCCGACCCGATCCGGCTGCGGCAGATTCTGGTCAACCTGCTGGGCAATGCGGTTAAATTTACCCAGCAGGGTGAAATCGAACTGCGCATCGAGACGCTGCCCGCTACCCAGCCCGGGCAGGTAGCGTTCCGGTTTCAGGTACACGACAGCGGCATCGGCATCGCTCCCCAGCATCAGCAGAAAATTTTTGATGCGTTTTCGCAGGCCGACACCTCGACCACCCGTCGCTTTGGCGGTACCGGGCTAGGGCTGACCATCTCCAACAAGCTGCTGGGCCTGATGGGCAGTCAGCTGCAACTGGACAGCGAGGAGAACAAGGGCAGCACATTTTTCTTCGACGTTCCATTCCGGGCTGAACAGGGAGAACCTGCTGACTACGAACTAATTACGGGCATAAGCCGGGTACTGATCGTTGACGATAATGCCACCAACCGGCTGATTGTTCAGAACATGCTGAATCTGAAGCAGATTGACTCGGTGCAGGCGAGCAACGGTATCGAGGCCCTCGATAAGCTGACGAATGACCCGGCTTTCGATCTGGTGCTGATGGATTACCACATGCCGTATATGGACGGTATCGAGACTATTCGCAAGATTCGGCGTACGTTGAACTTCTCTCCTGAACAACTGCCGATTCTGCTGCTGGGCAGCTCGGCCGACGATGCGTATGTCGAGGCCGCCTGCAACACACTATCGGTACAGCAGCACCTGATGAAGCCCATCAAGCTGCAGCAGTTTTTTCAGGCACTGGCCAACGTACACCAGCCGCAAGCGCAGCCGGCAACGCTGCCCCAGCCCATCGCTCAGCCTACGGTCGCCGTTACCGAGCAGACCGTATTGATCGTGGAAGACAACCCGGTCAATATGCTGCTGGCCAGTGCCATTCTGCGCAACGTGTCGCCCAACCTCAACATACTGACGGCCAGAAACGGGCTGGAAGGCGTAAACGTGTTTATTCAGTCGCGGCCGGACCTGATTCTGATGGATATTCAGATGCCCGAAATGAACGGCTACGAAGCCACGACCGCTATCCGGGCCCTCGACATAGGGCGGACAGTACCGATTATTGACCTGACGGCTGGCATTATGAAGTCTGAACGGGAGCGCTGCCTGAATGCGGGCATGAACGAATACATTACCAAGCCCGTCGTGAAAAACACAATTGCCCGCATTCTGCAACAGTGGTTACCACAAAGCGATGCTGTTGTTGTAGCCCCGGCAGCACCAACGCCGGTGGCAGCACCCGCCCCGGCTCCACCTTCCCTGCGCGCCCACTTCGATGAAGAAGAACTCCGGATTCGGGTTGGGGGCGATAAAGAGTTTATGAACGAACTACTGAGCGAGGTGAATGGCTATCTGAGCGGCTTCCCGGCCGAGTTACACCACTACCGTATCAGTCGTAACTGGGTTGAAGTAAAAGCGATGGCTCACAAGCTGAAGGGGAGCGCGTTAAACCTGAGTTTCGGGATACTGGCCACGCTGGCGAGTGAAGTGGAACAACTGGCAGGACTGGACGAAACGCGGCTGGCGGAACTGGAGGCTCTGCTCAAAACCGAGATTGACCTGATTCAGACGTTGATTTAATTTTTGTTGGACAGGATTACAGGATTGACAGGATTTTTCAACCTGTGCGTAGAATCCCGATAATTAATTCCCGACGGGCAAATCAAGAAATCCTGTCAATCCTGTAATCCTGTCCATTAAAAATCCTGTCGGTAAAATCAGTGCACGGCGACGAGCCAGCTCAGGCTTTCTTCCAGGACTTCACCCATCGTCTGGCACCTGGCAAATCGGTTGCTGCGGTAATGCTGGTTTAGTTCGTGGCTGAGCTGCGCGATACGCTCGGGCGACGACAGCGTTTCTCCGCGCATCAGGTTGAGCAGGTTGGTCAGGCGGGCGTGTTCGATCCGGATACGACCAGCAATCTGCGCCCGCTCCTCAACCTGATACTGCCGTACGCTCTCCGGGGTCATGTACCGCACACCCAGTTCGATCAGGGCATTGTTCTGCCGAAAATACTGCGGCATATACACCGATTTCTTGCCTTCGTAGCACTGCTGATCGAAGTCGATGGCCCGGATCCGGTAGTACATTTCCTCAAAATCAGGCGTCACGTCGACCACAAAATTGGACGAATGCATGTCGCCCAGCAGCCGGACGAAGCAGCGTTCGTTGAACTTGACAAACTCCTTACACAGCCGGATTGGGTTCAGGTCGGGGTCAGACAGGCGGTTTTCGAGAAATGCATCACCCGGAATACCCACGATGTGCTCTTCAATCAGAGTCGGCCCGCTCGTCAGGTAGCTGACCTGGTTGGGCGAGAGAATGTCTTCCAGCTCAAGCCCGTAAATTCGCGACGCGTCGGCGTTCTTGACGTAGAAATAGTCAAAGTTATCGTTGACCATGTTCACGACACGCACCCGGAAGGGCATGGTATTGCCGTAGGTACACAGATCGACGCGGTCGATGGCGAGGTGACTGGTCACGTTCAGATCGCCGTCCGCTTTCAGATACGCGTAGATCGTACGCAGCGACAGGTGTATATCCGTCAGTTCGGAGGGCGGGTACAGCATCGTTTCCCAGAGCGTGTCGCGCCCGTTGCGATCCAGCACGGCAAACGAGGTATCGGCCCGTTTCAGATCGGTATACGAAATACTGGTTGGCACTTCGCGGTCGTAGTCGCGCAGGTACGTACGCAGCCCGTCGCTGATCGAAAACGGAATCTTTTTCTTTGAGATAATAGCCATACAGAGCAAGTCGCCCGGTCGGGGCGGCTGATTGGTAAAGATGCACATTTTCCGGGTTACCAGCCGCCCGCCCCTGTTACCAAACTCCCCACCCGACTGAACCCAACGAATCAGGTCTGCGTTGCGGTTAAAGGGTTGTTTAGCCCCATATCGCTGCGGGATAACCACTCGCCAATCGTATGATTCATCAGCTTACGCTCTCGTTGCCGCCCGAACTGGCCCTCGACGACGACCGGTTTCGTGACCATGTCAGTCAGCACCTGCGGCTACCCGCCGACGAACCCGTTGTGGTTCGCAAGAAGCGGCAATCCATCGACGCCCGCAACCGGCAGGTTCGGGTACAGGTCGACACCGACGTCTTTATCGGCGAAACCCCGCCCCCATTGATTCAGTACCGGAAGCCACAGGCCGACGTTAGCCACGCCCCGCAGGCGATCATCGTCGGGGCAGGACCAGCCGGGTTGTTTGCCGCCCTGCGCCTGATCGAACTGGGCATCAAACCCATCGTGGTCGAACGGGGCAGCGACGTCCGCGCCCGCCGACGTGATCTGGCCGCGATCAACAAAGATCATATCGTCAATCCCGAGTCGAATTACTGCTTCGGCGAGGGCGGGGCCGGTACCTACTCCGACGGCAAGCTCTACACGCGCTCGACCAAGCGGGGCGACGTGCGCCGGATTCTGGAAATTTTCGTGGCCCACGGCGCAACCGAGCAGATTCTGGTCGACGCCCACCCGCATATCGGTACCAACAAACTGCCCAACGTGGTGGCCGACCTGCGCGAAAGCATCCGGCTGGCGGGTGGCGAGGTGCGGTTCGACACCAAAGTAACAGACCTGATTGTGGAGCAGAACGAGCTGAAAGGCGTGGTCCTGGCCAACGGCGACGCCCTGACCGGTATCGGCGTCATTCTGGCGACGGGTCACTCCGCCCGCGATATTTTTCACCTGCTCCACGACCGTAACGTCCGCATCGAAGCCAAGCCCTTCGCGATGGGCGTACGCATTGAGCATCAACAGCAACTCATCGACCGATTTCAGTATCACCGGCCCGACCGGGGCGACTACCTGCCCGCTGCGTCGTACAGCCTGGTGACACAAACTCGCTTCAAGGGGGTAGATCGGGGCGTTTTTTCGTTTTGTATGTGTCCGGGCGGGTTCATCGTACCGGCGGCAACGGCTCCCGGCGAACTGGTCGTCAACGGCATGTCGCCCTCACGTCGTGATTCAAAATTTGCGAATTCGGGGCTTGTCGTCGCCATTACCGATGCCGATCTGAAACCGTACGCCGACGAAGGCCCGCTGGCCGGGCTGGCCCTTCAGCAGGACCTCGAACGCTGGGCCTGCCGGGTCGGTAGCGCAGGCGACCCGACGCTCGATCAGGTGGCTCCGGCGCAGTGCGTCGCTGACTTTGTCGATGGCCGGGTATCGCCCAGCCTCCTGCCGACGTCCTATCAGCCGGGTCTGCGGTCGGTGGATATGTACGAGGTGCTGCCCGATCACATTGCCCAGCCACTGCAACAGGGGTTGCGCGATTTTGGCCGGAAGATGCGCGGATACCTGAGCAACGACGGTCAGATTATCGGCGTGGAAAGCCGTACCTCGTCGCCCGTCCGCATACCACGCGACCGCGACACCTGCGAACACGTTGCCGTCCGGCGGTTGTTTCCCTGTGGCGAAGGAGCCGGTTACGCCGGAGGCATCGTCTCGGCGGCCATGGACGGTGAACGTTGCGCTGAAGAATTAGTTAAGTTGTATAAATGAGTTTGTGGTTTGTCGTTCGTAGTTTGTGCCGGGCCGCCGGGCGGTTGGCTGACGCGTGATAAAATCTCCGTGCCAGCAACTACGAACAACAAACGACAAACCACAAACTCCAGACCGCCACCATGATCGACACCAGTTTTCAGGTTTTCAGCGAACAACTGCGGCAACGGCTTCAACGGCCGCTGCCCGGCGAAGAAGCGCACCGAAAAATGGCGTCATCGGCCCGTACGCGGCTGGGTATCAAACCCAATGAGCGCACCCGCCGGTCGGCGGTGCTGCTGTGCTTCTATCCCTATCAGCAATCGATTTACCTCCCGCTGATCCTTCGGCCCCAGTACGATGGGGTACATGCCGGGCAGATGGCTTTTCCGGGTGGACGGATGGAGCGGATTGACGAAAACCTGACCCGCACGGCTTTACGGGAAGCGCAGGAGGAAGTCGGCATTCGGGTATCGGATGTACGGGTGCTGGGTCTGCTGACCGAGCTATTTATACCGCCCAGCAATTTTTACGTGCAGCCCGTAGTGGGTGTGCTGCCCTACCGCCCCGACTTCTACCCCGACCCCCGTGAAGTCGAAGACATCGTTGAAGTCGAGCTGGACACGCTGCTGGACGAAACCATCGTTGGCGACAGCAAAATCGACGTGCGGGGCATAACCGTCGATGCACCCTTCTACCAGATTCAGGGGCACCGCGTCTGGGGCGCTACGGCCATGATGATCAGCGAGTTGCTGATGGTGCTGAATAACTGACTGTCGTGTATTTCGTGTCATCCCTCCTACGTCGGGATGACACGAAATACACAACCTCTAAAGGGTTCCGCCCGCTGCGTAGTACAGTTGGGCGACCGCTTTCTGGTACTTGGCTTTCAGTTCCTCCCCTTTGATCCGCAGGTCGATCAGCTTGGTTTCGCGGGAATTGATCAGAAACAGGGAGCTTTCACCCAGTTCAAACTTAGCCTGTTCACCACGTAGCAGAACCGTCTGATTTTGAATGGTCTGCTGCTGTACAATCACCTGACGACCCAATACCTGCAACTGATTATACGCCGACTGTACACCGTTCAACACATCGCGGCCGGTCTGCTGCCGTTCGAGTGCCGTCTGCTGGTTTTTGAGTTGCACCTCGCGCAGTTTGCCCCGCTCCTTCCGCAGAAACAGCGGAAAAACGACGTCGAGCCCCACTTTATAGTTTTGCGGCCGGAACGAGTAATAACTACTCCAGTCGTACCGCTCGTCGACGGACGGCGTCTGACTGAGCAGGCTGGCGCTCACCGCAACCTGCGGCTGTACCATTGCCTGCCGCCAGCGTTCTTCCAGCGTAAGCTGCCCGATTTTGGTATCGAGTTTCAGCAGTTCGGGGTGCTGTTGCGCAGCCTGAGCGAGCAGGGGTTGCAATAGCGTATCGGCGGGCACCATCGGCGAGGTAAGCTGCGGAATCGTCTGGTCGGGCAATTCGGTAGGTTGCCCCTCAGCATTCCACAGGTAGGTGTTGACCCGCAGCCGGGCGTTTTGCTCATCGAGGACCGCCTGCTGCTGCTGCACCAGTCGATCCTGCACGGTGATGAGCGCTTCCGTCGTGTCGATGGTCGCGATTTCGCCCAGCAACGCCTGTAGGCGCAGGGCCCGAAACCGGGTGTTTGCCAGCTCAAAACCCTCGGCCAGCAACACCCGCTGCCGGTGCGCCAGAAACCAGTCCCAGTAACTCTTAGCCGCGTCGTACAGTGTTTTGTTGACCAGCGATAACCGGTCGGCTTCGGCCAGCGTCTGCGCCAGCCGGGCCTGCCGAACCGCATTACGCCGGGCGTCGATAAACATGGTTTTACCGATGGGCAAACTCAGGCCTACACCCGTCAGACCGGTGGGTGGGGTTCGCTCTTCGGGGTTGATGTAGCGACCACGCGGGTCGTTTCGATCGTAGGAAATGTTCAGGTCGATACCGCCCGGCCAGATCGGCACGGCCAGTTTGTTCTGCCAGTGGTCGTAATACAGGTCGTTGCCAAATTCCTTGCGGTCGTAGTGCGTTACCAGTTTGGGGTCGAACGCACCCCGCGCCTGAATCAGCACCTGCCGGGCTTCCTCGCCAAACAACCCCGCCTGCCGGATAATCGGGTGGTTCTGCCGGATGATCTCGTAGAACGTCTGCGCCGGAAAAATCGTGGTGTCGATGGTGCGCGTGGGCGTCTGGGCCAGAGCAGGTACCACCATGACTAACCCCATCGACAAAACAGCCAGCCATCGACGTATAGGGGTGAACTGACTCATAACTTCCGCCCTTTCTCCGGCTCATCCTGTAAGCTCGGGGGGAAACCGTTCAGCAGTCGCCACAGTTCGTACCAGATCGGTACATTGTCGAGCATAACCCAGCCGTATACGCCTGATCCGATCCGCAGCTGTTTGGGCCACGGCTGATCACCGGTTTGTGTGGTCGGTGTTATCAGCATACGGTACGTGCCGTTGGTGCTGCTGACGGCATCGATAACGGCTACCTTACCGGCAAACGTACCGACGGCCACACTCGGCCAGCCCGAAAACTGGATAGCGGGCCAGCCGTCGAACTGGAGCCGTACGATCCGGCCGCGCTCGATCAGCGGCACATCCATTGCCCGGACGTAGAGTTCGACGGCCAGCTGGGGCCGGTCGGGCTGGAGCGTCGCGATGGGTTCCCCTTCCTTGATCGTTTCGCCGATACCCGTCTTGGCGGGCTGCACCAGATAGCCGTTTTGCGGAGCACGCACGACGTAGCGATCCCGCCGAATGTCGACGTTCGTAATTTTGTTACGGAGCTGCGCGATCTCACCCTCCGTCTGCGTCCGGCTCGACACGGCCGAACTCCGGTCAGAACGGGCTTTGGCGAGTTCTTCCCGGTACTTGGCTTCAATCGTACCGAGGTCAAGCCGGGCATTCAGCAGGGCCTGTCGGGACGTCGATACCACGTTCTGCTCCGTCACGACGAGCGCGTTCTCCTGCTGTACCGTTCGACGGCGCGTTTCCAGGTCGGTCAGCGAAATCAGGCCATCCTGGTACGCTTTTTCGTAGCGGGCAATCCGGTCGAGGGCGATCTGGTAGTTTCGCTGGGCGGCCTGCAAATCGGCAATATCGGAGTCGAGTTTGTACTGCGCCTGTTTCACCCGGTTGCGGGCGGCTTCCAGACTGACCTGTACCCCCGCGTCCAGGGCGTTGATCTGTCCGCCAAGTGCCGAAATTTTGGCTTCGTAGGCATCCTGCGATCCGCGTTTGGCAACCAGTTGCTCGTTGAGCCGCTGGGGCAGATTCGGGTCGAAATACTCGTCTTTAATGTCGGAGATCACCAGCAGGGTGTCGCCCTTTTTCACGTAGTCGCCGTCTTTCACCAGCCAGCGTTCGATCCGGCCGGCCACGGCGTTCTGCACCGTCTGGGGCCGGTCTTTGGGCGTCAGGGCCGTTAGTTTTCCGGTGCCATTGATATTCTGCCGCCAGGGCAGGAACATCACGATGATGCCGACGATGAGGAAAAACGTCATCCAGCGGCCCAGTCGGCGGGCGCTGTTAGGATGCGGCAGTTCACGCAGTGTTTTGAGCGGATACCGATCGAGGTCGTCCGTATCAATCCGCTCGTTGGAAATATTTAACATAGTGTGCGGTGGATTTTTTACCGGTCTGGTGTATGCGTTACTCGTGGTGTTCGGGCGTGATGGCCAGCGGCAGGTCGGTAACGTTGGCTACTTTCTCCACGCCCGACAGCGCGTCGAAGATCGTTTCGATACCGCTCAGAAATTTATCGACGGAGCCCGTGATAATGACAATCACCAGTTCCGACGCCACGAACTGCCCCAGCGACATTTGCCGACTGACGACCAGCAGAGTACCCATGATGAGCAGCCCGCCCACGACGATGACTTTGAAGGCCACCCCACTGTACAGGAATTTTTTTATCACGCTGAAGTGCGCCTGCCGTTTGCCGACGTAGCCGGCCACCAGTTCATCCATGTAGGCCATCGCTTCGGCCTGGTTGTCGGGGATGACCGTTTTTTCCGGCAGATCGGCCGCCATCTGCTCCAGATGAGCCACCACCTTGTACTTGTATTTCGACTCGGCCAGACTCGTTTCGATGCCGCTCGGCGACAGGATGCGGGTAATCAGCCAGACGGCCAGCACGACAAAAACGGCAAAGGCAATGAAGATGGGGTGATAAGCCACCAGCAGCAGCAGGCCAAATATAATCTGCACGCTTGCCGTCGTCAGATCGACCAGCAGTTTGGGCATGGCCTTCTGAATCGTCAGCACGTCGAAGAAGCGGTTCATCAGTTCGGGCGGATAATACGCCGACAGCGCTTCGGAGTCGATTCGGGGCAACCGATAGGTGTACTCGAGGGCGGCCTTGGCGAAGATGCGCTGCTGGAGAATTTCGACCAGCGTTTGCTGGGCGACCAGCAACAACCCCGATACGATGATGCCGAAGATAACCAGCCCGATCAATACGTAAATTGAACTGAAGACGGTACCGCTCGATACCAGCGTAAACACAGCCTGCGTCCCCAGCGGTAGCGACAGACTGATAATTCCGGCTACGATAGCGTACAGATAAACGTAACCGATATCCTTTTTCTCGGTGGACAATAACCGGATGAGCCGTTGGGTGGGTGTTGGTTGTGGCTCGACCGTAACATTAACAGCCATGTGTGTACAGGTATGAATCAATTAGAGACCAGACGGTCGTGTTCGCCACTGATCGGCAAGTATGGTTTTTAACCCCTTTTTAACCGAATTTATTGTCGCAAAGTTTCGTCACCAAAGGTAGAATTACTCAGCTATCCATGTTGACCACGATTTGGCGTGGTCAATCATCCTTATTTTCGGGCCAGTACATCCGGGAATAATTCAAACAAGTTTTTGGCCGGTTCGGCCAGAGAAAACGGCCGTTCGGCGAAAAACCCGACGATTCTTATGGGCCAGTACGTTGTTATGACAGACAGGGGGCCTAGCTTTGCAATCGGGCGCAACAACGCCCGAAGCACTCATTTCGTGTTTGTTCCTACCCTGCAACGTTGTTCCCGTGAAAAGATGGATTGCTATCGGCCTCGTCGTGCTAGTGCTCGGCGGCATCATTGTGTACAATAAAGTACTACACCCCGCACCCGGCTCATCGCCCGGCGGTGGAAGTGGTGGCGATAAAAAAGGAGCGGCCGGCAAAGAAGGGGCGGCTGGCAAAGGCCCCTCGCCCGCCGTCAATGCCTACGTCGTACGGGCGCAGGATATCAAAGAAAACGTCATCACGAGCGGTTCGCTGCTAGCCGCCGAACAGGTCGACATTTACCCCGAAATTTCGGCCCGCATCACGCAGCTAACCATCCAGGAAGGCCAGCCCGTATCGAAGGGTCAACTACTGGTAAAGCTGTTCGATGCCGATCTGCGGGCACAGCTACAGAAGTTACAGGCCCAGGCCGACAACGCCCGGCGGACCGAGGAACGGAATAAGCAGCTGCTGACCCGGGGCGGCATCAGCCAGCAGGAATACGACATTGTTACGACCAACCTGCGTTCGTCGCTGGCCGACATTGATCTGGTCAGGGCGAATCTGCAGCGCACGGAGATTCGGGCGCCTTTTTCGGGCATTATTGGGTTGCGTAACGTCAGTGCAGGTGCTGTTGTATCGCCCAGCACGCTGATCGTCCGGCTGCAACAGGTGTCGTCGCTGAAGCTCGATTTCTCCATTCCCGAAAAATACGGCCCGTCCGTCAAAACGGGGGCGACGATCTCGTTTCAGGTCGATGGCAGCACCACAAACAGTCAGGGAACGGTATACGCCATTGAACCGGGCGTGGAAGAGCAAACGCGTAATCTGCGGATACGGGCGCGGGTGGCCAACTCATCGAGCCGATTCCGGCCGGGAACGTTTGCCCGTGTAACGCTGACCGTACAGACCAACAATGCACTGGTGGTACCGACGCAGGCCGTGATTCCGCAGACACGCACGAATCAGGTTGTCGTCATTAAAAACGGTAAAGCGCAGTTCAAGGACATAACAACGGGGCTGCGCACGGCCGGTTCGATTCAGGTGCTGTCGGGTTTGACGGCGGGCGATACCGTCGCAACGACGGGGCTGCTGTTCCTCAAACCCGACGCACCGGTGAAAGTGGGCAAAACAATTACGCTGCCCGACGCGGGACCGAAAGTGGCAACTAAGTAGAGTTGTACAGTTTTGGCGTTATAAAGTTGTACAGTTGCTGCCGCCAAAAGGCTGACGCGCCAGCTAACTTTATAATGCTACAACGATCCAACTTTACAACTTTTTCAAAACTCAACAAACGATGAGCTTACCCGAACTAAGTCTGAACCGCCCCGTGCTGGCGATGGTGATGTCGATCATCATCGTACTGTTCGGGGTTATTGGTTTTACGTTTCTGGGCGTACGCGAGTACCCGGCCATCGACCCGCCGGTCATCACGGTACGGACCAACTATACGGGTGCCAACCCCGACATTGTCGAGTCGCAGATTACCGAGCCGATCGAAAAATCGCTGAACAGCGTCGAAGGCATCCGGACCATCTCGTCCAACAGTGCCCTGGGTGCCAGCACGATCACGGTTGAGTTTAACCTCGACGTGGATCTGGAACGGGCGGCCAACGACGTACGCGACAAGGTAGCGCAGGCGCAGCGGCAGTTGCCCCAGGATATCGACGCGCCCCCGGTCGTAACCAAGGCCGACGCTAACTCCGACCCCATTATTTTCATGACCGTGCAGAGCACGACCCGCAACCCGACGCAACTATCGGATTACGCGGAAAACGTGTTGCAGGAGCGGTTACAAACGATTCCGGGCGTCAGCCAGGCCAACATCTACGGGTTGAAGCGCCAGGCGATGCGGCTCTGGATCGACCCCATCAAACTGTCGGCCTACCGGCTGACATCACAGGATATTCAGACGGCTCTGAACGCGCAGAACGTCGAACTGCCCAGCGGCAAAGTATACGGCAACACAACGGAGCTGACCGTGAAAGCCGTGGGTCGACTGACAACGGAAGAAGACTTCAACAACCTGATTCTGCGGCAGACGGCCAACCAGATCGTGCGGTTCAAGGACGTGGGATACGCGACGCTGGGGGCCGAAAACGAAGAAACCCTATCGAAGCAGAACGGGGCCGTGGGCGTCATTCTGGTACTGATTCCGCAGCCGGGTGCCAACTACGTCAGTATCGCCGACGAATTTTACAAGCGGTTCGACGCGCTGAAAAAAGACCTGCCGAGCGATATTCTGGTCAGCATCGGCATCGACCGCAGTACGTTTATCCGGCGCGCAATCGAAGAAGTAGGCGAGACGCTAATTCTGTCGTTTGTGCTGGTCGTGCTGGTCATTTACCTGTTTTTCCGGGACTGGCTCATCGCCTTCCGCCCCCTGATCGACATTCCCGTGTCGCTCATCGGCGCGTTTTTTATCATGTACGTGGCCGACTTCAGTATCAACGTCCTGACCCTGCTGGGCGTCGTGCTGGCAACGGGCCTGGTCGTCGATGACGGTATCGTTGTCACGGAGAATATTTACAAGAAGGTCGAGCAGGGTATGGATACCCAGCAGGCGGCCAAAGAAGGCTCCAACGAGATTTTCTTTGCCGTACTGGCCACCTCGATTACGCTGGCGGTGGTATTCCTGCCCATCATTTTCCTCGAAGGTTTCGTGGGTCGGCTGTTCCGCGAGTTCGGCATCGTCGTGGCAGGGGCCGTGCTGATTTCGGCCTTCGTTTCGCTGACGCTGACCCCCGTATTGAGCGTGAAGATGACCGCAAAAGACCACAGCAAACGGTCGTGGTTTTACCAGAAAACGGAGCCGTTTTTCCAGTGGCTCGATACCAGCTACCGCGATTCACTCGATAGTTTTATGAAACGCCGGGGCTGGGCATTTGTCATGATTGCGGGCTGTCTGGTTATGATCGGGGGGCTTGGCGCGCTGCTTAAATCGGAACTGGCTCCGCTGGAAGACCGGGGCCGCACCCGTATCGCCATCACCTCGCCCGAAGGGACGAGCTACGAATCACAGGCCAACGTGACCGACAAGGTAATGCAGTTCGTACTCGACTCGATTCCCGAAACGCGGCTGGCATTCAGCGTGGTGGCACCGGGCTTCTCCGGCGCGGGGGCCGTCAACTCATCGTTTGTGCTGGTTAACCTTACCGAACCCAACGAGCGGGTTCGTTCGCAGCAGGAGATCGTCGATTTCATCACGAAGAACCTGAAAAAATTCAGCGAAGCACGGATGTTTGCCACCCAGGATCAGACGATTCAGGTAGGCCGGGGCGGTGGTCTGCCGGTGCAGTTTGTGTTGCAGAACCTGAACTTTGAAAAACTCCGCGAGAAACTGCCAATCTTCCTCGACGAAGTATCCAAGGACCCGACGTTCCAGACCTCCGACGTCGACCTGAAATTCAACAAGCCCGAATTGAACATCAGTATCGACCGGGAGAAAGCGACCAACCTCGGCATCTCAGTGCAGGACGTGGCCCAGACCCTGCAACTAGCCCTCAGCAATCGACGTCTGGCTTACTTTCTGATGAACGGCAAGCAGTATCAGGTAATCGGGCAGGTCGACCGGCGGGACCGCGACGCACCCGATAAGCTGCAATCGTTCTACGTCCGTTCGAATCAGGGCGAACTGATTCAGCTCGACAATCTGGTGAAGTTTCAGGAGGTCAGCAGCCCCCCGCAGGTGTACCACTACAACCGGTTCAAATCGGCGACGGTATCGGCCAGTTTAGCACCCGGCAAAACGATCGGCGACGGCGTCAATGCCATGAACGCCATTGCCGCGCGGGTGCTCGACCAGAGCTTCCAGACGGCCCTGTCGGGTCCGTCGCGCGATTACGCGGAAAGTTCATCAAACACGCTGTTTGCCTTTGGCCTGGCCCTGATTCTGGTGTACCTGATTCTGGCGGCTCAGTTCGATTCGTTTATCGATCCACTCATCATCATGATTACCGTACCGCTGGCGCTGGCCGGAGCGGTGTTCTCGCTCTGGATGTTCAACCAGACACTGAATATTTTCAGTCAGATCGGCATCATCATGCTGGTTGGTCTGGTCACGAAAAACGGGATTCTGATCGTGGAGTTTGCCAATGAGCAACGGCTTACCGGGAAAAACAAGTTCGACGCGGCAGTGGAGTCGGCCGCGCTGCGACTGCGCCCGATTCTGATGACGACACTCGTTGCCGCCTTTGGTGCGCTACCATTGGCCCTCGCGCTGGGTTCGGCCTCGAAGAGCCGCGTCCCGCTGGGTATCGTGATCGTGGGCGGGCTGCTGTTCTCGCTGGTCCTGACGCTCTACGTTGTACCGGTCATTTACACGTACATGACCCGGAAGAAAGACGTCGCCCCCGAAACGCCCGTTGCGGAGCCGACACAACACCGGGAAGTGGTCGTTTAACGGTTTACATTGTTCAGTTTACATACTGATTAACAATACGTTATTATCTGTAAACTGAACAATGTAAATAATCATGTCAATTATTGTAAATTATCAGTTTTTTCGCACCCATCGGATAGTAACGATGGTAGGGGTTGCCTGATAAAAGTCGAACAGGGCCCGGCCGATAAGTTCGTGACTGACGGCGTTGAGGTAGTCCGGGTGCTGATCGAGAAAGTATTCATCGGTGGACCGAATATGTAGACTGGTGTCAAACATGCTGAACCCCTGCCGGTACCCTTCCTGCACGAACGCCTGACGCTGTTGCCCCGGCCACCATGCCGCTTCGCCAGGGTGCACTATGGGCGACATGATCAGCACTTTATGCCGGTGCGGACGCAATGCGGTTAAGATCGATTGTTGGTCAGCCGATATATCGTTCCGCGACAATCGACAATGCACGGTTGCCCGAACCTGCTGGTACAACCGCTGCCAGCCGTTGACCGGTCGCCTTGGCGGGACAGCCAGCCAGGACGGCGCATCCGATCCACCCTGCCAGATAATCAGGTCGTACCGGTCCAGCGGTAGCTGTGCCAGCAGCGCGCAACTGTGGGTCAGCGTTGGCTGGGGATGCAGTTCGACGGTAACAGCCTGCCCGGCCCGGCTGATCTGCCGAACAAAGTGTCCCACAAAACCAATCTGCCCGGCTGGCAGACCAAAACCCGTTATGTGCGCATCGCCGATGACCAGTATTTTCATTACACAATCGAAGTAAACGGTATCTGCTAGTTGTTACGTATGCTTGTTTTCAAACGTGGCATACGACGCTAAGAAAATAGATCGTTTCTTTTGCGTAGCCTGATGCAACAGTTCGCTGGCCCATCGCGTATCGGCACAGAGTCTATGCCACGTTCTATTTTAATCGACACCGGCCTTGCTGTTCAGAAAATCACCTTCATTTCAGGAAGCTGACCTCCCCAGTGTCATTCAGGCCTGCCGCTCCGGCGACGCGCGCGCGCAACGCACCCTGTTCAAGCAATTTTTCGGCTATGCGAAAAGCATCTGCCTGCGCTACACATCCAGCCGGGAAGAAGCCGAAGACGTGCTCAATGAGGGGTTTCTGAAGGTATTTCAGAACCTCGACCGGTACGACGACGGGCAACCCTTCAAAGCCTGGCTGCGGACCATCCTGGTCAACACGGCCATTAGCCATTACCGGCGCAACCAGCGATACGATCAGCACAGTACGCTTGAGTCGGGCGAGCAGGTTGCCTTCGACGATAACATTGTCGATCGAATGGCGGCCGACGAAATTCTGGCGCTCGTCCAGCAGCTCTCTCCCACTTACCGTACCGTGTTTATGATGCACGTGGTCGACGGGTACACGCTCCACGAGATTGCGGGTTTGCTGGCGCATAACGAAGCGACAGTTCGCTCTAATTTTGCCCGCGCCCGGCAGAAATTACAGGTACTCATTAAGGAAGCCACACTACTTCACAATAATTCCGGCCCCGACGGCTCCATGCGCTATTATGAAAACTGACCGATTTGCCGATAGTATCCGGCGAAAGCTGGACAGTATCCGACCCGAATTTTCCGAACGAGACTGGACGAAGATGCAGGCCATGCTGAAACAGACCGGCCCGCTGCCCAATGCTAGGCCCACGCGGCCTCGTCTGTTTTCGGGACAGGCTGCCCGACTTATTGCAGCCGGTGCGGCCGGCACTGCCCTGTTTTTAGGTACCACCCTTTATCAGACGTATGAATTAAACCGTTTACGTAAGTCGACCCAGCCAGTGGGTCATACCACCGTACAGGTCGACTCGGCCCGGACGATTACCACCGATACACCGCAGATAACCCAGTCAGACGCGCCCCCCGTTGTTGCGAATTCGCCGGACGGACGGACGGAAACGGCCCAAGCGATCGTTCGGGATACAGTATACATCGACCGCTATATCCGCGTACCGGTAGCCGCTGCGCCGGATCGGACCGACCGGCTGGCGCACACGCCGAACCCGGTACCGGGCCAGTCAGCGGAATCGACGGTCGATCGGGAGTCCGCTGTCGGTCGGAGCACGAGCTTACCACAACAACGGTCTGGCCCGACAAAATCCGCCCAAACAGCCAATCGACTACCAGACGCAGCCGAACCGACGACTGTTGCCGACAACCAGCCCGCACTAGCCCCACGAAGCAAATCCGATGGCTCGGCTGAGTACATGAGTACCGGTCAGCCGGGCAGTAGTGACCTGGGCTCGCGTTCCCGAAACCAGCCGTCATTCCCGGCCGGGCAGTCAACCGCCGACCGCGCCGGTAACCGGCCGGAATCAGCAATTGGTAGTCGCAATACAACCCGTACTGGTCGGGGACAGCGTGCTGATCGCAACGCCGATACAGGCAGCGGCTCGACCGGCTCGCTCACGCCAGCTACGAACGAATCGGTGGTTGGACGAACGGAGTCAGCTATTTCCCGCACCGAGACAGCGACAACGGGCCATGCACAGACAAGCGAAACGGCATCGACAGCCGGCGAATCGACGGGCTCGGCAGCGATCTCAGCCGAGCCCATCCAGGTTCAGCCGGTTCAGTTAGGCAGTATAGCCTGGGAACAGCGGCTTCTGCACCGCAGCCGAGGCATGCGTCCGGCCCGTACCGTTGTCGTAGGCGGCCCAACAATAGCTAAGTCCAGCAGCGAGCAGTCGGCTCCGGAGAAGCCCGAACGCCAGTCTACACCATCACTCGTGAAAGTCCGGATCGGCGCGGGTAGCGATCTGAACGGCCGGTTGTGGAGCGTCGGTGTCTACGCGGAACTGCTGGCTGGTCGGCACGTTACGCTGAGCATCGGGTTAAGCCGGGCCTCGTTCGACAATGGTAAGTACATAACAGAAGGGCTGTTTAATCAGCAGTATCAGCAAGGGCCGCAGGGGCCGCAGGGGCAAAATTTCCGTCGTGAGTTTGGCCTGGAAAAACGGGTCGACCCGCGTCACGAGATTATCAACATCAACCTGCAAACCATTCGGCTCGTGATGCCGCTCACGATTGGCTACCGGCTCCCGATCAACTCGTCGTTCGCCATTACGCCAACGCTGGGCACGATTCTTAACCTGCAAAGTCAGGAGCAGGTGTCATACATTATCCGGCGACCACCCAGTATGCCGCCGTATGGGGGCTATTCGTCGGAGTACAGTTCGGATGCAGACTGCCAGTCCCGTACCGTTTCGATTCTGAACAATGTTATGCTGGGTGCCACCGTCGAATGGCAGCGCAAACACTGGGGGTTACAGGCCGGGCCCATTCTGACCATTGCCGCACAGCCCGACCCCGATTGGACCAGCAGCCTGTCGGGGGGGCTCCGGGCGCGGGCCTTCTTCCAGTTTTGAGCCTTCTCTGACGGGACAAAATAATACCAAACAGAAACGGGGAGCCTGATGGTCAGGCTCCCCGTTTCTGTTTGGTGTACCGCTGAGATCTAGCTCTTGGCCGATACGCGCCAGATGCGATTCGAGGCATCGTCCGTAACAAGCATCGCCCCATCGGGCAGTACCGTTACCCCAACCGGCCGACCATGTACGTCCTTGTTATTGCCGACAATAAAGCCCGTCAGGAAATCTTCGGGCGTACCGGGTTTGCCGTCTTTGAACGGCACAAACACGACTTTATAACCCGACAGTGTCGCCCGGTTCCAGGACCCATGCTGACCAATAAACGCCCCGTTCCGGTACTTCGCCGGAAAGGCCGACTTGTTGTAAAAAGCCAGTCCGAGCGAAGCCGTATGTGGCCCCAGAGGAACATCGGGAACAACGGCTTTTTTCACCAGGTCAGGCCGCTCATCTTTCCGGCGCGGGTCGACATTCTGACCGTAATACGAATACGGCCAACCGTAGAAAGCGCCTTCTTTTACACTCGTCAGGTAATCGGGGACAAGTTCGTCACCCAGCTCATCGCGCTCGTTGACGGCCGTGTACAGCTTGTTGTTCGTGGGCTGCCAGCCCATACCAACCGGATTCCGCAGGCCACTGGCGTAAATGCGTTCGCCCGTACCGTCGGGGTTGATTTCCAGGATGTTGGCCCGACGAATTTCGTTTTCTATCCCGTTTTCACCGACGTTACTCCCCGACCCGACCGATACGTAAATTTTCTTGTTGTCGGGGCTGGCCAGCAGGTTACGGGTCCAGTGGTTATTGTACCCACCGGCGGGCAGCGACAGGATTTTTTTACCCGGCGCGGTCATCTTTGTTTGCCCCTCTTTGTAGGGGTACATCAGCAACGCATCGGTGTCGGCCACGTAGAATTTGTCGCCGATGACCAGCATACCGAACGGCTGATTGAGCCCCGTCAGAAACACCTCGCGCCTATCGGGTTTGCCGTCGTTGTTGGTGTCGCGAAACAGCGTGATCCGGTTGGCACTCGCGCCCGACCGTTCCGATTTGTTCCGGCCCGTCACGGCATTGATGACTTCCTTCTTGATGCCTTTCCGCTCGGTGTTGGCTTCCGCCACAAACACGTCACCGTTGGGGGCTACATACATCCAGCGCGGGCTGACCAGGTCACCGGCATATTCAGTAACGGTGAAACCAGCGGGTGCCTGCGGAGTTTTCCCGGCGGGCCAGCCCACTACGTTGCTGAAGTTTTTCGCTGATTTCGTCGCGTACGGCGCTGGCAGCACAAGCGTCGTGTCGGCGGTTTCGACCCGTTCGGCCGTGCCTTCGCTCTTCTTTTTGTCGCTACAGGCGGTAAACGTGGCGACGAGCGCAGCCGCCAGTAAGAGTGCTTGTTTGTTCATGTTGAGTCAATAGCTTCCGGCTTGTTTATGCGGCCGGCTACACCTACTCAACCAACGAATCGGGCATACAGTTTAAGGGAATTTTAACCCACGTTATCCGTCAGCGTGACCGAGTAGGCTGCGTACGGAACGGGGCCTTTGTAAAACACGTCGCTGACGGGCTGCATCCCGAACCGGCGGTAAAAGTCAGCCGCATCGAGCCGGGCGTCGCACCAGAGCCGGGTGGCTCCCATACGCCGGGATTCGGCCAACACGTGCTGCATCAGCTGCGTACCGATGCCCTGTCGCTGGTAGTCGGGGTGGGCGGCAAACTTGCGGAACCGGGCAACGGTCTGCCCATTATCCGGATACACGAACAGCGAGATGACAGCGACCAGTTGCTCGTCCAGAAAAGCACCGTAATGGTGCCCTTCGTGGTCATTCTCAACGCGTACATACTCGTACGGTTTATCGGGCCACAGCACGGCGTGGCGCAGTGGATACGTTTGCTCCGGCGTAATCGACTGAATTGTCACGAATTTTTGACAGGATTATTTTCAGGACAGGATTACAGGATAAGCAGGATTGCGTTTTACTAGAAAAATCAAATCCTGTTCATCCTGTAATCCTGTCCTGAAAAATTAAAACGGCAACTTACCGAGGTCGACGTTGCCGCCGGTCAGGATGATCCCGATTTTTTTGCCTATGAACTGATCGGGGTAACGCAACACCACGGCCAACGGCACCGCACACGACGGTTCGATGATGATCTTCATCCGCTCCCACACCAGCCGCATGGCAGCGATAATGTCGGCATCGGGCACCGTCAAAATCTGCGACACGTGCTGCCGGATGTAGCCCAGCGTCCGTTCGCTCAGGCGGGCCGTGAGCCCATCGGCAATGGTGTCAATATACGGGGCACTCTCCAGTTGTCCGCTTTGAAACGAGCGTACCGCGTCGGCGGCCCCGTCCGGTTCGCAGCCAATAACGCGGGTCGTGGGCGACAGAAAGTGCGTGGCCAGAGCCGTCCCGCTGAGTAGCCCACCCCCACCCACCGGCGTCAGGATCAGGTCGAAGGGCGGGTTGTTATAGTCGGCGATCAGTTCGACGGCCGCCGTCGCCTGTCCGGCAATGACTCGGTCGTCGTCGTAGGGATGCACCAGCACCGCCCCCGTCTGCGCCATGACCGCCTGCACACCGGCTTCGCGGGCCGCCTGCGTGGGTTCGCATTCGACCACCTCGGCCCCGTAACCCCGCACCGCTTCTTTCTTTACCTGCGGAGCGGTGCGGGGCATCACAATGTAAGCGGGCATCCCGACCTGCCGGGCCGCGTACGAAACGGCCTGCGCATGGTTGCCCGACGAGTGCGTGGCGATGGCTTTCCCTTCCCCGTTGGCCGCTACCTGCAACACGGCATTCAAACCACCACGGGCTTTGAACGCACCGATTTTCTGGAAGTTTTCACACTTGAAAAACAGCGATGCCCCCGTTTGGTCATTGATAGTCTGGTTGGTCAGAACGGGCGTATGGTGAATGTGCGGCCGGATGCGGTCGTGGGCCGCGAGAATGGTATCGAGCGAAATCATAACTGTATTGACTGATTAAATCGTCCCCGGCATTGGACCGCCGAAGCAGCAGGATGCTGCCGGGGACAACCAAACAAACCTGTTTACACAACTGGTAGAAAACTGACCAAAGTACGTATAAAACTGGCGCAACCCGGCCCCCGAATCTGACGGCTATTGACGAAGGGGCGATTCGTTTGTTTTTTCGCGGGGGAAAGCGGTCTTTTGTACGTAAAAGACAACCCTTTTTCCTTACCGACATGAACGCTACCCGACGTGATTTTATCAAGCAAACGGCCGGTTCGCTGGCGGCTCTGAGCCTGACGCCACTGGCCTTTGCCGAAGCTGCGCCCCGCAAAATGTTCTTCGATATTTCGCTGGCCGAATGGTCGCTGCACAAAGCTCTGTTCGCCAAGAAAATTACCAACCTCGACTTTCCGGCCATCGCCCGTAAGGAGTTCGATATCAGCGTAATCGAGTTTGTCAACCAGTTTTTCAAGGATAAAGCGCAAGACAAAACCTACCTCGCCGACCTGCTGACCCGCTGCAAGGACAACGGCGTGACGAATCACCTGATTATGATCGACGGGGAAGGCAACCTGGGCACGACCGACAAAGCCGAACTCACCAAAGCCGTTGAGAATCACTACAAATGGGTGGAGTGCGCGAAGTACCTCGGCTGTAAGACCATCCGGGTCAATGCGGCCGGTACCGGTACGGCGGAGGAAGTCAGCAAGGGGGCTATCGAAGGACTAAGCCGACTGGGTGAGTTTGCCGGTAAAACGGGCATCAACGTCATCGTCGAGAATCACGGCGGCTACTCGTCAAACGGGCAGTGGCTGGCCAACGTGATGAAGCAGGTCAACCGCAAAAACGTGGGTACGCTGCCCGATTTCGGCAACTTCTGCATCAAACGCAACGCCGATCACAGCTGCGCCGACGAGTACGACCGCTACACCGGCACCAAAGACCTGATGCCCTACGCCAAAGGGGTATCGGCCAAAACGTTCAACTTCGACGCCAGCAATAACTGCGTCGAAACCGATTACCCGCGCATCATGAAGATCGTGAAAGACAGCGGCTTCAAAGGCACGGTCGGCATTGAATACGAAGGCGATACGCTGGACGAATACGACGGCATCCGCAAAACCAAATCCCTGCTCGAACGCGTCGGGGGGATGGTATAAATGGGTTTGTCGTTTGTGGTTTGTCGTTCGTTGTTCCTTAAACGGCAGCTAACGACAAACCACAAACGATAAACCACAAACCAATTTTTATGCTCACTACTCAGAATCAACTCAACGTCAGCTTCATCGGTCAGGAAGCCGTACCGGGCGACGGGCTGCCCTTTATGGCCTACGCCCCCGCTGCGGGCGAATCACTGCCTGACGGGTTTACCAATGTCACCCCGGCGCAGGCCAGCGAAGCCGTCGACAAAGCGGCTGCGGCTTTTGGGCCATACAGCCAGCTGCACCCGCACAGACGGGCCGATTTTCTGGACGCCATCGCCAGTCAGATCGATGCACTGGGCGACGAACTGATCGAGCGGGCGGTGCTGGAAAGCGGCCTGCCAACGGGTCGGATTACGGGTGAGCGCGGTCGCACGATGGGCCAGCTCCGCTTATTTGCCAGTCTGCTCCGCGACGGTTCGTGGGTCGACGCCCGGATCAACCCTGCCCTCCCCGACCGCCAGCCCCTGCCCCGCCCCGACCTGCGGCAGATGCTGGTGCCGCTGGGGCCGGTCGTCGTTTTTGGCGCAAGCAACTTCCCGCTGGCGTTTTCCGTCGCCGGGGGCGATACCGTGTCGGCGCTGGCGGCTGGCTGTCCGGTTGTGTTTAAGGCGCACCCGGCGCATCCCGGCACCTCGTCGCTGGTTGGCGGGGCCATCATTGCAGCCGCCGAACAGACCGGCATGCCCGATGGCGTTTTCTCGCTGCTCCATGCCGACAACGAGGTGGCGCAGGCGCTGGTGGCGCATCCGGCCATCAAAGCGGTCGGCTTTACGGGGTCGCGCAGGGGCGGTCTGGCCCTGCTGCGGGTCGCGCAGAATAGACCTGAACCCATCCCGGTTTACGCCGAAATGAGTGCGGTCAACCCGGTCGTGATTTTGCCGGGAGCCATGGCAACCGAAGCAGGTCCGGCGTCGGCTACAATGGTGGCTGCCGGACTGGCCGCGTCGATTACGATGGGCGTTGGGCAATTCTGCACCAATCCGGGGCTGGTTTTCCTGCTCGATTCCCCCAACACCAATACCTTTCTGGATACATTGGCGGAGAAAATTCGCGCGTCGGCACCCGCTACGATGCTGACCGACGGTATTCGGCAGGCATTTGAGCAGGGGCTGAATCACCTGGCCCTGATGCCGGGGGTTCAACGTCGGGCCGAAAGCGATACAGCAGCGCAAACCAGCCAGAATCAGGGTCGCCCAACGCTGCTGACAACGACAGCGTCGCAGTTTCTGGCGAATGCTGAACTAGGTGAGGAAGTCTTTGGACCGAGTTCGCTGATTGTCGTCTGCGATACGGAAGCCGACCTGCGCGACTGCCTGAGCCAGCTCGAAGGCCAGCTAACCGCCACGCTCTACGCAACGACGGCCGAACTTCAGCAGTCGGCCATCAACTGGGTTGATTTGTTACAGGCCAAAGCCGGGCGCGTGCTGTTCGGCGGTTTTCCAACCGGCGTCGAAGTAAGCGAAGCCATGACCCACGGAGGACCTTACCCCGCTACCACCGACGGGGGCCGCTCAACATCCGTCGGGACGGGGGCTATCCTGCGTTTCGTGCGGCCCGTCAGCTACCAGAGTTTCCCCGACGAACTGTTGCCGCTCGCGCTACAACAGGCTAACCCGCTCGGCATCCGGCGTATGGTCGACGGCAAGCCGGAATAGATAACTGATCGCTCACAAAAAAGGGCCGCTTTGAAAGCGGCCCTTTTTTGTGAGCGATCAGATCTTATTTATTTCAAGCTACCCATACCGCCGTCGACGCCGATAATCTGCCCCGTTATCCAGCTGGCTTTATCGTCAAGCAGGTAAGCGGCCATGCTGGCAATATCGTCGGGTGTACCGACCCGGCTGAGCGGATGGCGTTTGTTGGCAGCATCGCGCCGTTCGTCGGTGCTGAGCAGGTTGGTTGCCAGGGGCGTATCGGTGAGCGATGGCGCGACGGCGTTGACACGGATTTTCAACGGGGCAAACTCAGCCGCCAGCGATTTGGTCAGCCCTTCGACGGCCGATTTCGCTACCGACACCGACGAGTGCAGGCCCATACCGAGTTTGGCGGCAACGGTGCTGAACAGGACGATACCCGCACCCTTCGCCATTTTCAGGGCCGGAAACGAAGCATGGATGGCTGCAATGGCCCCCATCACGTTGATTTCCAGGTCGGCCCGGTAGTCGGCGGGTTCGAGCCGCTGAAATGGCTTGAGGTTGATTGTGCCGGGGCAGTACACCAGTCCGTGCAGCACATCGGGCAGGCTGGTCAGCGCGTCGGCAGCGGGCGTCTGACTGACATCCCACGTCATATGGGTTGATTCGATGCCTTCCGGCTGCTGCCGACCGGCGGTGAAAAGGGTGGCTCCGGCAGCTTGCAGTTGCTGGGCTAATGCATGACCAATGCCCGAACTGGCACCGATAATCAGAATATTCTTACCGTTCATCTCGACTCAACGAGTTGTAGGGTTGGATGGTTATAAAGTTGGATAGTTGTAGGTTTGAGTAGTTGAATAGTTGTAAAGTCGTAGGGTTGTAAAATTGCCATCCGGCGTCAGCCCAGACGCGCCAGCAACTTTACAACCCTACAACTTTATGACGCTGAAACGTTAAAAACTCTATCCAACATACCGCAGCAGTTCCTGCCGGGTAGCGTCATCCTCAAATTTACCGCTGTATGAGGCTGTGATTGTCGTTGAATTAAGATCCTGCACCCCCCGCGTTGATACGCACAGGTGTTTGGCGTCGATGATAACGGCCACGTCGTCGGTCTGTAGCACGCGCTTCAGTTCGTCGGCGATCTGCATGGTCAGGCGTTCCTGCACCTGCGGCCGTTTGCTGTAGTATTCCACAATCCGGTTCAGCTTCGACAGCCCGATCACCTTGCCGCTGGAGATGTAAGCCACGTGCGCTTTACCCAGAATCGGCACGAAGTGGTGCTCGCAATACGACTGCACGTTGATGTCTTTCTCGACCAGCATTTCGTTGTACCGAAACTTGTTGTCGAACAGAGTCGCTACCGGCTTGTTGTCGGGATTGAGTCCCTTGAAGATTTCGTTGACGTACATCTTGGCCACGCGCCGGGGCGACCCCTTCAGGCTGTCGTCGGTCAGGTCGAGACCCAGTACGTTCATGATCTCCCGAAAATGTTCTTCGATCAGATCGATTTTGGTATCGTCGTCAAGGTCGAATGCATCGGGGCGCATCGGCGTATCGAGGGCAGCCGCGCCGTGAACATCACCGATTTCGTCGGCCAGCAGATGATCGACATCGTGCCCGTTGTAATTCTGCGCATCGTGGTATAGCCCGTCACGGTGGATGGCATTGCCGTTCCGGTTCCCGTCATTAGGCGGGGTATTCAACGAAGTTCCGTTCGGTTTCATACAGTCTTATTTTGAGGTCAAGAGCCTCCGGTAAATGGCTTCGCAGCCGGTGGTAGATAACGATGGCGATGTTTTCGGCCGACGGATTCAGGTCGGCAAATTCGGCCGTATCGAGGTTGAGATTTTTGTGATCGAAGCGATCAGTGACCCGTTCTTTAATCAGGTCGCCCAGCACTTTCATGTCCATGACGTAGCCCGTTTCGGGATCGATCGGGCCGGTAACCTGCACCGTCAGGTCATAATTGTGGCCATGATAGTTGGGGTTGTTGCACTTGCCGTAGACCCGCGTATTTTTTTCATCGGACCAGTTGGGATTGTGCAGGCGGTGAGCTGCGTTAAAGTGCTCCTTCCGAAACACCGCAACGCGGGGCATATCCATGCCGGGACTGTCCATACCCGATACATTCATACCGGGTACATCAGCGGGAAAAACGTCGTTCATAATAGCAAAGTCAAGTCGAATACTCAGTCGGTCGCCCGGACAAAGGGTGTGTACTACGCGATCAACTGTCGGGGTATGTGGTGTCGGATACCCCTTCGTGTTAACTCTTTCGCAACAGATTGTTTACCGGTTCGGTTCGAATTCAACCGGTTTGACGGCCGCCGACGGGCTGTATGAATGGGTAACGGGTGGCTACCGGTTCCGGGGCAGCAGGAACCGAAGTCTACCGGAACCGGTTTGCCGGATATGTTTTCTTTGCGCCGTTTCATGGTAACGACATTTTTCATTCTGGCCGTTCTGGCCCTTGGCGTCTTTCTCTTCCTACAGTCACAACCATTCGGGCGCAATCCAGCCGGTGACCGACTCGCCCGCATCGAACGTTCCCCGCATTACCGGGATGGCTCCTTCCAGAATATGGAACCAACCGATGTGATGCGTCAGGACGCGTCGAAGCTGGAGATGGCCCGCGACTTTTTCAATAAACCCGCCGACAACGTCCCGCAGCACCCATTGCCCACCGTCCGCACCGACCTGACCACCCTGCCCGACAGTACCCCCACCATCGTGTGGTTCGGGCACTCCTCGTACCTCATCAAATCGCACGGCACCACGATTCTGGTCGACCCGGTGTTTAGTGGCTATACAGCGCCCGTGTCATTTTTCAGCAAAGCATTTCCCGGCACCAACGTCTACAGTGCTGATGATATGCCGCCGATCGACATGCTGATTCTGACCCACGACCATTACGATCACCTCGACGCGGAAACCATACCAAAGCTGCTGCCCAAAGTAAAGAAAGTGTATACGGGGCTGGGCGTGGGTGCGCACCTCGAACGCTGGGGTTATGCGCCTGAGCAGATCGTGGAATTTGACTGGTGGGACAACCACACCATCAGCGACAGCATAAGCCTGACCGCCACACCCGCCCGCCACTTTTCGGGGCGCAGCCTGACGCGCGGCAAAACGCTCTGGACGTCGTTTGTGCTGAATCTGAACGGCTATCGGCTGTTTATCGGGGGCGATTCCGGCTACGATAAGCAGTTTAAAGCTGTCGGTGAGAAATTCGGCCCGTTTGATCTGGCAATGCTCGAATGCGGGCAGTACGGCAATGACTGGCCAAACATTCACATGTTTCCCGAGCAAACTGCCCAGGCTGCTCACGACCTGAATACGAAACTGCTGCTGCCCGTACACTGGGGCAAATTTGCGCTATCGGTCCATTCATGGAATGAGTCGATCAGGCGGCTGGAAGCGCAGATCCTCAAAACGCCCCTGCCGCTGGTAACGCCCCGGATTGGCGAGCCCTTCAGCCTGGGTGGCCCCTACCCGCGCCAGCCGTGGTGGCAAGACTAGAACCACACAAAAAAAGCCGTCCCAAACGTTGGAACGGCTTTTTTTCTGCTTACCGACTACCGTTGCCGGTACCGATAAAAGTGGTTGTTAACATGGTGTGGATAGAAGCGCACGGCCGACCGGCATCTGTTGGATAAGCATATCGACCCGCTGCTACACAAAAATATATATGTCCATATTGGGACCCCCTTTCGGTTTCTCGTTTACTTTACAGTAAGCTTTCGTTTCTTTTTAGCTCATTTTCCGTTTGTTCCCGTTTACTTCCCGCTTCTTTCGGTATGGAAAACGCTATCCACCCTCCCACTAACGACGAACTGATGGCCCTGCGTGAAGGCATCAAACGAAAATACAACACCTTTCACGAGCGCGATCACGACCAGTTTCCTGATTTCGAGTTTAACACCAACCGCGCCAACTACGAACCACTGCGGGCGTCCTTCGACGACGAATTTTACGGGGTACGGGGCCTGAACCGGTCGAACACGACACTCCACATCCCCAGTACGAATACGCTGGCGCTGCTCTTCACCGACAATACCTACGTGCCGAGTCGGAAAATCCTGAACACCTGCCGGTCGTATGCGTACGAACGGCCGATGCCAGTACCCGCCAGCGACGTGCCCCCGTCTGAGCCTCCACAGACCGTCCGCAGGCCACTTGTGCGGTACCTGGTCATCGGCTCGCTGTTGCTGATTACCACCGTCGGCGGGTACGTTCTGTTCCACCGGCAACCCGCCGAGTTACCACCGGGCAAGCTGGTTATTGCCTACCCGCTGCATGGGCAGGTCGTTCCCCGCACACCGTTCGTATCCGGTAAGGTTGCCAATGCCGACACGGTCTGGATCATGGTTCGCCCGGTTGCGCCGGGTGCCAAGTACTACGTGCAGCCGCCGATTGCGGTGCGAAAAGACGGCACCTGGCGTGGGCGGGTGTTTATCGGCGGCCTCAACCCCCTGAACATTGGTATGGCATTTGAGCTACGTGCGTTCGTAAACCCACCCAGCCTGTACAAAGCCATTCTGGAGGAAGAACGGGATATATTCGACGCCTGGCCCGACGATGCTGCATTGGCGACGCCGTCAACCATCGTTATTAGAGGGCCTGAACCGGCCAAACCAGCGAAATAACGCGTATCTTGCTCCTTATCCCGTCAAGTCTGCTTTACACCAGCGTCAAGCCATTCGTACCGTATGAGCCAGCCAACCCGTCGCGACTTTATCAAAACCACCGCCCTGACCGGCGCAGCGGCAACCGTCTTTCCCACCTTTCTGACCGGTGCCAAAGCACCCAAGGCCACCGTCCGGCTCGGCTTTATCGGTGTCGGGATGCGGGGCCGGAATCACGTGCAGCAGGCGCTATTCCGCGATGATGTGGTTATACCCGCCATCTGCGACGTCGATCCGGCCAGTATTGCCGCGACCAACGCGCTGTTTCAGAAAGCCGGTCGCCCGCTACCGGAAGCGTACGGCAAAGGCGACAAAGCCTTCGAGCAGATGCTGAAGCGCGACGACCTCGATGGCGTGGTGATCGCAACGCCCTGGGAATGGCACGTGCCAATGGCCGTCGCGACGATGAAAGCCGGGAAATATGCCGCCGTGGAAGTGTCGGCGACGGTGACGCTCAAGGAGTCTTGGGATCTGGTCGACGCGTCGGAGAAGTCGGGCATGCCCTGTATGATTCTGGAAAACGTCTGCTACCGGCGCGATGTGCTGGCGGTGCTGAACATGGTGCGGCAGGGGCTGTTCGGCGAAATGACCTACGCGCACTGCGGCTATCAGCACGACCTGCGCGGCATCAAATTCAACGACGGCACCGGCCACGGCGTCGGCGCTGAGTTCGGTAAGAACGCGTACTCGGAAGCCCGCTGGCGCACCCAGCATTCCGTCGACCGTAATGGTGATCTGTACCCGACCCACGGACTGGGACCGGTGGCGCACTGGCTCAATATTAACCGGGGCAATCAGTTTGTCCGGATGACGAGTATGGCCACCAAAAGCCGGGGACTGCATAAGTACGTGGTCGACCACGGCGGGGCCGATCACCCCAACGCGAAGGTCAATTTCAAACTCGGCGACGTGGTGACCACCATGATCGAGTGCGCCAACGGCGAAAACATCGTCATCATCCACGACACCAACTCGCCCCGCCCCTATTCGCTGGGCTTCCGGGCGCAGGGTACGCAGGGTATCTGGATGGACGACAACGACATGATCTATCTGGAAGGCGTTACGCCGAAGGCCCACACCTGGGAGCCCTTTGCCGCCTATCAGGAGAAGTACGATCACCCCCTCTGGAAGCGGCACGCGCAGACGGCCGAGAGCAGTGGACACGGCGGCATCGACTTTTTCGTACTGCGGGCATTCATCGAAGCGGTCAAAGTCAAAGGGCCGGTTCCCATCGACGTCTACGACGCAGCGGCCTGGAGCGCCATCAGCCCACTGTCGGAGCAGAGCATTGCAGCGGGTAGCAAAGCGGTCGACATTCCCGACTTTACGCGGGGAAAGTGGAAAAGCAACAAGCCCATTTTCGCCTTGAATGATGCATTTTAATGGGTTGATTGCAGGAATGCGACAGATTCGGTTTATTTTGTAAAAAATTTAAAAATATTCTTTCGTCCAGGCTAACCCGACTTTCGTTACTTCCGCATGACACCCACGGCTACCTCTCCCAAAACCAATTCGTACATCGGTCCGCTACTGATCATTGGCGCGCTGTTCTTCATCTTCGGCTTCGTCACCTGGGTCAACAGCGTACTCATTGCGTTCTTCAAACAGGCGTTTAGTCTTAGCACAGTCGGCTCGAATCTGGTGGCGTTCGCCTTTTTCATCTCGTATACGCTGATGGCGATTCCGTCGTCGGCGGTACTGAAGCGGACCGGGTTCAAGAATGGTATGTCGCTGGGGCTGATCGTCATGGCCGTGGGCACGCTGATTTTCGTGCCAGCCGCCAATGCCGTTTCGTACCCCTTGTTTTTGGTCGGGCTGTTCCTGATCGGTATTGGCCTGACGGTACTGCAAACAGCCTCGAACCCGTACGCAACGATTCTCGGACCGCGTGAAAGTGCGGCCCAGCGCATCAGCTTTCTGGGTATCGCCAATAAGCTGGCGGGTATTCTCAGTCAGCTTATCTTCGGCAATCTGCTGCTGACCAGCAGTGAATCACTGAGCGCGGCCGACTCACTGGCGCGGGTCGTAACGCCCTACCTCATCCTGACCGGCGTACTGATCGTGCTGGCGGTGCTGATCCGCTTTTCAACACTGCCGGAAGTATCTGAGGAGCAGGATGATACACCGGGCGACGTGTCTACGCACGACAGCGTCTGGCAGTTTCCGAACCTCGTACTGGGCGTACTGGCGCTGTTCTGTTACGTGGGTGCTGAAGTTATTGCGGGCGACACGATCATCAACTACGGTAAGGCCCTGGGTTTCGACAATGCCGAAGCCAAATACTTCACGACCTATACGCTTTACGGCCTGCTGGCGGGCTACGTACTGGGTATCGTGCTGATTCCGCGTGTGATTTCGCAACAGGCGGCTCTGCGCTTCGGTGCTGTTTACGGACTGGTTCTGACCACGGCGACACTCGTTACCAGCGGGTTCACGTCGGTACTTTGTGTAGCGTTGCTCGGCTTTGGTCTGGCCCCGATCTGGCCTGCCATCTGGCCACTTGCCCTTAACCGGCTGGGGCGGTTCACGAAACTAGGGTCGGCCCTGCTCATCATGGGTATATCCGGCGGTGCCATTCTGCCGCTCATCCACGGTTACCTGACCGATAACGTCAGTCCACAGGCGGCCTACGCCTTACTATTGCCCCTCTTCGGCTTTATCCTCTACTACGCTGTATCGGGCCACAAGCGCAATAGCTGGTAAGGTGTAGCCTGTAGATTGTGTAGCCTGGATCGCTCCGGCGCACCGGTCCACGTCCGGGTGGGCGCGATAGCGACCAACAAAGCTATCACCTAAGTCGATTGGCCTGTCGCCCACCCGGACGTGGACCGGTGCGCCGGAGCGATCCAGGCTACACAGCACACCGAACTCTGTACCAAATGCCCGAAACCTTTACTGCGTCGACGCCGGGGCGAATCTGCCTGTTTGGGGAGCATCAGGACTATCTGGGCCTGCCTGTGATCGCGGCAGCTATTTCACGACGAATCGCTATCACCGCCCAGCCTGATGCGCAGCCCGGCTTTCGGCTCGACCTGCCCGACATCGCCAGCCAAATCGACATTCCGTTCGACGGGCAGCCGCTGACTTACCCCAACACCCGCGATTACTTCCGGTCGGCGGTGAATGTGCTGCTGCGGGAGGGTTTTACGTTTAGCCGGGGCATCACCGGTACCGTACGGGGTAACATTCCGATCAACTCCGGTACGTCGAGTTCGTCGGCACTGCTGGTAAGCTGGCTCAATCTGCTGACGCAAGTTGCCGATCAGCCGGTTGCGATGTCGCCGAAGCGTATTGCCGAACTGGCCTACACCGCCGAAGTACTGGAATTTGGTGAACCGGGCGGCATGATGGACCACTACTCGACGGCGGTGGGTCACGTAATTTACCTCGAATCGACCCCGGCCATCGCCCTACAAACGCTGACACCCCCGCTCGGTACGTTTGTGCTGGGCGATTCACTCGAACCAAAAGACACCATCGGTATTCTGAGCCGGGTCAAGTTCGGGATGTTCGACATCGTCAGGCGGTTGACCGCCATTGACCCGGCGTTTTCGCTGCACACGACCGAACTGACGCAGGCCACCGAATACAAGGACATTCTGACCAAAGACGACTATATCCTGCTAAAAGGTAACCTCGCCAACCGCGACATTCTGCGGGACGCGTTACGGCTGTTGCAACGCCCGGCCGATTCGTTTGACCACGCCCATTTCGGCAAGCTGCTCAACGATCACCAGACAAACCTGCGCGACGCCCAGCGCATCTCGACGCCCAAAATCGACCGGATGCTCGACGCAGCCTTGAACGCCGGGGCACTGGGTGGCAAGATCAACGGCTCGGGTGGGGGCGGCTGCATGTTTGTCTACGCACCCAACCAGCCCGAACAGGTCGCCGACGCCATCGAGCGCGCAGGCGGCAAAGCGTACGTGATCACGGTGGATCAGGGAACATTTTTTTCTAAACACGGAGGTACAGAGGTAATCACAAAGCACACGGAGTGATTCTCTTTTCGCTGTGCGCTCCGTGGCTTCCTCCGTGCCTCTGTGTTTAAACCACTGTCAGTATGCCAGAAAAGACCAGTCTCAAAAAAGCCATCACCACCACCCAGCTATGGGCGATTGCCGTCGGGATGGTGATTTCGGGTGAGTATTTCGGGTGGAATTACGGCTGGGCGGTGGCCGGAACGATTGGTTTCCTTATCGCCACGCTGCTGGTGACGGTGCTCTACCTGGCCTTCATTTTCAGCTATACTGAACTGACAACGGCCATTCCCGACGCGGGTGGCCCGTTTGCCTATGCCCTGCGGGCATTTGGTCCAACAGGTGGTTTTATGGCTGGTTTTGCCACGCTGGTTGATTTTCTGATGGCCCCACCCGCCATTGCGGCTGCCCTCGGTGCCTACGCCCACTTTCTCAATCCAGCCCTGTCGGTACTATGGGTAGCCGTGGGGTCGTACGTCGTATTTATCGGCATTAATCTGCTCGGCATTCGGGAGTCGGCCAACTTCTCGGTCATCATCACCTTTCTGTCGGTTGCCGAACTGGTGGTGTTTCTGCTGCTGGTGGCCCCCGCTTACCGGACGGAAAACGTACTGGCCCACAATGAGGATTTTGGCATCGGTGGTGTGTTTGCGGCAATTCCCTTCGCCATCTGGTTTTACCTGGCCATCGAAGGCGTCGCGATGGTGGCCGAAGAAGTCAAAGACCCGCGTAAAACGATTCCGCGCGGCTACCTGCTGAGCATCGCTACCCTGGTCATACTCGCGCTGGCCACCATGCTGCTCTGCGCGGGGGTCGGCGACTGGCGACAGCTCAGCAACATCGATTACCCGCTGCCCGAAACACTGGCGATGGCTTTGGGACGGCAGAATCCGTGGTCGAAGCTGTTTGCCGGGTTGGGCCTGTTCGGCCTGATCGCGTCGTTTCACGCCAACACACTCGGTTATTCACGACAGATTTTTGCGCTGGCGCGGGCGGGTTATTTACCCCGCTTTCTGGCCAACGTAAATAGCCGGTTTCAAACGCCCCACTGGTCGCTGATGGCGGGTGGACTGGTCGGGCTGGCGGCTTTGTTTTCCGGCACGACGGGGCAGATCATTACACTATCGGTGATTGGCGCGCTGGTTATGTACATCAGCAGTCTGCTGAGTCTGTTCCGGTTGCGCCAAACGGAGCCTGCCTTATTGCGCCCGTTTCAAACGCCGGGCTACCCCTTTGTCCCGATGCTGGCTCTCGTACTCACCGTTGTCTGCCTGCTGGCTACTGGCTGGTACAACCCCGGCCTGAGCCTGTCATTCGTCGGTCTTATGCTTATCTGCTGGCTGCTCTTTCGCTGGCGATTCCGTGCTGACTAACCCGTTTTCAGGCACGATGCGTACCCATTGACCGGCTTAATTGCGTATTTTCGGCCTGTTTCCGTTGCCATTATCACCGTCCGATGGCAACATCGGGGTTGCCTATGTCTTTTTCTGAACGCCTGCGTTTGCTATTTCGCCCCGCTCCCGCGACCCCGCTGTCGGTGTTGCCTGCCCCCGTGGTCGGCGCGCCTTTTCCTGCACCAGCGTCACCCGTTGCGGCCGTAACGCAGGCACCCACCGACCCACTACCCACCTGGCTGACCGACGAAGAAACGCTGCGCGATGAAGGCGTTTTGTACGGTTTGTCGGAGGCAGACCCGGACGATAAACTGGCCCTTATCCGGGTGTACAGCGGCCGACAAACCGCTCCTGTTACGCAGACGATCAGCCAGCTTACGATGCAGATCCGCGAACTGACAGAACAGCTGGCGCAGTACGAGCAGCAGCAGCAGACTTTACAGCAACGACTCGATAGTTTACGCCATCAGCAGCTTACCGCGCCCCATCCGGCCCGCTCGATTGCCAGTCTTACCCTCGGTATCGGTATCAGTTCAGGCGCGTTTTTTCTGATCGACCAGGCCCTACAACCGGCCTACGCCAATCTGTTTATCAGTCTGGGGATTTGCCTGATTGGCGTAGCGGGTCCGTTTAGTCAGCCCGCCGAACCGGATCGGCAACGGGCCGTTGGCTGGCTCCTCAACACACTGGGCCTGCCGCTGGCGGCATCGGGTTTTGTGCTGGCAACCGGTTGGGCGACTCAGTCCATTGGTCAGGCGCTGCTCCTGTCGGGGCTACTCCTCATTTTACTGCCTACGGCCGGGCGACTGCTGGGGAGTGGGGTACGGGGTGTGGCGAGCCGGTCGGTTCGGGCTACCTACCCGCCCCTCATCGACGCGCTGACAAAGCAGACACTGGCGGTGCAGCAGGAAATCAACACCGGTCGGGCACAGAAAGCCGGGCTTGCCGCGTTGCTTAACCAGAACGAAACCGAACTGGCCCGGCAACATGCCCGGCGCGACGCGCTGATTCAGCTGTTTCTGAGCGAGTTCGCGCTGGCCCGCAGTCTCCGCGACCGCCTGACCGAGGCCCAGCGGGGGGTGCTGTTTGATTAAGTACACAGTTTACGGTATACGGTGGTCCGGCGTTGTCATGGGTGACCCGCTCAGATCACCGTGAGCCGAACACGGAAAACCGAAAACCGTATACTGTACACTGAAAACCGAATACAACATGGAACCAGTTAATAAGCCTGATTTTCAGCACGGTTACAGCAGTGGCGTTGGCGGGGTCGACCGCGACACCTATGAAGGTTACCTATCGAGTCAGATCGGGGCCGACTGGCTGACGGAGCGTATCGATGAGAAACGTGCCGAACTGACCGCGACCGAACAACGCCTTGCCGACGCTACCAGCGAACACCGGACGGCCTACACCGACTTACAGCCAGCCGCGCTACAGGTCGACCGGCTCACACAGCAACTGGCCCGGCGACAGGGCGACCGGCAGGCCGTACTAGCCGAGCGTGACGCCTTGCGCGAGCGACGCACCAAAGCCGCCCCCGATTACTCGCTGCTGGCCGGATTGCTGTTTCTGGTAGCGGGCATTTCATTTCTGGCCGGCGACCTGATTATCTCGCACGAGATCGTGGCGTATGCGCTCAATATCCGCAATTCCGACGAAGCGTGGGCGTTTGCGGTGGGGCTGGCGATGGTGTCGATTCTGCTCAAACCCGCCTACGACCGCCTGATCGAACAACCGTACCAGGAGAATCCCCAACAGAACCGGGGGCGCTACGAACGCTTCAAGATCGCCCTCGCGGTGTTTGCGGTGCTGACGCTGGCCGTCCTGGGCTGGTTTCGTTACGAAGCCTACCGCACCGATCAGCTGAAAGCCGCCATCAACAAATCGGTGCGGCAGTTACAGCTGAGTACCGATCCGCTGGCGACGACCACCACGCTTCCACCGGCGGTAATGAACCAGATCGAGAAGCAGCTGGCCGAGTCGAGCGAACTGAATCTGGCCCTGGTCAACAGTCCGTGGGCACTGCTGTCGTTTGTACTGAGCGGGATTCTGTTCGCGCTGGCCGGGGCCGTTTGTCTGGGTATTGCCCTGCCGGTACTGTCGGCGTTCTGGTTTCGCTGGTTACAGGCCGACGTCCGGCTGGGTAAGTACCGCCGTCGACTCCGCCGGATAGACAAAGAAATTGCCCCGCTGGAGAATCAGCTGGCCGAGCAGCGCACCCAACAAAACGTACTGCAACACAACCTCGACCTGTTACCTGATTTGAGCGAACTAAAAAGCCGTGTCAACGCGATCAGGGCAGACCTGGATCTGTTGCTGGCCGAACTGAAACTGGCCCAGACCGACAGCCGCATCAGCAATTTCAACGATGGCTACGGCCAGGGGGAAGCCATTCGCGGCACGCTCTCCGACGACGAGCAGCGTCAGCTTCAGCGCGAACGACTGCTGGCAACCACCAACCGCCCCCCCCGCCCGGCCGACTCGTCCAACGGCTCAACTGCCAACAAGCCCACTAACGGCAAAGCCCCCGTGCAACGCCCCTACCAGACGATCCGTCAGTTTCTATCCGATCAATTGTAGCGGTACACGCTGTAGCCCAGACCGGCCACCGCGTGGCGGCCACCGCGTGGCGGCCACCGCGTGGCGGCCACCGCGTGGGTCCAGGTCTGGAGGCCGTCAGGCCAAGTAGGTCCCTAACTCGACCGCTATCGCGCCCGTCCAGACGTGGACCCACGCGGTGGCCGCCACGCGGTGGCCGGTCTGGGCTAACCGTATACCGAAAACTGAAAACCGTATGAAAACGACCTGCTGTATCGTGGGGGGTGGCCCAGCGGGCATGATACTGGGCTTTCTGCTGGCGCGGACCGGTGTCGACGTAACGGTACTGGAAAAGCACGGCGATTTTCTGCGTGACTTTCGGGGCGATACCATTCACCCGTCGACGCTGGAACTGATGCACGAACTTGGACTCGACACCGAGTTTCTGCAACTGCCGCACCAGGAACTCCGCTCGGTCAGTCTGTCGCTGAACGCGCGGATGGTGCCCGTCGCCGATTTCTCCCGTCTGCCGGTGCATAATCGGTTTATTGCGTTCATGCCGCAGTGGGATTTTCTGAATTTTCTCAGCGACAAAGCCCGGCAGCACCCCAACTTTCACCTGCTGATGCAAACCGAGATGACCGACCTGGTTCGGCAGGATGGGCGCGTCGTGGGGGTACGGGCCACATCGCCAACCGGCGAAGTTACGATTGACACCGATTGGGTCGTGGGTACCGACGGGCGGCATTCGCGGGTGCGCGAAAAAGCCGGACTACCCGTTCAGGATTTTCAGGTCCCCATCGATGTGCTCTGGATGCGGATTCCCAAAGACCCTGCCCAAACCGATCAGGCACTCGGCTACATCGACCAGGGGCAGTTTATGGTGCTCATCGACCGACACAACTATTTTCAGTGCGGCTACCTGATTCCCAGGGGGCAGTTCGACGTAATCAAACAGCGGGGGCTTACGGCCTTGCAGGACACCATCGTGCGGATGGCCCCGTTCGTCGGTGAACACGTTCGGCAGCTCGATAGCTGGGATCAGATCAGCCTGCTCACGGTGAAAATCGACCGGCTTCGGCAGTGGTACCAACCGGGGCTACTGTGCATCGGCGATGCGGCCCATGCCATGTCGCCGGCGGGTGGTGTCGGTATCAACATGGCGATTCAGGATGCCGTTGCGGCTGCCCGTTATCTGGCCGGGCCGCTGCTGAACGGTACTGTCAGCGAAGCCGTTTGTCGGCGGGTTCAGCGTCGGCGACTGCTCCCCGTCCGGCTGATTCAGTCGGCGCAGGTCTTCGTGCATCGCCGGATCATCAACGGGCAGAACGCATCCATTCCGGCGGGGTTCGTCTGGGCACTCAATCACGTTCCGGCCCTCCGGCGGTTCATCGGGCGCATGATCGGTATGGGGCCACGACCGGAGCACATTGGCAGAAGGTAGGGGTCAACCAAGGCTGTGTCGCTGGTGTCCGTTAGAAGGCTACGCGGCAATCCACCCAACTTTTATACGCCAGCGATCATACGCGATCCGCTCCTGCTGCCGTTCGTCTGCCGTGGCCCCTTTTCCTTTCTCGGTAGTCAATTGGGCAGTCAACTCAGCTAACCGTTCCTCAACCGTATTCAGACCCACCTGCCGCCGACGTTGGTTCACCGCATCGACGGAACCGGCAAGCAGATACGGGACAAGCCGACCGCATTCATCATCGACAAACTGAGTGCCGTATACTTGCGGTCTATCCTCATACATGGCAATCCGGTCCGACAGAAACGCCAGCGCGACGGGGTCGATCGTCCGCATCGTTTTCTGCTCGTGCATCAACGCAAGCGTACTTTTCATGAATTGAGGTAAGCTGATCGCGTGCTGCACAATCAGCCACGCAGCCTGACTCGCTTCCTCCCCTACCTGTTCCTGCGCCGGCCAGCCGATCTCATCAAGTATCGCCTGAAGCCGCTGGGCATTATCGAGATGCACCGCTTCCATCCCCGGGTTATAGCCCCGAAACAACGTACCCTCCGCGATAAGCCGCTGTCGAACAGCAAAATCATGCTCCCGCCGTTCGACCAGTTCGCGGGCAATGTCAGGATACAGCATTTGAGCAAATTGGTAGAATGCGTTTAGCAAGCTGAGGGTAGAATCGGTTTGTAGGTTGTCCTGGGAACTGACGCTTTGTGCTAGGCCGCCCAACGCCCGGGGAGCCATGATAAGCGTAACGCAGCCCTTGCGTCCTCCAAGCGCTAGTGGGTGCCACAGTATTGCATGTAAGTAAGCAAGCCCGCGGCTGGATTTGCCTTCAAAATCATGTTGTCAGACACCATTACATCCACACTGACAGACCAACTATCAGCGAACAGGAAAGCCTTGCGCTTAACCTGTTCACGCCTGCAAACCGAGAAGCGAGGGAACGTAGTCAGGCCATTGCAGATAAGCTGTTGGATAATGTGTTTGATGTTGTTCAACCTGTTATACAACAGGCCATAGTTAGGGCTATCCACCTTGCTCAGATTGCCCAATCTCCAAAAGTAGCCTAAGCATTTCAGGATTGTCTTTTGCCATTAATATAGCTTGCATTCCCTTTTCTTCATTAGATAAAGTGGTATCCGTAAACATATCAAAGGCTCCGGGTGTCCCTGCTACTAATGAAAACATCTGTAATAGTAAGTCGTTTTTATTGGCTTGTTTAGACTCGTAAGATGGAAAGCCAAACTTAATAAGTTGTGCTAAGTGCAATACCTGATTATCTGGTTTTTCAGGGAACCGTTCATACCATGCAAAGAACTCTTTAAGTTGCTTGGCTAAATCTTTAATTCCCCTCGGGGTGCATTCATATTCTGCATAACGTTGCTGGGAAATATCAAAAGGGGCTTTGATTTTTATATCTGCGTTCTTTATTAGTATAGTTCCCGGCCTAAAACAATGGCGAAGTCCTAATTCGTAATAAACATTAGGATTTGGAAACGTAACATCCGCAACAACGAAGTTATCATACATTAAATGCGTAAGAATATCTGTTGTTATTGTACCCGGAACCGCGCACTCGTCGGCCCTTAATATGCTCATTCTAGGTTTGACTGATTGAATCGCAGCCTTAATGACGTTTTCGTAATCATCTTTGAGTTTTTCGGCAGTAACTTCTATGTCATCATAGCGTTGGTCGCTGATAGCCATTATTACGAAACAATGCTCTTCCATTTTTTAGATAAGTTTAAAATAAAACTACATTCAACCCAGTATACCCGTCCGGCTGGCTACTGGATTTACGCTGACAAGCACGCCCGTCTTACTACGCTGGCGTTGTTGGGAGATAGCCCGCTGATGCGCCAGTAACAGCCGTAAAATAACTCGTCGTTAGATAACGCCGTGCAGCGCGTAGGCATGGGCGTCAAGCAACATACTATTATACGCAAAATCACGAAAAATTTATAGTACAACGCCTGCCAGCAACCCGCCGAGGATCAGGACGAAGGGCGGGATGCGGGTGTAGAGCAGCAGGGCCATCGTGATTAGCACGACGGCGACGGATGGCCAGTGCGGTACCATCGGTTGAAGCAGTACGGTGGCTGCGGCTGCGGTCAGGCCACTGCTGGCTGCGTTGATGCCATCCAGCGACGCCCGCACGACGCGGTAGCGTTTGAGTTGCTCCCAGAAGCGGTAGACGAAGAAGATCAGAAACGCCCCCGGCAGGAAGATACCCGCCGTCGCGACGAAGCTGCCCCAGATTTGGCCGTGCGGCCCGGCGTCGCGCATGGAGAGGGCACCGATGTACGAGGCAAACGAAAAGACCGGCCCCGGCACGGCCTGCACCAGCCCCAGCCCCGACAGAAACTCCTCGCGGGTCAGGTAATGCTTAAACGCCACAAACTCGTTGTACAGAATGGGCGTCAGCACCTGCCCCCCGCCGAACACCAGACTGCCGTTGCGGTAGAAGTTCTCAAATAAACGCACCGGCAGCGACTGCGTCAGGGCTCCCAGCGTAGCCGCGCCGATCAGCACCCCCAGCCAAAGTAGGAAATTCGACCATTCGATGCGCAGCGGCTGCTTTTCCATTCGCTCCTGCTTCTGGTAAGTCAGCCCGGTAGTCAGGCCACCACCGATGATAACGAGGGGGGTCATGTACGGCGACCGGAACAAATACGCTACCACAGCCGCCAGCAGCGCCAGCACCAGCCCCGTGCGGTTTTTGATAACTTTCTGCCCAATGCGATACCCGGCCACGATCAGGAACCCCACGGCCATCGGCTGGATGAACCGGGCAAACCGCAGCGACAGGTTGTGCTGCTCCAGGTAGTACATGCCCATACCGAACGCTGTCATCAGGCTTACCCCGGGCAGCACCCAGATCAGCAGCGTGAGATACGCCAGATTCGGTCCGCCGATTTTGTAGCCGACCGCCGTGATCGTCTGTGTCGACGTGGGGCCGGGCAGAATCTGACAAAGTGCGTTCAGCTCCAGCAGTTCGGCTTCCGTGATATACCGACGCTTCTTGACGAAGCGTTCGTAAATCATGGCAAAATGCACCTGCGGCCCGCCAAACGTGGTCAGGGCCAGGATCAGTACGTCTTTCAGAAAAATGATGTAGCGAATCCGGCGAACCGGTGCAATCTGGGGTAAACTGTAGGCCATAGACCAGCCAAAAAAAGAGCGCCGAAGTCGTGCAGACTCCGGCGCAGGCTATATAATCAGGCTTTTTTCAGGCCCAGTTCCATCAGGCGTTCGTTCAGGAAGTCGCCCGCCGTCATGTCGACGTATAGTTTGGGGTGTTGCGCGTCGACGCAGCTAGGCAGGCTGCTCAGGTTCATGTCAGCGCGCGGGTGCATGAAAAACGGAATCGAGTAGCGCGACTGATTCATCCGTTCGCGCGGGGGGTTCACCACCTGGTGAATGGTCGATTTCAGTTTGTGGTTGGTCAGCCGGTCGAGCATGTCGCCAACGTTGACGATGATCTGATCGGGCAGAGCCGTGATGCTAATCCATTTGTTGTCGCGCCGAAGTACTTCCAGTCCGTCGGCCGATGCGCCCATCAGCAGGGTAATCAGGTTGATGTCGCCGTGGGCAGCCGCCCGGACGGCCCCGTCGGGCGTGGTGTCGGGGTCGAGGGGGAAATAGTGGAGAGCCCGCAGGATACTGTCGCCGTTCTGCACCTTATCGTCGAAATAGGTTTCGGGCAGTTCGAGGTACAGGGCAATGGCCCGCAGCAGTTCCCGGCCCGCTTTTTCAAGCGTCCGGTAGGTCGTCAGCGTGGCGTCGGTGAAGGCGGGGTATTCGTCGGGAAACACGTTGCCCGGCATGTCGCCCACCGGTTCGGGCTGACCCACATGGTAAAACTCCTTGAGGTCGGCCACTTTAAAGCCTTTGGCCGTTTCCTTGCCCTTGCCGATGTAGCCGCGCTGCCCGTTGAGGTCGGGCCGTTCGTACTTCCGCTTTAGCTCATCGGGAGCCTGAAAGAATTCCTTCGCCGACGCGTACAGCCGACCGGTCAGTTCATCGGTCAGGCCGTGGTTTTTTATCGCTACGAAGCCGATCTGGTTGAACGCCCGGCCCAGATCCTGTACGAAGCGGGCTTTGCGGTCGGGGTCACCGGCGGTAAAATCGGCCAGATCCAGCGACGGGATCTCGTCATATAGTTCGTCTGACTGCATTCGGATAGTCTATTTGTACAAATATAAAAAAGATATAAAGTTGTAGCGTTATAAAGTCGTAGGGCTGTAAAGTTGCCATCCGGCGTCAGCCCAGACGCGCCAGCAACTTTACAACCCTACGACTTTATAACTTTATAACTTCACCTACGCCCCGTAATTCTTGGCGATTTTGTCCCAGTCGTATACGTTCCAGGCAGCCGTGACATACTCGGGGCGTTTGTTCTGGTACTTCAGGTAATAGGCGTGTTCCCACACGTCGAGGCCCATTACGGGTGTCCCTTTTTTCTCGGCCAGTGCCATCAGCGGATTGTCCTGATTCGGTGTCGTCACGATTTCTACGCCGTCGCCCGATTTAATGAGCCACACCCAGCCTGACCCGAATCGAGACGTAGCGGCTTTGGCCCATTCGGCTTTGAAGTTGTCGAACGAACTGTACTTTTTATTGATCGCTTCGGCCAGTGCGCCCTTCGGTGCTCCGCCCCCCTTCGGACTCAGAATCGTCCAGAAGAATGAGTGGTTCCAGTGACCACCGGCGTTGTTGCGGACGGCAGCCGGAGTGCTGCTACTCACACTTTTCACCAGCGCGTCGATGTCCATTTTCGCCATGTCGGTACCAGCTACGGCTTTATTGAGGTTGTCTACGTACGCTTTGTGGTGCCGGTCGTGGTGAATCTCCATCGTCATCTTGTCGATGTGGGGTTCGAGCGCAGCAAACTCGTAAGGCAGTGGCGGGAGCTTGAACGGACCCTCGGTCTGGGTCGGCGACAGGCCAAACGAGCGGAAAGCGACCAGTCCGGCCGAAGCACCGAACGCCAGTTTCAAAAATTCAGAGCGATTCATGGAATGTTGGTTTATAGGCAACAAATAACGTTTTGTCCTGACGACCTACGTTGGGAAACGTGTGTTGTCGTTCGCAAAGAAACGCCTTTTTGGTTTGGATTTGTTTTGACAGGATTACAGGATCAACAGGATTTGGTTTTTTTCGCCGGGTTTAAGCCCGGAAAACGCTGGGTTCCCGACTGGTATTGTCGTGGTGTCGGGTCTGGATCGCCAGCCCGACACCACAAAAAAGCGCCGGGTATCCAACCCGGCGCAACCAATAAAATCCTGTTCATCCGCCCGGCGGCCCGGCTGTAATCCTGTCTACAACCCTTAGTCGTAGGCGATGCGGCTGAGGATACTGCGACCTAGGGTCACTTCATCGGCGTACTCAAGGTCACCACCAATGGGAACCCCCCGCGCGATAGTCGATATTTTGAGCTGAAACTGTCTGAGTCGCTTTTGCAGGTAGAACGCGGTCGTGTCCCCCTCCATCGTCGGGCTGATCGCCAGGATAATTTCCTTAACCTGTTCCGCTTCGCCCCCTTTGAGTCGCTCGATCAGCGAATCGATTTGCAAATCGCTGGGGCCGACGCCTTCAACGGGCGAGATGATCCCGCCCAACACGTGGTAAAGGCCCTTGTACTGGGCCGTATTTTCGATGGCCAGCACATCACGCGTATCTTCCACCACGCAGATCGTCGACTGATCGCGTTTGGTACTGGCGCAGATCGAGCACAGGTCGTGGTCAGACAGGTTGTGGCATTTGCGGCAGTACTGCACCCCCATCCGCATGGCGGTCAGGCTCGTCGCCAGCGTCTCCGTCTGCTCTTCGTCGCGCTTGAGCAGGTGCAGTACCAGTCGCAGGGCGGTTTTCTTACCGATACCCGGCAACTTGGCCACCTCATTGACTGCGTCTTCTATTAATTTGGATGGGTACTCCATAAATAATGAGCGAATGGGCGAATGAGCAAATGTGTGAATTATGACGCCCGGATTATTCGCTCATTCACCCATTCGCTCATTCACTAATTAATTTAACACCTCTGCGCTGATGCCGCGTCGACAGATTTCGTTGCGCATGGGTACCAGTTCATCCCACGAACCGTTCTTAACGGTGCATTTGCCTTTGTAGTGAATCAGGAGCGTGCACTGCTCAGCTTGCTCGGACGTATGTTCGCACACATCCATCAGCGTATCGATGACATGATCGAATGTATTGACCTCGTCGTTGAAAACGACCAGATTATGCACGTCGGTTTCGACTACGTCTTCCAGCAGGGCTACTTCGCTTTCTTCAAAAGGTTGCATGGGCAAAAAAAACGTGTTTATTTAGCAAATTTACGCCAAATCAGGCAGTTTACGAAATAGGTAATGATCTGTTAAACTAACCGTTTCTGCCCGTATAAAGTTGCTTTTTTGCCCATGAATCCCACCCTCGCGCTGCTCATTCTGATCGCTTATTTCGGGCTGCTGATTAGCGTTTCCTTCTACACGGCCCGTGGGGCCGACACGACCACGTTTTTTACCGCAAACCGGCAATCGCCGTGGTGGCTGGTCGCGTTTGGCATGATCGGCACATCGCTGTCGGGGGTTACGTTTATCTCGGTGCCGGGGGCCGTTGGCAAGATCGGTTTTTCGTATTTTCAGGTCGTGCTGGGCTACATCATCGGTTACCTCGTCATCGGCACGGTGCTGATGCCGCTCTATTACCGGCTCAACCTGATTTCGATTTACGGCTACCTCGAAAAACGCTTCGGCTTCTGGTCGTACAAAGCCGGGGCCGGCTTCTTTCTGCTGGCCCGGACGGTCGGCTCGGCGGTGCGGCTGTACGTGGCCGCCAACGTGCTGCAACTGGCCATTTTCAACGCGCTGGGCATTCCGTTTGAGGTGTCGGTGCTGATTACGATTGCGCTGATCTGGGTCTATACCTTCAAAGGGGGCGTCAAGACCATTATCCTGACCGATTCGCTGCAAACGATTTTTCTGGTATCGGCCGTCGTGCTGACCATCGTGCTGATTTCGCGGGAACTGGGCTTTTCATTCGGTGAACTGGTCAGTTCGGTCAAGGCCAGTCCCAACTCGAAACTCTTTTTCTGGGACGCCAACGACCCTAAGAATTTCTACAAGCAATTTATTTCGGGCATCTTCATCGCCATCGTCATGACGGGGTTGGATCAGGATCTGATGCAGAAAAACCTGACCTGCAAGAACATCGGTGAAGCCCAGAAAAATATGTTCTGGTTCACGATCACGATGGTCGTCGTTACCTTCCTGTTCATGTGCCTGGGCGTACTGCTCTACATCTACGCTGGCCGCGAAGGCATCGCCATTCCCGAACGAACCGACGATCTGTACCCGCTGCTGGCGCTGAATCACCTCGGCCCGCTGGTCGGCATCACGTTTCTGCTGGGTATCACGGCCGCGACCTACGCCAGTGCCGACTCCGCCCTGACGGCCCTGACAACCTCGTTCTGCATCGACTTCATGAACGTCGAGAAACGGCCCGAAGCCGAGCGGTCCCGCATCAAACACATCGTACACATCGGGTTTTCGCTGCTGTTTTACGTAGTCATCATCCTGTTCCGGCAACTCAACAGCAAGGAGGTCATTACGGCCGTGTTCGACATTGCGGGCTATACGTACGGACCGTTGCTGGGCCTGTACGCCTTCGGCATTTTCAGCACCCGTCCCGTTGTCGACCGGTTCGTACCGTGGATCTGCCTGGCGTCGCCCGTGCTGACGTACATCATCAATCAGAACTCAGCCGCCTGGTTCGGCGGATACCAGTTCGGCTTCGAGCGCTTGTTGCTTAATGGCCTGATTACCACGCTGGGCCTGTGGGCTGTCTCGCGGCCCGTTAAACACCCGGAGCGGGTGGCAGTTTCCTGAGTGTAGCCCAGACGTCCACGTCTGGACGGGCGCGACAGCGACCGGGTTAGCTACCTACTACATTAATTGGCCTGACAGCCTCCAGACGTGGACGTCTGAGCTACACGTTATGACCGAAGTACCCATCGCCCGGCGGACACTGGGCGTTACCTTTTCGCCCGACACCACCGCTACCGTGCAGGTCTGGGCACCCAATGCAACCACCGTTCAACTGGTACTCGAAACCACAGGCAACACAGTATCACTTGAGCCTGCGACGGATGGCTGCTGGCATACGACGACCAATCAGCTACGCCCCGGCGACCTGTACCGGTTTTCGCTCGACGGTCAACTCCGCCCCGACCCGGCCTCGCTGGCGCAGCCGCAGGGGGTACACGGCCCCTCGCAGGTATATGATCCAACGTCTTTTGTCTGGACGGACTACGACTGGCAGAATCCCGCGCTGGACGACTACTTGTTTTACGAATTGCACACCGGTACGTTTTCACCCGAGGGTACCTTTGCGGGCGTCGCGGCCCGGCTCGACCACCTCGTTGACCTGGGTATCAATGCCGTCGAGCTGATGCCCATTGCCCAGTTTCCCGGCGACCGCAACTGGGGCTACGACGGCGTCTGTCCCTTCGCGGCCCAGCATTCGTACGGCGGGGCGCAGGGCCTGCAACAGCTGGTCGACGCCTGCCACGCCCGGGGGCTTGCTGTCGTGCTCGACGTCGTGTACAACCACATGGGACCGGAGGGCAACTATTTTTCCAGCTACGGCCCCTACTTCACCAGCCGCCACCGCACGCCCTGGGGCGACGCGATCAACTTCGACGGCCCCGGCAGCGAGGCCGTCCGGCAGTACGTGATCGAAAACGTCCTGATGTGGTTCCGCGACTTTCACATCGACGCGCTCCGGCTCGATGCCGTCCACGCTATCCGCGACGACAGCGAGTCGCACATTCTCCGCGACATCCGCCTGCACGTCGATCAGCTATCGGCACAGACCGGTCGGCAACACTACCTGGTCATTGAATCGGACCAGAACGAGCCCCGCTACATCAAACCCATTGCCGAGGGCGGATACGGTATGGATGCGCAGTGGAACGACGAGTTTCACCATGCCCTGCGCGTGACGGCGGGGGGCGAGCAGCAGGGTTATTACGCGGACTACGACGGGATCAAACACCTCGCCAAAGCCTACCGCGACGCGTACGTGTACGACGGCACCTATATGCCCCGGCGGGCAACGATCGTGGGGGCCCCCACCACCAACCTGCCCGGCCGTCAGTTCGTCGTGTTTTCACAGAATCACGATCAGATTGGTAACCGGATGCTGGGCGAACGGCCAAGTCAGCTGGTCAGCGAGGCCATGCAGCGGCTTATGGCGGGGGCCGTGCTGACGAGTTCGTATCTGCCGATGCTGTTTATGGGCGAAGAGTGGAGCGAACAGCACCCGTTTCTGTACTTCGTCAGCCATTCCGACCCGGCCCTGATCGAAGCCGTCCGGGAAGGGCGTCAGCGCGAATTTGCCGCTTTCCAGACAGCCGTTCCGGCACCCGACCCGCAATCGGAAGCAACGTTTCAGCAGTCGAAATTACAATGGTCATTACTTGGCGACAGTCACCATCAGGTAATGTTTCAGTATTACAAAGCCCTCATCAACCTGCGCAAAACGTCGGTACTGCGGTTCCCGAATCGCAATAACGTGTACGTAACCTACAGCGACGACGCGCAGACGCTGGTGTTGCAACGCTGGCACGAACACCGCCGGGTAGTTTGTCTGATGAATTTTTCGCGGGTCGCGCAGCCGGTTTGCCTGCCCCGGAGCGACCAGCCGTGGACCCGGCGCTTCGATTCGGCCGATCCCGTCTGGGGTGGACCAGCCGCCGGTCCCGACCGGGCACCCGGCGACACAGAAGTCCTTGTTCAGCCCGAATCGCTGCTTCTTTACACCAACCACGACGACGATCGTTGATTTGTCTCAGACAGCATCCTGCCGCTTCGGCGCCCCGATGTCGTAACCGAAGGCTGTTCTGGGTTGGCCTGCTTAGCCGCTATCGCGGCTCGACAGCAGGGATGCTGTCTGAGACAAATCATATCATGGGTCGTGGTGTCAGGTCTGGAACACCCGGCCTGACACCACAACGTAAACCCTCAAAATCGAGCGAATTAGTCAACAATGCCCCGTTTCCGTAGTTGCTCTGGTATGAGGAATCCGATTGCCACGTACCGAATACAACTTCACGCCAACTTTACATTTGCCCATCTGGAAGCCATTCTGCCGTATCTGAAGGCGCTTGGCATCAAAACCATCTATGCATCGCCCATCACCGAAGCGACACCCGGCAGCGAACACGGGTACGACGGCGTCGACCCGCTACGCATTGCCCCTGACCTGGGCACACGGGTAGAGTTGGAGCGTATCTGTTCGTGGCTGCATCAACACGACATGCAATGGTTGCAGGATATCGTGCCCAATCACATGGCGTTTCACCCTGACAATGCCTGGCTCACCGATGTACTCGAAAAAGGGCCGCTGTCGCGCTATGCCTCATATTTCGACACCGCGCTGGCGAGTGATTTATTTGCGGGCCGCATCAGGGCACCGTTTCTGACCGAAACGCCCGATCGGCTGATCGATCAGCATAAACTAACGCTGATTAACCGGGATGGCCGGTTTGCAATCCGCGTTGATGATACCATCTACCCGCTGACGCCCCGCTCATATACTACCGTATTGGCGGGTATCGCTGCGCCCGACGCAATTCAGCAACTGCTCAGTCAGCTAACCGATCTGCACCGGACTGATGATCCTGTCGCGTATGCGATTGCCTGGGATGAGTGGCGGGAGCAACTGACGGGCCTGACGAGTAACGCCCTCACCAATGCGTATATAGAGCATCGTTTGCAACAGACAAACGCGAACCCAACGCAACTGCTATCGCTGCTCGATGAACAGCAGTACCAGCTCTGCCTGGCCGACGACGCGAATCAGCACATCAATTACCGGCGTTTTTTCACGGTCAGCGACCTGATCTGCCTGATGATGCAAAACGATACGGTCTTTGACGACTACCACCACCTCATCATCGACCTGCTGAAAACGGGGGTGATCGATGGGCTGCGTGTCGATCATGTCGACGGCCTGTTTGACCCCCACGACTACCTGAACAGACTCCGTCAGGCTGCGGGTGACGATACCTACATCGTCGTCGAGAAAATTTTACAGACCGACGAAGACCTGCCTTACGAGTGGCCCGTTTCCGGCACGACGGGCTACGAATTTCTGGCGGCTGTCAACAATCTGCTGACCGACGAACGATGGGAACCTGCCTTCAGACAGTTTTATGCGGAGCAAACCGGCGATACAACTTCACTGACCGATCAGACGTATGGCCGCAAGGCGTACCTGCTGTATCAGCAAATGGGGGGTGAACTGGAAAATCTCACCACTTACTACCAGACGCTCGGTCTGATTGATGAGAACGAGTTAGCCGAACTACCTGTCGGTTCACTGAAACTGACCATTGGTGAATGGCTGATCCGCTTTCCGGTGTACCGCTATTTTGGCACCCGCTTCCCGCTGACAGACGCCGAAGCAGACGCCCACCGGACGATCTTCGCTCAGATTCGCGACACCCGCCCCGCCCTGAGCCGCTCCGTCGACCAACTGGCCCGAACGCTGTTCGATCATGCCGACACAACCGATACCGAACGGCTGGGCATCGACTGGCTGCGACGGGTCGCTCTGTTTTATCAGCGGTGTATGCAGTATGCGGGGCCGCTGATGGCGAAGGGCGTCGAAGACACGTTGTTTTACACCAACACCTGCTTCATCGGGCACAACGAAGTCGGCGATTCCATCGAACGCTTTGGCTTATCGACAACTGGGTTTCACCAGTTCATTCAACAACGGCAGCAGCACTGGCCCCTGACCATGAACACAACGGCCACGCACGACACCAAACGGGGCGAAGACGTCCGGGCCCGACTGGCCGTGCTGCCGGATTTGGCCGACGAGTGGTTTGCTGCCGTCCGCCACTGGCGGCAGCAAAACGCAGGGGCTAAAACGGCTGACGCCCCCGACTTTATCGACGAATACCTGATTTACCAGTCGTTGCTTGGCTCCTGCCCCATGCCCGGCACAAACGACGACTTTGCCGACCGGATGCAGGCGTTTATGGAAAAAGCCTTATCGGAAGCGAAGCGCCATACCGACGACACGTACCAGCAGGCAACCGCTTCGTTCATTGAACACCTGCTCGACAAGCGTCGGCCGTTCTGGTCGTCGTTCGAGTCGTTTCACCGTAACGTAGCTGATTTCGGCATTATTAATTCACTGGTGCAAACTACACTGCGCTGTACCACGCCCGGCGTCCCCGATTTGTTTCAGGGCAATGAGAGCTGGGATTTGAGCCTGGTCGATCCTGACAACCGACGCCCGGTCCCCTACGAACGACGTCAACGTGATCTACAGGCGCTACTGACCCGGCCAGACAACACATCCGACACCTGCTGGCGTGACCTGTGGACAGACCGGTACAGTGGGCGCATCAAGCAGTGGCTCACCCATCGGCTCCTGCAACTACGGCAGCAGCAACCTACCCTGTTCTCGACCGGTATTTATACTCCCCTGTCCGTACAGGGCCGGTACGCAGCGAATGTGCTAGCTTTTTTGCGGACCCACAACGCCACCCAGGTACTAATCGTTGTTGCGTTGAGCACCGCCCCGCTTTGCCACGAACAACAGGCCGATCCCTTATCGCTCGACTGGGCGGACACTACATTGTATTTGCCGGACGGCTTATCAACCCATTGGCGTAGCTGCCTGACAGACGCAGTTTTCGAAGCGGTTGATCACTGTACAGTGGGGGCGTTGTTCGCCACCTTACCCATAGCCTGTCTGTTTGGCTCACCTAATAAGCACGGCAGTAGACCATCATAGCAGGCATCGGAACCTGATTGTCAATCGGATCGAAGAAAACAGCCCATGCTGCTACGCATCAATGCATCATGGACACGATTCATTCGCTCGATGCTGACGGTAGTTCTGTCAATATCGAGTAGCTATATGTCTGCTATCCTTATCTGCTAAATTGTTCCCAGTCGGTATAGTTTTTACGCTGCTCATCCAGATTATCGCTGGAATTCATCATTATTCTAAAATACGGTATTGATATTCCAGCATTAACAAAAAATGACCAGAAACCACCCCTCCATCGGTGAATTTTTCTCATCTTATTTCGCATCTGCCATTCCGTTAGAGATAAATTATGCTGAATATTTGCACCTAATCAAGCAGTCAACAATCTATTATACTCACGTGATGAAAACGGAAACGGTATTACCAGAAAATAAAACAGATCTTTCAAAATTCAATAATGACTGGTTTGAACCCGGCCCACGATGGAAAATTATTCTATGGTTTATTATAAATTCTCTTTCTATCAATACATATCTACCAATTCCAGTAAACATAAAAACGATACTACTAAAATTATTTGGCGCAAAAATAGGTACAGGTGTCATTATTAAACCGGCTGTGAATATCAAATATCCCTGATTATTGTCGACAGGTAACAACACTTGGATAGGCGAAAAAGTATGGATCGATAACCTATGCAAAGTCACGATTGGCGCAAACGTTTGCTTGTCACAGGGCGCTATGTTACTGACTGGTAATCACGATTATAAAAAGCAAACCTTCGACCTTACCGCTCAGTCTATCGTGCTGGACGACGGCGTCTGGATTGGCGCTCAGTCAGTAGTGTGCCCGGGCGTTCATTGCCACTCACATGCCATACTGGCCGTTAACTCGGTGGCTACCCGGCCATTGAACCGGTACGAGGTCTATAAGGGAAACCCAGCGGTAAGCGTTCGGTCCCAGCATATTGTGTAGCCGGTACTACCAACTGCGAATCTGGCTCAGAACGGGCCCAAACTGGCCAGATTCGCGGTAAAGTAATAGAGTGCAGCCAAGCTGACAGGCTCCTCTCACCTCCTCTGATAGTGGTAGTGAAGCTAGTACGGGTATCAGTAATTATATGAGTATTCCGCAATGATGGTCTGTAGCTAACGGGGCACTTATACGTTGGTTGATTATCAATTATCACAGTCTAAATCAACACACTATGCCATGATGGCCCCTTACCGTTTATGTTGAAGAAACACTGTCAGTTGTAAGTTCACGATACTACTTTTAGGACATTTCGTAGATATTTTATTTTAACCAATTCGATAATGCAGATAAAAATACCCATTTAAAAAGAAATAGACCAAGCGAACCGTGCAGGCCAACATTGAAAAATACAATTCAAAAAAAAATTCATACCAGCATTAAAAGAACGCAATGACAACAATTTATCATTTATGGGTAATTTTTGTTTATATCAAATAACAATTTAGTAACATAAGTCTTATTCCATATTACAGTATGATGTCTTTTTTAAACAGCCAGCACAACGTGCTCTGATCGGTAATGTGGAGAACAAAAGGTATCACTAATAAAAGTTAATAGCCTAAATTCGTTTGTTAAACAGCAACAGAGAATTACCCGCTTGATACTATTTTTTTTGACTTTTTTCTACAAACTACCTTCAGTAAAAATGTAAAAAATACTTACTCGACGGGACTGAATTCTCACCATTAACTGCTACTCACACCACGATGAACGACTCTTCAAAAACAATATATTCGCAGAACATTCTTTCTGGTCAGGATATTGTAAACAGCCGTTTGGAAATCCGCTATTCGACTGCTCCTTATACTACTGCATTAAACTGGCATGAGAATGAAGATTTGTTGCCAGTTGATGAATCTGACCTATACAGCAGCGCGGGAAAACGAGTAGTTGATATCATTATTTCGTCACTGGTAATTTTATTCGTACTAAGCTGGGTCATTCCTATAATCAGCTTAATTATTCTCCTCGATTCCCGAGGACCTGTCTTCTTTATTCAGCCCAGGACCGGACGGAGAGGTGTAACGTTTCCCTGCTTTAAATTCCGCACTATGCAGCATCAGTCTGCCAGTCAGCAGCAACGCGAGTTTAAGCAGACAGCTCAGAACGATGCGCGGGTTACCCAGTCGGGGCGCTTTCTACGCCGGACTAATCTCGACGAACTACCCCAGTTTGTCAATGTCCTGCTGGGCGACATGAGCATCGTTGGTCCACGGCCCCACGCGGTTCAGCACGACGCATTCTACTGGGATTCGAGAGAGTACCGTAGCCGGTACAGTATCAAACCGGGCATCACCGGACTAGCCCAGATCAGGGGCTCCCGGGGCGAAACGGAAAACGATCAGAAGATGCTGCACCGGGTGAAGTACGATCGTTTCTATGCTACCCGGCAGAGCCTGCAACTCGACACGGCAATTTTCTTCTGGACCATCGAAACGATGGTCAAAGGCGACAAAAACGCCTGGTAATCCGTACCAGTCAGTTTACTCTGTAACCGGTTGCTGGGGCGACCGGCCCATCCCACCATACCCTGGCCACTATGTTCAAACATGTTTTATTTCTATTGCTCGTCGTTGTCACAGTAAGCTGCGTAGCGCCCCGATCCGTCACCTATTTTCAGGGAGGAAAGTTGGTCGACAGCGCGAAAATCTCTCAGCTTCTGCCCGTAACGCCCCCCAAAGTAACCATTCAAACCGGTGATATTCTGGCCATCTTCGTGTCGAGCACCAGTCCTGAATCCAATACGCTGTTTAATTTTCAGAACATAAATCCGGTGTTTACTACGGTCTTGCCCGGCTCGACCGCGCAGGGACAGCAGCCACTCGGGTATCTGGTCGATGATGCAGGGTACGTAACGTTACCACTCGTTGGCCGGGTACTGGTCGATGGGTTGTCGATAAAAGACGCGAGTGCATTGCTGACAAAGAAAGTGGGCGAGTTTCTGCGCGACCCCGTTGTGACGATTCGTCAGCTGAACCACCGTATTACGGTGCTGGGCGAAGTAAATCGGCCCGGCGTTTTTAACCTGCCTAACAATGAAACGACACTGCCCGAATTGATGGGTATGGCCGGTGACCTGACCATTTTCGGTCGCCGGGACAATGTTATGCTGATGCGGATGACCAATGGAAAGCGCGAAGTGATCCGGCTGGACCTGACCGATCGACGCGTCCTGAATTCGCCTTATTTCTACGTGCAGAACAACGATATGCTGTACGTAGAAGCCCGTAAAGGCCGCCTGACGGCTTCGGACCGTACTGTTCAGCTGCTGCCCGTCTACGTCGGTGTCGCGTCCGCCCTGCTTTTTCTGGTCAACATCCTGCGCTAAGGTCCGGTTGACCTGTTAACCGAAACGTCCCTCCACATATTATGATCGACCCAGCCTATTCAGCCGTAAAAAAACCCGTCAATATGCGCGCTTTTTTTGCCCGATACAGTCGGAACTGGTACTGGTTTGCCCTGACGATAGCCCTGGCACTGGCTGGTGCCTACTATTACCTGCGTATTACTCCGCCGGTGTATCAGGTCAGCTCGGTACTGCTGATCCAGAAAGAAGCCAAGAACCCGACGAACGCCGATATTATCGACGCACAGAAAGGGCCTGCGGCAGAGAAAATCATCGAGAATGAAATTGAAGTCATCAAGTCGCGCAGCCTGATTCGCCGGGTTGTCGATGAGTTGGCGCTGTCGGTGGCTTATTTTCAGCCGGGGCAGGTGCGGAAGCGCGATGAGGTGTATTCAACGTCGCCGATTGCCGTTACGCTTCAGGATTCGCTGGCTCCCGAAGCCTACACGACACCGCTGCATATTCAGATACTGAACCGGCAACAGTTTGAGTTGCGGGAAGGAGATGCCGAAACCGGTACCCGCTTTGCGTTCGATCAACCGGTGAAGCGGGCATACGGGACGTTCCGGGTGCGACTAACCCACCCGGCTGATAGTCTCGACACCCGACCCGTTGAGGTTACGTTTTCCGATCCCGAAGAGGTGGCACAGGGTATTCAGTCGTCGTTGAAGGCCGATCTGGTCAACCTGAAAGGAACGACGCTGAAGCTGAGCCTGGAAACGACGCTGCCCGATCAGGGCAAAGCGATTCTGAGTCGGCTCATGACCGATTATGCCCTGTCGATCGCCAACGAACACAATCAGGAAGTCAACAACGTGATCGGGTTGATCGATGAGCGGCTCCGGCTCATTACAGGTGAACTCAACAGCGTGGAAAAGAGCGTGGAATCGTACAAAGCCGGGCAAGGTATCACCGACCTGAGTGCCGAGGGCAACTTGGTTTTCGAAGCGGCCAAAGCGAACGACTCAAAGCTGAACGATCTCCAGTTTCAGGTGCAGAGTCTCAACGGCGTAGAGAAGTACCTGAAAAGCAGCGGCAGCGGAGCGGCTCCGGCCGCGGCATCGATCAGTGATCCGATCCTGACGAGCCTGCTGACTAAACTCAGTGATTTGCAGAGCGAACAGGAAAAGTACAACCGCACTACACAGCCGGGCAACCCCTTCCGGCAAACGGTGGAAGCGCAGGTATCGAACACCCGAAAAGCCATCGATGAATATGTGGTCAACGAACGCCAGAATCTGCAGGTTATGCAGGCCAGCCTGAAAGCACGCGGCCAGGAGCTAACCTCGTCGATCCGTACGATTCCCCGTAAAGAGCGGGAGTTTTTGACCATCAAGCGGCAACAGGCGATTAAAGAGAGCCTCTACCTGCTGCTGCTCCAGAAACGGGAAGAAACGGCCATTGCGCACGCGTCAAAATCGCAGGATAGTCGGGTCATGGATAAACCCTACGCATCACCCCGCCCGGTGAAGCCCAGTGCCAGTGGTATCTACCTACTGGCCCTGTTTGCGGGACTGCTGATTCCGGCCGGATTCATTGAGGCCCGCAAGGCTGCGAGCGACAAAGTAAAGTCGAAGCGGGATATTGAAACGGAATCGGGTGTACCAGTCTTCGCCGAAATCGTCAAAAAACCAAAACAGCAGCAGACCAACCTTGTCGATCTGACAAGCCCGTCGATCATTGCCGAGCAGTTTCGTATGCTGCGGGCCAATCTGCAATACGCAGCCCGCCCCACAACGGCGTCAGGGGGGCAGGTCGTGCTGGTTACCTCATCGGTCAGTGGCGAAGGCAAAAGCTTTATCAGCGTCAACCTGGCTCTTAGCCTGGCCACGCTGAACAAGAAAGTAGTCGTGCTGGAGCTGGACCTCCGCAAGCCCCAGATTGCGCAGTACCTCGGTATGGACTGGTGCAAAACCGGGCTGTCTGACTATCTGTCGGGTGAGTCTGTATCCGACCCGATAGCCCGGCAGTCAGTTGTGAACCCAAACCTGTACGTAATTCCCAGCGGGCCGATTCCGGCTAACCCGACTGAGTTACTGTCGAACGGGCGTATCGACGCACTATTGGACGACCTGCGGCAGGCGTACGATTTCATCATCATGGATACGCCCCCGGTGAGTATGCTGGCCGACGCCGGTTTGCTGAGCGAGCACGCCGATACAACATTCTACGTGGTCCGGCACGAGTACACACCCCGTAATTACATGCGCCTGCTGTCTGACCTGCACGACAGTCAGCGGTTCCGGTCGCTGAACGTCATCGTCAACGCCGTCAATTACCCCAGCGGGGAGGACTTCGGCTACGGATACGCCTACGCCAGCAGCAAAGCTTATTAAGCACTGGATTGACCCAACTCCAGCCGCAGGACCGATTATCACGCATGAGAGCTATAGCAACGATGAAGGCAAATCCACTGGTCGGTCGGCTGATGCACACCGCCAAACTCGTCTCCGTGACGGGTCTGGCGCAGGTGTCGGTGCAGGCAATCGGGTTTGCCAGCGGCATCCTGGTCATTCGATTACTGCCCACTAAAGAGTACGCGCTCTACACGCTGGCCAACACGATGCTGGGTACCATGCTGCTGCTGGCCGATGGCGGCATTTCGTCGGGCATCATGGCCCAGGGTGGCCGGGTGTGGCAAAACCCGACCCGGCTGGGCGCGGTGCTGGCTACGGGCCTGGACCTGCGCCGGAAGTTCGCGGCTATCAGCCTGCTGATTGCCCTGCCGGTACTGCTGTATCTGCTGCGGCACCATGAGGCCAGCTGGCCCGTCGCCATCCTGCTGGTGCTGGCCCTGATTCCGTCATTTTTTACGTCGCTATCCGGCACGCTGCTGGAAATCGTACCCCGGCTCCGGCAGGAAATCATCCCGGTTCAGCGCATACAGGTCGCCACTAATCTGGGGCGGCTGGCCCTACTGGTGCTAAGCATGTTTGCCCTACCCTTCGCGGGCGTAGCTATCCTGGCGGCTGGTTTGCCGCAAGTATGGGCCAACCGACAGCTAACGAAAATTTCGGGTCGCTTTGCCGACAATACGCAACGGCCCGATCCGGTTATCCGGCAGGAAGTACTGCAAAAAGTAAAGCGGTTGCTACCCGACGCTCTATACTACTGCATCTGGTGCCAGTTTGCGGTCTGGTTAGTGTCTATTTACGGATCAACGGCGGCCGTTGCACAACTGGGTGCACTGGGTCGGCTGGCTATCACGCTTACACTGCTCAGCACGCTCTTTGCGTCGCTGGTGCTGCCCCGCTTTGCCCGTCTGCCCGATGACAAAGCGCTGTTGCTGAAGACGTTTGGCCGTATCTCGATGGGGCTGCTGGCGATAAGTGTCGTCACCATTGGGGGTGTTTACCTGTTCTCCAGCCAGATTTTATGGGTGCTGGGACGCGACTACACCGGACTGAGACCCGAGATGGTACTGATGATGGTGGGCAAGTGCATGAGCTTCATCGCTTCATCGCTGTTTCTGCTGTGTACCAGCAAAGGCTGGGTTATCAATCCCATCATTTCCATCTCGATCAGTGTACTCTCGGCCGCTATCGGCATCGGATTACTCGACATATCCACCCTGCGCGGCATTTTCACGCTCGATATTCTCACTGCTGGCGTTCAGCTGGTTATGCACGCGACTTACGCACTTTATTCCATTCGCAAAGTAAGAGAGCAGGAACCCGAACCCGCAGCCCTGATTGCCTACTAAGAACTTACTCATCGGTATGACTACGCAGAAAAAGAAGCTGTTGATTATTGGCTCATCGCAGGGCGTTTACGGCGGCATCGAAGCCTACATGATTGCCCTGGCCGAAGCGGCTTCTGCCTGGGACGAGTACGAGGTAAAACTCTGCTTCAAGATCGTGCAGGGCATGGAACCGATTGGCAATCTGATCAACTCAGCCCGCAACGCCTGCACCGACGTTCACTACGTCCGACGGAGCACGAACGAACTGCTCTCACTGGTTCGCTGGGCCGATGTGCTACACGTACAGAATATGCCGCCCGACATCGTGTTTCCCGCCCGGCTACTAGGCAAGGAAATCCTGCTGACGGTTCATAACCGGCGGCTGCCTGGTGCCAGCCTGCATAACCTGATCTGGCGCCTGTCTATCAAAACAGCCAATCAGCGCTGGTACAACTCCAACTTCGTCTGGCAAACCTGGGAGAGAGACAACAAAGCGAGTAACAGCAGCTGCGTACCGACGGTGTGTCGGCTACCGATGGGCTGGTGCCCCCCCGAGGATCGGAAGGGATTTCTGTTTGTCGGTCGCTGGATTGTCAATAAAGGCATCGAAGAACTGTTGAAAGCGTACGCGCAGAATCAGTTCGACCCCGAAGAATGGCCACTGACCATTCTCGGCGATGGACCACTGAAGCCGACCGTACTGGCGTTGATCGAGGAATTGGGGCTGAAAGGCGTACGTATGCCGGGCTTCGTCGACGACGAGCAGAAAGAACAGTACCTGGCCTCGGCCAAATGGCTGCTGGCACCGGCCCGGACGCAGGAAGACTTGGGCCTGACCCCGATCGAAGCCCGCAGCGTGGGCGTACCCGCCATCGTCACCCGCGATGGGGGCCTGCCGGAAGCGGGTGGCCCGGCAGCCCTGATCGCCGAACCCGGCGACGTAGCCGATCTGGCCCAGCGTATGCAACAGGCCGCCCAGATGAGCAGCGTAGAGTACGCACAGCGCGGCCTGACTGGTCAGCAGTCGCTGGACAGTTTCCTGAAGCCCATGATTTTTTACCGTAACGCGTACGCTGGTAAACAGACGCCCGCCCTGCAACCAGCCTGATGACGACCGACCGCCATTTACTTGTTATAACCCCCACCGCCCCGCCGAACATCTGCGGAGTGAGTGACTACGCGTACCTGACCGCTCAGCGGCTGGCTGCGCATTACCTGTCGACGACGATCGGCGTCAATGACGTCCCCATGCTGCCCGCCGGAGCGGCTTCGCTACCGGTCAGGCACTGGCGCGACGCCCTGACAACCCCGTCGGCACAGCCGACCGACGTACTGCTGCACCTTACCCCCACCAGCTACGCCTGGACCGGCCTGCCGCTTAACCTGGTACGGACACTCCAGCGATTTCGCCGGATGAATAGTCAGAACCGCGTGTTCGTCTTTTTCCACGAACTCTGGAGCAACAGCCTCGAACTTCGCATTCACCAGATCGCCCGCAACCGGCTGGCCCGCTGGTCGGCTTACCAGATCGGCAAACTGGCCGACGGCATCACGACCCTTACCACCGGACAACAGGACAATCTTCATCAGTTACTTGGCCCACAGACGGACGTTCGCCTGGGGCTGGTTGGGGCTAACATCGAACCGGCTGAAAAGGAAATCGGCTTTCAGAGCGACCGTCAGTCGGGCGTATGGGCACTCTTCGGCTTGTCGCACACCCGATTGTGGGCGATGCAGGCCCATCAGCCACTCCTTCAATCGCTGTTTGCGCAGGGCAAACTGAAACAGATCACCGCCATTGGCCCCATCGATACGGCGTTCGCAGCCGAAGAAGCCGCCTTCGCAGCCAGTGCATTCGGGCCGGGCAAGCTGGTTCAGTTAGGCGCCTTACATCCAGACGAGGTCTCGCAACAGTTGCTCCATGTTGAAGCGGCTGTCA
>CAZOQC010000008.1:0-215942 GCA_964581865.1 uncultured Spirosoma sp.
TAGGCGGTCCGCCGTTGCGGGAGGGGTCGGGGACGGTCGGCCGCTGCCGTGAGGTGGAGCGCCAAAATAATCAATACCCCTCATTCTGCGTCAGCGCCTTATCGGCCAGGATTTCGCTGTTGGGTATAGGGAATACGTATTTTTTCGTGTCGGTAATGCCGAGTACGGTAGCGATCCGGCCCGTGCGGACCAGATCGAACCAGCGGTCGGTTTCGAAGGGAAACTCCACCCGGCGCTCGTCGCTGATGGCCGTGAGTAAGGCGTCCTTCGTAACGGCTGTCGATGCGGGAATAGCCGCCCGGCTGCGCACCGCGTTGAGATCGGCCAGAGCGAGTGTGGTTTTGCCGAGCTGCGCCCGCGCTTCCGCCCGAATCAGGTACAGTTCGGCGACACGGATGACGTAGGCGGGGTCGGTGCCCAACGGGTTGCGGTAGTACAGTTTGCCGTACCAGAGGTTGCCCGGTGCGGCCGTCTGCGCAATCAACTCCTTCCGGTTTCCCCCCATCGTCGCGTCGTTCAGTGATTTGACCAGCGCGTCATTGGGTGCCCACTCACGCCGACCGCTCAGGGCCGGGGGCAGCCACCAGTTGTAATGCCCGTTTTTGAACGAGTTGCTGTACGCAATTTCAAACACCGACTCGGTCGTAGCGACGGCGTTATTGGCAAAGAACGCGCTGTAGGGCGACACCAGCTTGTAGTTGGTATCGTCAATCAGCTTGGTCGCGTAGCTTTCCGCCTGCTCCCACTCCTGCCGGTAAAGATGGTACCGCGCCCGCAACGCCCAGACCGTCTTGCGGGTAAACCGATTTCGGTTGGTCGTCGCGCTCAGCAGTGGCTCGGCGGCCGTCAGGTCTTTGAGCACCTGCGCGTAGGTATCGTTCAGGCTGCTGCGCGGGATGCCCGTATTGTCGGTTGGGGTGTAGGTAGCTTTCAGGACCAGTTGAACCCCGCCCCAGCCCCGCGCCAGATCGAAGTACGACAGGGCCCGCATGGCGTAGGCTTCGCCCTGAATCTGGTTTTTACGGTCGGCGGTCAGCTGCGGGTCCGACAGATTGGGGACGGTTTCGAGCAGGTAGTTGGCAGCCAGCACCGTCCGGTAAATAGCCGACCAGGCCGACCCGACGTAGCCGTTGGTCGATGTGACGCGCCGGGCGAAGATCTCCTGCGGAGCCGTCTGCGACCCCGTCCAGTTGATGTCGCCCCCCGACAGGTACGACAGCGAGGAGAAGTTCGAGCCGTAGTAGCCGTCGTTACCGAGCCGGTTGTACATCCCGTTGACGGCCGCTTCGGCGGTACTGGCGTTGGTAATGGCCTGCGACTGATCGACCTGCAAATCAGGTTGTACGTCGAGGAATTGCTGGCAGCTGCTGGTCAGCAGCAGGACAGCGGGGAGTATCGAATAGACTAGTTTTTTCATGGAAAGACGGAGCGATGTATGTACGTGTTGAGAGCTTTCTGTCACGGCAGCGGCCACCACCCGATCCGACGCAGGACCGATCTGGCCGTAGGGAGGAACCATGTAGCCTGGACCTCCAGGTCCGGGTGGGCGCGTAGCGACCAAGAAAGCTGCCGCTTGGAGTGGTTGCCCTAACGGGCACCCGGACGTGGACGTCCAGGCTACATGGTTCCTCCCGACTATCATAGCTAAAAACATATCGCATTCACATTGAATCAGAGCGTGATGTTCAGGCCAAACTGAGCCGTGCGCGGTTGCGGAGGTGTGCCGAGGTCATAGCCCTGCGTTGTCGGGTTGGCCGTTACGTTCACTTCGGGGTCAGGGCCCAGATAACGACTAAGCAGCCACAGATTCGAACCGCTGTAATAGACCCGCGCCGACGCAATACCGATTCGGTTCAGGATCGCTTTCGGGATGGTGTAGCCGATGACCAGCGAGTTCAGCCGCAGAAACGAACCGTCTTCGACAAAGCGGCTGATCGGGCTCAGGTTGTAGTTGGTACCGATGGTCGTGACGCGGGGCACGTCGGTAATGTCGCCCGGCTTCTGCCAGCGGTTCAGCTGGTTTTTGTTGATCGCCCGGCGTTCGTCGCGCGTGCCACCCGACTCGTGGAAAAACCGGTTGCTGTTGTAGACCTTGTTGCCCGTCTGGAAATTAAAGAAGATCGACAGGTCGAAGCCCTTGTACGCCAGCGTGTTGTTCAGCCCGCCAAACAGCGTCGGCAGGGCGCTGCCGTAAAACTGCCGGTCGTCGGCCGTGATCTGCCCGTCTTTGTTGACGTCCTCGTACACGGCGTCGCCGGTCTGCGGATCGACGTACAATTGTTTGTAGACGTAGAACGCGTGGAACGGCTGGCCCTCCTGCATCCGCTCGGCCGCGTAGCTGGCATCGACCGGAATGGACAGCTGCTCGATCCGGTTGATGTTCGTGGCGATATTGAAACTCGTGTTCCATTGCAACCCGCCCCGGTTGATATTTAGCGAGTTGACGGCGAATTCGAGCCCCCGGTTGCTGACGGCCCCGTTGTTCTGGTAGATCGACGCGAAGCCAGTACTCTGCGCCAGCGGCACCTGCAACAGCAGGTCGTAGGTGTATTTGTGATACGCGTTCACCTCCAGGCCGATGCGGTTGTTCAGCAGGCCGATGTTCAGCCCGATGTTGGCCTGCCGCGTGGTTTCCCATTTCAGGTTCGGGTTGGCGAGCTGCACCGGAAACGTACCGGGGTTGTCCTGGTAATTGAAACCGCCACCCCACAGCCCACGGGATGCGTAGTTGTCGATGCCGTTCTGGTTACCGGTATAGCCGACGCTGGCCCGCAGTTTCAGGTCGCTCAGGAAGCCGACGTCTTTCAGGAAATTCTCCTGCTTCAACTGCCAGGCCACCCCCACCGACGGGAAATACCCCCAGCGGTTTCCCTCGGCAAACTTCGACGACGCATCGGCGCGCAGGCTGGCTTCGAGAAAATACTTCCGCGCGAAACTGTAGTCGACCCGCCCGAAAAACGATGTCAGGTTGTACGCGTAGCGGTTTGACGAAGCCGTCGTTACCGACGCAGAGGTGATCTGTTTGAAGGCGTCCGAGGGAAAGTTGGTCCCCTGCGCCAGCGTTTGCGTCGATACGTTGCCTTGCAGGGTGTTGCCCAGCAGCGCGCTGAACGTGTGCTGCCCGCCAAACGCCAGCCGGTAGGTCAGCGTCTGCTCGTTGATCCAGATGGTGTTGGTACTGATACTCGACGTGGCCAGCCCTTTACTCGCACTGCCCCGGTTCGTCAGCGTGTTCCAGTATTCGTATTCGTCGTAATTGTTGTAGTCGAGACTCCAGCTGCTGCGCAGTTTCAGCCCCTTGATGATCTCATATTCGCCGTAGATATTCCCGATGTAGCGCGTACTGGTCGAGTGCATGTCGGTGTTGTTAATCAGCACGTCGAGGTTGTCGAAGCCCGCCCACCGTGCGTAGGTGCCGTCGTCGTTGAACTTTGGCAGGTACGTCGGCGTGTGGAGAGCTGCTTGTAAAATACCGCCCTGGGGACCGTCGCCGACGCGGGCGTTGGTGCGCTTGGACTGCGACAGGATATTGCTCGTCCCGATCTTGATTTTCTCGGTGATGTCCTGATCGAGGTTTACTTTGAAGCTGGCCCGGTTGAAATCGTTGGTGCGCAGCGTGGCCTGCTGACTGGTGTAGCCCCCGCCGATGTAGTAGCGCGTGTTGGCGTTGCCACCCGCCACCGACAGGTCGTAGTTCTGCAAGGCACCCGTCCGAAAAATGTCGCCCAGCCGGTCGTAGGTGGGTTGTTCGTCGGGCAGTCCCCGACCGCCTTCTGATTTGGGCCGGAACGGACGCGTCGCAGCTGATTTGCCGTCGTTGATCCAGGCTTCGTTGATGATCGTCGCGTGTTCGGGACCGGTCACTAAGTCCCAGAGTTTGGGTGCCCACGCCTGCCCGCCTGATACGTTAAGTGATACGTTCGGTTTGGCGTTATACGCCCCGCGCTTGGTCGTAATCAGCACCACGCCATTAGCCGCCCGCGCTCCGTAGATGGCCGTGGCTTCGGCATCTTTCAGAATCGAAATCGACTCGATATCAGCGGGATTAATGTCGGCGAGTGGGTTGTTGGCCTGCCCCTGCGTCGTAATTTTCTGGAGCGACTGGTTGTTCACGAACACCCCGTCGACCACGTACAGCGGGTCGTTGCTGGCGTTGATCGAGGTCGTACCCCGGATGCGGAAGAAAATACCGTCGCCGGGCACGCCCGTATTGGCGGCTACCTGCACCCCGGCCGCCCGGCCCTGCAACTGCTGATCGAAGCTGGCGACGGGCCGGTTTTTTATCTCGTCGGCGTTCACCTGCGACACCGACCCGACAAGGTCTTTTCGGTCCTGCGTGCCGTACCCGACCACCACGACCTCGTTCAGCTGCGACGGTGCTTCGGCCAACGTAACGGTAATTCTGGGCTGGTTGCCGACAGTCACTTCAGTGGTCTGGTAGCCGATGGCCGAGATCACCAGCACATCCCCCGACCTGGCGTCGAGCGTAAATTCACCTTTTCCGTCGGTTGAGGTGCCTCTCGTTTGGCCCTTAAAGACGACGTTGGAGCCGGGCAGCACATCGCCGTCTTTAGCCCGAACGACGCCCGACAACCGGCCCACGGTGGTCGACTGCGCCTGTAGCAACTGAATACTGAACAGCCAGACGAATCCGCTGAGCAGGGCAATGTCAGTGATGCGGGATTTGGCAGCATCCCGCATACGTACACGTTTTTGCATTACTTTGTATTGGTTATGTGAAAATGAGGCCTTGCAGGGCCTTGTTGGTAGCCGGCCGGAACGGTTGCAGCCGTTCCGGCCTTTTTTGCGCCCCTACCGGACGGGGCAAGGGCAATCGCGCTGTTGATGACAGGATATTTCAAACACGTTTCCGCGCACTAATCCTGAATTCGTTTGGCAAAACGGTGGTAAAACGGCGTTTTGCTGTGCTGATTTTTCGGCTGGTACTCCCCCGTAATGATGGGAATGTACATCACCCGGCGTCGACTGGCGGCTCCTTCGTAAGGCGACTGCTCGACGCGGTGCCACAGGCTGCCGTTGTGAATCGTCAGGTCGCCCGCTTCGATGTCGAAACCCACCTCGCGCGGGTCGGGGCGGTGGTCGATGAACTGCCGTTTGCGGAACAGGGTCAGCAATGGGTGTTGCTTGTGCGTACCGGGCAATACCCGCAGACCACCGTTTTGCTGCGGGCAGTCGTCGAGGTGCAGGCCCACGTTGAGCATCGGGCGGATGCGGTGGCCCATAAACAGGTCGCGGGGGCTGTCGGTGTGCCAGCCCATGCGCGAGAAATTCGAATCGGGCGTCCGGACGTAGTGATTGATGACCAGCCCGTCCTTTTCTTCGGGGCTGATCCGTCCATCGTAGGGGCCCAGCAGCTGCGTTAGTTGCTGCAACCGGTCGTCGGCTAGGAAATCGGCCAGTATCGGGCTGAACAGCGAGGCAAACGCAAATCGCTGCACAATGCGCTGCCCGTTCTCATCGTGCCCGAATTTGATGGGCGTCCCGTTGATTTTATCGACCTTTTCGGCCAGCCAGTTCGACTCGATCCGCTGCATTTCGCGCAGGAACGTCTGTACCCGTTGCCGGTCGACAAACTGTTTGATATGGACAAAGCCATTCGTGTTGAAAAAATCGATCTGATTTCTGGTTAGTCCGTAGGTGGTGAGTTGCGTATTAGTCTCGATCGTTGCTACCATTGGCACTTTTCAGTTAGGCGCGTCATCAGACGCGTGTTGAACATAGACAGGTGATACCGTTAATTTAAAAAACGTGAGCCTGTAAACTGACCGTCGCTGCGAGGCTACTGGAAAAAACGGTAGGCGTAATTCGTCGAATCGTGGTAAATAAATGGCTCATGTCGGGTTGTATCAGTTGTATCAACGCATTGTGTTTTCCCGCTTTCAGGAAAAAACCTACTAGTCCTGGTGTTAGATAGACTACAAGTACTTTAAATCTATTGATCTAGTAGGGTTTGCAAAGAAAGCAGTATCCCGTGGTTGAATCCAAATTCTGACGTATAATTTTTTTGTGACGACAGCGTTTTGCCCGGTTCCATACGCCGGTACATTACTACTGAACGGGTGCCGCTTTTCAGCCTGTTTTAAGCGCTACGACCGATTTAGCACGCACCGGTTCGGTGCCCGGTCCGTAAACTGACTGTGGTAAAAAAGTCAGAATGCCGTTTGGTTCCGACGCTGTACACTCATCCGGATACGCCGATGTAGCAGAGCGATCACAGGCCGTTTTCAGTTATCAGACCTTCTTCGCCCCCCGCGTATGCTGCCCCAATTGACCCGCAAACACAGACAGCGGGTCGTCGCTTAGCAACGGCCCGCTGTCTGTGGGTAAGCAATTCCAGGATGAGTCGGTGGGCTGGCTGATTTAGTCCACGGTCAGTTGACGCTGAATAGTGGCCACTTCGGCGGGCGTGCGCAAATCGATGTATTTGACTAGCTGGCCGCTGGCTGTTTTCAGCTCCAGCTCATAGGCCCCATCGCCCAGCTGGTCTACATCCAGCACCAGTGTGGTTTTCGTCACTTTCCGCTCGACATATTGGGTAAACACGGGGCTAGTCTCCCCTACCGGCCGCAGGTTGATCGTCAGCGGTTCCCGATTTGTTTTGTTGATGGATAGCCGAATCTTGTGGGCTTTGGTAACGTAGGCGCTGGCGTCAAACGATACGGGTTTGGCGGGCCGGTCGACGGGCAATGACAAGGGCGAAGCCAGCAGTAAATGCAGGGCGATAACGGGCTTGATAACGATGGTGGCGAGTAACGTGGTCATATTGAAGTAAGTTGGGGATAAATGATTCCGTGAATTAATCACCGTGTGCCAACTACTATGCCACCACTTATACAATACTGATTATCAATTAAATAGCTATTTTTAGTTCGCCAGCCTGTCCGCTCCCGTACAGCAGATAGTCCATTCCCGTACAAAACGGACGGCTGGTCAGTGCCTTTACACATCCAGACAATCATCCTGTAAACACACCACCGATTCGTCAATCGCAATGGCTATTTTTGGCAATCGTTGACTCCGGCTATTTTTCATCGCTATGGTTTTTCCTGCTTCCTGGCCGGCACTGCTCCGGGTTGGCTTCTTTCTGCTGTTGGGTCTGCTCCTGCTCAGCTGCTACCAGCGAACCGAGCACTTCGACGATGCCTGGTTCGCCGAACAGTCCTACTGGCTGGTGCGGGACGGCTGGGTGCGTTCCGAGCTGTTTCGGGGTCTCAATGGCTGGGAAAACCGGATTTATGTTTTTCACAAGCTTTACATCTATACCAGTGCGTTGTTTATGCGGGTGCTGGGCTTCTCGCTGCCCGCCAGTAAGCTTCTGACCACGTTGTGCGCGCTGACAACCGGCTATCTGATCTGGCGGTACAACCGGCAAACGTCGAAGCGGCAACAGTGGCTGGGGCTGTTACTCTTCGCCGGTTGCGGAACGATCATTCGCTATTTCGCCGTCAATCGACCCGAGATGATGTGCATGCTGCTGGGGTTTTCGTCCTACTACGTACTGAGTCAGCAACCCGATCGGTCGGGCCGGGCCGGGCTGGCCGGGTTGCTGGCGGGCATGGCTGCGCTTACGCACCTCAACGGGTTGATCTACGTGGGGGCGGGACTGATCTGGCTGATTATTCGGGAAGGCGGTCGTCCGGCCCTCTGGTTCGCTATCGCCAGTGGAGCCACGCTGAGCCTGTATGCCGCTGACGCGCTCTGGGATGGGCACCTCGGGATCATGATCGATCAGTTCGTGCATGATCCGGCCACGCGGGCCAACTTCAACCTGGCCGACAAATGGCAGGTGATGCTCGATTACCACCAGTTACTTTTTCATAGTCACGGTGAAGTACCGCTCAGCGTGCTGGTCATCCTGGGTTTACTGTTCGGCGGCAAACAGGGGCGGCTCAGTAGTCCAACGGTACTATACCTGCTGTTGCTGGTGGTCGGGTTCTGGTTGCTGACCAAAAGCAATTTCGACTTTTATTACATACTATTTGTGCCGTGGCTGGCGCTGGTAGCCGCCCGGTCGTTTACGGAGGGCACTGCTGGTAAGCCTGTCTGGCAACGTCGTGCCGGTGTCGCTGTGGTACTTATTTACTATGGCTTTTCGCTGTTTACGGCGGGGCAGGTACTGGCCGAAAACCGCACGGTGCCCTACATGCCGCACTACAATGCGCAGCTGGCGCAGCACATGCCCCGTACCCAAACGACCATCATCGCGCCGATCGGCTTCTTTTTCGACCAGATGGAAACGTACCATATTCACGGCCTGAGTTATTACTCCGCCCTGCACGGCCATCGATCACTACCGGAATTCTTTGCCCTCGCCGATCAGCAAAAAGCAGCCTACGTCGTGAGTGACGGTTACGAGAATGCGAGCTACGTAATTCCCCTGAATGCACCGGAGCGGATCGGCGCGTACAAATGCATATTCCGCGACCGGATGACGAGTATCTACGAACGGCAGTGACCGGCGCTACACACCGGTTGTCAGCTTACCCGAATCCGCGATGGTATCGCCACCCGGACGGGCCCGCTTCGGGCGCTTGCCCGCCTTTCGGCTCTTTTCGGTGAACAGCGCGTCGAAATCCGGGCTTTCCGTCCGCATCCACCGATCCCAGCATGTGAAGTACAGCCCGTAGTTGTAGCGAAACTGGCTGTGGTGTAAACTGTGGTGCGTCGCTCCGATCAGCCACTTCCCCAGCCAGTGCCGACTGAATGCATGCGGGTAGATCTCCGTGTTCAGGTGGTTGATAGCCCCCGAAAAAGTCATAATCATCAGAATCAGGATAATGGCCGTGCTGTGTAGCGGCACGATAAACGTCAGCACCGGCAGGAGAATGGCTTGCAGCGTGCTCTCGATCGGGTGAAACGAGAAGGCCGTCCAGGGGGAAGTGGTCAGGCTGTCGTGGTGGGTTTTGTGCACCAGCCGGTAAACCCCCGGTTTGTGCATCCAGCGATGAAGCCAGTAATAATAGGTTTCCTGCAACACGAGCACGATGCCGATACTCACCACGTACCACAGCAAACCGTACGCGTGCAGGTCGGTGTAGATGCTGGTGTAGCCAGTCTGGAAAGCCACTAGTATGCCCAGCCCAATACCGGTAAAAATAACCGACGTGAGCGCCGACCAGCCGATTTCCTGCCAGTGCTGATTGGGCTTCGGCCGACGCAGCTGAATGGCCGGTCGGGCGGGCAGTTCGTCTGTCGACTGCGGAAAAAGCCAGTTGAACGTGATCGAAAACAGAACATACCGACCGAATACAGCCACAAAGAATAGCAGCGCGGTCAGGCTTAACGTAGCCAGCGAATTGAGTTGAATCATAGCCTGTTTAGCAATGGGCGGCTGCACGAAGGCAGGTTTTCGGCGCGAAGACACCGTCGCTGACCGGTTGGTTTGACGGCTTCCGATTGGGCGTAGGGCAGCACTCGACTACACTCGTTGCGCCATCCCGGACGCTACGCATGTATAACTGACAGATCACGGCTCCGGTCTGCAGGCCGTGAGAACAATTATCGAAAAACAGCGCGCAGGAGCCATAAATGCCTTTCCGGCAGTCGTAATCAGAGGCAACGGGTTCCCCATTACGCCGGGTAAGCTGGCCATTGAACACGTCGGGCAGTTCCAGAAAAGGCCTGTCAGAGTCGAGCCCGGTCAGTTGGCACGCAACTACCCTGCCCGGTGTATCAGTGCGCTGTTGACAACGCACGTTCAGGGTTATCTGCATTTCATGCTGGGTTGACCTGTCAGTCTGTACGTACTACAACCGGTCGGGTCAAGGGTTGGCAGGGCGGGTCAAATAGTGAGACAACGGGGGCCGACGGATGCTCCGGGCCGGAAAGCAGCCCTTCGTCATGGCAGACTACCGGTATCTCACTAAATCAGGCTCACCCGGACCCGCCCCGAACATCGCCCCCCCGACAGGGTTAGCCTGGTACTTAAAAACCGACCTTTTCTATGTTAGCGATGAATTACCGGGGTCCGCGACGGATCCGGCTGGCGGAGAAGCCAATACCCGAAATTCTGCACCCGGAAGACGCCATTGTCCGGGTGACGCGCTCCTGCATCTGCGGCTCTGACCTGCACCTGTACAACGGGAACGTACCCGACACCCGGGTGGGCACCACCTTTGGCCACGAGTTTACCGGCATCGTGGAAGACGTGGGTTCGGACGTCCACAAGCTTAAAGTTGGCGACCATGTGCTGGTGCCGTTCAATGTTGCCTGCGGCAAGTGTTCCTTCTGTCAGCAGGGTTTGTACGGCAACTGCCACGAATCCAACCCGCAGGCGACCGCCGTGGGCGGCATTTTCGGGTACTCCCACACGGCGGGTGGCTACGATGGCGGGCAGGCGGAGTACGTCCGGGTTCCGTATGCCAACGTCAGCCCAACGGTCATACCGCCCGGTATGGATGTGGAGGACGCCGTGATGCTCTGCGACGTCGTACCAACGGGCTACCAGGCGGCCGAAATGGGCGGCATTCTGCCCGGCGATACAGTGGTTGTCTTTGGGGCCGGACCGGTGGGTATCATGGCCGCCCGCTGTGCGTGGCTGTTTGGGGCCGGGCGCGTCATCGTTATCGATAATGTTGACTACCGGCTGGAGTTTGTCCGCAATTACGCGCCCGCCGAAGTGTATAATTTCGACGAGATCGGCGATGTGGTCCTGTTCCTCAAAAAAGCCACCGACTGGCTGGGGGCCGATGTCTGCATCGACGCGGTGGGTGCCGAAGCCAACGGCAGCCTGATGCACAAAATCACCGGGCAGGCGCTGCTACAGGCAGGCGCAGCTACGGCCCTGCACTGGGCGATCAACGCCGTGAAGAAAGGCGGCATCGTTTCCATCGTGGGGGTCTACGGCCCCACCGGCAACATGGTACCCATTGGCAATGTCGTTAACAAAGGCATCACGATTCGGGCCAACCAGACCGGCGTGAAGCGGTTGCTGCCCCGGCTGATCGAGCACGTACAGAGCGGGGTCCTCAACCCGAAAGCCTTAATCACCCACCGCCTGCCGCTGGAAGAAGTAGCCGAGGGTTACCACCTCTTTTCCGACAAGCTGGACAACTGCATCAAACCGATACTGATTCCACCCAGAGCCGGTTTTTAACCCACAGATACATGGAAAACACAGCCGAAAAAAAGCAGCGGGCCGAAGACCAGAACGCCACCCGTGGGCGTGAGATGGCCCCCCGGTTCGCCCACATCAAGGGCTGGGGTATCGATATGAACCCCAAAAACGACCCGACCTATCCCATGAAGGACCCGCGCACCGATGTCGAGCAGCAGGGCTACACCTGGGAGCGCCCCACGCAGCAAGTACAGACGGTAGAAATATTGCACTCCAACGAGCGGCCCAGCGTCAGTGCCGTCTTTGGTACCGTGGCTCCGCCGTCGGGTCTGAGCGGTATGCTCCGCCGGTATGCCTTCACCCATAGTGAATCGCGGCTGATGCACTGGTTTCCCCTGGTGCTGGCCGACCGGATCAACGTGGTCGAAGGTATACTCGACGATCTGGTACAGGGTACTATCCCCAATATCCCGAAAGAGAAAGGACTGACGGGTAAGTTGGCGGGTCAGAAAAATCCGACGCAGCAGGTACTCGTCATCGCGCTGGCGGCCACAGCCGTCATCGGTCTGCTGGCCTACAACCGAACCAGACAACGTTCAGCCCGTCGGGGATACTGAGCATCATTGCGTACAGTAGGAAAAAGGGTTCTAGATGTTGTTTAGGACCCTTTTTTGTCATGCCGAGCCTGCGCTAGCTGCTGAGTCGATACAAGTTACATTCTTACTCCGGCTCCAGCCCCGGCAGGGTGATCGTCACGGTCGTTCCCTGATCGACGTGTGACGTGATCGCCAGGGCGCCCTGGTGTAGGTCGATAATTTTCTGGGTGATCGCCAGGCCAATACCATAGCCGGGAACGCCCTCCACGTTGTTGCCCCGGTACAGTGGATCAAAGACATGGATAGAATCAGCCTCGGCTATACCACGTCCCTGATCGGCGACGGCGATCGTGATCTGCTCGTTTGTCAACGTTAGCTGCACGGCTACGGCGGCCTGCGAATATTTACAGGCGTTATCCAGCACGTTCAGAAACGCCGTTGTCAGCAGCGTCGCGTTGCCCAGTATGGTAAACGACGTCTCGTCCTCCGCGTCGAAATGCAGGGGCAGACTCCGGCCCGGATACTTGGTCTGTACCTGCCCGATGGCCGTCAGCAGGCAGTCATCCACCTGAATATCGCCCAGCGCCACGGCCCCGTCGGAGACTTTGGCCAGACTCAGCAGGCCGTTGGTCAGGCTAATGAGTTTCTTCAGCTCCTCGACCGCAATTTCCATACTGTCGCGCCAGTCGGTGGGATTCTGGTCGTAGCGCAGCGACGTTTCCAGTGTACCCAGCGTATTGTTGAGCGGGGTGCGCAATTCGTGCGACGCGTGCGAGACAAAGCTGCGCTGCGACACAAACGCGTCTTCCAGCCGAAACAGCATCCGGTTGAATGTCATCGCCAGCTGCGCAATCTCATCCTGCCGGTTTCCTTCGTTTACGCGCTTGTGCAGGTGCGTCGCCGTGATCTGCTCAACCTCATCGACAATCTGCGAAATCGGTTTGAGTACCCGGCCCGAAAAGTACCAGCCCGCCAGTACGATCAGCGCAAAACCCAGCAGGTTGGCCAGCAACAGGATCTGCTCCAGGGCGTTCAGCTTGGCAAACCCAATGCGGTCGTAGCCCGATGCGAAGATGTAAAACTGCTGCCCCCGGTCGCGAAACGGAATCACGATCGACTCGAAGTGCCCACTCCGAAACTCGAACAGGGAATTGGTCGCCAGCAGCGGTATTTTTTCTTTGTAATAATCGGATTCCTTGAGGGTTCGGTTCGTAAAAACCAGATTATGCCCACTGTCGTAGATGCTGATCTGCTCATCGACGATCGTAAGCAGGTCGGTGCGGACCATGTTTTTAAAGAAGTCATCGTGCAGGTGTCGACGGGAGATCAGCACCCGCCCGGCCACCCGCGCCTTCGACTCCAGCCGACTGTAGAATTCCTCCTGCCGGTAGAGCGAATAAAAATACAGCACCACCAGCGACAGGGTGATCTGAATGGCGATGGCCAGCCCGGTGAAAATAATTGTCAGCCGATTCCGAATAAGCATACGTATACGTTGTCAGCCCTCGCGCAGGACGTAGCCCATACCGACGATGGTATGCAGCAGTTTGGGCGAAAAATCTTTGTCGATCTTCTTACGGAGGTAGCTGACGTACACGTCGATAACGTTGGTGTTGCTGTCGAAATTCAAATTCCAGACCCGTTCGCTGATATCGATGCGCGAAATAACCTTGCCTTTGTTCAGCATCAGGTATTCCATCAGGGCATATTCGCGGGTGGTCAGGTCGATGCGTTTTCCGGCCCGTGTCACGGTTTTGGTGTCCAGATTGAGCTCCAGATCAGCCAGTTGCAGGATCTGTTTGGGCTTGTTGTGGTTCCGGCGGGTCAGCGCCCGAACGCGCAGCAGCAGTTCCTGAAACTCAAAGGGTTTGGCCAGGTAATCGTCGGCCCCGGCATTGAAGCCATCGGCTTTATCGGTGATGCTGTCGAGGGCCGTCAGCATCAGCACCGGCACCGATTCGTTGTCCGTCCGGATTAGCGTACAGAGATCAAAGCCATTGATATGCGGCAGGTTGACGTCCAGAATAAGGATGTCGTATTCGTTTTGCCTGAACAGCGACAGGCCGGTACGCCCGTCGTAGGCGATTTCGACCTCGTACCCTTCTGCCGACATTCCCTTGCGGATAAACGTGGCGGCCCGCTCCTCATCTTCAACTAACAGAATCTTCATCGATGGCTGGTTCCTGACCTCGTTCGCTGAGCGAATCCGATCACCACAAAAATAGCCATTACCCCAGTAAAACGCCCACCTATTACGCAGGACGTTTCACCGTGGCAACGGCTATTGACAAAGAAACCCCACCCCAATCCCTCCCCGTTGAGGGAGGGGCTCAAAGAACCACAGGGCGAAGCCCCTTCAGTGGTGTCAGGTCGGGGACCTGACACCACTGAAGGGGCTTCGCCCTCACAGACACGGGATGAGCAGTTTAATTCGACTGGCTTTGAACGAATGCTTTTACCCCTAAATCCCCTGAAGGGGACTTTGCTCTAGTGCAAGCAAAGTCCCCTTCAGGGGATTTAGGGGTAAAAGGACGGCCCTAAACAAACCCTAGTACCCCGGGTTCTGCTTTAACTGCGACGACACGTTGAGCACATTCTGCCCGATCGGGAAGATCGCCGTGTGGTTGTCGGCGTCGGGCTGCTTGTCCCACCAGGTGCCGGTGTTGAACACGCCCCAGCGAATCAGGTCCGTCCGGCGACGGCCTTCGACCAGAAATTCGCGGCCCCACTCGTCCAGCATTTCCTGATCGGTCAGCTGACTCCCGTCTGCCTTATACAGACTCGGCGAGTTGGCGGGGTAGTTCCGCGCCCGAACCGTATTCAGCAACACGGCAGCCCCGGCTTTGTCGCCCGCCCGGTATTTGCACTCAGCCAGCGAGTAGTAGATTTCGGCCAGCCGGATTTCCGCGTAAGCCGACGAAATCTTGTTGGCATCGCTGCTGGGGTAATAGGGATACTTCACCGGATACAGCCCAGAGTTCTGGTCCGCGTGGTTCATGTCCGACACTTTATCGGCAATCCGGGTGCCCGGTTTGGTCGCCAGGAACATACCCACCTGATCCCGCAGGAACAACGCATACGGCCCCTTTGTCGAGCGTACGGTATCGACGTTGCCACTGGCATTGGTGTACGGCAGGTAGCCCTTCAGAAACATCCCTTCCCGCTTGCTGTTGCCCAGATTTTTGTACGTTTTCAGCCGCACGTCGTCGGCGTATTTACTGAACTTGATGTACGGCTTACCCAGCGCAAAACTGTACTCGGTGCTGTCGACGTCGCGGCCCGGCTGGATGGCGTATTTGGGATTGGCCGTGCCGAAATCGGTGAAGCCGAAGTAGAAGGTCGCATTGACGGGCAACTGCCAGAAATACATGCCTCCATCGTACTGCCAGTGGGTCAGGCCGAAGCTGCCGGGGAAGCCAAATACGGTTTCGGGCGAGGTCGGATTCGTGTAGTCGAAGGGCGCGTCCCAGCGCGATTCCAGCGCGTACTGGCCGTATTTTCCCGCCAGCATATCGGTGCATACGGTCGCGCAGTCGGCGAAATGGTCGGTACCGGTGTATACTTTGGCGTTCAGATAGAGCCGGGTCAGCAGGGCAGCGGCCCCGCCCTGTGTCCAGCGGCCAACCGCATTGGCACCCAGACTCTGGCGCGTCGGCAGGTTTGGCAGCGACTCCTTCAGTTCCTGCTCGATGTACGCAAACGCTTCCTGGGGCGCTACCTGCGGACCACCCTGCGTTTCGCCCTTTACTTTCTTGACCAGCACGATATTGCGGTACATATCGAGCAGCCGAATATTGAACCAGGCCCGCAGCGTGCGCAGTTCGGCAATCATACCGTCGAGTTCGGCCTGCGTCATGCTGAACCGGGTCGGGTCGGTGATGGCCTGCAAATCCTCCAGCGAGTTGGTCGCCAGCGTAACGCCCCCGTACAGTGCATTCCAGGCGTCGCTGGTGTAGCCGTCGTTGGGCGTCCAGGTGTGGTAATGCACGCGCTGAAACTGCCCGCCGTCGAACCAGTCGCCCTGCCGGTTGGGGGTCATCAGTTCATCGGAGCTGTTCTCCTGCAACATATAGGTCGAGCCGCCCTGAATCGACCAGTAGGCATGTTCGAACGCCCGTAGAAAATCGCGGGTAACGTCCTGTTTGGTTTGCAGAAAGTTTTCCGACGTGATGCGGTCATACAGGACTTCGTCGAGGTTGGTACAGCCCGCCGTTAGCAGCAGACCGACCACGGCAGCGGTTCGGGCGACGGATGAGAAAAAACGAGTTCGTTTCATGGGATGTCGAAAAGCTTAGAACGTGAGTTGCAGACCCAGCAGCAATTGGGTCGTTGAGGGGAAATAAGACAGCGAGGGGTTGACACCCGGATACAGGCCGTTGACCTGCACCAGATCGGGGTCGCCACCGGTGTATTTGGTGAAGGTGGCCAGGTTACGGGTCGTCGCGTAGATCCGGGCCGAGCGCAGGTACTTGACGTTGAGCGGCTGCGTGTAGCTCAGCGTAATGTTGTCGACCTTCACGAAGCTGCCCGGTTCCAGAAAGTAATCCGACAGGGTCGAGTACGTAGCCGCATTGGTCAGCTTCGAGTATTTACCACCGTCGTAGGCCGACTTGAGCGTATTGGCGTTCTGCTGCGTGGCGGGCGTGCCCAGGTAAAACGCGTAGGTATTGAAAATCTGGTAGCCGAACGTACCACGCAGGAAAACCGTCAGATCCCACTTTTTGTAGCTGAAATTATTGGTCAGGCCCGCCGTGAATTTCGGCAGACCGTTGCCGATAAACTGCCGGTCGTCGTTGTTGGCCTGGTTACCCGGCACCACGGTTCCGTCTTTCTTATACACCTGCAAGGCCCCGTTTTCATTGACCCCCGCCGACCGAAGCGCGTAGAAACTGCCGATCCGGGTGTTTTCCTGCAAGCGCTGCACATTACCGGGGCTACCCGGTGCGGGCAACCCAACGACGTCGATGTAGGTCTGCCCCTGATACGCTTCGTTGGAAAAGGCCACAAACTTGTTGCTGTTGGTCGCCCCGGCGAAGGTCAGGTTATACCGGAAATCCTTACCCGTAACGACGGCGGCATTCAGCTGAATCTCCAGACCGGAGTTCTGCATGGTCCCGACGTTGGCGAAGGTCGACCCTTGTACGTTGGGTGGGTTCGGCACTGTATAGCTGCCCAGCAGGTCCTTGTTGGTCCGGACGTAGTAGTTCAGGCTACCCGTCAGGCGGCTGTTTTTAAACAGGTCGAAGTCGAGCCCGACGTTGAAATTGATCGCTTTTTCCCAGCGCAGGTCGTAGTTGGTGTTCTGACTGGGGCCCCACACCTGATACGACGTGCCGTTGTAGAGGTAGTAGCCGTAGCCGCTGTATGTGTCGAGCGAAAGGTAATTGCCGAAGTCCTGATTCCCCGTTACGCCGTAGTCGGCCCGCAGTTTCAGCTCGTTCAGCCAGCCGGTATTCTGCGCGAATTTTTCCTGCGTAATCCGCCAGCCGACTGATGCCGCCGGGAAATAACCCCACTTGTTGTCGTACCCGAATTTCGATGAGCCTTCCCGGCGCACACTGGCCGAGACATAGTATTTCTGATCGAAATCGTAGTTTACCCGGCCAAAAAAGCCGATCAGTTTCGAGCTGTTCCGGTACGAACCGACGTTGTTGATACCTGCCTGCAAATTCCACAGGCCCGTGCCCAGGTTGTTGTAGGTCAGCGTATTGGACGGAAAATTTTCGTTCGACGCATTAAAGCCCGACGACGTAAATAGCTGGTATGAATACCCGCCCAGCAGCTTCACCGAGTGCTTGCCGGCATCGAGCGCATAGTTGCCCGTCCACTCAAAACTTTTCTGGTCATTTTCGTCCAGCGACTGCCCGGCGGAGTTCCGGCCCGACCCGTTGACAACCGTTGTCAGCGTCGACGGAGTGAAGCCGAAGTTGCGGAACGCCGAACTGACTTCGCCCAGCGTAACCAGCGTCGACAGGTTATCGAGCAGGTTCAGTTTAAACGATGCGTTGATGTCGAGGTACTTGATCTCGCTGCCCGACAGCACGCTTTTCGCCTGTTCGACCGGGTTGTTGGCGAAGAAGCCCGAATTGATGTAGGCGTACTTGCCCGACTGATCGAAAATAGGCTGCGTCGGGTTGAGCGTCAGCGCATAGTTGAAACCGCTGTAGTCGGCGTTACTGGTTTTGGCGTAGCGCGGGGCCGCCGAAAACGTCAGCGCGTACAGGTTGTTGGCCGACGTATGGTTGATATTGACCCGACCACCGTACTCCTGCTTGGCCGAGCGCAGATCGACACCGGTGGCGTTGCGGTAGTCGAGCGAGGTGAAGTAGTTCGTTTTGCCGTTACCGCCCGAAAACTGGAGCGTGTGCTTCTGCGAAAACGCGGGATTGCGGCTGACCGACTTCATCCAGTCGGTATTGCCACCCAGATCAACTCCGCGCTTGTTGGCCAGAAACTCGTCTTTCGACAGCACCGACAGCTTGTTGGTGATGAAATCGAACGAGCTGTAGCCGTCATAGAAAATACGCGACTGGTCGGAGCCTTTTTTGGTCGTGATCACGATGACCCCGTTGCTGCCCCGCGTCCCGTAGATGGCCGATGCCGCTCCGCCTTTCAGCACGTCGATACTCTCAATTTCGTTCTGATTGATGTTGTCCAGATTACCGCCCGGTATGCCGTTGATGACGAAGAGCGGCCCCAGCCCGGCGCTGCGCGACGACACGCCCCGCAACTGAATGCTCGGCGTCGAGTTGGGGTCGCCAGCCGCCGTGTTGGTGATCGACAGACCCGCAACTTTGCCCTGCACCGCCATCAGCGGACTGTTGCTACCCACCCGGAGCAGATCGCCCGACGACAGGTGCGTAACCGCACTCGTTACTTCCTTGCGGTTCAGTGAGCCGTACCCAACTACCACCACTTCGTTGATCGACTTCACATCGGGTTGTAGCTGTACGCTGATCGTACTCTGATTACCGACCGCTATCTCCTGCGTAGCGTAGCCGACAAAACTGAATACCAGCGTTTGCGCCCCATCGGGAGTCGTGATTCGGTACGTTCCCGATGCATCGGTGACAGCCCCGCGTGTGGTCCCTTTCACCGCGACGGTAACGCCCGGCAAGCCAGCCCCTTTCTCGTCCGAGACAACCCCCGAAATCGTCTGATCGGCGGCTACCTCGATTGATTCACCCGCTTCATTGAGCTGAATCGTCATGGATTCGGCCACCGTCCGGGCCAGAATGATCTGCTCGCCAGCCACCGTGTAGCTGACCTGAAGGGGCGTCAGTAGTTTGTCCAGCACGTCCTGAAGCGTGCTGTTCTGTACACGCAGCGAAATGAGCTGACGGGCACGGACCACCTGCGGACTGTACGAAAACTTGACCTTAGCCGCCTGTTCGATACTTCGCAGCACCGTTTTGACGGACTGCTTCTCGACGCTCATACTAATGCGCCGGCTCAATAATTCGGGGGCTGGCAGATCGGTCGCTCCCACCACCGGTATACAGTGAATGAGCAACAGGGCCGACAACAGGGCAAGCTGCCTGCAGGCCACCAGGAAGTAATTTACTTTTTCCATCGATTTACTTGGTTGAGTTTAGGAATTGACCCTGCTGGCAGGGGAAACTGAAGAAAACTGGGAGATAAATCTGGTACGGGGTTACGCTGGCTGGCGATTACTGACACGAACCGCCGTTTATAATTATCTGACCGTCAATCCTATCGAACGTAGCCCCGACCGTTGCGCAGACGATACGCAGCTTATTGGCGAACGGTTCATTGACCATTGACGACGTAAGCTGGCAGTTGGCCAGTGCTTCTTTATCGTAGCGTATGTCGATGCCGTAGGCCAGTTCAAGCTCCTGAATCACCTGCGGAATCGGCGTATCCGTGTAGATAAACGAAGGCGTGGTTACGCGTTCGTGGCTGGCTGGACGCACGACGATCTGCGGCAGGGCTACGATTTGTTTCGTAAACTGATCCGACTGCCGGTTGAACACGACCTGCTGATTTGGCAGTAACATAACGCCTTGTTGTTTATTGGCCATCAACGCGGGCTGATCGTGATAAACGGCTACCTGGCCCGACTGAACCTGTACCTGTACGCTATCTTCACCGGCAAAAGCCCGAACGATGAAGCGGGTACCGAGTACTTTGGTCACGATTTCATTCGCGTAAACCAGAAAAGGCCTGGCTGCATTTTTCGTGACGGCAAACGTGGCCTCACCCGACAGGTATACCGTTCGGTTTTTCTGCCCAAACGGGTGCGCGTAACTGACCCTGCTTTCCGGTGCCAGCACGACCACCGACCCATCCGGCAGGCCAACCCGCTTGCCGGTTCGGGTATCGTTGGTGTACTCCCTGACCGACTCGTTCAGCGCAGCCCGCTGCTGCTCGTACACAGGTACCGGCTGCTTGTACAACCACAGACCGATACCCGACACCAGGACCAGCGAAGCAGCCGCCAGCCACCACACCCGATGCAACGGCCGAACAACCGGCGCTGGTTTATGCCGGGCATTGGTTTGCTGAATCCGGCCCAGCAGCTGCCGAACCGTTTCTTCCGACAGCTGCGTCTGCGCGTAGCCGTAAAGCCCCTGCTCGATGGCGCGCATCAGGGTTACGGCCTGATACCAGGTAGTCTGGCCCTGCGGATACGTTTCCAGCCAGTCGGCCCAGAAAGCGGTCGACTGGGGGGTAGGCACAAGCTGATGATCGACAAACGCATCATCCAGCAGGAAGTCAGTAGCCGTAAAGGTGTCGTAGGCAGGGTGCACGAGTAGCCGGTTATATCAGTAGATGACAGAATCGGCAAATAGTACTCACTAAACCCAAAAAATTAGTTGAAAAATTACAGAAAAGCTGATTAGCAGGCTCCTTAATTTCTCCACGGCCCTAAACACCAGGTTTTTCGCTGACTGCTGATTGACGGCCAGTATCGCCCCGATCTGATCGTAGTTCATGTTTTCCACGAACCGTAACTTTAGGGCTTCCTGCTGCCGGGGTGGTAGTTGGGTAATAAGCCGCTGAAGACGCTGTTGCTGGTTGGTGGCGATTTCCAGGGCTTCGATCAGGTCAGCATCCGGCTCCTCCCAGAGCGTATCGTAATCTGTTTCCTGCAACGGAGTCAGTGGGCGCTCTTTCCGTTCCAGCAAGTGCATGATGCGGTTTTTGAGTGCTTTCAGCAGGTAATACCGAACATTGTCCGGCGCGGACAGCCGGTCCCGTTTTGCCCACAGTTCGGTAAAAACATCATGGATACAGTCGAGCACAAACGATTCCGAAGCCGCGACGAGACTCATGCCGTACCGGTACATGGCTTTGATGTGCAGCTGATACAACTGGGTATACGCGCCTTCATCACCTTTCTGAAACGCCTGCCAAAGTTGTTGCTCGTTCACTAAATTCCGCTGTTACTGTTTACCTGCCAGGCCACTCGTCTGAGAGGTGTTCACAAGAATAAAGCGGAACAGCGGGCTATTCTTTGGGGTGTAGAGGGATTTTTTTTGCGAAAAGCAGCTTGGGTACAGGGAACATACAGTGGTGTCAGGTCCCCGACCTGACACGCCCGCGCCAGCAAACAGCTTCGCCCGGGAACGTGTCAGGTCGGGGACCTGACACCACGGATACGATCCAAACTACAGCCGGTTTCAAATCGCTTACGGCTTCCCTACCGGCGCAAACTGCTCCGGGACGTTCCAGCCTTCCAGCGATACAAGCGGCAGGGTCGGTCCGGGGGTGTAGTCCAGCGTAACCGTTTTCTGCTGACCGGGCGGAACGGATACGTAGTTGTCGCTGTAGAACACGGGCAGCAGCCGCTTTTTCGTCGTTGGATCGACCAGCGACAGGCGGTTGAAGAACGCCACCGGACCACCGGCGGGGTTGGTCAGTGTTACCTCGACCTTACCCGTGGCGACCTGCCGGGCACTGAGCCGGACGGGGGCTTTCGCCAGTTGTTGCAGGCCCGAATGGGTACCCGTCGAGTCGGGGAGCCAGTACAGGTTGTCGCTGATTGGCTGGCGGTTCAGGTCCAGCAGTTGCAGGTGCAGGAACGCGCCCTTATCGCGGGTCAGGCTCCGGATAGCCCGGCTGATCGGAACGTAGGGCCGCACGAGTGTCGGGCCGATTTCCGAGAATACCTGCGTCAGCGTAGTGTCGTGCCCGGCCATATCGTAGACCTTAATCACCATCATCATATCGCGGTGATATTGGAAGGTGTTGTTAACCACCATAACCATGCTGTCGACGGGGTTGTACATGATGTGCAGGGGTTCGCTGCCGTGATGCAGGCCGTATAGCCCGGCGTTGGGGTCGAGGTAGTAGTCGTACATCTGCCCGCGCATGGCCGTCCAGGGGTTCTGCGTTTTCCAGATGATCGTACCGGTATACCAGTCCCACATGTGCGACGAGAACCCTTCCATCAGGGCGCGGTACTGATCGTAGTTGACGAGCTGGGCTTTCTTCGTGAAGTCCCGGATGTCGGTGGCTTTGCCATACGGGTCGATGGACGCGTCGTAACCGATGTATTTGTGGTACTGCCAGACCGAATCAACCACGCTTTTGCCACCCGGTGCATAGATGGGAGCCACGCGGTTGGCCTCGGGCATGAACCGCTCCAGCGACGTGTAATCGTTCACCCCCACCGACCCGACTTCCGAGTTGAACGGCCACGTCCGGTACGCCCAGAAGCGGCTGATCGGCTGAATACCGTAGGGTCCGTCGCCGTTGCCCCCGAGAAAATTGTACGACATCTCGTCGGAATTCGAGTAGTCGATAAACCAGCGTGTACCGTCGAGTCTGGGCAGGATCGAGTCGCGGAGGGGCGTCATAATGTCCTGAGGCAGGGTGATTTCGTTGCCCCCGCACCACATCGCCAGCGACGCGTGGTTGCGCACCAGCTTGATCTGATCGGTGGCTGAGGTCAGAAACAGCGTGTGGTCGTCGGGGTAACCACGGCGGGTCCACTGATCGTCTTTCTTCTGGGGGTCGACCCAGCGTCCGTTGCAGTCGCCCGATCCCCAGAAATCCTGCATCACCAGCAGGCCGTAGCGGTCGCAGGCGTCGTAAAACTCCGGCCGTTCGAGGAGCGCCCCGCCCCACACCCGCATCAGGTTGAGGTTCATGTCGCGGTGAAAGCGCACTTCGGCGTTGTAGCGTTCGGGCGACAGCCGCAGCATGGCGTCGGACACGATCCAGTTGGCCCCCTTAATAAACACCTTCTGCCCGTTGACCAGAATCTGTCGGCTGCGCGTGGTGGCGTTCCATTCAGTCTGGATTTCACGGACGCCCACGGCCAGTGTTTCGGCATCAGACACGATCTGCGATCCCGTCACAAACTGCACCGACGCCGGGTACAGGTACGGCTCGCCATAGCCGTTGGGCCACCACAGCCGGGGGTTTGCCAGCGTCAGCGCGGGCAGGTCGACGGTGGTAGTCGTGCGCGGGGCCAGGCTGACATTCTTTGACACCGTCTGCCCGTTTATGACGTAGCGCAGGGTGCCGGTCTGCGTCGTACCGGTCGCGTTTTCCAGTTCAGCCGACACCTGAACCGCAGCAGGCAACTGCGTCCCTCTCGGCGTCCGCTGACCCGGCACGCGGGTCACGACGTGCGGGTTTTTCAGGTTGACCGCGCCCGTTTTTTCAATCGTCACTTTATCCCAGATACCCGTGTTCCGGTCGCGCATGGGCTGAATCCAGTCCCAGCCCGCGACGTACTGATGCGCCACGTTGCGGGCGATGGTGCCGTCGCCCCCCTGCCCCCCGTTGGGATTACCGACCGGGTCGGGTGGGTAGACGATCACGGCCAGCCGGTTTTTTCCGTCTTTCTGCAGGTAGGACGTGATATTGTAGGTCTGTCGGAGAAACATGCCCGTGAACCGCTTCGTGTTCAGCTTACGGCCATTCAGAAAAACATCGCAGCTGTAGTTGATGCCCCGGAAGTTGAGCCAGACCTGCTGGCCCGTTTTCGGCAACTCCGTAAACTCGTTAACGAACCAGTAGGTGTAGTAGTCACGGCCGGTGCGGTAGATGTCGGGAATGGCTTCGTTGTTCATGCCGTAGAACGGGTCGGGCACCTGCCTGTTGGCCAGCATAGTCGTCAGCACGGTACCGGGCACCACGGCGGGCTCCCAGCCGGTCAGCGCGTAGGTTGGGGCGGAGATTTCGGTACCACTGTCGGGCGTTTTGCCGATGGGGCGGCACTGCCAGCCGGAGTTGAGTTCGTAGGTCGTCTGCGCATTGGCCCAGCCTGACAGCAGTAGCAGCAGGCCGATCAATCGGCCGATGGTGAATCGATTCATAAAAAGTCGCAGGTTGTATCGTAAGCCTGCAAGATAGCAGGGGATAATCCTGAACTGTGATTCTCGTGATTGTCTGAACTGTGATTCTCGTGATTACTCGGATGGACTATGATTTTTTTAATCAGCGAAATCAATAAATCAGACGAATGATAGTTCAAGATTGTCTGAACCGCCGGGCGGCCCCGTGTAATTCTCGTGATTACACAGATGGACTATGATTTTTTCCAATCACTGAAATCAAAGTAATTAGACGAATCATAGTTCAGACAATCACCTGTAAAAAAAGCGCCCCGACTGGTAGTCAGGGCGCTTTCACGCTTTGTTGGGTTAGGGTTGTTTATGGCTTGAGCAATTTAATTACCCGACGTTCGGTGGCTGTGTTTACCTGCAGCATGAACACACCCGGCAGGGCACCAACCGCCAACCGGACCCGATCCACCGCAGCAGCCTGCTCCAGTCGGTGCGTCTGCAACACGACGCCCTGCAAATCCACCAGGGTCATGTCTACCAGCTGACCGTCTACCCCACTGATAACCACCTCCAGCTGCTGGTCCACAACGGGGTTACCCAGCACGGTTACCTGTAGACCACTGACCGCTTCTTTTGCCGATAGCCGACCCGCCGGGTTGCACACCGCCAGCCAGTTGTAGCGGTAGCTGCTCACCGCCGAGCCCTGCTGCGCGCTCAGGGTGATGGTTGGGTTGTCGGTGTAGAGCCGCAACATGTAGGGACCGGGGGTCGTGGTGGGCCGTAGCTCATTGACGACCGAGAAGCTGATGGGACCTCCGCTCACCCCGGCGTACTGGGGCGTAAACGTCAGCTGCCGCTCCCCCGCTCCGATCACCTGGCAACTCACCGTCGAGACGCCCACGATCGTAAAGCCCGACGGGGGCGTAACGGGCATGGGGCTCACCGTCAACGTAAAGCTGGTGCTCACTGGCAGACCCCCGGGATCAATCGCCGTTACGTTGACCGTCGATACGCCCGGCTGGGCGGGTGTGCCGCTGATGACCGAACCGCTCAGGCTCAGTCCCGCCGGCAGACCCGACGCCTGGAAGGTGAGCGCCTGCCCGTCGGGGTCGGTGACGTAGCTGGTCAGTTGCAGCTGGTAGGCCTGCCCCTGCACGATAGTCTGGCTGGGGATACCCGTGGTGGTCGGCGGCCGGTTGAGGCTGGTGCCGCTCTGGCAGGAAGCCAGCCAGTTGTAGGCAAACCGGGCCTCGCCGTTCCCCGCCTGAGCCGCTACCAGGGTAATGACCGGATTGTCGGTGTAGAGCCGCAGCGAGTAGGGAGCGGGAGCGGTTGTCGTCGCCAGTTCGTTGACGACCGAAAAGCTGATGGGGTCGCTGGTCTGACCCGTGTACTGGGGGGTGAACTGCACCCGGTAGCCGCCTTTAGCTTCGTCGAAGAGTTCGCAGCTGACCATGCTCACCCCCGTGATGGCAAAGCCACCGGGCCGGATTTGCAACGCTAGTGGGGCCGACGCGGGGCTGGTGCAGCCATTGAGCGAGCAGGTAGCCGAGAGGGTATAGTTACCCGGCTGGGCGAGGGTGTAGGTGTTGCCGCTGGCCTGTCCCGTGCCGCCCAGGGCCGTCCAGGTGATGGTACCGCCCATACAGCCATTGGCCGTCACGGTGATGGGCTGGCCCGAGGTGGTGGTTGCCGGAGCGGCTGCGAGCGTGGGCGCGATCGGCGCATCGGTGGTGCCGCTGACGGTGGCCTGGGCCACAGCCTGGCAGCCGTTGGTGGCCGTCACAGTCACGGAGTAGGTACCGGCCACGTTGACGCTAATGCTGGGGGTAGTTTGCCCCGTGCTCCAGAGCAGGCTACTGGCCGAAGTGGTGGCCGTCAGGGTGGCGGTTGGCATACCGCAGGTCAGCGTGGCCGAGCTGGGGCTGATGCTCACCGTGGGCTGGCTGTTGTCCTGACCGACCACGACACTCGCCGTGTTGGTGCACCCCGTGGCGGTGTTGGTCACCGTCACCGAGTACGTACCGGCTACGTTCACCGTGGCCGTGTTGCCATTACCCACCTGAGTGGCCCCACTACTAAACCGATAACTCAGGCCACTACCCGTGTTAGCCGTTAGCGTGACGCTGGTGACCGCGCAACTCAGGCCGCCACTGGCCAGCAGCGTAGCCGGGGGCGCATCTTGTGCGGATTCAATGCGTACCGCGTTGCTGGTGGCCGAGCAGCCGTTAGTGCCCGTCACGCTTACCGAGTAGGTGCCCACCGCGTTCACGGTGATACTCGGTGTGGTCTGGCCGTTGCTCCAGCGCAGGGTAGGGGCGCTGGTATTGGCCGTCAGGGTCAGCGTGGGGTTAGCGCAGGTCAGCGTGCCGCTGGTGGGGGTAATCGATACGGTCGGGGGCGTCTGATCGCCCGTCACCGTGACGGAGGCCACCGATGAGCAGCCATTGCCCGACAGTACCGTCACCGAGTACGTGCCCGCCGTGGTGACCGTGGCCTGATTGGTGGTGCCAATCGGGGTGGCCCCGTCACTGAACCGGTAGGATTGCCCGTTGGGGTTGGCCGTCAGCGTCGCGCTGGTCACGGTACAACTGAGGGGGCCACTGCTGGCCAGGCTGGCCGACGGAGCCGCATTGTCCTGACTGATGGTGATGCTGGTGGTGCTAAAACAGCCCGTGGCAGTGCTGGTTGCCGTCACCGAGTATACCCCAGCCTGGGTCACCGTAGCCTGGTTGCCAGTCTGGGAGGCCACGTTGGGGCTAAAACGATAGGTATCCCCGCCCGAGGCCGTTAGCGTCAGGGTGGGCTGGCTACAGGTGAGCGTGGTCGAGGGGCTGGCTGCTAGCGTAGCCGTCACGACAACCGTATTGCTGGTCACGCTGGTGGTCGTGGTGCTGGTGCACCCGGCTTCGTTGGCCACCCGCACGGCGTAAGTGCCCGGACTGTTCACGTTCCGGGTATCCCCGGCCCCAGCCAGCACCTGGCCATTGCCGTCGGTAAACATATAGGAACTGCCCCCAGTAGCCGTCAGGGTGACGGCAGTCATCGTGCAGTTCAGGGGACCGTTATTAGTCAGGCCCGCCGTGGGCAAGGCGTTGACCGTCAAATTCGTTGTGACGCTGGTCGTCTGACCATTCCGGCCCACCAGCAGCGTGTACGTTTGAGTACCCGTGGTGCTGGGCGTCACTGACTGGCTAAATGTCGGATCACTGCGGGTGCCGGTGATCAAGACATCAGTGCCGTTGGTCAGCGTATAGCTGTATGCCCCACTAACGTTAGCGGTAAAACTCACCGAGCTGCCGATACAGACGCTCGCCGGTGTGGCTCCGAAGCCTGACAGACTGGGACCAGGTGACAGGGTAAAGGTAAAAGTCGTATTAGCCGTCACATTACCCGGGTCGGTGGCCACCACCGTGACGGAGAAAGGGGTACCCGTGGTTGTGGCCTGCGGGGTACCACTAAGCCTGTTGGGGGCGGTGAACACAATGCCCGGGGGCAAGCCCATTACCGAAAGCTTCAGGGAGTTGGGCGTCTCGGCATCCGTGAAAGTATTGGCCGGGATGGTGTAGGTATACGTCTGACCAACCGTAGCCGACTGGGGGGGGATGGCATTGACGACCGTGGGGGGCGTGTTGCTCATCAGCACCGCCTGATCCGCCTGGATGAAGCCGTACCCTGTCCCCGTGTCGAAGCCCGTATCGAAACCCGGTGTCAAGGGGTCATCCATGTCCAGCGCGGTTTGTTTCAAAATCGAGGTGGTTTTGTCGGGCGTCAGCGGGATACTACTCCGCTCCTGCATCAGAGCGGCTACGGCCGCAGCATGAGGGGCCGCGGCTGAGGTGCCAAAGAAGTTGCGGAACCCGTCCCCATCAGCATCGGAGCCAAAGAAGGTGGTGTTCCCCCCGTCGACGGCGGTGATTTCTGGTTTCTCACGAAGGACTGCGCTGATCCGCTGGCCGCTCGTGGTGAACAGGATCGGCGTACCGCCAGCCGAGGAGAAACCTTCAATCGTTGCCGTCGAAGCCCCGTTGTAAACTGGGGTTCGGCGGTAATCAGCCGCCCCCGTTGCTATGGCCCCGGCTGCGTTAGCGTGGCCGTAACAGGTCGAACTGTAAGTTGGATACTCAAAGGTAATACCGGCCCCGTTGGTGAATGCCACCCACTTGATCAGCGCGGGGGCGGGGCCTGCGTAGTGGCCAATGACGACTTCGAACGTCGTAGGCGTCGCAGAGTTCAGATTACTCAAAGTAATTACCTCAATCGGATCACCACCGAGGTTGTTGGTGAGGCCCGCGCTCTGAAGAGCCCCATTCTTATACACCAGGACATCGAGGTCGGATTGGGCACCGGCGCCGCCACTAACCGACGCAAACGGCTCATCCCATTGCAAACCCAGCCGAATCGAGGTATTGGCCGGCACGGTTATCGAGTGGTAAACGTCCGTGCCGGTTGGGCTGAAATTATGGGCACCTAGGTAAGGATCTTGTGCGAAGGGACCACTATAGGGGGCCTCCCTGTAGGCCGCCTGGTACGAATTACGGGCATTGTTGCCGGCCGACGAGAAGTAGCTGACGCCTTTGGCTTTCACCTCATCGACGGCCTGGGCGATGATGCCATCCTGGAAAAACGGCTCGGTGAAATAGTAGACGTCGTCTACGATGATGTTACAGCCGGCGGCAGCCAGATCCCGGATACCTTTGGCAAACCCGGCTTGTGAGCGGAAGGCGGTATTAAAAGCGCCAGCCGCAGCGGGCGCCACATCATGGATCAGCTCCATCATGGCCCGTCCCTCATCGGAGCCGCTGGCAAGATCATCGAGAATCTGCACATTAGGCGGCAAATCATCGGAGGCCACGCCGGCAGCGGCCCCGCCGTTGGCGTTGTAGGAATCAGAAAGGACCCCGATTTTGGAGCCGCGTCCTGTGACTGCATACAACTGGCGAGCTATATCGGCTTTCAGGGCCCGATCACCCTGGGTGGTTACCTTACCGGTATTGTGGATCGGTTCATATAGGGGCTGGGCAAAGCGCAGGGCCGGTAGGGATTTCAAGTCGGCGATCCGGTCTACGGGCAGGTAGCCCGATACGATTCGCTGCTCGTAGATGCCTTCTGTCAAGCCGATGGCCTGTAGTTGCAGTAGTAAGGTTTGGGCCTGCTGTCCGTCGACAACGACGGCTTCGATCCCGATCAGATTACCTTTAGTTAGAATGGTGTTTTTTTTGTCGGGGTCCTGGAGCTCAAGAGGAAGATTCTGGGGATTGAGCGCCTGCTGCTGGATGACCAAAAGGTCCACGGTAATCCTGGCGTCGGTGGCCTGCTGTTTGATGGATCGCTGAGCCTGAGCCAGCAGGCTACTGCCCAGCAGCAGCAGGAGCAGGCTGAGCACCCGCAGATTAGAGCGTAAAAAAGAAGGTAAAGAATGCGTCATAAAGAGATTAGTTGGTTTGTTACAAACGGAAGTCAGTAACAGGTGACGTTATCGGGGATAGGGCATGGCCCTGCCCTGCAACTGCCCCACAGCAGGCGGAGACAGATCCGTTGGTGTAAACAGGTAAAGCATAGTTGGGTAGAACAGAAAGCGGAACGGAACCGAAGGCATTGAACAACGGATCACCCTTCTGAATTAGGTATTTTTCCGGTGGCCAATGCCCGTGCAAGTTTAGCGGATCACTGGCGTGCCCATGTGCACATTTCACCCAAATAGGTGCACATTTGTTGCACGCGACGCAACGAATGAAAAAATGTGGACCATTTGTTGTATTTTTTCCAACTAATCGAACCGGAGCCCTGCCAGTGTGCTCACGGGCAGAAGTACTTATTCGCTCAATGGCCCACCCTTATTCGACAGCCCCCTCCCAGAGTAAGCCACTGACGCATTCGCCGTTACCTTCGATTTTTCTGATCGTTGCCTTCCTGCTTGGTTTCTGCTCGTTGGCCGCAGCACAGCGCTTTGCGGCTACCGTGCAGCGGTACGGCCCCGAAAACGGCCTGGCCCACCGCGAGGTGAACACCATTTTCCAGGACCGCCGGGACTTTATGTGGTTCGGCACCAAGTTTGGGCTCGACCGCTTCGACGGGGCAACGTTTACGACCTACACCCGGGAAAAAAACGGGCTTGACTTTGACGACATTCGGTCCATCGCGCAGGATGCCGACGGGTCACTGTGGCTCATGGGTCCCGATGGTAGAGCAGCCATCACCCTCTTCGATCCGGTGACGGGCGTAGCCACCTCCTTCGAGAAACGCTTCAAGCAGCCCCGACCCAACCACCTCGTGTTATCTTCGGAACAGACGCTGCTGAATAACCAGGAAGGAACAATCGCCTTCATCGACGATCAGCCGGCCCGACTAAACACCTACCACCCCCGATCGGGCCTGAAGACGGTACTATTACCCCAGTATAGGACACTTACGCTGGCGGCCTTTACCCCCCGCAATACCGTTTGGGTTATTGCCAACGGGAAGCAACTGGTGGAACTCACACTGGACGGGCGCGTACTCCGTACGTACAACCACGCAGGCGATATCTATATCTGTCCGGGTCAGCGCCATGCTGGTACGGAATTCTTTTACACAACGTCAGTAAACCCGAAGAATATTTACTCGGGCCAGCTGTTTAAAATCGAAGAGTCGGGTCGTCGGCAGGAGCAATCCATGGGGCTGATCGAATCGGAGAAAATGCAACGACGGATTGCTTATTCCTTTGACCGGAGCGGACTGATCTGGAATGGCTACCAGTTGCGTGATGCGGCCAATGGGTCGGTTATCGATATCAGCGATCAACTAACCAGCGGCTCAGTCGACAACCGAAGCTTTTTTCGCGACAAAAATGGCAGTTTCTGGCTGGGAACCAGTTTTGGTCTCTACCAGACCCGGATTAGCCAAAACTATTTCCAGCGTTTGTTCTACCTGGACGGCGTCGGGAAACAACCCGCCGTTCGGGGCATTACCGCCGTGGGCGATACGCTCTACACAAATCTGGAGAATGACATGGGTCTATTCACCAGCACACTGTCGGGAGCATCGGCCCGCCCGGTATTTTCGGATCGGCGGTCATTCAGAAGTCTGAGTGGTAAAGTGGGCAGTAAATTGTATCTGGGCGAAGAAAATACGCTGGTAACCTACGACTACCGAACCCACAGAACCGCCATAACGCCCATACCCAGCCCGGGAGCGATCTGGAATATCCATCCGTTTTCGGCCAGTCCCCGCCGATTGCTGGCCGGTGGCGACCCCGGTTTGTGGCTGGTCGACCCGGTCACAAGCCAGGTCACCAGCTTCCGGGGCTACAATCAGTTTTCCGAATTAGCCCAGGCTCACATCCTGCACATTGGCACCGACCGGCAAGGCACGATCTGGCTATGCGCCACAACGGGGCTGTACACGGTCGATCCGCGCAAGGGCGTTACGGCCCGCTACTGGCGGGGTGGCCGGGGGACTTTCAGGCTACCCGCCGACAGCTACCAGCATTTTCACCAGGCTCCCAACGGAATCTTCTGGCTGGCTACCGCCAATAGTGGTCTGGTACGCTGGGATCGTGCCCGGGGCCTCTACCACCAGTTTCGACGGGCCGACGGGCTGAACAACGATAACATTTACGCGGTGTATGCCGACCATCGGGGCCACCTCTGGCTCAGCAGCGACAACGGCATCATGCAGTTTGATCCGGTCCGGCTCACCACCCGGACCTACACGGTGCAGGAGGGCATTACCGACAACGAGTTTAACCGCATCGCCCATTACCAGGATGCGCAGGGACGGCTTTATTTCGGCGGTCTGAACGGAATAACAGCCTTTGACCCGCGTGATTTCGACGCCGAACCGCCCCTGCCCGACCTACCCCTGCGCGTGGTTTCCTTTCGCCAGTTCGACGCCGGCCGTAACAAACTGGTCGACAAGACTGCGGACCTGCTCAGGACCAATCAGATCACGCTACAACCCAACGACCGAAGCAGTATCCTCGACTTCGCGCTGCTCAACTACACCGATGCCCAGAAAAATACGTACGCCTACCAATTTAGCGGGCTGAACGATAGCTGGCACTACCAGACCGAACCGTATCTGCGGCTGGGGAATCTGCCCTATGGCGACTATCAGTTGCTGATCAGGGGGCAATCGGCCGACGGGCGAATGTCGGTGGTCCCGCTCTCCATCGAGGTACACGTGCTGCGGCCGTTTTATCTGCGCAGCTGGTTTCTCCTTGTACTGACGTTGCTGCTGCTGGGTAGTACGTGGGTGTGGGGTCGGTGGCGAACCCGGCAACTCGAGCAGGCGCAGATTCGGCTGCAAAGCCAGATCGACGAGGCCACCCGGACCATTGCCCGGCAAGCGCAGGACCTGCAACAGCTCGACGAGGCCAAATCCCATTTCTTTGCCAACATCTCCCACGAGTTCCGCACTCCCCTGACCATCATTCTGGGCATGGCCGACCGGCTTCAGCAACAGCCCGACCCCCAGTTGCAGCAGTCGGCCGGGCTGATCGAGCGCAGCGGACGGAATCTGCTGCGGCTGGTCAATCAGATTCTGGACCTGACCAAACTGGAGGCCGGAGCCATGTCGCTGCAACCCGTTCGGGCCGATCTGGTCGCGTTCGTGCAGTACGTCGCCGAGTCGTTCCAGACGATGGCCACGACGAAAGGCATTCACCTGCAGTTCCAGTCCGACCAGCCCGCTCTGGACACCGACTTCGATAAGGATAAGCTGGGCGATGTTCTATCCAATCTGCTGACCAACGCCCTTAAATTCACCCCCGCCGGTGGGCACGTTTCCTGCCAGCTAACCACCCACCCGACCTGCCCGCCCCTGCCAGCCGGTTATTACGAAGCCGTTGTCCCGGCTCAACCCGATGAAGGCCCCTGGATGTCAATCCATGTCGCCAACACCGGCCCCGGCATTCGCGCGCACGACCTGCCGCATATCTTCGACCGGTTCTATCAGCAGTTAACATCGGGGAATTCGACGCAGCCGGTTTCCGGAGCGGGCGGAACGGGGATCGGGCTTTCGCTGGTGCGGGAACTACTGCTGCTCATGCACGGTGGCCTGGCCGTGCGGAGTCAGCCGGGCGAGGGCACAGAATTTGTTGTCCGGTTGCGCCAGACCCAGCAGAGCCCGACGCTACAGACGCCCAGCACGGAGCCGGTCAGCCAGCAGCCGACCCCGCCGGACACGATTGACCTTACGGCGGCTGCCGGGGCAGACAAGCCGGTACTGCTGCTGGTGGAAGACAATGACGACGTCGCCCGCTATATCTTTGCCTGCATCCAGGCCGATTACAACGTCCTCTGGGCACCAAACGGGCAGGCCGGTATTGATCTGGCCCTGGAGAAAATACCAGACCTGATTATCAGCGACGTGATGATGCCGCTCAAGGACGGCTTTGAACTGTGTGCCACGCTGAAGAGCGACGAACGCACCAGCCACATCCCCATCGTCCTGCTCACGGCCCGGTCCGCCATAGACGACCGGCTGACGGGCCTACGGCGGGGGGGCGATGCGTACCTGGTCAAGCCGTTTCAGCCGGAGGAGCTGCTGCTGGTGCTGCGCAATCTGTTACAGGCCCAACGGCGGCTACAGCACTATTACAGCCAGCGGGCGATGGGCGATGTACAGCCCGGTCCGGCTCCGCTTGCAGAAGCCGGTACACTGGACGATCAGTTCATCCGCAACCTGCGCAGCACGCTGGAGCACAATCTGGACAATGTCGAGCTGGACACCGAGCAGATCTGTCAGCTGATGGGCATGAGTCGCAACTCGTTGTACCGCAAGACATTGGCACTGACGGGTATGTCGATCATCCCGTACCTGCGCGCGCTCCGCCTGCAAAAAGCCGAAGTACTGCTGAAAAGCTCATCGATGAGCGTAGCCGACATTGCCTACGCCGTGGGCTTCGATAATCCCCGGTATTTCAGCCGGGTCTTTTCGGAAGAAAAAGGTATTTCACCGAGTAGCTTCCGAGACACGGCGCAGGTGCAGTAGCGGATATCCCTGCCGAACGTCAGCCAGTTAGTAAGCGACCAGGATCGCTGGCGTTTGGCCAGTCAGCTGTGTGGAAATGGCCTGTTCGGGCATCTTATCAGGATTCGATTTATGAAGCCGTCAGGTCGGCAGTAAATGACTAAAAATAGCACTGAAGAGCGACCAGGGGATATGAGGGCATGTAGATAGTAGACAGATCGATTCGTGTCTTTTAGCAACAACTGTCCTTTCACCCTGCTCAAGTATGTCGTCGCCCCTGCTGTGGCTTAGCCTGTTATTAGGATTGGCGGGGTGCCGGACAGCGTCGGAACTGAGCGTTGTGCCGCCCCCGCCCGACCAACCCATCCCCCCGGTTACGACGCCAACCGAGGTTACGCTGACCAACCCGACGCTGTACGTGGGCAGTTTCGACAGTAAGCTGTACGCCATCGACACGACGGGAAACGTCCGCTGGACATTCCGGGCCGACACCGCGATTCAATCCAGCCCCATTGTGGCGTATGGGCGGGTGTACGTTGGCAGCAACCGCAACCACGTTTATGCACTGGATGCCGTCAGCGGGGCCGTGCGGTGGCAGTACCAGACGGGCGGGGGCGTGGTTTCCAGCCCGATAGTCACAGCCGGACGACTGTTTGTGGGCTGTCAGGACGGCAAACTCTACGCGCTGGACGCGACGACGGGCAACCAGCTCTGGACGTACCAGTCGACCCACGGTGTTTACGCCAGTCCGACCGTCAGCGACGGATATGTCTACACGGCAGGATTGAGTGGTCGCGTCGACGCGCTGGATGCGGGCAGCGGCACCCTGCGCTGGTTTTTTACCACCGGGTCGTACCTGCTATCGAGTCCGGTGGTTGACAATGGCATTTTATACGTAGGCAGCAATGACAACACGTTTTACGCCCTCAACGCTCAGACGGGTCTGCCGCGCTGGACATTTCAGGGTACGGCTGCATTTGTCAGCAGTCCGGTGGTGGCCGACGGTATCGTATACGTAGCCGGTTCCGACTGGAAACTTTACGCCTTCGACGCGCTGTCGGGCGAAACCCGCTGGACCTTCCCGCTGGGGGTAGTCAACTCGGCGCAACAGCAGCAGGCCAGCCCCGTCGTAGCCAATGGCCTTGTTTATATCGGTAGCCGAAACCACGTGCTGTATGCGCTCGACGCCCGGACGGGTGCCGGCCAATGGCAGTTTCAGACAAATTTCGACATCTATGCAACCCCACTGGTTGTCAACGGGGTCGTGTACATCGGGAGTACGGATAAGTCGCTGTACGCCCTCTACAGCCGTACCGGTCGACTGAAATGGACGGTCAAGACTGGTGACATTCTGTTTTCCAGCCCCACCTACGCCATCAAAAGCAGTATCGTCGGCAAGTACCCAACGAATAGTGGGGCGGGAAAATAAATTGGTTTGTGGTTTGTTGTTCGTGGTTTGTCGTTGGCTGACGCATGAATCATCCAGCAATCAATGAATTACTAATCACGAACTTATGCAAAGTAATTTAGTCGATTGTCACCGGCAGCATCCTGCTGTCGGAGCCGCGCTAGCGGCTAATGAGGTAATCGGATTTAGCCTGACGGTTCCGACAGCAGGATGCTGCCGGTGACAGCCAAACAACAAACCACAAACGGTCAAACCACAAACCAAACATGCCAAAACGTACCCTCTCCCTTTTGCTGCTCACCTGGCTGGTGCTGGGGTGCGTTAGCGCGTACGACCCGAAGCTATCGTTCGACGCCGATCTGGTGGTGGTCAACGGGATGATTACGGATTTGACCCGATCCGGACTGGCAGAGCAGCAGACCATCAGCCTGACCCGGTCGCGCTCCCACCTCGACAGTGCCGACGTCGTTACGCCTGTCCGCCGGGCGCAGGTCGATGTGCTCGTCAACGGGGCGACGACCCTCCGGCTAACGGAATCCCAGCCGGGTGTGTATGCCTTTCCGACCGATTTTCGGGGACAGGTGGGCAACACATACCAACTGCGTTTTCAAACCGAAGAAGGCGACACGTACCAGTCGACGGTGGAGACGATGGCGGCTGTTCCGGCCATTCAGCGGGCCTACGACCTGTTTACACCGACGGGGCCGACGACCCGCGCCGATGGTACGCCCGTTCCGGCCAATGAGGTATACATCGACTTTCAAGACCCCGCTGGTAGCCGTAATTTTTACCTGTGGCGGTGGCGGCTCTACGAAACACAGCTGTGGTGCGCCACCTGCAAACAGGGCCGCTACGTAGTGCGCGATATTGGCCCGGTAGGGGCTGGTGCGCTCGACGTGATCGGCTGCGTACCCGACCCACAGCTGGGCTATAGCAACCTGTTCGATTACGCCTGCCGGGGCCAGTGCTGGGATATTTTTTACAGCAGCGCCATCGACACGTTCACCGACATTTACACCAACGGACAGTCGCAGGTGGGGCATAAAGTGGCCAGTATTCCCATCTACCAGCTCGACCCGGCGCTGATCGTGATTGAGCAGCTGTCGATTTCGGCCGATGCGTACCGGTACTATAAACTTTTCGCCGATCAGGTGCAGAACACGGGTACCCTGGCCGACTCACCCCCGGCTCCCATCGCGGGCAACGTACGGAATCTGAACAATCCGCAGGAGAACGTGGTGGGTTACTTTACGGCGGCCTCGGTGGCGGTCAACCGGTACAAAATCAAGCGGCAAAACGTTGTTGGCGGCCGGTATCAGGGGTTATTTCTGGCCCAGAACGGTCGGCTACCCAACGTCGACCCTGGCAGCGGTTCTACCTTTGGCATGGGCGTTCCGTCGGCCCTGTGTGTACCGAGTGCCACCCGTACCGACCTGATCCCCGAAGGCTGGAACCAGTAATTTTTCATCGACCGACCTATGAGCTACTGGTTTACGCAACTCTGCTATCGCCTTTATCAACCAATTTGGCCGCTGCTGATGGGGCTATGTCTCGCAGCAACGACGGCACTGGCGCAGACTGAAATCCGGCTGTACGACGGCCCCGCACCCGGTAGCGAACGCCTGGCACGACCCGAAACGACCCAGCCCGACCGCTCGTTCAACCGGGTCGTTTACAATGTCAGTTCGCCCACGCTGACCGCCTACCTGCCCGACCCGGCGCGGGCAACGGGCAGCGCAGTCCTGATTTTTCCCGGCGGGGGCCTGACCCGGTTACCCGTCGATGAGCAGGGGGCGTTTGTGGCGCAGCAACTGGCCGAAGCGGGCGTCGCGGGGTTCGTGGTTAAATACCGATTGGTGCAACAGCCACCAGCCTCCGGACCACTGCCTGTGCTACCCGATGTTGTTCGCGACAGCACACTGGCGCTGGCCGTTGCCGATGGGGTTGCCGCGCTGGCTTACGTTCGCCAGAACGCATCGACATTGGGCATCCGGCCGGAACGGGTAGGGCTGCTGGGTTTTGCCATTGGTGGCACCATCGCCTTACAACTCAGCCGACAAGCCACCAGTCAGCCGCCGGGTTTTATCGGCCTTGTCAGCCCCGACACGCGCGCACTGCCTGCCGCAGCCGTACCCGCCAACGCATCCCCGCTGTTTCTGGTGACGGCTACCAACCTGCCTGCCCAGCTGACACTCCCGCAGGTACAGCTCTATCAGGACTGGCTGCGCGCTGGCCGACCGGCGGAACTGCACAGCTACGCAGCCGATCTAAGCGACCCCACCGCCCCCGCTATCCCGCTCAGCAAATGGGCGGGAGCACTGACCAACTGGCTTAGTGAACAGGGTTTGCTGATACCGCCAACCAGCCCAGTTGGAGCTTCACCGGCCGCGCCGGTAACGCCTTCTCCGGTAGCCCCGGTTGCAACGAGCACGTCCGCTGTCTCGGCTCCGCCCGTCGCTACGGCGCCCGTTGCGCCAGCACCACCAGCGACCGCGCCAACCACGACATTGCCCGCCAAACCAGCCAACCAATCAGCCAGTCAGCCCGCTATCCAGCTTATCAGCGGCCCCGGCGGGCTGGTCACGGGCGTTGTGCGCGATTCAGCCACGGGTGCGCCCCTGCCCGGCGTTGCCATCGTGATCGACTACCGCCGACACCTGACAGGCACCACCACCAACGAGCGCGGGCAGTACAGCATACCACTGGCCGTCGGGGAGCACGTACTGGTTGCGCGACTGGTCGGGTACACGCCCGTGCGGAGAATCGTGCAGGTCAGTAACGACGGCTCGCTCCGCGTCGACGTGCGCCTGGTCACGGTAGCCAGTCAGCTGGAAGAAGTTGTCGTGACCACAAAAGGGTTTGACCAGACGATCCGGCAACCGCTATTGGGCGTCAGTCAGATCAACATCGCCACGCTGCGCAAACTACCGGCCGCGCTGGGCGAAATCGACCTGCTGCGGGGGTTGCAGTCGCTGCCAGGCGTGACAAGTGTGGGCGAAGCCAGCAACGGAGTCAACATCCGGGGGGGCACCACCGATCAGAACCTGATCCTGCTCGACGATACGCCCATCTTCAACCCGACCCATATGTTCGGGCTGTTTTCCGTGTTCCCGTCCGACGTGCTGAGTACAGTCGACCTCTACAAAGGCAACGTGCCGGCGCGGTTTGGCGGGCGGGCGGCTTCGGTACTCGACGTGTCGCTGCGCAACCCTAACCTCGACCAGTTTCAGCTATCGGGGGGCGTCAGCTTTGTGTCGAACCGGCTGACGGTCGACGTGCCCATCGTCAAAGGAAAACTGGGCATCATGGTCGCCGGGCGCGGGGCGTTCAACGATTTTCTGCTGCCCAAAATCTCCGACCGGCTGGCCGGTATCCGGGCGCGCTTCGGCGACGGCGTTGTCAAGCTGTTCTGGCGCATCGATAACCGCAACACGCTGACCGCTACGGGTTACTACAGCAAAGACGAATTCCAGACGTCGCTGCTCGCCAGCCTGCCCAACGTCAACGGTACCACAACCCGCTACGACCATCAGACCAGCAATGGCATGGCGCGCTGGTTCCGCACCATTTCGCCCCGCGCCACGCTCCAGACGTCGGCCATCTGGGTCGATTACGTACCAAAAATCCTGGCTCCCGAACTCAACTCGACCAACACCGTCACGCTGTATTCGGCGGTGCAGCAGCGACAGATCAAGTCGAACCTCAATTATCAGTTTACCAACCAGAAGCTGGAGGTTGGCCTGAGTGGTACGCACTACCGCATCAAACCCGGCACGCTGCTACCCGGTGCCAGCGACCGGGTCAACTACGTGGACACGCCCACCGAAAACGGGCTCGAACTGGCCGTGCATGGTGATTACGAACGAAGCATCACCCCCGACCTGGCGGTGTCGGCGGGACTACGCTACTCGCATTTTCTGACGCTGGGCCCTTCGCTCGTCCGCCATTACCTCCCCGGTCAACCCCGCGACGAGCTTTCCGTTATCGACTCCGTACGCTACGGGGCGGGGCAGGTGAGTCAGCAGTACGGCGGTTTCGAGCCCCGGCTAGGTATCCGGTATTCGCTCAGTCCCACGTCGTCGGTCAAGTTTGGGTATAACCTGATGCGGCAGTATTTGCAGGTGGTCACCAACACGACCACGCCCCTGCCCACCTCGCGCTGGAAAACCGCCGACGCCAACATCCGGCCGCAAGTCAGTCAACTCGTGTCGGCGGGTTATTTCATGACCTTTCACAAAGACATCTACGAACTGACCGTGGAAGGGTACTGGCGCAGCACTGCCAACAGCATCGACTACCGGCCGGGGGCCGATTTTCTGCTCCAGCCCTACCCCGAAACGCAGCTGTTGCAGGGCCACAGCCGCTCGTACGGCGTGGAAACAATGATTTCCAAAAAGCGGGGCGAGATGACGGGCTGGCTCAACTACACCTATGCCCGCACGTTTAACCAGGTCTACGAAGGGCCGACTGTCGAACAGAATATCAACGGCGGGGCCTGGTACCGCGCCAATTACGACCGCCCCCATACCGTCAACGCGTCGCTGACATTCGACGTCGACAAGCACAACAGTTTCGGCCTGACGTTTGCCTACAGCACCGGCCGACCGTACACCGCCCCCACCGGCTTCGTCACCATCGACGGGTCGCAGTACCCCTACTACGGCGTCCGCAATCAGGCCCGGCTCCCCGATTATCACCGGCTCGATTTCGTCTGGAACATTTACAACGCCAGCATGAAGAACCGACGCTGGGAAGGCCGCTGGGCGTTTACGGTGTATAATCTGTACGGTCGCAAAAACGCCTACTCCATTTTCTTTCGCACCGAAAACGGCAAAACCAACGCCTATCAGCTCCAGATTTTCGCCACGCCCATCGCGTCGTTATCGTACAATTTCGTTTTCAAGTGAGGGCAACTCCGCCATTCGCCTGCTTCGGTAAGTAGCCTGCTGACGCAAAAAATTTGATTTACCTCATCGTGCCGCCCGACAAACTCGTATCGCACCGGACCCTGCTGAAACGCTGGATCGGCGTGCTGCTCAAAACGATTACCAGCCGCGTTGCTATCCCCGATCGGCAAACGCTGTTTCTGCTCGATGAGGCCGGGCAAATGGGCCACTTTGCGTACCTCTACAGCATCATCACCCTGTGTCGGGGGTACGGGCTGACATGCTGGACCGTGTGGCAGGATTTTCAACAGCTGGCGTCGAACTACCCCTACGCTTGGCAGACGCTGATGAACAACTGCGGGGTACCTGACTGACCCGGCCTACCAGACTCATTTCGACTCGAATCCATTTTACCGGCGATCCGGCTTTGTCGTTACCGGGCTGGTTCGTCAGCCGGTACTCAACTGGTAATTCTACTTACCCTACTCATTTAGCTGATTAATTTATAAACGACTATCTAAGCAACTGGCCTGCAATTTGTTAAGTAGCTGTTAAAAAGATGCTCAATTACTTGGACGTATGCCTTTTACTCAACATCTTTACTTCCCGTACCTACGGGTTCGTTCCTCTTTTCTAACACACCGTTACGCTGTATGACTACGTTCCAACCTATTGACATTGACCGGCCTAACCCAACGCCGGTACCGACCGTATGGGTGGTTGATGATGACGACGACGATCAGACGTTTATTGAACTGGCCTTTGGCGTGATGACCCCCGCCGTCAACGTGTTGCCCCTGACCGACGGCGCGTCGCTGCTGACGCTATTGAACGAAAGCGAAACGGTTCCCCGGCTGATTATTCTGGACATCAATATGCCCGGCCTGAGCGGCTTCGACACGCTGCGGCAGCTCCGCAGTCAGTTGGCCTACGCCCATATTCCCGTCGTGATGATGACCACGTCGGCCAGTCCTGACGACCGCGACAAGTCACTCGCGCTGGGGGCCAATCAGTTCGTAACCAAGCCCAACACGTACTCACAATTGACTCAGCTGACCGCCGGGTTTTCGCAGCAGTGGGGCCTGTCGTAATCAGCTGCGTGGCTGTCACACCCGCACAGACCGTGTAGCCAGCCACGCATCGACCTGACCGATGATAGCCGCAAAGTCGGCTGGATTGGCGACATAGTCGAGGTGGTCGACGTCGATAGTCAACAGCGTTCCGCCCGTGTAGGTAGCCGTAAACTCCTCGTATAGCTGGTTCAGCCGCCCCAGATACTCGTCGGTGATGGATTGCTCGAAGGCGCGCCCCCGCTTCTGAATCTGCTGCTGCAATCTGGGCAGACCGGCCCGCAGGTACAGCATCAGATCGGGCGGCTCCACCAGACTCATCATGTTCTCAAACACCCCCCGGTAGGTCTGGTAATCGCGTTCGGTCATCGTCCCGGCCTGGTAGAGGTTTCGGGCAAAAATAGCCGAGTCTTCGTAGATCGTCCGGTCCTGAATCACTGTACGTCCGCCACCGGGCTCCTGCTTCAACGCCCTGATCCGGCGCATCTGCGTGAAGCGGCTGTTCAGGAAGTAAACCTGCAGATTGAACGCCCAGCGGGGCATGTCGGCGTAGAAATCGGCCAGGTACGGATTACCCGCTACGGCTTCGTAGAGAACGTCCCAGTCGTAGTGCCGGGCCAGTTGTTCGGCCAGCGTCGTCTTGCCGGCCCCAATATTTCCCGTGATGGCAATGTGCATAGTGTCTCCTCCCTACTGAGGAACCAAGTCTGGGCAAATGGGTTTATTTTTGTACTATGAAACCGTACCGCGTCCTGCTTTATTACATCTATTCGCCCATCGAAAACCCCGATCAGTACCGCGACGAGCATCATCGGCTTTGTCTCGAACTGAACCTGCTGGGGCGGGTCATTGTAGCGGCCGAAGGACTCAACGGTACGGTATCGGGGCTGGCCACCGACTGCGAACTATACATGGCCAACCTCCACGCTGACCCCCGTTTTGCCGGGATCGACTTTAAAGTCGATGAAAGCGATGGTCATACGTTTCAGAAGCTGCACGTCCGGACGAAAGCGGAAATTGTTCACTCCGACCTACCCGTCGATCCACGTCGGCAAACGGGGATTCACCTGGAGCCGGACGAGTTTCAGCGCATGAAAAACGACCCCGACGTGGTGCTGGTCGATATGCGGTCGAATTACGAGCATGCGGTGGGCAAATTCAGCGGAGCCGTTACGTTCGACATGGAAAACCTGCGCGACCTGCCCGATCACATCCACGAGATCGACCACCTGCGCGACAAGAAGATCATTACGTACTGCACCGGGGGGATCAAGTGCGAAAAAGCGTCGGCCTACCTGCTGTCGCAGGGTTTTGAGAATGTCTACCAGCTCCACGGCGGCATCATCAAACACGGTATGGACGTGGGCGGGGAAGGCTTCGACGGCGAATGCTACGTGTTCGACAACCGGCTGGCGGTACCCGTCAATCAGGTAAACCCGACCGTACTGTCGACCTGCTACCGCTGCGGCACCCCTACGTCGCGGCTTATCAACTGCGCCAGCCCGGCCTGCAACAACCACATCACGCTTTGCGACGACTGTGGGCACACCCACGAAGGCACCTGCACCGACGCCTGCAAGGAAGACCCCAACCGCCGACCCTACGACGGCACCGGGTATTACGGCAAGCAGACGCAAAGTTACTCGCCGTTACAGGGCTACAAAAGCCGGCAGGGGCAGCGCGACACGCTGGTTCAGGCAACCGAATTGCCCGGCTGACTGTCGTGACACTCCGCTTTCAATTCGTGCAGGCACGCCAGACACAGGCATTGCCCGTCGTAGTCGAACAGGGCCACGTCGCGGATGTATTCGGTTTCGGCCTTTGTCAAGCCAACATACTGGCAGTCGCAGTGCAGCACGGTGTTGACTTTGCAGGTAAAGAGCCGCCCGCAGCGCGGACAACTGTCGATAGCGTGTTTCGGCATAGACACGTAACCCGACTTGCCATATCATCGTTCGCTGCAAAAAGTAGTCGACGAGCTGTGTAGCCTGGACCTCCAGGTCCGGGTGCCCGTCAGGGCAACTGATGCATGCGGCAGCTTTATTGGTCGCTAGCGCGCCCACCCGGACCTGGAGGTCCAGGCTACAAACAACCAGGTTACACACTAGCGGGATTGTGGTAAGTTTCGGCGGCACCTTCGGGCGTATTTGCGTAGGTTTGCAGCCGTAAAAGCAGACCATACAACCCGACTTATGGCGGATCGAAAACCCCTGATTCTAGTAACCAACGACGACGGCATTACTTCGTCCGGTATCCGCACACTGGTCGAACTGATGCAGCAATTGGGCACGGTAGTCGTTGTTGCCCCCAATAGTCCGCAGTCGGGTATGGGCCACGCCATTACCATATCCAGCCCGTTGCGGCTCTACCCATCGGAGATTTTCGACGGCGTCATCGCCTATGAATGCTCGGGTACCCCGGCCGACTGCGTGAAGCTGGCCAAACACCACGTCCTGAAAGATAAAGCCCCCGATCTGGTTGTCAGCGGGATCAACCACGGCAGCAACACGTCGATCAGCGTACTGTATTCGGGTACGATGTCGGCGGCTATCGAAGGTGCTCTTGAGGGCATTCCGGCTATTGGTTTTTCACTGAATGACTTTACCCGGCAGGCCGACTTTTCGCACACCCACGCGCATATTCTGACCATCGCCCGGCAGGTGCTGGAACGCGGCATGCCCAAAGGCACGGCCCTGAACGTCAACTTCCCAGCGCGGGCCGCCGAGCCCATTCAGGGTATTAAAGTCTGTCGGCAGGCCAACGCCAAATGGCAGGAGGAGTTCGACGAGCGACGCGATCCGCACGGTCGTCGTTACTTCTGGCTGGCCGGGGAGTTTGTCAACTTCGACACCCACGCCGAAGACACCGACGAGTACGCCATCACCCACAACTACACATCGGTCGTGCCTTGTCAGTACGACCTGACCGCCTACGGCCTGCTCGACGAACTGGCGGGGTGGCAGATGTAATTAGTTTGTGGTTCGTAGTTTGTCGTTGACATTATGCAACGATACCGCTACTGGAACGACGAACCACAAACAACAAACCACAAACCAACCAAATGGCTCTACTGGGCAGCATGCTTAAAACCGGCATTCGACTGACGAATGCCGCCCGCCGACGCCAGACCAGCGCGTTTCGGCAACAGCGCAAAGTGTTTCGCAAACTCGTTGGCAAAGCCCGGAACACCGCTTTTGGCCAGGCTTACGGCTTCGATCAGCTGACTCAGGCCGCTGAATTTGGCATAGGCAACACCTTCTACGAACAATTTAAAGCGCGCGTGCCGATTCACGACTACAACCAGATGTTTGAGGGCTGGTGGAAACGGACGCTCGATGGCGAACGCGATGTAACGTGGCCGGGACGGGTGAAATATTTTGCCCTCAGTTCGGGCACGTCGGAAGCGGCATCGAAGTACATTCCCGTTACGAAGGCGATGTCGAAGGCGATTCAGCGCACCAGCATCCGGCAGATTCTGACGCTGGGCCGCTACCAGAACCTACCGTCGACACTTTACGAGAAAGGCTACCTGATGCTGGGCGGCAGTACCACCCTCAGCGCCCGCGAAGGTCATTTTGAGGGGGACCTGAGCGGCATCACGGCCAGTCAGATCCCATTCTGGTTTCAGCGATTTTACAAGCCCGGCCGGGAAATTGCGCAGGAGCGCGACTGGGCCCGCAAGCTCGATGAAATCACCGAACAGGCGGGCAACTGGGACATCGGTTATGTCGTGGGCGTACCGGCCTGGATTCAGCTGCTGATGGAAAAAATCATTGCCCGCTACAACGTTAAAACCATTCACGATATCTGGCCGAACCTCATGGTATTCTGCCACGGCGGAGTGTCGTTCGAACCGTACCGGGCGGGGTTTGAAAAGCTGCTGGCCCACCCAATTACGTACATCGAGACGTACCTCGCGTCGGAAGGCTTCATTGCTTACCAGACCCATCCCGATGCGCAGGGCATGAATCTGGTGCTCAACAACGGGCTGTTTTTTGAATTTATCCCCTTCAACGAGCAGAACTTCACCCCCGATGGCGACCTGACCGACCGGCCCGAAACACTGATGATCGACGAGGTGGAGGCAGGTAAAGAATACGCTCTGCTGCTGTCGACCTGCTCGGGTGCGTGGCGGTATCTGATCGGCGACACCATCCGGTTTATCGACACGCAACGTGCTGAAATCGTTATTACGGGCCGTACCCGGCATTTTTTGAGCTTGTGCGGAGAACACCTATCGGTCGACAATATGAACAAGGCCGTTGAACTGGTGGCCAACGAACTGAACATCGCCATCCGCGAATTTACGGTCGTCGGTGTCAGCCACGATACGCTCTTTGCCCACCACTGGTACATCGGCACCGACGATGCGGTCGACGCCGGTGTGCTGCGTGACCGCATCGATGCCCACCTCAACGAACTCAACGACGACTATGCCGTTGAGCGGAGACACGCACTGAAAGAGATAACGGTGACGGTACTTCCAGCCGCTACATTTTACCGATGGATGGAATCGCGGGGGAAAATCGGCGGACAAAACAAATTTCCCCGGGTACTGAAAAAGCAACTGGCTACCGATTGGGAAAAATTCATAGCCGGTTAGCCGATTTCTGCCCCCAACCGGGTGACTTAGGCCAGTAATGGGCGTCAAGTTTATTAAGACAACCCAACCCATCTGTACCTAACGTTCAAACGGAAACGACGCTTATTACGCGGTCAGGCTACTAATTTCCAGCCTCAGCCATTCATTTATTGATGAGTTGACGCGAAAGTGGCCAGGCTGATTCATGGCATATCGTTGTTTCCATCACACCCTATGTCGCGCATACCGCTCGCCTTGAAAGAAACGGTTAAAACGTCGGGAATTGCTATCGCCCGTATGCTGGGCGTCACATTTCTCGATAAAAGCCAGACCGTCGACCTGCTCCGACCCTATGAGCAGGCCCACCACCCCGCCAATCAGCAGTTGTTAGACGCCGTTCATGACCTGATTGACCCTGACCTGCTACTGTTTGACCAGCAACGGGCGGAAAGTCAGCCTACGTACGCGTGGCAGTTTGAACGCGGTACGCAGTCGGCAACGCAGTTGCGCTGCGGCAACGTAAAAATTGCTGGAAAGGTACTCTGTACCGACTACGGCAACGAACACCTGCTGCGCGATAGTCTGCGCCCCGGCAAGCGTCCGGTCATCGAGGTCGACACGCTCGTGGCTCCTTTTGGGCAGTACCAGGATGGCATTGCATTCGGTGGCTACTACGATTTCATTTACCTGGTGGCAGCCAAGCTTAGCCGTATCCGGCAGAGCCTGCCCAACGGTTTCCCCGCTGGCTCGGTTGTCGCCTATCCCCTGTTCCATACCAGCTACGAGCAGGAATTTCTGGCACACCTGGGTTTCCAGCCCGATCAGATTTTCGATACCCGGCAGTACGACGTCCGGTTCAATCACTGTCTGCTGGGCAACAGCGGTCACTGGTTCTACCCCAACGCCCACGATGTGCGGGCCATCCGCGACGAGCTGGCCCCCCTAATTCAGCCTTCGCCCATCCGCGAACGGCTGTATATCAGCCGGGCTGGTCGTCGCCGGGTGCTCAACGAGGATGAACTCACGACCATGCTCGCCCGCTACGACTTTACCGTAATTGACGATATACCCCGTACGCTAAGCGAGCAAGTATCAATCTACAACCGGGCATCGGTATTGGTTGGCCCGCACGGCGCGTCGTTTTCCAATCTGATCTGGAGCCAGCCCGGCACGCAACTGATTGAGTTGTTTTCGCCGAACTACGTCCCTAATTTTTTCCAGTATCTGTCGAACCTCAGCGATCTCCGCTATGCCGCAACGCGGCAGGGACAGCCCGACCCGGCCAGGCGTAACGACCTGACGGAGAACATACTGATCGACGTTTCAGCCTTCGAGCGTAGCCTGAATCAGCTGTTTGAGGACGAGCACAAGCACCTATCATTTCGGTAGTACCAGCGTTTTTACACTATCCGTCGACCATTTCAGTACGAACCGTGTTATGCCTTAAAGCGCCGTTAGTTGTCGGCGCGGATACGCGGTTTTCTCTCTAAACTGGTACGACTATGGAAACGTTGAATTTCAAAACAAATATCAAGTGCGGCAATTGTGTAGCGGCCGTGACGCCATTTCTCAATGACATTGAGCAACTCGACGGCTGGAATGTCGATACGAAAAGCCCCGACCGAATCCTGACCGTGCAAACCACTGACACCCGCATTGGCGACGAAGTGAAGAAAGCCATCGAGAAGGCTGGTTACAAGGCCGAGCCGATGACCGAACGGCCGTAATGGCGCATTAACTTGTCTCCGATAGCTTCCAGCCGCTTCGGCGGTCCGATGTCGGGGACAAGTTATTCCTGCTACCAGTTCAGCAGTTTCGACGCGGGTTCGAGAAGTCGGTTATAGGCGATATTGGCCGCGCCGATCAGGAAAACCACGCCAGTAACGCGGTTGAAGACTGTAACGACGCGGGGCGTAAAAAACCGCTTGAGCCGGTTAGCGTAATAGGCCAGTGCCGATTCGGTGGCAAACACGCCAATCAGGCTGGCAATCATAAACGCGTGCTGCTGCCCAACTGTGTAGTGCAGATGCCCGCGAATGTAGGCGACAATGGCTACCCACGACACAAAGTTGACCGGGTTGAGTGCATTCAGAAAAAAACCCGTTGTAAAGTAATAGATGAAGTTGCCGAAACGGGTTTGTGGGTACGCCAGCCGGGGTGTTCCTTTAAATATATTGACCAGGCCCATCGCCACCAGAAATACGACCCCCACCAGTGCCATGATCGTTTCAAAACCTTTAATCGGTGGCAGAAATGATGTGCCGAACAGGGCGGCCGCGACGAAAATGGCGTCGCCAGTGATGACACCCAGCACAATCTTCATTCCCGACCAGAAACCATTGTCGACGCTGTTCTGAATAAGCGCAAAAAAAACGGTCCCGAACGTCAGGCAGAGCGCGGCTCCCAGCAGAAACCCGTAAAGAATCGGTAGCAAATTAGTTTGTCGTTTGTCGTTCGTAGTTTGTAGTTCTACCGGCGAAAGACCCGCCCTTCGGTCCGACTTTGACTACGAACCACAAACTACAAACCACGAACAAATGTTAAATGCCCCGCAACCGGGCTACCATCAGCAGGGCACTGACGCTGAGGGCATCGGTGATTTCACTGCGCATAACCATCTCCACGGCTTCGGCCAGCGGCAACCGCCGGACGTGTAGTTGTTCGGTATCCTCGGGTTCGTGATCGCCCTGCTCCAGTTCCTCGGCGATGTACAGAAAGCCTTCTTCGTCGGTGGCGGAGTTAGAGGTGTGTATCCGGGCAATTTTAGTCCACCGCTGGGCAACGAGGCCCGTTTCTTCCCGCAGTTCGCGCCGGGCCGACTCCAGTGGATCGGTACCGACGGGAGAGCCGCCCTCGGGAATTTCCCACGAGTATTCGTTGAGCGGATAGCGATACTGCCCCACCAGATACGTATACCCATCGGTATCGATCGGGATCACACCCACGGCTTTGTTCTTGAAGCTTACCACCCCATAAATACCGGGTGTACCGGCGGGTGTCACTACTTCTTCGTGCCGGATCGACAGCCACGGGTTCTCGTACCGAATAGCCGAGTTAAGCGTCTGCCAGGGGTTTTCAGTCGTATTCATAGGGGCGAAAGTACGAACTTTTCGTGGCCGGCGACTACCTTTGCGGGCCGACCACGGTCATCATGCAATCACTTCAACAACTTAAATACCGCTGGATGGGTATTTCGCTCGGGCTGAGCGTTGTGCTGCTGGTGGTAAAATTTGCCGCTTACTTTCTGACCTACTCCACGGCTATCCTGACCGACGCTGTCGAGTCGATCGTCAACGTCATCGCCAGCGGCTTCGCCTTTTACAGCATCTACCTGGCCGGGATTCCCCGCGATCAGAACCACCCTTACGGCCACGGGAAAGTCGAATTTCTGTCGTCGGGCTTCGAGGGGGCCATGATTCTGTCGGCCGGGCTGGTTATCATCTGGCAATCGATCCTGAGTTTTTACGAGCCTCACGCGCTGAGCAACCTCGACTGGGGTGTGGCCCTGATAGGCGTTACGGCGGCAGCCAATGCGTTTGTCGGTTATCGGCTCATAAAGGTTGGCAAACAGGCCGATTCGCTGGCCCTGATTGCCGACGGCCGGCATCTGCTGACCGACGTGTTTAGCAGCGTGGTTGTCATGGTAGCCGTAACACTGGTCTGGGCAACGGGCCTGACCTGGCTCGATCCAGTGCTCTCGATGGTACTGGCGCTGGTGATTATTTATAACGGCTTTCAACTGGCCCGGCAGTCGGTGGCCCGGCTTATGGACGAAACCGACACGCCTACCCTCGACCGGGTCGTTACGCTGCTGAACGTCCATAAAGACCGCAACTGGATCGATGTGCATAACCTGCGCGTACAAAAATACGGGGCCGACCTCCACGTCGACTGTCATCTGACACTACCCTACTATTGGGATCTGACCTGCGTTCACGACGAGGTCCACCACTTCGAGGATACGATCAAGGAGGGGTTTCAGTCGGAAGTCGAAATTTTCGTGCATACCGATCCCTGTGTCAAGGCCTGCTGTTCGTACTGCCGGGTTGCCGACTGCCCCGTTCGGGCGTTTGCCTTCGTCCGCGACGTCGACTGGACCGCCGACAACCTGCCGCTCAATCAAAAGCATTTCCCGCCCCTGCTCACCCCGGACAACTGACTGGCCGGCCCATAGTCGAACCGTTCACGGCAGCTTACTGTCAGTTTAAGAGGGTGTTTATGATTGTCTTTTATGGTCTGTTTTGGAATCGCCCGTTTGTCATCCCGACGACAGGAGGGATCTTCGCTAGTGGGCGGTTTTGCTCACTTTTAGCGAAGATCCCTCCTGTCATCGGGATGACAAAAGGCCGTTTTGGCCGAGGATTATAAAATCCTAAACAACCTCTAAGACCGGGCCAGTAACAGAACATGGATAGCTGCTGAATACATACAATCGGCCAGACACTTCACTCAGTAGACGAGCCTACCGTACCTTTGTAGGTATAGCAAGGCTTTACATGGAAAGTACGCTGACAACAGAAGAAAAAATCAGACAGGCAGCTACCAGAATCTTCCTGGAGAAAGGCTTTGACGGAACGACTACACGCGATATTGCCGCCGAAGCCGGTATCAATGTAGCCCTGTTAAACTATTATTTCCGCAGCAAGCAGAAGTTGTTCGACTCCGTTTTTGAGGAGATGCTTCACCTTTTTTTCGAGGGTGTAAAAACTGTACTTAGTCAGCCAATCCCGCTCAAAGAGAAAATTACGGCCCTGATCGATCATGATTTTGCCATGTTTCGCCAAAGCCCGGACCTGGTCATTTTTGTGCTGAGCGAACTACACCGCAACCCAGACCGGTTTGTGTCCAGCATCATCGACGCTGAAGCAAAATCGATGGCGTTGTTTCAGGAGCAGCTCGAAGAAGCACACCGGGCGGGGCTGGTACGGTCAATCAATGCATCGCACCTGATGAGCATTATGTCGGCAAATACGCAGTCTGTTTTTGTCAATAAAAACATTCATATGAAGATCTGGCATCAGACTGATGCGCAGTACGAAACCTTTGCGCTGGACCACAAAAAACTGGTCTGTGATATGATTATTAATTACTTGTTTATCACTTAATCGTAGACTGCGCTTTTTTTTGAACATCAATTAAACAAACGATTAATTAATTCGATTAAATCATCAGTACCACATCAGGCAAGCAATGAAATACGGTTGACTAACCGTTGTTTTTCTGCGGTCCGATCGTCTTGCCAACCGTAGGCAGGTATGCACAGCATAGCGGATCTGCGTTGGAAAAACGGATTTTTCTGTCACTCACGCAGTGCATACTTTACAATCGACCCTAATTACTATGTATAAGTAAAGCCAAATTTTCGCTATCAGCAATTGCAGACTACTTGACGAGCATGTACGCAGTAAATCAGGCTGTTCGCTTTCCGGCAGGTGAATGCGCAGCCGATAAAAACAACAAATTCCACAGGTTAACCAGACAATGAAACGGTCCGGATTCAAACCTTGCACTCAGTACGAAGTTGTAGATGATGTAATCCAATTTGTGTCATTGCCATTAGTCTGTCTATGGGGAACTGGACAATGGTATTATAACCTGGCAATCAATTTAATAGTCGTTTAACTCCCAAAACAATCACGTTTATGAAAAGCAAATTAACGCTTCCTCTTGTAGCAGCCTGCCTGCTCGGTCTGGGTTTCGCTCAGGCACAGTCGACCACCGAGAGCACACCACAAACGGTTGCCGTTACTACCACGACCGATGACGCTCCGGCCACCTACACCGCCCCCACGGATGCCAAACGGACAAAAGCCGACTACAAAAACTTCGCCTTCGGCATCTATGCCGGTTTAAACTCAACCAAGCTACCGGGTGAAAGCAACAACTCGAACGGAAACATTTCGGGTCGTCTTGGCTACCAGGCCGGTTTCTTTGTACGGGGCGGTGGTCGTCTGTTCGGTCAGATCGGGGCTGAATATTTCGCGTCGAGTTCAAACTATTTCACAGCTGGTTCAGGCCAAAGTGCAGCCAGCATTCAGGATCAGATCAACATTCAATACGTGCAGGTACCAGTATATATCGGCTACAAACTGACGGAATCAGATCGGGGTATTTCGGCCGTGCGGGTGCAGCTTGGTGTTGAATACGCCAACCGCATCAACTCGAGCAGCAACTCGTTTAACCTGAGCAACGGAGAAATCAAAAGCGGTTCGTTCAACGGGCTGGGTCAGATCGGCCTCGACGCGGGTCCAGTATTTCTTGACCTGACGTACCACTACGGCTTCAGCGATGCCGTTAGCGGCACCGGATTCAATGGCTCGGCCCGCCGGATTCTGAGCGCCAGCGTCGGATTTAAGTTTTAAGCGACCTGTTGCCAAACGCGAAAGCCGCCCGCCGACTAATAGTCGACGGGCGGCTTTTCTGTCTTATAATTCAACGTTGCTTTACGGTTTGTGATTGACAAACTGATTTAACAACTTAACCACCTGACTTCCGCGCAAGTTCTTCGCTATTACCTTCCCCTGCCGGTCGAGCAGGATGGTTGTCGGCCAGCTACTGACGTGATACCGATCGACCAGTTTGTTCGTGTCGTCGGCGAGTATCTGTGGCCATTGGGCTTTCTCACTGGCGCAATACGCCTTTATTTTATCCGCCGTATCGTCACAGCCAATGCCGATAATTTCCAGGTCCGACCGGTTAAATTGCTCGTATGCCATTCGTAAGTGGGGCGTTTCGGCACGGCAGGGTCCGCACCAGGTTCCCCAGAAATCGATCAAAACATAACGCCCTTTGTAGTCGCTCAGCGACAGCTTTTTGTCGGTATGCAGGTTGATCGCGCTAAACGGGTACGGACGGAAGCCTACTTGTGACGAGAATAAGCTATCCTGCTTGCTGACGCGCTTCAGCCGGAGCAAGTTACGAACGAGGTCAACGCGATTCAGTTCAAATACATCCGAACCGACGGCAATGTATTCACCCAGCCGGATGCAGTCATTTGCCCCAAATCGGTGCGTGGAGTCGTGCCGGGCAGTGACGATAGCCGCTACCGCTGATTCGTAAAGCGGATTAGTAAACGAACCAGGTGCAATCATAAGCAGTTTTGTTTCGCCCCCACTACGTATCGACGCCGTTGCATGAGTTGGGTAATTATACAGAACATTGTCTTCTGACACGGTGAACAGCACCTTGACCGGACGCGTTACAACCTGCCCATCCCGATAAAAGTCAGCGGGCAGACTCACAATAGCTTCTTGTAGCGGCCCCGTTTTCCAGATCGACGCCGTTGTCGGTGGGTAAATGACACGTTCATTGGCGAAGTCCAGGTCGTGGTTTGTATCGACCAGTACGCCCTGTTTACCGTCGCCAGTAATGCCGGTTGCGACATAGACAAAGCAGCGAGTGGGCTTGGGCGATAGTTGCGTCGTGTTTATCTTCCAGCTCTCCTTCAACCCATGATAAACATCGGCTTGTAGCAGCCCTGCCTGGTAATTCTGGTAGGCAAACTGGTTCGCGTCGAGCCAAATCATTCCTTTTTTGACGTCTTTCCACGAAGCCGGGATTCCCTTTACCGGTTGGTATGTCTTGTACCAATCGTTGTCGTCCGGTCCCCGTTCCCAGTCAACTCCCCCGTATCCGGGTGTGAACAAACCATACCCGTCGTGAAATTCCAGTGGCACTTCCACCACCGGCGATTGCGCGAATAGCTGGGTCCCAGCGAGCAAAAAGCAGCTTAGTATAAGTCGTGGCATCATGCCGTAAGCTACCGTAAATCAGCCAATTACTCAACCGAAGATTAACCAGTGGCACAAAAAAACGCCGGGTGATGGCCCGGCGCAGGTGTTCTCGTACAGAAACTGTCTACTCCCCTTTCTTCCGTTCGGCTTCGAGAGCCAGAACGTTGTTGTTGGCAATTTTGATATTCGCGGGCAGTTTACCCAGCGGTCTGACTTCCACGTACTGATCGCCCTGACGGGTGATCTCGATTTTCTGCTTGCGAAACGGGATGGTATCAGCGGTCGATCGGCTTGTAACGAACATGAATTTACCCTCACCGTCGTCCAGAATGGCGGTACGGGGCAATGCGGTTTTGCTCACGTATTCGCCCGTCCCGACGATCCGGGCCTGTACGCTCATGTCGGCGGCCAGTAATTCACCTTTAGGCCGGGTGAAATTGACGTGCAGCGTGATAGCGTTGTTTTGATCGTCCACCGCGCGGGAAATGTAGGCGACCGTCCCCTTCACCGTCGGCAGCGACCGGTTGACGAAACTCAGATCGATGGTTTGGCCCTCCTTCACAAAGTCAGCGTCTTTCTCGTAGACGAATACATTGGCTTCGATCCGGTCGGGGTTGATAATTTCGGCCAGCAGGGTCTGCGGCTGTACGAGCGCGCCAATGTTTTCGTGAAACTTCGAGATGTAGCCATTGATCGGCGAGCGGATGATCAGCGTCGACGTCATGCTACCGCCCTGACCGATACCACTCGTGCTGACACCGATCAGCCGGAGTTTATCGCGCAGTGACATTTCGCGGGCGCGGGCCGCTTTCAGCTTGGCGTCGGCCGATTGGTACTGCGACAGCACCCCAATATTGCTTTTCCGCAGTTCGTTCTGCCGGTTGTATTCCGCCAGCAAGAACTCGACGTCGCTGTGGGCTTCAGCGTACTGGTTTTGCAGTTCGAGCAACTGAAAACTGGCCAGCTGCACAATCGGCTGCCCCTGACTGACCCGCTGCCCTTCTCGCACGTAGATTTTGTTGATCTTCCCTTCGATGTGGCTGCTCACCTCCGCCCGACTGTCGGGCAGCAGAGCCAGCACACCGTTTGCCAGGATAACGGGCTTCAGCGGCTGCGTCTTGTAGTCGACCATGCTGACGTTGACCAGCTGTAGCTGCCGGGGCGTCAGTCGCACCGTATCGGCACTGCCCGACGAAGCTTTGTCAGCGGCCTTACCGGGCGAATCGGTCGTAGCCGTTTCCCGGCCGCTTTCGCTCTCGTCGCTATCCTTGCTTTTGGAGTCGCTACAGGCACTTAGCCCCAGAGCCAGCAGGGCCACTCCCATGCATATCGTTGTGTGTGTCATAGTTGAGTTTGTGGTTTGTGGTTTGTTGTTCGTGGTTTATGCCGGGACGCCGGTCAGTTCGTCGGTTCTCCGGCAGCAGTCCCCAATTGAGAACTCGTAACCACGAACGACAAACCACAAACTGGGCCTATTCCCCCTTCAGGTAGTTCAGCGTGACGACGGCCTGGTTGTAGTTGCGGAGGGCTTCCAGATAGCCGAAGCGGATTTTAAAGGCCTGCTGTACGTTGAGCAGATAATCGTAATAGCCAATGCTACCCAGCCGGTAAGCATCGCTGGCGGCCGTCACGATGGCGTCGGCCTGCCGCAGCCCGATCGTTTCGTAATAGTCGACGGCTTCGGTGTATTGCAGAAAATCGGCGTAGCCTTTGTCGTAATCGCCCTGCAACTCGTATTTGTTTAGCTTAATCTGACTTTTGGCAATTTCGACGTCCGTTTTGGCCGCGTTGATGCGCGAACTCGCTACCCAGCCCCAGACGGGCAGCGATAGCCCGAACCGAAACCGGTACAGCAACGGCGACTCCGGCCCACCCTGATTGAGGTACCCGACAACGATGTTGGGCAGTCGTCGTTTGCGTTCGAGCACCAGCGCCGATTCGTTCAGTACCTGATTCTGCTTGTAGTAATCGGTCTGCGGATTGCGCAGGAAGGTACTGTCGGTAGTCAGAAACGGATCGGTAAACGACATTTTCTCGAACGGGCCGGTAGCCCGCAGCGAGGTGTCGTTGGGCGTACCGATGAGCAGCCCCAGCTGAATCCGGTTGCTGCGCACCTGCGCCCGTGTCTGATCGAGTTGGTACTGGAGTTCCTGCTGCTGCGAACGGGCATTCAGCACTTCGATGCGCGAAATCTGCCCCACGCGCTGCCGCACTTCGGTCACCTTCGTAAATACCTGCAACAGGCTATCCTGCCGCCGATAATTGTTGATGCTTTCGCGCAGATACAGCAGGTTGTTGTAGGTCGTGCGGACGTTGTAGCGGATGGTATTGGTCGTGATCGCTTTTTCGCGCTGACTCAGCTTTACCTGCTGCTCCTGCACGATCCGCTGGTTTTTATAGACCGTCGGCAGCGAAACCGGCAGCAGAATACCCGGCTGAAACTTCGTCGTCGTCGGGGCTTCAAAGATCAGCTCCGGGCCCGACAGGCTCAGTGCGCCCGGTATCAGCGCCCGCTGCTTGTCGATGCGCAGATTAGCTACGTTGACCTGCGGGTTATTTTCCTGCGCCAGATCGAGGGCCTGTTGTAAGGTAACGACCCGGCGCGGCTGGGCAGGCTGGGCATGGGTGGTCTGGGCAAACAGCAGGGCGAGCGTTGCCCCGGTTATCGAAAGGTGTTTGTTCATACAGCGTCAGCTTCCTGTTCCTGGTGGGCGGGCGTAATAATGCGGGGCGATACCATGGCGTAGAGTACGGGCAACACAATCAGGGTCAGCACGGTAGCCGTCAGCAGCCCACCGATTACGACTGTTGCCAGCGGCTTCTGCACTTCGGCCCCCACGCTGGATGAGGTCGCCATCGGCATGAAGCCCAGCGCGGCCACGAATGAGGTCATGAGTACCGGCCGTAGCCGTTCCTGCAAGCCCCGCAGCACCCGTTCGTTGGGGTCTTCGACGCCTTCGGCTCCCAGCGCGTTGAAATGGCTGACCAGCAGAATGCCGTTTAGCACGGCTACGCCAAACAGGGCGATAAAGCCCACCCCCGCCGAAATACTGAAGTTCATGTCGCGCAGCAGCAGCGAGAATATCCCCCCCACGGCCGACAGCGGCACGACGGCGTAGATCAACAGACTATCGCGGAAGTTGCCGAAGGTTAAATACAGTAATCCGAAAATGACCAGCAGCGCAATGGGCAGTACAATCGATAGCCGGTCTTTAGCCCGGCTGAAGTTTTCAAACTCCCCGCCGTACGTAATCGAGTATTCGGCCGGCAGTTTCACCTTCGCATCAACGGCTTTGATTACGTCCTTGACGACCGATTCGAGGTCGCGCTCCCGTACGTTGAAACCCACGTTGACGAGCCGCTTCATATCGACGTGCGTAATCTCCGAGGGCCCCACGTCTTCCGTAATATCAGCCAGTTCGCGCAGCGGAATCGGGTTGTTGTTCTGATCGTTGACCAGCAGATTGGCAATGGCGTCGGGCCGGACCCGGTCGTCACCCGCGAGCCGGAACGTCAGGTCGAAGCGTTTGTCGCCTTCGTAGACCACCCCGGCTGTAGCCCCGCCAAACGCCATCTGAATGGCCCGGTTGATCTGCTCAACTTTGATCCCGTGCAGGGCCAGCCGATGCCGGTCGTATTTGATGTTCAGCTGCGGTAACCCAAATACCTTACTGGCTTTCACATCGACTGCACCCGGCACTGTGCGAACAACGCCGATTACCTGCCGCATTTTCTTCACCAGTGTATCGAGATTGTCGCCGTACAACTGCGCCACCACGTCGGTACGGGCGCCGTTCATCATGTCGTTGACCCGGCTTTCGATGGGTTGCGTAATGGCGTAGACCGGGCCGGGGTATTGCGCCATGAAGTCGTTTACTTTCACAGCCAGCTCCTGCTGCCGGGTCGCTTTTTTCCAGTTCTCCTTGGGGGTCAGGGATAAGTATAATTCCTGTGATTCAAGCGGCAGCGGATCGACCTTCACTTCCGACGTGCCAATCTTGGAAACAATAGTTGAAATTTCGTCGGGAAATTCTTTCAGCAGTGCCGCCTGAAACGACTGACTCAGCCGGATCGATTCAGTCAGGGTGGTACCGGTGGGCAAATCCATGTCGATCACCATATCACCCTCCTGTAGCTTGGGGATAAACTCGCCCCCGATCCGGCCAAACCCGATCACACCCAGCACCAGAATACCGACGGCCACACCGACGACTACATATCTGGCCCGGAGTGCAGCCGTCAGTACCGGCCGTAGTCCCCGGTAGAAAAACTGCACGATCTTCTCCGAAAAGCCGTGGTCGTGGGCTGATTTGGGCGGGCGCAATAGCAGCGCACTCATCATCGGCACGTAGGTGATCGATAGCAGCAGGGCCCCCAGAATCGCGAAGCCAACGGTTTTGGCCATCGGTGAGAACATCTTGCCTTCGACGCCTTCCAGCGTCAGAATCGGAAAATAGACGATCAGGATAATCAGCCCGCCGAACACCACCGACCGCTTTACTTCCGAGGTCGCGCTGATGATTACGTCCTGCCGGTCTTTATACGTCAGGGCTGTTTTTGCACCCGTTTGTCTGGTTTTCTCGTCCTGGTATTTCGCCATGGCCAGCGCCAGAAACAGCACCGCCGATTCCACCACGATAATGGCCGGATCGACCAGCAACCCAAAGTCGATAGCGCCCAGACTCATGATATTACCCACGATGCCCAGCTGCCCCATCCAGATAAAGGCAAACAGCATGGCCAGCGGAATCACCGAAGCCGCCAGCAGACTCGCCCGCCAGTTGCCCAGCAATACCAGAATCACGATGACGACGATGGCCGCCCCTTCGAGCAGGTTGTGCGCCACCGTGTCGATAGCCGCCGTCACGATCTCCGACCGGTCGAGAAACGGTTCGATAATCAGCCCGGCGGGCATCCCCTTCTGAATCTCCCTGAAACGGTCTTTCAGCCGGTTGATGACTTCGTTGCCGTTGGCTCCCTTCATCATCAGAATCGACCCGCCGACAACCTCGCCCTGCCCATTGCGGCTCAGCGCACCGAACCGCAGTGCATGGCCCATATCGACATCGGCTACGTCGCGCACCAGTACCGGCGCATTGCCGTTCTTTCGCACTACCGTCTGCCCGATCTCATCGAGGGTATTGACCAGGCCGATACCCCGGATGGTGAAGGCTTTGTTGTCTTTTTCGATGTAGGCCCCGCCCGTGTTGCCATTGCCCTGCGAGAGTGCGGCATACAGGTCATCGACCGTTACGCCCAGCGCCCGCATCCGGTCGGGCTTCAGTTTAGCCTGGTACTCCTTGCTGTAGCCCCCATAGCCGCTGACGTCGGCAACGCCCGGCATACCCAGCAATTTTCGCCGGATGTACCAATCCTGAATCGTACGAATTTCGGTGAGCGTATACCGGGGGCTGGTAGGGTCTTCGGGCTTGATAACGTACTGGTAAATTTCGCCCAGCCCCGTCGATACCGGCCCCAGAGTAGGTGTACCGGCTCCGTCGGGAATATCGGCTTTGACACCTTCCAGCCGCTCGAACACCTGCTGGCGAGCCCAGTAGATATCGGTCTGATCGGTAAAAATAAGCTTGACGACCGATGAGCCGAATTTGGAAACCGAGCGCGTTTCAACCAGCCCCGGAATGTTGGCCATAGCCATTTCGAGGGGGGTCGTAATAAACTTTTCGATCTCCAGTGAGGAAAGATTCGGCGAGTTGGTAATAACGTCGACCTGCTGGGTCGTCACGTCGGGCACGGCGTCGATAGGCAGTTTCTTGAGCGAATATCCGCCGGCCAGTATGAGAGCCAGCACCAGAAAACCAATCGTCCAGGGACTTCGCACGCTGAACGCAATCAGCCGATCGATCATAAATAAAGTACGTTGACGTTACCGGCAGTAGCTACCTGAGTGTCGGCCGTAACTAGTCTGTAATGACCACATACGACACATAGCCGGTTGGGGTTAAAATACCATTAAAGCGAAAAAGGTTTCCGACACGGGTGCGTTGCCCGGCTAATGAGGTAGATTGGTCCGCTAATTGGGTATAAATCAACAACTGTCAATCGCTCAGAATGACTGACTCGTCCTTAGCTTTCCGCTAAGCAGTTCTACTTAATTTTTTAAGAATTACTTAACAAGGCTTTAACAATGGATTAATTTGCCGGGCGCTACTTGCCGCCGGAATCAGCCCCCCGGTTCAGCAGTCCCGCTTCCAGCACCCGATTCCAGAATCGCTCGTATAGTACCCATGACACGCATTAGCACTCAGATTAGTAAATCGATTTTCGTTCTGATTGGCAGTTTGATGACCATCCCGCTGCTGGCTCAGACCATCCCCTCACCCGCTTCGTCTGATACGCTCCGCGTAACATTGCCCCAGCTGGAGCAGCAGTTTGTCGAGCGAAATTTTCAATTGCTGGCTCAGCGTTACCAGATCAACATTGCCGACGCATCGATCACCCAGGCTGGTTTGCGGCCCAATCCGAACCTGTGGTTCCAGGGTAACCTGTACAATCCGCAGACGCACAAGTTTCTCCAGTACGGTCCCCCGTCAGAGCAGGATAGGTCGTCCGGGCAGTACAACAGTGGTTATTACGCCGTTCAATTGCAGCAGGTGGTGCTGCTGGCCGGCAAACGCAGTAAGCTGATCGCCCTCGCCGAAAGCAACCGGAGTCTGGCGCAGATCGCCTTCCGGGATCTTATGCGTACGCTGCACTACCAGCTTTACACAACCTACGCCAACCTGTTTTTCGACCTTCAGGCGCGTCAGTTGTTTGCCGACGAGCTTAGTCGTCAGCAGCGACTGGTCGAATCGTACCGAATCGCTCTTCAGACCGGTGGTGTGGCGCCGTACGAAGTAACGCGACTGGAAGTAGCCGTTCGCGATCTGGAAGCCAACCTGGCTAACTATGCCACCCAGATTGCCGATGAGCAGGCCACACTGCGGGTGTTACTGCGCCAGTCGTCCAACTCGTTTCTGCTACCCGTTGAATTGCCCGCTCAGGCCATGACGCTGCCGCCGATCAATGTTGCCATCGACTCGGCCCTGACCAACCGCCCGGATGTCAGCCTGTCGCAGGAACAGATCAACAACGCGCAACGCAGCCTGTCGCTCGAACGGTCCCGCCGGACACCCGACCTGACGCTGGGCCTGTACTTCGAAAAATACAGTAATGCCTATGACAACTTCACGGGCTTTCAGGCGTCGATGGATCTGCCGGTCCGTAATCGCAATCAGGGGGCGATCCGTTCGGCCGAGACGACGCTGAAATCCGTAACAAGTGGTCTGGAAAATCAGCAGACCGTTGTCCAGAGTGATGTCATTGACGCGCACGACAAGCTGAACTCGTATTACCGGCAACTCAACACGCGCCCGGCGGGCTACCTCGACCGGATTCAGAACATTTCGGTGGAAGCTACCCGCGCCTACAACGCCCGTGTGATCGGTCTGCTCGACTACCTCGACAAGATCCGCACCTACCAGCAGGCCCAGTTAAACAATATCAACCTCCAGAATAACCTTTTTCAGTCGCAGCAGCTGTTCGACTACGTAACGAATACACGATTTTTCTAAAGAGCGAAAGAGCGAAAGACAGAAAGAGCGAAGGCTCTGCTTCTGCATACTCCTTTCGCTCTTTCGCTCATTCACTCTTTCGCTCTTTATTTAATGAAATTCCCCCTCATTTTCCTGTCGGGCGTGCTGCTTGCCACCTGTGGACACAAAGAAGAAACCCAAAAAGTACCGACGTCATCGGCAGACTCCAGCAGCAGCTACCTGACCGATTCGGTACGGCGTATCAACCCCGAAAGCGAACTGACACTCAATGGCACGGTCACCTTCGATCAGGACAACGTGGTGCGGGTGTTTCCGCTGGTATCGGGCAACGTCGAGAAAGCCACCGTTACGCTCGGCAGTTACGTACAGAAAGGGCAGGATCTGGCCCTGATCCGGTCGGGCGACATCTCAAACTACGTCAACGATTACCAGGCCGACAAAGCTGATCTGGAAGTCGCGCAGCAGAACCTGAAAAACGTGCAGGCGCAGTATAAAGCTGGCTTTACGTCGGAAACCGACTTTCTGACAGCCAAAAACAACCTGCAAAAAGCGAAGGATGAACTGGGCCGGTCGAATAATATCCTGCGGGTCTACGGTGGCGGCAATACGTCAGGGCAACCGTTTTTCAGCGTGAAAGCGCCCATTGCCGGGTATATCGTCGAGAAGAACGTAAACAGTGGGCAGGACCTCCGGGCCGACAATACCAACCCGCTCTATACCATCTCGAGCCTGCAGCAGATCTGGATCATGGCGAACGTGTACGAAACCGATATCCCCGAAATCAAGCAGGGGCAACCGGTCGACGTGCAGGTACTGGCCTACCCCGACAAGGTCTTCCGGGGCCGGATCGACAACATCAGCAGCGTGCTCGATGAGCAGGCGCGGGTACTGAAAGTCCGGATCGTACTCAGCAACAAAGACGGGCTGCTCAAGCCCGACATGTTTGCCACGATCCACGTCCATCTACCCAACACGGCCGCGCAACAGGGGCTGGCCGTCGCTCAGAAAGCCCTCGTCTTCGACCGCGACCATTACTACGTCATCGTGCAGGACACCCCCAACAAGTTTGAGGTTCGCGAAGTAAAAGTCATTCAGAATACGACCCGCTACGCCTTTGTCGAAGGCGGTAACCTTACCCCCGGCACCCGCATCGTAACCGAAGGCAGTCTGCTGCTGTATAACGACCTGACCAATTAGTGAATGAGCGAAGGTGTGAATGAGCGAATGGTTCCGACCGGCTTGTTCACGCATTCACTCATTTGCGCATTCACGCATTGATATATGAATTCCTTCATTCGCAGTATCATCACATTTGCGCTGACGAATCGCTTTGCTGTGTTTTTCGGCATCGGGATCATCATCGTAGGGGGTGTCGTCAGCTTTCTGAACACGCCCGTTGAAACGTTTCCCGACGTTACGAATACCAACGTAATCGTCATCACGCAGTGGCCGGGCCGGTCGGCGGAAGAAGTCGAACGGTTTGTGACCATCCCGCTCGAAACTGAGCTGAACTCGGTACCCCGCAAAAGCACCCTCCGGTCGGTATCGCTGTTCGGGCTGTCGGTGGTAACCATGATTTTCGACGATGGTGTCGACAATTTCACCGCTCAGACCAACGTCTCCAACCGCATGGCCGACGTCGATCTGCCCGACGGGGCCAACGCCGAAATCGAACCGCCCTACGGTCCGACGGGGGAGATTTACCGCTTCACGCTGGAGTCGAAAGACAAGGACGTGACCGAGCTGAAAACCATTCAGGACTGGGTGATCGAGCGACAGATCAAGAGCGTGCCGGGCATTGCCGACGTCGTTAGCTTCGGGGGCAAGGTCAAAACCGTCAACGTCGACCTCAACCCGACGCTGCTCGCCAACTACGGCTTTACGGCCATTGACATCGCCCAGGCGCTGCAACAAAGCAACATCAACGTCGGGGGCGACGTCCTCAAACAGGGCAACCAGTCGCTCGTTGTCCGGGGCATCGGCCTGCTGACCAAGCCCGAAGACGTAGCCGGTATCGTAATCGACAACGTCAACGGCGTACCCATCAAGATCAAGGACGTTGCCACGGTGCGCGAAGGGTTTCAGCCCCGGCTCGGCATCGTCGGGCGCGACAAACAGGACGACGTCGTGGAGTGTATCGTGGTGATGCGGAAGGGCGAAAACCCCAATGAAGTGATCCCGGCGCTGAAAGCCAAAGTTGATGAACTGAACAGCCAGATTCTGCCGAAAGACGTTAAGATCAAGACGTTCTACGACCGTACGACGCTCAATAACTACACCCTGCACACAGTCGGCGAAAACGTACTGACGGGTATTTTTCTGGTCACGCTCATTCTGCTGATTTTCCTCGCCGACTGGCGCACCACCCTGACGGTAGCCATCGTGATTCCGCTGGCCCTGCTGTTTGCGTTTATCTGCCTGCGGGCGCGGGGCATGACGGCCAACCTGCTCAGCATCGGTGCGCTCGACTTCGGTATCATCATCGACGGGGCTGTGGTCATGGTCGAAGGCCTGTTTGTGATGCTGGCGATGCGGGCCGAACACATGGGCATGATGAAGTTCAACGGGCGCGGCAAACTGAGCTGGATTGCCAGTACCGCCACCGAACTGGGTAAGTCGATCTTTACCTCGAAAGTCATCATCATCACGGCGCTGTTGCCCATCTTCACCTTCCAGAAGGTCGAGGGCAAGCTGTTCAGCCCGCTGGCCTGGACCATCGGTTTTGCCCTGCTGGGTTCGCTGATCGTCAGCCTGACGCTGATTCCGCTGCTGTGCGCGGTACTGCTGAAAAAGAACGTTCGCGAACGGCACAATCCTATCGTGCTGGGGCTGGAGAAAGGCTACGTGCCCGCCCTGGCCTGGGCCATCCGCAAACCCGCCACCATTTTCGGCATTGCGATTGGTTCGCTGGCGTTTGCGCTCTACCTGTTTCTATTTCACATTGGCTCGGAGTTCCTGCCGCAGCTCAACGAAGGCTCGATCTACGTTCGGGCCAGCTTACCCTACTCGGTAGCGCTCGACGAAAGCTACGCCTACACGCAAAAGTTCCGGGCTATTTTCGAGGAGTTTCCTGAAGTACGCGGGGTAATCTCGCAGACGGGTCGCCCCAACGACGGCACCGATCCTACGGGCTTCTTCAACAACGAGTTTTTCGTGGACCTGTACCCTAGGGAGGAATGGAAGCGTGAAATTACCAAAGATGAACTGGTCGGCGAGATGCAGAAGAAGCTCGCCCGTTTCCGGGGGGTTAGCTTCAACTTCTCGCAACCCATTTCCGACAACGTCGAGGAAGCCGTGTCGGGCGTGAAAGGGTCGATGGCGATCAAGATTGTCGGGCAGGATCTGAACGTACTCGACAAGGAAGCGACGCAGGTGTTCAACATCATGAACAAGATCAAGGGCGTCAGCGACCTGGGTGTGTTCCGCAACCTGGGTCAGCCGGAGTTTCGCATCACCCTCGACCCCGCCCGGCTGGCGCTGTACAACGTTCCGACCGATGTCGTGCAGTCGGTGATTGAAACGGCAATCGGTGGTAAAACGGCCACGCAGCTCTACGAAGGCGAACGCCATTTCGACGTAAAAGTGCGCTACGACGAGCGGTTCCGCTTTGCGCCCGAACAGATCGCCAACCTGCTCGTACCGACGCGTTCCGGCTCGAAAATTCCGCTTAAGGAACTGGCTGATATTGGTACACGCTCCGGTCCGGCGTTTGTATACCGCGAAAACAACGCCCGGTTTATTGCTATCAAATTCTCGGTACGGGGCCGCGACCTGGGCAGCACCATCGCCGAAGCCCAGCAGAAAGTAGGTGCGGCAATCAAACTGCCCGACGGCTACCGGATGCGCTGGGCGGGTGAGTTTGAAAACCAGACGCGGGCCGAGCACACGCTGGCAATCGTCGTACCGATCAGTATTACGATTATCTTCCTGATTCTGCTCTTCACCTTCGGCAGCGCCATCGACGCGACGTTGATTATCCTGAACGTACCGTTCGCGCTTATCGGCGGTATTCTGGCGCTCTGGCTGACGGGGATCAACTTCAGCATCTCGGCCGGGGTAGGTTTCATCTGTCTGTTCGGGGTATCGGTGCAGGATGGCGTTATTCTGATCAACCGATTCAAGGAAAACCTCCACAACCGGATGTCCATGCTCGACGCCGTACGGGAGGGGGCGCAGACCAGGGTGCGACCGGTGGTGATGACGGCCCTGATGGCGTCGCTGGGTCTGTTGCCAGCGGCTCTCAGCACGGGTATTGGATCGGAAACGCAGAAACCGCTGGCAACCGTTATGATCGGCGGCCTGATTACCTGTACGGTTCTGTCGCTGCTGATTCTACCGGTCATGTACAACCTGATTCACAGCGGCCGTATCCGCCGGGAAACCAAACGGCGGGAAGACAAGGCCCTCGTTTAGTCGGAAAATCAACAGTTTAAACAAAAAGCGCCGGGTGTACGACCTGGCGCTTTTTGTTGCTCCAGGTATGCCCGCTTTGACCGGTTCGGCCTAATCATTTCGTCCTGTTGGCTGGTAGTTTTCAGTACGCGTTGTACTTTTCAGACAGAACCCGGTTAACGACCTTTACTATCGTGAATACGACTATACTGCTGGCCGCGCTGCTTAGTATCGCTTCGCCACTCGTTGCTCAGGTCACGCAGTTACAGACTAGAATCGAGCAAGTCATTGATCGCAGGAAGGCAACGGTAGGTGTCGGCCTATACGATAGTGGTAGCCGGCAGATGCTGACTATCAATGGCGACAAGCACCTGCCTATGCAGAGCGTCTATAAGTTTCACGTTGCCCTGGCGATATTGAGCGAAGTGTATAAGAACCAGTTTACGTTCACCCAGAAGATGCACATTCGGAAAAGCGATATGCTGACCGGTCTGCATAGCCCGATGAGAGACGCTTATCCGAATGGCGACGTCGATCTACCCCTGGCTGACATCATCCGGTATATGGTTGCCGACAGCGATGGCAGCGCCTGCGACTATCTGTTTCGGCTACTCGGTGGACCAGAGCGGGTCGACGCTTTTATTCATCAGCTTGGTATCCGCGATGTGGCCATTCGGACTACGGAAGAAATGATGCAGGCTAAGGGAAACTGGGACGTTCAGTACGCCAACTGGACAACCCCGACGGCAATGCTCAGTTTGCTGGAGCTGTTTTACCAGCGCAGGATTCTCTCCGCCAGTAGCCACAATTTCCTGTGGAAAGTACTAGTTGAGACAACAACGGGACAGAATCGACTCAGGAAACTACTACCCGCAGGCACAACAGTCGCTCACAAAACAGGTACGTCGGTCACCAACAGCAATGGCCTGACCGGTGCAGTCAACGACGTGGGATTCATTACTTTACCAACCGGCAAACATATAGCCATCAGCGTGTTCATCACCAACTCGACCGAAACCATGGCGACGAATGAGCGACTCATCGCCGACATCGCCAAACTGGCATATGATCACTTCGCCAGGTCGAACTAATGGCGGGCCTGCCGGTCGCGACTCACCAATTCCTTTTCATAACTGGTGGCCAGCGTCTGGTCCGCAAATTCACGGACGAGGTCGGCCTGCCGCCGGATTACCGACAAACGGGCCTGGTCCTGGGTCTGGGTGGCCAGTGTACTAAACGTGCGCAGCAGCGTCAGAAAAACGGCGTGATCGGCTTTACCATTGATACGAATCAGGTCGAACGCGTCAGCCAGTATATGGTCAAATGCGGGTGCCCGGGTCAGCACATACAATGTCTCGCCATCGGTACGAAAGGGAGACGGAAACGTACGGTTTACCAGTCGACTTACGACGGCACCCAGGTGGTCAATAGCCATCACGGCGGTCGTAGTATCGTTGATACCGGGCGACAGCGCCTTGATGGCGACATCGACCAGTTGCTGAATACCGAAGCCAACATCCTGCTTAACAGTTCGGTACCGGCCCAGTTGCAGGCAATCCCGTAACGTTTCGCATTCATCATCGGTCAGTGGTTTCGCCGGGTTGGCCACCCCGCTCCCATCGGTATCGACGGGCCGGATGCTGAGCAACGGTAACCCTTTTCCAACAAAAGAGCCGATGTAGTGTTCCAGCCGCACAATCATCTGGTGTTTGACGGCCCAGTCGAGCAGCTGTCCGTTATCGACCTGCTGGAGATAGCCTGACCGCGAAGCCGACACCATCTGCCAGCCGTCTGGTTCATCGAGCAGGGCAGCGGCTTTTTGAGCCTTCCCGACCGACTGCACCGGTTCGCCCAGCTCCTGCGGAAACAGTTTATCGATGGCGTCGGTCGTTTCATCCATGATTTTGTAAATGATGGTACCAACCTGCATCGATTCGGCAATATGGTGGATAAACAGAATCAGGGCCAGCACCCCGCCCAGCGCCAGTAGCAGCCCGACCAGTACCGCAATCGACGGAACAAACGTGCCTTCGCTGCCCCCCCGGATGGTTCTGAGTACGATCAGGCAGTAGGCAAAGGCCCCCGTGAAATACCCCATCACAAACTGGTTGATCCGGTCGCTCATGAAGTTGCGCAAGAGCCGGGGCGAATACTGGCTGCTGACCTGCGAGATGGCCGACAGCGTCAGCGTGAAACTCAGGCCGGCCACCGTCAGCATCGAACTGGCAATAGCCGACAGCATCCCCCGCGATCCCTCCGCCCCGACGCCGAACAGCAGCGGGTACGCGTTGCCACCATGAAACGGGTAAAACACTTCCAGTTCGACCAGTCCCAACCCCAGTACCATTGCGCTCAAAATCATCAGGCCCGGAATGAACCAGAGCGAGTCGGTCAGTAGCTGCCCGAGTTGGTATATTTTTGCTTTCATCGTGTTCTCAGGTTACAATGTGTGGGTTACAATTTTGACGGGGTGCCTGCATACCCGTCCGATTGTCAGCGTCTACGCATCGACCAGCACATCCACACCAATCGAGTCTGGCCGTGTCAACAGGTAAGCAAAGGGACAGCTGGTGAAAGCTGGAACCGCTTGAAGAAGGGCCATAACACAGCAGGGAAGCAGTCGTTAATCAACAGTAGATCGTTGACGTAAGTCCAGTTTTCCCACGATTGTTTATCTGCTCGCTGATGATTCCAGCCGAAAAGCTACCCACATAGCCTCTGTCTTATTCCCGTACGGAGCCTGTGAACGGCGTTTCATCGGTTTCTGCGCGAACGCTTTAGTCCAGAGGAAGACCAGATTAGACACACTGCTACTGGTTTACGCCCGTTTTAGCCGCCCCCATACCAACGCCGAAAACAGCGTGTTGAAAACTGGCTGCGCAGGTGCACAAAAGGCCAGCGCGTGAAGCTGATCGTTGAGTAACCACATAGGGTTAATCATTTTATTTACGTTAATTTTTATCCGAATAGTTGAATTATTTCTTTTTATTCAACAATTTTGATCCGGATTCAGTAGTATTATTACTATTGAAAACAGGATTTTTCAATTCAGGTTGTATTCATAATACGGGTAAAAATGCCTTCTACCAGTGTGTAAGAGGGCATTTTTCCTTTTTAGCCTAGCCAATCTGCTCTGCCTGTATCAGCATCTGTTGAGTATAATCTCCCCGTTACACCACCCAGCCACTCCGGCAGTTCATTTCCAGTCGTCGGCCTGCCGATTGCCGTGTGTTTCCCGCACAGATTTACCGACTTGCCATATAGTTCAGCAGTATGGATAGCACCGGTTTCGGCACGAACAGGCCGACAGCCAGTAAGGCCACCCTAATCATCGTACAAAAAAAGGACGGTCGCAGGGCGGCCGTCCTTTTCTAACTACCAAACTTTTTTTCTCATTTAACAAACCGCTTACTCAGCATCATAGTTCCTACTCTACCGCGCCAATCGACTAAAATCATATTCAACAGTCTCTCTGTAAGCTGATTAGCAAAATGGTCTGACTGAGTGGGTTCGGTACGTTAGTTTCTAAACGACAACGACTCCACAAGGGAGTCGTTACCACACTGATACGTGTCAAGCCTACAGATTACCGGTACTTTTCAACGCCCAGTATACCAGCACGGGCTGAAAAAATAATCGGACAAATCGTTTTCGGTCGGTATCCAGACCCAGCGAACTACGGTGACGGGTATATTGCTCAATGTTGCCGGGGAAAATGGCAGTGAAAAAACCACCGGCTATCTGACCCACTGTTTTCTGCTGTTTCTCATTGGCAAATACCAGACTGCCCCCCAGCAGCATTTCCACGACGCCGGAGTAAACGACCGTATCGTCTTTCTCCAGCGGAACAAAGTCGGGCACCTGCGCCTGAAACCCTTTTCGGGCGAACGTCAGGTGGCTTACGCCCGCGAAGATCAGGGCCGACCCCAGGGCAACACGGGCTATGTTTTTGGCTGCTTTCTCAGTCATAGCGACAGGATTTACGGGTTGTTGCGCAAAACGCATTGATTCGCTTTACATAACTCCCCCAGCCGCCAAGGGTTTGTTTCATAGACAGGATTGGTTTTATAGACAGGATGGACAGGATGATAGGACTATCAGATCCTGTTCATCCGCCCGGCGGCCCGGCTGTAATCCTGTCCAGCAAAAAATCATCGGCCGCAGATGCCTTTAAAATCACAGTATTCGCAGGTACTGAGCTGATCGGTACGGCGGAATGGCTCGTCGGGGTTGAGCATTTGCCGGATCAGTTCTCCCAGTAGTTCTTCCGACTCCGTCAGATAATCGGCAACCGACTGCCCATCACCAAACTGCACGGGGTTGGTTTTAAACCCTCCGCTAACGTCACGAAACGAATAGAAGCCCGCTTCAACGGGCATCCCGACGGCCGGATACATCTCACCGTCGATCTCGCTACGGGGCAGTCCGCCCTTCGCCTGAATCGTTTTCAGGGCCAGATACCGGTACAGCCACAACTGTCGCATCTTGTCCTGATTCCCATCGGTAAGCAGTTTTTCGCGGAGCTGATCGGAACTGATTCGGCTGCTAAGGTCTACTTTACCCGTTTTGTAATCGACAATGCGGATTTTGTCGCCGAATCGTTCTATCCGGTCGATCTTACCAGCAATCGTTACCTCCAGTGGCTCGCGGCCCTCGCCCATCGACACGGTCAGTTTCGTGCGCAGCGTCTGCTCGGTACCAATCACGGTCAGGTCGGGCAGGCTGTTCTGCTGCCGCTGGAAGTCGAGCATCAGCTGTCGGGCCATGTCATAAAGCAGCAGATTCATCCCCGATTCTATCACCCGCCCTTTCATGCTGTTGACAAATTCTTCGTCGAGCAGGTTACGAATAATTTGCTCGCTGACGGGCTGGTTTTTGAGTCGGTATTCGAGGTCGAGTCGCTCGAGCACTTTGTGCAGCCAGTTCCCGAAATCAGCCGCGCCCATCCGCTCTTCGATGTCATCTTCCTCCGAAATACCAACGATCCGACTAAAGTAGAAGCGCATCGAGCAGCTGACGAACTGGTTCAGTTGCGAGGGGTACAGGCCCCGATCCTGTAGCATCGACCGGATTCGGTCGCAGATTTCGGGCGTCTTGGGTACGCTCATCACCTGCTTTACCTCGACGGGCAGTTCGCTTTCCCGCCCAAACCGAACGGTCGGCTCGGTAAGTGTAATCCGCTTGTTGGCCGGTACCAGTTCGTGTTTGATCTGCCGGACGTACCGGCTGGGTTCGCCCTTGCTCGACCCATACGCGTCGGTCGACGTGGTATGGATCAGGACAATATCGCTGGCCCGCTGCAACAGCCGGTAAAAATGGTAGGCCATCACCGACTCCTGCTCACGGTAAGTTGGCAGGCCGATTTCCTGGGCAATATCATACGGAATCAGCGAATTGGTTTTGCGCGCTTTAGGCAGTACCCCTTCGTTGACCGACAGAATGATGACCCGGTCGAAATCCAGCGAACGCGTTTCGAGCATCCCCATAATCTGCAGGGCGCTGTTGCCTTCACTGGTAAACGGAATACTCGTCTGCCGGATCAGTTCGTAGAGAAACGTACGGAAACTTTTCACCGTCACGGGCGATGCCTGAGCTGAGCGGCCCTGCGGCAGGACCGCCTGCCTGTGCAGCGTCGTTTCAAGCTGGCGGAGCAGGGTATGAAACAGGTATAGGTATTCGATCTCGATGGCATCCTGACTGCTCCGGTACACCTCACGCAGCAGGTCGATCAGGTCGTAGAAAACCCCAATTACCTTGTCGGGCCGGCTGTCAGACCAGCGTCTAAACAGCAGATCGATCAACGGGTTGTGTTCACTCAGCTCCAGCATGTCGTCGCGGGTCAGGTACACCCGCTGCTGCTGCACGATGTCTTTGGCTATCCACTGAAACAGCGGTTCGGGCGGCAGTATTTCGCCCCTGGGCCCTACCCCGCCCGGCCACATGCACTGGTGAATACGCTCGTACTGCTTGATGAATGGGTGGTTCAGCACCTTGACCACGTGGCGGTGGTGAAACTTGGGAATCTTCAGATTACGACCGTCGCGGGCGCGAAACTCGTGCACGGTTCGCTGCATCTCGAACAGCGTATCGATCAGCGTAAACAGCAGCGAACTCCGCAACGATAGCCCCATCGTCACGTTCAGGTTGGTCACGCTTTCGTCCAGCGCATACAGCACCGGCACCAGCAGTGTTTCGTCGGCCAGCACAATCGCGGTCTTCAGCGGTTTCGCACTCCCCCCCTTTGCGGCCTCGGCAAGGTCACTTTTTTGCCAGTCCTGGTACAGTTTACCAGCGACTTTGGTTTGCATACTGGCGTTGGGGACGCCTACGACACGCATATTTTTTGGCGACGTCAGCAGATATGATGCCTGGTTCAGATCGTCGTGATTGTCACGGCTGAACAGCAGTCCGTTGTGCCTGTACTTGCGCAGGAAGGTGCCAGCTTCCTGCATGATATCGTTGACGTAGTAGGTATCGGCGTCCCAGATCAGGGCGGCTTTTCCGGCCTTCGACAGTACTTCGATGATGCGTTCTTCGGCCGCACTCAGCGCGTTGAACCCCACAAACCAGAGCCGTTCGTAGGCCGTATTGTCACGGATAAGTGCGTTGACGTTGTCAGCCAGTCGCCGATAGGCCATACCCCGGTACGCCAGTCCCTGCCGGTCGAGCCGCTTCTGCAGGCTGGCGTACGCTTTGTTGAGGTTATCGAACAGCGCGAAGTAACGCACGGTGCCCGCCGTTTCGGCAATGGGTGCCGCGCCGGGTGGTAGTTCCAGATTCCAGGCTTCCAGCCGTTTGACGGCCGTGAGGTTGGAAAACAGGGCTTTGGTGTCGATCAGGTACTGGTCGATGCGGTCGAAATCAGTCAGCAGCACCGGTGCCCAGCCCACAAACTGCTCAAACTCGACAGTCGGGTCGATCTCGCGAAACACCTCATACAGTTCAAACAACAGGCTAACCGAATCGATCTGCTGCAACCCGGCGGCCTGGGCAATAAAGTCATCGACGGCCAGCGCGTGGGGCGATAAAAAAGGGCGGTCGGAGCACTGCGCCAGCTCGGACAGAAACACCGATACAGCCCGGCGCGTGGGTAGAATCACCCAAACGTCGCGCAGGCTGGTACCGTGGTAATCGTAAATGCGTTGAGCCGCCTGTTTAAGAAACGTCATTAAAGTCTAGTCAGTCACCTAGTAAAGATACCCTGCCAGCCGTGAACTATTGCCCGGGCTATGAGACAAATTCGGGCCAGCACGTGCAGGCAGCTGCATTTCTTATGCAGTACAGTCACTTACAGCAAGTGACTGGGTCTGTTCACTGGCTCGGTTCGTTTTCTGTTTATGCTGCATATGTTTCAGAACATATTGGCTTATGCGCAGTTAATAGCTATAAATACACCTAATTCCATCGCTAAACACTACAATCATGGGTAACCTGCTTTATACCATCGCAGTCGTTCTGATCATCATCTGGCTGCTCGGTTTTTTGGGCTTCAACAGCTTCGGTCTGGGAGGAATTATTCACGTGCTGCTGGTCATCGCAGTTATCGCTATTATCCTGCGGCTGATACAGGGTCGTGGCGTCTGACCCTTATCCAACCAACTGTTTTTACGACAAAGCCAACTCCTGATCGAGTTGGCTTTTCTGTTTCACTATGGACCAATGTCAGTGCATCCGGTCGCTACGGACGTCCAGCCCGGCCATAATATCGGCCTCCACGGCCAGAAATTCTTTCCAGCGTTCGCGCACACGGCTGGCTGGCAGGTACATTTCGACCAGCTCGATAAAGCTGCGGTAATGCCCTGCTTCCGAAATCATCAGCTCGTGGTAAAATTTTCGCAGCCCGTCGTCGGCTACGTGTTCCGACAGTAATTTAAAGCGCTCACAGCTACGGGCTTCGATCAGGGCGTTCATCAGGAGGTTATCCATCAGCTGCTCTTTCTGATCGCCGATAGACCGGCGCAGGCGGCTTCGCACCTGATTGACGTACTCGTCTTTGCGCGGCCGCCCCAGCGGAATACCCCGCTTGGTCAACTCCTTCAGCACCCGCTGAAAATGCCCCCATTCTTCGGCCACGATAGGGGTCAGTGCGGCCACCAGTTCGGCTTTGTCGGAGTACTGCACAATCAACGAAATGCAGGACGAAGCCGCTTTCTGCTCACAATAGGCGTGATCGATCAGGATGTCGCCGATGTTCATTTCGGCAATATTGACCCAGCGCGGGTCGGTCGGTAGTTCCAGGCCAAGCGTCGTGAGTGCCATGCGTGCTAAGTTTGTGGTTCGTGGTTCGTGGTTTGTAGTTCCTGCTGACGCTGGCGATGAACTACGAACCATAAACTACAAGCCCGCCTACTGTCCCAGTTGCAGAATCAGTTCGAATTCGTCGGGGCGGACGGGCATTACCGACAGGCGCGACTGTTTGATGAGTGCCATCCGGCCCAGCAGCAGGTCGGCACGGATCTGCGAGAGCATTACCGGCTTAGCCAGCTTCATCACCGGCTCCAGTTCGACTACTACCCACCGTGGATCGTCGGGACTGGTCGGGTCGGGGTACGCTTCCCGCACAACGGTGGCCAGCCCAACGACGCCGGGCTTCGTTACACTGTGGTAAAACAAGACCTGATCGCCGAGTTTCATCGCGATCAGGTTATTCCGGGCCTGATAATTCCGCACGCCATCCCAGACGGCACGGCCCTGAGTTGTGAAATGCTCCCACCCGTACTTATCGGGTTCGGACTTGACAAGCCAGAAGTTCAACGTAAAAAGAGCGAAAGAGTGGAAGAGTGAAAGAGCGAACAGTGACCGGCCTTTCGCTCTTTCACTCATTCACTCTTTCGCTCTTTTATCAATAGTAATCGTCGTGGTCCTGGGTACTACCGTACGGATCGTTGTAATCGTCCTCGTCGGCGTATTTAGATCCCGTTCCCGTGTAGCCGAGTGCTTTTTTCAGAAGCACCACCTGCCCCGTATGGTAGAGGTCGTGGTTGATAATACCGTGTAACATGTCGTAGTACGTGTAGTCACGGCCCGGCACGATGTCCTCCAGAAACTCATCATCATCCCGCTTATCGAGCTCATTGATGAGTTCTTCCTGACTCAGACTCAACTCCATTTCGAGCGCTTCCCACTCGAAATCATCGATCTTGTCGGGCAGGGCACCAAAGTTTTTATCAGGCGTCAGAATGTCGAACGTAGCGTCGCCCTGCATCTTTTTGACGCAGAAAATACGCCAGCTCGTCATGTGAAAGACCAGTTCGGCAATGTTGTGGGTGTTGGGAGCAATGCGACGGCCTGCCAGATCGGGTGTAACGCCCCGTAGTGCTTCCACCACTGACGGACCATGCCAGGCTTCTTCGCTTTCGTACGTTGTATTGAGCAGGTCAATAATCCGTATCAATTCATCATTAGGCACCATAGTAGTCAAAAGCTGCGACAGGCAGGCAACATACGAAACGAACGAAACCAGTGCAAACAGACTGCCGCTGTCTGCCCGTATTTCTGTTTATGTCAGCGACCGGTTCGCCTTCCTGTCGGTATAGTAATCTGTGTAGGTCGACCGGTTTGGGTCGCCGACCAGCAGCCGCCAGTCGGCAGTACTGCCCCGAGTATGTACTAACAAAGGTACAGTTTTGTTGGTGGTCTGCCACACCCTGTACCGATTCATCGGACCAATCGGCAGGCCATCACTATCGACCAGCTACCAAAACGGCAACCGCCCCGGTATAGACCAATACGCATTCCCGTGCAGTACGTGGCAAGCCATGACCGACTGATTCGTGAGCGTGAATCCGTAAACAGCACGGCCCATTTACCGGTAAATAAATCGAATTTGGGAGACTGTCTCGAATTTAGTAGCAACCATACGTCGAAAACCACATATTTGCGGTCTGCACGCCCCGTAGTCCGGTTTTGGTCTGGCTCACACCTGAAACCGGCTTCGATTAGACGAAAACGTGGCTTGCTTAACTCACCGACTATGTACAGGAACACCCATCTACGCGACGAAGAGCTGATCCAACAGTATCTGGACACGCGTGAAAATGACTATTTTGACGTACTTTATACCCGTTACGCCACCAAGGTCTATCGGCGCTGCCTGTCGATAACGAAAGACACGGCCCGGGAGGAAGATTTTACGCAGGATATTTTTCTACGCATTTACGGCAATCTGAACAGTTTCAAAGGCCGGTCGGCTTTCTCGACGTGGCTGTATTCGGTGTCGTACAATTACTGTATGGATCAGCTACGCCGTGCCAGCCGTACCCCCGTCGTAGCACTCGACGAAAAACAGGAATTTGCGTACGACGACAAAAGCGAACAGGACTGTATCGACACGCAGCTTCACTATGTGACTGCTATCATGAATACCATTTCGCCCGACGAAGTGCGGATGATGCGGCTCAAATACGAAGATGGGCTCGATGTGCGGGAAATTGCCCGGCAGTTTCGGCTCAACGACAGTGCCGTTAAGATGCGGCTGAAGCGTACCCGCGACAAAATTCGTCGGCTCTATCAGGCGCAGCTCAGCTAGTTGAGGTTCAGGCCGATCGTTACCCCCAGATAAGGCTTGTTGCGGTAAATCCAGAACTGATTATCGGTGCTGATCAGATTCTCAAATCCCAGGGCCAGGCCAGCCGTAAACGTTTTGTAGCCCACGATGCTGGCCAGCCCGTAATTCAATCCCAACGCTTCATACTCGTCAGTGACGGCCCCGCTGGTCGTAAACGAACTGACCAGGGCCGAGCCAACACTGGCGAAGCCCCCAAGTCCAAAACTCAGCGACCGGATTTCAGATCGGCGTTCCCGGCGAAAAAACAGCGTCCGGTAGCCCCCCCGGTCGTAGCGCAGCCCCACGTAAATACCCACGTTAGGATTCGTGTTCAACTGCCCCGGACGGCCATCCTGCGGAAATCGAAACTTGAACGGTACGGTAAACAGGTCTACGTCGAATGATTTCAACTGGTAATTAAACCAGGGACTTTCTTCCTTGATGCGCTTCAGCACCGGGTTGTGGTGTACAAACAGCACCGCCGACGAATCAGACTGATCGAGTGTACGAGGGTCGGCATCAATGGGTGGCAGCGAACGGGCGATAAACTCAGCAAACAGCGTATCGTTTCGCTCGTAGAGCCCGGCCTTCGTAAGCTGCGTATTTTCTTTCGTTATCACCTTCCCCTGCTGATACATAAACAAGGTCTGCCGGGGGCGAATCTGGAAAATATCGTCCAGTTCCAGTATCTCCGACCGTTGGTGGACACTGGCGCAGGACGTGGCTACAAGGAGAAATAACCCAAACAGGAAGACGTGTTTCATACGGTATCGTTGACGCCACAAACATACAAATCCCCCGCCGGGCGCCCTGAAAAATAGGCCTGACGGGGGATTTATGCGCGTAAGCGGTTACCGTCGCTTACCAAAGTCCGTTACCCAGTACTGCCTGTAAGTGCTACCGGCGTTGTAGCCGTACCCAACGCCGACTTCGGCAAAACTGGCACTCATGATGTTTTTGCAATGCCCCGGCGATTTCAGCCAGCCATCGACCGTAGCGCGCACGGTGGTGTAGCCAGCGGCAATATTTTCACCCGCTGCCCGCCAGTTGTAGCCCGCCCGCGTCATTCGGTCCCACGGCTGCGACCCGTCGAGGCCCGTGTGGCTGAAATAGTTATTCGTTGCCATGTCGACGGCATGGGCGTCAGATGCGGTATTGAGCTGCGTGTTGAGCGTCAGGGCCGGAACCGCCGGGTAGGTTGTCGTACCGCACTGGCAGGATTTCGAGCGGGCCTGGTTGATGTACGTCAGCATTTCCTGCTGCTGCGCCGACGTGGCTGCGGCTACTTTCGCACCGGATAGATCGGGCGTTGCGGTACCGTCCGATGGGGCACCGTCGGTTCGTTCGATGTAAGTCGATGACTGCACCGGCGCCGGTGTCTGCACCGATGAATCAGCCTCTTTCTGGCAGGCGGTGACGCCGGCCAACAGGGCCAGAGCAAGTAAGAGGTAGGGAGTACGCTGCATACAGCATCGGGGTTGATTTGTTGATTAAACGGTATCTTTTGCCGCTTAGTACATACATGAGCCGATTAGCCTGCGGCTACGACAGCTGGAAGCTGTCGGGGACAGCCGATTGTTCTCCTTTCAACAATCAACCTGCCCCACAAACAAAATCAGCAACGGACCGAAGCCCATTGCTGAAAACTGAAAACCGTAAACCGTAAACTGTATATCGTAAACCGAAAACCACACCCTCACTTCCCCACCCGCCAGTTGCCCGTTTCGACCGAAGGGCGTAGCAGGTACACGTCCAAAATGGCGTAGGGCCGGGCCAGATACTCGCGAACAAGCGTCCGCAACGAGTAGCCATCCGGTACATCCTGCGCGGCAAAGGCAATCGCTTCCATCCCTTCGTGATTGCCGATAAACAGGGCACGGGTGTTATGAAAGTTCTGCGAGATAATCGTGATCTTCTCCTGATTGAACACCTCCTTGCAGCGCACAACCGAGTCGAACGTGCGGTAGCCAGCGTAATCGAGCGTCATGACAGAGGCCGGTACACCCAGCTTTTCCAGCGCCCGCTGCATATCGGCGGGTTCGTTGTAGTACTCCGAATCGTTGTTACCGCTCAGCACGAAGTATTTGACTTTACCTTCCTTCCAGAGCCGGGCCGTCGCTTCCATCCGGTAGCGAAAAAACAGATTCTCCTTCCCCGACCGGACAAACTTACTCGTACCCAGCACCAGCCCGACATCATTGGCAGGTAGCCGGTGAATGTCGAAATAGGTTTGCTGCCGGGTGTTGTAGACGACCCACCAGTTGCTGACGAGTATGAGCACCACGCCCCCAAACGACAGTACGATAATGCCCTTCAGGATACGTTTCACCACGCGCACCCCGTTACCCTCCGTGTGGGGCATATCATCGGCGTAATCGGTGGCAAACGTGGTGTTCATACGCTATGCAGATAAAGTTAGGAAAACAGCCCCAGCTGCGTCGTTTCTTTCTCCTCCGGCTCATCGGCCTCAACCAGTTCCGGCTCCCGGCTGGCAGCAGCCGTTTCTTTGACAACTTTCGGCTCCAGCAGTTTAACATCCTTTACGCGGGCAAAGGGTAATTTGTTGCCCAGTGCTTTCCAGCCGCGTATTTCAATGAATCCTTCCGGCTCCAGCACCATCTTCTCCACCGGCCCCCGGTCTTTTACCTGATGCACGATTTCGATGCGTGGATGGTGATCGGTGGTTACGGCCAGATTTTTTGATCCTTTCGCGTCACCGATGAAACTGAATTTCTTGTCGAGCGTCGTTGTCTCAACTTTAAACCGCTTCACATACCACAATTTCTGGTTGGCTTCGTAATACACCGCCGACACCACCGTTTCCGGGTCGAACCGGGCCAGCGACTGAATCTCGTTGGGTTCGTAGCGGTTGGTGAGGTCGAAGTTAGTCAGTTCGTACTGCCCGTCTTTGTAGATCACCAGAATGCTGTCTTTCGCGTCGAACTTACCCAGCAAACGGCCCCGCTCATCACGATTGAGCCGCCCCAGATGTTCGTCGTACCAGATGTCGACCCCGCCCAGCGTCGAAACACCCCCGCTTTTCTGGGTGAGTTTCCGTACCGGATATTTGGTCAGGATGTTGCCCTGCGCCGACCGGTTTTTGATGCCCACGCTGGCAAAATCGTAGTCGAACTGCTTGATCTTGGCCGAACTCTGCGCCGTCAGGCTGACGGTGATAACCTCAGCTTCGCCGTTTTCGTTGGCACTAAAATACGTAATCTTCGACTTCGGGCTACCCATCGTCAGGTCATACTCGCGATCGCGGGTGACGCCCGTAATGGGGAATCGCTTGATCATCGAAATGCCCGATTTGGCGTCCAGGTACACGAGGTTGTAGATTTTCCGTTCGTCGTTCTTTTTAAAGACCGATATGTACAGAATATCCTTACCCACAAATACCTTTTCCTGCACTTTCGTGACCATACAGACGCCGTCGCGCCGGAACACGATCACATCATCGATGTCGGAACAGTCGCTGACGTATTCGTCTTTTTTCAGCCCGTACCCCACGAACCCGTTTTCCCGGTCGACGTACAGTTTCTGATTGGCCGCAGCCACGACACTGGCGGCAATGGTGTTGAAGCCCCGGATTTCGGTTTTGCGCTCGCGCCCTTTACCGTACTTCTTTTGCAGATCCTTGAAGTACGCGATAGCGTAGCGGGTGATGTTGGCGAGATTATCTTCGACCTCAGCCAGTTCCTGCTCCAGCTTCCGCATCAATTCCTCCGCCTTGAAGCCATCGTACTTCGAGATCCGCTTGATCTTGATCTCGGTCAGCCGGATCAGGTCATCCTCGATGATTTCCCGGTAAAACTGCTTCTTGAACGGCTTGAGTGCTTTATCAATCGCCTGTAAAACAGCCTCGAAGGTTTCACACTCCTCGATTTTTCGATAGATACGGTTCTCAATAAAGATTTTTTCCAGCGAACTGTACAGCAACCGCTCCATCAGTTCGCTCCGCCGGATTTCCAGTTCGCGCTGCAACAGGTTCACCGTCTGATGGGTGTTGACCCTCAGAATATCGGCGACACTGACGAAGTGGGGTTTGTCGCCGATGATGACGCAGGCATTGGGCGAAATACTGACTTCGCAGTCCGTAAAGGCGTATAACGCGTCGATGCTTACGTCGGGGGAGACACCGGGTTGCAGATGCACCAGAATCTCGACGTCACGGGCGGTATTGTCGACTACGGCGGCCACAGTGCGGCTCGGTGCCTTGATACGAATCTTGCCCAGCTCAGCCGCTTTCACAATCGAATCGATCAGCTGCGAAGTCGTTACGCCGTAGGGCACATCGCGAATCGCCAGCGTCTTTTTATCGACTTCCTCGATACGCGCCCGAACGCGGACTTTACCGCCCCGGTGCCCATCGTTGTAGTTACTAACGTCGATCAGGCCGCCCGTCTGAAAATCGGGAAACAGCTGCGTCGGCTTATCTTTCAGGATCAGAATCGACGCGTCGATCAGTTCGTTGAAATTGTGGGGCAGCACCTTGGTCGACAGCCCCACCGCGATACCTTCCACGCCCTGCGCCAGCAACAGCGGAAACTTCACCGGCAGCGTAACGGGTTCGCGCTTACGGCCGTCGTAGGTTAGCTGCCACTCGGTAGTTTTTTCGTTGTAAACCGTGTCGTGCGCAAACTTCGACAGCCGCACTTCGATATAACGCGGAGCCGCTGCCCCATCGCCCGTACGGACGTCGCCCCAGCTGCCCTGTGTATCGAACAGCAGTTCTTTCTGACCGATATTGACCAGGGCTTCGCCGATAGATGCGTCGCCGTGGGGGTGGTACTGCATGGTCTGCCCGATCACGTTGGCCACCTTGTTGAAGCGGCCGTCGTCCATCTCACGCAGGGCATGCAGGATGCGTCGCTGTACGGGCTTGAAGCCATCCTCCACAGCGGGCACCGCCCGCTCCAGAATCACGTACGATGCGTAATCGAGAAAGTAATTTTCGTACAGGCCCGACACAACCGTCTGGTCGTGCAGCTTCTCGGGCTCGGTGGATGAATCCGTCGACTGTCCATCGGGGTCGGTGGCGAGCGGCAGGTCCAGTTCGGCATCGGCGGGTGTGGTGTCGCCGGGCTGCTCGACCGAGTCGTCCATCGGGTCCAGATTTTCTTCGTCTATCATGAATGATTACACAAACTTGCTATGAATCGTCGCCCGGCATTGACGGCAAAACAGCCACCGTTCGACTCCCTAAATATACAAAGAAAAGTTGAAAAACCCGCCCCATTCGCTACAAAGCCTTAAAGCGTACCTACCTGACGTTAATAGCCCCGCCCCAGCCCGACCGGATTCTCGAGGGGTTGTCCCGCCCGGAAGCGATCCAGATTCCGCAGCAACTGCGCTACCTTACCTGCATCTTCACCGGGTAATCCACCGCCGGTATGCTGGGTCAGCAATACGTTTGCCATCTCCCACAACGGACTATCGGCAGGTAGTGGTTCGGTTTCAGTGACGTCGAGCACGGCTCCGGCCAGCTTTCCCGACTGCAACGCCGTAATCAGAGCCGGCTCGTCGGTCGTGCTGCCCCGCCCGACGTTGGCGTATATGCAGGTCACGGGCATGGCCGCGATCACAGCCGCCGACACGAAACCCCGCGCCGTACCGGGCAGGCAATTGATGACCAGATCGGTGTCGGGCAGTTCGGCGATCAATTCGTCGGCCGAGTGCAGGTCAGCCTGCGGATCGGTGCGGGCCAGCATCCGGACTGAGCAGTCGAAACCGGTCAGCATCTGCTTTACAGCCATTCCGATGGTGCCGGTACCGAGCACCACAACCCGTTTACCGCGCATGACCTGCATCTGTTCGCGCAGTGGTCCGCCGATCCATTCGCTGCGACTTTGCAGGACGGCCAGTTCGGGAATACGCCGGTACAGCCCCAGAATACCCGCGATCATGGTTTCGGCGCAGGGCCACGCAAAGTAATCGCCCATATTGGCCACCTGCGCGTCTGTTTTTACGGCACTGAATTTATCGAAACCCGCCGAGTCGATCTGCCAGAAAGCCAGCTTCTCAGGACCGTTGTCGAACCAGTCGGGCGGTGGGTTTCCCAGTAATGCATCGGCTTGTTGAAACGCGGTTTGCTGGTCAGGTTTGGGTAAATCCTGCCGAAATACCAGCGTAACATCGTCGGGTACGTGTTGCTGCAACTGCGTCTTTACGGGCTCAGAAAGGGTTGGATAAATAAACAGATTCATGATAAAGAGTTAACTGGTTTGCGGTTTGTTGTTCGTGGTCATCAATAGTAACCCCTGGTTAGGCCTAGTGTCTTGTGGTAGCGGTGATTTAATAGTTGTGTAGTGTGTATGCTGACGGATGTGTAGCCTGGACCTCTAGGTCCGGGTGGGCGCGAAGCGACCTGGTAGCCGCCTACGAGCTTTGCCCTGACGGGCACCCGGACGTGGACGTCCAGGCTACACGTCCGTTAAGTTACGACCGCCTTTAGTTGGCCTGACGGCCTCCAGACCTGGAGGTCTGGGTTACCGGTATAAACACCACCCGCCCGGCTGCGGGAAAGCGGGTTTGGGCAATGGGTTTGCCGTAGCGTGCATAGAAACCGGCCAGCTGATCGGGTGTCAGCAGGCCGGGGTACAGGTTAATGCCCGCGAAGTGATTGGTTCGTAAAAAATTATCCAGAAACTGCCAGTCGGCATCGGTAAAAACGTGGCCGGGAGTCAGTAGCCGGGGCCAGCCGTCGCGCAGGAAGGGCTGAATCTGATCGGGGTGCAGCCGCCCGAAGTACTGCCCAACGCCCTTTTTATCGTAGAACCGCCGGAAGGTAAAGACCGCGTTCTGCTGCTGGTAATACGGGCAAAGTCCTTCCCGGCTCCCCACGCCATCGGCCCCGACGGCGCAGAACGGGAAATCGAGTACGGCCACACCGGGCTGCTTTCGGATCACGGCACAGTACCGCAGCACATCGTCGGACACAACTGGTGTCGGCACAAATTCACGGAGTCGGTAAGAGGTGTACCACTCTGTTGCCAGCAGGCTCAGCAGAACGATACCCGCAACAACTCCCGCCCGGTACCGGGGCCAGCGCACCGATAGCGCCAGCAGCCCGAACAGCACCGGATACACCAGACTGGCGCGGCCACCGTGTCGGTTGTAGGTAAACCACGGAAACACGTTCAGCGTCGGGAGCAGCACCGGGTGGTAGAGCAGACACAGCACGAGCATCAGTACGATAGGCAACCACAGCGCCACCCGCCGACGAATTTGCCACAGGCCCACGCCCCCCAGCACCACCAGCACCAAGCCCGGACTCCCCTGCCCGAAACTTTCGTAAACGTCGTGAATCAACCCGGAATAATCGCGGTCAAACGTATGCAGGCCGGGCAGGTACGGAATCAGCAGCCGCACCGGATTCGACCAGAGCGGGGCCAATGGTACTTCGGCAAAATCAAATGCCCACGCCCCAAAGGCAATCTGAATTGTCAGTGGCAAATACAGCCAAAGGCTTACCAGAATCAGCCCGACGAGCAGCCAGCTTTTTCCCGTTGCGCCGGGTCTGACGTTGGTAAAAAGGGCGTTCGCCCCCGCCTGCCGGTACCACTGCCATAATGCCCACACCAGCACGGGTACCGTCAGCGTCGTAAACGTCAGTGCGTAACCCGCGACGTAAGCCAGCTCCTGCCCCAACACCTGCACATGCAGCCACACCCACCCCAGCACAAACGGCAGTGATAGCGGTCGGCGGGCGAGCGCATCGAGCAGCAGCCGGTAAGTCGCCACCATGCACAGCACCGTCCAGTGGTCGATGCAGACGTTCATGTGCACCGGAAATTTCCAGATCGCATACACGTTGAATACCGACACAGCCAGCCCGAACAGGGCGCTCTTTACGAATCCGTACCGGGGTCGCAGCAGTGCGCAGCTACCCACCGCCGTGAGCACCAGTGTGTACACGTAGTAGGATTGCAGGTACGGTCCCGGCCCGTCGAACAGCCAGTAACAGACGGCGTACCAATAGTCGCGCTCGAAGCCCCAGTCGAGGAAAATCTGGTTGATGCCGTAGGGATAAAACGTCTGGTTGTTCAGCAGATGCAGCTGCGGCCAGGGCCAGACCGTCAGGTTTTTGGTGAACACATAGCCCACGTACTCAAACTGATCGGTATCGGTACCGTCGGAAAGCGGTCGGCTGAAATCACCGACGATACCCACCGCCAGCAGCCCCGTCAGCAGCGCCAGCCCCGCATACGCCAGCCACAGTCGATAACTGGTTTGTTGCTGCGGTACGATTGGGGCGCTTGCGGTGTGAGGCATATATAGTTTTGGACAGGATTACAGGATTGACAGGACTACTAGCATCTGGACATGCCTGGGCGGACCGTGTCTACTATCCCCGACAGTACAGACCTGACACTACGACAGGAAAAATCAAATCCTGTCAATCCTGTAATCCTGTCAATAAAAATCCTGTCGGGCAAAAGTCTCGGTAAACGGCTATTTTTGCAATTCATTTTGCGGACCTGTCCCACCGACAGCTCCCCACCTACTCCGTCATGGCCGAATACAACCACCAGCACGTCGAAAAATACTGGCAGCAATTCTGGGACGAACACAACACGTTCAGCCCCGAAACCGATACCGACAAACCAAAGTATTATGCGCTCGATATGTTTCCGTACCCGTCGGGGGCCGGGCTGCACGTGGGCCATCCGCTGGGTTATATCGCATCGGATATTGTGGCCCGCTATAAGCGATTGAAAGGCTACAACGTGTTGCACCCCATGGGGTTCGACTCGTTTGGGCTACCCGCCGAGCAGTACGCCATTCAAACCGGACAGCACCCCGCCGTGACGACCGAAGCCAACCTGACGCGCTACATCGAGCAGCTGAAAAATATCGGCTTCAGTTACGACTGGACCCGCGAAGTACGCACCTCCGACCCGGCGTATTACAAGTGGACGCAGTGGATTTTCATGGAGCTGTTTCGCTCGTGGTACAATAAAGAAACCGACGGGGCCACCTTCGGTCGGGCCGAACCTATCGAAACGCTGATCGCCAAGTTTGCCGCCAATGGTACGGCGGGCGTTCAGGCGGCCTGTGATGACGACGTTCGTTCGTTTACGGCCGACGAGTGGAACGCGATGAGCGAAACCGAGCAGTACACTATCACCCTCAAATACCGGCTGACCTTCCTGGCCGATGCGGTCGTGAACTGGTGCCCGGCGCTGGGGACCGTGCTGGCCAACGACGAAGTAAAAGACGGCGTATCGGAGCGGGGCGGCTACCCCGTCGAGCAGAAGCTGATGCGGCAATGGATGATGCGAATCACCGCCTACGCCGACCGCCTGCTCACCGGCCTCGACGCTATCGACTGGACCGAATCGATCAAGGAACAGCAACGCAACTGGATCGGTAAATCGGTCGGCGCGAGTGTCAAGTTCAACGTTCAACGTTCAACGCCTAAGGTTAATAACAGCGAAGCAACCACAAACTACGAACAACAAACTACAAACCACATCGAGGTCTTCACCACCCGCGTCGATACCATTTACGGCGTGACGTTTATGGTGCTGGCCCCCGAACACGAACTGGTACCGGGCCTGACCACACCGGCGCAGAAAGAAGCCGTCGAGGAGTACGTGAACGCAGCCAAAATGCGCTCGGAACGCGACCGGATGGCCGACGTGAAAGGCGTGTCGGGCGTGTTTACGGGCAGCTACTGCCTCAACCCGCTGAACAACGAACCCGTCCCCATCTACTTGGCTGACTATGTTTTGGCGGGTTACGGTACGGGCGCGGTTATGGCCGTTCCCTCCGGCGATCAGCGCGATTACGGTTTCGCGAAGCATTTCGACCTGCCGATCATCCCGGTTCTCGACGCGCAGAAAGACCTCGATCAACAGGCCGACAACACGAAGGAAGGTCATTACATCAACTCCGGCATCATCAACGGTCTGACTTACAAAGACGCCACGGCAACGCTGATCGCCTGGCTGGAAGAACGCGGCATGGGCAAAGGTAAAATCAATTTCCGCCTGCGCGACGCCGTTTTCAGCCGCCAACGCTACTGGGGCGAACCCGTACCGGTGTATTTCGGCGAGAATGGCTTGCCTTACCTGATCGAAGAAAGCGACCTGCCGCTCGAACTGCCCGCTATCGACAAATACCTGCCGACCGAAACGGGCGAACCCCCGCTGGGCCGTGCGGAAGGGTGGAATTACAAAGGGACCTACGCCTATGAACTGAGCACGATGCCGGGCTGGGCGGGCTCGTCGTGGTACTGGTACCGCTACATGGACCCGCACAACCCCGACCGCTTCGCCAGCAAGGAAGACGTCGACTACTGGCAGAACGTGGACCTATATATCGGCGGTACCGAGCACGCAACGGGCCACCTGCTCTACAGCCGGTTCTGGAACAAGTTTATGCATGACCGGGGCTACGTGCCGCAGGATGAGCCGTTTAAAAAGCTTATCAATCAGGGCATGATTCAGGGGCGAAGTAACTTCCTGTACCGGGTGAAGGGTACCGGCGTCGAAGGCGTTGCCCCGGTATTTGTCTCGCTGAATCAGGTTAACGGTCAGGAGGTTACCCCCCTCCACGCCGACGTTAACCTTGTCGACAACGACGTCCTGGACATCGATGCATTCAAAAATTCGCGTCCTGACCTGACTGAAGGTGCTGAGTTCATTACCGAACCGGACGGCAAGTACATCGTTGGGGCGGAAGTTGAGAAGATGTCGAAGTCGAAGTTCAACGTGGTGAACCCCGACGACATCGTGACCAAATACGGGGCCGACGTACTGCGGATGTACGAGATGTTTCTGGGTCCGCTCGAACAGGCCAAGCCCTGGAATACCAACGGTATCGACGGCGTCTATCGCTTCGTTCGCAAGTTCTGGCGGCTGTTCTACAAAGACAACGCAACCGGCGAAAGCGAGTGGCTCGTTACCGACGAACAGCCCACACCGGCTGAACTGAAAGCACTGCACCGCACGATTCAGAAGGCCGAAAACGACATCGAGACGTATTCGTTCAACACCTCGATTTCGGCGTTCATGGTGTGCGTCAACGAACTAACCGCGCTGAACTGCCACAAGCGGGCTGTTTTGCAGGAACTGGTGCTGCTGCTCTCGCCCTACGCGCCCCACATCGCCGAAGAATTGTGGGCGAAACTCGGCAACGAACCCGGTACGGTGTCGTACGCGCCGTTCCCGGTCTTCAACCCGAACCAGCTGATCGAAGACTCGTTTGAGTACCCCATTCAGATCAACGGTAAAGTACGTACGACGCTCAATTTCGCCGTCGACCGGGCACCGAAAGAGATCGAGGACGAAGTACTAGCCAACGAAACCGTGCAGAAATGGCTGGAAGGCAAGACGCCCAAGAAAGTCGTCGTCGTACCGAAACGCATCGTTAACGTAGTGATTTAATGTAGCCCAGACGTCCACGTCTGGAAGCCGTCAGGCTAACAAAGCAGCCGCCTGAACTAGCTGGCCTAACGGCCTCCAGACGTGGACGTCTGGGCTACAAGCTGTCAACACTTCACTCACAAATGAAACAATCCCTGTTACTGCTGGCCCTGAGCATCAGCCTGTTTACCTGTTCGCCTAAAACGTATACCCGCGTTCCGTCGGGCAAGTCGGCGGATTTCTTCGGCTATCATCCCAATCAGACGCCTAAAATCTCGGCGCACCGGGGCGGGGGTGATTTGAAAGGCTACCCCGAAAATTGTATCGAGTCGTTTGCCTTTCTGGCAAAGCAGATGCCGGTCGTCATCGAGTGCGACATCGACCTGACCAAAGACAGCGTCCTGGTGATGATGCACGACCAAACCCTCGACCGCACCACCACCGGTACCGGCAAACTCATCGACAAAACCTACGCCGAACTGGCCCCCTTCCGGCTCGAAGACAACATGGGCAACCGGACGGCCTACACCATTCCGACGCTCGAACAGGTGTTGCGGTGGGGTAAGGGCAAAGTCACGTTCACCCTCGACGTGAAGCGCAACGTATCGTTCGAGAAGGTGGTCGACATGGTACACCGGACGGGCGCGGGCGACTACGTAGCCATCATTACGTACAACGCGCCCGACGCAGCTAAAGTGAACAAACTCGACCCGAATCTGATGATTTCGGTGACGATCCGCAACCGCGCCGAGTACGACCGGCTACACGACCTGGGCGTTCCCGACAACCGGATGATCGCGTTTGTCGGTGTGAAAGAACCCGACGCCGAACTTTACCAGTTTCTGCATCAGAAAGGCATTGCCTGCATTCTGGGCACGCTCGGCAACCTCGACAAACAGGCAGCCGCCAAAGGCGATCAGGTCTACAAACAGTTTGCCCGCAACGGGGCCGACATCATGTCGACCGACCGTCCGCTGGAAATCTGGCAGGCCATCCGCCCGTAACAATGAGCACGTGATCGAATGGTTGACCCCGATATCTGATGCTTTCGGATACCGGGGTTTTACGTTTATCAGCCCAAAAGAACCGGCAGTAAGAAACCCGTTGTTTTTGCTTCTTTCTGCACGAACTCAACGATTTCGTCATGCCCGTTACCCGGTTTCTGCCCGTCCTGTGTGCCGTAATTTTTTTCATTACAAGCGCGTCGGCTCAGTCAGTACAGCCTGCGCAAACCGCATCGGCTATCAACTGGGCCACGGCCGCTGACAGTGCCGCAGCAACGCTCAATCAGGGTTTTTACGATACCAGTGCGCACTACTACCGCAACGGCAACCGGGGCGACACCGCCTTTCACTACTGGCCACAGGCCCACGCCCTCGACGTGCTGACGGACGCCTATCTGAGGACGAGATCCCCCCACTATGTGGTGCTGATGAACGAGTGGATGGACGGGGTTCGGCGGAAAAACGGCAGCACCTTCCTGAACGAGTACTACGACGACATGCTCTGGAACGCCCTGGCGATGCTACGGGTCTACGAAGCCACGCACGACAAAAAATGGCTAACGGCCACGCTGACGCTCTGGGAGGATATAAAAACCGGCTGGAACGAAACGATGGGCGGGGGCATTGCCTGGCGGAAGGGGCAGCGGTACTACAAAAACACCCCCGCCAACGGCCCGGCTATCATTCTGGCGGCCCGGCTGCACCGCCTGCTCCGACGTCCCGCCGACCTCGCCTGGGCGACCCGCATCTACAACTGGGAGAAGAAAACGCTGGTCGATCCGGCGTCCGGGCTGGTCTACGACGGTATCAATCAGGACAACGACGGCAAACTCAACACCCGCTGGAAATTCACGTATTGTCAGGGCGTCTGGATTGGCGGGGCACTCGAACTCTACAAAATTACTAAAGACCGGACGTACCTCACCGACGCCGTTAAGACCGCCGACCTGTCGCTCACCGACCCGACCCTGACCACCAACGGCCTGATGCGCGACGAAGGCAAGGGCGACGGCGGCCTGTTCAAGGGTATACTGGTGCGCTACCTTACGCAGCTAACCTTGGAACCCAGTCTCGACAACGCCCGACGCAGCCGTTACGTAGCTTTTTTACGGACGAACGCGCAAACGCTCTGGCGACAGGGCACTGCCCGGCCCGACCTGACGTTCGGCACGTTCTGGCAGCATCCACCCGCCGACGGCAAAACCGACCTACCCACCCAACTCAGCGGCACGATGCTGCTCGAAGCGATGGCCCTGCTGAACCGCAGCCGGGTTAATTAATAACGGCTCAAAACCGGCGTAAATCGGCCAATAAAGCCGGGGTTCGGCCCTGAGCGCGTAGCTTTGCGGTCGCCGTGTACCCTCCGGCTTCTTCATCCGTCCATGACGTCCGTTCGTTCCCTTACCCGGCTTCTTACGGGTTTACTGCTCATTTTTTTATCGCTCAATGCCGTTCAGGCGCAGCGCAGCCAGCATACGTTCGCGCTGGGGAATACGGAGTTTCTGCTCGACGGAAAACCAGTTCAACTAATTAGCGGGGAGATGCACCCCGCCCGGATTCCCCGCGCCTACTGGCAGCACCGCATCCGCATGGCAAAAGCGATGGGCTGCAATACCATCGCGGCTTATGTGTTCTGGAATTACCACGAGTCGAAGCCGGGCGTTTTCGATTTCAAGACCGACAACCGCGACATCGTTGCCTTCATCCGGCTGGTGCAGCAGGAAGGCATGTGGGTGCTGCTGCGGCCGGGACCTTATGTCTGCGCCGAATGGGACTTTGGCGGGTTGCCCGCTTACCTACTCAAAACTGCCGATCTGAAAGTCCGGTGCCTCGACCCGACCTACATGGTTGCCGCCGAACGATATATCAAGAAACTGGCAACGCTGGTCAGGCCGTTGCAGGTATCTGTGGGTGGTCCGATTCTGATGGTGCAGGTCGAGAATGAGTACGGCAGCTACGCCAACGACCGCGCCTATATGCAGCGCGTTCACCAGCTCTGGCAGACCAACGGCATCACCGTTCCATTCTACACCGCCGACGGACCGGCAGTACCTAACCTGACGGCCGGGTCACTGCCGGGCGTGGCCGTAGGTCTTGACCCCGGTGCGAGTCAGGCCGATTTTGACCGGTCCAGTCGCGTCAACACAAACGTGCCGGTGTTCAGTAGCGAAACCTACCCCGGCTGGCTTACGCACTGGGGCGAAAAATGGGCCAGACCCGATACAACGGGTTTACTGAAAGAAGTCCGCTTCCTGCTCGATACGAAAAAGTCGTTTAACCTCTACGTCATCCACGGCGGTACCAACTTCGGGTTTATGGCCGGAGCCAACGGGTTCAAACCCACCGAATACCAGCCCGACATCACGAGCTACGACTACGACGCGCCGATCAACGAACAGGGCCAGCCGACGCCCAAATACCACGCCCTGCGCCGACTGATCGGGCAGCACGTCGGTACGTTACCCGCCATTCCCGATCCCATTCCGGCAATGGACATTCCCGCCATCACGCTTCGCCCGATGGCGAGTGTCTGGGATAACCTGCCGAAACCGATCAGCGTTGCCCAGCCAAAGCCGATGGAAGCCTTCGATCAGAACAGCGGGTTCATTCTGTACCGCACCAAAATCGTCGGCTACTCCCCCGGTACATTGACCATCACCGAACCGCACGATTACGCGCTGGTATACCTCGACGGCAACTACATCGGCCCCATCTACCGCGACGGCGGCAAGTGGAGCATCGAGCTGCCCAAAACCGACAGCAAAGAACCGGTGCTCGATATTCTGGTCGAAGGCATGGGCCGCATCAACTTCGCGCAGTACATGATCGACCGAAAGGGTATCACCGACCGCGTGTCGCTGGGTAGTATGACGCTGATGAACTGGCAGGTATTTCCCCTTCCCTTCGATGAGTCGTACGTTCGTCAGCTGAAAGCCACGACGACCACCAGTGCCCGGCCCGGTCAGTTTTTCAGGGGTAATTTTTCGCTCAACACCGTCGCCGATACCTATTTCGACCTGAGCGGCTACAAAAAGGACGTCGTATATGTGAACGGCCATAACCTCGGTCGGTACTGGGAAATAGGGCCGCAGAAACGGCTGTACTGTCCGGCAACCTGGCTGAAAAAAGGCACGAACGACATCATTGTGTTTGATCTGCACCAGACAGCAGCCGCCCCGATCAGTGGCGTAAAAACGCTGGAGTAACCATGTCATAGAGATTTCTATAGTTCAGGCAAGTGAATAGGCGTACGTTTTGTCGTCCCGGCGGCCCGGTCCTGACATCGGGATGACCAAAGGCCGTTTAGGACAGAGATTATGCAAGCCTGAACAACTTCATGGACGGCTTTCTGAAGTGGCCGTGAATCAACTGCGTACATATTCGGTTAGTTGCTTACATTTGTGGCACTCAACCCAGCCAAACAGCGGCACTTACACGTGCCGCTTTTCATAGATACAATAACCTATTTAATCGATAGAATTTAAGAACTATGAATCCATCGGACGAACTGCTTAATCCCGATGCGCCATCCATCGACCTGAACGGCCTGACTGTTACGGTACAGGGTCCCCGCGCTACCGAGCAGGCCGACGCGCTCCGGGCGACGTTTCCGGCGGCTAAAATTATGGCTCCCGGCTCGTCTACGCTGACCACCGATTCCCTGCTGCTTCGCCCGCGTACCCGCACAGAGATTGCCATTTACGTTTTCGCGTCACTGGCGCTTATGGTTGTCGGCCACTTGCTGTTCAGCTACTTTACACTGGATCGTATTTCGCTGCTGGCCCATTCCATCGACCTGACGCCCGACATTTTCTATTTCATTCTGGCGGGTTTCGTCGCGCAGATGATCGACGGGGCATTGGGCATGGCCTACGGCGTTACGGCCACGACCTTCCTGACCAGTGTGGGTATCAGCCCGGTATTTGCCACGGCCAGCGTGCATAGTTCGGAGATTTTCACGTCGGGTGTATCGGGCTACATGCACCTGAAGTTCGGCAACGTCAACAGCCGGTTGTTTAAAGCCGTCCTGATTCCAGGCGTTATCGGTGCCGCGCTGGGTGCGTACCTGATTACGGCATTATCGGACATGGAGATTATTGCCAAGTACCTGTCGCCCGCTATTTCGGTGTACACGGCCATCCTGGGTGTATTGATTTTGCAGAAAGCGCTGGTGAAGCGGACCGAGAAAAAGCCGGTTCGTAAGATCGGCCTGCTGGCGTGGTTCGGCGGCTTTGTCGACGCTATTGGCGGGGGCGGCTGGGGACCAATCGTTAACTCAACACTGATTGCCGCCGGTCGGCATCCGCGCTATACGATTGGGTCGGTCAACCTGGCGGAGTTTTTCGTATCGTTTGCCAGCTCGGTAGTTTTCGCCCTCTACGCTGGTTTGGGTAACTACGGAATGGTAATTTTGGGCCTGATTCTGGGAGGTATGATTGCCGCGCCCATCGCTGCTCACCTTGCCCAGCGTCTACCAGTTAAAACGATGATGATCCTGGTCGGTATCGTCATCATCACCGTCAGTCTACGCAAGATTATTTTGTTTTTCTGACAGGATTACAGGATTTTATTTCTTTGACTTAAAAGAAAAATCCTGTAATCCTGTCCATTGCTTTTTACCATGCAAAAACAAACCAAAGCCATCCGTACCCATGCGGCCAAGTCGCAGAACCGCGAACACTCCGTGCCCCTGTACCTGACCTCGAGTTTCGCCTTCGAAAGTGCCGAGCAGGGCAAAGCGCTGTTCGACGAAACCGAAGACGGCAACATCTACAGCCGGTTTTCGAACCCCAACGTCACCGAGTTTGTCGACAAGGTGTGTATGCTTGAAAACGCGGAGGATGGCATCGCGACGGGTACGGGTATGGCGGCCGTGTTTGCCAGCATGGCGGCTCTGCTCAAATCGGGCGACCATATCGTGGCCTGCCGCGCCCTGTTCGGATCGGCGCATCAGATCATCACGCAGATTCTAAGCAAGTGGGGTATTACGTATACCTACGTCGACGCCACGGCGACCGAAGCGGAGTGGGAAGAGGCCATGCAGCCGAACACAAAGATGGTGTATCTGGAAACGCCCTCGAACCCCGGCCTCGAACTGGTCGATCTGGCGATGCTGGCGCGGCTGAAAGCAAAATACGGCTTCATCCTGAACGTCGACAACTGCTTTGCCACCCCTATTCTGCAAACGCCCATCGATCTCGGCGCCGACCTGTCGATTCACTCGGCCACCAAGTTTATGGACGGGCAGGGCCGCGTACTGGGCGGTATCGTTGTCGGGTCGAAGGAGCTGATTCAGCCGATCCGTTTTTTTGCCCGGCACACGGGTCCGTCGCTGTCGCCGTTCAACGCGTGGGTGCTGTCGAAGAGTCTGGAAACGCTCGATTTGCGCATGGAGCGGCACTGCCGCAACGCCCTGGCGCTGGCCGAAGCCCTGGAAGCGCATCCTGATGTGGATCGGGTCTTGTACCCGTTTCTGCCGTCGCACCCGCAGTACGACCTAGCAAAAGCTCAGATGTCGGCGGGTGGGGCCATCGTCACAATTGAACTGGAAGGCGGTTTCGACCGGGTAAAATCGTTCTTCGATGCCCTGGAGATTGCCACGCTGTCGTCGAACCTCGGCGACTCGCGCACCATCGTCACCAACCCCAACACGACGACCCACGCCAAACTAAAACCGGAGGAGAAAGCCGCCCTCGGCATCACCCCCGGCCTGATTCGCATCTCGGTCGGTCTGGAAGCCGTCGAAGACCTCATCGCCGACTTCACGCAGGCCATCGAAAAATCGGCCGACGTGGTAGCGGCCGAAGTGGTAAAGGAGAACGTCGCGTAACCGTTTGTTGTCCGTTTAAACCAACGCCAATCTCATGAAAACACTGACGATCGATTTACCAGACTCCGAAGACGAGCAGGATGTCCGGATGCGCGTCGCCGGCTTTCTCATGGAAAATGGCGTTTACACATACGGGCAAGCAGCTAAACTAGCAGGTATCTCGAAACGGGAGTTTATTGAGACGATCGGCCAATACGGGTTTTCCTTTTTCAGTAGTGAGATTGCTGATATGCTCAAAGACAAACAACAGGACTTTGATGTGGAAGCTATGAAGAAAGCAAAGCGGTATGAGGGTATCGACCGACAGCAACTCGATGCGATAGCCGACAAAATGGCCATACCCCAAACGTTCGATGAACTCATCCACGCAGTTGACAAATGAGGTATGTTTTAGACACGAACATCATTATTGCTTACCTGCGAAAGCACCCGATAGCACAGTTCATTGATGAAACGTATGCTGTCTTAAGCGCTCAAAACGATACGTTTGTCTCAGTTGTTACGGTTGGTGAACTTCGTTCGCCTGGCTTACAGAATAATTGGGGAGCGCAACGACTGACATTACTGGGCGACTATCTAAACCGCTTTCTTGTGACGGACATAAACGTGGAAACAGTTATACAGCGGTATGCAATCATCGACGCTTACAGTCAGGGCCGTTTGATCTCAAACCCACTCATTGGTTCGTCGCGTAACATGAGCAAAAATGACCTTTGGATTGCGGCTACGGCTTCTGCAGTGGGGGCCACACTGCTTACAATGGATCGTGATTTCGATCATTTGCATGGTCAGTACGTCAACGTTGCGTATACAAATTTGAAAGATCACTGAGCGTGACAACCCGACTCCAACTTCTGATCGTATTCCTGCTTGTCTCGCTAACCCAAAGTCTGGCGCAGAAAAAGCCGCTGCGGATAGGTATAGCCGGGCTCGTGCATTCGCATGTGCATCAGGTGCTGAACACGATTGGTAAATCCAATGAGATTGAGGTAGTAGGCATCGCCGAGCCGAACCATGAACTGGCCGAGCGATTTGCTAAACGGTACGGCTACCCGATGAGCCTGGTGTACCCGACGGTGGCCGAAATGATTGCCAAAACCAAGCCCGAAGCCGTGATGGACTACGGCCGGATTGTCGATCATCGCAAAACGGTCGACGCCTGCGCCCCGGCGGGTATTCACGTCATGGTCGAAAAGCCGCTGGCAACGACCTATGCTGACGCGAAGGCGATGGCGGCACTGGCCCGGAAGCACAACACGCAGCTCCTGACCAACTACGAAACGACCTGGTACGGTAGCAACCACAAAGCCTACGCCATTGCTGACAAAGACAAAGCCATCGGCGACATTCGAAAAATCGTCGTGCACGACGGACACGAAGGCCCGAAGGAAATCAACGTCGACCCGGAGTTTCTGGCGTGGCTCACCGATCCGGTTGCCAACGGAGCCGGTGCCCTGTTTGATTTCGGCTGTTACGGGGCCAACCTCTCGACCTGGCTTATGCACAATCAGCGGCCCACATCGGTGATGGCCGTCACGCAACAGATCAAGCCTGACGTTTACCCGAAGGTCGACGACGAAGCCACGATTATTCTGACCTACCCGAAGGCGCAGACCATCATTCAGGCGTCGTGGAACTGGCCGTTCAGCCGCAAAGACATGGCCGTGTATGGCCGCACCGGCTACGTCACGACCATCGACGCCACCCGGATGCGCGAGCGGCTGCCGGGCGAAAAAGCGGAACATGACCTACAGGCCACCGCGTCGGACGCACCTGCCACGAACCCCTTCACCTACCTGGCGCAACTGCTGCGGGGTGAAACCAAACCCGACGAATTAACGTCATTGGAAAATAACCTGATCGTCGTAGAAATCCTCGACACGGCCCGCCAATCGGCCAAAACGGGAAAAGCAATACAGTTGAAGTAACAGCAAATGAGTTCAACGATAGATAGTCACAAACCCGATGAACACACTGACCGTACAACTTCCTGATTCCATCGACCCGGCAGCGGCCCGCTGGGAGCTGGCGCGTTCGCTCTACGAAAAAGAGCAGTTAACGCTCGAAGAAGCGGCTAAACTGGCGGGGCTGGCCCCTGTGTACTTTCGCATGAAACTGGACGGTATTCCTACGGGCCTGAAGCTGACAGAAGGTCCAATAAAAAAATTTGATCCGGAGCGAATGCGACAGTTGGCTCTGGAGATGGACATCCAGGAGTCATGGGAAGATCTTGTCGCGATGATTGGCAAATAGCATGACGTACCTATTCGATACGAACATCGTATTGGGCTACATTCGCCAAAATAATGTTGCCGCCAGTACAGCCTCCATTCTTGACTTAACCGACGATAACGATATTCTGATTTCCGTTGTAACTGTGGGAGAACTCTGGTCCATTGCCAGACAAAGCGGTTGGGGTGAGCTGCGGAGAAAAGAACTGCAACAACTATTGGATACGTACTCGTGGGTAAAAGTCGATAATGACGACTTGTTATATCGATACGCCGATATCGACGCCTTTAGTCAGAATAAATTACCGGGACGTCCGCTCAATACGACAGCCCGAAATATGGGCAAGAACGACCTGTGGATCGTGGCGACGGCCTCCCTGCTCGGGGCTACACTGCTAACTACAGATAAAGATTTCGACCATTTGCACAATCAGTTCGTCGATGTGGTCCGGCTCGACCCGCAGACGAACCCGTAAATTGATACGTATATGTTAGCAGAACCAACCAACCACACGCGGGAAAGTCTGACCGACCAACTGGCCGGACTTTCAGAGGTCGATGCGCTGCGTCGGCTAGCCGAACTGTATCCGGGTCAGGTCATTTTCTCGACCAGTCTGGGATACGAGGATCAGGTCATTACCGACATGATTCTGGCCAACGACATCCCCATCCGCATCTTCACGCTCGATACGGGACGGATGTTTGCCGAGACGTATTCGGTCTGGAAAAAAACCAACGACCGGTACGCCACCAAAATTGAAACGTATTTCCCGGAACGCGCTGCCGAGGAAACGCTGATGACCGAAAAAGGGCCGTACAGCTTCTACGATTCAGTTGAAAACCGGAAAGAATGCTGCGGCATCCGTAAAGTCGAGCCGCTGAACCGGGCATTGCAGGGGCAGAAAATCTGGATTACGGGTATCCGCGCCGAGCAGTCGCCCAACCGGCAGACGATGACTCAGGTCGAACGTGACGACGCCCACGACCTGTTCAAATTTCACCCCCTGATGAACTGGACGTTCGAGCAGGTGAAAGACTACGTCAAAACCAACAACGTACCATATAACCCGCTCCACGACCGGGGCTTTGTCAGCATCGGCTGTCAGCCCTGCACCCGCGCCATTCAGCCGGGCGAAGATTTCCGCGCCGGCCGGTGGTGGTGGGAAGACAACTCGAAAAAGGAGTGCGGCCTCCACTCGCACGAGGAAGCATTCAAAGCATAAAGAGCGAAAGAATGAAAGAGCGAAAGAGCGACTATCCGGCGCCATCGCTCTTTCGCTCTTTCACTCATTCACTCTTTAAGAAATGGATTATCTGGATCAACTTGAATCGGAAGCGATTCACATCATGCGGGAAGTGGCCGGGCAGTTTGAGCGGCCCGCGCTGCTGTTTTCGGGCGGTAAAGACTCGATTACGCTCGTCCACCTGGCGCTGAAAGCCTTCCGGCCGGGCAATTTCCCGTTTCCGCTCGTACACATCGACACGGGACACAACTTTCAGGAAGCCACCGATTACCGCGACGATCTGGCCAACCGCATCGGCGAAAAACTCATTGTGCGCTACGTGGAAGACACCATCCGCACGAAAAACCTGAAAGAGCCAACCGGCCGCAACGCCACCCGCAACGGCTTACAGACCTTTACCCTGCTCGATACCATCGAAGAATTCGAATTTGACGCCTGCATCGGCGGTGCCCGGCGCGACGAGGAAAAAGCGCGGGCCAAAGAACGGGTGTTTTCGGTGCGCGACGAGTTCGGTTCGTGGGACCCTAAGCGGCAGCGGCCCGAACTCTGGAACCTTTACAACGGGCGGATTCACAAGGGCGAAAACGTGCGCGTGTTCCCCATTTCGAACTGGACTGAACTCGACGTCTGGAACTACATCCGGCGCGAAAAAATCGACCTGCCCAGCATTTACTTTGCCCACGACCGCGAACTGATCGTGCGCGACGGCAAGTTCATGGCGACCGCCGGGGGCGTCATCAAACCCGAAGCCGACGATCAGATTGTGACGCGCCGGGTTCGGTTCCGCACCGTCGGCGATATTTCCTGCACGGCCGCTTCGCCTTCGGAAGCCGATACCCTCGACGCGGTCATTGACGAGATTCAGGCGACGCGCATCTCCGAACGGGGCGAAACCCGCATGGACGACCAGCTTTCTGAAGCCGCCATGGAAGACCGCAAGAAAGGTGGGTATTTTTGAGCTATTGATCTTGAAGTCATGAACGTTACCGACTTTAGTTCTCTTGAGCAGTATTTGCGTGACCAGCAGATCTTCGACCAGTTTGGCTTGTCGCAAATCGGTGTCTTTGGCTCGTTTGTACGGGGTGAATCGTTCCGGGACATTGACCTATTGATTGACGAGCCGATTCCATATCTGCAACTAATTGCCCTGCGTGACAAGCTGCAAAATGACCTGCGGTATCCCGTGGATGTGATGCTACGCGAGTACGCTGAACCAATAATCCTGAGTCGTGCCTTGAGCGACGTTCGTTATGCAACCCGCGCCTAAAACAGACCTTGTTTACTGTCTGCGAATGCTGGAAGCCATTGGCAAAATGGACCTGTATGCTGCCGGACATGACGAACCGTTTGCCTTTTTCGACGCTAACGACCAGAAAGATTTTAATGCCTGCCTGTTGCAGTTGTTGCACATTGGCGAGCAGGTAAATCGGCTTGATGAAACGACCCGGCAACTAGCTCCTGAAGTGCCGTGGGCAGTCATAAAAGGGCTGCGTAACCTGATTGAACATGATTACATAGGTATCGACAAGTTTATCGTTTTCAGCACTATCCGACATAGCCTGCCCGACCTGAAACGTCAGTTGGAGCAACTTATTCGGATTGGTCTGCTAACCGGTGTGTTTGCGTTAACCGATTACAACCTGTCGAAAGAAAGCACCTACTATCGACACATTGACTTTTCCAGTATTCAGTAAATGGACTTACTTCGCTTTATAACCGCCGGGTCGGTTGACGACGGCAAGAGCACGCTCATCGGGCGGCTGCTTTACGATTCCAAATCGATTCTGGTCGATCAGCTCGAAGCCATCGAGCGGGCCAGCAAAAGACGCGACCGCGACGGCGGCCCAGACGGCGAAATCGACCTCGCCCTGCTCACCGACGGGCTACGCTCGGAGCGCGAGCAGGGCATCACCATCGACGTGGCTTACCGCTATTTCCAGACGACCGAGCGTAAGTTTATCATCGTCGATGCGCCGGGACATATTCAGTACACGCGCAACATGGTAACGGGCGCGTCGAACTGCCAGCTCGCCATTGTGCTGGTCGATGCGCGGCACGGCGTGGCCGAGCAGACCCGGCGGCACTCGCTCATTGCCAGCCTGCTGGGTATTCCGCACATCGTGGTGGCCATCAACAAAATGGATCTTGTCGAGTATTCACAGGATGTGTTTTCTGACATCTGCATTCAGTATGCCGACCTGTCGAAGAAGCTGAATGTGAAGCAGGCAACGTATATTCCGCTGTCGGCGCTGAACGGCGATAATGTAGTCGACCGGTCGACGTCGATGCCGTGGTACGACGGCCCGACGCTGCTGGAACACCTCGAAACGGTGGCGATCAGCAACGATTTTGGGGGTCAGTTGCCGGGCCGTTTCCCGGTGCAGTACGTCATTCGGCCGCAGACCGCCGAACTGCACGATTACCGGGGCTACGCAGGCAAAATCACGAGCGGCACCTTCCACAAGGGCGACACCATCACGGTGCTGCCCTCCGGCGAAACCTCGACCATCGACGCCATCGAAATTGCCGGCACCCACCTCGACACGGCTGAGGCCCCACAATCGGTCGTGCTCCACCTGTCGACCGATGTCGACATCAGCCGGGGGGATCTGCTCGTTCGGTCTGATGCCCTGCCGACCAGTACCCAGACCGTCGAAGCGATGCTGTGCTGGATGGATACGAAAGAGTTTAAAGTTGGCAACAAGTACGTGTTACAGGTCGGTACGTCGCGGACCCGCTGCTCGGTGCGTGAGATTGCCTACCAGTTGAACGTGAATACGTACGAAGAAACCCAGGACGTCGACAGTCTGAAACTGAACGATATGGCGAAGATTGTGCTCCGCACGGCTCAGCCTGTCAGCTTCGATTCGTACCAGCAAAACAGGGCTACGGGCGGGGCCATCCTGATCGATGAAACCAGCAACGTAACGGTCGGCGCCCTCATGCTCATCGGCGAAGCGTAACGTCTTTACCGGTATACTTTAGGGTAAAACGCACCAGGAATGACCGAATTAGCCGCCCAATTATTAGAATCGCCCAAAGCACCGCAGATTCTTTAGCAGGTACAGGCGATTCTGGCCGATGAACACAAACGCCGACAGGCATTCTACGAATGGATGGACGACGACATGAAAACCGAATTTATCAACGGCGAAATCGTCTTTTATTCGCCGACTCTGCACTGCCACAACTCCGCCGTAACACTGCTGGGCACTTTTCTGAGTACGTACGTTGATGTACATGAGTTAGGGGGCGCGCTGGCCGGAAAGACGCTGGTCGAACTAACGCGCAACAGTTACGAGCCGGACATTGTGTTCTTCGGCACGGACAAAGCAAATAAACTGGAGCCGGATCAACTCTATTACCCGGCCCCGGACCTGATTATTGAGGTACTATCGAAAAGTACGCAGCAAAATGATCGGGGGATAAAGTCTGAAGATTACGCAGCTCACGGCGTGGGCGAATACTGGCTGGTCGATCCGGTTCGCGAGACGATTGAAACGTTCAGCATTGACGCCGATACCAGCGAATATGCCGCTATGGGTCTGTTTCGCGTCGGGCAGTCGGTAAGTAGTCAGGCCATTGTGGGGTTTACCATACCCGTCAAAGCCGTATTCGATGCGGGTACTAACCTGACGACGCTTCGTTTACTGTTGATAGCCTAAGTAGTTACTGATCGACACATGAAAGGACTGGCTTCAGGGCCAGTCCTTTTTTTGTAGCCGTCTTACCGGTCCGATTCGCTTATCTTTGCCGTTTGCCGGACCGGGCTACTACTGAAAACCGGTTCGTTTTGTCCATGATCGACTTCTTTAAAAAGCCGCTGTTCAGCGATTTTCGGTTCATCTTCGCTGTGTACTTTGTCATGACGCTGTTTGCCAGCGTCCGCATTGTGTTCTGGGAAGGCTCGAATAATTACAGTATTTTCTATTACTCGCTGGAGCACCTCATCAACAACCAGAGCCTGTATACCGAGTATCCGGCGCAATACTCCGACCATTACCACTACGCGCCGACCTTCGCGGCTCTGTTCTCGCCCGTCTTCGCCCTCCCCTATTCAGTGGGGCTGTTTCTCTGGCACTTTCTGTTCACCGGCGTTTGGGTCTATGCCATCTACAAACTTCCACTCACCCATCAGCAGAAGGTATTTGCGTACTGGTTCGGGGTGCAGGAACTGTTTACCTCACTCGTCAATAGTCAGACAAATCCGATGATTGCCGCGCTGTCGGTGTTTGCGTTTCTGAGTTTCGAGAAAAAACAGCCGTTCTGGGCCGCGTTCTTCATCATGCTGGGTTTCAACATCAAGATTTACAGCCTTGTAGCGGCCGGGCTGTTTATTCTGTACCCGCAGAAAGTGAAGTTTCTGGCGTCGATGGTCGTATGGGCTGTAGTACTGGCGATTCTGCCCTTACTCTTTGCCACACCCGCCGAACTGTACCACCAATACGAACTGTGGGTAACGCAGCTGATGATTAAATCAGACGGTGATATATGGGCCAACACATCCATCCACCGGCTCATTCACCTGGCCATCTCACCGACCATTCCCACAGCGGCTATCATTGGTGTTGGCGTCGCTATTTTCTGCACCGTCTATGTGCGGGTCGGGCGGTATCGGGAGTTTACGTATCAGCTGCTGATGCTGGCGTCAGTGCTGATTTTCCAGGTTATCTTCAACCCCGTTGCTGAGTCGCCGACGTACATAACAGCCGTTACGGGGGTGGTGATCTGGTGGGTCGTCAGCCCGCGTACTACGCTCGACCGGGTGTTGCTTATCAGCTGCTTTGTACTAACGATTTTGTCGCCGACTGATATTTTTCCGCCCTTCCTGCGCAAAACAGTTGTACTGCCTTACGGACTGAAAGCCCTCCCCTGCGTGCTGATCTGGTTTCGCATCGTCTGGCTCATGCTGCTGCCTGCTCCCCCCGCCATCGCGAATCAGCCCGCAACTACGAACCGTGAACTACGAACAACAAACTAACCATGCCCGCTACCTGGCTTGATTTCTGGCAGAAAGAAAATGAATTCGACAACTCAATGTCGGCCAATTACGCGTACTTCCTCGACCGGGTTGAACAGCACATACCACTGAATAAAACGCTGCGCGTACTTGATATCGGCTCCGGCCCGGCCAACCTCGAAGACGCCTGGCACGACCGTGTCGGTGAACTGCACGGCCTCGACATTTCGCAGCGCTACAACGACATTGCCCGCGCCAAACACGCGGCTCATCCCAACGTGTTTTTCCACGATATCCCCGCCGACGATTACCTGAATTTCGACGTCGTAGCGGGTAAACAGTTCGACGTCATCATCGTAATGAGCGTGGTGCAGTACTACCGCGATGCCGCCGAAGTGGAAAAATTGCTGGCAAACATCAAGGCACTGGCCGCTCCGGGGGCGAAGGCGCTGATCTGCGATCTGATTGTAGAAGAAGGTGTACTGGGCGATATGCTGAGTATTCTCGGCCGGTCGCTGCGGCAGGGTAAGCTACTCTCCATGCTAAGCCTGCTGTTCCGGCTCCGCTTCTCGGCCTACTACAAAATCCGGCAGCAGAACGGCTTTCTGGTGATTCCGAAAAGCGAGTGGCTGGCCATGTGCAAACGGCTGAACCTGAATGCCCGGTTCATCGACGAGCCGATTACGATGCAGCAGGAACGGCAAAATCTGTTTCTTCAGTTTTAGACATCTTTACGGCGGTTACATACTGACTAAACCCAGCCCGGCGTTTGTTGTCTGACAGGTAGCTAACCGTATCATCCAACACACAATGAATCCAGTTTCACTCCGCTCGTCAGTACGCCCCCTATTGCTGGCCCTGCTGGCTATAGTATCACTAACTACCAGTTGCAAAACATCAGGCTCCGCCGATGAAGTCGATCCCCGCGATCAATACGTCGGTACGTATGATGGTGGCTATCAGGCGTCGACGTTTGTCAATAACAGCCGCGAAAGCAACCGGGAATCAGGCACCGTCAGTATTGCCGTCACAAAAACGCAGGTGGCCAACCAGTTGTATTTCAACATAACATTCAACGGAACCACGAAGCAAACGCTGACCGCCGAACTCAACGGCAATGCGTTTACGATCATCGACAAACAGACGGAGTCGTTCATCTATGACGGCCAGAGTGTTAATGGTACGTATAAAGCGACTGGTCAGTTTACCGACAATGTTGTGGCCCTCAACACGGTCGTTGAAAATCTGGATGGAGGGGTCACCGTCACACGCCGGGGCGCTATCACCGGCACCAGGAAATAAGTACCTTAGCGCCGGTTCCTTACCTTCTCCGTTCCGGCATGAAAACAATTATTCTGACCGGCCTGATGGCCGGTTTTTTTTGGTCAGCCTCAGCCCAGACCGTTACCCGAACTACCCGTTCTTCCTACCCGACACTGCAGGATGCCACCCCGGAATCGGTTGGAATGAGTATCGATCGGTTGCATCGCATCGATGCGGTTATGAACGACTATATCAGTAAAGGGCGACAGGCAGGCATAGCCGTGATGATCGCCCGTAACGGTAAGGTCGTTTACCATCAGGCGTACGGACAGGATGATATGGCGACTAAAACGCCCCTTAAACGCGACGCCATTTTTCGCATTGCCTCGCAGACCAAAGCCATTACCAGCATCGCATTGATGCTGCTGTTCGAGGAAGGTAAATTCCTGCTCGACGATCCCGTCAGCAAATACATTCCGGCCTTCAAAAACCCGGTTGTGCTCGACAAACTGAACATGGCCGATACAACGTACACCACCGTTCCGGCCAAACGCGAAATCACAATCCGGCAGTTGCTGACTCACACGTCGGGCCTCAGTTACGCGACCATCGGCACGAAAGAAGCCGTCGCCATCTACGCAAAAAATCGTATTCCAAGCGGTATCGGTACACCCGGCGGGAATCTGGGCGACGCGATCAACCGGCTGGCAAAATTGCCGCTCATGACCAATCCCGGTGAAAAGTGGAGTTACAGCCTGAGTACCGACGTGGTGGGCTACCTGGTCGAAGTATTGTCGGGACAACCGCTCGATCAGTTTCTGCGGACCCGCCTGCTCGATCCACTGGGCATGAAAGACACCTATTTTTACCTGCCGCAGGACCGCCAAAACCGCCTGACAACGCTTTACACGGAAGATTCAACCCGAACCATCCGTAAGCAGCCAGTCCGCTTCGGCCTGTCGCCCGACTACCCAAAAATGGCTGGCACCTACTTTTCAGGCGGGGCAGGGCTGAGTTCGACCTTGTCTGACTATGCTGCTTTCCTACAAATGCTCCTCAATGGGGGCGAATACAACGGCAAACGCTTCCTGAGCCCGACCACCGTTCGGCTGATTACAACCAATCAGATCGGCGACTTGAACCAGGGGGCAAACAAGTTCGGACTGGGTTTCGGTATTACAACCGAGCGCGGTTCGGCCCGGCTACCCGTATCGGAAGGCACGTATGAGTGGGGCGGCTATTTCGGCACCACCTACTGGGTCGACCCGAAGGAAGGTATCGTGGCGCTGATTTACACGCAGAAAGTGCCAAACTCGTACGGCGATCTGTCAGACAAGTTTAAAGTGCTGGTGTATCAGGCCATCACGCAATCGCAGGCTACCCAAAAGTAAAAGACCAGTCGCGCCGACTTTCTGGTTGCAGATCCCGATTCTATGAAAACGCTCCTTACCGTGTCACTCCTGGCCTGTAGCTCGTATCTGTACGCGCAAACCGCCGTTTCAACCTCGTCAGCGGGCCCGGCGTCGGCCGCAGCAACAACGCAGACAACTATGTCTGCCAGCGAAAAAGCCGTGGCCGACGCCGAACGGCAGCGCTTTGCCGCGCAGGTCAGCAAAGATTATACAGCCCTCGACAAACTCCTGGCCGACGATCTGTTCTATACCCATTCCAGCGGCAACACCGATGGTAAAGCGTCTTACATTCAGTCGATCCGCGACGGCAAATCGAAATACGACGCGATTGAATCACAGGAAATGAAGGTGCGGGTGTACGGCAACGCAGCCATCATCAACGGCATCTGCCTGATTAAAGCGATGAACAACGGCGAAACGATCAACACGCGTCTGCGTTACACCGATGTCTACGTTAAGAAAGGCAATCAGTGGCAACTCGCCACCTGGCAATCGGTGAAGCTGGCAAATTAAGTTTACAGTAGCTGGAGCAGGCATGTAGCCTGGACGTCTACGTCCGGGTGGCCGTCAGGCCAACTTAATCAGGCGGCAGCTTTTTTGGCCGCTACGCGTCCACCCGGACGTGGACGTCCAGGCTACGCATCTGCGCCAGCCACTGTAATACCGACTAATCCACTTGCAGAAACGCCCGCAGTTCGGTCGCGTCCTGCGGTTTCATACGACCCGCCAAAACGAGCCGGAGCTGACGACGGCGGAGCGCACTGTCGTACCGGTCTTTTTCTTCGTCGGTTTCGGGAACAACGCCCGGTACTTCAATGGGTCGGCCGGTTTGATCGACGGCGACAAAGGTGTAGAACGCGCTGTTGGTACTGACCCGGACACCGGCCGGAATATCCTCAGCCCACACTTCGATAAATACTTCCATCGACGAACTGAACGACCGCGTCACCTGCGCCTTCAGCGTCACGATATTGCCTAGCCGGACCGCTTCCGCAAATGACACATTATCGACCGACGCCGTTACGACGATGCGGTTGGAATGTTTCTGGGCCGCAATCGCAGCCGCGATATCCATGTAATACAGCAGCCGCCCACCCATCAGATTGCCAAGTGTATTGGTGTCGTTGGGCAGTACCATCTCAGTCATCACTGTGACAGATTCACGGGCAAATTTTGGTTGAGGCATCTGAAAAAAATTTCGACAGGATTACAGGATGAACAGGATTCCTGTCCATACACTATCGCAAACCAACGACCCAACGGGCAAACGGCCAAATAATCTGTAGCCCAGACCTCCCGGTCTGGAGGCCATCAGGCCAAAAAAAGTTGCCCTCTGGATCAATTAGCCTGACGGCTACCAGACCGGAAGGTCTGGGCTGCACGGAACCTACCAAATACGTATATTTGTTTTATAACAGTAAAAAATACGACAAAACAAATGGAGCGACTGGTCAATTACTTTGAGCATATTCCATCGGCGCACCGCAGCCTGATCCTGGTAGGTGGTATTACGCTATTCTGGCTGATCGAAAGCGCGGTGCCGCTGTTCCGCTTTGAACACACGACACCGGGTTATCGCAAGTGGCATCATGCTGGCATCAATATTTTCTTTACCCTGACGACGATTATCGTCAACTTCGTGCTGGCTTTTCTCCTGCTACGTACCAGCGACTGGACGGTGCAGCATGATTTCGGGCTGCTTCAGTGGATTCAAATGCCGCTGTGGGCTAAAGCCATTACTGGGTTGCTCGTGCTCGATCTGGTCGGCGCGTGGCTCCCGCACTGGGCCGAGCATAAGGTCACATTTTTATGGCGCTTTCACCTGATTCACCACACTGACGCCTATGTCGACACGACCACGGCCAACCGGCATCACCCCGGCGAGAGTGTCATCCGGTTTGTTTTTACGCTCATGGCCGTATTGCTGACCGGTGCGCCGATGTGGCTGGTGTTTCTGTATCAGGCCCTGTCGGTAATACTATCCCAGTTCAATCACGCTAACATCGACCTTCCCCGCTGGGCTGATCGCTTGCTGGGGCTGGTAATCGTGACGCCCAACATGCACCACGTACACCATCACTATGTGTTGCCCATAACCAACACGAACTATGGCAATATCTTTCCGTACTGGGATCGGCTATTCGGTACGTACCACGAAATGCCCGGTCGCGATATCCACTACGGCATCGACACGCACCCCGAACACTACGAACATTCACGCGTAAGTAATTTGCTCAGGATTCCATTTCAGAATTACCGCCCGCCCGTTGGTGAGCCTGAAACGCCCCGGAAAACCGGTTCAGACCTGGCAGACGCCACTACCCTATGAACCATATACGTTGGTAACCAGTCGGAACTAAACAGATATAATCCGGTTTATTGGAGAGAAACAAGTCAAACAAAATAAACTGATTTCAATCATGGCAGCAGGTTCACACGCCGTAGAGGCAACTGATGCAAACTTTGACGAGCTGATCAATTCTGATAAGCCGGTTCTGGTCGATTTCTGGGCAGAATGGTGCGGACCCTGTAAAATGATCGGACCCGTTGTCGAGCAACTAGCCGGCGAATACGAAGGCAAAGCCGTTGTCGCTAAGATGGACGTCGATCAGAATGCCCGCATTCCGGCGCAGTTCGGTATCCGCAGCATCCCAACGCTGATGGTCTTCAAGAACGGACAGATGGTAGAGAAGGTAGTGGGTGCCGTTCCCAAAAACGTACTGGAGCAAAAGCTACAGGCAGCCATGTAATTCTGACGTTTACGGTTTACAGCTTACAATTAGCTGTTGCAAAAGCCGGGAGCAATAAATAGAAAGGGCGTCAACGCAGGTTGACGCCCTTTCTATTTATTGTCAGTGTACAATATTCGATTTACGGTTGGCAACGGCATCAACACTATCGACGGGCCACTAACCGTAAACTGAATACTGTAAACCGAAAACTAGACTAACATCCGCATGGGGTTTTCCAGCAGTTCCTTGAACGTTTGCAGGAACGAAGCCCCACTCGCCCCGTCGACCACGCGGTGATCGCACGATAGCGTTACCTTCATCACGTTGGTTGGTTTGGCCACCTCTCCGTCAAACTTCACCGCCTGCTTGATCGCTCCAACGGCAAGAATGCACGAATCGGGCGGGTTGATGATCGCCGTAAACTCGTCGATACCAAACATACCGAGGTTCGAAATCGAGAACGTACTGCCCTCCCAGTCTTTCGGTTGTAGCTTTTTATCCTTGGCTTTACCGGCCATGTCTTTCACTTCGCCCGCGATGGTCGACAGCGTTTTCTGATCGGCGTTGCGCACGACGGGTACCAGCAGCCCTTCATCGACAGCCACCGCTACACCAATGTTGACATAGTTATACTTGCGAATCTTATCACCGAGCCACGACGAGTTGACCGTTGGGTGTTGCTTCAGCGCGACCGCAGCGGCTTTGATAACGAAGTCGTTGAACGAAATCTTGACCGGGCTGACACTGTTGACCGTGCCGCGCAGTTCCATTGCCTTATCCATGTTGATTTCCATGGTCAGGTAGAAATGCGGTGCCGTAAACAGGCTTTCGCTCAGGCGACGCGCAATCGTTTTACGCATCTGACTGACCGGCGTATCGGTGAAGTCGCCAGTGGCTGGAACAGCGGGTTGCGGAGCCGGAGCGGGTTGTGCCGGAGTCGCTGCGGGTGCTGCCTGCTGAGCCGGTTGTGGCGCAGGCGCTGGCTTGGGAGCGGCTGGCTTCGGTGCTGGCGCACTTCCGGGCACGAACGACTCGACATCGCTCTTCACGATACGGCCTTCGGGACCGCTGCCCTTTACCTGCTCCAGTTTAATACCTTTTTCTTCGGCAATGCGCTTGGCCAGGGGCGACGCTTTCATACGGCCGGTCGGTTCAGCTTCATCGCCTGTACCACCACCGTACGACAGATCGGTGTCGGCATCGGCCGGAACGTCAGCCTGTGGGTTTTGTTCAGCTGTATTGCTGCCGCCTTCGCCCGTAGCCGCTTCTTTGCCATTGCCCGACGCCGGGGCCGAACCTCCCCCGCTGCCACCGTCGATCAGTACTTTAAAGTTGGCCCCTTTCTCACCGATGACGGCAATGATATCGTCGACCGCTACCGATGCACCTTCTTTCACACCGACAAACAGCAGCGTACCTTCTTCGTAGGCTTCGAGGTCCATCGTGGCTTTATCGGTTTCAACTTCAGCCAGCACATCCCCCGATTTTACCGTGTCACCTTCTTTCTTGTGCCAGGCAACGATGGTTCCTTCGGTCATGGTGTCGCTCATCTTCGGCATCCGAATGACCGACGCATTCACGTTTTCTGCCGGACCCGCCGATACCGTTTTGGCGTCCTGCATCTTGGTGTTTACCTCATCTTTGCTGACGCCTTCAGGCGCAGCTTCCGGCTTGGCTTCATTTGTCGGCGCACTGGTTTCCTGACTACCACCACTCTTGCCGTCGAGCAGGGCTTTGTAATCTTCACCATCCGCACCAATTACGGCCAGAACGCCATCGACCGGCACCGACGAGCCCTTCTCAACACCAATGTACAGCAGCGTACCTTCTTCGTACGACTCCAGGTCCATCGTGGCTTTGTCGGTTTCTACCTCGGCCAGTACGTCGCCGGATTTTACTTTATCGCCCACTTTTTTGTGCCACTCCGCAATGACGCCTTCGGTCATGGTGTCGCTCATCTTGGGCATTCGAATCAATTCAGCCATAGCAGCTATGTATGTGTCGGGTTTGACAAAAGAATCAGCCTGTGCGTCAAAATTAGCGCAAAGGCAGGAAGAAATAAAGTCCGTTCCGGATTACTCTACCCACAGGACAAGGCCCTTCAGGTAACCACCTTCCGGATGAAACAGGCTCACAGGGTGGTCGGCGGGCTGACTCAGGTGATGCAGTACCCGCACCTGCCGCCCGGCTTCGATCGCAGCCGCGACGATTGTGTTGTAGAACAACTCCCGATCAACGACCTGCGAGCAGGAAAACGTAAACAGAATGCCGCCCTTGGCCACCCGACGCAGTCCTTCGGCGTTGAGTCGCTTGTACCCCTGCACCGCCCGGTGCCGCGCCGACAGGCTCTTGGCGTAAGCCGGTGGGTCAAGCACAACGACATCATATTGATGGTCGTGACCCTTGAGATAGTGCATCACATCGTCGGCGTAGGCTTCGTGATGCGACCCGTCGATGCCATCACTCAGGTTCGCATCGACGTTCTGATTGGTTAGGTCAATCGCTTTTTTCGACGCGTCGACGGAATGTACCTGCTCAGCCCCGGCACTGAGCGCGTAGACCGAAAAGCCACCCGAATAGCAGAACGCATTCAGGACTTTTTTGCCGTGGGCGTATTGCGCCAGCAACGCCCGGTTGTCGCGCTGATCGAGGAAGAAACCTGTCTTCTGCCCCGTAATCCAGTCGACCAGAAACGTATGACCGTTTTCCTGTACGGGGTGCGGTACGGGGGTACGGCCAAACAGGTAGCCATTCTGCACGGTCGCGCCGTATTGTTCGGGAAGGGTTTCGGCGCTTTTATCGTAAACGGCCTGTAACGCGTCGCTAAAAACGGCCCGCAGCGCGTCAGTGATGAGCATACGTTCGCGGTGCATCCCGATCGAATGCGCCTGCACGACCGCCACGCCGTTGTACATATCGATAATCAGCCCCGTGCAGCCGTCTCCTTCGCCATGCACCAGTCGGTAGCAGTTGGTGATGCCGTTCGTGTTGGCGAGAATGGCCTGCCGCAGGGCCCGGATGCCGGTTAATTTCGCGGTCCAGTAGGCCACGTCGGGCGTGACGGGACCACCGGCTGTGGCGGCAAACGAAAACAGCCGCACGGCAATGCTGCCGTCGTGGTAATGTCCGGTGGCCAGGTAGTCCCCTTTTTTGTCGAACACCTCAACAATGTCGCCGTCGTCGAGATCGCCCTCAAACCGACCGATGGCCCGCGAAAAAACCCAGGGGTGAAACCGCCGGACGGCTTCGTCGCGCCCAGCCTGTAGATAGATTTTTGAATAACTCATGCGCCCGCAAAGATACGGCGGTCGGCGCGGATATGCGGGATTAACTGCTAACGCGTTCGTTGGTCAGCAGCGTCGGTTCTTTTTTCGACATCCGCTCGCGCAGGGCTGTGACAGGTTTCTCGAAATAGGCAAACAGCAGCGTCGACAGCACCAGCGTCAGCCCCCAGAACACACCGACCTTCGCCCAGCCCATTGCCGCCGACGTCGTCGGGAAACGTTCCAGGAAGGTTAGCATGATGGGCGTCAGGTTGAGCAGGTACATCGAATACGAAATCAGGCTGATGTGCGTGATAAGCCGGGCGACACCAAACCGCGCCCACAGGCCCGTTGCCGTCCGCCAGCCATCCATGTACGGTAGAATCAGCGCCATACTCAGCCCGATCATCGGAAAGTAAAACGTGCGCTTGTAAAATACGTAGGCCGGATAGACGCCCGCCTGCACGTAATATTTCAGAATGACGATCGACGCCGTAAATGAGGTCAGTACGATCAGGGCCAGCCCCACTACAGCCAGTCGACTCCGGGTACGATCGGCGGTCCAGAAAGCAGGAAAATAATGCTTGACGTAAGCCGCCAGCACCCCGTACGAAATCGCATCGAGCCGGGTCATAACGATGCCCCGGAAGCCCAGTTCGCCCTCCGAAATAGGCGTCAGCACGGCCGTGACAAAGCGGAGTAGGTTGGTACCGATAATGACGAAAAGTATAGCCGTCAGAACGATGCGCTGACGGGGCCACCGGGCGGGAAGCAACGAATGCAACACCCACAGCACCAGCGGCAGCGTGATATACGACCACTCTTCAATGGCCAGACTCCAGGTTTCGGGAAAGAAATCGGGAACGTAATTGGCGAAATTTTGCAGAAACAGATAGTACTTAATCAGTTCGCCTTTGGCAGGCAGCGTATGGTGCAGCCCACTTCGCCACGCCCGAAACAGGGCCAGCCCGATCAGGCCCGTCAGTACGAGGTAGTAGTTGGGTAGCGTGCGGAACCACCGGCGGGTCCAGAAGTTGAGCAGCAGCCCAGCGTCGAAGCGCCCGTTTTTTTCGTAGGTACGGATCAGAATACCGCCGATCAGGAAGCCGCTCAGCACGAAAAACAGTTCGACCCCGTCGGGCAGCAGGTGGTGCCAGAACGCGCCATCGTAATATTGGTTCAGCGCAATAGTTGCGTGCGCATCAACGACGATCAGAATAGCCAGTGCCCGCATGACATCGAGCCCAAACACCCGTTTGCCCGCCGATAACCCAAAAAGATGTCTCATAAACAGCGCAAAGCTACGCTATGCAGGTTTAAGGTTTGACGTTTGTAGTTTAAGGTTTGACCATTTGGGGTTGTTGCCCTTCGCCGGAAAACCGCAACTTTGACCGTTAAACCACGAACATCAAACTTGCCAATGATTCCTGACTTTGCCCTGAATGCCGTCTACCGCTATCCGTTCCGCTTCTCACAGGCCGACGTGATCGACTTTGCCCGCGTTACCGGCGACAATAACCCCCTGCATCTCGACGCTGATTTTGCCGCACAGACGCCTTTCAAACGACCGATCATCCACGGTATGCTGGGGGCCAGTATCTTCACCAAAGTACTCGGCACTGAGTTTCCCGGCTATGGCTCGGTCTATCTGGGTCAGACGCTGGAGTTTTTGCGGCCCATGTTTGTCGACACCGATTACGAAGCCGTATTCACGGTTAAAAGTATGAATCCCGACAAGCACACCGCCGAAATCATGGGCGAACTACGCGACACGCAGACAGGTAAAGTAGCCACGCGCGGTACGGCTACGCTGATGCACCGCGAGAAAATCTAGCCGTTTCACAACGGCCTAAAAAATCGTTGCCCCCACCGGTACAGCGACCAATGGGGGCAACGATCAGTTGGATAGACGACAAACGACTACTCTTTGTCGGCGCTGTTTTTGGTGTCCTGAACTTCTGAACGAATCGTCTGCGCCAGCGTCTTCAAATCCTGCATTCCTTTCCGAACACGGGTACCGGCAGCCTGATTTTTCTTGTCGTAGAATTTCTCGAAATCGCCTTCGAGCGACATCACCAAATTTTTTACTTCGTCGAAACGTGACATAGCGCTTTGGATGGGGTTAAGTGAAAAAAGCCCAAATTCCGCTAAAAACGCGGTTTTGGCGGAAATTTAGTCATTCTCACATACAGCGCAATAGACGCGACAAAATTTTAGCTGAAAAATGCAATTTTCAGCTAAAAACCCTATTCAGCGGCAGATTCGGCCGATACTTCCAGTTCTTTTGGGCTCACCATCGGTCCGGCACCCCGGTATGTCCCGTTTTCTATCTTTTCGGACACTTGCGAGAACGCGTCGAGCGTCCGCTGTACATCATCGAGCGTATGAGCCGCCGTCGGGATGATACGCAGCATGACGATATCTTTCGGTACAACCGGATATACCACGATCGAGCAGAAGATGCCGAGGTTCTCGCGCAGGTCGCGGATGATGCCCGTCACTTCGGGAATGCCGCCCTGAATGTTCTGAAGCAGTACCGGCGTCACGGGCGACGTTGTATCGCCAATATTAAAGCCCCGCTCCCGCAGCCCATTCTGTAGTGCGCGTACGTTGGTCCACAGCTTGTCACGGAACTCCGACGAGTTCCGAATCATCGCCAGCCGCTTCAGTCCACCCACCACGTATGGCATCGGCAGGGCTTTCGCGTAGGTCTGCGACCGCATGTTGTACTTCAGGTACATGATAATGTCGTGGTCACCGGCGATGAAGGCACCGATAGCCGCCATCGACTTGGCGAAGGTCGAGAAGTACAGATCGATACCGTCCTGACAGCCGAGCATTTCGCCAACACCCGCGCCCGTTTCACCCATCGTGCCGAAGCCGTGTGCATCGTCGACGAGCAGCTTGAACTCGTACTTGCTTTTCAGCGCGACGATTTCATCCAGGCTACCGACTTTACCCGACATACCGAATACCCCTTCGGTAATAACCAGAACGCTGCCTCCTTTCTCGTTTGCCAGTTTGGTTGCCCGTTGCAGGTTCTTTTCCAGGCTCGCCATATCGTTATGGTTGAACTTGTAGTATTCACCCATCTTGGCTTTGTGCAGCCGGATACCGTCGATCAGGCAGGCGTGGCATTCGGCGTCGTATACGATCACGTCGCGGTGATCGACAATGGCTTCGATCGCCGACATTACGCCCTGATAGCCATAGTTAAGCAGAAACGAGTCTTCCTTACCAACAAACTCGGCCAGTTCTTTCTCGAACTGCTCATGCAGGTCTGAGTTGCCCGACATCATGCGGGCACCCATTGGATAGGCCAGCCCCCATTCGGCCGTAGCATCGGCATCAGCCTTACGAACCTCCGGGTGATTGCCTAGCCCCAGGTAGTTATTCAGACTCCAGTTGAGTACCGGCTTGCCCTGAAAGCGCATATGTGGTCCCAATTCGCCTTCCAGTTTTGGGAATGCAAAATAATGGTGTCCGTTGAAGTCCCGGGCGGGAGAACCGATTGGTCCTAAGTTGTTGCGTAGTTTCTCGAATAAATCCACTTTTTTCTATTGTTATAGGGGCTAAACCCCTGTTTTTCGCATAGTAAGTGCAAAAATACGAGTTAGTTTTGGTAGGCCAAATACACGGGGTAAAATTCAATTTTACAGCCCTTTTGCCATAAAACGTGCATATTGGTATTTTGACGAAAAAAGAGGAAAGATGTGAGACGGAAGATAGTATGACGGATAACGCGGCTGATCGGGCTCTTCTGTTACCACCATCTGTTTTCATTCGTCTCACGTCTTTCTTCTTTCCTCTCAACTTTACCAATGACCATCAGGAAACTACTTATTGCGAACCGGGGCGAAATCGCGCTTCGAATCATGCGAACGGCCCGCGAAATGGGTATTCGCACTGTTGCCATCTACTCCGAAGCCGACCGGCAGGCTCCGCACGTGCGCTACGCCGACGAGGCTGTTTGCGTCGGCCCGGCCCCTTCCTCAGAGTCGTACCTGCGGGCCGATGTCATTATCGATGTCTGCAAACAGCTAAACGTCGACGCTATTCATCCCGGTTACGGCTTTCTGTCGGAGAACGCCAGCTTTGCCCGGCAGGTGCGCGACGCCGGGCTGATCTTCGTAGGCCCATCACCCGAAGCGATCGACGTTATGGGCAGCAAACTGGCCGCTAAAGCCGCTGTTGCCGCCTATGCTATCCCAATGGTACCGGGGACGCCCTCGGCCATCACCGATCGGTCTGAAGCCAAAACGATCTCGGCCCAAATCGGCTATCCAATACTGATTAAAGCCTCGGCGGGGGGCGGTGGCAAGGGTATGCGCGTGGTCGAGAACGAAGCCGAGTTCGATGAGCAGATGGACCGGGCGGTGAGCGAAGCCCAGTCAGCTTTCGGCGACGGATCGGTATTTATCGAGAAGTACGTCACCTCACCCCGGCACGTCGAAATTCAGGTATTGGGCGATCAGCACGGCAACATTATTCACTTGTTTGAGCGTGAATGCTCCGTGCAGCGTCGCCACCAGAAAGTTGTGGAAGAAGCCCCATCGGCCATTCTGACGCCGGCAATCCGCGAGGCCATGGGCCGGGCGGCCGTCGATGTAGCCCGCGCCTGCGGCTACTATGGGGCTGGTACGGTCGAGTTTATCGTCAACGATACCCTCGACTTTTACTTCTTGGAGATGAACACCCGGCTTCAGGTCGAGCATCCGGTTACGGAGTTGATTACGGGCGTCGATCTGGTGAAGCAGATGATCTGGATTGCCGAGGGGAAACCGCTGGCCATTCAGCAGGAAGACCTGCGCATCACTGGGCACGCGCTCGAACTGCGCGTCTACGCTGAAGACCCGGCCAACAACTTTCTGCCCGACGTTGGTACGCTCGATACCTACGTACGACCACAGGGTAACGGCGTCCGGGTTGACGATGGGTTCGAGCAGGGCATGGCTATTCCGATCTACTACGATCCGATGATTGCCAAGCTTATCACCTACGGCGACTCCCGCGAGGAAGCCATCGAAAAGATGATTCGGGCCATCGACGAATACCAGATTTCCGGCGTCCAGACGACCTTGTCCTTCGGCCGGTTTGTGATGGAGCACGACGCGTTCCGGTCCGGTCAGTTCGACACAGGATTCGTAGGAAAGTACTTCACCCCCGATGCGCTGACGCCACCCACCGATCCGGCCGAAGCGCAGCTAGCCGCCGTCCTGGCCGCCTGGCTGCTGACCAACGATAAGCCTGCCGCTGCTACCAATATGCAGTCAGTTGCCATTCAGCGCAGCAACTGGAAAAAAAACCGGTTGTCGTAATCTGTCTGAGAGGTTGTTTAGGATTGTACTATTCGTGTCAAAACTGCCCGTTTGTCATCCCGAGCCTGCGAGGGATCTTCGCTAACAGGCGGTTTTGGTTGCTTTTAGCGAAGATCCCTCGCAGGCTCGGGATGACAAAAAGGGATTCCTAAACAACCTCTGAGACGTCTTAAAAATAGGAAACCGCTCCCAAGTGGGAGCGGCTCCATGAGTACAACAAAACCACAGTAAAGCTGCCGGTCTATTCGGCCAGACAGAGTACCTGTGGGTCTGTCGTTATGGTGTCGGTTTGTAGTTTGTGGTTTGTAGTTGTGGCTACCGCCGGAAAAACTACAAACCACAAACTATAAACTACAAACTACGCTTACGCTTCAATCAGGTACTCGTCGTGCTGGCTGACATCCAGACCCGACTGCTCGTCTTCTTCTGATACGCGCAGGGGCAGAATCAGGTCGGTCACTTTCAGCAGGATAAACGACATGATAAAGGCGAAAGCCGATACGCCAACCAGCGCAATCATGTGGTTGATGAACAGGCTCGTCTGCCCGAATGCCAGCCCTTCGCTACCTTCAGCAACGGCCGAGTTAACGGCACGGCTGGCGAAAATACCCGTCATTACCATACCGACCATACCACCAACACCGTGGCAGGGAAACACGTCCAGCGTATCGTCCAGCGTCGATTTGGTACGCAGGTGAGCGACAAAGTTCGATACGATCGAGGCCAGTGTACCGATGAAGATGGCCGTTGGAATCGTCACAAAACCAGCGGCAGGCGTGATGGCAACCAGACCAACGACTGCACCGATGCAGAAGCCCAGTGCCGATACTTTCTTGCCTTTCGCTGCGTCGAACAGCACCCAGCCAAGACCAGCTGCGGCTGCTGCCGTATTTGTGGTGGCGAACGCCGATGCCGCCAGTGTCGATGCCGCTACGGCCGAACCCGCGTTGAAACCAAACCAGCCGAACCACAGCAGACCCGTACCGAGCAGTACAAACGGGATGTTAGCGGGTGGGAAATAGCTGGCTTCGAGGTGCGACTTCCGACGCTTCAGGTAGAGCGCACCCGCCAGTGCGGCCCAGCCCGCCGACATGTGAACGACCGTGCCACCGGCAAAATCAAGTACGCCCAGCTTGAACAGGATACCATCGGGGTGCCAGGTCATGTGCGCCAGCGGAGCATATACCAGCAGGCTAAACAGGATCATGAACAGCACGTACGACCGGAAGTTGATCCGCTCGGCCATCGAACCCGTTACCAGCGCAGGCGTTATAACGGCGAACTTCAGCTGGAAAAACGCGAATACGACCAGCGGAATCGTAGGGGCCAGCGACCAGGGCTTGCCATCGAGCACACCCTTAAACATGAAGTGATCCATCGGGTTACCCACGAACCCACCCATGCTGGTACCGAAGGCCAGACTGTAACCAACTACGACCCATAGCACGCTAATTACGCCCATCGCGATGAAGCTCTGGAGCATCGTAGAGATCACGTTTTTGTTGTTTACCATACCGCCGTAGAAATACGCCAGACCAGGAGTCATCAGTAATACGAGCGCCGTTGCGACCAGCATCCAGGCTGTGTCACCAGAGTTTATGCCTTCCGTCACGATTTGGGTCGGCACACTGTTGAAGCCGGGTATAATGCCGAGCACGGCAACGACTCCCAGCAGAATCAGAGGAACGTAATTGGGCTTTTGCATACGAATTGAACGGTTTTTGTTGTACTAAAATAGGTTTGAGGGTAAGTAAACGGTTGGTTAAAATTTAAAGATCGCAGCCATGCCAAGCGTTGCCTGACTCTTTTTCAGCACGCTGTTGCTGTCGTAAAATTTGTCTTTGTTATAGCTGTCGAGCCGAAACTCCGGCTTGAGCAGGACGTGCCCGTCGGCAACCGTAATGTTACCCGTCACCGTTATCGATTTAACGGTAACGCCTGAACCATCAGCAGCCACCAGTGCGCGGGCACCGCCCGAGTTGTCGAAATAATCGTAGCGAACGCCCATCCCGAACTTACCCGTGAAGGCGTAGTTAGCGTAGCCGGCTACACCGCCCCAATTGGTCGAGCGGGCTGTGTAAGTACCCGTTGCATACGGATTAGCGCCCTGCTGATACCCACCCGTCTGCCAGCCGGTTACGGCGTTGAGCCCCAGCATAAACTTGTCGGTAATCTGGTAGGTAGTCGTCAGGTCGTAGATAGCATACATACCCGTCGAATCCTTCCCGTTGGCCTTCTTGTCGGCTTCGTTCGAGATGGCCGTATTCAGGTACACGTTCCAGCCCTTGGCGGGACTGACAAATAACTGAGCGATGAAACCCTTTGCGTGGTTGTTGTCATAAACCCGGTCGACGTTATTGACAATACCCGCCATCAGATAAACCCGGTCACTGAACGCATACTGCGCTTTCAGACCGATGTGATAGAAAGGCCCGTTGTTGAACAGGTTCGACAGCGAGTAATTGTAGTTGACCGGCGCATCGATGACCTCGTAACCGATATGGGTGCCGAATTGGCCGGCGGTAAACGAGAGTTTAGGGGATGCTTTCAGGGTTATGTAAGCCTGCTTGATAGCCAGCGCTGTTGACGTAGCCGCCCCTGAATTCAGCGAAAATACGTTGCCGTAGTTTCCGAGGTCGGCAAACGAACCCCAGGTGAGGTCAAATACCGCGTCTACTTTATCGGAAGTATAGGTGGCTTTGCCCTGCACCAGCCCTACCCCAAACTGACCCGCCCGCTGATCGAATGCCCGGGCACCGCCAGCCACGCCAACGTTCAGCTGATCGGGTGGACTATTGAAGTTACCGAAGTAGTACGTGTCCATGTAGCCCGAAAAAGTGAACTTACCGGGCGTAGGGGTGGAAGTGGAATCCTGGGCACGAACGACAAAACTGGCAAGCAAAGAAAAACCAAGTAAAATTTGCTTTCTCATAAATTATATTCTGTTCAAACTTAGATAGGTTGCCCTCTTATTCTGAAGCAAATCTTGTTTTAAAAAGATGACCATCCAAGCTTTAGTGCAAGAAAAAAGCTATAAATAGTATAAAAATGGTAAAATAATTCAAAAAGTACTATAACTTTACCCACAAATTCATATTTGAAGTACTTATTGTTCTTTTCGACTAAATTCTGTTTTTTGCAGCTTTATCAAAATTTTCTTTTATCTCGAAAATTAGTTTTACAACACTATTTACTCATTTTCATGGCACAAAAAAACCGGACCAGCTAGCTGGTCCGGTTTGGAAGCAGATCTGCTTTGACAGATCCGTTCATACAGTCGATAGTTACGCTTCAGCGTGCAGCCACGCTTTCTTCGACAGCAGTGTCTCTTCGTCTTCTTCGCGCTCAGGGTCGGGCACGCAGCAATCGACGGGACAAACAGCAGCGCACTGTGGTTCTTCGTGGAAGCCTACGCACTCGGTGCATTTGTCGGCCACGATATAATAGAATTCGTTCGATACAGGTGATTGTGGCGCTTTACCACTCACTACCGTACCATCGCCGAAATCAACGTCGGTCAGCTCAGTGCCGCCACCCCACGTCCACTCAACGCCACCTTCGTAGATAGCTGTGTTGGGGCATTCCGGTTCGCAGGCACCGCAGTTGATGCACTCATCGGTGATCATGATAGCCATGAGCAGTACAGATTTATAGGACTATAACTGGTGTTCTAAAACTAGTCAACAAATATAACTATTTAAAGGTTAGTGGCAAACTAAAATTTAATCACTTCCGTTGATGGGGTATTCCATTTGTTTATCGACTACATGCTTTTATCTGAACGCCTGCAAACGTTCGCAGCCCTGGGTAATTTCCTGCGCCAGACCGATTCTGAACCCGAACTGAGCGCGTTGGCCCAGAGTGCCCATTACAAAAATAACTGGTTTACCCCCGACAATACCCTGCGGGCTTTACGGGCAATTGCCGATAAGTTTTTGGTCGAGGAAGCGCTTACATCGTGGGTTGCCCAGTACGGCTACGAGCCAGGTCTGGCGTTTCATCCGGCCTATACGGGGCAGGAACCGCGAACTGTCGGCATCGTTATGGCAGGAAATATTCCGGCTGTTGGCTTTCATGACCTGCTGTGTGTACTGTTGAGTGGTCATAAAGCGATGGCTAAATTAAGTACGCAGGATTTTGTACTTATCCACTATTTAATACAAAAAATAAAGGAGATAAATCCGGCGTTTACCACTTACATCGACGAGGCTGAGCGACTGAACGCGGCTGACGCATTCATCGCGACGGGCAGCGATAACACGGCCCGCTATTTCGACTATTACTTCGGCAAAAAACCGCACATCATCCGACGCAATCGCTCGTCGGTAGCCTTGCTGATGGGTGAAGAGCAGCCCGACGATTTTTTGGCACTGGGCCATGACCTGTCCGATTATTACGGACTTGGCTGTCGTAACGTATCGACGCTGCTGGTGCCGGAGGGACCACACAGCCGCAATACCGGACCAGAACCCTATGATTTTGTCCCGATGCTGCGCGCGCTGGAGCCGAACGTAGCGACTTATCTGAACAACCACAAGTACCAGAATAACTACGACTACAATAAGTCGATTTACCTCATCAACGGCGTACCTCACCTGGACAACGGGTATTTGCTGGTCACCGAAAACACCGGACTGGTGTCGCCTATTTCCGTGGTGTATTACCAGACCTACAAAACGCTCGACGACGCAACGCAATGGCTTGCCGAACGGAGCGACCGTATTCAGGTTGTTGCTTCAGCGCAAGGCTGGTACCCTAACAGTGTTGCTTTCGGCCAAACGCAGTGCCCGGCCCTCACCGACTACGCCGACGGGGTGGATACAATGGCGTTTTTGACGACGTTATAGCGTTTCAAAGTTGTAGAGTTATACAGTTGGCTGACGCGTATGCTGACGGCGGAGCCAACTGCATAACTCTATAACTATATAATTCACTTACCCACCCGTTCCAGCCATCGTTCGCCCTGGGTATAACGGGCGTCCTTTAGTTCGGCCAGGGCCTGCTTTGCGTTCGACAGTACACCCCACACATCGGCAACAAAACGCTTTTCAGTTTTCATGCACCGGAAGAAGTCGACAGCCTGCGCGTGAGTCAGCCCGCCAACTTTTCGGGCAATGCCCATCAGTACGTCAAATACTTCGTCGGCCATGCGGGCATCGCCACATACGTAGTAATGGCAGTCGGGTTGCGACAGCACATTCCAGAGATCTGTACTTTGTTGCGCGATCAGGTCCTGCACATAGATTTTTTCGTCGCCCATGCGCGAGAACGCTACGTCGAGGTGCGTCAGCAAACCGACCTCGCGCCAGGTTTCCAGCTCGTGCTGGTAGAGATAGTCATTTAAATCGTGGCACCCGAAAAATAAGCGCGTATGCACGGCGGATGCCTCTACAGGTACGTCGGCGACTGGTTCAGCGAGTCCACTGCGGCTGGCCTGTAACGCGCGCAGCTGGATTTCGCGGTGCTGCAAAAAACCCATCAGCGGAGCCAGCCCCGTGCCGGGTCCGACCAGCAGCATCGGGGCTTCGGGGTTGACCGGGGGGCGAAAACCCGATGTCCGTACCGCCAGCCGAACCGTGTGGTGCTGTGCTGGATCGAGTCCGGCCAGAAAATTTGAGCACAACCCCAGCCGAACCCGTCCCGCTTCGGTCGTCGTACGAACGACGCCGACGGTGAGGTGAATCTGCTGCGGAGTGGCCAGCGAACACGATGAGATCGAATAAAGTCGGGGTTTCTGCCGGGGCAACACGGCCAGCAGATCAGCAAACGATACCGTAGCCGACGCAAACTCATCCAGCAGATCTACCACGGTCAGGTAGCGCGCGGTGATGTCAGCCTTCAGCGTCAGTACGTCGGGCTGCTGGTCGTCGCGGGCCAGCACCTGCTGCCAGCTGGCCAACCGATACCGGTCAAGGTCCGACGATACCGCTTTCCGGAGCAGATTGAGTAGCTCGTCAAACGGCTCGTGCAAACTCAGATCGACATCGTTGGTCAGTACGTCAGCTACCTGCACCGGTGTGTTGTACAGTTGCTCGTCGGCAGCATCAGCCCCCTTTGTCGTGAACCAGGCGTCGCCCGCGACACCCAGCCGCTGGCAAAGTCGTTCGACCAGCGAAACCGGATTTTGCGGGTAGATCGCTACATGATCACCCGTTTCGTACTGTAAATCCGTCCGGGAAATATCAAACGACAGGAACCGGGTTGAGCGGCTACCCGCAATTACTTCTTTGAGCAATTCCCGATTTACCAATACGGGTACGCTGACGCCCAGCCGTTTGCGATCCATTCCCGCCAGGTGCGGGCACACCGTATGTTTATCGAGAAACGTGACCGACATGGTCGACGTGCCGCCAGAGCCAGCCGTAGTGGGGTCTTCGCCCAGCAGCCGGGCGACCAGCTCGAGCCATTGTCGAAAGCTATCGGCCTGCCCTTTGATCTCGTCGCCCTGTTGCATACTGATCACCCGGTTGCCACCCACGCGGGCCAGTTCACGGTCGATGGCGATACCAGCCGCGCAGAAGTTGGGGTAGATCGTACTGCCCAGTGCCATCACGGAGAAGTTGAACCCGTTTGCCAGCTCACCTGGTATTTGCCGTAGTTTCGCCAGAAAATGAATGGCGTTGCCGGGGGGTTCGCCATTGCCAAAAGTCGATGTCACGACCAGTACCAGTTGCTCCTGTGACAGCTGGGCGGGGTCAAATTCATCGAGGGCCATGATGCGCGGGCGGTGCTGACTAAGCCGCCGGGCGGTCTGCCGGGCGTAGCGCTCAGCCGTCCCCGTTTCCGACCCGTACAGAATCAACGGGCGGTTGCTGGCGACGGGCTCGGTTTCGGCCATCTCACCCGCCAGCGTCAGGTCGTCGTCGAGTACGGCCCACTTATCGGCCGCATAATGATAGCTGGGCGACAGGTAAAAATCGCGCATTTCGTGGTGCCACGCGGCTGTGGTGCTGCCCCCGGCTGCGGGCGTTACCCACGACCATTGGGCCGGGCACTCGCGACCGGCCCGCTTTTCGCGCTGATCGTGGATCATAAACTGCTGGGCAGCCGTCTGATGATCGACCAGCGTCACTTTAGCCTGGGTAAACGAGTGCAGCACAGCCGCATTCAGTTCCAGAAACGCCCGGTCGCGCCAGAGCGTCTGCTCGGTCGACGTATTCAGTCCCATCACCTGCGCCAGCTGAGTCGACATACCGTAGCGGTCGTCTTCCCAGAGGTTGCGGGTGATTTCGGTTTCCATGAACCAGCCGTTAAACGGTGCGCAGCCGTAGTCGACCCCGCCGATAGCCAACCTGAAATTGGCGATGACCGGCACGGCACACCACTGCATGCCCAGATCGGCAAAGCCGGGATAGTCGGGATGTTCGATTGGAATACGCAGCACGTCGGCAGGGTCGAATTCGTACCGGCGGGGCGCGTGGCCCGGCACGTCGATGACAAGCGGCAGGCAGTCGTAGGCCGTTTTGTGAAGCGGTGGTGTCCAGCCCTGCCGGATGATGGCCTGCGTCAATTTCAGATTGGCTTTATCCCCCAGGATAGTGCCGTCGGGTTGGTCGTAGGCGGCAAAGCGAATGTACTGGCTGTTCCAGATGCGGGGTCCCCACCGTTCAAGCGGCTTTTTAGGCCGAAATACGTTCATGACAATCTGCACATTGCCGCTGTTGGTACCCAGGCGCAGGTGTTCGACCGTTTCGCGGAACAGGTCATCCGGATCGGTCAGGTGGCGCAGATCACGCACGATCATGTTGCGCCAGGCAATCCGCCCGATGCACTTCGATGCGTTGCGCCAGGCAAGCTGCGCCCCGTAGGCCAGCTCTTCGTAGGTATGCGTGTAGGTACCCGTCGTGCGAATTTCACGCTCGATCTCATCCAGTCGGCGGATAAGCGTTTCCGGTTCCCAGGTCAGCTCGTCGGCCACCTGCCGGATAAACTCGTCGGCCTGCTTGAGGGTATGCTGCTGATTGAGCATTGGCTGACGCAGCACATTGCTTACCCGATCAAGCAGCACCAGCCATGCCTGCGCTTCGGCATCGGTGAACCCTGCATTGGCCTGCCGCATTACGGCCAGCAGCGGCTCGCCCACCGCCCCGTACAGTTCCGCCGGGATGCGGTGATTGGCGTGAACACGAGCCAGCTCGCGCAGTTCTTTCTGCACGTTCTGCCCGGCGTCGAGCGACCGGACCAGAAACGAAACGGTCTGCATCAGGTGGCGCGACAGGCTATCCATGTCAGTACGACCAAAGTAAGGCAGTACGTCGGGATGGGCCTGAAACAGTAATCGGTAAAATTCCACGCCGTAGCCCAGCGGGTCGGTGGCCAGCTGGTCACCGGTTTTGCGCATCTGCCGCACCATATCCGGGGGGATGGCCGTATCGTACTCCTGAATAGCAGTCAGCGCGGGGGCCAGGATGTGGAGCGAAAAAAAGCGGTATGGGGCAGAGTGCACACCTTTGACCAGATTCTCCCGATCATAGTCCTCCAGATACGGCACATTGGCCAGCATCCAGTTCCAGACCCGCCGGGCCGTCTGCCAGTGGGCGGGCCGCATGCCTAGTTCAGCGAGCTGCGCCAACAGCCTGTCGGAGGGCGTAGGGCCAGGGGTCGGTGCCGGGTAAATACCCTGGTAGGTTTCGCGCAGCGGCTGTTCGGCACGGGGCCGTAACTGCCGGATAGTCGTGTCAAACAATTCGGCGAACTGCCGGGGTACCTGGTCGATTGCATCGCCGAAGTGATCGATCAGGTCCGGTTCTTCATGCAGCAATCGCTCAAAAAACATACCCACTAACATGTCCTGATGCGCCAGCAGTTTGTTCCATATATCCCGGACGATTACCTGCTCAGTGGCAGTCATCGGGGCTATTTCCTGCGTGGTCGTCAGGGAATCTTCCTGCAAACCCATATGCGAAGCAACACCCCGGCTGGCCCGTCCGTTCACCGGCAGGTGCCGATCGGGTCGGCGCCCGGCCTGCTCCCGCGACAGCCGCAGGCTTACACTAAGCTGCGGAGCCGGTAGCCAGCCCGGCAGCGCATGCTCTACCACCACACTCAACGACCCCGACAGACCCGGTCGGGTGTCGACGGCGGTACGGCCCAGCGGTTGCCAAAGTGGTCCGTCGACGGGCCGGACCTGTATCTCCACCACCAGCTGGCCCGCTCCCTGATGCCGTACGTTGACCAGCCATTCGGGTTTACGACGTACCTGTAGAACCTGCTCACTCAATACCCGCCCCCCCTCATCCAGTGACCAGACCACGCCCTTGTACTCATACCCACCGGCGGGAGCATGGTGCAGCAGGACGTTGGTGACTGAAAGCGCAGGCAGGGTATGGCTGAGTTGATTCTCAGACCGGTCAGGGTCCGTTGGGCTTATCATATTCGCGTCGACTATCTGTGAGAGAGCATTGCACTATTCATGCCGGGTGCGCCCCATCACACCCCGGTAAGCTAGTATGCGATAAATCAAAACAAGTGTGTAAACCGATTCTGGCGATTCGGTCACGCAAGGGCAAAACAAGGTACATGTTGATTAGCTAATTTGATAATAGTAGTTCATCAATTTTTTAATAATATAAACTACGATATAGTGTATATACTATATAGTTTACCTGTATTATTCGTTTATAGCAGATTGAGTCGCTTTAGAAATTCAGCCCTGTTGGCCCGGCTAATGGGAATGACTTTGTTACCGATTACAAGCGTATTTTCTTCGATATCAACTATCTTCTGAAGGTTAACGATATAGGATCGATGGACACGGGCGAAGACGTCACTCAGGCTGTCTTCCAGTGATTTCATGGTCAGGTAAACCAGGTACGACTGTGATTCGGTCACAATCCTGACGTAGTCGCCCACGTTTTCGATGTACTCGATTGATCCGGGCGGTATCTGGACCGATTGCCCGTCGACCCGCACGTGCAGTGCCAACTCAGGGAGCGGAGCCGGTCGGCGCAGGCGGTGCAACGCGAGCACACGGCTCACCGCTACGCAAAACCGCGCCCAGTCGATCGGCTTTTTCAGGTAGTCCGCTACCCGATGCTGGTACGCATCGAACGCATAGTCGGTTTTTACCGTCGTGAGCACCACCAGCGGGTCAATGTCCATCTGTTTGAGCAGGTCGAAACCCGACAATCCCGGCATTTCCACGTCGAGCCAGAGCAGGTCGACGGGTTGCTGATCCAGAAAGCGCAGGGCCGACCACGCGTTGTCGAACGAGCCCAGGACGGCCACGTTTTCATGGCGGGTACAGAGCCGCTCGAGCGACCGGCGTGCTAAAAATTCATCGTCGATAATCAGACAGGTCAGGATCATGTACTAACGGGCGAACGCTTCTGTAACTCCTCGCGTACTAACGGAATCATGCAGTCGAGTTCCTGAACAACGCTGGTACAGTACGCTTCGATCTGCTCGAGGGGCTGTTCGTCGTACGCGCTTCGTTCGATCGATTCCAGTTTATCTTCCAGTCTGGTCAGGCCTACCATCGGCAATGTCGGCCGAAGTTTATGGGCCAGCTGAGCCAGTTCAGTCAGTTGCCCGGCCCGGCATAGTTCGGGTAGTCTGGCAAGGTCCGGTACAATATCGCTCAGAAACGTCGCAAACATCTCCGATGCATACGCGTCGTCGTTCCCGTAGAGGGCGTCCAGCTGCTTATGATCCAGCACCATCGTCGGCACCTCCGGCGTCTGCTTACCGGGCATACCGGCGGGGTTGCCCGGTGCGTACTGTTGCAGTACCGCCAGCAACTGCGCCGGTTCAAAGGGTTTGGCCAGGAAACCATTCATACCGGCGCGCGTCGCCAGTTCCCGGTGGTCCATCATGGCCGACGCCGTCAGCGCCACGATAGGCGTAAACTGATTGGGTCCGGGCGTATTTCGGATGGCTATTGTCGCTTCATAACCATTCATAACCGGCATCTGAATATCCATCAGAATCAGGTCGTATGGTTGCTGCCGGGCCATAGCAACCCCCTCTACCCCATCGGTCGCCAGGCCGTACGGAACCATCCATTTGGTCAGCAGGCTACTGATGTATTTCTGGTTCATCCGGTTGTCTTCGGCGACCAATAGCCGACAGTGCGTTAAATCGACCGGAGCCGTGACCAGCGGTACCAACGTAGCCGACGGCTGAGTCAATTCGTTGGTTTTGGCAAACGGCAGCGTAAACGTAAACTGCGAACCAAAGCCAGGCTGACTACGCACCGAGATCGTACCACCCTGCAAATCAACCAGTTCTTTGGTAATGGCCAGGCCCAGGCCGGTGCCTCGGTGCTTGTGCCCCTGTGGATTGACCTGCCTGAATTTCTGAAATACGGAATCCAGCTTTTCCGCCGGAATCCCGATGCCCGTGTCGCTCACGGTGAAGTCGACCACGTATCCGTGCTCATCTTCCTTCCGCAGGCGAACCGTAATCTGAATATTCCCTTCTTCCGTAAATTTCTCGGCATTGCCCACCAGATTCATCAGAATCTGATTGAGCATCAGATCGTCGCCCACGATCTGGCTGCGGATACGGGTATCCAGCAGTACGTCGATAGTTATAGGGCGACCGGTGAGTTTCATCTCGAATACCCGCTGGGTCGACTGTAGAAGCGCGGCCAGATCGAACGGGCGCGGGTTCACGTCGACTCGGCCGGCTTCGATCTTGGTCATATCGAGCAGGTCGGAAATCAGGCTATGCAGGAAATCGGCCGAGGTTTTCAGCGCGTCGATATACTCGTGCTGCCGGGGGCTGGGCTGCGTATCGAGCAGCAGATGCGACATACCGATGATGGCATTGAGTGGGGTACGAATTTCGTGGCTCATGTTGGCCAGAAACTGTTTCTCCGCCAGCCGCGCATCGTCGGCCACCTGCCGGGCCCGCGCCAGTTCGTGTTCAAGCTGCTTCCGCTGAGTCAGGTCATAATGGATACCCATCGACCCGACCTGCTGGCCCAGTTCGCCGTAAATCGGCACCCCGCTGACCAGTACCCATACGCGACTGCTGTCTTTGCAGATCAGTTGCAGCTCGTAGGAGCTGGAAATGCCATTCTGCCGGTTTCGGTGCTGCTCATCGATGGTGCTCTGAAATTCAGGCGGCAGTAGTACCTGATTGATGTTGCGCCCAATCAATTCCGCTTCCGAATACCCCACCATCACGCAGAATCGATCGTAGACGCGTATAATGATATCGTTCGCATCGATTTCGATCAGGCCCAGGTCCATGTTGTTCATGATGCCCCGGTACTTTTCCTCACTCCGGCGAATCAGCTCGCGGGCCTGGAATTTTTCGGTGACATCACGGTACGTCCAGAGGTGGCCCATGTGCTCACCAGCCAGTACGATGGGGACGTAATCACGCTCCAGAATCCGCCCGTCCCGCAGGTAAATTTCTTCACTTTCCACCAGGCTGCGCCGTTGCAGCAGGTCGGTTAGCCGCGCCCGGAACGCATCGACGTCAGCGAGTATGGGCTGAACCGACAGCAACGATTCGTAGTGCGACTGCCCCCGCAGCTGATCGGGGCTAACCGCCAGCCCGAAAATGTCGCAGTACTGCTGATTGGCCAGAATGACCCGTCCCGCTTCATCTTCGACCAGCACACCCGCGTGCAGATTTGACAACAGCGTTGAAAAGCGAATTTCGGTGGCTTTCAGTGTCAGTTCGGCTTCCCGCCGGGCGGTTATATCCCGCGCCACACCGATCAGCTCGACGACCTCCGTTCCTTCTTCAATCAGGCGTACGGTCTGCCCGATCCATACGCGCCGGTTATCGCGGCTTTTAGCCGCAAATTCGTAGTACGTACTCTGTGTCCGGGTGCGAATCATCTGCTGGTAGAACTGCGCCAGTTCCTGCCAGTAGCCGGGCTCGGCCAGGTGGGTAAAATGCCGCCCTGTTATCGTCGACGGTGCGTAGCCCAGCAGCGTTTCGGTTGCCGGGCTGGCATACGTAAACACGCCCCCCGGCGATATTTTATAGATAACATCGTCGACTGAATCGATCAGCTGCCGGTAGCGTAGTTCGCTCTGATCGAGTTCGGCCAGCTTACGCTGAATTTCATCTTCAAGGTTCCCATTGAGCCGTTGCAGGGCCTCGTTGGCCTGGTAGAGTTGCCTGGCTTTATCCTCCAGAATTGCTTCAGCCTGCAGGCGGGCAGCCCGCTCGCGATGCAGCCGCCGTTTGGTCAACTCCAGTTCATCCATACACTAGCCCCCCTTGCGCTACACTTTCTGAATCGTGAATGCTACACTGCTGCCATCGCCCGACAAATCGTTCATACTGATGGTGGCCTTTTCGCCGAAGTGATCCAGGCACCCCTCGATCATGCCGTACGCGAAATCGGCCATTTTACGCTCTGATTCGTAGCGCATTACCATCGTGTCATTCGTCATTTTCTCGATAATGAATTGCGGCAGCTCGGCATCGGGGTAGAGTTTGCGTACCTCAACATGGATATAGTGCTGCACCGAGTTGAGCAACTCAAACGCCGACGTGGCCTGGTTGATAAACATCTGGTAAGAGCGCGAAAACGAACTGAACGTGTAGTGCCCGTAGGTCCGCAGCAAATCGGGTATCGGCAGGCCCGTTTTTTTCTGTAAGGCCACCACGAGTGTAACCATCTCGGCATGGTCGTAGGTGCCGATCGTGGTATAGGCACCACCTGATGGCAGGTCGTTTTCGGTAAGTAGCTCATCGACAAGCTCGTACCCGTATCTCTCTTCCACCATGTCTAGCAGACCGGTAAATACAATTCCTTTCATAGAAGCGCCTTACGTAGCTAAATGATATTTAATAGCAAAAAAGGTAACATTTCCAGATATATGGTAGTCACTCGTATACATATCACGCTGGTATCAACAATTTTTTTACCAAAAATCGCCTGAAAGCGACAGTTCATCGAAATAAGGTGCCTTCCCGCAGCCAGGAATGTAACCTTTGTACAACGAAACGGACGAAATCGCTCTCACAGCCTCACCTGAGCTATTGAATCAATGAAAACTAAACTGAACGACGAAGAAGTAATCCGGCAATACCTGGGCACCCGCCCGAATGATTGCTTTGAAACGCTTTACACACGTTATGTTCGTAAAGTATATAACCGCTGTCTCTCGTACACCAAAGATTCGGAGAAAGCACAGGATTTCACCCACGACATTTTTATCCGGGCGTTTTCCCGGCTGGACCGCTTCCAGGAACGGTCGACGTTTTCGACCTGGCTCTACTCGATCTCCTACAACTACTGTATGGATCAGATCCGGGTGGCCAACCGCATGACGACGACCCCGCTGGATGATGATCTGGACTGCCAGATGCCGTCGATGGAGGAGTACGAAGCGAAAGAGCAGAGCCTTCAGCAGCTTTCCGATGCCATGAGTACGATCTCGCCCCAGGAGTCGATGATTCTGCGCATGAAGTACCAGGAAGGGCTTGATATTCATCAGATCGCCGAGCAGCTGAACCTCAACGACAGTGCCGTCAAGATGCGGCTGAAACGGTCGCGGGATAAAGTCCGTCGGCTCTGTGGCGACACCATGGCAATGCCATTTTAAAACCGTACCCACCATACCTGTAAACGGCGTGTGCTCGGCTGAGTGCACGCCGTTTTGCTTTTGTCTGGCTGCTACTGGTACACCCGCACGTAATCGACTTCCATGCGCCGGGGCCAGATCGTCTCGTCGACGCCCTTCGCTCCGCCCCAGTTACCGCCCACGGCCAGATTGAGCAGCAGATAAAACGGCTGATCGAAGGGCCACTCGGCAACCGAGTGGCCCAGTTCGCTTTTCCTGGCGGAGAAATACCGCTGTTCGTCGACGTAGAAATCGACCTGGTCGGCGGTCCAGTCGATGGCGTACACGTGAAAGGCCGATGTAGCGTCAGGAATTGTGATTGTCCCTGTTTTCTCGGTGTGCTTCACGTGGTTATAGGCTTCGCTGTGCGTAGTGCCGTGGATGACGCCCTGGTCGTAGCCTACATGCTCCATAATATCGAGTTCGCCACTGCGCGGCCAGCCGACGGTGCTGATGTTGCTGCCCAGCATCCAGATCGCGGGCCACGTACCCACGCCCGCTGGCAGTTTGGCCCGGGCTTCAATCCGGCCGTAGGTCCAGCGTTGCGTTTGGCTGGTCGTCAGTCGGGCGGAGGTGTAGGCGCTGCCCTGCCAGTTCTCGCGCCGGGCTTCGATAATAAGATTACCCGCTTCGATACGGGCGTTTTCGGGTCGATGCGCGGTGTAGTATTGCTGTTCATTGTTGCCCCAGCCATTTCCCCCCACCTCATATCGCCACTTTGTCGAATCGGGTAATCCCGGCCGGTCGAATTCATCGTGCCAGACCAGTTGCCGGTCCGCCGGACTGGTCTGGGGTGAGGTCAGGGGGTCGCTGGCGGATAAACAACCGGTTAATAGCCCTACCAGCCATAGTATGTGTATCATACTGGTATAAAACCCAGGTGTGCCTCTTTCTAACCATACCCGAACGCACAGCGGTCTGGTACCAACGTTACACACCATGAATCGACACGTACCAAGTGAATACCAGCAGATCCGGCAGCTGCTGGCGACGCTGCATCCCGACCCGGAAGCCCGGCAACGGATGGTTCCTGCCGATAAGCAGCAAACGACCCTTAAACGCCTGCGTTCCGAACTTCAATCCGAACAGTTTTTTATGGTTGTCGATCTGCTGACGCTGTCCATCGTTACCGCTGGCGGCTGGCGCGAAATGGGCTACGACGACAACAGTCTGACGTTTCGACAGTATATGGACATGGTGCCCAACCGGGGAACATACCAGACGATGGTACTGATGGCCGGGCAGACCTTCCGAATGGCCAATCAGCAACTGGTCCGCTTTGCCAGCCCCGCTTTTATCGCTACTGTACCGCTCCGGCACGCCAGCGGGCGGGTCCTGCTGGTTAAGCGCACCATTACCCCCTGGCAGTATTCAGCCGACGGGTATATTCTGGCTTACCTGTCAGAGTTTACGATCATCAAGGACTACGAGGGCGAGCCGATGAGCCCTCGCTTTCGCGGACTGCCGCCGGAGATCGAGCAGACATTTCTTCAGGCTATCAGTACCGCTTTCGCCACGATCGGTGCGGCTCAGAACCCGTTTCAGCCAAAGGAGATGGAGATTCTGCGGCTCTACGCCAATCATCCAGCCCACGAACCGGCACTCACCATTCAGGCCGTTAGCCAGCTGACGGGCAACACAAAAGAAACGGTAAAATCGTACCAGAAGGCCATCGTCGCCAAAGCCCGCGAACTCTACGAAGATCAGGTAACGCTGGACACCACCCGCGACGTAGCCCTGTTTCTCAAGCGTAGCGGGCTGCTGCTGATTCGTTCCTGAGTTACCGCCCGAACGCCCAGGTCAGAAAATCGGGCATCACGGCCCGCCACGTGTCCTGGTTGTGCTGCCCGCCAACGACCTCGACGTAGCGAATATCGGTATCGCGGTGGTAGCCTTTGCTGACCAGTTCGTCGATGAGGTCGGTCGTATCTTCAATCGCGTCGATGATCCCGTTACTGTTGCGGTCGCTGGTTTCGTCGTCGGTACCGGTTTCAAACCAGAAGCTCAGCGGCTGCACACCCCCACCGTGCCGGACAAGCTGATGGGCAATCCGGTCCGTATCGTCGGAATAGGCCCCGTCGAAGGCCCGGCTACGCCACCAGAACGACCCTGAAAATACCCCCGCCCGACTGAACCGGTCGGGGTGGTGATACACAATGTCGAAGGCAGACAGGCCGCCGAGCGAAAAACCGGCAAACACCGAACTGGCCGCATCGGTCCGGATACGGTAATGCTTCTGAACGTACGGAATCAGTTCGGTCAGTACGAAATCGGTGTAGCGGGCGGCCTTGCTGCCCCGGTGCATGTAATCGGCCTGAGCAGCGGTACCATACTCCTGAATACGATCGCCGGCATGAATAGCAACCAGAATAAACGGCCGGATGGCCTGCTGCCGATACAGTGAGTCGAGCACCTCGCTCATGTGCAGTTTCTTTACATCCTGTCCGTCGTTGAGATACAGTACCGGTAGGCGGTCCTGCGTATCATTTTTTTCATAATCAGGCGGCAGCATGATAGTGAGCCGGACGCTGCGATTGAGCGGCACTGACACGAGCGAGTCATCGTGCCGGACGATCACGGGCGGGGTGTGCGTCTGGTCAGGGGCTGGTATTGGTTCAGCCATAAGCAAAAACAGAAAAAGAAAAATGGGTGTCACAAGAAGCAAAATAGCCAATTTTTCCGTTGCGATCCTGCTTCTTTTTGCCCGTACCGGCGTTTTGCCTTACTTTCAACCGATAATCAGGCTGTTACCAAACGACATACAACCTTGCAGGAAGACTATCGAACGTGGTACTCGCACCACCTGGGCCGCGACATGGAGATGCTGGTATACGGCAACTGGGGCTACCCGGTGGTGCTGTTTCCGACCTCAATGGGCCGCTTCTACGAATACAAAAATTTTGGGTTTATCGAATCGGTGCGCTGGTTTGTTGAGACGGGTAAAGTAAAGCTTTACTGCATCGACAGCGTCGACCGCGATAGCTTCTACGCCCGCCATCTGCACCCCGGCACCCGGATCTGGAACCAGGTATTGTATGACCGGTTTTTGCACGACGAGCTGGTACCGGGTATTCAGCGGGAGTGCAATGAGCGTAAGATAGGCGTAGCGGGGGCTTCTTTCGGCGGCTACCACGCGCTCAACTTCGCCTTTCGCCATCCCGAACAGGTGGGCAATCTGTTTTCGATGGGGGCCAAGTTCGACATCCGCTCATTTCTGCACGGCTACTACGACGACAACGTGTACTACAACAACCCGGTCGATTTCGTACCCAACGATGGCAACCCGGAATTGCACCACATGAATATCGTGCTGGGCACATCGGCCTATGACTTCTGCAAACCGGCCAATGAACAGATGGCGGGCATTCTGGGACGGAAAGGCATTCGCCACCAGCTCGACATTGTCCCGTGGGGCGATCACGACTGGCCGGTCTGGAAAGATATGTTCCCGCGTTATCTGAGTCAGATTTAACGACAGGATTGATTTAAGACAGGATTACAGGATTTTTCGTCTATCCGTGGTGCCAGATCTGGGTCGCCAGCCCAGCCACCGTGGCCCGACCTGACACCACGAAACAGCTACGAAACGACCCGTGCCCCATCAGCGCGAGTCGTTTCTGCTTAGTGGGCTACTGTCGCCCGGGTTTCGTTCTCATTGACCCGTCCGCATGTACTGGCTGGTGCTTACTCTTTCGAGACTTTTGGATATAAAACTCTGAATGAATTCGAAACGGCCTGGTGCAGTATTGTCGCATGGTTTTCCAGGGGCAGGTAGTCCAGATACACACGTACGTTTTTATAATTCAGCGATTTCACTTTATCGGCAAGCAGGTTCGCGTCGACTTCCATGACCCGAGGAATGTCGGTCGGTGTTAATCCCTCTTTTCCGACACCGATGTAAATATCCGTATCCGAAAAGGCGGAAACGGGTTGTTTCAACAGCGACCCATCGTTCCACCATACACTTGGACTCACAATAATGTACTTATTGAAAAGCGTCGGCTTTTTGACTAAAATTTCTGCCGCTAAAAGCCCGCCCAGGGATTGACCTATAATGATTTTTGACTTATTCGTCCTGTAATTGGCTCGAACGTAAGGCTGTAATTCCTTGTCAATGAACGAAATAAATCGATCGGAATGCCCGGCGGTCGGATACGCCTTTCTATCCGTTTCGATAGTCGTTGGAAACGTAAAGTCCCTTCTCCTGTCGACGGTTGCGATACCCACTACGATTGATTTCGGAACCCGGCTGACCCACTCGAAACTATTGAACTGCACGAGCCCGGCTATGTGAATGAAATCTTCATCTGCCGACCCGTCGAGCAGGTAAATAACCGGGTAGGTTACGGTGTCTTTCGGGTTGTAGCCGTCAGGCAAATAAATGTTCAGTAGTCTTTTTTCATGCAGCTCTTCGGACATAATCTCGTCTATCTGACCAAGCACGAGTGGTCTGGACGTTGCTAATTGTTTCGTTGTACCTGGCTGGCTGAATGCTGTAGATGCACATAGGGCAAGTACTGTGAGTACGGGTATTACCTTCATTTTTTGTCTGGTCGGTGGCTACGACTACCGGTAGGGCCAACTTCTTTACTATAAACGGTCTTATTACGGATTATACAAACCTCAGGGGCCCGTTTGGGTTTTTACAGACAGCGGTGCAACTTTGGCCCACCACAGCGCAACAACGCACCCTGTTACACGATCAACGTCTAACTAATCAGCAACCGACTAATTATGAGCGATAAACGAAAAATTGGTATTCTTTTCGGCCAGGAAAATACGTTCCCGCAGGCATTTGTCGACCGCGTCAACGAAAAGCAAAGCGACTTTCAGGCTGAGTTTGTCCGGATCGAACAGGTCGAGCAAAGCGTACCGACCGACTACGCGGTGATTATCGATCGGATTTCACAGGATGTGCCGTTCTACAAAGCCTTCCTGAAAAATGCCGCCCTGACCGGTACGGCCGTTGTGAATAACCCGTTCTGGTGGAGTGCCGACGAAAAGTTTTTCAACAACGCCCTGGCAGTTCAGTTGGGCGTTCCCGTTCCGAAAACGATTCTGCTTCCCTCCAAGGAACGGCCCGACGATACGAACCATAACTCGTTTCGCAACCTGACCGATATGAACTGGGACGCTATTTTTCACCACATCGGTTTCCCGGCGTTTATGAAACCGCACTCCGGAGGGGGCTGGAAAAGCGTGTATAAAGTCGACAACCCGGATCAGATGTTTCGGGCCTACGACGAAACGGGGCAACTGGTGATGCTGTATCAGGAAGCCATCGACTTTACCGATTATTTCCGTTGCTACTGCATCGGTGGTAAAGACGTACGTATCATGTCGTACGAACCGCGTAACCCGCACCATCTGCGCTACGCATCGGAAATGAAAACGACCGGTGACGCGGGCAAAAAGCTGCTGGCAACGATGGAAGATTACGTGCTAAAGCTGAATCATGGCCTGGGCTACGACTTCAACACGGTCGAGTTTGCCGTGCGCGACGGTATCCCCATTGCCATCGATTTCTGTAACCCCGCCCCCGACGCCGATATCCATTCGGTTGGTCAGGACAATTTCGAGTGGGTCGTTGAAGCAGCCGCGAACATGGCCATCGACCGGGCGAATAAAGCCGTTAAAGGAAAAGATAACCTGACGTGGGGTACGTTTGTGCGCGGTTCGATCGGTGGCCCCGGCCCAAAGCCGGAAAAGCCAGCGCCCAAAACTGAGCCCGCGCCAGGCGAAAAGAAGGGCCCGAAAGGCGAGGAATCGTCGGCAGGTAAGCCTGCTAAAGGAGCGCCAAAAGATAAAGCAGAGAAACGGCCGGAACCGGAAGAAAAGCCGAAACCAAAGCCGAAGAAGGCAGGTAAATAAAGAAGCATTCAATCCTTTCGCAACAGCACCGGCCGATTCGACCGGTGCTGTTTGCCGTTACGGGTTTTCCCGTTGATCGAGTTCGTTTAGCACGTCGACCATTGTCCGATGGCGGTTGGCGTCTCCGATAAGCCGGAGGCCGGTCATAATCAGGGCGAACCCGCCCGTACTGACCCAGAACCAATTGTCTTCGTTGGCTTGCCGGAGGCCCCAGCCGTGGAGAAGAACCGACAGGCCACTCCCCAGAAACATAGCGCCGACACCGCCCTTTACCCAGAATTTCAGCATCAATTTCTTTTCCCGTTCGCTCCGCATATACTGATTTGTCAGATGGTACTGGCATAACCGCACAGCCGCCATTCCGTTTTTTTATGGACAGGACTTAATGGCATGCGGATGGCGCGGATATTGCCGATGACCGCAGATTTTAAAAAGATCAGTGTGTATCCGCCAAAATCCGCTTTATCAGCTTGCTATCGTATCTGTAACGCTAGCAATTTTTAATTCGGGAGGGGCATAATCTGAATGTTCTTGTAATAAACCGTGCTTTTGGGGTCGTGGCCCTGCAAGGCGATGGTGCCGCTACCAGCTTTGTCGGAGTTTTCGGGTTCGGTATACGTATTGATGACCTTGTCGTTGATCAAAATCTGAATGGTTTTACCCCGCACCACGATACGCTCGTTGTACCATTCGCCATCGTTTACGAACGTTTCCTTTACATCCTGCAAGCCGTATACGCTACCCGTTTTACGCCAGTCGGTATGGGTCTGGTTGACCTGAATTTCGTAGCCTTGCTTGGGCCAGCCAGTCTCCTGATAGGCCGTGTGAATAAACATGCCGGAGTTGGAGCCGGGCATGGTTTTCACGTCGGCTTTCCACTCAAAATTTTTGAAGTCGTGGTTATTGACCGGCCCTTCGTAGAACAGATGGGCCCTTGGTCCGGCCACGACGATGGTGCCGTCCTCTACACGGAACGTAGCCGGATTTTCGGCCGCTTTCCAGCCGTTCAGCGTTTTACCGTCGAACAGGTTGGCCCATTTTTCCTCCTCCAGAGCCGATTTGTAAGCCGGCATGGCCAGCAGTCCGGCCAGACCGAGTGCCAGCAGCATTGTGCGTTTTATCATTGTGTCAGGTGTTGAGTGTCTATCGTAAACCGAAGTCGATATCAACCTGCTTCTACTGCGTATTGCCCAACCAGTAAGCCCCCGTTTGTCGACAAACGGGGGCTTCTCTGCTTAGAATCAGTAGTTGGACAGACACGCACGCTGCTTACATCGACGTCATGATCGCCCGCGATACGCTCAGGTGCGTTTTCACCAGTGGATGAGCGGCTTTTGCCAGCTGCTTCAGGTTACTGTCCGACGCGCTCGCTTCAACTTTTGTCATCACCTGATCGAGCTTTTCGTGCCCCTTCACCCCACTCTCCGTCACGTACAGCTTATCGAACGCAACACCGGATGCCTGGCTGAATTTGCCCAGGATCACCTTCGTCTGCGGATCAGGTGAGGTGGGTAACGTAACTCCCTTGGCAGATGCGATCTCTTTGAGTTTAGCCGACAGTCCGGTCTGCTCGGTCACCTCAGCCTGGGCCAACGCTTTCGTCTGCGGATTGGTGGCTTTCTGCATGGCAACCCGACCCAGTTCAAGCTGCATCATGCCACCCATTGCTACTTCGTTCATCAGCTTCTTATCGGCTTCCGACAGTTTTGCGCTGGTAGGGGCTATCGCCTGTACGGCCGCAGCGCCCTGCTTGTTTTGCCGGTCGAATTCGGCTTTGCTTTCGTTACCGACCTTGTTAGCCGCCATGCTGGCCTTGCTAGTAGCCGTCTGTTGAGCCAGGCTACCCGTTACAAACGAGCCACTTAGCAGCAGCCCGATCAATATAGTGTTGATTTTCATGAGTAGTTCAGGTGAATTAACACCAGTTTATGCGGAGTTGGCCTATGTACAGGCTACTCCTATAACCCTGCCATGCCGAAAGTCAACCCGTCTTTCTTTCTTTAATGAGACAATGGTCCCGTGCCTGAATAACCCTGACGTAGTGCCAACTGACGGATTATTGAACAAATACTTATTAGTCGGTAGTTTATATATACTACTTATGCAGACATTCGGGCTGGTTTCCCTTATTTCCCTATACAACATGGCTTCCCCACTCAACAAGCAACGAAATAGCTCGCGTCCTACTCAATCCAAAGTCTTGATCGTTGAAGACGACAACGATCACTGGACACTGATTAGCAGCGCTTTATCACAATCTATACCCGATGTTAGTTGTGTACGTGTGAGTTCAGCCAACGAAGCACTCACCTTACTCGATAGCTGGTGTACGCAGGAGTGGGAACTTCCCAAGTTGATTTTACAGGATCTGTATTTGCCACTTCGTGAAGATGGCTGGCAACTGCTAACCGCGATAAAATCGCTGCCAATGCCCGGAAATCATATTCCCGTCGTCGTCTTCAGCTCGTCGAACCATCGCCCGGACATTGAAGGGACGTACCAGCGTGGTGCTGCTACCTACATCGTTAAACCCCTCGAAGTCGGTACATGGGGCACACACTTCGATGAACTGCGCACATACTGGTGGGACACGATTGCCCTGCCGCCCCTGCAATTTGGGTTAAGGTAAACTACGGCTAATCCAGCAGGTTCTGGCTGGTTGGCATCACGGCCATTTCCAGCCAGAACCAGCATACACGTCGCAGCGTATCTTCCGGCGGAATCCCCTTGGGCATCGCGATCACCGAGTTGGCCTGGAGTGCATACCCCTGCGCAATCGACTGGCGGGTTGGCAGTACCAGCACAATAATGGGTATCCGACAAAGTGTACTGCTGGCCTTTAGCCGACTAAGGATACCCAGCCGTTTATCGATGGCGGTTCGGGCGTCGATCAGCAACAAAGCCGGGTGGTCCAGCCCGGATTGCTGCGTCAGAAAGTCAGCCAGCGATTCGCTGGTTGTGTCACTGTAACACTGGTAATCGAAGGCATGGTCGCTGATGATGGTTTCCAGCAACCAGGCCGTTTGGGGCTGCTCCGTCACAACCATGATGGTCCGGCCAAACGAGTGGGCCGGTTTGGCGGGTATCACAGGTTGACCTACAGCGATTTCACCCACCGCCGACGAAGCCGTTTCTTCCCCCGTCAGTGCCAGAACGACCTCCGCCCAGCGACGCCGGCTGACCGGGAAGGCTTCTCCGGTATCCAGCCGAACCTGTCCGGTCTTTTTTCGGGTTGCGGGCGGCAGTAGCTGTTCGACAAAATCAGGGTTGAGCAAAACCGTTTTGTGTACCCGCACGAAGGCTGTCAGTTTACGTTCAAGGTAACTGATCGGTTTAGATACCAGCTCTTTTTCTCCCGACCGAAAATGAATCCAGCAATAATTATTGGCACCGGTGCAGTACGCAATGGATTCGGGTTGCTGAAGGGCATATTTGATAACACTCATCTGACTATTAGTTAGCTACGGCACCCCTGGCCGCACACAGCAGGCGTATACGTTTGTCTCTGTATTAACCCCGCACCTATGGATAGGTTTGTACGGCACGACAACGTATGTAAAGCCGACCAGCCTCTTTTGTCAATTAACTAACAATCAGCACTATAAGGCAAGACGAATATACTACTCAATCCCCGGCACGGACCGTTCCCTCAGGATTCGGAAAGACCGCCAACCCTGCTGGAAACAAACTGTTGACAAGCAAACACATCGCGTACTTTTTCATACAATCCGGCCTATTTATGACTCGCACCTTACTGATTGCGGCCCTGTTGACAGCCGCCATGGGCACCAGTGGCTATGCACAGGCTAATGTCTCCGGCAGTACCCGGTCTGACCGCCAGAATAAAAAACAGACTACAACCCGGCGGGATCCACACCCCGCCCCGGCTCCACCATCGGTCAGCGCCACAAACCAAGTCCGATCCTCCCCGGACATGGGAACACCGGCATCGGGAGCCACCAGTCAACCAACGCGTGGTGCCCGCACGACGACTAACGAACCGGCTCCGAAACGCCCGGCTGCGAAGAAAACAGGGTCGCAACGTTAATTATCTACCATACGACAAAGCCGCCACTGTCAATCGCAGTGGCGGCTTTGTCGTATGGTACAATCGGATGGCTTGCCAACAGATCCGTTAGAACGCGAAACTGTACCGGACGAAGAACGAGCGACCGGGCAGGTTGTAGCCCCGCTTTTCGTAGTAGTTTTCGTCGGTCAGGTTTGTCACCTGCACCCCGAGGGTATGTTGCCGGGCCAGCGTGTACGACGCACTGGCATCGAGCACCAGATACACCGGATACTCGATTTCGGGGTTGGCCGCGTCGGTGAAATCCGTGTCTTTGCGGTGCCCCACGTACCGGCCCAACAGCCGCGCCCGGAAGCCCCGAAACGAGTCGTAATCCAGCCCGGCGTTCAGGTTCATATTGGCCACGTTCATGATGTCGCGTTGCGTTACGGCCCCGTCGGTGCCGACTACCGTTTCGCTGTACCGAATCATGTTGGTTGCGTTGGCGAACAGTTTCAGCGAGTAACGATACGCCGTCAGGGCCCCGAAATCGTAGGCCGCTTCCGATTCCACCCCACTGATCTGCGAATCGGCCGCGTTGACATAGGTCGCCCGCGCCACGATGACGTCGCCGTTGGTCTGCCGCTCGTTCACCTGCGTCACGATGCGGGCAATCCGGTCGGTTACGTTCGTGTGAAAATAGGTCACGCCCGCGCTGAACCCGCTCATGGGGCGGCTATAGTGCAGCCCGGCGTCGTAGCTAACGCTGTTTTCGTTGCGGATGTCGGGGTTGCCGGTTGTGATGGTGATGCGCCCCGCCGAGGTACGTACTTCCGAATACCCGGCTACGTTGAAGGCGTCGGGCGTAACGAAGGCGCGGCCCACCGTACCCGTCAGCCGCAGGTCGGGCGCGACCCGCACCACCGCGCCCAAGCTGGGGCTGACAAACGGCGTGGTGGCTTTGCCGGGCGTGAAGGTCGTCAGCAGCGGGGTTTCCTGCACGGCGAAGGTGATATTGTCGTAACGCACACCCGGTTGCAGAATCAGTTTGTCGTTGCCAAATCGCAGTTGTCCCTGCGCGTAGACCGCCGACGAGCGGATGGCGTAGTTGGGCGAGGTCGGAGCCCGTTCGGTGGTCGCGTCGGTGAAGGCGCGGCTGCTGGTGCTGGCGTCGAGGTAATCGTAGCCGATAGTCAGGCTATGCCGACCCAGTTGCCAGGTATCTTTCAGCTGAATCCCCTGCCAGCGGTTTTCGGTCGTCGACGACTGATAGGGTGTTACGGGTTTGCCCGATACATTGGTCGTCTTGAAAAAGCTGTTTTCCCCCGACGCAAACACGCGCAGCACCGGTTTGTGCGCCCCCAGCTGCCCGCTCAACGCGACCTCGGCCGCCTGCCGGTCGGCATCTTTCAGGCTGGCCTGCGTAGTACCGTAGGTGATGTCGCCCGGCGATTCAACGTCTTTGGCGATGAATTTTTCGCCCCGCACGTCGACGCGCCAGTTGGCCCCCAGCTGGTAGCCCAGCCGCAGCGACCCCGAATAGTAGGTCAGCTTCGTATTGGGGCGGGTCAGGCCGTCATCTTTGCGATCGTCCACGGTTTCGGCCGGTTTGTTGGTGTAATTCTTCACCGCCTGATCGCCACCGAGCCAGTCGCGGAACAGGTTGCCGCTGCCCAGTTTGTAATCCTGCGCCCGTTTGAAATAACTGGCCGACAGGTCGAAATCGAGCCGCCTGGTCAGGTTACCGCCCACGTTACCACCCGCCTGGTAGGTCTGAAACGACCCGTATTCGGCGAACGCATTGCCACGAACCGGCCCGCGCGACCGCCGGGTGATGACGTTGATAACGCCCCCCATCGCCTGCGACCCGTACAGGGCCGACGCGGGACCTTTCAGCACTTCCACCCGCTCAACGTTGTTCAGGCCGATGGTCGAGAGGTTGGTGGCCCCCGCCGGACGTCCGTCGATGAGCAGTAGCGTACGCTGGTTCAGCCCCGAAAACTGCGGCCGGAAGCCCCGAATACCTACCCCCGACGACAGGCTGGGGTACTGAATGACGTTGACAGCCGCCAGCTTTTTAACCAGATCGGTGACGTCGAACGCCTGCGTCTGGTCGATGTCGTGGCGGGTCAGCACGTTAATTTGCTGCGGCACCAGTTCGCGCCGACTATCGGAACGGGTGGCCGTCACGACGACTTCCGTCAGGTCGCGGTTGCGCAGTGAATCGGGCGTTTGGCCGTAAGCAGATGCCGCCAGCAACGACAGTGTTGTCAGGGCGGCACCGATGCGAACCGGCGTACTCGATGATGAAGAAACAAGCGCACCAAAACGGGCGCATCGACGGGAGAAATTCGTCACGTAGGTTGTAATTGATTGGTAAACACTAATGGTAAAGTTGTTCGATGTCCCTGCCTTCCCGTATCGTTTTTGTCATCCCACTACCGCCATTTTTCTTCCTGTTATCATCTCTGTCATCCCGACGGCAGGAGGGATCTTCGGGTGAGGCTGAAAAGCTATCCATCTACCGAAGATCCCTCCTGCCGTCGGGATGACACAACTAGCAGCAGGATAACAGAGACGATAACAGGATGACAGAAAGCGGAACAGGATGATAGAAAAAGGCAATGAAGCAGAGTTATCTATACGACTGCGCCACTTCCCACAGCGTGAGCAGGCCGATGCCGATGGAGAAAATGCCGACGGCGTAATTGATAAACCGCACCGCCGACCGCCAGCGATCCACGACCCGCGTCAGCGAAAAAGCCAGCAGACAGCCGTAACCCGTCATGGCGACGATGATTCCCGCGCTTTGCAGAATGATGATCCAGACGGCGGTGGCGGCATCGCGGGCAGCCAGGGTCAGCGCGACGGTGCAGGCCCCGCCTGTTCCCGCCAGCCCGTGTACCATCCCCACCCAAAACGACCGGCTGAACGTCGTGGCCGGTGGGTTGTGTGGGTGAGCGTGTTCGTGCGTTTGCGCGTAGTTGCGCCGGATGGCGACGATACCCAGCCAGATCATCAGCGGCCCGACCGCCAGCTCGACCTGCTCGGCGATGTTGAGCGACAGGGCCGATTTGAGCAGCAGAATAAAGCAGGCAAAGAGAATGAGTGTAAACGAATGTCCCAGCGCCCAGTGCGACGACCGCCAGATGACCCGCCACAGATGCCGCCGACCGGATTTTTCTTTCTCCGACGCCAGCACCGACACGGCGGCCATGTGGTCGGGTTCGAAGGAGTGCTGAACACCCAGCAGTAAGGAATCGAGGAGTAACGGATTAATCATGTGCGCAACGGATTGGGGGCCGACCGTTGGGATGTACGCACGCAAAAAGCCCGGACACCACCGAATCGGCGTATCCGTTGACTTTCCTGCCGCTTTTGGTCCCGAAAGCAACCCGGTTATGATGTTCGCGGCAGGTCTTCTGGCTCGTTCAGCACCGACGCCTTCCCATCCCGAACCGGAACAGTGGCGCGTTGTCGGCACCTGATTAATGAACTATACAGCAGCGGGAACTGCTCCGATTAACCCCAAATCGGCGGGGCGACGGATTCCCTTTTAAGCCCTTCGCAGCGGAAGGACACCAGCAAACAAGGGCAAAAGTAGAGGTTTAAATGGTACCTTTACTACCAGATTAACGTTTCGACGTCATTTCTTCCAACCGAAACAGGTGCCGCCCCATGGGTGGTGAAAAGGGAATCGGGTGTAAAGCCCGAACTGTCGCGCAACTGTAAGAACGCATCAGGTCGCTGCTCACAAACGTTCACTGACTCACCGGGTCGGGAAGGACGGCAGCGACGGTTCAAGTCAGGAGACCTGCCTGTTTCGAGACGACAACGCTTTCGCGGTTTGAAGCTGGGTCGGGTTTGGTATGCGCTGACTTACCGGTATGGTGTCAGTACGAACGGCAGTGCATCAGGCTGTCTACCAACCCGCTTTTCTCCACCCCGTTAGCTCACGGAAATACCGGTTCGGCCGTTGGTCTGCTCACGACTCAACCCACGTTACGTATGGCTGAACGCTTCCCCCAATTTCTCATAGCCGCACCATCCAGCGGTTCCGGCAAAACGACGCTGACGCTGGGGCTGCTGCGGGCGCTGGCCGACCGGGGGCTACGGGTGCAGCCGTTCAAATGCGGTCCCGACTACATCGACACGCAACACCACAGCACGGCGGCCGGTCGGCCCAGCGGGATGCCGACTAGCGAAGTGTCACCCATCGAAGCGTCGCCCAGCATCAATCTCGATCTGTTTATGGCGTCGCCGGAGCACATTCGGGCGTCGTACGGACGGTATACGCAGGGGGCCGACGTAGCGATTACGGAGGGTGTGATGGGCCTGTTCGATGGATCAGACCGGATGCAGGGCAGCAGCGCGGCCGTGGCGGAGTTGCTCGACATACCCGTCATGCTGGTCGTCAACGCGAAGGCGATGGCGTATTCGGTGGCACCGCTGCTCTACGGATTCAAACATTTTTACGCGGGAATCCGGCTGGTGGGGGCCATTTTCAACAACGTCGGGTCGGCATCGCACTACCGGTTCCTGGCCGATGCCTGCGCCGACGTGGGCGTGGAACCGCTGGGGTATCTGCCGAATAACCCGCGCTTTGCCATTCCGTCGCGGCATCTGGGGCTGCACCTATCGGCCGAAACGGATTACGAACAGATCATTCAGGCCATCGCCGACGAACTGCCAAAGACCGTCGACCTCGACCGCCTGCTAACCGTAACGCAAACGATGGCACCGCTGGCAGTGCCGGTAGCTGCATCCGTGTCGGAACGACCGACGCGCCGAATTAGCGTAGCCCGGGACGACGCCTTTTTGTTTACGTACCAGCAAAACCTCGACCGGCTGGCCCAGTTCGGCACCGTCACGTTTTTCAGTCCGCTGCACGATACGGTTTTGCCCTATACCGACCTGCTGTACCTGCCCGGCGGCTACCCCGAACTGCACGCACAGGCACTGAGCGAAAACGAATCCATGCGTACCAGCATCCGCGACTACTGCCTGTCCGGGGGGCTGACCTACGCCGAATGTGGGGGACTGATGTACCTGAGTCAGTCGATACAGGTCCAGTCGCGCCTGACCCGGTCGGGAACGGTGTGGCCGATGGTGGGTGTACTGAACGTTACGACGTCGATGCAGGCCGCCAAACTGACGCTGGGCTACCGCTGGATGCAGTGGACTGGTCCCGGTCTGGAGAGATCCGGTCTGGAGGGGCTGACGATAAACGGCCACGAGTTTCACTATTCCAACCTGACCGAATCGATGCCGCTGCTCTCCGTCGCGTCGATCAGTAACGCCAAAGGCATCCCGGTCGAGACGAAGCTGTACCGCGTTCAGAACACGTTCGCGTCCTACGTTCACCTGTACTGGGGCGACAACCCGGCGTTTATCGAACGGTTGCTTGCTCTGTCTGATGCTAAACCAAACGCCGACTCATTTACCCCCCGTCCCCCTGAAGGGGGTGAGGATATCGCCGAGTCTTCACCCCCTTCATGGGAACGGGGGGTAGGTAAGCTGCCAAGCATTAACAACCCGTATTAGTCACGTTTCTAACCCCACTTTCGTATGGCAGACATCAAACGGCAACGCGTGACCCGCGCCGACGGGAAAGCCATTAACCTCGTGCAGCGCCGGGGGCACCTGTCGTACTGTTACAACGCCTGCTGCTGCGGGCGCGTCGACCGGGGGTACGCGGCTATTCCGGTTGAGTTGTACAAGAGCGAGTGGATGCGCCGGAAAATCCGCAACGTTGTGCACATGACCAAAGGTGGCTGTTTGGGGCCGTGTACGCTCGCCAACGTCGTGACGCTGCTCTTCGACGGGCAGTCGGTCTGGTTTCACTCCATCAACAGCGACTGGCAGATCATCGCCATTTTCGACTACATCGACAGCCTGATTGCCGCCGATGGTTACCTGCCGCCCCCGGCTGAGCTGTCGGAATACGTCTTTCAGTTTTACAGTTGGAAAGGCTCCGAAACGGCCACGCAGGCGGGACAGGTAGCCCTACCGACGGGTGGTATCGTGTTTCTGACCCACGCCGACACCGACCTGCTGACGATGAACCGGGTACTGCAAACGCTGCCCGACGAGTTTCCCAAAACGACGGGGCTGAGCCTGCTGGCGATCAAGAGCGAAGCGCAGATGGCGCAGTTGCTCGACCGGGAAATTGGCGCGGCCCAAGTTATCGTGCTTCGCATCCACGGTCGGCCGAGCAGCGTACCGGGCTTTGGTGAACTGGTACGCCGGGCTACCGAGCAGGGGCAACACCTGATTGTCATCAGCGGAACAGGCGACCTGAACCCCGAATTTGCCGCCGTCTCGACGGTGTCGCCCGCTATTCTGCACGAAACGCTGGCCTACGTGCAGGCCGGGGGCTACCAGAACCTGACGTCGCTGCTGTACTTTCTGGCGGACCACCTGCTGATGACGGGCTTCGGGGCCGACGCGCCCACGCAGCTACCCGACCACGGCATCTACCACCCCGACCTGCCCGAAACCGCCGACCTTCAGGACTGGGTACAGCGCCACAACCCCGACTGGCCGACGGTGGGCATCACGTTCTACCGGTCGCACTGGATCAGCGGCAACACAGCCTTCGTGGACGCACTGGTACGGTCGCTGGAGGAGAAATCGCTTAACGCGCTGCCCGTGTTCACGACCTCGCTCAAGGCCGTCGACCCCGCTACCGGTGCGCCGTTTGCGTTCGCCTTTTTTCAGGCCGAACGGGGCGGTATCGCCATCGACAACCTCATCAACACCATTTCCTACGCCATGACCGACCTGCGTTCGGGCGACGACGAAGCCCCCTCGCAGATGATGCTGGCGCACCTGAACGTACCCATTTTTCAGGCCATGACGCCCGGTATGGCGCGGGGGCCGTGGGAGTCGTCGAGCCGGGGACTGAACCCACTCGATACGGCCATGAACGTCGCGATCCCGGAGTTCGACGGGCGGATTATCACCGTGCCGGTGTCGTTCAAGGAAAAAGAGCGCACGGCGAAAGGATACGTGCCGCTCGACGATCGGGTGGAGCGCGTAACGGGGCTGGCCCGGCGGTTTTCGCGGCTGCGAACGTTGCCCAACGCCCAGAAACGGGTCGCCTTTATCTTCACCAATTCCAACACGAAAGCGTCGCAGATTGGCAACGCGGTGGGGTTGGATGCGCCCGCGTCGCTGATGAACATGCTGTACGCGATGCAGGCCGAAGGCTATCAGATAGGCGACCTGCCCGCCAGCGGCACCGACCTGATTCACCAGCTCATCGACCGCTGTTCGTACGATCAGACCTACCTGACGCCCGACCAGTTGGCCAACGCGGCCGGGCGGGTATCGACGGCGCAGTACGCCCGGTGGTTTGCCGACCTCCCCGAGGCTATTCGGCAGAAAATGACGAAGCAATGGGGGCCGCCCCCCGGCGAAACCTACGTCCACGACGGGCACATCGCGCTGGCGGGGCTGCCGCTGGGCAACGCCTTCGTGGCCCTGCAACCCCCGCGCGGCTACGGCATGGACCCCGACGCCATTTACCACCAGCCCGACCTCCCGCCGACGCACCACTACTACGCCCTTTACCGCTGGCTTCGCGACGACTGGCGGGCCGATGCCATCGTGCATGTCGGCAAGCACGGTACGCTGGAATGGCTACCGGGCAAAGGCATCGGCCTGTCGGCGAACTGCTTCCCGGATGCGTTGCTGGGCGATCTGCCGCTGTTTTACCCGTTTATCATCAACGATCCCGGCGAAGGGTCGCAGGCCAAACGACGCGCCCACGCCGTAGTGGTCGATCACCTGACGCCCCCCATGACCTCGGCCGACAGCTACGGCGAACTGGCCCAGCTGACGCAACTGGTCGATGAATATTACCAGGTCGAGACGATGGACCCGGCCAAACTGCCGCTGCTGCAACGGCAGATCTGGACGCTCATCAAACAAACGAATCTGGACGTCGACCTGTCGGCCATGCTCAGCCGCGACCACGGCGACCATAAGCACGAGTGGGACGATGAGATGACGCCCGACGGCGTGCCGGTCAGCCTGACGGAGATGGACGGCAAGGACGTGGCGCACCTGATCGAAGACATCGACGGCTACCTCTGCGAACTGGGTGCGGCTCAGATTCGCAACGGCCTGCACACGCTGGGCGAGATGCCCACCGGCGACGCGCTGACCGACATGCTGCAATCGCTCACCCGCCTGCCCAACGCATCGGCACCGAGCCTGTCTGCCGAAATCGCGCAGCTATTCGGCTTCGACCTGACCGATCTGCAAACGGCCAAAGGCGCCCGGCTCACGACCATCTCCGCCGAATTTACCAACCTGGCTGGACGACCCCTCGTGACCGCTGCCGACGCGCTGGACGTCATTGACGAACTGAGCAACCACCTGTTCCGCGTTGCCGGGCAGCACCGGTTCCGCCCCGCGCAGATCGATCAGATGCTATTCGAGACGTTCAACCAACTCCCGCAGATGCCCGCTTTCGGGGGGATCCGGCAGGTGCTGACCTACGTCTGCGAACGACTCCTGCCGAATCTGGCCCGCACCGACGATGAGTTATCGAACCTGCTACACGGGCTGTCGGGCGGGTACGTACCGGCGGGGCCGAGTGGTGCCCCGACGCGGGGACAGGCGCACATTCTGCCAACGGGCCGCAACTTCTACGCCGTCGACCCGCGCGCACTGCCGTCGCAGGCGGCCTGGGAGGTGGGGCAGCAACTGGCCCGCGAAGTCCTCGACCGGCATTGGAAAGAAACCGGCCGCTACCCCGAAAGCGTCGGCATCAGCATCTGGGGCACCAGCGCCATGCGGACCAGTGGCGACGATGCCGCCGAGGTGATGGCCCTGCTGGGGGTGCGTCCCATCTGGCAGGCCGAAAGCCGACGCGTGGTCGACATTGCGGTGATTCCACTTGAAGAGTTGGGTCGCCCGCGCATCGACGTCACAACCCGCATCAGCGGCTTCTTCCGCGACGCCTTCCCGCACCTGATCGACTTGCTGGACGATGCCGTGCAGCGGGTCATTGAGCTGGACGAACCGCCGGAACAGAACTATGTCCGCAAGCATTACCTGGCTGAACTGACGCAGTTACAGACGCAGGACGTTCCCCTAGAAGAGGCCGAAGAGCGGGCGGGCTACCGCATTTTCGGCGCGGCACCGGGCAGCTACGGCGCGGGGATTCTGCCGCTCATCAACGAGAAAAACTGGCATACCGACGCTGATTTCGCCGAAACGTACGTCAACTGGGGCGGCTACGCCTACACGCGGACGGCGCAGGGCGTCGATGCCCGCGACGAGTTGCGGCAGCGGCTGTCGGGCGTGGAATTAGCCCTGCACAACCAGGACAACCGTGAGCACGACCTGTTCGACAGCGACGATTACCTGCAATTTCACGGCGGGATGATTGCCACGATCCGTAGTCTGACGGGGCAGCAGCCGAAGCATTATTTCGGCGATTCGCAGAACCCCGCCCGGCCCGTCGTGCGCGACCTGAAGGAGGAAGCCCTGCGCGTGTTCCGCTCGCGGGTCGTCAACCCGAAGTGGCTCGACAGCATCAAAAAACACGGCTACAAAGGTGGGCTGGAACTCACCGCAACGGTCGATTACCTGTTCGGCTACGACGCCACGGCGCAGGTCGTCGATGACTGGATGTACCAGAAGGTCGGCGAAACATACGCCCTCGACCCCGCCATGCAGCAGTTCTTCGCCGACAACAACCCGTGGGCGTTGAACGCCATCGCCGAACGCCTGCTCGAAGCCGCTCAGCGCGGTCTGTGGGCCGAACCATCGCCCGAGATGCTCAACGCGTTGCAGGGCATCTACCTCAACAGCGAACGCCTGCTGGAAGCCAGACATGAGTGAATGCGGAGATTAGCCAATCTATTCTCCGCAAATTTGCGGAGAATAAACCGTACCTTGCGGAGAATAGCGTACAACAAAAGCTATGTACATTCACCAACTCAGGCAGTGGCCCCACTTCATCTGGCAGGACGAGCAGTTTTCGGCCTTGCTGAGTGACGTGCGCTATGCACAGGGTCGCATCGCTGGTCGGATGGAGATGCTTGGCTTTACCGCTCAGGAAGAAACCAGCTTTCGGACACTGACGCAGGATGTGCTGAAGACTTCGGAGATCGAAGGCGAAATCCTGCCACTGGGTGAAGTACGTTCGTCCATCGCCCGTCGACTGGGCATCGACATCGGTGGCCTGATTCCAACGGATCGGTCGGTGGACGGCATTGTCGATATGCTGTTAGACGCAACGCAACAGTACGATACACCGCTGAGCGACGAACGGCTTTTCGGCTGGCAAACGGCCCTGTTCCCGGCTGAGCGCAGTGGCTCGTATACGGTTCAGACGGGTCGATGGCGCAGCGACGATACCGGGCCGATGCAGGTTGTGTCGGGCCCGCTCGGTCGCGAACGGGTTCATTTTGAGGCCCCGGCAAGCGGACGGCTGGCGGACGAAATGGTTCAGTTTATCGATTGGTTCAACGGCGAACAATCACTCGACCCAATACTGAAAGCTGCTGTTGCCCACCTCTGGTTCGTGACGATTCACCCGTTCGACGATGGCAACGGCCGCATTGCCCGCGCCCTGACCGATGTGCTGTTGGCACGGGCCGAACGGTCGCGTTTTCGCTATTACAGCATGTCGGCGCAAATTCGGCTGGAACGGAATGCGTATTACAGCCTGCTTGAACGAACGCAGCGTGGCTCGCTGGACATTACCGGCTGGCTAATCTGGTTTCTGGACTGCCTGCGCCGTGCCCAGCAGCAGACGGAACAGCAACTGACGCGGGTATTGGCGAAGGCGCATTTCTGGTCGCGGTTCGGCAGCGTACCGCTAAACGACCGGCAGCGGCTGCTCCTCAATAAACTGTGGGACGGTTTCGACGGCAAACTGACATCCTCGAAGTGGGCAAAAATTGCCAAATGTTCACAGGATACGGCCGCGCGCGACATTCAGGATTTGATTCAAAAAGGGCTATTAATCAAAGACGAAGCCGGGGGCCGCAGCACCAGTTATTCGCTTTGCGACCAACCAACCATATGACGTATCCATTTTCCGCCCTCGTTGGTCAGCCGCTGCTGAAACAGGCGCTGCTGCTGTGCGCCGTCAATCCGGGCATCGGCGGGGTGCTCATCCGGGGCGACAAAGGCACGGCGAAAAGTACCGCCGTACGGGGGCTGTCGGCCGTGATGCCGCCCGTCGAGCGGGTGGCAGGTTCCCGCTTCAACTGCCGCCCCGACGAACCGCTGCCGATCTGCGACGCCTGCCAACAGACCAATTTCCAAACCGAAACCATCGGCGTACCGTTTGTGGATTTGCCACTTGGCGCGACCGAAGACAGGGTAGTGGGCAGTCTCGATCTAGAAAGCGTGCTGGTCGGCCGGCAGAAGAAACTATTGCCGGGCCTGCTGGCATCGGCGCATCAGGGCATCCTGTACATCGACGAAGTAAATCTGCTGGCCGATCACCTGGTCGACGTGCTGCTCGACGTGGCGGCCATGGGAATCAACACGGTGCAGCGCGACGGGCTAGCGGTTAGTCACCCCGCGCGGTTTATGCTGATCGGCACCATGAACCCCGAAGAAGGTACGCTGCGTCCGCAGTTCCTCGACCGGTTCGGGCTGGTGGTCGACGTGGCGGCACCCCGCGTGGTTGACGAACGCACCGACGTTGTGCGCAGGCGGATTGCCTTTGAAACCGATCCAGTTGCTTTTACTGAGCAATGGGGCAGCGAGCAACAGACGTTGCAGTATCAGATCGAACAGGCCCGTCAGTTGTTGCCTTCCGTTCGTATGGCCGACGGGATGCTGACGCTGATTAGCCAACTGTGTACCGACCTGAACATCGTCAGTTTGCGGGCCGACATTGTCCTGTATAAAACGGCATTGACACTCGCGGCTCTGGCCGGGCGCGCCGACGTAATACCTGCCGACGTACAGCAGGCGGCTGCGCTGGCCCTCCCCCACCGGCAACGCAAAAAAGCAACCGACACTTCCCCACCGCCAGCCACCCAACCCGACGCGTCGACTACGCCACCAAAGCCGTCTGACGGAACCGAACAGACTAACATAGCGCCTGATGTAATACCGGACGATTTACCGGAGGAAGGCACCGGGCCAGCAACCGACCCAGTGCAGGCGGAGCGGGTATTTGGCGTACTGCCACTAATCGACGCGCCACCCTTACCCACTTTCGCGGTCGAAACGCTGCGTCAGCAACCGGCTCCGGCTGGTAAGCATCAGGCCACGGCCGGGCGTCAGCGGGGTGCGTTTGTGCGCGCCGTGCCCAACCCGCAGCCAACCGACCTGGCCGTTACGGCTACGCTGCAAAGCGCCCTGCTTCGCGACGCGGGCGATTCCACCATTACCCGCGCGGACCTGCATCAGGCTGTCCGAACAGAAAGGACAGCCCATCTGATTCTGTTTGTCGTGGATGCGTCGGGGTCGATGGCGGCCGGTCAGCGGATGGAAGCCGTAAAAGGGGCCGTGCTGAGTTTGCTGACCAACGCTTATCAACACCGCGACAGTGTGGGCGTCATCAGCTTCCGGGGTATCGACGCGCAGGTACTGCTACCGCCAACCCGGCACGTCGAACAGGCCGAACAGGCGCTGCAAACGCTGCCTACCGGTGGCCGGACGCCCCTGCCCCACGCCCTCCAACTCGCGCTGGAGATACTTGGGCAAACCCGCGATCAGCGTCCGTTACTGGTTGTCCTCAGCGACGGCAAAGCCAACGTAGCCCTGCCGGGGGGTGGCGATGCCTGGCAGCAGACCCTGCACCTCGCCGGTCAGCTCCGCGCCCAGTCCGTCCCCGCGCTGGTCCTCGACACCGACGCCGGTTATCTTCAGCTAGGCCGGGCATTGGCCCTCGCCGACGCGCTGGGTGCCGATTGTGTGTCGCTGGATAGCTTGTCAGTGGATGCACTGACCGAAGCTGTTACAGCTCACGTCAGCAATTAACCTGATTGCTATTTTTCGTATGTTTAACGTATTGATAGATAGCGAACGCGAATCAATGAGCGATTTGTTATCTTCGGGATAATACAAGCAGCAGACGATGAAGACATTGACGATCGACGATAAAGATTACGCCAGAGCCGTAAAATTACTACTCGAAAACGGTATTAACGCCGAGATAGGAGCCGACATCCCCCTTTTGCATAAAAGCGACGCTCAACCCGGCGAGACGCCGGCCACTTTCAGCGGCATTTGGGCTAATGATGAACGAACGATGGCTTCTATCCGGGCGAAGGCATGGCCAAAAAGAAACTAGTACTGTGCGACTCCAACGTACTGTTCGACTATTTCCGGGGTATACCAGCAATGGTTCAGGAGTTGGATGCCCTCGGCTTCGATCGTCTGTACCTTAGCGTCATTTCGGAAGTAGAAATGTATGTGGGCATGAAGTATAGCGAGAAGCGCAGGACAGTGGAAGTAATCAACAAGTTCAACATAATTGGCTTAGACCCCGAAATATCACGTCGACTATCGAGTTTGATCTGGGAGCATTATGCGAAACGGCCCGGTATCCCAGACATGATCATCGCTGCAACCGCCCTCACGTATCCGGTTGAACTCTTCACGTTTAACAAAAAAGATTTCGATTTTATTGATGGCATCACTTTCTACCGACCTGTCTACAAACATCAATACGGTCCTGAATCTGCGTAAATTAATCATCAGGGCGTCCAATGCGCTGACGTAATGAGCATGTCTACCCTTCGGCCCATCATGTTTGTCGGGACGGCCTCCGACGTGGGAAAGAGCGTCATTACGGCCGGATTCTGCCGGATTTTCAAGCAGGACGGCTACCAGCCCGCGCCGTTTAAAGCGCAGAATATGTCGCTCAACAGCTACGCGACGCCGGACGGACTGGAGATTGGCCGGGCGCAGGCGGTACAGGCCGAAGCCGCCGGTATTCCCTGCCATACCGACATGAACCCGGTGCTGCTCAAACCCACCAGCGACCGCAGTTCGCAGGTCATCCTGAACGGCAAACCCATCGGTAATCAGTCGGCCTACGACTACTTCATGGGCAACGACCGGGCCGAACTGTTTGCCGCCGTGACGCAGGCGTTCGACCGGCTGGCGGGTCAGTATTCACCCGTCGTCATGGAAGGCGCGGGCAGCATTTCGGAACTGAACCTGAAACACCGCGACATCACCAACCTCCGCATGGCGCAGCACGCCGGGGCCGCCACCTACCTGATCGGCGACATCGACCGGGGCGGTTTATTTGGTAGTGTATACGGTACCATCGCCCTGCTGACGCCCGACGAACGGGCGCTTATCAAGGGCATCATTATCAACAAGTTTCGGGGCGACGCGCGGCTGTTCGACGACGGTCGGCGGATGCTGGAAGAGCTGACGGGCATACCGGTGGTGGGGCTGCTGCCTTACTTCCGGGACATTTTTATCGAACAGGAGGATTCAGTCGCGCTGGCGCAGAAAGCCCGGTCGACAAGGGCCGGAAAGGTAAACGTGGCGGTCATCCTGCTCAGGCGGCTGTCGAACTTCACCGACTTCGACCGGCTCGAGCAGGACCCGCGCGTGAACCTGTTCTACACACATCAACCCGACGACATCGCGCAGGCAGATGTAGTGATTTTGCCCGGCAGCAAGAACACCATCGAGGACCTGCTGACGATTAAAAACAACGGCGTCGCGCGGGCCATTACCGAAGCCCATAAACGGGAAAAAACGGTCATCGGCATCTGCGGGGGTTACCAGATGCTGGGCGAAGTAGTGGAAGACCCGAACCATCTGGAAGGGTCCATCGAGAGCCTACCGGGGCTGGGACTGTTGCCTGTCCGGACGGTGTTGCAGCCGGTCAAAACGACGCAGCAGCGGGGCTTTACGTACCGGCAAACAGGGGCCGACTGCCGGGGTTACGAAATCCACATGGGCCAAACCGACGCTGCGGGTCCGCCAAGTCCCGTTGCGTGGCTGGACAACGGGCAACCGGATGGCTACGTACTAAGCGACCGCTGCTGGGGCACCTATCTGCACGGCATTCTCGATAACGACGCCGTTGTCAACGATCTGCTGGCCCCCTACACCAACGAAATCGCCGATACCCCATTTGATTTTACTCAGTTCAAAGACCAGCAATACGACGTGCTGGCCGACCTGATCCGCCAGCACGTCAATATGGCCCAGATTTACAAAACCTTAGCTTTACCTGATTAGATGCTCCACGGACATGGCGACGACCGCTACCGCTACACGAGACCCATCCGCGCCGATTTTAGTACGAATGTCTGGTACGGGGGCGAACCGGCCGGCCTGAAAGATTACCTCTTTAGTCAGTGGGACCGCGTTAACCGCTACCCCGACGCGCTGGCCGGGCAACTGGCCGAACAGATTGCGGGGCATCATGGGTTGCCCGCCAATCAAATACTGGTAAACAGCGGCACGACGGAAAGTATTTACCTGATCGCGCAGGCGTTTGCCGGTAGCCGGACCACCATCATTACGCCCGCCTTTGCCGAGTACGAAGATGCCTGCCGGATGCACAGCCACGACCTGCATTTTCTCGACTGGAACACGCTGACCGAGCTCCCCCCACTGACGGGCGAACTGGTGTTTATCTGCAACCCAAACAACCCAACGGGTGCCGCCTTCCATGCGCTAGCCGAGTGGATCGCCCGGAATCCGCAGACGCTGTTTGTGGTCGACGAAGCGTTTATTGAGTTTACCGACCAACTGGACACCGCCCTGCCTCTGCTCCAGCAACACACCAATCTGCTTGTCATGCGGTCGCTGACTAAAGCGTACGCCATTCCGGGGCTGCGGCTGGGGTATGTGGCGGGGTCGGCCGCGCTGATTGCCCGGCTGACGGCCTGCAAACAACCGTGGACGGTGAATGCAATGGCCCTCGCTGCTGGACAGTTTATCTTCGATCACTACGCCCATATCCAGCTCCCCCTGACGCATTTGCTGGCCGACCGCCGGAGGTTTGCCGATGCGTTGCGAGAGTTGCCAACGGTTCGGATTTACGACACGGCTACGCATTTTTTCCTGGCTGAAATCCACATCGGTACGGCGGCTAACCTGAAGTCGTTTCTGCTCAATGAACACGGCCTGCTCATCCGTGACGCCAGCAATTTTCGAGGACTGCGACCGGGGCATTTTCGGCTCTGCACGCTGCCACCCAACCAGAATCGGCTGCTTTTTGACGCCCTCGCCGAATGGAGACCGTAATCCTGTTTGCCCTGCCCCTGCTCATCGGCTACGTCCTCGACCTGCTCATCGGCGACCCCGACAACTGGCCGCACCCCGTCCGGGTTTTCGGCAACCTGATTGCCGCCGGGGAGCGAACACTTAACCGGGGAACAAATCAGTTCGGGAAAGGAGCCGCCCTGACGGTCGGTTTGTGCGTCGGTGTCTGGCTCTTTTTTTACGGGCTGACCACGCTTGCCTTACGTATCCATCCGGCCCTGTACGTCCTGATAAACAGCCTGTTCGTCTGGTACGGGCTGGCAAACCATAACCTGATCGCCGAAGGGAAAGCCGTGTTTCGGGTGCTGGACCAGGACGGTCTGGAAGCCGGTCGGCGGCAGGTGTCGCGCATTGTCGGGCGGGACACGTCGCGGCTGAGTGCCCAGCAGATTCGGATTGCCGTGCTCGAAACCATGTCGGAAAACCTCAGCGACGGGGTTATCGCTCCCCTGTTTTTCTACGGACTGGCGGGCGTGCCGGGTATTATGACCTACAAACTCATCAATACGCTCGACTCAATGATCGGCTACCGCAGTGAGCGCTACGAGCAGTTCGGCAAGGTCGCGGCCCGGCTCGATGATGTTGCCAACATCATTCCCGCCCGGCTGACGGCCCTGCTAATGAGCACAGCGGGGGGCAGCGGGCGGGGCCTTCAGTTCGCGGTTCGGTACGGGCGTCAGCACAAAAGTCCCAACGCAGGCTACCCTGAAGCGGCACTGGCGGGGCTGCTCGACTGCCGGTTCGGGGGTCCCAACGTGTACCACGGCGTGCTGGTCGACAAACCGTTTATCGGCGAACACGACCGGCTTATCGAACCCGCCGACATCGACCGGGCCAGTCGCATCAACCACCGCACCTGCCTGCTGATGGTTGTCGGACTGGTGAGTATCTTCGCGCTGCTGTATGCCTAATTTCATTCTTTCCGGCGGACCGGGTGCGGGAAAAACGACGCTGCTGAACGCCCTGCACGAGGTCGGCTATAACACCGTCGGCGAAGCGTCGCGGGTGCTGATTCAGGAGCAGGTCGCGCAACATAGCCACTGCCTGCCGTGGGTCGACCTGCCCTGCTTTGCCCGGCTGGCCCTGCGCCGGATGATCGCTGATTACGAGCAGGTTGCTGGTCAGTCAGTCGATTCGATCACGTTTTTCGACCGGGGTATTCCCGACATTATTGCTTACCTGCGGATAGCGGGGTTACCGGTCGGCGATCCATTTTATCAGGCCATTCGGCAGTACCCGTATCAGCCGCTGGTGTTCATGGCCCCGCCCTGGGAAGCGATTTACGTCAATGACAGCGAACGCTGGCAGACCTTCGCCGAAGCCACCGCCCTGCACGTCGCTCTGATCGACACCTATCAGTCGCTGGGGTTCACCGTCGTACCGCTGCCGCTGACTACCGTGGCCGACCGGGTGGCGTTCATTCAACGAACACTATCGAGTTGTAAAGTCGTAGCGTTGTAGCGTTGACTTCGCGATTAGTACCGGTACTGCGCTCTGTGTGGAACCGGGCTTGAAAACCAGCCGTTCACTCACCGAATAAACCAATCGTTCATGACTCCGTCAATCGACACAATCAATCAGGTTATCCGCAATCGTCGCAGCATTTTTCCGCCCGAATATACTGGTCAGGACATTCCACGTGAGTTGCTGGAAACCGTTCTCGAAAACGCCAACTACGCCCCTACTCACCGACTGACGCAGCCCTGGCGCTTCACCGTATTCCGGGGCGACGGCCTGCAACAACTCGCCGATTTCATGGGCGATACCTACCGCGCCAACACCACGCCCGAAACCTTTTCGGAGGCTAAGCTCAACGGTGCCCGCAACAAAGTGCTGAAGTCGGCCTGCGTGATGGCGATTGTGATGGACGTTCACCCCGACAAGGTGCCGGAATGGGAAGAAGTAGCGGCTGTATCCTGCGCCGTACAGAATATGTGGCTGACAACGACCGCACTGGGTATCGGTGCGTACTGGAGCAGCCCCAGCAACGTAGCCGCGCTGAACCAGTTTCTGAATCTGACGCCCAGCCAGAAATGCGTGGGGCTGTTCTTCATGGGCTACCATCTGCCGAAAGACAAACCCGCCGTCCGTACGCCCATCGAGGAGAAAGTAACGTGGGTGGAGTAACGGACCCCACGGGCCCCATAGACCCCACGGCAGCGGCCGACCGCCGTTAGGGAGGGGAACAACTACTCGTCTATTCCCTGTCGTGGTGTCGGGTCCCCGACCCGATACCACGACAGGGCGAAGCTGATTGCTGACGCAGGCGTGTCAGGTCAGGGACCCGACACCACAGCAGGGAAAGAAGTCACCACAACCACCTCGCCGTAGGCAATCTTAATCTCGAACAGCGACGCAAGGGGCAGTTTCCGTTCGATTGCCAGCAGAATCCGGATGACACCCCCGTGTGTGACGACAGCGACCCGTTCGTAAGCGTGTCGTATCAGTTCATTCCAGAACGCCAGTACCCGCGCCTGCATCTGTAGTAACGTTTCGCCACCCGGCGGTGCCGTATTGACAAAATCCTGCATCCACAGTTCCGACGCCTGCCGGTCGATAGTGTCCCAGGTTTGCCCTTCCCAATCGCCGAAGTCCAGTTCGTAGAGTCGTTCGTCGGTCCTGATTACGGGGCCAAGTTGTTCGGCTAACTGCACACACCGGCGGGAGGGGCTGCTGTATACGGCGTCGAACATAGCGGGTAGGTGGGGGCGAATTTCGGCTAGTTCGGCGGTAAAGCTATCGGTGAGCGGCACGTCGGTGCGACCGTAAATCAGGCCCGGCGAAATGGCGGGTGTGGTATGGCGAATCAGATAAATTTCCACAGGATGGCCGTGAACAGGTAAAAAATCACTTCGCACACCTGCTGCGTCGCGCCCAGACAGTCGCCGGTGTAGCCGCCAATCCAGCGGGTGAAGTAGCGGGCCAGCGCCATTTTTACGCCGTACAAAACCGGCATCAGCAGGAGCAATACGGGCTGTTGCGTCAGCCAGACAGTTGCCATCAGCGGCAACAGGGCCAGTACGCCCGCGACCAGCAGCACACCGGGAACAATCACCTGAGCAACGGGTTTAGCTTTGCTGTCGTCGGTTTCGCGGACGTATGTATGCGTACGAATGAACGTGACGGCCATAAACCGGCTCAGCGCGTGGGCACTCATCCCGTATGCCAGCAGGAGCGCGGGGCGGGGCAGCAACACGGTGGCCAGATGGCGCAACAAGCTGAATTTCAAACCCAACAGCAGAGCCAGCCCGACGACCCCGTAGGTACCCATCCGGCTGTCTTTCATAATCACCAGAATGCGCTCTTTCGTCCAGCCCCCGCCGAAGCCGTCGCACACATCTGCGAAGCCGTCTTCGTGAAACGCGCCGGTCAGCAGTACCGACGCCGTCATGGCCAGCACCAGCCCCGTGTCAGCGTCGATCAGCCAGTTTCCCGCCAGCCAGACCAGTCCGGTCAGTCCACCGACCAGCCAGCCGATCAGCGGCAGGTAGCGCGTCGCCTGATTCAGTGCCGACTCACTATAACCAACCCACGCGGGTATGGGCAGCCGGGTGTAAAACTGGAGCGCGACGAAAAACAGCCGGATTTCGTGCTTCATTCGCTTTCCCCGCTGACCCCGGCACTGGCAAACGACGCCATCTCGTTGAAGAACGCGACCGCACTTTGCAGAATCGGATAGGCTACGGCGCAGCCCGTTCCCTCACCCAGCCGCATCCCCAGATACAGCAGCGGTTCGGCATCCAGTTCGGCCAGCAGCCGGGCGTGTCCTTTCTCCGCCGACTGATGGCAGAACACGGCAAACGGCCGGATGCCAGGGTGCAGTTTATACGCGCACAGGAAAGCAACCGACGCGATAAACCCATCGACCAGCACGACCATCCGGCGGTGGGCCGCTTCCAGAAACGCACCGCACATGGTTGCGATCTCGAACCCGCCGAACGTTTGCAGTACCGCCATCGGGTCGACGGCGTTGACGGTTGGGTGCGCGGCTTTGGCCTGTTCCAGAATCGCCAGTTTCTGCCTATACCGCTCATCGGCCACGCCCGTTCCGGTCCCCACGCAGTCGGCAAGGGGCAGGTTCAGGAGCACGCTCATCAGCACAGCCGCCGACGATGTATTGCCAATGCCCATTTCCCCAAAGCCGATCACGTTACAACCCGTCGCCTGAATGTCGGCAACCAGCTTCCGGCCGTTTTCCAGGGCGCTCTGGCACTGTTCCGGCGTCATGGCGGCTTCGCGCAGAAAGCTGCGGGTACCGGGCGCAATCTTAGCGTCGATCAGGGCCGGGTGCGGGTCGAACGTATAATCAACGCCCGCGTCGACCAGTTTCAGGGCGATGCCGTGTTGCCGCGTAAAGACGTTGATCGCGGCTCCGCCCGCCAGAAAATTCAGCACCATCTGGTACGTCACTTCGCTGGGGTACGCGCTGACGCCCTCGTTCGCAATCCCGTGACTAGCCGCCAGCACCACGAGGTGCGGATCGACCAGTTTCGGCTGCGTGGTTTGCTGAATCAGGGCTATCTGTTTGGCCAGTGATTCCAGCCGCCCCAGCGCACCGAGCGGCTTCGTTTTCGTATCGATAATCTGCTGAATCTGCTGTTCCATTGTGGGTTTTGATATGTGTAGCCCAGACCTCCAGGTCTGGAGACTGTCAGGCCAACTTCTCTGGATGGAGACTATTTTGACCGCTGATGCGGTCTCCAGACGTAGACGTCTGGGCTACACCGGTCCAGGCTACTTTAATCGTATCGGCAATCCCGACACCATAAATACAGCTTCGTTGGCGGTGGCGGCCACGTACTGATTGGCCCAGCCCTGCAAATCGGTGAAGGCGCGGCCCAGTTCGGTATCCGCGTGCAGGCCCATCCCGATTTCGTTGGAAATAATCAGGAACGTACCGGGTAATGCAGCCAATGCGTCAACCTCCGCCCTGAACGCCGTCAGCGTCCGGGCGACGTCGCTGTCGTGGGCCATGAACAGGTTGGTCAGCCACAGCGTCACACAGTCGATCACGGCCACCCTATTGGTCACCGGGAGCACGGCAAGGTCCGATTCGCGTTCGTAGGTAGTCCATTCGGGGCCGCGTTCGGCGCGGTGCCGGTCGACCCGCCGGCCGAATTCGTCGTCCCAGATGCGGGCCGTCGCCACGTACACCGGTACGTCGCTAAGCTGCCGCGCCCGTTCCTGCGCATACCGGCTTTTACCACTCCGCACCCCGCCCGACACATACACGATCATGCTTCTGTTTTAAAGCGTTTATAGAGAAACAACTGCCATTTTTCCTCCGCGACGCCCGCTTTATCCATCTCGGCGCGCGCCAGCGTGAAAAACAGATCCGACAGCCGGTTGACATAGGCCGGGATAGCCGGGTGAACCTCGTCGGTTTTGCGCAGCGACACCAGCCGCCGTTCCCCCCGCCGAATCTGCGTCCGGGCGACGTGGCACAGCGCCGAGATTTCGTTACCGCCGGGCAGCAGAAAATAATCCGACGGCGACGACATGGCCGCTTCCAGCGCGTCGATCCACGCTTCGCAGAAGTCAGCCCCGTCTTCAGGCATCGGGTTCTTGTTTTCTTTTTTAGCGTCCGACGGACGGGCCAGATGCGACATCATATCCATCAAATCCTTCTGGACTTTGTGCAGATTGCCCTGCCACGGGTGGTCGTTACCCAGTTTCACGCGCAGCAGCCCGATTGTCGAATTGGCTTCGTCGAGCGTACCGATGCATTCTACACGTACGTCGTCTTTATCGACCCGGCTCCCGCCAAACAGGCCCGTCGTGCCTTTATCCCCTTTTTTCGTGTATATCTTCATGGTTATCTGATAAATCGAATTGTGCAAGACCCCACCCCAACCCCTCCCCGTTAGGGAGGGGCTATGGCCAGTAATTATTTTGAGCCCCTCCTTCAGCGGGGAGGGTGGTCCGGCGATCCGGTTGGGGTGGGGTCTTCGAACTCAATCGCTAACCCCCTCAACAACTCCCCCACCGACGTAACCGTGCGGGTTTGCCCCGCGTGGGTGTACTGCCACTGCGGCTGCCCCTGCTGGTAGAACGCTTCGATGGTTCGGTCGGTGGTATCGTGTATTATATAGCCTTCCCGGCGCAGCGCCCGGCGCGTCCAGACCAGCAGCGACTCGTTACCGACAAGCCGCACGGCCGGGCCGGTGTCGTCGGGTTGCATCGTGAATGTGCCGGTGGAGCGGTCGAAGTAGAAGCCGGCCTTGTCGAAAGCCGCGTCGAACGCGCCCGTCAGCACCAGATCTTCGGGGGTGCCCACGGCCAGATGGCCCCGCGCGTCGAACAGCCAGAGCGTGTCGGCGGCTTGCAGGGCCAGGTCCAGTTCGTGCGTCGACAGGAGAATCGCTTTGCCGGTTTGCCGGGTCAGCTGCCGCAGCAACCGCATCATCTCGACGCGATTCGGCAGGTCGAGGTGGGCGGTCGGCTCGTCCAGCAGAATCAGGTCGGTATCCTGCGCCAGTGCCCGCGCCAGCATCACCGTCTGCCGTTCGCCGTCGCTGAGCTGATGCAGCCGCCGGTCGGCCAAACGGTGCGTATCGGTCAGGGTCAGGGCGTGCTGAATCCGCTCGTCATCCATTGTCGTCAGCCGACCGAAGCGGCCGGTATGGGGTGCCCGGCCCAGCGCCACCACTTCGTTCACCCGCATCGTACCCATATCGACGCGCTCGGCCAGTACCAGACTCATGCGCCGGGCCAGATCCAGCGTACTGATGTCAGGTAGGGGCTGACCAGCCAGTTGCACCTGTCCGGCCAGGGGCGTCTGCAAGCCCGCCAGCGTCCGCATCAGCGTCGATTTTCCAGCCCCGTTCGGCCCCAGCAAACACACCAGTTGACCGGGCCGCAGCGCCAGCGTCAACCCGTCGGCGATAGTGCGTTGCGGGTAGCCAATGCGCAGGTCGTGCGTCGTTAACAGAGGTTCGTTCATTAGAAAGCCGTGCGGATGGTGTTGCGACGCATGATAATCCAGATTACGACCGGCCCGCCCAGCAGCGAAGTCACGATGTTGATGGGCAGGATGGCCTGCGTCCCCGGCAGTTGGGCGATGCTGTCGCAGACGAGCAGCACGATTGTACCGACCAGACAGGTGGCCGGCATCAGCAGGCGGTGGTCGGCGGTGTCGAGCAGCGAACGGGTCAGGTGCGGCACGGCGATACCGATAAAGCCGATGGGACCACAGAAGGCGGTGATGCTCCCGGTCAACACGCTCGTACTGAGCAGAATCAGCAGGCGGCTGCGCGGCACATTCAGGCCCATACTCCGGGCGTAGTTGTCGCCGAGCAGCAGCACGTTGAGCGACTTCGACAGCGTAAAGGCCAGCAGCAGCCCACCGGCCACCACACCCGCCAGCACGTACAGGTGCGTCTGCACCACTCCGCCCAGCGATCCAAACGTCCAAAGCAAGTACTCCTGCAACTGTTCGGGCTGACTGAAATACTGCCAGATGCTGATGATGGCCAGCGTCACGGTGCCGACCATCACCCCAACGATAAGCAGCACCACGTTGTCGCGCAGGCGCCCGGCAATGGCCAGCACCAGCGCCAGCACGAGTGCCGACCCCGCCGACGCCATTGCCACCAGCAGCCAGCTGTCGCCGATGCCCAGTTGCCGGATGGCGTACAGACTGGCGCTACCCCCGCTGCCCAGCATCACCAGCGCGACGCCCAGCCCGGCCCCCGCCGTAATGCCCAGTTCCGACGGACCGGCCAGCGGATTGCGAAACAAAGCCTGCATCTGTAACCCGCTCACCGACAGCCCACACCCCACAATCAAGGCGGTAATGGCTTTGGGCAACCGGATGTTCTGGACAATGTACAGCCACGCTTCGTTGTCCGACGTTTGACTGAACACGATGCGGGCCACGTCTTTGATCGGAATGGCGACCGACCCCAGCCCGATGTCGAGCAGGAAGCAGAGCAGAGCCAGTCCGGTCAGCCCCGGAAACACCAGCCGACGCCACGACCGCACAGACGGCGGGCCGGGCGAATGGGCAACATCCGCTTTCATCACTTCAGTTGCTGATAATAAACCAGCTGGTGGTTGGGCAGCAGGTCGGGGTGCAGAATCCTAATCAGGTCGGCCAGCACCAGGTGCGGGTTGACGGCTCCCGACTCCCAGAAATCGTTGGAACCCCGGCTGTTGACCCGTTTCGTATAGCTGTACATCCGCCCCGTTTTAAAGGCGTTGAAATCAGCGTAGCGCACGTCTTTCGCCAGCACGGCCTGCTTCGAATCGACCGACATCATGCCCACGTTGAGCCAGTAATCGGCCTTGAGCGCAACGGGATAGACGGCTTCGAAGTTGAGCGGCAGACTGCCCGTAGCCCGGCGGTTGACCCACGGGTATTTCCCCCCGGCGTCCAGAAAAAAGCGGGTCATGTAGCTGTCGCCGTCGGGTACAAACCAGGCGTCCTTACTGTTCATCCCGCTGAGAATTGTCGGCTTCTTCGCGACCGTTTTTGTCAGCGCGGCCAGTCGGTTGTAGGCCTGCTCGACGGTCGCAAATTTCTGATTGACCAGCGTTTCCCGGTTGGTTAGTGCCGCCAGCAGCTTCACCCACTCGGCCCGGCCCAGCGGGGTCGTTTCCACCCACTCGGAATTGATAAGTACCGGTACCCCCGCCCCCCGTATCGTACTGTAGTGGTCGAGCCGGGCCGTGGGGCTGCCCATCGCCATCAGCAGGTCGGGCTGCATCGTAATCACCTGTTCGTCGTTGATCGTCTGGTCACGTCCAACCTCGCGGACCTTCCCCGCGTCGATGCGCTGAATCACCTTCGGCGACGACACGTATTTCAGGTTACCCAGCCCCACGATCAGGTCTTCCGCCCCCAGAAATTCGGCCAGCCCGACGTGCATCGACGACATCGCTACGATACTCCGCAGCGGAATGTCGATCACCTGACTGGGTGCATAGCCTTTGGGTGCGGGCGTTCCGCGCGGCACCAGCACATACCGCACCGTATCGACGCTCTTGTCGAACGGACTCATAATCGACACGAATTTGTAGGGGCCGCTGTACCGGATGGTAAAGCCTTTGGCGTAGCGAATGGCGACCTGCGGGCGGGCCGGAATCGCGGTTTTGGGCGTCGGCTTCGCGGAAACCGGATGGGTCATGCCACCGGTCAGCAGAGCAGGCAGCAGGCAGGCAAACCAGGCAGCAGCGCGCAGTTTGCCCGGCACAGAACGGGCAGTTTTTGTATGCACAGATAGACGGGCCTTTCCTCCGAAAGCCATTATCGATGGAGCAACGGCAGGTCTTCTGACTTCCCCCACAACCGACGGCCTTCCCATTCCGAGAAACAGTGGCACCTGAAGTCGATTGCGTCACGAGGGGTTACAGCAGCGGAGACTGTTCCGGTTTTGCACCGAATTCCCTTTTAAAACTGGTTTATCTGCCAAACAGACGGACCAGCTACCCTTGCTCCACAAAGGTACGGCGTTGGTACCCGTAATCGTACAGGCTGCGTGAGAAATGTCGGCCCGCCCGTTTTGGCCATAGCCGCGCGTATCACCAGATGGTGCGGGTTTAGTACTGCTGACTCTTGAGGTAGCTGTTGTGGTACTGCCGCAACAGGGCGTCGAGCTGGTAGCCCACCTTGTACCGGGAGCCGATGTTGTAGCCCCGGCTGTAGTTGTACTCCCACCGAAACTCTTCGGTACTCCGTAGCCGAACCCGCTGCGTTTGCGCAATGCGCCCCGGCGGAATAGGAATAGCGAAGTTGAAGCCAGCGGTCGAGCCGTTGCCCGTTTTGGTCGCGAAGAAGCCCACCTCGACGTTTGGAAACTGCCGGATAAAGTCGATTCGTCCGCCCCGGTCGTTGAACAGGTACTGCCCCCCCGACACTTTCAGCGTTACATTATGCCGGCCAATGCGGTAAGCCAGGTCAGCCAGCAGCATCAGGTCAGTGGGCGACTGATAATAAAAACCGTCTTTTGGGAAGAAGTAAAACCCGGTCAGGCTGGTTTCAAGCCCATAAGACCAGGGCGAGTTAAGGTCTGCGTGTCGGTACTGTACGTTCAGGCCGTACCGGTCGGTGTAGAACAATCCCGCCGAGATACTCATAAAATCAGCCCGATTTATGGCCAGAAACTGATTCAGGAAGATCGGTGCCGGACGAACATTGAGCGCCTGATTGTCCAGATCATTCACGATTGGAAACACAATACCCCAGTTGAGGACCAGGCCCCGACGGATATACACCTGACTTTGCAGCAGGATATTGGTTTTGCTCTGCACGGAGCGGTCACGGTTCCCGAAGTTAGCCGTGAACTCCGGCTGGAGACGAAAGTCAAGTTTGTAGGCCCGGCGGCTGAACGGTACCGCGTCGGCGTAGGCAATCCGGTCCTGGCGGGTCAGCAGCCGGGTACTGAACGCAGGCGATAGCCGGTACTGCGCAATCGGTACGCCCTGAACGAGCGGTACCAGCGTTGTACCCGCGTTGGCAATGGAGCTGCGACTTATGGCCCGCATCGCGGTCATGGGATTACGATACAGGCGCTGTTCATAAACCACCCGGTGCTGCACGCTATCGACAGTTCGGTTTTCCAGTGCGTCGATAATTCGGTCAGGTGCGTGTTGAGCGTTCGCCAGTCGCACCGTTACCAGCAGCAAAAGGTAGTACCAACGCTTACTGCGCTTTGTCATGACGGGCTGTCTGTTTGGTGGGCAAAAGCGAGAACGCGTAGGATGTGCCCACGGTCAGCTGATCAAAATTCAACACCCCCGCCTGCACAGTCCAGTGGTTGAACAGCGTAACGTAACCCCCCAGATTGAGGTGTTGCGAATCCCACTCGGCCATCAATCCCCCTTTTCGGCTCAGGCTGGCTTTGATACCGGCGATTGGCCCGGCCAGATAGTAGGCAGCTTTGTCCCGCTTATCCTGAAAAACGAAGCCCGAAAACAGGGTTGAGTTCTGATCGTTGCGCGTGTCCGACCGTTCAAGAAAGTAAGGGCTGGCGTAACCCGCTGTCAGCTCCAGCTCGATCACCGACGATAGCGAAACGTGTTTCGTCGCTACGACAGCATTGGTAACGAGCGAGTTATCGATACCGAACGGAATAGAAAGAATAAGGGCAACCGACGGTCGGCGGGTGGTTTCGGTCATCACGCCGTATTTCACATCGATCTGCCGATCACCAATCCCACGCGCCCCGTACTGAACCGGCCCGTTGGGTCGCAGCAGATTGATGTTCAGTTCAAGCCGGGGCAGCATGACCAGGTTGACAAAGAAGATGCTTTCCGAATTACGCGTCGTCAGTTTCGGGTTCAACGCCGGATTGAACCGAAACGCATAGTTTACCGGGTTGTAGCTATAGCCAGCATGGAACGTACCATCGGCCAGTAACGTGGCGGTTGGTACGTAAAGCAGTCCCGGCTTCCCCGATATATTGACTTGTCCGAACAGGGATGTGCCTGACGCAATCGCGCTCAGCATTCCCAACAGACACAACCGGCTGAACACCTGAGTAAGTACACTGTATACCAAACGTACGAATAGAATCATCGGGCGATAGGTGAATTGATAAACGGTCAGTAAACGAGACTGCGTGCCAAATTCCGTTGCCATCAGCACCAGCATTCAGCACGCAGTTCGTACGCTCATTCTGTTCTGTTCAGCCCGGATGACCAAGCTGTTTCATAGCCAACGCAGTGTTCAGCCGGGGGCATAATCACCCCCCGTTACCCTGATTGTGGCAGCTTGCAACGGCTTTCGAACGGGCAGCCGTTGCATCCGTTACCTGAGCGTTGTAATTGGTAGTTACCATATTAAGATCGATATCCCGGGCTGTTTTAGCGGCAGCAATTTTAGCGTCCTTGACAGCCGGGCAGGTTAGCAGGTCAGCCGCCTGGATGGCGTTGACGTTGTCCAGTGCCTGGAAGTACCCAACGTAGGTCATGAGCGCCAGTTGATTGTACAAGGCATCACCCAGTGTTGCCCGGAGCGAATTCAGCACCGTTATCGAGCTTGTCACCTGCGTACGGAGTGTGGTCCGCAGCCCGTCGTATTTAGCGGGTACACCCGCCTGGCAACTGGCCACTTCGCCGTTGGCCGCTGTTTCCAGTTGCGTATACGTCGCGTTGACGGTAGTCATCTGAGTCGCTTTGGTAGCATCCAGTCGCTGCACAGCGGTGTTGTAGGCCGTGGTAGCAGCTTGCTGACAGGCGTCCGTCGGCCCATTTTGTTGTACAGAGTTGGCGACAGCCACCGGATTGATGCCCGCCGTTCCGATTCTGGCCCCAACGGGTTTGCCATTGACGGTTGGCAGCGTGTACGATGGCATGTAGGCTTTCAACGAAGCATTGCTTGCCATGGCTGCAACTTCTTTCTTCATGTCGGCCGACAGCGTACCCGAGTTAACCATATCCGGCGTGAAACTGCTCGTCATCGCAGCCGCCTTGCTGGCCGGTACGACCTGCCCCATGGCAGCGCCCGCCTGCTGAACAGCGGCAGGCACCGGCGCTGACGCACTCATACTGCTCAATGCCGACCCAACGGCTGCAGCCAGCGTCGACGACGTAACGGTACCGGCAGTAGCGGTCACAGCCGCTGGCGTCGTTTGGGTCAGTTCGGGCATTTTAACATTGTCCAACCCCGCAAACGTGTAGGTAGTAGGCGCAACATCGTCTTTCTTCTTGCAGCTGTAAGCCGCTGTACCCAGTATCAACCCACATAGCAGCCAGTTGATCGGTCGAGCAATTGTTTTCATACGCTAAATTTTTGATTGATGGTTGATGTTAAAAATATTCGTGTTAGGAAGGTGCATACAAGCGACCCACTTCAGTAATAGAGCAAGTAGACGCTTATCTACAGATCAAACTTATGGATTCTCTTTTGTTTACCAAAATAAAATTATGTAAACATAAAATTAATAATTTATGCCTCCTGTATAACTGTAGCATATGAGTGATGTATCTCCTGGTATTGGGTTCACGGCCTGACAATGCAGTATGCCTGTCACCGCAACGAATCATGGCTTTTGTCGACCACAAGCGTTGTCAGCTTGCGTGAACCCGCACGGTCAGTAGGTGAGTGGATAATCAGCAGCTACCTTACCCCACGCTTGATTCTTGATCTTCAGCACCTCTGCCACATCCTTACCAGATCGTAGTCGTTCGTAACCGGTAGAATCGATACGCAGTATGTCTGCCCGAATCCGAAAGCGTCCGCTCGGGAATGGCTTTCCAACTGGTTGAATTGACCTTGTTAGCCGGGGTCCTGCACGAGTTGAATCAACCCGGCAATGCGCCAACTGACCAAAGCCAGGTAACGCTTTATGCAACGTTTGCCGTAGTCGGGGTATCCTTGTAGGGCCTACAACCCGATGTTGATGGACTAAACTCCGTTTCTATGCGATACCTCCTGAGTCTGTTCCTGCTGTACATAGCCTGCCCGGCGACCAAACTGGTTGGTTGCACTATTGTATCGGCTGCCCTCAAAGGCGAAGTATTTGTTGCGGCAAACGAAGATGACTATACCCCCTTCTCCCGCATCTGGTTCAACCCCGCCACCATGGACCGCTACGGCTCGGTTTGCTTTGGCCACAATGACTTACAGGCTCAGGCCGCTGTCAATGAGTACGGCCTGTTTTTTGACTTCACCCAGCAGAACATTGACCCGACCCGCTTCAACATCAGGAATCCCTATCAGGGCGATCTGTTTATGGCTATTCTGGGGCAGTGTAAGACGGTCCCGGAAGCCCTGACCTTTCTGCAAACGCATCCCTACGCCCGATCCTCGCAGGCGCTGGTTGCTGACGCGCTGGGGAACTCAGTAATCATCAACGCGGGTGCCCAGGTTCAGAAGCAAGGCACTTACCAGATTAACACCAACTTCAACGTGTGCGATCTCAAGACAGGCAACTACTCCTGCCAGCGTTATGACATCGCCAATCAACTGTTGATGACGACGACTCAACTGTCCGTTCCGTTTTTTGAGAACCTGCTGAGCCGCGTTCATCAGGAGGGCAATCTATCGACTCAGTATTCGATTATCGGCGATTTAAAGCGTGGCATCGTTCGCGTCTACAACTTCCACGACTACAGTAGGAGCCATGTTATTGATATCAGGAAGGAACTGGCAAAGGGCTATCGTCTGCAGAAAATCGCCCAGTTGTTTCCGCCTTCGTTCGCCTACGAAACGTACGCCAGGCGAAACACGCTTTACAAAAAGGAACAAGTGCTGGATCAGATTGACCGGGTCGGTTTTGCGCAGGCAGTGCAACCCTATTTATCAAACAGCGGTGGGCAGTCGAAGGCGGACACTGCGCTGTCGGTTGCCATGCTGGAGGTGTCGATCCAACTAGTCCGAAACGCCTGGAACCAGCACCAACATGGACTGATGTGGGACTACTGGTTTAGCCTACCTGACGGTTATCAGGTTCCTCACTGGAGCGATGATCGATTGACTCAGTCAGGTGTGCTGCTTAAAGCCTTGATTAGCGATCCGAGGCTGGACACTAAACTCCATAACTTTTTGGCTGAGATTTATGCGTACACCCAGCTTGTGGCGAGTAATCCCGACGAGGCTCGTACGTTTTATCGACAGGCCAGTGCTGATGCCGATCAAGCCTATCCCATCTCTTACCAGCGGGCCAAAACCATGTTAAGCCGGCTATAGTGAGTATACCGATTATAGTGAGCCGGGGGCGCTGAGTAAACGGGCAACCATCGGCTTCAGCAGTCAATAAGTAAGGATCAGACTGAATTGGCCCGTGTGCACTGCATTCGCATTGGCCGCTGGCGGAACGACATAGTCCCCAGAGCAGAAACCAAGCGATCTGACCAGCCTGCTGACCAATCACGAGATTGCTATCTACACTTGGGTTCTCTGCCTTGCAGAGCTGCTTAACTTCTTCTCGGTCCTGAATCTGGCTTAGATTCTGCCCGTTAAGTCAGCCAATGGCTACCTACTGACCTGAAATGAATTGATTCATGTACTGGCCATACAGAGCACGTACGCAGTAAACGGTAAGCATGCGGTGTAGCCGTGCAAGTGAACCGATGAACTGTATCACTTGTGCATCTCTGCCCATATAAAGTGTGCTGTATGTAAACAATAAGCCGCCAACATTGCTGAAGGCGGCTTATGATTAATAACGAGAGAGCCAGTGGAGGGATTCGAACCCCCGACGCGCTTGCGCATCCTGATTACAAATCAGGCGGAATCGACCGCTATCCGACACTGGCAACTGTCTTGATTTGTGGTGCAAACTTAGCGGTTTTTGCCGTTGCCTCCAAACCACATTTTACTTTTTTGTAACGCCGACTGCCAGAGCCGGCGTTACAAAAGACCTATTCCTGCGCAGCTTTCATCTCCTGACGCAGGCTATCAAGCTGTTTCTCAGCGTCGGCAATCTTCTGGTCGATGTCGGCGCGAAGCTTATCGGCATTTTTCGACCGGGCAAAAAATTCGATGTTGTTGCGATACGTAGCGATGTCGTTTTCAATCGACGTCATGCGTCGGCGAATATCGTTCTCGCGTTTGTTGCCGCCCGCATTGCCGTAATCACCCCGGTTGTACTCGTTGCGGTTATAATCACCCCGATCCCGGTCGCGGCTACCACCACTGCGTTGACCACCACCTGCCGGACGGCCACCGCTCCGCCCCATCTCGGCTTCGCTTTGCTGCATGATCCGCTCCTTATCTTTAGCCGGAATCTTGCCCGTAGCGCCAACCAGCGCGTTCACCGCATTGATATACCGCTTCTGCGTGGTCTGCATATCTTTCTTGGGTACAAACCCAATGTCGGTCCACTCTTTCTTGAACTCGTTGAGCTGCGACAGATCGGCGTTTTCGGTCGCGGCTGCTTCGATGCGTTCGATCAGGGTGATTTTCTTGGCCAGGTTGGCTTCAAATTCACGGTCGGTGTCCTGATTTTTCGAGCGTTTTTTGTTGAAGAAAGCGTCGCAGGCAGCTTTGAAGCGGTCGAAGATTGAGTTTTTCTGCTTCTCCGGCACCTGACCGATATTCTTCCACTGTTTTTGCAGATCGATAACCATCTGCGTCATTTCGGGCGATTCCTCACCCGACGACAGGATAGTTTCGACACGCTCGCACAGCTCGGTCTTCAGCCGCAGGTTTTCCTCCCGCTTTCCTTCGAGTTGCTTGAAGAACTCGCCTTTGTTATGGAAGAACGTTTTCAGCGCGGCCCAGAACTTCTTGCTAAGCTCTTTGCCTTCCTCGCGGGGCATTGGTCCTTTTATGGCGTTCCACCGGTCCTGCAGGGCCATCACCGCCTTCGTCTTATCGTTCCAGTCGTTGATACTGCTCGACGTAAAGGAAGTTATCGGCACCAGTTCTTCGTAAATCGCCGACTTTTCTTCGTAAAGCTGCGCCGACTCTTTGCGTTGTTCGTTGGTCTGACCGCGACGTTTATCATACAGTACGTCGAGGGCGGCCTTCATTCGGCCCCACAAGACTTCCTGTTCGGCCTTTGGTGCGGGTCCGATGTGCTTATATTCTTCGAAGAGCGCGTTGGCTTCGTCGATGGTTTGCCGCGTAACGGGGGTTTCCTCCGACGCTTTCACCATCGCTTCAACCTTCTCGATCACCTCGGTTTTCAGACCCACGTTCCGCTTCCGGTCGAGATCTTTCAGTTCGAAATAGATGTTCCGGTTGCTGTAATAGCGGTCAACGAGCGCGTGGTAGGTAGCCCAAAGCGTAGCGTTGTGGGGGGAATTCATGTTCCCGGCCGCTTTCCACTCGTCCTGAATTTTCTTGAACTCGTTCCAGCTCGTCTTGGGATCACCCGCGTTCGACTCGTCCGTTTCAACCAGTTCACGCAAACGGGTCAGCAGGTCGGTCTTTGCGGCAAAATTGCCGTCCTTCGCTTTGTCAAGGTTCTGAAAGTAGGTGTTCTTCAGGCTCTTGATCTGCTTGTACAGGTCGTCATAGCGCTGTACAGTATCATCCTGTTTGAACGTAAAGCCATCTTCCGCGCCGGTTTCAGCTACGTATGCCTGCATCGCAGCTTCGCGCTCGGCCCGCTTCATCTGATCGAACGGGGGCTTACTTTCCTTCAGTGCCTGATCGGCCTTTTTGAAGTCGCCGGGCGTTACCTCCGGCTTGCTGACCGCTGCGAGTTGCGTTTCGAGCAACTGGACAAAGTCTTCCCGCGAAAACTGACTGTAGTCAACGGCCTGTTCGGGCTGCGCTTCATCCGCTTCGTCGGTTTCAGCGACGTTCGCGTATTCCGCACTGATTTCGTCGGTCGGTACAGCGTCAGCCACATCAACAGGCTGGTCAGCTGCGTCCACGTCGGACGTATCCACGCCCGGCAGTTCAGCGGGGGCGGCTACAGCGACTGCTTCTGCCGGACTCAACTCGGTCGATGCTGGGGCTTCGTCGGTGGCAGCTACATCGCCTGTTGCTTCCGGGATCGACACCGGCTCATCGGCAGGTACGTCGGCAGCGGGCGTCTGTGCGCTGGGTTCCAACGGCGCGACATCATCAGTCACGGGGTCAGTAGCCGGGTCGGCGGTAGCCTCGACGGGTTGTGTTGATGCCGAGGGCGTTTCAGCCGTATCGCTGCTGTCAGTAGGCAGCGACGGGGCGTTCGTCTCGTTGGATGTATTGACGGCCAGCGTATCGGTTGCGGGCGTGGGTGTATCCGACGGCTGGTTGATTTCCTGTTCCTGATTTGCCATGTTAAAAAACGTACCGATTACTTTTGCAAAAGTACATAATTATGCGAATTTTCCCTTTTTGACCAATCGGAAAAGCCGTCTACTCCAGTTTATCTATGACCGCGTCCATCAGCGATTTACGAAAAGAATATACCCGGCAGGGACTTGACCTGTCGGATGTCCTGCCTGATCCGGTTGCGCAGTTCCGGCGGTGGTTCGACGCGGCCCTGCAGGCTGGCGTGGCCGAACCAAACGCCATGCACCTCTGCACCGTGGGGCCCAGCGGTCGGCCCGACGGTCGGATTGTGCTGCTCAAAGATGTATCCGATGCCGGCTTTGTTTTCTACACCAACTACGAAAGTCGTAAAAGTCGGGATATGCTGGCGAACCCATTCGCCTGCCTGACGTTCTTCTACCCTGATCTCGAACAGCAGATTCGGGTGGAAGGCCGGGTGGAGAAAGTAACTGAAGCCGAATCGGACGCGTATTTCAGCAGTCGGCCACGGGGCAGTCAGATTGGGGCGTGGGTATCGCCCCAGAGTCAGCCGATTGACGGGCGCGACACGCTGACCGACCGGCAGCAACAGTACGAAACCCAGTTTGCCGACCAGCCCATACCACGCCCTCCGCACTGGGGCGGGTTTCGCGTAATTCCGGATCTGATCGAGTTCTGGCAGGGCCGACCCAGCCGCCTGCATGACCGGGTCCGGTACCGGCGCACCGATACGAACACGGCCAACTGGCAAATGGATCGACTCGCGCCCTGACGAGCTGGTTCAGTCTACACGCTTTATTCTATCCCGGGTCTGTGGGCTACTCTGTCGCATATAGCGCTGCTCACAGACTCGTTCATTTTATAACAATTGAACTATATCCATAATTTTTTGGTCATTTTTGCTAAATTACTATATATTTGCTAATTAACTATAGAGGAAATTAGAACTGACCGATGCCATCTTTAAAATGTCCAAAGTGTGATGCGGCCGAAGCGGTCCGAAACGGTATTGTGGGGGGGCGGCAGCGGTACCGGTGCAAAAACTGCGACTACAATTACACAGTCGATAAGGTGGGTAAGGGGATCAATACCTACTACGTCATCAAAGCACTTCAGCTTTATATCGAGGGCGTCAGTCTGCGCGAAATTGAGCGATTGCTGGGGGTCAGTCACGTGTCGGTCATGAACTGGGTCAAGAAATATCAGATCCGCGTACCGGAGAAGAACACCTACCACCCTACGTACAAGATTCTGAGTCACACCGAGCTGGCGGCCTATTTCAGCGAACGGGAGAATGTGATGGGGGCAGGCATGATCGTAACGGAACTGGGCGACAAGTTCATGCTCATCAAATGGGAGCGATTCCGGGATGATTAAGCCTATCTATAGTTGTTTTGCATAGCTATAGCAGCTGTTTGGCGGGGGCGGGTGGTTAGTTGACTTTCGTGCTGTTGCGACGATCAACTACCTACCTAAATCCTATGTACAGACGATTATTACCTTACTTTCTAATTACCTTATTGAGTCTGTCGGCGTTGACTGGCCGGGGGCAGGGTTCGCCGGAGTATGGTTCGGGGATGCGCTTTAACCTCGATCCGGAAGGCAAAAAATACGGCCGGCTGCTTACCTGGGCGCAGATCTGGGCGCGGGCGGGGCAGCAGAACCCGGGCACAACGGTCAACGGTGTCCCCACCGACAATGTATCCGATATTGGTGCCCGCCGTATCCGGATGCTGTTTCAGACGCAGATTAGCCCCCGGTACATGATCGTTTTTCACATCGGTATAAACAATCAGACCTTTCTGAACGGCGGAGCAGCCGGTACGAGCGGCACGGGTGCCAACGGACAGGGCAAAAAGCCGGGCATTTTCTTCCACGAAGCGTATAACGAGTACGCCGTGGTGCCAGCCGGCAAGAATGCCGAAGGTAATCCCCGGAAAGGGTCGCTGTACGTAGGGGCCGGTCTGCATTATTTCAACGGCATTTCGCGCATGTCATCGGCCAGTACGCTGAACTTCCTGACGACTGACGTACCGATCATCAACTGGCCGCTCATTGAAAACAGCGATCAGTTTGCCCGTCAGTTCGGTATCTACGCCAAAGGAAAACTCGGCAAGCTGGGGTACCAGTTCAGTATGAACAAACCGTTTGCCACCAACCTGACGCCCCCCACGACCGGCACGGTGGTGACGCCCAATGTAGCCGTCGATAACAACGGCATCAGCAAAATGGCGTACGGTGGCTACGTCGACTATCAGTTTCTGGATCAGGAAGCCAATGTGCTGCCCTACCGCGTCGGTACGTACGTCGGCACGAAGCGGGTCTTCAATATCGGCGCGGGCTTCTACACGCAGCCGGAGGGCACAGCGAGCTATAACACCAGTGGTCAGCTTCAGCGCCACAACATCAATCTGTTTGGGCTCGACCTGTTCGCGGATCTGCCGTTTGGCGACAAAGCAAAAAACGCGGCTCTGACGGTCTACAGCGTGTACTACAACTACAACTTCGGGCCTAATTACCTGCGCAACATCGGTATTATGAACCTCGGCGCGGCCGATGCCAGCTTCACCGGGCAGCGTGCCCTGGCCGGGCCGGGCAACGCCCGACCGTTTGTCGGCACTGGCAGCATCTGGTACACACAGGCCGGGATTCTGCTACCGAAAGCGGTCGAGAAGCCGAAGATGCGGGTACAGCCCTTTGCCGCCTACACCTACAAGGCCTTCGACGCCCTGCCCAAAGCGGGCAGCTACTACGACATGGGTTTAAACCTGTACATCGACGGACATAATGCCAAGATCAGCCCACAGTATTCGCTGCGGCCTTACTACACCGATGGCAACACGATTGGTGGCTACAAAGGTGAATTTATCGTGCAGGCGCAGGTGTATCTGTAAGCCAGCAGTAGAAAACTGCATCAAACTGATTTTCAGCGCGTAAATCGTACCTACCGTTTCTTTTGTAATTGTTCCCAACCCTTGTTCCTGTTTAAACCTGACGACCTGTCATGATCTCGGATTCTCCCAAACAAGTTACCAGCACCCGCAGCCTGATCAGTGTGATCGGGGCCTCGTCGGTCGGTACGCTCATCGAGTGGTACGACTTTTACATCTTCGGTTCGCTGGCAACCGTACTGGCCACCAAGTTCTTCCCCGAAGGTAACCCCACGGCGGCTTTCCTCTCGACACTGGCTACGTTTGCGGCTGGTTTCGTGGTGCGGCCGTTCGGAGCACTCTTCTTCGGCCGGCTGGGCGATCTCATCGGCCGCAAATACACGTTTATGGTCACACTGCTGCTGATGGGCGGTGCCACCTTCGCCATCGGCCTCATTCCGGGCTACGAAACCATCGGCTTTCTGGCTCCGCTGCTGGTCCTGATTCTGCGGCTGTTGCAGGGCCTGGCCCTCGGTGGCGAGTACGGCGGAGCGGCTACCTACGTGGCCGAACACGCGCCCACCGGGCAGCGCGGCTACTGGACATCGTGGATTCAGACAACGGCAACGGTCGGTCTGTTCGTGTCGCTGATCGTCATTCTGATTACGCGCTCGTCGATGTCGAAAGAAGCGTTCGACGAGTGGGGCTGGCGGGTACCGTTTATCGCGTCGATTCTGATGGTCGGTATTTCGTACATCATCCGGCGCAACATGCACGAGTCGCCCCTGTTTGCCAAAGCGAAAGCCGAAGGGAAAACGTCGACCAACCCGCTCAAGGAAAGCTTCGGCAGTAAGTATAACTTCAAGTTCGTGCTGCTCGCGCTGTTTGGTGCCACGATGGGGCAGGGCGTGGTATGGTATACGGGGCAGTTTTACGCCATGAATTTCATCAAGACGGTCTGCAACGTCGATGCCATGCAGTCGGATGAGCTGATGTCGGTTGCGCTGCTCATGGGTACGCCCTTTTTCGTGGTGTTTGGCTGGCTGTCGGACAAGATCGGCCGGAAGGGTATCATGCTGGCGGGTATGCTGGTCGCCATTCTATCGTACCGGACCCTGTACGAGAAGATGTACCAGACCACGAACGTTAAGAAAAAGCAGGAAATCACGGCCAACTTCTCCGCTGACTCGACTACGGCTCCCGATCCGAAAGTGGCCGGTGGCATGATCAAAACCAAAACCGTGAAGCGCGAATACACCGACGGCACCAAGCTGACGGAGGTAACGAAAACCAAAATTGCCGCCGACCCATCGGCCGAACCCGCGAAGCCCGACGTCAAGAAAACCCTGCTTATCAACAGTTCCGACCGCTGGTCGCTGATCTGGCTGGTGTTTATCCAGGTCATTTTCGTGACGCTCGTCTACGGCCCGATTGCCGCCTTCCTGGTCGAGATGTTCCCGATCAAGATCCGCTACACGTCGATGTCGCTGCCGTACCACATTGGCAACGGTGTATTCGGCGGACTGCTGCCCGCTGTAGCAACGTATCTGGCCACGGGCGCGAAGGAAGCCAACACGGCCGCCGAGAAAGCCGGGTCGGCCCTCCCCTACGCGGCCCCTTATCTGGAAGGACTATGGTACCCGATCATCGTGGCGGGGGTCAGTCTGCTCATCGGTATTTTCTACATCAAAAACCGGGCGCAGGTCGTCGATTAAAACTACCCCCCGTCCCCCTGAAGGGGGTGAGGACTCGGCCAGAAGCCGCTAAATACTTGCTTATTTGAAGCAAAGTCCTCGCCCCCCTCAGAGGTTGCTCGGGAAAGCATTATCCGAGTTAAAATTGCCTTTTTTGTCATCCCAAGCCGGCGGCCCGGTCGCAGGCTCGGGATGACAAAAACACTTCCCCAAACGAACTCTCAGGGGACGGGGGTGTCACTTCTTTCTTCTAATCTCTTTCGTCTGAATAATGAACGCTATCAAACGCTATTTAGGAGTACTGTGGCTGGCTATTGCGGCCCTCGCGGGGTATTTCGGCTTGTTTTCGCTGGGTATTCCCAAGCTGGCATCCGGCAAAACCGACGACCTCGTCTTTGGCATCATCATCGTATTCGTACTCATGCCGATTATCGTCGGAGGGCTGGTCCGGTTTGGCCTGTATGCCCTACAGGGCGAGTACGACGACTAATCAGTTTGTTGGTTTGCCCCTGACTCGGTAGCTGGGCGGTTGTTCTGTAACAGGGCAACCGCCTTTGCCGTTGATTATGCTACCCTGTCGATCAGTGGCGCAGCGCGTAAAAAATGGTTACCTGTACCGGCCCCAAACCCGGTAGTCGTTTCTTTACCAGTTATGAAATCTGTCCGATTACTCCTGTTGAGCGTGCTGTTCATCGTGCTGCTCAACGAGCCTATTATCACACTCGTCGATCATGCCGTGCTGGTGCTGGGCATTCCTGTCCTGTATCTGTACGTGATGGGTAGCTGGGCACTGCTGATCGGCCTGCTGGCTTACGTTATCCACCGCACAACAGCCACCGACGATCCGCTCTCCGACGATGACTAGTTTGCCCCTCATTCTTTGTTCGCTACTCTACCTCGCCGTGCTGTTTATCATCGCGGACCGAGCCGAACGGCGTGGGTCGGCCACGGGGCGAAGCGTGGTAAGCAATCCGTACGTCTATGCGCTGTCACTGGCAGTGTACTGTACCGCCTGGACGTTCTTCGGCAGCGTGGGCAAGGCGGCTTCGGAAGGGATCGAGTTTCTGGCCGTCTATATCGGCCCGACACTGACGGCCCCGCTCTGGTGGCTACTGCTCCGCAAGATGATCCGCATCTGCAAGCAGCAGGGCATCACCAGTATCGCCGACTTTATCTCGGCCCGCTACGGCAAAAGTCGGGGGCTGGGTGTGCTGGTAACCCTGTTCTGCATCGTCGGTATCATTCCGTATATGTCGATACAGATCAAGGCGGTGGCGGGCAGTTTTGCGACGCTGACGGGGCAGACCTACACCCCGGGCTCGCTTTTTCTCAGTGACCGGGCCTTCCTGCTGACCCTGCTGCTGGCCGTATTCGCAATTTTGTTTGGCACGCGCAAACTGGAAGCAACCGAGCGGCACGAGGGGATGGTGGCAACGATTGCCTTTGAATCGCTGGTTAAACTGGTGGCGTTTGTGGCTGTGGGGGCCTTCGTTACGTTTGGGCTGTTCGATGGGCCGGGCGATATTTTCGGGCGGGCGGCCCGGGTACCGGCCCTGCGCGAAACGTTTCAGTTTGGCCCCGGTCACAGCGCGGGCGACTGGTTCTGGCAGTGCCTTATTTCGGGCTTTGCCATGCTGTTTTTACCCCGGCAGTTTCAGGTGGCTGTGGTCGAAAACGTAGATGAGAAGCACCTCAACAAGGCCATGTGGCTGTTTCCGCTGTACCTGTTCATCATCAACTTATTCGTGCTGCCGATGGCGTTCGGCGGGCAGTTGCTGCTGGGGTCGTCGGCCAATACAGACGAATATGTCGTGTCGTTACCGTTACGAAATGGGCAGCTGGGCCTGGCCGTGCTGGCGTATCTGGGCGGATTTTCGGCGGCAACAAGCATGATTATCGTGGAAACAACGGCCCTGAGCGTCATGATCAGCAATAACCTCCTGATGCCGCTGTTGCTGACGCGGGTGCGCTGGCAGGCCCGCTGGGGGATGCGGCCGGGCCCGTTTGTGCTCAACGTCCGGCGGCTGGCGATTCTGGGGCTGCTGCTGCTGGCGTATCTGTACTATCGCATCATCGCCAATCGGCTTTCGCTGGTATCGGTCGGGATGATTTCGTTTTCAGCCGTCGCGCAGTTTGCCCCGGCTATCATCGGTGGCCTGTTCTGGAAACGCGGCACCCGCACCGGTGCCCGGCTGGGTTTGCTGATCGGTAGCAGCATATGGTTTTACACGCTGATTCTGCCCACGCTCGTACCGACCGTCTTCCCCCAGCGTCTGTTGACCGACGGGCCGTTTGGTATCGGGTTCCTCAATCCGCAGCACCTGTTTGGCCTGACGCAGTACGATCCGATCAGCCATTCCGCGTTCTGGTCGCTGCTGATAAACACCGGCTTTTACGTCTGGGGATCACTCCGGCAACCGGTACAGGTTACGGATAACAACCAGGCGATGCTGTTTGTCGATGTGTTCCGTATCAACCGCAGCCGCGACATACCGATCGTCTGGAAAGGCACCTCGCTGCTGACCGACATTCGGGGGCTGCTGGCTACTTTTTTCGGCGGACAACGGGCCGATTATATTCTCGACCGCTACACCCGGCGGCATCACCTCGACACCAGTCAGCCCTTCGCCGACCCCCGGCTGGTGGCCCACGCCGAACGGCTGCTGACGGGGGCAGTAGGCGCAGCGTCGGCCCGGATTCTGGTGGCGTCGGTGGCGAAGGAGGAGCCCATCACCGCCGACGAGGTCATCCAGATTCTGAAAAGTTCGCAGACATTGCTGGCGGCCAACCGGCAGCTCACCCGGCAGTCGGCGGAATTACAGCAGCTGACCCGGCAACTCAGCGATGCTAACGAACTGCTCAAAACCGCCGATCAGCAGAAAGACGAGTTTCTGTCGACGGTGACCCACGAGATTCGCACGCCGATCACCTCCATCCGGGCACTTACCGAGATTCTGTACGACGATCCCGACCTCGACACCAGCACGCGGCAACGATTCCTGAATACGATCATGCGCGAGTCGGAGCGACTGACCCGGCTCATCAACCAGGTGCTCGAACTCGAACGGATCGAGTCAGGCCGGGCTCCGCTGCAACGCAGTATGGTATCGCTCAATGAGCTGGTCAAAGAAGCCGCCGACAGCCTGCGCCCCCTGGCGACCGACAAACACCTGCTCATCAAAACCCGCTTTCCGCTGGAGCCGATCCGCATCAGTGTCGACCGCGACCGGCTCATGCAGGTACTGATTAACCTGATTTCCAACGCCGTAAAATTCAGCCCGGATCACGGCAAATCGGTCGAAGTCAATCTGTTCAGCAGCGCCGATACCTGCACGGTTCAGGTCATCGACCGGGGTGTCGGTATCGATCCGGCCTATCACGATCAGATCTTCGAAAAATTTTATCAGGCGCAGGCCAACGGCGTACGCAAACCGAAAGGCAGCGGGCTCGGCCTGACCATTTCCCGCACGCTGATCGATTTACACGGTGGTCGGCTGACTGTCGACAGTAACCCCGGTCGCGGGTCGACATTTACGATTCTACTACCTTTACCCCAGTCCGAACTGGTAGATACTAGCCCGGCGACGCCTTATACCGTTTAACTAGTCAGTTCACCAGTCGGGGCTCCAGGCTTACCAAAAGCGATACGCCAGCTTATTATACATCCTTACCCCGGCTGTCAACCCCATACCCATGCCTGCTCACGTTCTGATTGCCGACGATGATCCCAGTATCCTGTTGTCGCTGGAATTTCTGATGAAGAAACAAGGCTATCAGGTGCTGATAGCCCGCGACGGTACCGAAGCCTACGAGTTGCTTCGGCAGCACCGCCCCGACGTACTGCTACTCGATATTATGATGCCCGGCATGAACGGCTACGAACTTTGCACGTACGTGCGCCAGACGCCCGGTTTCGAGCAGACGAAGGTTGTCTTTCTGAGTGCCAAGAGCAAAGAAGCGGATATTCAGCAGGGGTACAACGCGGGCGCGGATCTCTACTTACCCAAACCCTTTTCAACCCGCGAACTGGCGGCAAAAGTCCGTGAACTGATTCAGCTGAATCCAGCGACGGGCAACGCCTGACGATTTTTTCCGCTGTCTGCCAGTAAACCCGGTACCCGGCCCCGACGCCTGCCTGCCCGGCTATCGACGGTTAGGTTACTCGTCGGTAATCGATCCCCATTTGCCAATACAGTCCGGTAAGCTGACCATTGCGGCAGCAACCCTATCTATAGCTATTGAGCAAGAATGATCGAATCCGGTAGCCGTCAATTGCAGCATAGCGTTTACCTTTACCCGTCGAATACAAAAAAACCATAGTAACGTCCATAAACCCATGCGTATCCGTTCGTTTGATGAATACCAGGCTGCGTACCAGAAAAGCGTCGAAGATCCCGAAGCGTTCTGGGCCGAAGTAGCGCAGAACTTTCAGTGGCGCAAACCCTGGACCAAGACCCTGCAATGGAATTTTGACGAACCCAGCATCAAGTGGTTCGTTGGGGGTAAACTCAACATTACCGAAAATTGCCTCGACCGCCACCTGGCCGAGCGGGGCGACCAACCCGCTGTTGTCTGGGAGCCAAACGACCCTAACGAAGTCGGCACGACGCTGACCTACCGGATGCTGCACGATCAGGTCTGCCGGTTTGCCAACGTACTCAAGCGCAACGGCGTCGTCAAGGGCGACCGCGTCTGTATCTATATGCCGATGGTGCCCGAACTGGCCATTGCCGTGCTGGCCTGCGCCCGTATCGGTGCCGTTCACTCGGTGGTATTCGGCGGCTTTTCGGCGCAGAGCATCGCCGACCGCATCAACGACGCGCAGTGTAAGCTGGTCATCACCGCCGACGGTTCGTACCGGGGCAACAAGGAAGTGCCGCTGAAAAACACCGTCGACGACGCTCTCATCGGCTGCCCTACTGTGAAGCGCGTCATCGTGATGACCCGCACCCGCACACCGGTATCCATGATTAAGGGCCGCGACGTGTGGTGGGAACAGGAGTTGAAGCAGGTAACGGCCGACTGCCCCGCCGAGGAGATGGACGCCGAAGATATGCTGTTTATCCTCTACACGTCCGGCTCAACGGGCAAGCCCAAAGGTGTAGTACATACCTGCGGAGGGTACATGGTTTACGCGGCCTACACGTTCCAGAACGTATTCCAGTACGAACCGGGTCAGGTTCATTTCTGCACCGCCGACATCGGCTGGATTACGGGCCACAGCTACATCGTCTACGGGCCGCTGGCCTGCGGGGCGACATCGCTGATTTTCGAAGGTGTACCGACGTACCCCGACGCCGGCCGGTTCTGGGACATCACCGACAAGCATAAGGTCACCATTCTGTACACGGCCCCCACGGCGATTCGTTCGCTGATGGGCTTCGGCACCGAGATCGTTGACAAGTACGACCTGAGCAGTATCGACGTGCTGGGGTCAGTGGGCGAACCCATCAACGCCGAAGCCTGGCACTGGTACGACGATCACGTGGGCAAGAACCGCGCACCGATTGTCGATACGTGGTGGCAGACCGAAACGGGTGGGATTCTGATTTCGCCACTGGCGGGAATCACCAAAACAAAGCCGACCTTCGCCACCCTGCCCCTACCGGGTGTGCAGCCAATTCTGGTCGATGAAAACGGGAAAGAGATCGAGGGCAACGGCGTCAGCGGCAATCTGTGCATGAAGTTTCCCTGGCCGGGCATTCTTCGCACGACCTACGGCGACCACGAACGCTGCCGCCAGACGTATTTCGCAACCTACCCCGGCCTCTACTTCACCGGCGACGGCTGTCTCCGCGACGAAGACGGCTATTACCGCATCACGGGCCGCGTCGACGATGTGCTCAATGTATCGGGGCACCGCATCGGCACGGCTGAGGTGGAAAACGCGATCAACATGCACACGGGCGTAGTCGAAAGTGCCGTGGTGGGTTACCCGCACGACATCAAAGGGCAGGGTATTTACGCCTATGTTATCACCGAGCACCCGATGGACGATAAAGACGCCGACCTGACCAAACGCGACATCAACGCCACCGTCAGCCGCGTTATCGGCCCCATCGCCAAGCCCGACAAGATTCAGTTCGTATCGGGCCTGCCCAAGACCCGGTCCGGCAAGATCATGCGCCGAATCCTGCGCAAAATCGCCGAGGGCGACACGGCCAACCTCGGCGACACCACCACCCTGCTCGACCCCGCCGTCGTCGACGAGATCAAAGGGGGCGTGTTGTAGCGTTAGCGAACTGCTAATACCCATTGGTAGCCGAAGTGTAATCGGCTATTTTTACAAGACTTGTCAATCAGGCAAAGAGGCTGTTCTGATTTAGTTGGATAATCAAAGTGGCTTATTCCAACCAGCATCCGAACGGCTTCTTTGTTGGAGTCGAGCCAAGGTTGCGACATGAGTGCCGCACGCTCACAATGGATACTAATTCCGTTTTATTTTTAGCTCAAACACCGCTGGGTTTTACCGTAACTCTTTCGACGCAGCGTTGGCAACTCATTATAACACAGAAACATCCGGTTCTTGCAGGGCAGGAGGATGTAGTAAGGAGCACCTTGGAAAATCCTGATCAGATTCGGCAGAGTAAGTCGGATCCACAGGTATATTTGTTTTACAGGATGATAGGTACAAAACGCTGGTCTTGTGTTGTTGTAAAATACCAGAACAATGAAGCTAGCTTTTTGATAACTGCCTATCCAACTGATGCTATAAAGGAGGGCGAAATACTATGGATAAGATAACCGTATTTCACGACACAGTAGGTAACACGTTAACTGTTTGGTTTGTCGACAGACAGACGGAGGCAATCAGCGAAGAGACAGGCGACGAACTCGTCCTGATGAAGAATGTACAGGGCGAAGTGATTGGTTTCGAAAAATTGAATTTTCGGTCCGCCGATTATCAAGGTCTTCCTGTTGTTTTCGAAACAGTTACCTTATGACGTAATTGGCTTTTTACGTTGCCAGATTTGACCATAGCTTGTAGAACAATGCAAGAGGCTGTTTAAGATTTTATCCCCCGTGTCAAAATCGTCTTTTTTGTCATCCCGACGCAGGAGGGATCTTCGCTAGTAGGCAGTTTTGTTTGCTTTCAGCGAAGATCCCTCCTGCGTCGGGATGACAAAACAGGCCATAAAACACAATCCCAAACAACCGCTCAGAGGCAAGTTAATGTTGTCGCAAAGTCAGTTAGCCTACAACGCAAAACGCTGGATGAGACTATCCGGCGTTCTGCGTTGTAAGCCTATCCATCAGTTCAACTAAAAAGCCTCCGCTCCCGGATGGAAACGAAGGCTCGTGTTGATGAAGCTACTTAATCAGGTCGTTTAGTTCAATGGCAGGTTATTGAAAGCAAACAGCTTCGACAGGCCAGCTGATTTGCCACCCGACCAGCCGTGTCCGCCCTGCGACCAGTATTGCTCAAGCTGGCAAATTTCAGCCGCCATCTTCGCCATATTGAACGTTTTGGTCAGGTACGCATTGGTCCCTAGTCGATAGCAACGATCACGGGATTCGCCCTCGTCGGAATCTGACAGAATAGCCACCGGAATGCCTTTGTAATCGCGGTTTTGTTTGATGCTCGACAGCAGTTCAAACCCGTTGAACATGGGCATGTGTAAATCCAGAATAATCAGGTCGGGCAGGCGACCATCGAGCTGATGCGTCAGATGCGTCAACAAATCCGCCCCACTGGTAAACACACGAACCGAACACGCACTGTGGTGATTGTCGAAGATGGTCTGTAGCAAGTAACGATCATCATCGTCATCATCAACTAAATAAATAAGCGGAGTAGATTTTGAAAACATAGGTTAACGTTAAGAGACGGTGAATCCTGTACCTGGGTTTATATAGGTGGTAAACGCCCGATCATGGTTGCGCATACATACGTAGGTTTCGGCTTTATGGATGTTAGAGACGACGAAAAACCCCCCAAGTTTCATAGATTAACTTTTTTATTTATTAGACGGTACACATTAACCCCTGTCAGACCCGGTTGGACAGCCGTTGAATTCTTCTCTGAATTCCCCTGTTCACCAAGCATTCCTACTAACCGTATCATGATGAAAGCTGTTGTTTTAAGCGATTGGGGCGAGGCCAGTAACTTTTCTGTGCAGGACGTCCCAACGCCTGGTATCCAGCCCGGCGAAGTGCTCGTTCGGGTCCGGGCATTCGGCGTCAATCCGGCCGATTTCAAAACCCGCAGCGGTACAGCGCCTTACGCCAAGGCCTATACGCACCCCATTATTCTGGGTTGGGACATGGCGGGCGACGTTGTCGATGTGGGTAGCGGGGTGACCGAATTTCAGAAGGGCGACGCGGTCTATGGCATGGTCAACTTTCCCAGTCCCGGCCAGACCTACGCAGAATACGTAGCCGCTCCGGCCGACAATCTGGCACTCAAGCCCGCCAAACTTACGTACGAGCAGGCGGCTGCGGCCCCGCTCGCGGTCCTGACGGCCTGGCAGGCGCTCACTGAACACGGCCACCTCGAAGCGGGTCAGACGGTGCTGATTCAGGCGGCTTCGGGCGGGGTAGGTCACCTGGGCGTGCAACTGGCCAAAGCACTCGGTGCAACGGTCATTGGTACAGCCTCGGGCAAAAACGAAGCCTTCGTCAGGTCGCTGGGTGTCGACGAGTTCATCGACTACACAACGACGAAGGTGGAGGAAGTGCTCAACGATATCGATCTGGTCTTCGACACCGCCGGTGCCGACACGATTTTCCAGTCGGCGGAGGTATTGAAACCGGGCGGGCGGCTTATTTCGATCGCGTACGGAGCGATGGATAAGGTGCTGGCCGAACGTCCGGATATCATCGCCGAGCGTATTCTGGTCCACACCAGTGGCGATGATCTGCGTACGATCAACGCGCTCATCGACGCGGGCAAATTACATATCGAAGTTAGTCAGGTATTGCCCGCCGACCAGATGGCCGAAGCACACCGCCAACTCGAGAGCCGCCGGACGACCGGTAAAATCGTCCTGCATTTCTGAGAATTATAGACAGGATTACAGGATTGACAGGATTCGTTTGTCATTCCGAGCCTGCGACCGGGCAGTTTTAACACGAACAGTGACATACTGAACAACCTCGTCGTGTAGAAAAAACAAATCCTGTTAATCCTGTAATCCTGTCTATAAAATCACGTTTTGCGCTTCTTCTTACGGGCCGACGGAAACAGGACGTTGTTGAGAATCAGCCGGTAACCGGGCGAATGGGGGTGCAGATTCAAATCAGTGGGGTTTCGCCAGCCGCCCCCGCCCCGGATACCTTCGGGATCGTGACCACCGTAAAACGTCCATTGGCCTTTTCCCACTTCGCCGTAGATATACCGGTCCGAGCTTTTCCCCTCCCCCATCACCAGCGTACTCGGCTTGACCGTCGATTTGCGGAAAGCAGTGGTCTGCCCGAAAAACTCTTTGATAACGGTTTCGTGATTCTGGGTCAGCATAGCCGGGATGGCATCCCACTTAGCCGAGAAATTGAACAGCTGAAAGTACCCCCCCGGCTGATCGTACCCCCCGGACCCGGTTGCGTTGATATCGGAAAAGGTCGAGAAGCCCCGGTACCCGTTGTCGCCTTCGAGGGTGAAATTCTGGAAGGCCAGGCACTTGGTATAATCGAGTTTGCGTTGCGCGTCGGCATCGACGCCGTCGCCATCGTAGGCACTACCGACAATATCGACGCCCTCAGCAGCCAGCGCAATATCGAGCGTTTCGGCCCCGGAACACATGGCAAACAGGTAGCCGCCCCCCGCGCAGAACGACTTGATGTTTTTGGCCACGGCCAGCTTCATCTGCGAGACTTTCGGAAAACCGTATTTCTTCGCAATGTCTTCCTGCGCCTTGATGTCGGCCAGCGTTTGCCGGTGCAGATTGCGGCCAAACTGCCCCGTAAAATCTTCGTGGTGCAGGTGCAGCCAGTCGTATTTGGGCAGTTCACCTTTCAGAATTTCCTCGTCGTAAACCACCTCATACGGTATTTCGGCGTAGGTCAGCACGAGCAGCACAGCATCGGTATTTTCAAACTCCGACGGGCTGATCTTGATGGGTGAATAGACAATGATTTTGGCGGCTTTTTGCAGCGTCACCACGTCCATGTTCAGGTCGGGGTTGGCGAGTTGCTGTTTGATCGATGCGGCCTGCGCATCGGAGATCGTCTCAAACGACACCCCCCGTACCCGGCATTCAGTTTCGATACCAGTGCCCTGTTTGACCAGAAAACTACCGCCCCGGTAGTTGAGCAGCCAGTCGACTTCCTGATCGGCTTTCAGCACTTTATACGCAATACCGTACGCTTTCAGGTGATTGGTCTGCCGATCGTCCATCGGAATCAGAACCGAATTGGCCCGCGCCAGCCCCGACACGACCAGCAAACCCAACAGAAGCAATTTGTTCATACGCTACACAGTCCGGCAACTCGTTCGACAACTTCCTGCTTACGTTACGGTCTGCCGGGTGAAGCGCGGAACCTGTTGATTCCTACTCACTTGCCGGTAAGCTAAAGTTAGCAAATTTTGCCGGATTCGAGTCACGTTTTCCCAAAAATACCCGGCCATGACCGGGTATTTTTAGGTCTGTACAGTTAGAACACGTAACTCACCGTCAGGCGGCCGTTGATGGGGGGTTGCGGCACCCAGTAGTACAGGCCGTTGCGGTACCAGGGCGTCGCGATCAGTTGCCGGTTGAGCAGGTTATTTACGATCAGATTAACCCGTACCGAACGATGCTGCCAGCCCAGCCCGCCGTCGAGCCGGAAATAGTCGGGTGTGGCATGTTGCGTAGCCGTGGCAAAGCGTTCACCCCGCCCACCCTGGTACTGATAGCCCAGCGACACTGTCAGGCCGGACACGATGGGCAACGCATAATTGAGCCAAGTATTCTGTACGTGCTTCACGTACATCGGCGTGGGTGTACCGACGAGTAGCGGATTGACGTCCTGCTCGATTTTCGAGTCGCAGTACGCGTAATTGACGACCACGTTCAGCCCACGGGCAACCTGACCCACCACGTCGACGTCCACGCCCTGCGACATCGTTTGCCCAACCTGAATCCGGTACTGCGCGTTATTCGGGTCGGTCGCAATAATATTCGAGCGATTGATGCGATAGACCGACAGTGTTGAATTCCAGCGGCCGTTCAACCAGTTTTTCTTAATCCCGATCTCCCGGTTCACACCCTGCAACGGTCGAACGGCCTCTCCGCTGCTCGTTACGCCAGCCTGCGGCACAAACGTCCGATCGTAGAGGGCATACACCGACAGGTCGGGACGCAGGCTGTAGCTGATGCCCAGTCGGGGGGTTACGACGTTGTCGCTCGATTGGGTGTGCACACCCGATACGTCATTGCTCGTGCGGGCCATCGTAAACCGACCCGCTACCGTCAGCCGGAGTTTATTCTGGAACAGGCTCAGTTCGTCCAGCACGTACGCTGATTCGTACGAAATCCGCTGGCTCGTGTTGCCGTTGGTCAGACCGCCCGGCGTGTGGTAGGTCGGAATCTCGGCCCCGTAGTTCGGGTTGGTCACGTCAAGCGGGTAGTAAGTCAGCTGCGTTGCACCGTTGGCATCTTTGTAGGTATCGTACGACACGTAGCTATCGGCGCGGAACCGCTTCTGATTCACGTCGACACCGGCCAGTAATTGATGCCGTACCCCGCCGGTCGTGAACGCGCCGTTGACGAACGCCTGCTGCGAATACACTTCCGTCCGGTTCAGGTCGTACTTGGGGTTGCGCAGCAGCACATTCGGATTGGCCGCGTTGACGCCTGTCACCCACAGATACACCCCCTCGGCATCGTTGCGCAGAAACGCCCCCCGCACGGTCAGTTGCCAGTTGGCATTGATTTGATGCGCGAATGTCAGGAAGCCGGTGTGATCGCGGGACCGGATCGGGCCAAGGCCGGGCTCGGTAATGGAAAAATCGCCGGGCAGCGTTCCGAAGCCCTGGGGCGAATCCACGCCGGGCGTCATCACGATCGGGCTGTACATCGCGTAGTTGTTTGCCTGATACTGGTATTCAGCCGATACGTAGGTGCGGTCGCTGATGCGGTATCTGAGCACCGGAGCCACCAGAAAACGATGGTTGTAATCGAAGTTAACGAACGAATTAGTCCGCATACCGACGGTGTTGAGCCGGTAGAGTAACTTCCCTTTTTTGTCGAATTTCCCATCCAGATCGATGGCCAGCCGGTAAAAATCGAAGCTGCCCAGCATAGCCGTTGCCGCGTACCGGCGAACGCCCGTCGGCTGTTTGGTCACGACGTTGAAGCTGCCCGCCGGGTCGCCGATGTTATTCATAAACAGCGACGGCCCTTTGATAAACTCGACCCGCTCGATAATGGCGGCATCGTCGGGCGACGGCCCCCGGTAGATGGGCGTCAGGTCGATGCCGTTGCGCAGACTGGAAATCAGCCCGCCCCGCATGAACAGATACGGGCCCAGGTTATTCGACACCTCCTGCCGGATCACCCCACTGACGTTGCGGCTCACGCCCTCGGTCATGTTGAAACTACCCTGATCGGCAATCACTTCGGGCGTAATGGTCTGAATGGTCTGCGACAGGTTGATCGGGGCCGTTCTGAGCCGCAACGCGCTCGAAATACTGTTCGTCGTGTACGTACGGTAGTAGCGTGAACTGACCTGTACTTCGTCCAGATTACGGGTATCATCGGGGGAGAGAGCGACGGTCAGTTCGTTGGTTAGACCGGCGACCGGTACCGTCTGCGGGTGATAACCCATAAAGCTGACGCGCACTGCCGACACCGATTCAGGGATGCGAAGGGCAAAGTGTCCGCTGCTGTCGGTGGTCGTGCCGTTGGCCGAGCCAGTGGCGGTGATAGTGGCCCCGACCAGTGGCGCATTGGGCCTTTTTGCGTCGGTCACAACGCCCCGAATCGTCGTTTGGGCGAACGTCAGCCTGGTCAGAAACAGCAAAAACAAAGTCAGTACGGAGAGGGTGTTATTCATCTGATAATGAGGCAAAACTTGTTGAATTCCTGTCTCAAACAGCATCCTGCTGTTTGCATTGATTATCTCTGTCTCAAAACAGCATCCTACTGTTTACTTTACGTACACCGTTGCTAATATCCCGCAAACAGCAGGATGCTGTTCGAGACAATGGTTGTCAGGCGATGGCCGATTTAACCGGCTTCGGTTGCCGTTTGGGGCGGGTCCGGCGGTACCAGAGCCACGCGCCCGTCAGGGAAAGCAGGCCGGGCGACAAACCCAGCACGACGTACAGCCAGCGAATCAGCAAACCGCCAAACTGCCCGATGTGCGCCTGATACGACGCCCAATGGAAGCGTTTACCGAACGACTGTTTTTCGATGGGGTCGATGCTCAGCAGTTGCCCGGTCTGTGCGTCGAAAGCGACATGGCTGGCCTTGCCCTGATAAAGAAAAAAGGTCGTCTGCGGGAAGCGCCCCCGGACCAGAATCGGTTGCCCCGCCGTGGTCGGCACGTTGATCGCGATGGGGTCAAAGCCCGGCACGATCTGTTTCGACCGGCTTAGCAAGGTGTCCAGATTGACGGGTACGACCTGATTCTGAATCGGCGGTTTCAGCCGCCACGTGGCCGGGTCGAAGTAGGTCGCGTTCATAACCACGCCCGTTACGAACAGCAGTACGTTGAACAGCAGCGACCAAACGCCCACCACGCGGTGCAGCGACGACAGGGCCCGATGCCGGTTTTTCCAGTTGATTCGTTCGCGAAAGCGCAGTACGTTCCAGACGTGTTTGCGGTAAACGACCAGCCCCGTCACGAGCGAGAGCAGCATCATTATGCCCAGCACTGCCCCCAGCAGCTTTCCCGGCGCACCGGCCTGAAAACTGTAGTGAAACAGGTTCAGCCACCGCCAGACCGACGGCCCGACCTCGTCGTAGCCACCTTCGCGCAGAATCCGGCCCGTGTAGGGGTCAATCACGACGAAGTACAAATAGGCGTCCTGCACCCGGCTCAGGTTGCGGTACAGCATAAATTCGTAGCTGTCGGCCGGCCCCTGCGGGAAATCGTGCAGCACGATTTTGGTCAGGTTGGGGTAGCGCCGAACCAGCATCCGGTACATCCGGTCAATAGGAACGATCGTGGGGCCGGGCGTTAGCTGATGCAGTTCGGGATTGGCCCAGCGGTCGAGTTCGGGACGGAACACCAGCGCGGAGCCCGTCAGGCCGAAGAGCAGCAAAAACACGCCCGTCGCCAGGCCGAGCCAGCTATGCAGCCGAAACGACCAGCGGGTCACATTTTTCAGGAGAGACACGTATGTCAGAAAATGGAGTTGATTGACCCCGTCGCAGCGGGGCCACACACACGCAGTGTCCGGTCAACGATGACCGGTAGTCAAGGGCGATAGACGCGTCGGCTAATAGTCAATCCCTTAATTCCCGACAGGCAGGGCTGGTAAGTTCTTGATTCAGGACTGGTAACACCCAACGTTTATTCGGCCGTTTACCCCCCAGCCCCCTGAAGGGGGAGCACTCCGCAAATGAACCGCTCCTCCTTCAGGGGGCTGGGGGGTAAACGACCGCTGCCAGAGGGGTATAGCCCCTTACCCATAGCATCAGCCACGGCAATTGGACACACACTATCGGGTGGATTGACGCAAAACGAGAAAGAGACGATTCAGGCGCAGGGTGGGCGCAACAGAGCGTCGGCCGGGCGGGTGATACTCGTCCGCTCGTACGAAAACAAACCGGCTTCGTTGCGAAGAGCGGGGACGGGAAGAAACGCAAAAATTGCTTCGGCTTCGCAGAACAGCTGCACGACGGGCGTGTTGCGAACGCGCTCGGTCGTTTCTTTATCCTGCCGGTCCTGCTGCGCTTTCAGCTTTTTGGCCAGATAGCACTTGCCATCGCAGTGCAACTCCGGGCGGCTGCGGTTTTCGCAAAGCACCCGCGCGATGTAGTCGCGGTTGAGGTGGTAATAGGCAATGGTTCCCCACGGACTGATGCTGGGCAACAGTACGGCAGCTAAGAGCAGATAAGCGAGCAGGGGGCGCATTCAGCGGGCAAAAGTAAGGCAGGATACGTTAACTTGCCAGTTCAGTTCCCAATGCCAGCCGCCATGCGCTCCTTATTTTTCGCCTTCATCACCGTTACGATTCTGGTCGGCTGCGGCCGTCGTTCCATGCCCACGCCACCATTTACCACCGAACCGGGCGTTTCTCAGTCGCTGGCCCAGTCGCGCCGACAGACGGTCAGCAAACCCAGCTACCAGTTGTCGTTTGCTATTCCGGCGCAGAAAGATCAGCCCATCCCAGCCACGCAAACCATTTCGTTCGACTGGAAACCATCGGCCGAGCCACTGCTGATCGACTTCAAGGAGTCGCGCGATCACCTGCAAACACTAACCGTCAATGGCGACACGACGGCAATCATCGTCGAAAACGAACACCTCCGCATCGACCCGGCGCAACTGAAAGCAGGGCGCAATCAGATTGGGATTCGCTTCACGGCGGGTGACCTGTCGCTCAACCGCAACGACGACTACCTGTACACACTGCTCGTTCCCGACCGCGCCCGAACGGTGTTTCCCTGCTTCGACCAGCCCGACCTGAAAGCGACGTTCCAGCTTACGCTAACCATTCCCGAAAACTGGGTCGCCATCGGTAACGCACCGGTGCAGGGCTCTACCCGATCCGGCGACCGCAAAACCATCCGGTTTGCGCCGTCCGACCTTATTCCGACGTATCTGTTTTCGTTTGTCGCGGGGAAATTTACGGTGGTACACGAAAAGCCCGACGGGCGGGCCATGACGTTGCTGCACCGCGAAACCGACCCGGTTAAAATCAGGCTAAGCCAGGATTCACTGTTTTCACTCCACGCAGGGGCCCTTCGCTTTTTAGCAGACTATACACAACGCCCCTACCCGTTCGCCAAATTCGATTTTGCCGCCATCCCCGATTTTCAGTACGGCGGCATGGAGCACGTCGGGGCCATCGATTATAAAGCGTCGGCGCTGTACCTCGACAATGGGGCCACCCGCGATCAGAAGCTGGCGCGGGCGTCGGTGATTGCCCACGAAACGGCGCATATGTGGTTCGGCGACCTGGTCACGATGCGCTGGTTCAACGACGTGTGGCTCAAGGAAGTATTCGCCAATTTCATGGCCGACAAAGTCACGGCGATAGCGATGCCGGAGGTGAACAACGACCTTAAATTTGTGATCGATCACCTGCCCGCTGCCTTTGCCGTCGACCGCACCGAAGGGGCCAATCCGATTGGTCAGCCGCTGGCGAATTTGCAGGAAGCCGGGTCGCTCTACGGCGGCATCATTTACCACAAAGCGCCGATCATGATGCGGCAGTTGGAAGCCCTGATCGGCCCCGACAATCTGCGCGACGGCCTGCGTGAGTACATCCGCACCTACGCCTTCGGCAACGCGACCTGGAACGACCTGATTACGATACTGGACAAACGAACCCCCGCCGATCTGGTAGCCTGGAACAAAGTATGGGTCGAGCAGACGGGGCGGCCCGTGGTGTCGTACCAACTCGATCAGCAGGCCGGGCGCGTTAGCCAGCTGACGGTATCGCAACTGGGCGAGGATGGCTCGAAACGCGTGTGGCCGCAGTCGTTCGCCGTATCGTTTGTATACCCCGACCACACCGAAACAATGCCCGTCAGCCTGACCTCGGCGCAGGTGAACGTGCCGGAAGCCACCGGAAAACCAACGCCGTTGTTTGTGGTCCTGAACAGCGACGGGCGGGGGTACGGCCGGTTTGCGGTCGATACGATGATGCTTAGCCGACTGCCGATGCTACGTGATCCCGTCAGCCGGGCCGCGTCGTATGTCAATCTGTACGAGACTATGCTGGCCGGGCAGGCAGTCCGGTCGGCGCAACTGGCCGACACCTATTTACCCTTACTGGCGACGGAAACCGAGGAACTGAACCTGCGTCTGTTGACCAGTCAGTTGTCGGACATCGTCTGGAATTTCACCCGCCCCGCTGAGCGCCCTGCGCTGGCAAAGCGAGCCGAACAGCTAAGCTGGCAGGCAATGGAACAGGCAAAAACACTTGGACCATCCAGTCCGGGACCATCCAGTCCGGGACTGAAGAAAGTCCTGTTCCGGCTGTATCAAAGCATCGCTCTCAGCCCCGACGCCCAGCAGCGACTCTACCATATCTGGGACAGTCAGCAGGCACCGGCCGGGGTCACGCTGACCGAAGACGACTATACCGCACTGGCCCTGTCGCTGGCCGTCCGCGACTATGCCGCCCCGGACATTCTACAACGGCAGCTGGCCCGCATCAAAAACCCCGACCGGCAGAAACGGCTTCAGTTTCTGATGCCCGCCCTGTCTGGCCACCCAGCCGAACGCGACCAGTTTTTCGCATCGTTGGCCGACACAAAAAACCGCGAGCACGAAGCCTGGGTAACGGCGGCACTGGGCTACCTGCATCATCCGTTACGGGCTGAAACGTCGGTAAAGTACCTGCCGAAAAGCCTGGAACTACTCGAAGAAATTCAACGGACGGGCGATATTTTCTTTCCCGAATCGTGGCTGCGGTCGACGTTCTCGACTTACCAAACGCCCGACGTAGCCCGGCTTGTCCGCCGATTTCTCGCCGATCGCCCGGCGTACAACCCGCGACTGCGCAACAAGCTGCTGCAAGCCGCTGATGGCCCGTTCAGAGCCAGCCAGTTGTTATATTGAGCAACACCTGTAGAGACGCAAAGGGTCGCGTTTCTACAGGTATCGATAGTACCCCCGAAACACAAAAACGCCGGACAGATCGCCCGGCGTTTTTGCAAATACTCCTTCTAAAAAATGACTTATTCGTTAGCTGCGTCGATAGCCGCCTGTGCTTCGAGTGCCTCGATAGCCGCCCGGTTTTTGTCGGCGTATTCATCGCGTTGCTCTTCAAAATAGCTGAAGATGTTGGTCACGGCGTCAACGTTGTCGGCAACCTTGCCGTGCATCTCACCAAGATTTTTCTCCAGGAACGAATCGTTCAGCCCGTTCATGTTGTCTACCTCGATTTTGCCGATCTTTTCGATCAATGCATTCTGACTGTTCTGCAAATCTTCCAGTTCACGAACGACTTTGTTCATCAACTCGAACTTCTGTAATTTATCCATATTGTGATGCGTTTATGATCGCTTTGTTAATAGCACTAAACAGCCGGGCCACGCAAAGGTTTTACCACTCACGCAATCAACGGTAATCTGTCACCAGATCAGGCATCTGCCAACTCCAGCAAAACACCGCCCACTGCCACTTTAACCTACTCAATTACAGAATTTTACAATAAATCGACCCGGACACCACCGAGCAGTTATATAGTTTTTTACTATTGAATCATAAATTTAATCAATTTGATTAATAAGGCGCGGATCGATAATCTTGTGTCAGCAACATGATCGATTGATCGCCACGTGGCTGACACAGCAACCAAGTCTGTTAACGTGTTATCCGCCATAAAGCGTGGTTTGCTGCCGGTACGCTATATAGCCTGCCCGCTTGACTGGTAAACAACAAATCCGTAGCCTGTACACTCCGCGCCGGACTCTCCTGAGTCCGGCGTTTTTATTGATTGCGGCCGGTGTACTGCTCGTGCTCTTTTACCTGCACGGCGTCAACCCGACGACGCGTCATCGACACGCGTTCCGGTAGTCGATCAGGGGCGTTTTACGGGAATACGCGCCGGTCGGCTTCGTTGATGGGGGCATCGTTGATGCTGGCGAACCGCTGTTTCATATAGCCATTTTCGTCGAACGCCCACATCTCGTTGCCGTAGGAGCGGTACCACTGCCCGGCTTCATCGTGCCATTCATACTCAAACCGCACCCCGATCTGGTTGTCGGTAAAGGCCCACAATTCTTTTTTTAGCCGGTAGTCGAGTTCCTTAGCCCACTTACGTGTTAGAAAGTCAACGACCGCGTCGCGCCCGGTCAGGAATTCGGCCCGGTTCCGCCATTCCGTGTCGGGTGTATACGCCATACTGACCTTTACCGGGTCTTTGGTGTTCCAGGCATTTTCGGCCATTTGTACTTTCTGGGCAGCCGTTTCGGCGGTAAAAGGGGGCAGTGGGTAGCGGGGTTCCATAGTCTGTGTACGGTGTACAGTCCTTGATTTGGGGTTAGGCGGTAAACTACGTACGGCACACCGGAAAACCGACATTCTTCATTGCCAAAGCCGGTTTTTCTCACCATCTTGTCCCCACTCATCGGTTCCGATCATGACAGCTACAACCACCGAAAATCCGCCACGTAAACGCAGTCGCCCATCGACCCGGACGGTTCCGCAGGCACTTATCTACGAAATGTGGCAGGGCAAACCCGTGTATTACAAAGGATACCGGGACGTATTAACCGGTAAAAAAGCGATTGACGAAGTTATGTCGTGTTCTGATCTACAGGGAGTACTGGTTTCACTCCTGAACGGTTATCTATTCTCCACCATCGACCGGAAGCGCTATCTGATCAGTACAAATGAGATCGGTATTCACCTAGCCGCTAAAGACAACCTCGCCAACGACCTGGCCATTTTCGAGAAGGAAAAAGTCGGCAAACTCAAAGGCAAATTTTTCGATATACCCCCTAAAGTCGTAGTCGAAGTCGACATCAAAGCTGATCTGGTCGATTTTCTGAATCGGGAGAACGGTTACATTATGGAGAAGTCGCAGAAACTGCTCGACTTCGGCGTCGAACGGATTCTGTGGATCGTAACGGATACGCGCAAAGTGTACGTTATCGACCGCAACGACCCGACCTGGTACGTAGTCAACTGGTCAGAAAACATCACCGTTCTGGACGACTGTGTGTTGAACATCAACCAGTTGCTAGCCGACGAAGCTATCGATTTCTAGGTCAATACAGCACTTTTTTTAGCAGCGACACGCTCTGCGCCAGTTCAGCTTCCGTACTCGACGCGAAGCCCAGCCGGGTGCTGTTTAGTCGCTTGCCAGGCGGGTTGTGCGTTACTCCACTGGCCATGGTAAGCCCCAGTTTTCCAGCCTGTTCAGCTACCTTCGTCATATCGAGATCGGCCCGGAAGGTCGCCCAGACGGCCAGCCCCCCGTCGGGTTTGCTGAACTGCACAGCATCGGCAAGCTGACCGGTCAGCAAGTCACAGAACTGATCGCGCCGGGCGTGATAGGTGCGCAGCGTTTTGCGGAAATGTCGTTTCAGGTCACCATTTTTCAGCAGTTGGCCGATGGCAAACTCAAGCATGGGGTCGCCCTGCCGGTCGATGATGCGCCGAAGCCGGGCCAGCTCATCGATCAGGGCGGTGGGTGCCACGACGTAGCCGATGCGAAAAGCCGGGGCAATCGACTTGGTCAGCGAACCGACATACACGACCATACCCTGCCGGTCGGCACTGGCGAGGGGCAGAATGGGGCGGCTGAGGTAATGAAAATCGTAGTCATAATCGTCTTCTAGGATGGCGAAGCCCCACCGTTCAGCCAGTTGCAGCAGCCGCACCCGCCGGTCGGCCCGCAGCGTTACGGTTGTCGGGTAATGGTGATTTGGCGTTACATAGACCATCCGCACCGGTTGCTGCTCGCACAGCCGGGCCAGTGCATCCACGTCCAGTCCCTGCTGATCGACGGGAACGGTCAGCACCGTAGCCCCCGCCTGCCGGGCGTTCATTGCCGCCCCCGCCCAGCTGCTTTCACCCATCACAAAGACGTCATCCGGTCGCAACACCACCTGACAGCTTAGATGCAGGCCCATGATACTACCCCGCGTAATGAGCACATTATCAGGCGCGATTTGCAGACCACGCGTTTCAGTCAGGTGCTGCGCCAGCTGTTCGCGCAGCAGCGGGTGCCCTTTGGTATCGCCGTATCCAAAATGCCGTTGCGGATCGCCCCACCGGAAATAGGACCGGTACGCCCGGCTCAGTTCATCCATCGGAGCCAGTCGAATGTCGGGAAACCCATCATCGAGCCGAAGCCCGGCCGGGGTCGTCAGTACAGGCCGGAGCAGGTGCGGGCCCGACGCAAACGCGTAACCGGGCTGTTGTCGGCTGGGCGGTTCAACCACCGTGTGCTCGACCATATCAGACAATGGCTGTGGCCCGGCGTCGGGAATGTGCGCGGCTACGTAGGTGCCGCTACCTGTCCGGCTCTCAAGCCAGCCCTGCGCCTGCCCTTCGTCATAGGCTGCCACCACGGTCTGGCGGTGCAGGTCGAGCAGCTCCGCGAGCTGACGCGTACCGGGCAACCGCTGACCGGCCGACAATGTGCCTGTTCGAATCAGTTGGTGCAGCTGATCGCTCAGTTGTACGAAAATGGGCGTTGGCAGAGTCTTGTCCAGCCGAATCAACGATTTATAAGGCAGCATAACCGGACTAGCCGATTTTCGTAAAGTGGACGATATGGCTAGTCCGGTAAAGATCGAGATTTGCATTAAAAACCACCAGACACCATGCAAACAACCCGCACGACGCCCAGCCGACTGGCCAAACGCGCCCACTACGACGCCGACACGATTCACCCCATTCTGGACGAAGCCCTGTTCTGCACCGTCAGCACCGTGATCGACGGGCAACCATTCGCCCTGCCCACCGCGTACGCCCGGCACAACGACAAACTATACATTCACGGGTCGGTGGGCAGTCATTTCATCCGGGCCATTGAAAACGGGGGCGCGGTTTGTATCACGGTTATGCTGGCCGATGGGCTGGTACTGGCTAAGTCGGCGTTTAGCCACTCGGTCAACTACCGGTCGGTAGTGGTGTTTGCGCAGGCCGAGAAAGTAACCGACGATGCCGAAAAGATGCACGCGCTGGCGCTGATTACCAATCAGCTAATTCCCAATCGCTGGGACGACCTGCGCCCGACGACCGACAGCGAACTGCGCAAAACGACGGTGCTGGCCTTTTCACTGGCCGAAGCGTCAGCCAAAGTACGCACCGGTGGCCCCAACGACGATGCCGCCGACCGCGACCTGCCGACCTGGGCCGGGGTGATTCCGCTGAAAACAGTTTCATTACCACCCATCCCCGCCGATTACAGCACCGCCCCTTTGCCTGATTATTTAGTGGTGAGATAGGACCTAAGCCCCCTCTTCGATAATGACCAATATCACCATAACAAAAGCCAGCCTGGCCGACGTCGATCAATTGCAGACGATTGGCAGACAAACGTTCAGCGAAACCTTTTCTGCCAGCAACACGGCAGCGGATATGGCCGCTTACCTGGCCGAAGGCTTTTCCACCGACAAGCTAACAGCCGAACTCAGCAACCCCGATTCTAAAATCTATTTCGCCCGGCTCGATGGGGTTGTCATCGGCTATCTGAAGCTAAACATCGGCGCGTCGCAGACGGAGTCAACCGGCAAAAAGTCCCTTGAAATTGAGCGGATCTATGTACTGAACGCCTTTCACGGCCAGACCATAGGGCAATTACTGTACGAAAAAGCTATGCAGATTGCCCGGCAACTGGCCGTCGAATCCGTCTGGCTGGGTGTCTGGGAGCACAACCCACGTGCAATAGCCTTCTATAAAAAGAACGGATTCGTGGCGTTTGATACCCACATCTTCAGGCTGGGTGCCGACGAACAAACGGACATACTGATGAAGCTGGCGTTGACCGGTGACTGACAAAAATGACCCCGTTTCATGCTGATCCGCCCGTACCAGCCCACCGACCGCGAACCGCTGCTGACCGTCTTTCGCAAAAGCGTTCCGCACGCATTCGCGCCGGAGGAAACAGCCGATTACGACGACTTTCTGCAAACCAGCACCGACCCGTATTTCGTGGCCGAAATCGACGGGCAGGTCGTGGGTGGGTGTGGGCATTACCTCGTGCCTGCCAACTTTACCGCCCGCATCGGCTGGGTGCTGAGCGACCCCGATCGTAAAAGTGCGGGTATTGGCGGGGCGTTGCTGCGGCACAATCTGGCCGGGATCGCCCGGCAACCCGGCGTCCGGCTGGTCGAGTGCCGGACGTCGCAGGTCGCGTATCGGTTTTTTGACAAATTCGGCTTCCGGCTTCAGTACACGCAGGCTGATTTCTGGGCGCCCGGCCTCGACCTGTACTTTATGAGCCGCCCCAATAATCCAATCCCGCCTGCCTGAAAGCTACCTTCGCGGTTGAAAAGTCACCCGACCGAACGTATCGGGTTGTTTACCCACGATAATCGCTATTATGACTAAAGCGCATCAGTATGCCATCACCACAACCTGGACGGGTAACACCGGACAGGGAACTCGTTCGTACCGGAGTTACGAGCGAAGTCATACGGTTTCGGTAGAAAACAAGCCCGATATTGCCGGTTCGTCCGACCCTGCCTTTCTGGGGGATCGTACGCGCTACAACCCCGAAGAACTGTTCGTTGCTTCCCTGTCGGCCTGTCATATGCTCTGGTATCTGCACCTCTGCGCCGAAGCGGGCATTATCGTAACAGACTACGTAGACCGGGCAACCGGTGTGATGATTGAAACTCCGGACGGTGGGGGGCGATTTAAGCAGGTGACGCTCCATCCGGTCGTTACAGTTGCCGACGCCAGTATGATAGACAAAGCGAATGCCCTGCACAAACCGGCTAACCAGAAATGCTTCATTGCCAACTCCTGTAACTTCCCGGTGCATCATCAGCCAGGTTGCGTGAGTGCGTCGACCGGGTAGACGTGTACGGGCGTACCTGCACCGGCTACGGAAAACCCGTTCCGTAACTGTACACAGGCAGCCCCGTAAGGTCATAACGAGGGTTCATTTGGCAACCACCCGTGTTGGTAGTTTGTAGGTAGAACAGTGGATAAACAGGTTGTTAAACCTGTATCCTGCTGACATCAGTCAGCCATTGATCTGAACGCCAGCATTAAACGAAATCTATGCAATCCTATTTGACCCCACAAAGCATCATTCACATCGAGCGAATGAACAAAACGTTTACCAAGTACCACCTGGGCGGTGGCCGGGTGCTGCATCATTTTACGGCGGCCAATGACGAATTTTTTCACGACCATCCGTGGCCCTTTCGGAGCACCATCCTGTCGGGCGGCTACGTCGAGATTGTGGCGCAGCCAACGGACGACGGACGCTTTGTACTGACGACGATGAAGCGCCTGCCCGGAACGACCCACGATGTACAGGCCGGCACGATACACAAGCTGACGAAGCTGCTGAACCATGACTGCTGGACGATGATTGAACCGGGGCAGCCTGAACGGCAGTCGGGCTTCTACAAAGCTGATGAGGCCGGGGTCTGGCACCGTTTCTGGAACCAGCGGAAATGGCGATTGATCATACCCGCGCCAAAAGTAGTGTAAGCCACCAATGAATAAGCTATATCTGAAACTGCCTAACCGATGAGGCTTGATCTGATTGATGCCTGCCCTACTTACTTTATCGTACAACATACCACCGAACTAGGCTAATTACCTAAATCAGTGTCGTCTTCTCCTAGCATAAAACTTCTTCAACTAATCTATGTACTCACTTCATTGGCAATAGCATATTCAGGCGTTCTGCTTATCAGGTTTAGCAGTGTAGTGCCGACCAAGTGGGATATTATTCTAATCAGTGCGATAATTGGTTTTCTTGTTATACTGATTGGTAGTCTAGTTGGGGTAGTCTATCTACTTTCTCTGCTCTGGCTAATTGTGGCTTACCAGCCACAACTTAATGTGGTCGAACCCAAAAAGATGAAGGTAAGACTGACGATACTGCTGCTGTTAATAGCCTTTGATAGCACCGCCCATTACCTATTACGTCCTCATCCTCGAAATACCCAGCTTACGTTTGCGAACCCGGTTATAGCAGTCAGGGACTCTATGAGTGTACTACGACAGCTTTGTGAGTCGGTAGACAAAGATCACTTCTATGGTTACTACGTTGGACCAGACAGCACCTTAGTTTTCAGTAGATACCTGACTATCCATCGTCAAGATAGTCTTCTGATACACAAAGTACCCCGAACGCAGTCAACAGCTTCACTGGGAATATATCTGGGTCGAATTGATACGATTACACCGGCAAACAGCGGCTTTGATTCGATCAACAAAGACACTACGCTACGGATGCTGTCACTGCTGAAATTTCTAAACCGAAACCAGGTTAGAGGTGTAATACATGACGGCACTGATTGGAAATATCCATACGGTATGGATGATTACCGAGACAGTAATCGTTGGTTTAACGTAGACAAACAGGAAGACCAATATTTGTACATTTACCGTACACCCCAAGACACGATTGGCTACAGTACATATTCCTTCATAAAAGACCGCAATAACTATATGATCCTTTATGAAAGCAGGAGGGGCCGATGAATATAGCCAGTAGTTTTTTCAGTGGTTGATTGTAGGCCAACAAGCGTAGCGATTTCACTGATGACTGTTAATTATACTTTGCCTGAAACTGATGTTTAACTCAGTTAGCCAGAGAGCAAAATAGGGTGGTATGCCATAGCGTACGTTGTAATTTGGTCACGTTAATTATCCGCACGCTCTATTACAAGACGCTCCAGGCCTGCCCATTCAGAGTTGCCGTTGTATCCTCGCCAGCCAGAGAATCAATTGCATTGATTGAGCAACTTACCAGCCCAGCCAATGCAGTCGAAAGCTATTTGCCCGTCTTCGCAGACTTATTTTTCCAGACCGGCATTGATTAATAAGCGTTGGACTAGAGTATCGCTACGCTACGTTTTGTATGCGCTATGAAACGGGCGTACAGCGGGCCAATGAGCAGTAGGCAACCGTAGGTAGGTGCGTACGTAATTCTGCTTCTACTTGCGCTATTGCCCCGTACCTATGCAACGACGTACCTTCCTGAAACAAAGTGCCGCTACCGGTCTGGTGGCGTTGATTACACCCACCGGTATCCTCCGGGCCAGTCAGCCCACCGCCCCCGCCGACGATCTGGCCACCGCCTTTGCCAAACCACCCATGTCGGCCCGCGCGCATACGTGGTGGCACTGGATGAACGGCAACGTGACGAAAGACGGCATCACCCGCGACCTGGAAGCGATGCAGGCCATCGGCCTCGGCGGGTTTCAGAATTTCGACGCCGGAACGGGCATTCCCAAAGGGCCGCTGGTGTACCTGAGTTCCGACTGGCTCGACCTGAAACAACATACCATCCGTGAAGCCCGGCGACTGGGGCTGGAGTTTACGATGCACAACTGCCCCGGCTGGTCGTCGAGCGGGGGGCCGTGGATTACGCCCGACCGCAGTATGCAGCAGGTGGTCTGGAGCGAAACCGGTCTGGCCGGTGGTCGCACGGTGGCCATGGCTTTACCACAACCACTTACCCGACTGGCCTACTATCAGGACATTCGGGTGGTGGCCTTCCCGGCCCTGCCCGGCGAAGCCCCACTGGGTACGCTGGTCGAAAAAATTACGGTCGGCCCGACTACCGTTGCCGTCGATCAGCTGGCAACCGGGCTATCGATGCAGCCGGGCGAAGGCGGCACTGGGTCGGTGTTGATTACGTTCAACCAGCCGTACAACGCCCGGTCGCTGTCGTTTATCAGCCAGCCCATTGCTGGCGCACCGGCCCCCGCCCCGGCGGCTGGCGGAGGTATGACGTTTGGCCGGGGCGGCACCCCGTTTACGCTGGAAGCGTCCAGCGACGGCGTCACGTTCCAGCCGGTCGCCAACGGGCCGTTTTCGACCGCCCCGGAGCCGGAACCGCAATTGCTGGAGTTTGCACCGGTTACGGGTCGCTATTTCCGGCTGACGTCCGCAGCGGCCCGGCAGTTGACACAGTTCACCTTTTCGGGTACCCCCCGCCTGACCGACTGGCGCAAAAAAACCAACGACCGCTTCAACAATACCCCGCCCCCACCCGCCAACGCCGTTCCCGTTGCCAGCGCCATCCGCCCCGACCAGATCATCGACCTGACCGACCGGATGGACAAACAGGGCAACCTGCGCTGGGACGCCCCGGCGGGCAACTGGACGGTGCTCCGCGTTGGCTACACGCCCATCGGTACGCTCAACCGCTCGGCCCCCGACACCGGCATCGGCCTCGAATGCGACAAATACAGCCCCGACGCCATCACCTTCCACCTCGACAAGATGATGGAACAGCTGCTACCGACGCTGGGACCATTGGCGAAAGACGGTAAGGTTGGTCTGCTCATCGACAGCTACGAGGTGGGGATGCAGAACTGGACCGCCCGCTTCCCCGACGAGTTCCGCCGACGCGCTGGCTACGACCTGACGACCTACCTACCTGCCTTGACGGGCCGCGTAGTCGACAGCACCGACACGACCGAACGGTTTCTGTGGGACTTCCGCCGGGCGCAGGCCGACCTGATGGCCGACGCCTATTACGGGCAGTTTCGCCAATTCTGCCAGCAGCACGATATCCTCGCCTACGCCGAACCCTACGACCGGGGACCGATGGAGGAAATGCAGATCGGTAGCCGGGTCGGGGCCAATATGGGTGAGTTCTGGAACGGGCTGTCGACCATTTTTCAAAACAACTGGACCATGCGCCGGACGACCAAACTGGCGGCATCCATCGCCCACACCAACGGGCAGGCCATCGTCGGGGCGGAGTCGTTTACGGGCGAACCGGAATCAGCGCGCTGGCAGGAATACCCGTTCGGCATGAAAGCCCTCGGCGACAAGATGTTTGCGCAGGGCCTGAACCGGATCATTTTTCACCGTTACGCGCACCAGCCGCACCCCACCGCCCAACCCGGCATGACGATGGGACCGTGGGGCATTCACTTCGACCGCACGAATACGTGGTGGCCGGTGGGTCGGGCGTGGCTCGATTACATCGCCCGTTGCCAGTACCTGCTGCAACAGGGGCTGTTCGTAGCCGATCTGGCGTATTTTACCGGCGAAGACCCCGGCATTTACACCCGCGTCAGCTCCGACGAGCTGACGCCCGCGCCCCCTGAAGGCTACGACTACGACCTCATCAACGGCGAAACGCTGCTGACGAAAGCGACGGTAAAAAACAACCGGCTGACCCTGCCCGATGGCATGAGTTACCGGGTGCTGGTGCTGCAAAACCCCGACGCCATGACCCTGCCAATGGTTCGCAAACTCCGTGAACTGGTCCGGCAGGGGCTGCGCATCGTCGGCAACCCACCCCGCAGGACACCCGGCCTGAACCGCAAACCCGCCGACGAAGCCGAGTTTGCCACGATCCGAACGGAGTTGTGGGGAACCGAAAACCAGAACGACCGCCCGGTAGGCAGCGGCCGGGTCGTCCGCGCAATGCCGCTCGATACGCTGCTGACACAGCTAAGCACCCGCCCCGACGTTCAGATTTCGTCACGGTCGGGCGATGCGCCGATTACGTGGATTCACCGGCGCGTGGGCGACACGGACCTGTATTTCCTGGCGAATCAGCGCCGGACGAGTGAAGACCTTGTCTGTACGTTTCGCGTGGGCAACCGGCAACCCGAACACTGGAACCCACTCACCGGACAGACCGCTCCCCTGCCCGTCTACGACACCGACGGCACCACGACCCGCGTTGCACTCCGGCTCGACCCGGCGGGGTCGGCCTTTGTGGCGTTTCGGAACCCCGCCGGGCGGTCGATCAAATCGGTTAGTCGCGGGGGGCAGATGCTGCTCAGCACGACGCCCTTTGCTGCGAAACCCCGCACGCTGTTTCCGCAGGTCGTCAACAACTTCACGATCAGCCTGTGGGCCAAGCCGGAACTGAACGTCATGCTCGGCACCCGCAACTTCATGGACCACATCGCCGACCCCTGGACGGATTACTACGCCATCTACCCCCCACCGGGCCAGACGCTCTACGGCGAGGGTCACGAAACGGCGGGGCTGACCATCGGGCGCAACGGGGTAGCCGTCTGGCAGCACGGCGCAGGCAACCCCGTCCTGACGCTGGCAGCACCGGCATCGCTGTCGGGCTGGAGTCACGTGGCGGTAGTGTACCGCGCGGGTATTCCGTCGGTGTACGTCAACGGCAAGGTGATACAGACCGGCAAGGAAGCTGGCAAGGCGGTGCACCCCGGCGTGGGGCAGGCTTACCTGCGCGAAGGGGCGTCGTTCTACAACGGCGACATGACCAGCCCGACCCTGACGCCCTCGGCCCTGACCGACGCGCAGATTAGCCAACTGGCCGCGCAGCCCCGCCCGGCGATACCCACCGATCCAGTCGTTACGCTGCCTCCGTACAGCAAATCTGCCCTGCTGTTTGGCCAGAACGGCGACTATGCGATGGTCGACAGCACGGGTAAATCAACCAGCCTCCGGGCCGTCGGGCTAACACCTTCGGCGCGATTGGATGGGCCGTGGCAGGTTTCATTCCCACCCAATCTCGGCGCACCGGCGCAGATTACGCTGCCCAAACTCGCATCACTGCACCGGCATGCCGACAATGGCGTCCGGCATTTTTCGGGGACAGCTACGTACCGACACTCGTTCACGACGCAAAAAAATACGGCTTCGAACCGGCAGCGGTACCTGCTCGATCTGGGGCAGTGCGAGGTGATTGCCGAAGTCGTTGTCAACGGGCGGGAACTGGGGACGCTCTGGAGCCGTCCGTACCAGATCGACATCACCGACGCGCTACGGCCCGGCCCGAACGACCTGCTCGTACGGGTAACGAATCTGTGGCCCAACCGGCTTATCGGCGACGAATACCTGCCCGACGAAGCCCGCTACACGCCCGGCGCGGGGGGCAGCGGCTTTGCCAGCCTGAGCGGGGGTGCCATCGAAGCCCTGCCCGACTGGTACAAAAACGGACAGCCCAAGCCCCCCGGCGGCCGCGTGACGTTTGCCACCTGGAAACACTACACCAAAGAGTCTCCGCTGCTCGAATCGGGCCTGATCGGTCCGGTCACCGTGCGGATGGTGCTACGCAGCGATGTATAGTCCGTAGGTGGATTTTCGCCCGTTTTGCGTAAATTTGATGTGCTGTTTACGCCAGTATGCCCGTCAGATTCGTCGCCATCGGTTTGTTTACCCTGTTGCTGTGCCACGCGCTGGCCCAGTGCATCGTCGGCATGGTCGACTGGTGGCGGGCGGAGCATGACCTGTCGGAGCGGCTGACCGTTTATCGGTCGACGGATAGCCTGATCGAGTTTCAGATTGCCCTCAAAACGCCGACTGATAGCCGGACGATGGCCCGCACGACCGAAGATGGTTTCCGCTACCGGAATCGCGACTACGGTGTCGTCAGTCTGGACGTGCGCAACGACACGCTGTTTATTGCCGGGCTCGAAACGGGTCGTAAATCGTTCTGGCCCGCCGACCTGCTGACGTTCCTCGATAAGCACATCAGCGCAACATCGGCTGATACCGGCCACAAGAACAACTCGCTGCTGAAGCTGCTGCTGAAGGAATATTCGCCCAGCCACCGCCCGACCCTCCCCGCGCCGGGCCTGGGCCGTGTAGCGGCAGTTCGTATGCCTGAACTGGTTGTTTTCGTATCCTCGCGCCCCTGCGCCGTTCATTCCCCCCCGCCGGAAGCATTCGTTTAAGTTGGTGTAACCCACAGGTATAGCCTGGCGTGCTCGTAGCCTGGACGTCCACGTCCGGGTGGGCGCGACAGCGACCAACATAGCATCCGCTGTGCGTAGTTGGCCTGTCGGCCACCCGGACGTGGACGTCCAGGCTACACACTCCACCCGCTTACCGGTTAGGGTCTGTTTTCCTATCCAAACGAATGCACATCCATGAAATACCTCTTCCTCAGTGCCGGACTGGCACTGTCGCTAACGCTGCACGCGCAATCGCCAGCGAAGCAAAAAACCACCGTCGATACGCTACGCACGCGGACACTCGACCCCGTTTCCGTGGCAGGTCGGCGTATGCCCATTACCGAATCGCTGCCCGATGTAAACGGTACCTACCTGCTGGCGGGCAAACGCAGCGAAATCATCTCGATCACCGGTCAGGACGCCAACATTGCCCAGAAATCGGCGCGGCAGTTGCTGGCCCGCATTCCCGGCCTGTTCGTCTACGACATGGACGGCACCGGCAACCAGTTGAACGTCTCCACCCGTGGACTGGATTCGCACCGGTCGTGGGAGCTGAACATCCGGCAGAATGGCGTCATCACCAACTCGGATATGTACGGCTACCCGGCCAGCCACTACTCGGCACCGATGGAAAGTATCGAGCGGGTTGAACTGGTGCGCGGCACGGCCTCGCTGCAATACGGCGCGCAGTTTGGCGGGATGATTAACTACGTTACCAAACGCGCCGATACAACCCGCCGGTTTGGGTTCGAGAGCATCAACGCAGTTGGTTCATACGGTCTGCTGAGCACCTACAATGCCATCGGCGGGCGCACCGGCAAGCTCACATACTACGGCTATTACTACCGGCGCGGGCAGAATGGCTACCGACAGAACAGCCGCAGCGACGCCGAAGCGCAGTTCGTGAGTCTCGATTATCAGGCGACACCCCGGCTGAAACTGTCGGCTGAACTCGGCCGTTCAACGTACAGAACACAATCACCCGGTCCGCTGACCGACGCGCAGTTTGCGCAGGACCCGCGCCAGTCGACGCGCTCGCGTAACTTCTTTAGCCCCGATATATACGTGCCGTCGCTGCGACTCAACTGGCAACTGTCGGACCGCACCAGGCTATCGGCAACGGTATCGGCGGTGGTGGGCGCGCGCAATAGTGTGCTGATCGACGCCTTTGCCATCGTACCCGATACCATCAACCGGCAGACGGGGCAGTACCGCAACCGGCAGGTCGATCAGGACCACTTCAACAGCTACACAGCCGAGTTGCGGCTTCTGCATCGATACACGGTGCTGGGCATTCCGGCGACGGTGGCGGTGGGTGTGCAGGGTATGAACAACGATCTGCACCGGCAACAACTGGGCGTCGGCACAACGGGTACCGACTACGACCTGACGCTGGTGCGGCCGTTCGTGCGCGACCTGCACTACTACACCCGCAACATCGCCGGGTTTGCCGAAAGCCAATTTCACCTGACGCCCCGCCTGACCGTTTCGCCGGGTATTCGGGTGGAAAACGGGCAGACGGATATGCGCGGCACCATCGCCTACTACGATCCGGCCAACCTGCCCCGCGACATCGCCCACCGCTTCGCCCTGCTGGGCATCAGCGGGCAATACAAGCTGTCGCCAACGGTGCAGCTGTACGGCGGCTGGTCGCAGGCGTACCGGCCGGTGGTGTTCAAAGACATTATTCCGTCGTCGATCTACGAACGCGTAGCCAACAACCTGCTCGACGCGCACGGCTATACCCTCGAAGCGGGCATAAACGGCTACTGGTCGGGGCTGCACGCCAACGTGAGTGTCTACGAATTACTGTACCGCAACCGGATGGGGATGATTGTCGGAGCCGACGCCGACGGAACCGCCTATGTCCTGCGTACGAACATCGGCAACAGCCGCACGCGGGGTGTCGAAGCCTTGCTCGAAGCGGATCTGGTACAGACCGGTCGGGTACGGTTCAGCGCCTTCACGTCGACCGCTTACATGGACGCCCGTTACATCAGCGGGCGCGTGACCAACGGCGCGGAAAATGTCAGCGTCGTGAACAACAAAGTAGAATCGGCACCGACCTGGACCACGCGCAACGGCCTGACGATTCGCTACCGCACTATCAGCCTGACGACCCAGTACAGCTACGTCAGCAGCACGTTTTCCGATGCACTGAACACGCCCGTTCCCACTCCGAACGGAGCACGCGGGCCGGTGCCGGGTTATGGCCTGCTCGACGTCAACGCTACCTGGTCGATTGGGCAGCACGTGGTGATTCGGGGAAGCCTGAGCAACGCGACCAATACGCAGTACTTCACCAAACGTCCCGTTATGTACCCCGGCCCCGGTGTGTGGTCATCCGACGGGCGCAACGGCACAGTTTCGGTGGGCTTTCGACTGTAGCAAGAATCGTCTATCAGGCAATTACGGTAACTGTTTTGTCGTCCTGACAACGGAGGGATCTTCGGTATCAGGCGGTTTTGTTTACTGTCCCGTTTACCCCCGCCCCCTTAAAGGAGGAGAAGTTTATTTGCAAATTTCTCCTCCTTTAAGGGGGCGGGGGGTATGGCCAGCATGCACCCAGAATCTCTCCGTTGTCGGGATGACAGAAGCGCCCGGTGCCAACGCTTACCCAGTGACGTCCCGATCAGCCGTCGATACTAACTGCCGTATACGAAATGGTATAAGGTAGCATCGGCGGCTGGTGTCATTTTTGTGGATTGTGTGTTGCCTTGATTTTGCGCGCGGCTGTAACTTGCAACACATCCACATTCGTTTGCATATGGTTCGTTTTACGCTGATTTTCCTGCTCGTCAGCCTCGTTGTCTACCGGTCCAGCGCCCAGACGACCGAAGCCATTCAGTACAAAATCACGCAGCCCGCCAACGTCGACCTGACGCTGACCGGCACGCTGACAATCCCCGCCGGATCACCCAAAAACCGGTCGGTCGTGCTGATCGTTGGCGGCACAGGGCCTATCGACCGCGATGGAAACAGCCCCTACGGACTGACCGGCAACACCTACAAATTACTCGCTGACAGTCTGGTGATGCAGGGGCTGGCGGTGGCCCGCTACGACAAACGATTTTCGGGACCAGGCCGCGCTGATGCCCTGACGAAACTGCCACAGCCGCCCCTCCCCGACGACTACATCAGCGACGCGGTGGGATTCATTCGCCTGCTTCGGGCCGACGGGCGATTTCGGCAGGTAATCGTCGCCGGACACGATGAAGGCTCACTCGTTGGGATGCTGGCCGCCCGGCAGGCAGGGGCCAATAAGGTTATTTCACTGGCCGGGGCCGGTCGTAATCTGGCCGACCTGCTACGCGACCGGCTGATGCCCGCCACGGGTCCAGCCGACGTACGCCAGGAACTGCTCGGCCTGCTCGACTCCTTACGAACGGGGCAGACCGTTCATCCGCAAAGCGTACAGTTGAAAGCCCAGTTTACCCTGCGGGCGCAACCGGCTTACCGCGCCTGGATGCAGCTCGATCCGGTCGATGCGCTGAAAGCATTCGGTGGACCGGTACTCATCATCCAGGCTGGCAACGACACGCAGTTGTCGCCCGTCGACGCCGAACGGCTGCGTACCGCCCGCCCCGACGCGGCCTTTACCCTATTCGACCAGATGACGCATCAGCTGAAGAACTACGCCGGGTCCAGTCTGATCGGTAACCGACAGACATACAATCAGCCTGCGCTCCCGGTCACACCCGGTTTTGCCGCCGTCATTGCGCAATTTGTAGGGCTATAGATAAGCTTACAGTGGCTGGCGGCAGCTTGTAGCCCAGCCGTCCACGTCTGGTGGGCGCTATAGCGACCAAAAAGCTGTCGCCTGAATCAACTGGCCAGACGGCCACCAGACGTGGACGGCTGGGCTACACATCAGCAGTGGCCACCGTAAACTGTACACTGCACTCAATTGGCCGAGTAATGGCGCAGGTAAAGGACCAGCCGCTCGAAGTAAACTTGCTCGTAAGGGTTCTGAGTCTGCCGGGTGAGCAGGTAGCGGTAACTGTCGACCAGACCGTCGAAGTGGGGATTGTGCGAAAGCCGGGCGGCAATCAACCCTTTGTAGCAGCGGTGCGTCTGGTTATAGACGTACAGGCAGGGCTGATTAGGGTGCTCGTTGAGCAATCGATCGAGGGTAGCGAGCGAACAGGCGGTGTTCAGGAAATCGAACCCCACCTCGTTGAAGAATAATTCGATCTGTCCGCAAACGGCCTGCAACTCGGCGGCCGAATGAATTTTGTAGCGGAAATACTGGAAGCCACTGAACTTGCCAATCGACAGGATAACGGTGTTGGCCTCAGTCCGGTATTCGGTCAGGCTGTTGAGAAACTGCTGGGCAATCTGCTCGACCTGCTCATTTCGGCACCCAAAATTTACTTCCAGCCGTACTTCATCCTCGTAATACGCTGCTGACAGGATCACGTTTTTAAATCCCGTATCAACTGACCGGCGGTACTGCTTCCGGTCAGGAATAAGCGTGTAGTCATGGCTGGCGAAGAAAGGCGTCATGCATTCATACAGGCTGGTTTCAAATGGGGTGAGCGTCATGCGGTTAGCTGGTAAAATCTCTTCGTTCGTTGATGCTGTACTAACCAATTTTATGCGAATTAGTTTATAATAAATTGTCTTATTTCAATACAGGGAAGTAGCAAATTGCATTGGATTGCTGTCGATCGAACGCCTTTATCATCCCGATCGAAGCCTCGGCGCGGTCAGATCGAGATGGCAAAAACACGCCATTTGTGCGTACAGGGCGGGTTCAGACAGGGGAGCAAGGCTGTTTCGCGGACGAATCGCCCATGATTTCCTGAACTTTTCACCGGTCAGGGCCGTTCTGACTTACACGCCCCAAGCGGGTGTCGTTTCTGGGGACGACCGGAATTGACAGCTTGCAGAGGTCGCGGGTAAGCATGCCGGGAGTTGACGGAATTTCCCGACCCGAACAAATCGTCAAAACAATAACTGGCGAATATAACTACGCCATGGCTGCCTAATCCGGAGGATTAAGCACTAGCCATCGTCTCCCCGACCTACGTGCTGCTGGTTGGATCAGGGGGCGTCGACACGCAGCGCTGGTCCGGATAATGGTGTTGACAACGGATAAGACAAAAGCACCTACGGATGATGCTAGGTCTGGTCTGCACCGGGCTGATTCCCGACAATCCCAAGTAGACCTAAGCATGTAGAAAGCACGTCGGTTTCCTTGACTGGACGAGAGTTCGAATCTCTCCGTCTCCACGAGAACACGTAAAAAGGCCGCTACCAGTTAGGTAGCGGCCTTTTTACATGTACACCCATTTGAACTTAACAAATCGCTTAACAATTTATGGCCTTACACCCGCAGAAAACCACAAATTAGACCTGCCACTTTTCCGGAAATCAAAACTCTATCACTACGATTACGACTCCGACAATCAGCCAGTCGAGCCGACCAAAGTTCGACGGCTAACCGACTACCTGACGTACCAAAAAAAGGTACTCACCGGAACGTCGTACAAGTCGTATAGCGGTTTCGCTAATAAGTGGAAAGCATGTGCAAAGGGGGCCGACCTGCTATCACTGCCGACTAAAGAATTGACTTCGGCTATCGGTCAGGAATTTGTCGACTATTTGGTAACGTTGCCCATCGACAACACGACCCATAACAATCAGATAACGGTCGGTATACGGTGTCACTGACCGCAAAGAATGATGCCGGTGAGGATACCAAAACGCAGAACATCGACATAAGCGGCCTTGCAACGACGGGTAGCCACCTATTCTACACGAGCGTAGGAGACAAGGGGGATATAAGCGTTTACGTAAACAATGCTCCGAGGGGAGAATCAATAAGTACTGTAGCAGTGGGGGGCCGTCGTGCGGTGAGCAGGGGTCAGTAACAGTAACACTAGCCCCAGGCACTTACAACTATTCGGCAACATCGTGGGGATTGCTCCCCTATCAATGGTCAGGTACGTTTAGCGTCATTCGGGGTCAATGCAACTCTTTACGCTTATTGCTGAGTGAGTAAGTCTGTTAATATTTGTGCTTTGGCTCGTTATGGCT
>CAZOQC010000009.1:0-26056 GCA_964581865.1 uncultured Spirosoma sp.
GTAAGCGCAGTACGGATTGTAAGCCGCGTTGAAATCGAGAACGGCCTGCGTATCGCCCATCTGTTTCGGGTCGAGTTCGAGGTAGCGGCCACCGCCGTACGTCTCTTTTCCCGATGTAGCATCGCGGAACAGAATGGAATAAGTCTCACCGACTTTTACAACCAGCAGCCGACACGTTTCGCCGTTCAGCCGAAAGACCGCATGGGCAAATTTTTCGTACACTTCTTCGCTGCCATCGCTCATGCCGACGACCAGTTTCTGCGTTTTGTCGGCGAAGGGTTCCAGCCGGGCCGTAACGCGGTAAGCCGGGTCGGGGGCGAAATACGTCAGGCCGGTAAACTGCGCCTTGCTGGTGATGGGCGAATCGGAGCCGGTACGAAAATCCTGATCTTTTTTCGCTCGTTTGTCAGCCAGCTCCTGTTTATAACGGGCCGGGTCGATCTGGGTATCGGCGCTCGACTGCCCATCGAAGAGAGTAACGTAAAGCAGGGCAAGCAGTCCTAATCCAAGAGCAATCAGCAGAACGGTCCGGGTCGTCATATGGGTAATAGATGGTGGGACGAAGTAACGCGATTCCAGTGAATCAACCTTACCGATGAGCAAATCGGTTTCCGAAACGGGCACTCCGTGTAATGTTCACATAGATGTAACAACATAATTGTCTATTAATCGATATATTTGGAGTGATTCTAAATACACAGCCGTGTACTCTATAGTCCGGCTGTAACCTATCTAAGGCGTCAACTGTATCTCCCTGAATGGCGAAACTTTACCAGTTAACAACACACTCATCGGAATCTGGTCACTTAACTGTCTTCGACAACCTGTTGCCCGGTGGGATCAAACGTGTCTTCTACATTTACGGGGCGGGTGTGCAGCCGCGCGCCGGCCACCGGCATGTGCAGTCGGTGAATGCACTGATCTGTCTGAACGGTAGCTGTCGCGTCTATAACCACAACGGAACGCAGGAAACAACGTACTATCTCGCCGATCCACAGCAGTGTCTGGTGCTGGAACCCGAAGACTGGCACATCATGGACGAGTTTACCAGCGATGCGGTATTGCTGGTCGTATCGAACCATCAATACGACCCCGCCGATTACATTTACGAACCTTATCCCGGCAGTCGTCAACTGGGTGAGCCCACGATGGTAGCCACCCGATGATCCCCTTTCTTGACCTGGAACGGGTAAACGCACCGCACCTGCCGCGCATACAGGCAGCCATCAGCCGGGTTGCTGCGTCAGGCTGGTATGTGCTGGGGGCAGAGGTTCAGGCGTTTGAAGCGGCCTTCGCACAGGCTGTCGGTACGCGGCACTGCATCGGTGTAGCCAACGGGCTCGATGCGCTGATGCTGGTGCTGATGGGCTGGGATCTTCCGTACGGCAGCGAAGTTATCGTTCCTGCCAATACCTACATCGCGTCGATACTGAGCGTCAGTCGGGCGGGGCTGGTGCCGGTACTGGTTGAGCCCGACCCACGTACGTATCTGCTCGACCCCGCCCGGCTGGAAGCCGCCATCACGCCCCGCACAAAAGCCATTCTGCCGGTACATCTGTACGGACGTTGCTGTGACATGGACGCCATTCGGCTGGTCGCTGAGAAATACAGCCTGCGACTGCTGGAAGATGCGGCTCAGGCGCACGGAGCGCTATACGGGACTGCCCGGGCTGGGCAACTGGGCGATGCCGCCGGATGGAGTTTTTACCCCAGTAAGAATCTGGGGGCGCTGGGCGATGCGGGAGCGATAACTACCGACGACGATACGCTGGCCGACCGGCTTCGTGCCCTGCGTAACTATGGATCGACGCAGCGGTATGTGAATGCCTACATCGGGCAGAACAGTCGGCTCGACGAGATGCAGGCGGCTGTTCTGCGGGAGAAATTACCGGTTCTGGCATCGGAAAATGAGCACCGCCGACTGTTGGCCCGCCAATACCTGACCCAGATCCGGCACCCCGACGTACTATTGCCCCCCGCCGATCAGATCGGGCAGGATGCGTGGCATCTGTTTGTGATTCGGCATCCCCGGCGCGACGACCTGCGCGACTGGCTGCACCAGCACGGCGTCGGTACCGACGTACACTATCCCATTCCCCCGCATCGGCAGCGTGCCTATGCCGACCTGAACACCTTGTCGTTTCCGATTGCCGAGCAGCTACACCGGGAGGTACTCAGCCTGCCATTAAATCCGGCAGTAACAATGGCTGAAGTTGACCAGATCTGCCGGATCATCAATAGCTTTGTGTGACGGTTCGCGAGTCAGCGACGTCGAAAAGAAGCTGCCGATCCTGCCACGAATCAGTACGAGGTCGGCGTATGTTAAGAAGTTACCTAAGCCGCCCCCTGTAATTAGTACCTGATTTACTGCCCATAAGGGCTGTTTATGAAGCGTTTCGTTTACCTGATTGCCACGTTCTTTATACTTACTCTGACTGCCTGTCAGCCAGGTGACGTCAAGCCCGATCCGGTATTGATTCACCAGTCGCTCGTTGCGACGTACACCAATGCGGTGCTGCAATCGCTCAAATCGTCCAATGATTCGCTGGTGTATGCCCCCGGGTCTTTTAGTCTGAGCGTTCAGCGGCTAACGTACCGTACAACGCTGGAAGACGGGACACCTATAACGGCGTCGGGTGTCGTCTATCTACCGGCAGTAGCGAGCGGTAACCAGACGTTTCCGCTACTGGGCTACCAGCATCCAACGGCATTTACGAACGCTGAAGTGCCGTCGGGTTACGATTATACACAGCCTGAATTTTCGTATCCACTTTATTTCGCCACACACGGCTACATCGTTGCCTGCCCCGATTACGTTGGGTATGGTGATGCCAGTGGCGTAGCGCACCCGTACGAAAACCGGGCGTCATTGGCCCATGCTACCGCTGATATGCTGCGGGCTACCAGCGAGTGGCTCCAGCAGCAGACCAGCCCGGGCGTTTCGGGCCCGGTCAATGCCGCTCCAATCTGGAACGGTCAGGTGTTTTTGACGGGCTTCTCGGAAGGGGGGTACGCAACATTGTCGGCGCAGCAGCTTATCGAGCAGCAGTATGCCGATCAGCTGCCGCTAACTAGTACCAGCTGTGGGGCGGGGCCGTATGCCATGGCGTCATTTTTCGAGTATATCACCCACCAGACAACCAGCAGTCCCGGTGTGGTCAATTACCTGTACGTCTGGCAGACGATGGTCTACAACAAGCTTTACAACGGCAACAAACCGCTTAGTTATTATTTCAAATCGCCCTACGCCGAGCAACTTGCCACGTCGCCCGATAATGCCCGACTATTTACGGTCAGCTTCGACCAACTCTGCACCGATCAGTTCCGCGCCGACGTTCGTAATCCGGCTTCTACGTTTGGCAAAGCCTTACTCGACAACGACCTGACCAGCCGGGCTGTCCGTAGCCGCACGTACCTGTTTCACGGCGATCAGGACGAAGTGATACCGTACTTTATTTCGCAGCAAACCTGCTCACTCATGCAGCAGCAGGGGGCCAGTCAGATCAGTCTGGTGACGTTGAAAAACCAGAAACACGTACCATCCGAAGTGCTCTTCATGCGTCGGTCACTGGAACTGTTCGAGTCGATGAAGAAGTGAGGGTAGCACGTGTAGCCTGGACGTCCACGTCCGGGTGCCCGTTAGGGCAACTACTTACGGCGGATGCTTTTCAGGTCGCTTCGCGCCCACCCGGACGTGGACGTCCAGGCTACACTACAGCCGCTCGTCGAACAGTTTCAGGATACGCTTGTATTCATCCATCCAGCTTGTGGGTTCGACAAAGCCGTGATCTTCAACGGGGTAGGGAGCCAGTTCCCAGTTCTCTTTCTTCAGCTCAATCAGTCGCTGCGACAGCCGGACGGCATCCTGAAAATGCACGTTGACGTCGACCATGCCGTGGCAGATGAGCAGGTTGTTTTTCAGCCCCTCCGCGAAGTTGATCGGCGACGACCGGCGGTAGGCCAGCGAATCGTTCTGGGGTTCGTTCAGGATATTGGCCGTGTAGGGGTGGTTATAAGCCGCCCAGTCGGTAACGGGCCGCAGGGCTGCCCCCGCTTTAAACACATCGGGTGTGGTGAACATCGCCATCAGCGTGATAAAGCCGCCGTACGATCCGCCGTAAACGCCCACTTTAGCCGCGTCGACGCCCTGCGTTTTCACCAGCCACTGCACCGCGTCGACATGGTCGGTCAGGTCTTTGCCGCCCATGTGTCGGTAGATGCCCGTCCGCCAGTCGCGGCCGTAGCCCGCACTGCCCCGATAGTCGATGTCGAGCACGGTATACCCCTTGTCGGCCAGCAGGTTATGGAACATATATTCCCGGAAATATTGGCTCCACCATTTATGTGCGTTTTGCAGATACCCCGCGCCATGTACGAATACCACCGTTTTGCCGGTCGGCTGGGCGGGTTTATAAAGTCGGGCGTAGATCGGCTGATTGTCGCGGGCGGGGATGGTCACGTACGTCGGTTCGCGCCAGGTATAACCCCTGAACGTGTCCGTCTGTGAGTCGGTCAGGCGGGTGGATGGGGTCGCTGGTTTCGCCGAGGTTGTGAGCAGACTCAGGTACAGTTCCCACGGCTGCGTGGCCGACGAATAACGAACGATAGCGTACCGCTCGTCGGGGGAAATCGTCAAGTCGTTGGCACCCGGCATGGTGGTCAGGCGGGTGCGGGTGCCACCCGTTACGGCCATTTTGTACCAGTGCTGTTCGCCGGGATGAACCTCGTTGGTTTGCAGGAAAAACGATTGTTTGTCGGTGGACAGCTGCGCCTGCTGCACTTCAAACGTCCCTGACGTCAACTGCTTTTTCGTGCCGGGGGCAAGCGCATCGACCGTGTACAAGTGCGAATACCCATCGGCTTCCGACTGAAACCAGAGCGTGTGGTTGTCGGCCAGAAAGCCCATGCTGCCCGGTGAAAACGACCCGCCGATACCCGGTCCGCCAATCCAGGCGGCGTCGTGTTGCCGGTCCATAACGGTTAGTGCCAGCGTTGCGGGGTCGAGTCGGGTAATCCAGCGGTCTTTGTTATCGCCAGACCGGACGACGACCACGGCTACTTTCCCGTCTTCCGACCACACGACACTGCTAAACGTGACAGCCCGCGTTTTCCTGGCCGTGTCCGACTTGGCTTTTGGGTAGTCCGTCAGGTAAGCCGGTCGGTCGGTGATACCGGGCAGCGATTTGACGCTGATCGTCCGGACGGTATCTTTCGCTACATCATACACGAAAAATTCCTGCGTCGACTGCGGGGCACCGACTTTGGTGCGGGCTGGAATATCCTCGGTGAAGCCCGACTCCGTGACATAGTTGGGTACCTGCGCCGTCTTCGCCCCCGACGCGCTTTTGATGGCCCGATACGTCACAAACTGTCCGTCGGGGCTGATTTGCTGCCCGACGAGTTGCTTGTCGTCCAGATAGATTTCCTTTGGTCGTTTGGGGCGGTCGAGCTTGCTGAGCCGTTCAGCTTCGTCTTTGCGTTCCTTCCGCTCCGTCACAACGGCTGACAGGCGTAACTGCTCGGCTTTCAGGAATTTTTCCTCATCGTTTGGTTTCGGATCGCTTTTCTTCGCGCCGGGCCGGAAATCGGTCAGCTGCGTCAGTTCGCCCGTTGTCAGGTCGATACTAAACAGGTTCGACCCGCTGCGTCGGAAGGTTACGCGCTTTTCGTCGCCACTGAAGCGGGGGTCCGTTTCAGCGTCGACGGTGTTGGTCAGTTGCCGAACCCGCCCGGTTTTCGTGTCGACCCAGAACAGATCGCCCTGTGATTCGTAGACGCGCTGCGTACGGGCACGGTTGTAAATCGGGCTCTGGTCGATACGCAGTGCCCGCCGTTCGGTGGGGCTTACTTTCTGCGGTTTCGACGGCGTCAGCAGTTTGCCATTCGTCAGGGTAACCTTGTAGAGCGAATCGTTTTTGGCGCGGTTGGGATTCCAGCTAAAGTAAATAGTCCGCGAATCGTCGGACCAGAATGGGCTGGAAGGCGAGGTGCCAACGCTGATTTTCGGGTCCTGCATGATCGACTCGACGGTCAGGGCAGGGCGTTGGGGGGTGGGTTTTGGCTGGGCATAACCGGCAAACGGAAGCAGCGATAACACACTGCAAAGCAGTCGATTCATTGGCTGAAGAAGTAGTAACAGGTCGTAGAAGCCGGAAAATACGCACAAAAGGCCAATTTCCCCGCTCGGCCAATTCACGGCAGGTAAGTCAAACTACACGGATACAAAGAATGCGGATTGTCTGACTGACCAAATCGGACCGGTTGTTGACATCCGGCCCAACTTCTGGTATCTTGCCCATATTAAACCCAGTCTGGTATGCAGTACGTTGTTTACGCCTATGACCATACCGACGCCGACGCGACAGCCCGGCGGATGGCGGCCCGGGCGGCTCATTTTGATTATGTACGAAAGTTCAACGCGCTGGGTAAGTTCGTGATCGGGGGCGCTTTGCTCGACCCAACCGGCCGGATGATCGGCTCGATGCTGGTGCTCAATCTGGAATCGGAGGCCGAGCTGAACACGTACCTGGCCGGCGATCCGTACGTCGTGCAGCGGGTCTGGGATAAGATCGATGCCAATCCCTTCATGCCGGCGAGTCTTTAATTTGGTTTGTGGTTCGTCGTTTGAGGTTTGTAGTTGGTCATCAGTAGACTACGGCCGGAGGAACCACGAACTACGAACCACAAACTACAAACTGACATTTTGATACAAGCTGCTTTATTTGATATGGACGGGCTGCTGGTGGACTCTGAACCCCACTGGCGGGCGGCCGAACGCGATGTGTTTGACACGGTCGGGCTGTTTCTGACTGACGATCAGTGTAAGGTAACGACGGGCATGCCTATTCCGGCGGTGGTCGGCTACTGGTACCTGCGGCATCCCTGGGTCGAAAGTCCGGGAACAACCAAAGCCGAGATTGCCGACCGAATCACGGAGGGCGCACACCAACGAATCGGGGCGTTGGCCCAGCCCATGCCGGGGGCCGTTGCCGCGCTGGATTTTTTTAATCAGCGGGGAATTCCGGTAGCCATTGCGTCGGCATCGCCCATGAGTCTGATCGAAGTCGTGATCGACCGGCTGGGTATTCGTGACCGGCTGACGCTCTGGCACTCGGCGACGCTGGAAGCCAACAACAAACCGGCTCCCGACGTATATTGGGGAGCGGCCCGGCGACTAGGCGTCGAACCGGCCCGCTGTATTGCGTTTGAAGATTCGGGTAGCGGAGTATCGTCGGCGCATTCGGCCGGTACGATTACCGTTGCGGTTCCCGCTGATTTTGAGCGGGATGACCCAAAATTTGCCATTGCTGATATGAAACTCAATACCCTGACCGATTGGTCGGCTGAGTTGTTTGCTGCCCTGACAAAACTGAAACCTACTCCTATTGACTAAACCTTTTTCGTAACGACTAAACTCATGCGTCTCTACCAACTTGATGCGTTTACCGATCAACTGTTTTGTGGTAATCCGGCGGCCGTAGTGCCCCTGACCGACTGGATTTCCGACGAACAGATGCAGAAGATTGCCGCTGAGAATAATCTGGCGGAAACCGCTTTTTACGTTCAGACGGAGGGTGAGAACAACTTCCACATTCGCTGGTTTACGCCCACGGTCGAAGTCGATCTGTGTGGTCATGCTACGCTGGCCACGGGTTACGTCATATTCTCGCTGGAAAAACAGTCGACCGCTGATACGATCTGTTTCGAATCGCGCAGCGGTCAGTTAAAAGTCAGCTGCACCGATGATAACTGGCTGACGCTCGACTTCCCCGCCGATCCGGTGCAGAAAGCCAACGTACAGCCGCCGGCATTGATGGCTAGTCTGGGGATGCGTCCCATTGAAGTCCTGAAAGGTCGGTCTGACTATATGCTTGTCTACGATTCGGAGGCTACGATAAAGGCACTGAACCCCGATTTTCGCGAAATGAGTAGCATTCCGGCGCGGGGTATCATCGTAACAGCCCCTGCCGGTCCCGACTCCAGCGTTGATTTCGTATCGCGCTTTTTCGGCCCCCAGTCGGGTATCGACGAAGACCCCGTAACCGGCTCGGCCCACACGACGCTGATTCCGTACTGGGCTGAAAAACTGGGGCGCAACAACCTGACCGCCCGGCAGATTTCACCCCGTGGCGGCTATCTGCGCTGCCAGCTCGACGGCGACCGGGTTTGCATCAGCGGGCAGGTACAACTGTATCTGACGGGCGAAATTCATAGTTAAAGCAACACATTCTGATCAATTTCGGTGGTGTCAGGTCTGGGACGGCAGCAGGGCTACGGTGGCCCTGCTGCCGGGCGGTCGCGTCTCTGACTGATGGTGATTGCTGACGCGTGTTGGGGCATGAGAGGGCATCGCAGTAGTCGCTACACGCTGAACGAGGATAGTTGTTTTCTATATTTTAATTTTTACTTGTTCTAAATAAGACTACTTTTGCTTTCGCAATGAGCCACAGCGAATGAACACGGAAGTAGTATTAGTTGACGAGTACACGCTGACCACTCCGGTCCAGCAGCCTGCCAGATCGAATCCATTTTTGAGTACCGAATGCGTACTGAAATCGTGCTGTAAGAAGTACAAGAAAGGGAAGCGCTGCAAAAAATGCCCGGACTGATCGGACGGTCACGACTATTCATTTCGTTTTAGTAGGTTCGTGCCGTGACTATTCAGTACGAAACCCTCGATACATTGCCGCCGGAGCCCCAACTAACGGAGCTTGTCGGTCTGCTGGCAACGGTATTCATCAATCAGTCGCCCGATGCCATCCGGGACGATCTGCTGGTTGCGGCAAAACACCCTTCTTTGTTGGTTCAACTCGCGCTGTCTGAGCGCACTATCGTCGGCTGCAAACTCGGCTACGAGCGCGAATCGGGGCATTTTTATAGCTGGCTGGGCTGCGTCGACAGCCGGTTTCGCGGGCAGGGCATCGCGGCTAACCTCATGCAGCAGCAACACGACTGGTGCCGGGCGCAGGGCTACCAGACCATTCAAACCAAAACGTACAATCAGTGGCGGAGTATGCTGCTGCTGAATATCCGGTCGGGTTTCGACATTGTCGGGACCGAACCGGGACGCTACGGGCTGAAAATCATACTGGCGAAGTCGTTGTCGGCACCAGTACGTGACTGAACTGAATGGCGTTGTGCGTTGTCATACAGCTACAATGCATCTGTACATTCACATTCCGTTTTGTAAGCAGGCCTGCCACTACTGCGACTTTCATTTCAGCACCAACCTGAGCCGGAAAACTGAACTGGTCGATGCTATTGGTGCGGAAATCAGACTACAGCACGACTATCTGCCGGGCCGGACGCTCGACACGATTTATTTCGGTGGGGGGACGCCTTCTCTACTCACCGAAGCTGAACTGGCTCAACTATTCGAGACCATTCACAACCAGTACACCGTCTCGCCTGATGCCGAAATCACCCTTGAAGCCAACCCCGACGATCTCGCTGACCCTGCGAAGCTGGCCATGCTGCGCCGGTACGTCAATCGGTTGAGCGTCGGCATTCAGACGTTCGATGAAGCAAGTTTGCGGTGGATGAATCGGGCGCACAATGCCGCCGAAGCCTTCGCCAGTGTCGACCGGGCGCGGCAGGCGGGTTTTGATAACCTGAGCGTCGATCTGATTTATGGCATCCCCAATCGGACGGAAGCTGCCTGGGAAACGGACCTGACTACGATGCTGTCGCTCGACGTACCGCACCTGTCGGCTTACGCGCTGACCATCGAACCCGACACAGCTTTCGGTCGATGGGAGCGAAGTGGTAAGCTGACGCCCACCGATGAGCAACTGGCCGCAACGCAGTTTGAGCAACTGACGGCCGCATTGACCAGGGCGAGTTACGAACACTACGAGATTTCCAACTTCGCCAAACCCGGCCGTTACGCCCGGCATAACACCGCCTACTGGCAGCGCCGGCCGTACCTGGGTGTGGGGCCGAGCGCGCACTCGTACAACTGTACAAGTCGGCAATACAACATTGCCAACAACGCCCGCTACATGGCCGATATTCAGCAGGGTGTGCTCCCCGCTACCATCGAAGAACTGACGGTAGCCGATCAGGTCAACGAATACCTGCTGACGGGATTACGCACGCAGTGGGGTTGCTCGATCACTGAACTTGATGGGCTGCTGGGTGACAAGTTTGCTAGTCGGCAAGCACGCGAACTGGCTGAACTATACCAGACCGGCTGGCTCCTGCGCGACGGCGACCGGCTCCGGCTAACCCCCGCCGGCAAACTCTTCGCCGACCGGGTAGCGGCTACACTGTTTGTCGAGGAATGACGCGGTAGGCCATCGGGTCGCGGAGAAAAAATGGCGGATCGCTGACGAGTCAAGCCGAAAATTGCCCATTTTCGCAGTTCAGCCCGCAATACATGAGTCCCCGCATCCCCGACGATCATCCGATGAAACCGATTCAGCCCCCCCGCCCGAAGGCAGGGAAGGCATCGGCGGGTCGTCAGCGCAACGCCGGGCGGGTGTCGGCATTCCGGCAGTTTATGCGGCAGCGGCCGATGCTGCAACAGGTGTACTGGTGGTTGGTACGGGCGGTGCTGTTTCTGTTCATCACGTCGTTCGGCGCGGTCGTCGTGCTCAAATACGTACCCATCTGGGTAACGCCCCTGATCGTGTCGCGCTGGGTCGATACGTTCGGCACCGACGAAAGCAGTCACGTCTACAAAAAGTGGCGATCCTACGACGACATCAGCAAGGAAGCCGCGCTGGCCGTCGTGTCGTCGGAAGATCAGGACTTTCCCCGTCACTGGGGTTTTGATTTCGACGAAATTCAGGACGCCATCCGCGAAAATCAGTACCGTAAACGACCGCGTGGAGCCAGTACCATCTCGCAGCAGGTCGCCAAAAACGTGTTTCTCTGGAACGGACGCAGCTATGTCCGTAAGGGGCTGGAGGTCTACTTTACCGTGCTGATCGAACTGATCTGGGGCAAACGGCGCATCCTGGAAGTATACCTGAACGTAGCCGAAACGGGACCGATGACCTTTGGTGTCGAAGCGGCTTCCGAGCGGTTCTACCATCATTCGGCGGCCGACCTGTCGCGCAATGAAGCCGCCCGCATCGCGGCTGTTTTGCCCAACCCTATTCTGCTTTCCATCCGAAATCCATCTAATTACGTGCAGCGTCGCACCCGGCAAATCGCCCGGCAGATGCGCTACCTCGGTGGACAGAAGTACATACGAAATTTGTAACAGGTTCGTAGTTTGTGGTTCGTAGTGCCTTCGGCGGTAGTCCCGGCAGGAAACCACAAACTACGAACGACAAACCACAAACTAACCAGAATGCACCGTCGTCATTTCATACAACAGAGTTCGCTGGCGGCTGCCGGTGTGTTGGCGCAACCCGCTATTAGTTTCGCCCGGACCGGGGCTGATTTCCCCGTCGTGCGCGTTGCTGAGAAAGACCGTAACTTCGTCAGTCCGGCGGTGGAAAAAGCGATTCAGACCGTTAGCCAAAGTAAAGTGAATTCCGAACTGGCGTGGCTCTTTGGCAACTGTTTCCCCAACACGCTCGACACTACCGTCGACTTCTCAACTGCCAACGGCAAGCCCGACACCTACGTCATCACCGGCGATATCGACGCGATGTGGCTGCGCGATTCCACGGCGCAGGTGACGCCCTATCTGTCGCTTATCAAAACTGACGACAAGTTGCGGCAACTGATCGCGGGCGTCATCAACCGGCAGGTGCAGTGCATTCGGAAAGACCCCTACGCCAACGCGTTTTACAAGGATGCCAGTAAGGTAAGCGAGTGGAAAGACGACGTGACCGATATGAAGCCCGGCCTGCATGAACGCAAATGGGAAATCGACAGCCTGTGTTACCCCATCCGGCTGGCGTATCAGTACTGGAAGCGCACCGGCGACACAACGCCCTTCGATCAGGACTGGCGCGAGTCGGTGGCCCTGACCGTGAAAACATTCCGGGAGCAGCAGCGCAAAACCGGCCACGGACCGTACAAGTTTGAACGGCGCACGACCTGGGCGACGGACGGCGTACCGCTGGGGGGCTACGGCTATCCCGCCAAACCCAACGGCCTGATCTGCTCGATGTTCCGCCCCAGCGACGACGCGACGATTTACCCGTATCTGATTCCGTCGAACTTCTTTGCGGTGGTGTCACTACGGCAGGCGGCTGAGATGCTACAGGCCATTCACCACGACAAAGCCGCTGCCGACGCCTGCACGTCGTTGGCCAACGAAGTCGACGCGGCTCTGAAAGTCCACGCCGTTACGACGCATCCGCAGTTCGGCAAGATTTACGCCTATGAGGTGAACGGATTCGGTAGCTACAACCTGATGGACGACGCCAACGTGCCGAGTCTGCTGGCGATGCCGTATCTGGGTTCGGTACCGGTCAGCGATCCGATTTATCAGAACACGCGCCGGTATGTGTTGAGCACGGAGAATCCGTTCTTTTTCAAAGGCACGGCGGGTGAGGGTATCGGCGGGCCGCACGCGGGCATGGACATGATCTGGCCGATGAGCATCATCATGCGCGCGCTGACCAGTACCAATGATGGGGAAATTAAAACCTGCCTGACCATGCTGCAACGGTGCCACGCCAACACGGGATTCATGCACGAGTCGTTCAATAAAAACGACCCGGCGAAGTTTACCCGTAAGTGGTTCGCCTGGGCCAATACGCTGTTCGGCGAACTTGTCTGGAAACTGTACAACGAAAAGAAAGGGTTGCTGGCGTAGGGCTAAAACTACCCCTAAATCCCCTAAGAGATTGTTTGGGGAATCGTTTTTGTCATCCCGACGGCAGGAGGGATCTTCGGTAGCTGGTAGTGCTTTCCTGCTCTTACCGAAGATCCCTCCTACCGTCGGGATGACAAAGACCGTGCAGAAATTACATTGCCAGTTCGACCGAAGGGTCCCAGAGTTTGGTTTTGAAATCGATGACGCGGTCGTCGGTGATCTGAACGCCCTCGTCTTCGAGGAGTTGCTGCATAATCGTCGGACCACCGAAAAAGTGCTTACCCGACAGAATGCCCGCGCTGTTGACGACCCGATGGGCGGGTACGTTGTGGCCGTGCGAACTGTTCATGGCCCAGCCCACCATCCGCGCACCGGCCCGCAGACTCAGGTAACGGGCAATGGCCCCGTAGGTAGTTACCCGTCCGCTCGGTACCTGCCGGACGACCTGATAGACATCTTCGAAATAATCGCGCTGCTCAGCCATAACGGGGGCAAAGTTAACGCGATAATTTTTTCAACACAGAGACACTGAGAACACAGTGATTCACACAAATAACTGACGCTCCTGAACACGTTTTTGTCATTCCGACGATAAGAGGAATCTTCGTTATCGGCCAGCCGAATCACCGGCTTCCGAAGATTCCTCCTGTCGTTGGAATGACAGACAGGCACTGTGTTCTCTGTGTCTCTGTGTTGAAAAACTACAGCGTACCGCTCTGGTAGAAGTGCACAAGCTTGTCTCGTAGGATGGTTTCGTAGCGCACCTGAATCAGGTTGATCGTCGCTTTGTCGAGGTTGCTTTTCGCCAGATTGTAATCGACGGCGGGCAGCAGACCGGCGTTGTAGCGGGCTTCGGCCGCGTGAAACGACTGCGTCAGCGTGGCAACCTGCTCCGACAGGGCCGCGTAGCGTTCGTAGGCGTTTTGCTGTTGCCCAACCGCCTGATCGATGGCCTGCCGCAGGTTCCGGCGTGTGCTTTCGGCCTGCGACTCCGACAACTGCTGTTGCAGGCGGGCGTTGGTCGTGCGGTAGCGTACCTGAAAGCCGTTCAGAATGGGAATACGGATACTGAGCGTCAGGCTTTTGTACTGGTTGTTGCCCAACTGCTGAAAGTAGGTAATGCCTTCCGTACCGGTTACGGGCGTCAGTACCCGCACCGGGTACGATTGCCCCGACACGTCGACAAAGCCGGTCGTCGTTTGCTCGACCATGTCGCCGGTCAGGGTGCTGCGCCGGGCCGCGCTGGAATAGGAGGTACCCCAGCTGGCGTTTAGCGTAACGATGGGATATGCTAGGCCTTTCGCCAGCTTCAAACCGAGTTGACTCGCTTTCGTGCGCAGGTCGGCCGCCAGTACGTCGGGCATGAACGTCCGGGCCTGACTATATACCTGATACGCATCGGCAAGGCTTGTTGGGGCAACCGCGCCCGCATCAGTGACGCGAACGAGCGACAGTTGCGTCGTGGCGGGCAGGTTCAGCACTTGCAGCAGCGTCAGTACGGCCGTTCTCAGGTTAGTCTGCGTCTGTACGTGCTGAATCTGATCGCTGGCGAGCTGACTTTTCGCGTCGTACAGGTTATAGGGGGCCGTCGTACCCGCCTTAACCAGCTTTTCCGTCCGGTCGACCAGCGCCTGCGATACCTGTACCTGCATTGAGCCGGCCCGGTCGAGGTCCTGCGCCGTCAGCACTTGCAAATAGGCCAGCAGCGCGTTGAAGGTCACCGCGTTTTTAGCCGCTGCCAGATCGTACTGACCGGCCTGGGCGGTCAGACTCTGCTGCACGATGGTATTTTTCAGTTGAAAACCGTTGAACACCGTCCAGTTCGCGCTCATCCCCGTCGTCGTGGTGGCGATCTGCGAATTGGTGATCGAATTCGTGTACGGATCGACGTTACGGCCGAAGTTCTGCCCCTGATTGGTGAACGCCGACACGACCGGCAACTGACTCTTGCGTGTTTGCCCGACGGTGTTGTCGGCGATCTGCTGCTGAAGCTGCGCCTGCCGGATTGACGGTTGATTGTCGATAGCCAGCGCGATACACTGGTCCAGCGTCATCGTAACGGAAGCGGGGGCCGAGCCGTCCGGCATCGGTACGCTGGGCGACTGCGCGTGGGCCGTGCCGAGCCAGCCCGTCAGGAAAAGGGAGTAGAGAAACGGTTTCATGCGGCCAGGCTGGTTGGGGTGATGGATGATTCGGGAGCGGCTGACTGATCGCCGTTGGCGCTGATCTGCATCAGGTTAAGCGCGGTCGGCTGGAGCGACGGGAAGCTCAGCGGCATCTGCGACGCCCAGAGTTTGTAGTAGGCGTTTTCCTGCCTCAGCAGCTCCGCATGGGTGCCTTCTTCGATGAGTTTGCCCTGTTCGATCACCACGATTTTATCCGCGTGCATGACCGTGCTGAGCCGGTGCGCAATCAGAATGACCGTCTTGTTATGCTCGCGCAGATGCCGGATGGTTTCCTGCACACACTGCTCCGAAATGGAATCGAGCGAGGAAGTGGCTTCGTCCAGAATCAGCACGTCGGGGTTCTGGTAGAGGGCGCGGGCAATGGCGATGCGCTGCTTCTGCCCACCCGACAGGCTGGCTCCGTTTTCGCCGAGGTAGGTATGAAAGCCGTTGGGTAGTTTCTCGATGAAATCGGTGATGCCGAGCCGCTGACAGATCGCGACAATGCGCTGCATATCAGGCTGGTATTCCCCCACGGCGACGTTGTCGATCACGTTGCCGGCAAACAGGTCGATCTTCTGCGGCACTACGCTCACCCGCCGGCGGATGCTGTCGTTGCTGATGTGTTTGATGTCGTAGTCGCCGATGTGGATGCTGCCGCTTTGTAGGGGGTAGATGTTTTGCAGCAGCGACAGCATGGTCGACTTGCCCGATCCGCTTTCGCCTACGACGGCCGTAATCTTGCCCTGCGGCACCGTCAGGCTCAGCTTATCGAACACCTGCGTGCGGGTGCCGTAGCGGAACGACACGTCCGTGAACCGAATGTCGCCGAGCATGTCGGGTTGCAACTCGATCTTGTTTTCGGTGGCTTCGCGCTCCAGGTCCATGATCTCGAACAGGCGGTCGGCGGCAATCAGCGCGTCCTGCACGGTGCGGTTGGCCCCGATCAGTTGACTGGCCGGGCCGGTGAAGTAGCCGATGAGCGCATAGAATGACAGCAGTTCGCCGGGCGTAATCTGGTTGTCGATGACGAAGCCCGCGCCGACCCACAGCAGGATGATCGTGAACAGCCGCGACACGATTTCCGTCGCGTTGCCCGACCATACCGAGTTGCGGGCCGACGTAAAAATGGTTTTGAGCAGCTTGACGAAGCGCGTTTCGGTCTTGATGTTGGCGAACGACTCCAGCCCGAACCGCTTGATCGTGCCCATCGCGTTGAGCGACTCCACCAGCTGCGATTCCAGTTCGGCCGCGTCTTCCATCAGCGTGCGCTGGTACTTCTTGTTCAGCCGGTTGACGATGACGTAGATCCCCGCGTAGAACGGAATCACGGCCAGCATAATCAGGGCCAGTTTCCAGTCGTAGGTAAACATCATGCCAAACGAGAAGAGCACGATAAAGACGTTGACAACCAGACTGGTAGCGGCATCGTTGATGAACGCCCGGATCTTCACCGCGTCGTTGATACGCGAAATGATTTCACCGACGCGCATGGTATCGAAGAACTGCTGCGGCAACTTCATCAGGTGTTTGTAGTACCCCAGAATCAGCCGTGCGTCGATCTGCTGACCGGTTTTCAGGGCGAACATGCTTTTGAGCGTGCCGATGAATAGTTGCAGCGCCAGAATCAGAATCATAACGACGCTGAGCAGATTGAGCAGATTCCGGTTGCCTTCTACGATGACGTTGTCGACAATTTTCTGCACGTAAATCGACGTCGACAGCCCAAGCACGGTGTAAATCAGCGCGCCGAACAGGGCCTGCACCATCACGCTGCGGTGCGGCCGGACCAGTTGCCAGAACCGCTGCATGGCCGACACTTTTTCGTTGCCGGTCTCGAACTGCTCGTCGGGCAGGAGCAGGATCAGCACGCCCGTCCAGAGTTTTTTGAACTCCTCGTGCGTGTGTTTGATGAGCTTGCCCGGTCCGGGGTCCATCACGACGACGTGTTTGTCGGTGACCTCGTAAATGACCACGAAATGGTGCAGTACTTCCTTTACGACGACGTGGGCGATGGCCGGTTTGGGAATCTTGCTCAGACTCTCGAACGTGCCGCGCACGCCCTTCGCCTGGAAGCCCAGCCGGGTAGCCGCTTCGATCATGCCGAGTACGTTGGTGCCTTTCTGATCGGTCGATGCCATCTGCCGGATGCGGGCAATGGGCATCATCAGCTTATAGTGAGCCGCTATCGACGCCAGGCAGGCCGCCCCGCAGTCGGTAATGTCGTGCTGTTTGATAATCGTTTTCTTAGCCATGGTAAGTGAGGACGGGTTTAACGTTTAATGTCTAATGTTTAAGGTTAACTGGCTATCTAATAGTGGTTTGCGAGAGAAACGTTAAACATTGAACGTTAAACTTTAGACGTTTTTGGATTCAGCCAGTCGTCGGCGTTGTCGTAGAGGAGGTCGAACAGGCTGCGTTCGGTGACGACGAAGCGGGCGCGGATCGTCATGCTTTTTTTGAGATAACCTTTGTAGCCTTTCTTCAACGTCAGGAAGTTCTGGCCAAGCTGACAGCGGACCTTGAAAACGGGCTGCTCGTTCATCACCACGACGTCGTTGGACACTTCGGCGACGCGGGCCTGCACCAGCCCCCATTGGTTATAATCGAAGGCGTCGACCTGCATCCGGGCCACCATGCCGGGGCGCAGCAGGCCAATGTCTTTGGGCGATACGTAGCACTCGACCAGCAGATTCGAGTCGGGAGAGATCACACCCAGCACTTCGCCCGGCTGTACGTAGCTGCCCGGATACCGCCCCGCCAGTTGGCTCACCGTCCCGTCGACGGGAGCTTTGATGGTGTGCAAGTCGCGCTCGTTGAGGAGTTGCCGTTCTTGCGCCCGTAGTTCGTCAAGGGCCAGTTGATGCTGCGTCAGGTTGGCCTGCCACTCGCTCACCTGCCGCTCGACCTGCGCGGCATACTGCGCCACGACCGTTTTGTGGGCGAACTCCTTGTCTTCAAACTCCTGCTTTGCCAGTACTTTATCCTGGTAAAGCTGCTGCGTGACATCAAGTTCGTGCTTGCGTTTTTCCTGCGTCTGCACGTTTTCGGTCAGCAGAAACCGGAACTGCTCGTATTGCTGCCGGATCAGGGGCGATTGCAAGCCCGATACGCTGAGCAGGTCGTGGCGCGTAGCCCGTACGAGTCGGTCGAGGTCGCGGATGTTGAGGAGTTTCTCGGCCTGCTGCGAGCGGTTGAGCCGGAGTTTGGTGTCGAGCACTTCGGTTTGCAGCCGGATCATGGGCTGCCCCCGGCGCACCGGCTGATTGTCGCGGACCAGCACCTGCGCCACCGTACCAGCTACCAGCGGTCGCAGGTCGTTGCGCTCAGCGACCGGGCGGATAATCCCCCCACTCTGCACCGACACTTCGGTACGAATAAAGGGAAGCGCAACCAGGGCCGCGACAATAGCGAGCGCGACCGAGCAGTAGATAAGCTGCCCCCGGACCGTTACCTGGGGCAGGTAAGCCTCCGTCGTGTGCTCGATGACGGCAGGCGGGTGAAGTTGTTTTTGCATCGTTTCTGGCGTTTGGGATACGAGTTTCCGGCGTACCGGAATTCTTATATCAAAGGTCAGGAGATGCTATACGGGTCTCAATAACAGCGCGTTGTACTCTATAACCCGCCGGAATAGGTTATGCAAACCAACAAAAAAGGTCGCCCGTTAGGAGCGACCTAATATGTGATAAGTATGTTGTGTCTCTGCATCAGTCAGCGGTAACAGGACTTGGTATCCGTTCGTTGAAAAGTACGGTAAATATTACTTCGGGTGAGGGGGCTATATAAGTTTTTTGGGCGGAAAAGGCTATCTCATCGCAAAGCTGTACCATGAACTAAGAAGAACAACTACCCAGTGCTAAAAAATATCAATTAAGCTTTTTTTTAGCACTGGGTAGTATTTAAGTATAAATTTACCTATTGCAGGGATAATAATTAAGCCTATCAAGATCAAGCTTATTTTTCTGTTTTTATGAGCAGTCATACATCACGCAATATATCAGCCATCTAAATATAAGGTTTTGTTTTTATATTTAGATGGCTGATAGGTAAAAAATTATCCTTTCACCGCACTAGCTCCTTCACACAGAGCAACCAGAATTCGGACAGTATAGTAAGCTATATCGTAACCGAAGCTAGTATCTGCGCTTGGTGCACCTCCAAAAATTTCGCCTAATTCTTTTTCGCTAATGAGTTCCATGATTTTTAAAATTTAAAGATTTTTATTATTAAGTAAATATTAATTCATAGCATCGTTGAAAGCATCACGGGCACCTTTCTTAATATTAGGCCAATCTTCAGATATTAGATAAATTAGCACTCCTATTACGATAGGATTTCCGCCTTCTAACTCTGATAATTCATTATTGTTCAGCTCTACTACTTCGGCTTGATCAAGACTAAGTTTGTTCATGATATTTTGATAAAAATTAATTAATATGTTAAATTATTTTGAATCATGTTCTTTGCAATCTTTGCCTAGTTCATAGCAAAATACTGCTATTGCTAGAATAAGTCCAGCGGCCTCAATACTAAATCCGCCAGAATAAGTGGCTATTTCAGTATCTGATAATTCTAAAATGTTTGTATTTTTTTGCGCAATCATATCTGATAGAATGTTAAAATTGAAGGATTAGTTAGAGTAGCCAACTTCGAAGGCAATTATACCAACTGCGCCGAATAAAATGCCCACACCGATTTCAATAGCCCAAGTTCTAGCTGAACGTTCACCACCGTCAATCTCACTCATCTCTAAGTAATTCATTTCTACTACTTCCGACTGATCGAGATTGAAATTAGACATTGTGTTTGATTTTTAGATAGTTATAAAACTTATTTGACTAGTTGCTTACTACGACCTGGACTTATCCCGGATGCCAGATTCGTAGCAAACGGTATGCGCACTATGTATGAACAGATTCTTTGTACTTGCTATTAATAGGGTCAGCTAACTGACGGAGGTGCGTCGAATCGTGTGTGGACGCTGAGGAGCCAATACCAGTTATCTTCCGCTGACGCTATTAATTGTCAAGCAGTTAGTCGCTGCGTAATTCGTTATAAAAGCTATTTTTATACGTTCGGCCCTGCAAGCCGGCGAAGTGCTGCAACCGCTGCGTCGAAGGCCGCATCGACTAGTTCGCCGAATAGAGATCCCCCCGTAATTTCCTTCGATTCTTCCTGTGTGATTTCCTGATATTCTACTTGCATAGCTTTTAAATTTATGAATGAAAAATAAATGAACTATTCGTATTGCTGATAGGGTCTGTTCGATCCGTTTGTCTGGAAGTCGTCGCTCAGGTCATAAAGTGTATCGATAACACGGGCTGCCAATTGGATGATCCAATTTCCACCAGTAACCTTTACTGATTCTTCTTTTGTAATTTCCTGATAGTCTACTTGCATAGCTTCAAAAGTTAATGAGTAAACTTTGAATTAATTCAGAATTGGAAAGCCTTCATATGGAACTTCGGGAGTAAGGTCTTTCATTTTTGCTGGCTTCCCCTTAGGAGAATCAACTACGTCGTCAAGGACATCGCCTTGCAGCTTTGGAGCGGGCGTTTCTTTCTGTACAGTTGGTGATGCCGGAACGATCACCTTGTTTTCTTTGCAGGCGGTGGCCAGGAACAGCAGTCCAGCGGCAACCAGCAGATTTTTCTTGTTCATCGGTTTTAGTTTTTTGCCTGATTGTATGATACAAATGTCTACTAGCTTTTATCTGTTTTCAACAACCTGATGTTGTACTTTATTCGGTCAGGTTATAGGCGGATAAGGGTCCTCTTTTTAAGAATTCCCCCACTGACTGGAGCGGGGGAATTACCCGGTTTATCCCACTTACCTATAAATTTTTTGTTGGATCATTTCCCAAAGCGGTGTCTATGTGTATCCGCCCGGTGCATAGTCGCGATGCCTATCTGTATACCTACTTCTGTAGATTCTTATCTATTCAGTCTGTCCTAGTAATCCATAACGGGGTCGTAAGGCAGCGGCATCGGCAAGGGTATCTTGATAGGTGGTAGTTTGATCGGGCCACCAATCGGCCCTATAGGAAACGGGCGCGGGAAGGTGATTGGCAGTTTGGCGAACGAGACATCGTCGATGCCGCCGTTTGTTTGTTGTTGGCTTACTGCGGATAAGTCATCGCAGCTTGCCGGGGTGATTTGGTCGAGTGTTTTCATGGTTGATCTGATTGTTGAAAAATTAGGTCAGTTAGCAGAGCCAGAAGCCATCACCCGTTACAGGGTCAACATACCAAATGGGGATCTTGGGTACAGGCATGTCAACTACGGGTTGACCCCCCGGACGACCGCCATTGATTTGGGCAAGCTCCTCCTGGTTCAGCGTCTGGCTCGTAGCCAGCTCAGTTGTCTTTTCGTGCATATTTTTAGGGAGTGTTAATTGTGTTATTTTTTCTGATTGATGATGCAAAGTTTCAGTATAGATCGTTGACTATCAATAACTTAAAATTTTAATTCAGTCGTTTTGGTTATACGCTATGCAGCGCGTCAGGCGGCTTCGTCGTAGTAATGCTGTGGGTCGTCTGTGGGTAGGTCCATGTCGCCGAACAGGTCACCGGCGGATACGATCCAATTGGTGTCGAATGAACTGATGTCGTCGTCAAGAAGATCGTCCTGATCGTTGATCCAGGTGTCGAATGAAAAATCAGCAGGGTGGCGATTGACGCCAGTGTCGGGGCGGCTGTTCAGCGTTTTCATGCGTTTGATTGGTTTGGGAGAATGAATCGGTTGTGTCGTTGGTCAATTCGGGTGGCCGCTTGTGTTCGGCGTTTTGTTGAATCAAAGGTGGCCGGTACAACAGGCGTTTTCAATAACGGACCGTTGTAGTGTACAGCTTTCGGCTATAGCTTAGTCAGGCGGGTTATAACCGGCCGTTTGGACCAAAAAAAAGACCGGCAATTGCCGGTCTGACCCCTCTCCGCAAGGGTGGGCCTTCGCCTTTCATCAAAGGTTAGTCCCTCCCTTACGGGGAGGGCGGTCCGGCGTTCCGGTTGCCGTGGGGTCAGCACACGACCTGTCGGGCCTGCACGGAGTCGTAATGACGGGCGAGACAGTGGTACAGTACCAGTTCATAGGCCCGCTGCTTGGAAGGGAATAACCGATTGACGATCATGTGAATCAGGCCGGTGATGATGCTGAATAACTCGCTGGTATCGGCAAACGTATCGGCAAGCTGGCGCAGCAGGCTGGCCTGTGTACAACTCCAGTCGGTGAGGCTCGATGCCGCCGGAAAATCGGTGCTGAACGCCTGATTCATCAATGGACGGTAGGTGCGGAATTTCTCATTGAGCTGATGCCGTAGTGCCGAGTTGCCGCCAAACTCCTGAAAAAAGCTTTCTTTCATGGCGTCGAGAATGGTGCGGCAGTGCGTGGCCGACAAGCCCGTACCGGTCAGTAAATGGTCGATTTTGCGGATGGCGAAGGCGAAGCGCAGATTTTCGTTGAACTCATCGCCGGTACGCGCCAGAAATTCCAGCGTCGACAGGCTGTCGCAGTGAAACAGCGTTTCGCACAGGCTGATGTGTTCCATACCGTACCGCTCGAACTCCCGCTGGTAGGTATCGACCTGCACCCGGTGGACTACGCCGGCTTCGACCGAATCGTGCAGGGCTTTTTCCATCACTCGTACTACGTGGTGGTAAAATTCCAGGTGCGGATTGCCCCGAAACCGAAGCCGCAGGTGTGGATCGGTGTCTTTGTAGCGGATGAAAAAGAACTCCTGAATGGTCTGCGTTTTCAGGAGTTGCTGCACTACCGGATAAATGGTTTGCAGCAGCAGGGCGTCCGACGTTTTTTCGCCGGTATACACTTTCAGGTAGAACCATTCGCTGCCCACCGAAAATTTGCGCTGGGGCAACTGTTTGCTGGTTTGCTGCAAACCCGGCAACGGTCGGGCATGGCTGCTGGTAAACGGTAGAATTACTTCGTGCGTGTACACATCGCGCCGGTTGGTCAGCAGGCACTGGTCGGGCTGGTGCAAAAACTCGACAAGCCGGAGGGTCGACGTTTCAGCCCCCGGTGCCGATACCGCTTTTAGTCGGTGAATTTCGGCGGAAAGCAGGGCCAGCGATTCGGGAATGTGCAGGTTGATAAGCAGTTCGTTGTCGCCCTGGGCCAGCATAAACTGGTCGGGCAGGCCAGCGGCCGTTAGCTGAGCCACGAGCCGCAGCGGATTGTCGGCCGTGAGCTGTCGGGGCTGTAGCTGCCAGGTAGCCCGGCTGACGATTATATTCTGGTACCGTACGCGGGGCAGATACGCCTGCGTACGTAGCACACCCCAGTTCCAGACCACGTTGAGGTGGGCATCCTGCGCCTGAAGGTCACAGAGAAAGCGGTAGATCGGCAGGCCGTGGGTGAAATTATGGGCGGTCGTCTGCCGGGGAATGATGCGCCGGTTGAGCCGTTTCGACCGTAGTACGACCTGCCCGTTTCGTACGGACACCAGCAGATCCGACAGGGCAATCTGATGATCGGCGTCGGCGGATGAGTGGCCCATGTACGGAATTTCGTAGGGATGAATCGTTGGGCGGGTGAGGATGTTGCCGACGCGGTTTTCGGGTAGATGAACCACTTCGGCAATGACGACGTCGGGTTGCCGGGCATCTTCTTCGGCCGCGCAGGCCCGGATGCGGGCTGCCAGAGCCGGGTCACCTTCACCGAACCGACTCATCAGATTGACTGCCGACGGCCCCCGGTAGGCCAGCAGATTGAACCGAAAATGCCCTTCATCCAGTGTTTTGGCTGATGATGCCAGCAGCGAGCCAAACGCGTACAGCGTATCGGGCATAACGCTCGTTAAAGGTCGTTGCGTGGCAATATACGTCAGGTCGTCGTCGGTCAGGGCAATTTCATCGATGTCGCTGGTCGCACGTCGATTGCGCAGCACGGCCGCGTATTTATCCATCACGAAGGTCTGCCACCAGTCCCAGGTGGTAGTTTGTGGCGCGGTGGTGCTGGTAAACGACAGGTCGTCGATCAGGGGCGCGTAACCGACGCCGAGGGTTGAACCGGAACCGTAGCCGATACCAAACTCCTGATCGAGGGCAAGTGTGAGCGGGATTTCTTCGTCTTCATACCGATTGTAGAACCGCCGTTTAAACTCGTCCAGATCGGGGCAGACGGCGGGCTGATTCAACAGCAGCAGCTTTTCGAGGTCGCGTTGCAGGTGCTGCATGGCCCGTTCGCTCAGTTGCAGGGTCGGGTTGTCGAAAAACGAATCGACCTGCATAATGTCGGCAGTGGGTGGCGTGATTTGCCGGTCGAGCAGCCACTGCCGGATATGGCTATACGTCTGTCGACGGTTGCCCTGTTGCAGGCCGTCCATTAGTGTTTGCAGGGCCATAACTTCCGGCCCGGTATCGGTCAGCGACGCAATGCGTTCGGTCAGCCAGTCGAGGTAAGGGCGTCCGGTTACGGTTGGTTCGGTTTCAAATACCAGCAACTGACTGTCAATCAGTTGTTCGATGAAATCGGCTGCTTCGTCGGCCTCGGTTTGCAGGTCGGTGAGCAGGGCGACAAGTTCACCAATGGTAGCCCCCGTGCGGGCCGTTTTTAGGATAATCGTCAGGTACTGGTCAGCTTCGACGGCACTGATAAAATAATTGCGATGGTCGGTTTCCCACTGCTGTTCGACATAACGCAGTGATGCCCCCGCCGAATACAGCGACGTGTTGGGAAACAGCCGGAGCTGCGCCCGGACGTGCGGCAGACCGGCCAGCCACCGCCCGATGGCCAGCAAACAGTCCATGTCGACGCGGGTGTGGGGGCGGAGTGTGGCCGACGTGCCGGCCCGAAAAAACGTTTGATCGCTGAACGTCCCCATCGTACAACCGGCAAACAGCCCGTAGGGCGTGGCCCGACTGCACATCCGGATCAGGTACTTATGCAGCGTCAGCAGCAGTTTGGTTTGTTCGGGAAGTACCTCCCCCGACATCCACCGCTGGAAGCGCTCGTAGAGGTTGGGCGATGCGGTAAACAGGGCGTCCTGTGCCAGCGGGTCCTGGTAATGCTGTCGGAGCAGATCGTCAAACGAATGGGTGGCCAGTTGGTTGTAAAAGCGGGTCAGCGTACTGAGCGGAAAAGCCGGTTGCCGCAGTACGAAGAAGTCGTGGCGCTGGATCATGAAATAGAGTACGCTAGTAGAGTAGGGAGACTACTAATGTACCGTTCACTCAACGTGTGACCAACGAAATGTCCGTTTTTTCGACCAATGACACCAATAAATTATTGTTAACGGTACGGCGTACAATTGAACGTTACGATAACTGCGGGCCGGTGTTACCCATATGTTACCACGTACCGGTCCATACACTGGGCAAACCGTTTGAAGGAATACGGCTCCGTCAGGAAATCGAACGGGTGGAGGAGCAGATGGCTGAACAAATGCTGCGGATAAGGCGACGTGATGACCAGCGTCGGGCAGTCGCGCAGGTAGTTCAGAAAAGGCACCGGTATGAGTTCATCGGGCGTGGCCAGCCGGAGAAAGACAAGCGCCCTATCGGTCGATTGCAGGCTGACCAGCATTTCCTCCGAGAACGCCCCGGTCTGACCCAGCGTGAGCCAGCCGGAACGTTGGAGGTATTGGGCGAGCTGGCGCCGACTCGCCACTGAATAGTTGAGGATGAAGTAGAAAGGCAAGGGATTACCAAGTAGGGAGGATAGTGAAAGTACGAGTGTTACCTTGAACGGTTGTCGAGCTGTTACTTGTCAGGCATACAATTCGTTCCTTTTTCAACGTCAGGCGGGGAGCAGAGGTAGCAGTTGTGTTTTTCATGATTTTTGGTAAGCAAAGAGTGATTGAATTATTTTACGTATTAGGCAGAGGGATATAGTTTATGTCGGTTGACGATTCAAAAGTAGCTGGCTGGTACAGATGATTTCAACTACTTTAGACCAATCATAGTGGTTTTTTCGACCAATAGATGAATTGATTCGACTAGTGAGATTGGCTTAGACCAATAGTCAAAGTGACGGTATAGATCTGGTCATCACCCTGAGTGGTGAGGGTATATCGGTCTGGGTATAGAGCGTCCAGCCGACGCTGAACATTGGCCAGCCCCACGCCCCCCGACCGAACGGCCGGCGTCGGAAGTGGGTGACGAGTTGGCACACTGTTCTCCACGCTGAAGACCAGCCGTCCACTGGTATCGACCTCGGCC
>CAZOQC010000009.1:26156-212093 GCA_964581865.1 uncultured Spirosoma sp.
GGGCGTAGACGCTGTTGAGGGTGTTGAACAGGAAGTGAGGGTTGACCTGCGCTTTCAGAAAGCTTAATTCTAAGTCGAGATTATCACGCTCAAGCTTAAGATTATCGCGTTCGAGTCTAATTGAACGCGCCAGAATGACAACTAGATCTTTAGCAACTTTGGGGACTAAATAAAAATAAGAGATGTTGATTGTGGATAGGAAATTTAGCAGTAGAATACGTAAACTCGTGAAACATCCTGTTAATCCATTTTCTTTAAATAGTTGCCAATAACGATCAATAAAACTGTTAGTAATAGGGTTGTAAGTGTGTAGGTAGAAAAATAGTAAATAAGTGCAGATATGAATAAAAAAGAAAAGTATGATCGTACTGAACAAAAGTTTAAGCGGGTGGAAACTATATAGATATCGAGGAAAAATTATGTAACCTGATACGTAGAAATATAGTAGAGTAAGTATTGACAAGCTAGGAATAAACCAAAGCTTTATGAAGTTATCGTTGGATGCGATAAGAGATGTAGTATAAAAAGCCAGCCCGAACGTCAGCAGCCACAACAAAATATGCAAGCCGATACGTATTCGAGCCCAGTGTCGCTGGACAAAGTCAAGTAGCCGGGGTGGGGCAGGGCGGACAGTTGTCATAAAGGAGTTATTGAGTTGGTCAAATCAGCCGATTTTACCACTGCATTAGTTGCGCCTAGGTAAACCGTCAACGTGACAGTGTATGCTTTTTCGTCTGCCTGTGTGGTTAGAGCGTAGTACCCCGCATACAACGCATCAAGCCGACGCCGGACGTTAGTTAGCCCCACACCCCCAGAGCGTACTTTACCAATCACCAGCTTGTGCTTATGCAGGCTGTTGTCGAAGACGAAGCCATCCGCCCGCTGACGTTACATCATGTTCTTTTTCAACTCGTCCATCACCCGGTCGCGGTAGGTTACGCCGATGGTTACTCTCTTGCCGTCGAGGGTCGTAATCTGATTGCCGTCGATTTCACGGATCGCCTGCCGCCGAATCAGATACGACCGGTTGATCCGCAGAAACTGCGAAGGCGGTAGCATCTCCTCCAGCTTGCTCATCGTCATGTGCGTAATCAGCACGCGCGTGGTGAGGTGCAGTTTCAGATAGTCTTTCATCCCCTCGGCAAAAACGATGTCTTCGGGAGCTACCCGAATCAGCTTCTTATCTTCCTTAATCAGAAAATACGGGACGGTCTCGCGGCTGTCGACGGGCGGATTGGCAGTGGGCGTGCGGATGGGCGGGCGCGTCGGTACGGGGGCGTTGGGGTCGATCTGGAAGCCGAGCCGTTTGGTCACCCGGTTGACGGCTTCCAGAAATTTGTCGAAGCCAACCGGTTTGAGCAGATAGTGCGTCACGGCGTCGAAGTTGTAGGTGTCGGCCGCAAACTGGGGCGATGCCGTCACCATCACTACCACGGGGTGGGGCTGGGGCAGGGCTTTCAGAAATTCGACGCCGGTCATAAACGGCATTTCGACATCGAGAAAAAGTACGTCGGGTTTGAGGGCCTGTACCTGATCGAGTCCCTCGAAGGGGTCGTAACTCTGCCCGGCGAGGGTCAGGTACGGTATGCGGCTGATGTATTTAGACAGAATGATATGGGCGGGCGACTCATCGTCGAGCAGGTAGCAGGATAGAGAAGAGTTCATAGAGAGCATGTGTATCGGCAATATAGCTACAGGTGTAGCCTATTGGTCGATACAGGGCACGCATTGGTCGAAATAAATTCGTTTCGCCGGATTGGTGCTCTTTGTTTGTATCAACCAAAACAGATCAGTTACCTTTTTCTACCAGAAGCCATGCACCCTATATCGACCAAACTCCGCAAACTCCGCGAGATCTACGGGTACCCACAGGAATACGTCGCTTTTCACCTGGGCGTCAGTCAGGCGGCCTACAGTAAGAAAGAAACCGGCCGCACCGAACTGTCGCTGACCGTACTCCAGCAGATTTCGGCCCTCTACAACATCCGGCTGGCCGACCTGCTCGATATGGCCCTGCCCGACCTGCTGGTCATGGCCCTGCGTCAGCAACACGCCTAGGCTGTCGCCCTGATCTGAGACTCGGCCAACCCACTATAACCAGCCCGACTAAAGCAGTCCTGATCCGACTTATCAACAACCCGGCGTTGTGGTTTCTCCTCCTGCCACGCCGGACCTTTGATTCGAAAACAAACACAAACCAAATAACCAGAAACCAGTCATGGAAAATCAAATCACCAACAAGATCGACGCGCTGAAAAGCAAGGCTGTCAGCCAGAACGAATTTATGAAGCAACTGGCTCAACTGGATGAGCAGGGCGAAGGCAACGCGGAACTGCTGGAGCAGGTCAACGGTGGTATCGACGTCAAAGCCCTGGCGATCATGCAGGCACCGGCCCCGCTGGGTCTTTGGGTGCCTACATTCCCCGAGGAAATTTTTCTGGTAAAGTAACTCGCTAAACGCTCCCCGCTTATGGCTTCTCTCCTCTGCCCCAGCTCGACCGCCAAACCCGGTGCTGCCCTGTTCGGTGTTCAGACCGCCACCGGTCAGGTCGAATACCTTGACCAGCCCATCATCGTCGATCAGACGTTTGTCGATGCCGCCCGGCAGGGGCGTGCGCCGGAAGAGCGGTTCCGTTTCGCCAGTAACTGCGCCAAATCGGGTTGTGGACACTGGGATTCGGGGCAGGCGGGGTGCAGTCTGGTCGGTAAAATTGTGGATGCCATGAACCGGAAGGCCGGGGAAACACTGGTGGCCTGTGCCATTCGCACGCAGTGCCGGTGGTACCATCAGGAAGGAGCCCGCGCCTGCGCGAGTTGCGACGAGGTCGTGCGCAATGTACGAACGCAGGAAATGGCTATGTAGCGACGCGAGATGTCGCGTCTCCACCGCCGGATGGTGTTTGCTGACGAATGGTATTGCTGACGCGAGCTGAGACGCGAGATGTCGCGTCTCTACGTGACGGACGGTACTCGCAAGCTCACTAACAACGAGGGGCCGATCATTGTGATCGGCCCCTCGTTGTTAGTGGGTTTCTTTCTCTTCGATGGCTTTCGTCAGCTGATCGTACCAGGGTGCACCGTAGGCCCGGACCAGGGCTTCGCGGACGAACTTGTAAATGGGTACGTTGAGTTGTTCGCCGAAGCCGCAGGCGGGGCTGCAAATAGGCCACCGGTCGTAGTTGAGCGCGTGAAACGATTCGTATTTCGTGACGCGGATGGGGTAGAGGTGGCAGGAAATCGGTTTTTTCCAGTCGACTTTGCCGTGGTTGTAAGCCTCTTCGATCCCACATTTTAGGATACCGCGCTCATCCCATGTAGCATACACGCACTCACGGTTGTTGATCGTGTTCGTCACATAACCCCCGTCGCCATCGGGTTCGTAGCCGCCCCCGCGTCGCTCGATTTCGGCAATGCCTTCGGGCGACAGAAACGGTTTGATATCGGGATAAATCCGGTCGAGAATAGCCGGTTCGTCGCCTTCGAGCGGGGCACCCATGTCGCCCTCTACGCAGCAGGCCCCCTTGCACTTGTCGAGGTTGCAGACGAAAAATTTCTCAGCGATGTCGTCGCTGATACAGGTGTTGTCAATCAGAATCATACGTCTGGCGAACGGGTGTTCGCCCTTATTGCGGCCCGTTCGTTACGTAAAGATACAGTGCTTCGGCTGCTTATCCGACAGCTTATGCCGCCGGTGTATTGGGGCTTTCCTGCCGGAACCGGTCGATACCAACAGACGGTGTCTGGTGCGGATTCGGTTGTTGCGATTGCGTGGTTGCATCCATCGAAGCGATTCGCGTGTTCAGCCGGGTTATTTCCCGTGTCAGCCGATCGACCTGATCGCGAATTTCAGTTTGCGACAGGTACATGCGCGTTCGCGATTGTGCATAAGCGCCCGCCAGTACATTGCCACCAAATGGTGTTGCCGACCGCGTGAGCGATTCAAATGTGGGGACGTGCTGCTTAACGATTCCTGAACTATATTGACGAAGAAAAGTGCAAATGCTCGTCCAGGTGGCTTCCAGCCGATTATCGTGTCGTACTACCTGTGACAATTCCATACTAAGTGTAATTCGTTTATAATCAAACGTATCTACGCGAAGACTAATTCGCTGTATCTACAAGTGTAAAACCACCGGATTCTACTGAATAGTTTTCAAATAAAAGAATAGTGCAAAAACTCGTTCCGAAAGGTCAGTGAATCGCTGAATAGTCCAAGCCGTTTCGCCGGTATTCGTATGTTTCGCAGGCCCGTTTTCTCTGTACGACCATTGTGCGTCGATCGTTGCTATACCTCTTGTATGAGTAGGCCGACTGGTGGTTCGGGTTTTTAGGCCTGTTGACTAATCCACCCATCGTCTCCCATGCGTTATCTGTTTATCCTGCTGACTGTCTGCCTGCAAAGCCATGCTCAGCCACTTCCCAGCAAGGCTGATGTACTACAAAGCATGACTCGTGCCAATGACTATTTCATGGCCAGGTGGCCCGACACGGGGAAGGAAATCGTCACTAATAAAACCCGGCCGAGTCATATCTGGACGCGGGCCGTGTACTACGAAGGACTTATGGCGCTGTACGGCGTCGACCCGCAGGCCCGCTATCGCGATTACGCTGTCGACTGGGGGCAAAAGCACCAGTGGGGGTTGCGGTCGGGCGTGCAGACGAAGAATGCCGACGATCAGTGCTGTGGCCAGACGTACCTCGATCTGTACCAGCTTGACCGGCAACCCGACCGTATTCGCGACATCAAAACCTGCATCGATACCCGCGTCGCCAGCCCCGACAGCGCCGACTGGACCTGGATCGACGCGCTGCAAATGGCGATGCCCGTTTACGCCAGACTAGCCGCGCTCAACGCCGATCAGCCCACCGTCGCCAACGGGTATTACGAGAAAATGTACCAACTCTATACCCACAGCAAAACGGTGGAGGGCGGCAAGGGTCTGTTCAACCCCGCCGACGGGCTGTGGTGGCGCGACAAAGATTTTGTGGCACCCTACAAAGAACCCAACGGGCAGGACTGCTACTGGTCGCGGGGCAACGGCTGGGTCGTGGCGGCACTGGTGCGCGTACTCGACGTTATGCCGAAAAACGCACCTCACCGCGCCGAATACGCGCAGATGTACCAGACGATGATGCAGGCGTTGGCCCCGTTGCAGCGGCCCGACGGTTTCTGGAACGTCAGTCTACACGATTCAACCCATTTCGGTGGCAAGGAAACCAGCGGCACGGCCCTGTTTGTCTACGGTATGGCGTGGGGTATCAACAAAGGGCTGCTCGACAAAAAGGCGTACCGCCCGCGCATCGTCCGGGCCTGGAACGCCATGACTGCCGACGCCCTGCATCCCGACGGGTTTCTGGGCTACGTGCAGGGAACGGGTAAAGAGCCGAAGGACGGCCAACCCGTTACGTACGACAGTAAACCCGATTTTGAGGACTATGGTCTGGGCTGTTTCCTGCTGGCGGGGAGCGAAGTATACCGCCTGAAATGAACCGAACGACGCTTATTCTGGCTGGGCTGCTGACCATCGCTACGCTGAGTGGCCGGGCGCAGTCAACGCAACCGCAATGGCCTGCCATCACGCAGCAAACACGCCCCTGGACCCGCTGGTGGTGGATGGGTAGCGCCGTCGACAACGCCAACCTGACCCGCCTGCTGACGCAGTACCGCGACGCGGGGCTGGGCGGGGTCGAGATTACGCCTATTTACGGGGTGAAAGGAGCCGAATCGCAATTCATCAACTTCCTGTCGCCAGCCTGGATGCAGCGACTCGATCACACGCTGGCTGAAGCGGGGCGGCTGGGCCTGGGCGTCGATCTGGCGCAGGCATCGGGGTGGCCGTTTGGGGGGCCGTGGGTGTCGCCCGCCGATGCCTGCCGGTACGTGGCGTATCAGACCTACACCGTTCGGGCGGGTCAGTCGCTGGCCGGGCCGGTGCAGTACGTGCAGAAACCGCTCGTCCGAACCGTGGGTGATCCCATTGACATCCGACAACTGCGCGACCCCATCGCGACCAACCCCGATCTGCAACGCCATGCCTTCGATCAGGTGCGGTTCGACAAGCCACTGCCGCTGCAAACGCTGATGGCTTACGGCGATAAGGGCCAGCTTATCGACCTGACGAGCCGCGTGGATAGGCAGGGTAAACTGAACTGGACGGCCCCGGCTGGCAACTGGACGCTCTACGCGCTGTTTATGGGCTGGCACGGTAAACAGGTCGAGCGGGCGGGGCCGGGGGGCGAGGGCGACGTAATCGATCACTTCTCCAAAACCGCGACCGACCATTATCTCAACCGCTTCGATTCCGCCTTCCGGGGGCATACACTGACGGGTCTGCGGGCGTTTTTCAACGATTCCTACGAAGTCGATGATGCGCAGGGCGAAGGCAACTGGACCCCGGCCCTGCTGACCGAATTTCAGAAACGGCGTGGCTACGACCTGCGGACGTACCTGCCTGTGTTATTCGGCCAGGCTAGACCGGGACAGGAACGGATAGACAACGCTGATGAGCAGGGGAAGACAGGGGCAGCGAGCCCAGGACTGGATGGTCAGGATGCCGATGCGTCGACGGGGTTCCGGCCCGCCGATAGTACCGGCGTCCGCGTACTGAGCGACTACTGCGAAACCATATCCGATCTGTTGCTCGACAATTACACCCGCACGTGGCACGACTGGGCCGGTCGTCGGGGGAAGCAGATCCGGAATCAGGCGCATGGTTCCCCGGCCAATATCCTTGATCTGTACGCAGCGACCGACATTCCCGAAATCGAAGGCACCGATCTGTTGCGCATCAAATTCGCGTCGTCGGCGGCCAACGTGACGGGTAAACCACTGATTTCGTCGGAGTCGGCCACCTGGGATAATGAGCATTTCCTGTCGACGCTGGGCGACGTGAAGAAAGACCTCGACCTGTTCTGGCTGGGGGGCGTCAATCATGTGTTTTACCACGGCACCAACTACTCCCCCCAACAGGCGGAGTGGCCCGGCTGGCTGTTTTACGCGGCCGTTCACGTCAACCCCAACAACTCGTTCTGGCCTGATTTCAGTAAATTAAATCAGTACGGTGCGCGGGTGCAGTCGTTTCTGCAACGGGGCAAACCCGATAACGACGTACTGCTGTACCTGCCGATTTACGACGCGTACGCCCGGCCCGGTAAGGTGTTGCTTCAGCATTTTGACGGTATCGAACATGGCTTTAAGGGCCTGCCTATCGAACGCATCGCGCAGCAACTCATCGATCGGGGCTATAGCTTCGACTACATCTCCGACCGGCAAATCAAACCGCTTCGCGTCAACGCGGGGACACTACAGACAGGTGGCGTCAGCTATCAGACGCTACTCGTTCCCAATGCGCAACTGATGCCGCTGGAAACGTTCGGGCAACTACTGGCCCTTGCCCGCTCCGGCGCGACGATTCTGATGGTCGGTCAATTACCGACCGATGTACCGGGGCTGGGCAATCTGGCCGGGCGCCGGGCGGCATTTCGTGCGCTGCGCAACCAACTCAGGTTTACCAATGCACCGAATGGTATTCGTGCGGCAACGATTGGGAAAGGGTGGGTACTGATCGGCCCGACGGCGGAGGGTATGCTGGACCAAACTCGTGTTCGGCGGGAGTCGATGGTCGACGCGGGGCTAGCGTATGTCCGGCGGAGCAACGGCGGTGGGCAGCACACGTATTTTGTCGTCAATACCAGTCAGAATGCGTTCGATGGTCCGGTGCAGGTAGGGTCGTCCGTGACCTCAGCCGTACTCTACAATCCCATGACCGAGCAGGTCGGGCAGGCCGAAACGTGCTCGGCTACGGGGGGCGGCAGCGAAATACGGCTGCAACTGCAACCCGGCGAGTCGATGATCGTGGCGACGAATCAACCCGGCAGCAGCGGGACATACGCCTACCAGACGATCGCTGGCCCGGCTCAGCCGCTGACGGGTACGTGGAAACTGAACTTCCTGACCGGGGGACCACAGCTACCCAAGCCGATCGAAACTCTGTCGCTGGGGTCATGGACGGAGTTGAACGAAGCGGGTGTGCAGGCGTTTTCGGGCAGTGTCAGCTATACCCTCAATTTTTCGCGCCCGACCGGCTCGTCGCCCAACTGGCTGCTCGATCTGGGGAACGTCGCCGAAAGCGCCCGCGTGCGACTGAACGGCCGCGACCTGGCCACCCTGCTCGGCCCAATCTATCAGGTGACCATACCCGATAGTCTGCTCCGCGATCAGAACGAGTTGACCGTAATCGTGTCGAATGGCATGGCCAACCGCATCCGCGATCTGGACAAGCGGGGTATCGGCTGGAAGAAATTCTACAACATCAATATGTCGGCGCGCCTGAAAGAAAACCGGGGAAGCGACGGGCTGTTTACCGCCAAGCACTGGCAACTCCGCCCGTCGGGTCTGCTTGGCCCTGTCACGCTGACGCCCGTCAGGTAGATGAAAGAGGAGAGATGAAAGAGGAACGGGCGTGAATCATCCCTCTTTCCTCTTCTACTACTCCTTTTTACCCTCGAAGCTCATGCCCTGCGCATCGAGCGTAACACCCGTCACTTTCTTGGTGTCGTCACGTTTGAAGGTCAACGTGGCCCGACCGGCAGCATCGAACGCATCGGGTGTGTTCTTGACGGGTGTCATGGCACCGGCTTCACTGCCTGTGTCGATCGTCAGTTGGCCGTCTTTGACGGCGATGGTGACAAACTCGAACGGCAGGCCCTCAAACTTGTACTTACCAACGTACTGATTCAAATCGACCGAATCGGCCTGATAGACCGGTGTTTTGATGGTTGCTGTGCCTGTAGCCGGAGCGGCATACAGTGTCGATACGGAAAGCGCACAGGCAAGGACAAAGACGAATGACTTCATGGAACAGATTAATTGATTAGGATGATCGATCATGAAAAAACGGTGGAAGGTACTACTTCGGTGACGACATTGCCCAACGGAGTGCATTGTCCAGCAACTGAATAAAATCAGCGTCCTGCCAGACGGCAGCGTTGTGGCCCATCGAGGTGTAAAACGTCTTGCCCTTACCCACTGTCCGGTGCCAGGCAACCGGATGGTACATGCCCATACCAAAGTTTTTGTCTTTGATAAAGAGCATATTACCGTTGGGAATAATCTTATCACCATCGATATGCGCGACTGTGCTCATGCCTTTGGGTTGAGTGAGGAAAACGTACCATTCGTCGGTGTGTTTCCACGACACCGGTAGCCGACGCGTCAGCGTTGAATCGGCGTTGGTATCGACATGAATGGTTGCCTGCTGGAGTTGGGGATCGAGCGGGTGGTGCGAAAATTTAGTTCCGAGCAGGTTCGTTTCGTACCAGGACCAGTGGTGCGAATCGTCGCCGGAACCGTGAATACCCACCAGTGCCCCGCCCGCTTCGACGTACTGACTGAGCGCCTGTTGCTGCTCATCGTTCAGCACCCGCCCGGTCGAGTTGTCGAAAACAACGGCCTTAAACTGCTTTAGCTGCTCCGGGTTGAATACACCACCTTCTTCGGTTTCGTACACAAACCAGCCGTTTCGCTGCGCCAGTTGCTGAAACACAGGCTTCGACGCGTCGATCGATTCACCGTGGCGGAAACCAGTTGTTTTAGAAAACAGTAAAACGGCTGGTTTGCCAGCTGGAAAATTGATCGTAGGCCGGTCGGTTTCGTAGCTGACGGGAAACCCGTTTTTGACTTTGTAAAAAAATAGACCACCCGCTGCGAATAATAGGACAACGAGTCCCAACAGGCTCCAGAGAGCAATTTTTAAGCCTTTTTTCACGAGAGTAGACAGAGAAGATAGTAGCCCGATCAGCTGGGTTCAGGCTGGTCGGCGATGATGATTAGTTGATTGATTGGGTCGTAGCGGGTACAAACAGTGGAGCTGTCCCCGCTCTTTTGGTCACAAAGGCAAAATAGAGATCGCGTATACCCGTAGCGGGTCAGTTCAGCGATCAACCCATTGGGTAAGTTTACTACCCGATTCGTTTGCCATGTTGGAATTGCAAAGACTCTGCGAAACCATGCCTGACTGTAGTCTGGACTGACGTAATTTTTACAGGCAGATTGTGAATGACAACGTGCCATACCGGCTGGGAATGCGCCGTATCTGTACCGATTTAATGGAGAGCAGTGAGTAATGACAGACTCACCCTGGGTGCCGAAGCGACGGCTGGGGTTATACTAGTCGCTGAGGATCGCTAACAACTGCTGATGAAGCTGAGCCGACTCAAATGGCTTGGTCACCGACCCGCTAAACCCGCTGGCATCCAGTTCGGCCTGAGGTAATGCCGTCGCCGACGACGCCAGAATTGCCACCGACGGATCGAACCGGCGAATAAGCTGGCAGGCCGTAGCCCCATCCATAACCGGCATCTGCAGGTCCATGATGATGGCTTGGTAAGGCAGACTGTTGGCAGCCCCATCGCGGCTTAGCTCAACGGCTTTCTCACCATTGTCGGCCGTATCGACACTGGCACCCCATTTCGTGACCAGTTTGCGAATAAGCATCAGATTGAGCGGATTGTCATCGACAAGTAATATGCGGGTGTTGGATAGGTCAGTTCTCATACGATTGCACCGTCAGTTTTGTGGCGTATGTGTGTTCGACGCGTTTAAAGAAGGCTGCTACTGTCAAACGGGTTTCAAGATACGAGCCGAACCGCAATTTGTTTATATAATAGTAGTCATATCGGTTACAACGTAACAAAAACAAAATCTTAAGTAGCCCCGCTTAGTAAAAGAGTATCCAGCCGTAAGTTGCTGATTAATCCAACTGTTGGCGGATAGCCGGATAAAATTAACGGCCGGTTGTGGCAGGTATCGTCTGCCCGTAATCGACTGATTAGAAAATGACCGGTTACGGGCTTTGTTCAGAACGGGGGCATTTCTGTGCCAACACAACAGATAAAAACAGGCTAAAACCGGTCTGCTGCCCATTAAGTCCCGCTATAATGCACATCATTCGAACCGGAATTTTTGCGGCTGCGCTCCTGCTTTCGGGCGCGGCAGTCAGTACTGCGCAACGACCATCAACGACAGCTTCATCAGCGCATACACTTTGGTACAACCAACCCGCCCGCAATTGGAACGAAGCGCTACCCATCGGTAACGGGCGACTGGGGGCCATGATTTTTGGTCGGGTGTCGACCGAACTGATTCAACTCAACGAGGCTACACTATGGTCGGGCGGGCCGGTCAGTAACGATCCGACGCCGGGGGCTGCCAACGCGCTCCCCGACGTACGGGCGGCTTTGTTTCGGCAGGATTACACGGAAGCGGCAAAACAGGTCAGGCGTATTCAGGGGGTCTACACCGAAGCTTACCAGCCATTGGGTGATCTGTTGCTCCGACAAACGCTTGCCGGTGACTCGTCGGCGTATTATCGGGATCTGAACGTAAGTACAGCGACGGCCACAACCCGCTTCACGTCGGGGGGCGTTACCTACACCCGCGAATTGTTTGTATCGGCACCCGATCAGGTGATTGTTGTGCGGCTGACGGCCAACCGGAAGGGGGCACTGAATCTGACAGCGGCCCTGCGTAGTCTGCACCCGGTTCGGAAAACAGTAGTCGGGCCGATGGAACTGGCGATGCGTGGTAAATCACCGGCGAAGGCCGTCCCCAACTACGTCGATTACGACAAAAAGCCGGTTCGCTACGACGACTCAACGGGCTGTAACGGCACCCGCTTCGATTTGCGGCTCCGCATCCGGAGTACCGACGGGCAGGTAACGGCCGACACCGCCGGGTTACATATTCGGGGGGCGTCGGAAGCGGTGTTGTATCTGGTCGCGGCTACGAGTTTCAATGGCTTCGATAAATGCCCGGATCGGGACGGCCGCGACGAACAGGCACTCGTTGATGCGTACCTGAAACGGGTGCTGCCTAAATCGGTCGATGCCATATGGCAAGCGCATATCCGGGATTATCAGTCCTATGCCAACCGCGTCAGCCTGACGCTGAATGGAACCACTACGGGCACCGTCGCTCAGTTACCTACCGATGAGCGACTCAAACGGTACGCGCAGGGCAGCAATGATCCGACGCTGGAAAGCTTGTATTTTGAGTATGATCGGTACCTGCTCATCAGTAGTTCACGAACGACAGCGGCCAACCTGCAGGGTATCTGGAACCCGATGGTACGTCCACCCTGGAGCAGCAACTATACCATCAACATCAATACCGAGATGAATTACTGGCCCGCCGAGGTGACCAACCTCTCGGAACTGCACCGACCGCTGCTGGACCTGATCGGATCGGTAGCTGTAACAGGCCGGAATACGGCCCGGACGTTTTACGGAGCCGGGGGATGGGTCGCGCACCACAACACCGACATCTGGGGGGCATCGAACCCGGTAGGTGATCGGGGAAAGGGTGATCCCAACTGGGCCAACTGGGCGATGGGCGGTAACTGGCTGTGCCAGCACTTGTGGGAACACTACCAGTTTACGGGCGACAAAAATTACCTCCGCACAGTAGCTTACCCGCTGATGAAAGAAGCCGCGCAGTTCTGCGTCGATTTTCTGGTGGAAAGCCCTGAAGGGCGGCTGGTTACGGCCCCAGCGACATCGCCGGAGAATATCTTCATCACGGAAAACGGGCAAAAAGAAGCGGTGTCGGTGGCGACAACCATGGATATGGGCATCATCTGGGATTTGTTCAGCAATGTGGAGCAGGCGGCTCAGCAACTGAATACCGACGCTGATTTTCGACTGATGCTGGCGCAGAAAAAGCAAAAGCTATTCCCGCTTCAGATTGGTAAAGCCGGCGATTTACAGGAATGGTACCATGACTGGTCCGCCGAAGACCCACAGCATCGGCACGTGTCACATCTGTTTGTGCTGCACCCCGGCCGCGAAATTTCACCCCTGACGACGCCAAATTTCGCGGCTGCCGCCCGCAAAACGCTGGAAATTCGGGGGGACGGCGGTACGGGCTGGAGCAAAGCGTGGAAGATAAATTTCTGGGCGCGGCTACACGACGGCAATCATGCGTACAAGCTGCTGCGCGAACTGCTCAGATTGACTGGCGTCGAAGGAACAGAGTACGCCAAGGGGGGCGGCACATATCCTAATCTGCTTTGCGCACACCCGCCCTTTCAGATCGACGGTAATTTTGGTGGTCTGTCGGGAATGAGTGAAATGCTGCTGCAAAGTCAGGACGGGCTGCTGAACCTGCTTCCCGCCTGCCCTGATGCCTGGGCGTCCGGACAGGTGCGTGGGCTGAAAGCGCGGGGCGGCTACACCCTCGATATGGACTGGCAGAAAGGCAGGCTGACGAGGCTGGTTGTGCAATCGGCGCAGGGCGGTATCTGTCGACTGCGGCTACCGGGACAGGTACGTATGTCAGGGAAAAACCAACTGAAAGCTGCGCAGGGGGTCAATCCGAATTCGTTTTATCAACTGCCAGCTTCTGCGTACCGTACCCGCCAGCCCAATGATCCGACGCCGGGGTACTCAGTCTATGATCTGCCGACTGAGCCGGGAAAAACGTACGTATTGCTGGGGCAGTAGCCGTAGTTGTTTCAGACAGTAGGAGCGCTGTCCGAGCGGTTGTTTAGGAACCCTTTTTTGTCATCCCGAGCCTGCGAGGGATCTTCGCTAGTAGGCAGTTTTGCTCACTTTTAGCGAAGATCCCTCGCAGGCTCGGGATGACAAGATAAGTTGTGAAACGCAATCCTGAACAACCTCTGAGACAGCATCCCTGCTGTTGAGCCGTGTCAGCGACTAGCCAGCCATCCGCCGGTTAGCCTTCGGCTCGACAGCAGGGATGCTGTCTGAGACAGTGGTTACTCCGATTTCTCGATCTTCAGCTTCTGGCCTTCCTTTACGTTGGTATCGGTCAGGTTATTCCAGTCCTGAATCTGCTGTATCGTTACGCCATAATCCCGCGAAATCCGGTACATCGTCTCGCCTTTACCAACTGTATGGTACACCGTTTTTAGGGCCGCACTGGTAGGTGCTACAGTACCAACCGTCGTTTTCGGGCTTGACTGGGCTTTTGACGTCGTTGTCCCGGCACCTGTAGCTTTCAACGCGAGTTTTTTGCCCGCCGGAAGCGGATCATTGGCCGTTAGCCCGTTGATTGTCAACAGCTCGTCGACCGTCAGACCGTGCATCCGGGCAATGCTGTAGTACGTCTCCTTTGGTTCAACAATGTGCGTCGTGGCTGATCGGTCGACTGGCGCTGGCGGGCGACTGACTGGTGCGGGTTCGGCCGGAACCGACTTCGGCTCCGGGCTCGATTTAACGATGACCGGCTCAGCGGGCCGTGGCTCTGGTTTTGGCGTTGCCGGGCGGGATACGATGCGGGGTTCGGCTGGCTGCAAATCGTCGTCGCTGACTGGCTTAGGCTTGCTTACGCGGGTGGGCGCGTTTGTTTCTGCCGAAGCAACGGGCTTGCTGGCGGGCTTCTCCTCCGTAGTCGGTGGGGTACCGACTGGTTGCGCCCGCTCAGGCGTCGTGGCCACCGGAACCGCCCGGGTTTCGGCCTGCCCGGTGTCGCCGGTCGGGGTGCGGACGATGACGATACGCTGACTACCATCAGCACTGGCTGGCTGGCTGACCGTTGTCCCGGCGGGTGTCGTGCGGGGTGTTTTCTTTTTGTTCATCCCACTGCCGGTACTACCCGTCGACCAGCCGTCGCCACCCACCGAACGCACGTCGGTCGTGGGTTGGGGGGGAGCGGGTTGCGACGTGCCATCATTAGGCGTAATGCCCCCGCCAACCAGCTTGGGCTGGTACTTTTTGCGCTCCGCCATGGTACGGGGTACGTTGTCGCCCCCGCTTACGGTGCGGGTGGGCTGCGACGAACCATCGGCTACGTCGGTACGGGCTGGTGGCGTTGGGGTCTGGTCGTAGACGGCGGGCGTTGGCGCGTTGATGACCTCAACGGGTTTGCTGGCTGGTCGACGTTCGCGCAGCCACATCACCCGGCCCGTTGCCAGTTTCAGCGTCCGGTCGATGCGGTTGTAGCGCAGCAATCGCTTCAATCGTAAGCCGTAGCGCTGCGAAATGCTGCGGGCCGTTTCGCCAGCCCGGACCGTATGAAACGGGACCAGCGCTTTCTTCCGCTTTTTGGCCAGGTAGTACACGTCGCCCACGATGATTGGGTCGGCCTCGTCCAGGTCGTTATACCGCAGGAAACTCGACAGACTGATTTTCGATTTTCGGGCCAGCGTAGCCGCGTTGTCGCCTGCCTGTGCCTGAATGCCGGGCAATCCGTTGATCTCGTACAGGGCTGGTTCATCTTTCAGGCCCGCCGTTACCCGGCGCAGTACCGGAAAGCCAATGTCGGTTTGCCCGGCGTCAGCAGCTTTGCGGGGCGTTACGCTGACAATTTTCTGCCGTACATCGTTGATCTGATCGGTCGGTACCGGCACCACCATTACGTAGCTTTTATCCGCCGGAACGGCTTCATCATTTAGCCAGCGGTTGTACTTACGAAGCTCGAATTCTTCGACCCCCAGTTCGTTGGCAATCTCTTTGAAGGTCTTGTTGTTGCTGTCGGGGTATTCGAGCAGGGCAATGCGATTGCTGCTCTGATGCGACTTGAGCGCGTTTTCGATAGCCAGTTTATGCGCGAAAAAACGCAGGATGTAGCGATCGGTCCGACCATCGAGAGCAACTTCGCGGGCGTAGGCCCAATCGGGTGGAATCAGCTTGGCAATGCCGCCCGCGCCCAGGTAATAGGAGTAGAGCGACGCAATCCAGTTGTTAAACTGCGCGTTGCTCCGCTTCATGTACTGCGCGGCTCCGTGGGTTGATGCCGTAATACTTTTCCGTTCATCGATCCCCTCATCGACCCGCATACCGAGGCCGGTGGCGGTTTCCCGCTTAAACTGCCAGTACCCAACAGCTGCCGACGACGAAACGGCATCGGGCGTCAGTGAACTTTCCTGCACGGCGAGGTACTTGAAATCGGTCGGTACGCCTTCCTGAATCAGAATGGCTTCGACAATCGGGAAGTACAGTACGACGCGGTCGAGTTTGGCGGTCCAGTACTGCCGATTAGCCAGTAGGGCATTGACGTCCTGCTGCACGATGCGCCGGGCGTTGTCGTCGAGTCGGACCGAAATATCGGCAAACGTCATCCGGTCGGGTACGTTCGGTGCCGACGTCTGCGCCATCGTAAAGGCGGTCGTCAGCCATAGCATGAACAGGAGAAAGGGCGTCCGTTTAAGCATAGTTGGTTATTGGGTTTTCGGTATATAGTTGGTGGTTGGACCTGGGATCGGGCGGTTTATGGAAAGCTGTAGACCAAAAACCGGTCACCGTTTTCTACTAAGCATAATTCCATCGCGAATGGGAAGCAGCACATTGTCAACGCGCGGGTCGTTCTGTATCAACTGATTGAATGCCAGTACGGTCTGTGTGTCTGTGTCGTTAGCTTTAACCGGTGCGACTACCTTACCACTCCACAGCACATTATCGGCCAGAATAAACCCGCCGGGCCGCAGCTTATCGAAAATCAACTCGTAGTACAGCTGGTTATTTCGCTTATCGGCGTCGATAAACACCAGATCGAAGGTTTCATCGAGTGTCGGGATGAGGTCAGCCGCCAAACCGATGCGTAGATCAATTTTAGCGTTCAGTGGCGACTGTTGCCAGTAGGAGCGGGCAAAGGCTTCGAGTTCTTCGTTTTGTTCGAGCGTAATCAGCAGGCCGTCGTCGGTCAGCCCTTCCGCCAGACAAAGAGCCGAATAGCCGGTGTACGTGCCGATTTCGAGAATGCGCCGGGGCCGGATCATGTGGGCGATCATGCTTAGCAGTCGCCCCTGTAAATGCCCCGACAGCATACGGGGGGCCATCACCTGCGCCCGCGTGTTGCGGCTGAGCCGCTGGAGCAACTCGGATTCGGGTGAGGTATGTGTTTCGGCGTAGGCCGTCAGATCAGCGGGTAGAAAATCCATGCAGCGTACAGAATGGATCACACCGATGGGTGAGCCGCAGGGGGGGTATAGTACCAGTTTTAGTAAAAGTAACGGTTCGGGAAAGATAAGCCATATACCCTTCTATCAAATCCGATTTTTCGTGTCGATTACAATCGTCACCGGGCCGTCGTTGAGCAAGTCTACTTTCATATCGGCCCCGAATTCGCCGGTTTGAATGGGCTGGCCCAGGTCGGTCGATAGTTGCTGGATCATGGCTTCGTACAGCGGGATAGCCACCTCAGGTCGGGCGGCTTCGATAAAGCTGGGTCGGTTGCCTTTTTTTGTGCTGGCGTGCAGCGTAAACTGGCTGATAAGCAGAATACTGCCACCAACACTGGCAAGGTCGAGGTTCATCTTGTCATCGTCATCGCTGAACACCCGCATACCAACGATTTTCCGGCTTAGCCATTCGACGTCTTCAACCGTATCGGTGTGGGTAACTCCCAGCAACACCAGAAAGCCCATGCCGATCTGCCCTTTGACCTGCCCATCGATGGTGACGGATGCCCGGCTAACGCGCTGAATAACAGCTATCATCTGAACTATGATTTTTAGGATTGTCTGAACTGTGACCGCTGATTATCCGAACTATGATTGTCTGAACTATGATTTTTATGATTACGCTGATGAACTATGATTCAAAAAAATCAGCGAAATCACACAAATCATAAAAATCACAGTTCAAGATCAGCGGTCATAGTTCGGAAAGCAGCCATTGCGCGATTAGGAAGTAGACGCCGATGCCGATCAGGTCATTGGCGGTCGTGATGAACGGACCAGACGCAACGGCGGGGTTGATGCCGATCTGATTGAGAAAAAGGGGCGTTACCGTTCCCATGAACGAGGCCAACAGCACGACCGACAGCAATGAAGTGGCTACGACAAAGAACAGACGCGGTTCGCCGATCAGGAACGTGTACGTGCCAGCGATCAGCCCCACGACCAGCCCGTTGATAAGGGCCACCAGGAGCGTTCTGAGCAGTCGACGGCCCAGCGTGGTACTTAGTCCCGACGTGTCGGACAGGCTTTGCAGAATCAACGACGAGGTCTGAATACCGACGTTACCACCCGTCGACCCGATGATGGGGATGAACGCAGCGAGGGCCGCAATTTTGCCCAGTTCGGCCTGAAACCCGTTGATGACCGTTGCCGCCAGCAGGCTGCCCACGGCCCCGACGATCAGCCACGGCAACTGTACTTTCGAGCGAAGCCATACGCTGTCGTCTTCCTCGACTTCGCCCGCCAGACCCGAGATAACCTGCCGGTCTTCCTCCGCCTGCTCGGTAATGACGTCGACCACGTCATCGATGGTGATCCGGCCCAGAAGTCGCTGCTGCACGTTTACGACCGGCAGGGCATCGAGGTCATATCGCTGCATCAGCTCGGCTACTTCATCGACGGGGCGGTAGGTTTCCACGAACACGATGTCGTTGTCGTAGATGTCGGCGATCTTGACGTATTTCTGCGAGAGCACGATCTTTTTCAGCGATACCAGCCCCAGCAGTTTCCCCACATCGTCGACGACGTAAATAGCATAAACGTTTTCCACGTCTTCGGCCTGCTGCCGGATTTCCTCGATACAGGCGTTGACCGTCAGGTTGACGTTTATTTTGATCAACTCCTTCTGCATCAGACTACCCGCCACACCGTCTTCGTAGTGCAGCAGGTCGATGATAAAGCGGGCCTGTTCGCGGTCTTCGAGCAGACCGATGACTTCCTCCCGGACCTGAATCGGCTGCTCGTTCAGCACATCGACCGCGTCGTCGGAGTCCATTTCGTTGACCAGCGGGGCCAGTTGCTCCGAGGTAAACGTTTTCAGAAAGTCGGTGCGGTCGGCGGTGTCGAAGTTCGCCAGAATTTCGGCACCAACGCTTTCATCGAGCAGACTCAGCAGGTAGTGAGCCGGATCGGCGTCGAGTTCGTTGAGAATACCCGAAATATCGGCAGGGTACAGCTCCTCCATCTCGGCCCGGAGCCGGGTATCGTCGCCCGCTTCGATGTACGCGTTTAGCTGGTCGAGATAATCCTGCGTCAGTTCAAAAGTCACGGAATGAAAGAGCGAAAGGATGAAAGAGTGAAAGAATGGACGTGTAGGCCAACTGGATTGATGTCAGATCGCTCGTTCACTCTTCCGCTCTTTCGCTCATTAAATTGGTCAGTTGGACAAAATCGGCAACGCTCAACTGCTCGGCCCGCTGGTTCATAAACGAACTGGCCAGGGCGGCCTCAGTCGGGTTAAGTGGCTTGAGCGCGTTGCGCAGCGTTTTTCGGCGTTGACTAAAGCCGTGCTTAACTACCTGCGTAAACTTCCGTTCGTCGCAGCCCAGTTCGGTTTTGTCATTTCGTTTGAGCGAAATGACGCCGGAGAACACGTTCGGTGGCGGGTCGAAGACGTCTGGCGGCACCGTGAACTCGTACTTAATATCGTACCAGGCTTGCAGCAGGACACTCAGAATGCCGTAATCCTTATTGCCCGGCCCCGACGCGACGCGCTTCGCTACTTCGCGCTGAAACATACCCACCAACTCAGGTACGCGGTCGCGCATGTCGAGGACTTTGAAAAGAATCTGCGTCGAAATATTGTACGGGAAATTGCCGATCACGGCGAAAGGCCGGGTCGAATCGGGTTGTTTGGTTGGCAGCAGATCGGGACGAATGTTCAGAAAATCCGACGGCAGAATCCGGCCGCTGAGAGCCGGAAAATGCTGATTTAAATAATCGACCGATTCGCGGTCAATCTCGATGACGTACGTATCGAAGCGTTCGTCCTGAAGCAGAAACTGAGTCAGAACACCCATCCCCGGTCCAATCTCCAGTATTTCCCGGTAGGGTGCCTGCCCCGGCCCGGCATGACCAGTCAGTAACTGAGTGATATCCTGGGCAATGTTGAGGTCGATCAGGAAGTGCTGACCGAGTTCTTTTTTGGGCTTAACAGACATACGCGGGTACGATTTCGGCCGCAAAGGTAGCCATATTCAGCCGCTAACCCGGTTATCGATCAGTCACATGATAAAATGACCATACTAAAAACAAACGTACTGGAAAAACTTTTCTTAAAATTTATTCCATTTTTAGAAACTACTGCTTCAGTATGGCACACCATTTGTTTTGTAAAAAGGCAAATGAGTAACTCATTCTTTACGCTTTATTCAGCTATGAACGCGGTTTCGACCGTTTCGACAATACATTGATATTCATGTAGTTTTGGGTTAGTTAGGTTGGGGGATCCCCGCCGTCGGCTTCGACGGCGGGGACTTTGTTTTTGGGCTATTTTTTCTGGGCCCGTGGGTGAAACTCGCGTAACGTCTGCCGTAAATAATCGCGGTCGAGGTGCGTATAAATTTCAGTCGTCGTAATGGATTTGTGCCCCAGCATTTGCTGTACCGCCCGCAGGTCGGCTCCGCCTTCGATCAGGTGTGTTGCAAACGAATGCCGGAAGGTGTGCGGGCTGATATTTTTCTGAATGCCGGCCAGATCCGCTAGTTTTTTAATCGTCGTAAAAACCGAAATGCGGGAGAGCTGCTTACCCCGCAGATTCAGAAAAATAGTGTCCTCGTCGCCCTTCTGCACATCAAGCTGATTGCGTACGTGGTTGACGTAGATCCGCGTATAGTGCATAGCGTCCTGCCCAATCGGGACCAGCCGGACCTTATCGCCCTTACCCAGTACCCGAACGAATCCTTCGTCGAAGTAGCAGTTGGTCAGGCGCAGGCTCAGCAGTTCCGATACGCGCAACCCCGAACTGTAGAGGACTTCGAGCATGGCGCGGTCGCGGGTGCCGCCGGGCGTCGACAGGTCGATGACGTCGAGGATAGCTTCGATTTCGGGGAAGCTCAGCGTGTCGGGTAGTTTTCTACCAAGTTTAGGGGCTTCGAGCAGTTGCGTAGGGTCGTGTTGGATCAAGCCTTCCAGCAGCAGGTACTTGAAAAACGATTTCAGCCCCGACAGTATCCGTGCCTGACTATGGGCGGTCAGGCCCAGCTCACCCAGGTACGCCAGAAAGCCCATCAGTTCGCGCTCGGTTACGTCCATCGGCGTGCGGGCCGGATCGGTCAGGAGTATGTACTGGTACAGTTTTTCGGCATCGTGCAGGTAAGCTTCGACCGAGTTACCCGCCAGCGACCGTTCGAGCCGGAGGTAGTTCTTAAAGGCGTTTATATAACTTTGCCACACAGGTTGTTTGTGGTTTGTCGTTCGTGGTTGGCTGACGCATGAGTCGCTGACCGCAGTGACGTACTGGCGTCAGCCAACCACGAACGACAAACCACGAACTGCGTGTATGAAACAGATTTTGATTATCAACGGCCCGAATCTGAACCTACTCGGCAAACGGGAGCCGGGCATATACGGCAGTCAGTCGTTCGAGGCTTATTTCGAAACGTTGCAGGCTAACTTCCCCGACGTGCAACTTACCTATTTCCAGTCGAACCACGAGGGCGCGTTACTCGATACGATTCATGAATTTGGCTTTGAAGGCGATGGTATTGTCATCAATGCGGGCGCGTATACGCACACATCCGTTGCGATTGGCGATGCATTGTCGGCCATTACGGCGCCAGCCATTGAGGTGCATATTTCCAACGTCCATGCCCGCGAATCGTTCCGTCACCACAGCTACCTGTCGGCTAAATGCAAAGGCGTAATCGTCGGCCTGGGGCTGACGGGTTATGAACTGGCAATCCGGTATTTATTGGCGTTATAAACACAGAGGCACGGAGCAATTCACGGAGTACATAGAGAAAAGAATACTTCTCTTTTTCTCTGTGAAACCCTCTAAAACTCTGTGTTAAAAAAATAGTATCATGATAACCTTCTACCCCGGCCCGTCGAAAGTATACCCGCAGGTGGCCGACTATGCCGCGCAGGCCATTCGCGACGGTATTGTCAGCATGAACCACCGCAGTCCGGGGTTTATGGCGATTGTCGAGCGGACGTTTGCCCTGTTGCATGAAAAACTGGCGGTACCGGCCGACTACCACATCGCCTTAGTCTCATCGGCGACGGAATGCTGGGAGATCGTAGCCCAGTCGCTGACGGCGTCGACCAGCCTGCACCCGTCTGGCGGGGCATTTGGCGACAAATGGCGGGAGTATGCCCATAAGATCAAGCCGATGATTGCGCCCGGTCTGGCCGATACGCTGTGTGTGGTGCAGAACGAAACCTCCAACGGTACGCAGGTCAGCATGGACACGCTGGCGGGATTTCGGCGCGATTTTTCGGCCCTGATCGCTGTCGATGCGGTATCGTCAATGGCCGGTATTGCGTTCGACTGGACCCTGGCCGATGTCTGGTTTGCGTCGGTGCAGAAGTGCTTTGGCTTACCCGCCGGACTGGCCGTACTGATTTACTCGCCCGCTGCGCTGAAACGGGCGCAGGCTATCGGCGAAAACGACCACTATAATAGCCTGCTGTTTCTCCACGAAAATTTCAGCAAATTTCAGACGCCCTACACGCCTAACGGACTGGGTATTTACTGCCTGATGCGGGTGCTGGAGCAGGTGCCACCCATCGCTGAGGTCGACGCCCAGACGCGGCAGCACGCGGCCGACTGGTACACGTTTTTCGAGCGCGACATGGCCGATTCGCCATTTCGCCTGCTTATTCCACCAACGACGCCCGAACGGCCGGCTGTCCGCTCCGATACAGTGATTGCTGTGACTGGGGCGGAATCCGATATTTCAGCGGTGAAGAAGGCCGCACAGCAGGTTGGTATTATGTTGGGCAATGGCTACGGCAACTGGAAAAATACCACGTTCCGCATTGCCAACTTCCCCGCTATTTCCGAGACTGAACGGGCGCAACTCCGCGATTTTCTACGCAACTACCGCCCATAAGCCCTATTTTCAACAGCTATATACCTGACCGCTCCAGTTGCCATGTTCGACTTCCGGGAAATAATTTCCGTAACACTTATTCTTTTTTCGGTCATCGACATTGTTGGGTCGCTGCCGGTGATTATCGATCTGCGCAAGAAAGTGGGAAAGATTGAGTCGGAGCAGGCGACGATTGCGTCGGGGGCGCTGATGGTGTCGTTTCTGTTCGTGGGTGAGCGCATCCTGAAACTGTTTGGCGTCGACGTTGCGTCGTTTGCCGTTGCGGGTGGCCTGATAATTTTCCTGATCGGCCTGGAGATGATTCTGGGCCGTACCATCTTCAAATCGGAGGTCGAATCAGGTGGAGCGACGCATATCGTCCCCATCGCGTTTCCGCTCATCGCCGGAGCCGGAACCCTGACGACGATCATTTCGCTACGGGCTGAATACCAGACGCTGAACATCATCATCGGCATCGTTATCAATCTGGTGCTGATCTACGTGGTGCTGAAATCGTCGGAGTGGCTTGAAGCCCGCATGGGCCCCGGTGGCCTGGCTGTACTGCGCAAGATTTTCGGTATCATCCTGCTCGCCATTTCCATTAAGCTTATCAAAACGAACCTGATTCCGGGTTTCTGATTGTCTGAACTGTGATTCTTCTGATTACCCTGATTCCATTGATTAAAAAAAGAAAATCATAGTTCATCAGCGTAATCAAAAAAATCACAGTTCAGGACGATCACAGTTTCAACCAATCACCGTAATAGATGATAAATGAACGCTACAAATATTCTGAATTGACGGGGCACATTATCGGGTGCGCGATGGAGGTACACAGGCGGCTGGGCAATGGATTTCAGGAAGTGATTTACCAGCGGGCACTGGCTATTGAACTGACAGAAGCCAGCATTCCCTTCCGGCGCGAACTGGAAATGCCTATTTTCTACAAAGAACAGCACATTGGTTCCCGGCGCGTCGACTTCTATATTGACGACTGTATATCCGTCGAATTGAAAGCGATTATTCAACTGGAAGATGTCCATCTCGCACAAGCTATCAACTACCTCGAAGCGTATAATCTGGAAGTCGGCTTGCTGATTAATTTCGGTGCCCGCAGCCTTCAATACAAACGTGTCGTCAACCGGAAGGCTGATCGCTGATTATCTGAACTGTGATTTTTTTGATTACCCTGATTCCACTGATTCAGAAAAAAGAAATTATAATCAATCACCTGAATCAGTGGCAATCACAGTTCAGACCATCTTGAACTATGATTGCCACTGATGACTTTGATTCTACTGATTAAGAAAAAAAGAAATCACAGCCCATCAAAATCAATCACAAAAATCACAGTTCAAAATAATCACGGCCTATCATCAACTCACAACAATCACAGTTCAAAATGACGTCTCCCGATTCACTCAACCAGGTGGCTGAGTTTCACCATACGTTTCATGCCCCCGTTCTCGACAGCCCGCAGATTCCCGATGCCGGGCGGTGTCAGTTGCGGGTGGCCTTACTGGCCGAAGAACTTGACGAACTGCGCGAGGCTATCGACGCTCAGGATATTGTCGCCGTGGCCGATGCACTCTGCGATCTGCAGTATGTACTGTCGGGGGCGGTGCTGGAATTTGGCCTCGGCAATCGGTTCAAAGCCCTGTTCGATGAAGTGCAGCGGTCGAACATGAGCAAAGCCTGTCAGACGGTCGAGGAAGCTGAAGCGACGGTTGCTCTTTACAAAAGCAAAGGCGTCGATTGCCACTATACCGAGTCGGCGGGTACGTATCTGGTGTTTCGTGATGCCGACCGGAAAACGCTCAAAAGTGTGAATTACTCGCCCGCTGACCTCGACACTATCCTCAACGTCAATCCCTGATCCGCCATGACTGACTACCAATACACCGCTGTCGACCGGTTTCTGCGCTATGTGCAGATTGACACGCAATCGGACCCGCAATCGACCACCAACCCCAGCACCGAAAAGCAGAAAGACCTCAGCCGCGTGCTGGTCGATGAGTTACACGCGATGGGCATTGCCGATGCCGAACTCGATGAGTGGGGCTACGTATACGCGACCATTCCCGCCAACACTGATAAACCCGACGTGCCGACGATCTGCTTTTGCTCACACGTCGATACGTCGCCCGACGTAACCGGGGCGGGGGTAAAGCCGATCATTCACGCCAACTACGACGGTGCTGATCTGGTGCTGCCAGACGACTCCGCACAAATTATTCGCTTGGTCGATCATCCCGATCTGGCGCAGCAGATTGGTAACGACATCATTACGGCCAGTGGTACTACGCTGCTCGGAGCCGATAACAAAGCGGGCGTGGCCGAAATCATGGACGCGGCCAACTACCTGCTGACCCACCCGGAGGTAAAGTACGGGCGTATTCGACTGCTGTTTACGCCCGACGAAGAAGTGGGTCGGGGCACCGAAAAGGTCGACATGGCAAAGCTCGACGCGCAGTATGGGTACACCATCGACGGCGAATCGCTGGGAACGCTCGAAGATGAAACGTTCTCCGCTGATGCCGTATCGATTCAGATTCACGGCGTCAGTACGCACCCCGGCTTCGCGAAAGGTAAGCTGGAAAATGCGCTAAAAATTGCGGCCGATCTGCTGGCGTCGCTGCCCAGCGATCACCTGTCGCCCGAAACGACCGAGGACCGGCAGGGCTTTATTCATCCGACGCATATGGACGGTAATCAGGATCGGGCGACGGTCGAATTTATTATCCGTGACTTTACCGAAGTGGGCTTGCAGGAGAAAGAAACCTACCTGCAAAATCAGCTCAACGACGTGCTGAAACGGTACCCCAATTCATCGGCTACGCTGACTGTTCAGCAACAGTACCGCAACATGAAACAGGTGCTGGACGAATACCCAGCTGTGGTTGAAAATGCGCTTGAAGCCCTGCGCCGGGCGGGTTTACCAGCGCGGCAGCGCAGTATCCGGGGCGGCACCGATGGGTCGCGGCTGTCGTTTATGGGCTTGCCCTGCCCCAATATTTTCGCGGGCGAACACGCCTTTCATTCCAGGCAGGAATGGGTGTCGGTGCAGGATATGCAGCACGCTGTCGATGTAATTGTCAACGTTGCGCAGGTTTGGGAGGAGCAGGGATAAGTAAATCCGGGCTGGCGTTCCAGACCCGACATCGCTAGTATGATTTCTTTTCAGTGGGATGATGGTAACACGAAACATATACTCAGGGACTATCCCGAACGTGATAATTCAATAACTGAAGTGGAAAGCATATTCGCTGACCCATTCTTGATGATCAAAGGAGCAAGATCATCAGATGGCAGTGAGGAACGTTTTCAGGCAGTGGGTTTATCGAACCGCTTTCGAGTCTGTTCTGTTGTTTTTGTTGTCAGAAATGGTCAAATTCGACCAATAAGCTGCTGGCCGTCTAAAGCTAAAGTGCGCAATCAATATGCTGAAAACACCGAAAAAAGAAAGCAGGAAAGTAGTGGCTTCAATTAAAAATAACCTGACAAAATCAGAAATGAGTCGGTTAGATGACGAGTGGGTGTCTGACCAAACTCCGATTCTGACATTGCAGGACGTGTTGGCCACCAAAACGGCAGTTACCGAAGGTGATCAGAGAAAATAAGCGTTACCGTTTTTACCGCTGCAAAACATTCATTTCCGGCTAAGGTTGAGTTAATAAACAACTCAACCTTAGCATGGAAAGCTTAATCAAACCCGATCCTTTTCAAACTGCCTCCGCTGACGCGCCTTATCGGGTGGCCGACGATGTAAACGGGATCAAGACGCTGTTTGTCAACCTGTATTTTGTGGGTGAACCCGGCCCCGGCAAACCGTGGGTACTGGTCGATGCAGGCTTTATGGGCTTCGCCGGATCGATCAAAGATAAAGCCGTCGAACTGTTTGGTGAAGGGACAAAACCGCAGGCTATCGTGCTGACACACGGCCACGCCGACCATGTGGGGAGCCTGGAAACGCTGCTGAAAGACTGGGACGTTCCCGTTTACGCGCACCGGCTCGAACTGCCGTATTTGCAGGGAAAATCGAGTTATCCACCACCTGACCCGGCCATTGGTGGCGGGGGGATGTCGTATATGTCGTGGGTGTTTCCCATTGGCCCGACCGATTTTGGCGACCGAATCAAAGCAGTCGAAGATGGCGATACGATTCCCGAACTGCCCGGCTGGCGGGTGGTATTTACACCCGGTCACGCACCCGGCCATATCTCGCTCTTCCGCGACTCCGACCGGACATTACTCGCGGGCGATGCGTTTGTAACGACTAACCAGAACGAAGTGTCGGCTGTCGTGACGCAGCGCGAAGAATTTCATGGCCCCCCGGCGTATTTCACCTGCGACTGGGACGCTGCCCGGCAGTCGGTCAAGACGTTGAAGGCGCTAAAACCACTGGCTGTCGGAACGGGCCACGGTATCGCCGTGCGCGGCTCTGACCTGACCATCGGCCTGAACAAACTGACCGACAAATTCGACGAACTGTCAATCCCGTCGAAAGACGGACGGTACGTTAAGCAGGCGGCTGTGACCGACGAATCGGGGATCGTGTCGATGCCAACGCCGGTGTCGTTTCATGTCGCCCGAACGGTTGGGGTGGGCGTCGTCCTGGGAATTCTCCTGTACGCGTTCTGGCCTAAACGCGACGACTAACGCAAAAAGGCCGTCGCCCCGCGTTCGCCACTCTCGTATAGCCGTTGAATCTGTTGTCGGGGAACGCGCCGAACGCGGGGCGATATACCTTCGGTGCTGATGTACAGCGTTCGTTCGCGCTCGGATAAGCCCGATTGTCGACTGTTGAATCCGTCAAGAACGAACGTGTATAAGGCACCCACATACTGCCTGATGTTGTGAATCGGGTAGGGGGCTGGCCCATCGGCGACGCGCGCGTAGTCAGCCTGTTCCGGCCTGACCAGCTTCAGCCCCAGCGTTTCCGGATTAGCCTGATTACCAGTATCGAACAGATCGAGCGGATAGTTAGCCAGTATACCCCCATCGACCAGTACCTGATAATCCTGCCCCTTCCTGGGTTTCGTTACTACGTTGTTTTGCGCATCGAGCAACACCGCGCCGAAATACATGGGCACCGAAATGCTGATACGAATAGCTGTTTTCAAAGGCATAGTCGGCGTCTGCTCGTGCGAAAACACCACGACTTTTTGCGTAGTCAGATTGGTGCCCGTCACGTACAAGTCTTTGAAACGGGTATCCGTCAGATGCCGCTGATGCAAATCGGCAAAGGTCAGGTCGGGTTGCGCCGTTTTGCGGGCGATAACCGTTTCGACCCAGCGTTCAAAGCGTTCGCCCCGGTACCAGCCATACCGACGGCCGAGCCGGTGAAAACCACCCAGAAAAAACCACCGGCCATCGTTGAACTGCTGAATTTTCAACTCACTCAGCAAACTCCGTATCTCCCCGGCGTTGTACCCCACCGCCAGTAGCAGCGCCGTAATGGCTCCCACCGACGTACCACCAACCCGCTCGACGGACGTCAGTACCCCGCGCTGCTCCAGCACGTTCAGGGCACCGGCGTACGCAATGCCCCGCACCCCGCCCCCTTCGAATACCAGATTTCTATACCGTAGGGAGTCTGGACGGGCAGTTGCCGTTACACATACGACGAAAACCAGACAGACTGCGATGAGTAGCTTCATGGTGGGGGATGGATAGCCGGGTTAATCAACGTATAACGAAGGGTTGACCAATGCGTTTCAGCCGGAAATGTTGAATATAGCCTACTAATCAGCTGTCAAACAACAATTATTCATCAAATAATTATAAAAGAGCTTTTCTGTATACCTTTGGCAAATCGTCAAATCGTTCGCGTTACGCATAGTGCCCCAGGCCGTCAGATCGTTTGATTCACTTCAGGATGAAGTGCTGGTTAGCGCCCTGTCTGGGGGCGACAGGGATGCTTTTGCCGAAATATACGAGCGCTACTGGGGCCCATTGTATCGGCTGGCTTACCAGAAAATGCGGTCGCGGGAAATTGCCGAAGAACTGGTCCAGAATCTGTTCGTAAGTCTGTGGGTCAAGCGGGGCGAAACGGTCATCCGCGAGTTACGACCCTATCTGTTCACGGCCCTGCGCTTCGCCATCATCAACCACATCGAGTCGGATCAGGTACACGAACGGTTTGTGGCTCACTATGAGTCGTTTATGCAGCAGGCCGATGTTCAGCCCACCGACGAACTGGCCCTGCGTGACCTTACCGATGCTATCGAACGTAGTCTGCACACGCTTCCTGAACAGACGCAGCACGTATTTCGGCTCAGCCGGTTCGATTGCCTGACAATCCCGGAAATTGCCGCTCAACTCAACCTGTCCGAAAAAACAATTCAATACCATCTCTCCAAAGCGTTGCGCGTCGTCAGGCAGAATCTGCACAACCTGGGTGCCGTAACGGCAGTGGCATTCGTTGATTTTATCATGTAAATTTTTAAAGAATATTCTGCATTTAGAGGCTCATTGATATAAATTTTTCAGGAATAAATAATTCGATTCAGGGTAATGTATGCCGGTAGCTGACCTACACTACAAACGGCAACTTAAGTCGTACGAGCCGCCTTATGACTCCCTTCGAATTCCGTCAGCTTCTCCACCGATACCGATCCGGGCAGGCCACTGCCGGGGAAAGCCAGCGTATCGACGACTGGTACGAGTCGATAGGCACTGACGCAAACCAAGCGCCCGATCAAGCGGATAGTGAAGCGGTGCGGCAACGGATGTGGGCGCAGATTCAGGCCGAAACGGAATCGCAGCCAATTGTTCGTGTGATGCCCGTGTATCGGCAAAGCTGGTTCAGGCAGACCGGATCGGTAGCCGCTGCGGTACTGCTGCTGCTGGGGCTGTTCGGGTACGGGCTCTGGCAGTGGTCAGGCGACCGGCCGGGGCGGGTTGAACTGTTGAGTGTACGAATGAACAATACCGGGCAACCCATGCAGATCCGGCTCGACGATGGCAGTCAGGTGACGCTGGAGCCGGGGAGTTTCCTGCGCTTTCCCGACCACTTTACCAAAACGAAACGTGAAGTGTTCCTGACGGGCGAAGCGTTCTTCAGCGTAACCCGCCAGCCGCAGCGGCCGTTTCTGGTCGTGACCGACCGGGTTGTGACACGGGTATTGGGGACGAGTTTCCGGGTGAAAGCCTTCGGGGGGAAAGCCAATGTATCGGTCACGGTACGCACGGGTAAAGTGTCGGTCTTCAGCCGACCCGCGCCAAATGCGTCGGGCAAGGAACTGACCAATGCCGTTGTACTGGTGCCGAATCAGCGGGCCGTGTTTTACCCCGCCGATGCGCGGCTGGTGAAAACGCTGGCTGAAAATCCGGTGCTGCTCACAACCGATCGGGAACAACCCGATTTTGACTTCACCAATACACCCCTACCGATTGTGTTCGAGCGGCTGGAGAAAGCCTACGGGCTCGATTTTGTGTACGATGCCGACGCGCTGGCACACTGTACCCTGACGGCCCAACTAGGTAATGAATCCCTCTACGAAAAACTTACGCTCATCAGCGAAGTGACCCACGTTCGTCACGAAATTATTGATGGGCAGGTGGTCATCGACAGCCGGGGCTGCTCGCCCGCACTTAAATCCGCAACGCCTTAACACCTCGACCGACTGATGCCTATGCACGACTGAGTACCCAGCTGCCCACAAAAAAGCCGGTGATGTTCCACCATCACCGGCTTTGAATCCCCTGATTTTCCGTGTCTGAAAAAACGCCCGATTGCCGGGCGCAGGGATCGTTTTGCCAGAATTTCTCCAAACCCTTTCAAAACACTTAAAAGTATGCATCGCCAATCAACTTTACCAGCATTGTTGCGGGCAATTATGAAAATCACCGTCTGTCAGCTTGTCCTTGCGCTCCTGTTTGTCAGTATTGCCATGGCCCACGAAGGGCGGGCGCAGGAAGTGCTGAGTCGCCGGGTTACGCTGACGGTCGTTGACCAGCCCGCCCGTACGATTCTAAGCCGCCTTGAACAGCTAACCGATATTCGGTTTATGTACAGCGCCGAGGTTATCAAAGCCGACCGGCTGGTGTCGGTATCGGCGCAGGAACAGCGGCTGGACAACGTACTGAATCAGTTACTGAGTCCGCTCAATATTTCTTACCGCGTTATCGGTCAGCAGATTGTGCTGAACATGACTGGCGAGAATGCCCCCGCGCTGCCGGATGCGGCCCCTGTGGTATCGGGAAAAGTAACGGCCAAAAACGGCGAAGCACTGCCGGGCGTCAATGTGACGGTAAAAGGAAAAACGCGGGGTGTCTCGACTGATGCACAGGGGCAGTTCAAGCTCGAAGCCGAGTCGGGCGAAACGCTGGTCTTCTCGTTTATCGGCTACAAAAATCAGGAGGTACCGCTAACGGGGCAATCGACGATCGATGTCGTGCTGGAAGAAAGCCCGGCCACGTTGCAGGAGGTAGCCGTAGTTGGGTCACGGTCGAGTGTGGCGCGTACCGACGTCGAGCGGGCCGTACCGGTCGACGTACTGTCGGCGAAAGAGTTGCAGTCGACGGGGCAGGTCGAACTAAGTCAGCAGGTGCAGTTTACGTCGCCCTCGTTCAACTCGGCCAAAAACGGTATCAACGGTGTCGCCAGCTATGCCGATCCGGCTTCACTCAAGGGACTGTCGCCCGATCAGATGCTGGTGCTGGTCGACGGGAAACGGCGGCATCAGTTCGCGGCCGTCAACCTGAACGTAACCGTGGGCAAGGGTACCGTCGTAACCGACATGAACGCTGTGCCGACGCTGGCCGTCGAGCGGCTCGAAATCCTGCGCGACGGGGCTGCGGCTCAGTACGGCTCCGATGCCATTGCCGGTATTGTGAACCTGAACCTGAAAAAGTCGGTCGGCGTGGGGAGTGCATTGCTGCAATACGGTGTCACGAGTCAGGGCGACGGGGGGGGCTACACCGCCGGACTGAACTACGGGTTTCGGCTGGGTAAGACCGGTTATCTGAACGTCACGGGCAGCTATCAGGATGTGGCTGGAACCGATCGGTCGGACCCTTACAATCCGCAACCTGTAGCTGGTGGGGCTTACACCGGCATTTACACGACCAACAAAACCACCGACGAGTCGACCCGGGAAGCCCGGGGGATTTACGGGCAGTACGGTTCATTCCGCGTTACGCAGTACGGGAGCAGTGCCATGAAGTCAGGGCAGTTGTTTTACAACGCGGGCATTCCGCTCAGCAAAAACTGGACGCTGTATTCCTTCGGTGGTTTCTCGCGCAAACGGGTCAACGCGCAGGGCTTTTTCCGCACGGCTATTCCGACGGTTGGCACCACCAACCCGGCCATCTATCCCGACGGGTTTACGCCCCAGCTACCCGGTTCCGTGCAGGATTTCTCGACGGTACTGGGTATCCGCAAGAAAGTACTGGAAGGCTGGAATCTTGATCTGAGCACGGGTTACGGCTACAACTACCTCGATCAGAACGTAACCAACTCGACCAACGCGTCGCTGGGAGCCAACTCGCCCAGAGACTTTTACGTGGGCCGGATCGCCTTCGGGCAGAGTGTGAGTGAGATCAACGTCAACAAGACGATGTTCGGCGTGATGGGTACCAAAACGCTGAGTCTTGCCGTTGGTGCGCAATACCGCGTCGACCAGTTTCAGCTCAAAGCGGGCGACCCGGCTAGTTATCAGGTCGGTCCGCTGGCGGCTACCAATAACAAAATTCCGGGTTCGCAGGGGCGTGTCGGCATCGGACTGGAAGACGAAACAAACAAAACCCGCTCGAACGTGGGCGTGTATGTCGACGTGGAAAGTGACCTGACCGAACGGCTGCTGCTGGAAGGGGCCCTACGCTACGAGAACTACAGCGATTTCGGCAGCAACCTGTCGGGCAAGCTGGCGTCTCGCTATAAACTAAACGACAATTTCTCGGTGCGCGGCTCGATCAACCGGGGCTTCCGGGCACCGCTGCTCCAGCAGGTCGCCAACGCCGTTACCACCTCGACAGTGCAGAACGGTGTGGTCACGTCGACCAAAGAGATTCCGAACAGCGATCCCCGGCTCAGCCAGATCGGTATCGAAGATCCAAAGGCCGAAACGTCGTGGAACTACAACCTCGGCCTGACGGCCAAAGCCGCCCGTAATCGGTTGCTGTTCACGCTCGACGCCTACCAGATCGACATCCGCGACCGGATCATCATCACGGAAAACCTGCGGGTCGCCAACATTGCCGCGCTGCGTCCGCTGTTCCCCAACCTGCAGGAGATCACGTTTTTTACCAATCAGGTGAATACGCAGACGCGGGGTATCGACTTCGTAACCTCGTTCCGGCAGACGCTTCGGCGCGGTAACGTGTTCACGGCCAGCGTCGCCATGACGGTCAACAAAACCACCATCGTTGGTACGAAGGGGACGCCCGCTCAGTTGCAGGCCGGTACGACGGCCCCGATTCTGCTGATCGATACGGTGAGCCGCGCCCTGATCGAAACCAGTCAGCCGCGTACCAAAGTGCTGGTATCGCTGGGTTATCAGGTCGGTAAGCTGACGGTGAATCTGCGTTCGACGTATTTCGGATCGGTAACGGCCTGGGAAAAGCCGACTGGCCTGCCGCATCGGGTGCAGACCTTCGCTGGTAAAAACCTGTTCGACATATCAGCCGTCTACGCGATCAACAAAATGTTTTCCCTTACGCTTGGCGGTAACAACATTACGAACGTATACCCGGATCGGGTCTTCTCCAATTACGCATCCTACAGTAACGGGCAGGTGCCGTACACCCGAAACGCCAACCAGTTTGGTTTCAACGGAACGTACTACTACGCCAACCTGATGGTCAATTTTTAACGTAGTGTCCGTATCGCCGTAACCCGTCAGCGGTGCAGTTCCGGTTATTTCTCCCAACACAGGAAAGGCCGGGCTGCACCCACTTACCCAACCGATCATGGTGAATGTCGTGCTGTTGCTGGTTTGTCTGCTGGTGGGCGTGGTCCTGCGGCAAAGCCGTGTGCTGCCCACTGATGCTCACCTGACAGTCAATCAATTGCTGGTGACGGTGTTTATCCCGGTGTTGACACTGCTTTACATTCCGACCATGCGGCTGACTCCGCAGTTCTGGTTGCCGGTACTGGTGCCGTGGCTCGTATTTCTGGTGGGGCTGCTGTTTTTTGCGCTGGTCAGTCGTTCGCTGCGAAACACAGTCCAACCGCTCGACGGCCCGACCCTGGGTTCGCTGCAACTGACCGGCGGTATCAGCAGTATCTCCTTCGTGGGTTTTCCGCTGTTCGAACTGCTCTACGGCAAACCGGGGCTGGCGGTGGGCATCGTGATGAGTCAGGCCGGTACGTTTGGCGTCGCGATGACCCTGGGTGTGGCACTCGCGAGCTGGCATACGGCCAAAAGCCCCTCGGCGCGGCAGGTGCTGGGCAATATGCTCCGGTTTCCGCCTTTTCCGGTGTTTCTGCTGGCGATTACGGCGAACCTGGCGGGGTACCAGCACCCGGCGCTGGTCCGTGACCTGCTCGAGAAAATGAGTGCGCCATTTTCGGTGCTGGCCCTGCTGTCGGTGGGTATGCAACTGCGCTGGCAGGTGCGGCCCGATGAGCAAAAACACCTGCTGCTGGGGCTATCGTACAAGCTGCTGCTGGCTCCGCTCCTGATTTTTGCGCTATGCCGCTGGTGGCTGGGCCGGACCGATTACATCGCTGATCTGTGTGTGCTGGGGTCGGCTATTGGGCCGATGAATACGGCGGCTATTCTGGCCAGCCGCTATCAGCTCAACGCCCCACTGGCCGCGCAGATGGTCGGTATTGGGATTCCCCTTTCGTTGCCTGTTCTCTTCCTGATTCACCTGATTTTGTAACAACCGAATGAAAAAAATACTTGGTAATCTCACGTTCTGGGTACTCACCGCCATTGTGTCGGGTGCGTTGCTGGGCCACTTCGCGCCCGCTACCGCCGTTCAGCTGGAATTTCTGGGTAAGTGGTTTATCAGCGTCGTCAAGCTGTTTATCAACCCGATTATTTTTCTGACCATTACGCTGGGAATCAGCAGTATGGGTGATCTGAAGAAGGTCGGACGAGTGGGGGGGAAAGCCCTGCTGTACTTCGAGATCGTGACCACGCTGGCCCTGCTGATCGGCATTGGCGTGGCCAACCTGATCCGGCCGGGCGACGGCGTTGCGACGGGTAACCTCAACGGCGGGGCCATCAGTCAGTACACGCAGCGGGCCGAATCATTTTCGTGGCTGAAGTTTCTGGCTGATAACCTGACGTTGCAGGTCCTGCTGGTGTCTATCGTGGTTGGTATCGTGCTGAGTCGGTATGAGGGGCGGGAACGGGTGCTCAGCTGGCTGTCGATGGCGTCGAAATGGGTGTTTAAAGGACTGCATATCGTGATGCGGTTTGCGCCAATCGGTGCATTTGGCGGGATGGCGTTTACCATCGGCAAATACGGCATTGGTACGCTGTTGCCGCTGGCAAAGCTGATGACAACCGTTTACGCAACCATGTTTCTGTTTGTGTTTGTGGTGCTCAACGCCATTCTGCGGTACTACAAGGTCAGTCTGTGGTCGTTTCTGAAGTACATCCGGCAGGAGTTGCTGATCGTGCTGGGCACGTCGTCGTCGGAGGCTGCGCTGCCCGCGCTGATGGAAAAGCTCGAACGCATGGGCTGTGCCAAGCCGGTTGTGGGGCTGGTGGTGCCGGCGGGCTATTCGTTCAACCTCGACGGCACGACGATCTACCTCTCCCTGGCCACGCTGTTTCTGGCGCAGGTCTTTGGCGTTGAACTGACCGGCTCGCAGATACTGACAATCATCGGTATTCTGATGGTGACGTCGAAAGGGGCAGCGGGCGTGACGGGTAGCGGCTTCGTGGTGCTGGCGAGTACACTGACGGCGATACGGGTCGTTCCGGTGGAAGGGCTGGCGCTGTTGCTGGGTGTCGACCGGTTTATGTCGGAAGCCCGCTCGATCACCAACTTCATCGGCAATGCCGTCGCCACGATCTTCCTGGCCAACAACGAGAAAGCATTTGACCGGGCGATGATGAAGCAGGCATTCGACAGCGAGACGCCCCCGCCCTCAGTGCCCGACCTGCCCGCCCCCGAACCCGTCCTGAACTAATTTTTACAGACAGGTTTTGTATGGACAGGATTACAGGATTAACAGGATTAAACGTGTTGATGACACAATGAAAATCCTGTCAATCCTGTAATCCTGTCCATACGAATCCTGTCTATACAATCACTTATAACTACCGTTGACCAGTAATTCGCCGTTTTCGGCGACCGAGTAGCTTTCCACGTTTTCGTATTCCTTCACCTCGTAGTCGGCTCCCGGCTCAACGGGGTATTTTTGTTTGAACAAGTCTTCCGCCTGTTCCCGCGTCTGATTGACGAAGATGGCAAAGTACTGATACGGCTCTTTTTTGTAGACAATCAGCACAACAGGACTTGGGCTTGACAGGTAGGATGCTGTTTCGTTTTGCATAACGTTTTCTGTAGTTGAGTTGGCTAGAAAACCACCTGTCGTGAGCCTTTGTTTGCACAGGCCGATGCTCTTTCAGCTTACTTTTGTAAAATGATGAAACCGCACGGCAGCGGCCGACCGTCGCCGGTGCGGTTCCATCGAATCAGATCCGAATCAAGTAAGCATGGCCGCGAAGAAGCCTAAATTTTATGTAGTCTGGAAAGGCCGGAAGCCGGGCGTGTACGATAGCTGGGACGAAGCCAAAGCCCAGACCGATGGTTTCGACGGGCCGTTGTTCAAGTCGTTCGACTCGAAAGCCGTTGCGCTTAGTGCGTACAAAGACAAACCCCATCAGCACATCGGACAGGGGCCGAAACCGGCTGGCAAGCAGGGCAAACTGCCGGGGCTGGTGGGCGACCCCAACGAGGATAGTCTGGTGGTCGATGCCGCCTGGAACACCGCCACCGGCGATATGGAGTACCAGGGCATTTATCTGGCGACCCGGCAGCGCCTATTTCTAATGGGGCCCTACCGCGACGGAACCAACAACATCGGCGAATTTCTGGCGATCGTTCACGCGTTGGCCCTGCTGCATCAGAAAAACAGCAACATTCCCGTTTATTCCGATTCGCGGACGGCGATTGGCTGGGTGCAGAAGAAAAAAGCGAATACCAAGCTGGAAGAGACAGGCCGCAACGCCGAACTCTTCGAGCTGATCGACCGGGCGGAAACGTGGCTGAAAACGCACCGCTTCGCCAACCCTGTCCTGAAGTGGGAAACGACCGTCTGGGGGGAAAACCCGGCGGATTTCGGGCGTAAATAATGTTTCGGTTCAAGCAGTTTACCATTCGGCAGGAGCGGGCGGCTATGAAAGTCTGCACCGACGCCTGCGTACTGGGTGCCTGGGCCGACGTTGGGGCGGGAGGGCATCTGCTCGATATTGGCACCGGCACGGGGTTGCTGGCGCTCATGGCCGCGCAGCGTAACCCGTCAGCGAAAATAGACGCGGTCGAGATCGACGTCGACGCCTTTGGGCAGGCCGTCGACAATGTTGCCGACAGCCCGTTTGCCAGCCGCGTACGGGTACACCACAGATCGATTCAGCAGTTTGCCGGCGACCCCGCCCGCGCGCAGTCGTACGACCGCATCCTGACCAATCCGCCGTTTTACACCAACCAGCTGCGCTCGCCCGACGCGGCTGTAAACCGGGCGTTGCACACCGGTGATTTGCCGTTCGACGCGCTGGTGACCGCCGTCAACCAACTGCTCAGGCCAGCCGGGTACTGGTGGGTGCTGTTGCCACCCTACGAGATGGGGCTGCTTACGGCGTTGGCACACGCAGCCGGGTTGTATCCATTCCATCAGCTCGACCTGCGGCACCATGCGCAGAAGCCGGTTTTTCGGCAGGTCACTGGCTTTGCGTGGTCGGCAGGTCCGTGTGAAACGCAGGAGTTGGCTATATACGAAACCGACGGCAGCACCTACACCGACGCGTTTCGCAGGCTACTGCGCGACTACTATCTCATTTTTTGAATCTGTTTCCGACCTTTACCGACGAATTGATCGGGGTAAACTGGTGTTTTACCCACAACAACCGCAGGTACTGACAATAATCCATGATCGAACCGCTTCAGTTATCCGTCCTGATTCCGCTCTACAACGAAGATGAGTCGCTGCCTGAACTGCACGACTGGATCGTGCGGGTCGTGACGGAAAACCAGTTGACCTACGAAATTCTCTTTGTCGATGACGGTAGCACCGACGACTCCTGGTCGGTGATCGAGCAACTGGCCGAGCGAAATCCGCACGTGCGGGGTATTCGGTTTAACCGCAACTACGGTAAAACCGCTGGCCTGCAAACGGGCTTTCAGGCCGTGCGGGGGCAGGTTGTGATTACAATGGACGCTGATTTGCAGGACAGCCCCGACGAGATTCCCGAACTGTACCGGATGATTACGCAGGACAACTACGACCTGGTGTCGGGCTGGAAGCAGAAGCGCTACGACCCCATCACGAAAACCCTGCCGACAAAATTGTTCAATGCCGTTTCGCGCTGGATTTCGGGCGTGAAACTTCACGATTTCAATTGCGGCCTGAAAGCCTACCGACAGCGTGTGGTGAAGGTGATTGCCCCGGCCCTGTATGGCGATATGCACCGTAACCTGCCCATCGTGGCCAACTGGAACGGGTTTACCCGCATCGGCGAAAAGGTCGTGCAGCACCGGGCGCGAAAATACGGCTCGACCAAGTTCGGGCTGGAACGCTTCGTCAACGGCTTTCTCGACGTATTGGTCATTGCGTTTGTACACCGGTTCAGCAAGCGGCCCATGCACTTTTTCGGGACGATGGGGACGCTGTCGTTCTTCGTTGGATCAGTAATTGCAATCTGGTTGATTGCTGAGAAACTGATTAACATCGCGCAGGGCGAACGCTACCGCAACGTAACCGACAACCCGCTGTTTTTCTTTGGCTTAGTGGCTATCATCCTCGGCGTGCAGTTGTTCCTGGCAGGTTTTCTGGGCGAAATGCTGGTACGTCAGACACTCGATAAAACCGGTGAGTCGACAGTGGCTGAGCGCGTCGGCTTCGCAGAAAAGCGGACCATTTAAACAGAAAACGTATACGGGTCGTTTCCTGAACGTATATTTGACTGTTATAAAGGACGTTCCGCCCGTTTTTGTCGCACTCAAGCAGCACCGAGTCGACAAAGCCGGGCGGAATGTCTGTTTTACAAATTGATAAGACCTTTTTTTAGTGCAGTTTTTTCTTTAAATCGTATGCAGACTTACTTCGACGCAACTACTCCAGACGCAATGCCAAAAACTCCTTCGAAAGCCCACCCCTGGCATGGTATTTCACCGGGTGAAGACGCTCCCGATGTGATTACAGCCTTCATCGAAATCGTACCGACCGACACCGTAAAATACGAAATCGATAAAGAGTCGGGCTACCTCACCATCGACCGGCCACAGCAGTATTCAAACATTATTCCGGCTCTGTACGGCTTTATCCCCCGCACCTACTGCGGTGAAGGCATCGCCCAGCTGGCATCGACACGGTCAGGACGGGAAATTCCCGAAGGTGATGGCGACCCGCTCGACATCTGCGTGCTGACCGAGCGCGAAATTACCCACGGTGATATTCTGCTGAAGGCCATTCCCATCGGTGGGTTCCGCCTGATCGACAAAGGTGAAGCCGACGATAAAATCATTGCGGTGCTGAAAGGAGACGCTATGTACGGTCATTTCCGCGAACTGGCCGAACTGCCGGAAGGTGTTGTGAAACGCCTGCGTCACTACTTCCTGACGTATAAAAACCTGCCGGGTGAGCCAACCATCATGGAACTGGCGAACATCTACGGTCGCGAAGAAGCGTGCGAGGTTATTCGTACGTCGATGCAGGATTACAATAGCCTGGAAATGTAGTCGCGGGTTAACCACCAGCGTGTTGATTATACGCTTAACGAAACGGGCCGCTCAGCTGAGCGGCCCGTTTCGTTAAGCGTATAACCGGCGAACCACTTCCTGCTGCGTGCGCAGATTTTGCTGGCGGTCGGGCGTTTGGTTGAGTAACGTGCCGGAAGGATAAACACCATGCTGCGAATAACTGTCTGCGTACAATTCGGTGCGTAACTGCGCCAGCCAGTTGGTCGCGGCCGGGCGCTGTCGGAAATCCCGCATGGTAGACAGATCAATGTCGGCAGCTGTCAGCAAATTCTCGCCCGCACCGGCTTCGGCCAGTACCAGTCCGCGCGGGTCAACGATCTTCGAGCCACCGCCTGCCAGCGGAAGAAGGCCGTCGGTGCTGCCCGCCGTATTGGCCGACACCAGGTAGGCCATGTTTTCCGCTGCCCGTGCCTGCCGGGCAATCGACCGGTAAGAGGGTTGTAAGTTGTTGGTTTCGGCGGTAGTATGAAGCAATACCTCCGCCCCACGCAGCGTCAGGCAGCGGGCCATCTCCGGGTATAGCAGGTCGTCGCCAGCCAGACAGGCCAGATTGCCGATGTTTGTGTTCGCAACGGGGAATAACGAATCGTACCCATAAGCGTCCAGGTAGAGTTCCCATACGTCGTGGGGGGTTGGTACACCCGTCGCGTTCAATCGTCTGTAGCGCAGCAGTACATCGCCGTTCGGGCCAATGATAAAGCTGGTCTGGAAAAACAGTTCGGGAAAGTAATTGTCCTGCTCGTAAGCGTTGCCGCAGAAATAAACCTGATGACGCTGTACCAGTGCCGACAGGGCGTTGTATACGGGCCCGTCGATTTCGAGGGCGGCTTTGTCGCGCCATTCCGCAATGCTCTCGGTGGTGGGAGCCCCCGTCAAAAACGCTTCGGGTGTAACAACCAGTAACGTATCGCGCCCCAGCTGACCAAGAGCCATCGTCAGCTGCTGATCGAGCCGGTCGATCGTACCGAGCATGTGGGCTTCGGCTGTTTCGCGGGAGGACAGACGCGTTATAGCCGGTGAGTTTACCTGTAAAGCAAGGACTTTGTAAGCCATGACAAGTTAGAAGAGGTGGGTATTAAGCTGTTGTGAACAACCGGTGACGGCCAAAAATACGACTTAACCGAAGCCATTCACTGTTTATACACGTACTGCTGTTTCAGTCTACCATAGACACCTTCCTCGATCAAAAGTCACACCAGTAGCCGATAAACGGGCCAAAAAAAGAGCCCCACGCTCGTCAGAGCATGGGGCTTTGTAAAACCAGTACGGCTGCGCTTACCGGAAGGCTGCGGTCAATTGTCTGGCGGCCAGTTCCTGCGCCCGGGCTGACTCGGGAACGATGGCGTACATACCAAAAAATTCGTGCGTGACACCGGTGTACAGCTGGTACGTAACCGAAACCCCCGCTGCCTGAAGCTTGTCGCGCAGCTGCATTCCTTCGGTTTGAAGGGGGTCAATTTCGGCACCGATAATGGTCGTTGGTGGCAGACCGTTCAGGTTCGCAACGTCGGTGAGCGAGATAAGGGCGTTGTCACCGTCGGCCATCGAGTTAAAGTATTTGTCGACAAACCACACGATCGACGGCCGGTTGAGCGGCATGGCGTTGGCGTAGGTATTGTACGAAGCAGTATTCAGATCATTGTTGGCTACCGGAAACACCGACAGGATGTGTACGGGTAGCGCCAGACCCCGGTCGCGGGCCAGTATAGCGGTCGTAACGGCCATGTTTCCCCCGGCACTTTCGCCGGCAACGGCTACTTTGGCCGGGTTCCCACCGATGCTGGCTGCGTTTTCCTTCACCCACTTGTAGGCCGCGTACGAATCTTCGTGCGCCGTTGGAAATTTGTTTTCCGGAGCCAGTCGGTAATCAACCGAAACAACGATGGCACCGGTATTTTTGGCCAGTGCCAGCGTCGAGTACTCGTACACTTCCGGACTGGCGATTACCCAGCCACCGCCGTGCATATAAACGATGACCGGTGCCGACGACGCTACTCCGCTCGGCGTGTAGACGACAATACGGATAGGCACATTGTTGTACCCCGGAATCATCCGCTCCGTTTTCGTGACACCCGTTGCTGGCAGTGTAATATTGTTTTTGCTCAGCAGTGAGTTGACAGCGTCTTTAAACGACGGTTTCGTGCGGGCCTCCTGTGCCGATAGAGTTTGGATGGGCGTGGGATTGAGCCGCCCCAGTTCCTCGATGATCGCCAGCATCTGTGGCGTAATGGTTGGGCCCCACGATGGTTTGGCGCTGCTCGACTGGATAGACTGGCCGGGCGACGAATCGACTACCGTCGTCGGATTTTCTTCGTCTTTGCAGGCAGACAGAGTCAGGGCCAGCGCTAGTGACAGACCAAGGCCACCTCGCAGGACGAAGCGGTTGATTACAGAATAATTCATAACGTTTTGCTTTTAGATAGAGAACCGGCTGTTGCTTCAACTGATTTCTATACTTATTCAATGGATTTCAGGATGTGAGGGTTCGGGCGTTTCGGGCTGAACTGCCGGGTGGAGTTTACTGACTGCCAGCTAGTAAGCCCGTTGGCTAAAAATGGCTGGCTAAATTCAGTCGGGCTCATCAAAACAAAGCTGTGCAACAGTCTATACTGTACGCAGAGTCATTGTGCATACATCATTTGTATGTTTACACTGTTTTTCTAACCGAATCGTATGACTATTGATGTACTGGCCATAGGTGCCCATCCCGATGATATTGAAATGACCTGCTCCGGCACGGTTCTGTCGTTGATTGCACAGGGGAAAACAGTAGCGGCTGTCGATCTGACGCGGGGCGAACTGGGTACGCGCGGAACGCCCGAAATTCGGGCGCAGGAAGCAGCCGAAGGGGCCCGCATCATGCAGCTGTCAGCGCGGGAAAATATGGGCTTTCGGGATGGCTTCTTTCGCAATGATGAGGAGCATCAACTGGCACTGATCGCAAAGATTCGCAAGTACAAACCATCGATCGTACTGACCAACACCCCCGACGACCGCCACCCCGACCACGGCCGTGCCGCCGAACTCGTTGTGCAGGCTTGTTTCTACGCGGGCCTTCGACAGATCAAAACGGTTGACGAGCAGGGAAACGAACAGGAAGCGCACCGGCCCATTTATGTGTATCACTACATCCAGGATCGATCGCTGAAGCCGGATTTTGTGGTCGATATTACGCCGTACTGGAACGAGAAAATCGAGTCGATCAAAGCGTACAAGAGTCAGTTTTTCAACCCCGACAGCGACGAACCATCCAGTTATATTTCCGGTAAGTCGTTCATGGATTTTCTGGAATCGCGCACCCGCGAGCACGGCCACATGATCGGTGTCGATTTCGGCGAGGGATTCATCAGCCGCCGGATGCTGGGCGTCAGTGATCTGTTCAGCCTGATCTAAACGAAGCCAGCGCGGTACTGACAGTTATAATCTCAGTACCCGTCGGACTTCGTTCAGCCACAGAGAGCGTCCGTAACAGGTCCAGTGCGTATCGCCGGGCTGGTAGATAGGTTCGTTAGCGCGGGTATACGGCGTGTAAACGTCAACGGTCGGTACGCGCAGGCGGGGGTGCTGTTGTACCCGCTCGATCAGGTGGTTATAAACGGCGCGGCCCGGCTCCAGTACAGTTACTTTGTTCGGAATAACGGCCAGACAGACGTCTGAAAAGCCCTGTCGTTTGTAACGATCAGCCGTAGCGTTGATACTGTCGACAAGGGCGTCGACCTGCTGATCGGTCAGGCGGGAGAACGATGACTGTCGCTTCGTACTGTCGGTGTCTGTATTCAGAAAAATTTGTTTTTTATCCAGCGACAGACTGGCTCCCGTACTGATCCGGTCGAACCAGTTCAGCGTGATCCGGGCCTTCAACTCCTTGAACCAGAAGGCCCAGTCCTGGCTAAAGAGCAGCGATTCGAGCCGTTCTTCCACATCTTTCCGGTGTAAATCCTGATATGTGCGTTTGTACCAAGGTATCAGTGCGGTACGTCCGGTATCCTGCACAACCGTCAGTTCGCGGATAGGCTGGTTGAAATGGTCGCGCAGGTGCCGCTCGACAGACTCGATCAGCAGTACGTTTCGGTGCGCCGGATTGAGTTTGGCCTGCTGCGGAAATTCCCATTTTATGCGTTGGTAGTGATCGACCGGAAAGTCGCTGCGCCCGATGCGTTCTGCTTCTGAAAAGCTATCACCAATCAGGTACAGGTCTGTTTTAGCCGTGTCGCTGGCCAGATTAGCCGTGGGACAGGCGACTGTCGGGGTCTTGAATTGCGGCAGAGCCGATACACGGTACAGATCGCCATAGCGGTAGTCGTCGGTTACTAACCCCAGGTCGTATAGCCAGTGGCCAACGGTTGACGATAGGCCGCCGATCCAGAACAGCGCAGCTACGGCCAGTACGACGTATGTCAAAAAACGCATGTGCGGTTTATAGTTTACGGTTTACGGTGCTTAGTACCGGTTGTTAACGGCTCGCTCAATCGTGTACTGAAAACCAATACCGACTACCTGCTTTATCGCATTCGGATGCTGAAAAGCTGCACCGCTTTCTGCGATCCGCTGAGGGCGTAAAGTTCGTTGGTCTGGGCGTCAAATTGCAGGGCGACAGGAAAATCACCCGGAATGGGGCGGTCACCGACAAGCTGGCCCGACAGGTCATAAAGCGTCGTAAATGCGCCCGACTTAACGCTGACAATGTTGATACCTGCGCCTAATCGGTGGTAACGGACAAGAGTCGAGTTCGGCTGTAAAGCCCGCACGTCGAACTGCTGTTCCCCTTTCTGGTTCAATACGGCGGCTTCGGTATCGGTTGTGCGAAGTAGCAGCCAGTTCGTCAGTGATTCATCCGGAAAGAGCCGAAAGTCGCCCCGGCGCACCGGACGGTACAGCTGGATGCGCTTCTGTAGCTGCCCCGCCGGGTTGAGCTGGATCAATTCGCCTTCCTCCGTAATCAGTTGGATCGCTGGCTGACCAGCCGGTAACAGGGCCGGACCAGCCAGCCGTACCTGAGCGGCTTCTTCGCTTTTGCGCTGAATCCGCACCGGAAAACCCGGAACTGGGGTGCCGTTTTCCTGCCAGTACTGCACCGTTCCGGAAGCCTGCGCGGCCAGTATTGTCATGCCTTTGGGCGTGGCCTGTACCTGAAACGGTAGCAAAAGTGGCTCTTTCTGGTTTGGCGATATGATCCGGACAAACGACTTCTGTTGCCGGTCCAGCGCGTAGATCGAGCCGTTGGTGTGCGTCGCTAAAGCCACCCAGTTTCGTTGTGGGGTCCCACGAGGGCGGGTCAGGTAAGTCGGGACGATACCGGCCGGCAGCGCGATACGGGTAAGCAGAATCTTGCGGGGAGCGGGGTCCGCGACGTACAGCGAGCGGTCGGTCATGAACAGGTACTGTAACCGGCCGTTGTTTAAAAAATCGATGGCCAGTGCATTGCTACGAATGGGTCCGTCGGTCGATACCGGGCCAATTTTATCGCCGTAGGGCGAGACGAATACAAGCTGATTGCCAGTAGTCTGTGCAAAAAACTGGGCAGACCCCTGGCTGAAACTACCCGTTGGAATGGGGGCAGCTGCCAGCGGTTCGTCGAGTTCAGTTTTTTTCTGAAGCAGCACCCGGTTCAGCACCGCCTGACTGGCCCGGCGCGTCGTGCGGCCCAGCACAACCGTCGACAGGATGTTTTCGTTGCCGTAACTGGCCTGATACGCCATCGTCTCCAGATTGTCGAACGACGACGTCATCCCGTCGGTCTGACTATCGAACAGGTTTTGCCATGATGCTGGCCACGTACTCATCACCGACATCTGCCCGTTGGCCTGTCGGTTCAGGCGTAGCAGGGCGGTAAAATTGGCGGGTCGCAGCGTGTTCGTCAGTAAGTCGGTCTGGCGTTCGCCGTTGGCCCACACCAGTCCACGCTGTAGCTGTTGCAGATAATCCTGCATGACGTCCTCGCCATTCGCAACGATCAGCGCATTACCGTGCTGGGTGATCCAGCTTTGCTGAAACCCCAGAAACAGATTGCTGAACACGGAAGCAGGCAGTTCGGCTACGTTGAGCCGCAGCAGCTTATGACCCAGAAAATCGACGGGGGCGGGAATCTGGCGCGCTCCGGCCTGAATCGCTACCTGCTGCCAGGCCGTCGATAGTGTTTTCAGTGCCTGCGGACTGGCCGTATTCATCACCAGTACCCGGGCATCGCGTGCGCCTGCTGATTCAAGTCGGCAGAGGAGTATGTCGGCCCCCAATGATGCGTATACCGGCCCAACGGCGGATTTGATCTGCGTAAATCGGTCGCGCAGGAAGTCACCGGAGGCTGAACTGAGTAGTCGACTCATCGACCGGCCAAAACGTACCGGGTCGGTCAGGCCGATGTGATAAATAGTAGCGGCTGTTTGCGGAATCAGGTTGGTGCTCTGAATCCGGCTGGGGGTTTGCCCGGCAAATAGATTAGCCACATCCTGCCGATTGCCGATGTCGTCGGACGCGTAGCCGATCAGGTGGGTTTTCGAACCCGACGGGCGAAATTGCAGATTAATGGATTCGGGCAGAAATAGCCGTACCAGTGAGCCCGTGTTATCAAACATCGATTGCAGCACTTCAGGGCGCATCGTCAGCCCCGCCCAATGGTCGGCGTCGACCTGAAACGTGGGTTCCGTGCGGGCGAACTGAACGGACTGGTGCAGCCGCTCAGCGACGTTTTCGATCAGAATGCCCGACGTACTGACAACCAGAAAATCGTCGGTCAGGATAAATGAACCCAGCTGCTCACCCAATCGCGAGACCAGATCAAAGATTTTTTCACCGTGAAAAACGTGGTTGAGTACCCGGTGGTAGCGCGGATCGGGATTGGTTAGCCTGTTCAGATACGCTTTGTCAGCGGCTGCGTCGGTAATCGGGATGTAGACGATGAAATCAAGCGTCGTTTTGGTAATCGGGTGCAGCGAGTACCGAACGTTCTTGTCGGTAATAAAGGCCAGCGCGGTCGTTGTATCGGCGGTGGCATAGAGGAAACGATCGAGTCGTTGACGGGCCTCGGCAAAAACGGGAATTTGTGACAGCGAAATCTGCGTGCGCAGTTCCTGGGCCGATACCGTATCCTGAAGCCGGTTACTGGCCAGTACCAGCAACGATCCCGACGGCATCAGCGATCCTACCGTACGGCCGGGTGGGTGCATCTGTCGATAGCCCAGCCAGCCCGCAATGGCTACGATCAAAACGCCAATACCAATCAGGACATGTCGGTTCATTCGTTCAGTTTAAGGTTTAAAGTCTATGGTTTAAAGTTACAGCGTGGTAGAGAAAACGTTGAACCTCAGACTTTAAACCTTAAACTGGCAACGCTTACTTACCCCACATCGCGTTGGCGGTGTCGGGGAAGGGCAGCGTCAGTTCGGGAACGCCCGTCGCGACGCGGCTGGCCCACTCGACACCCTGCATCAGCGAGTGATCCTGATTGCTGACCTCGTATTTCCAGCCACCAAACCGACCGCGTGAGTAGATACCGAACGGCTCCAGTTTCGGCAGTACGGCTTTCAGGATACCGTCACGCTCGACCGAGGGGGTTGGGTAACCGTAATCAAATGCCATGTGGAACGTCGACACAACATCGTCCGCCGATTCGATGAGCTGATCTTCGATAAGCGCCCGGATCGTGTCGGCAATCAGCGTTTCGCGGTTCACTGGCTTGGCCGACGATTCGCTCGTTTCGGTCATCAGCGACCAGTTCTGCGTGATGTCCGGTACGTTGTTGGGGCTATAGTTCGAGAATACCGTTACGCGGTAGTACGGGCTGTTGTATTCGGGGAAGTACATCCAGCACATCGTCTCCAGACTTGGCTTCGGCTTGCCTTTCAGGCCAATACCGACCACGTTGGTCGACGAGTGTTTCAGTCCCTGCGCCGTTTGTACGGTATCGGCATCCAGGCCGTCTACTTTATGTACAAACAGGTCGAGCGGTACGGTACTCATCAGGTACTCATACTCGATTTCTTCGCCACCGACCAGTACAATCTTCTTCTCCGGCCCGATAACCTTTTCAACGTTGGCGTTGAGCTTGATGTACTCGCGACCAACAAGGTTCCCTACGGCTTCCCAGATACCGCCCGTTCCGCCCTTCTTGGGGAATTTGAACGTACTGTTGGGGCCCCACGAGAAATCGTCGTTGTTGAAAATGATGTTTTTCGTCACCCGGCCCAGGTCGGTAACCGCAACGCGTTCACCCACCCACACCGCGTTCATTTCTTCCGGCGGATAGGCCCACACCTTGAAGTTGTAGGGGAACATGAACGTTTCAGCAAGACCCGGCCCAAACGTGGCCAGAATCCATTCGCGGAAGTTGGCGGGCTTCTGCGTGATCGGATGTTTGTAATTCTGGATAATGCCTTCCAGACATTTCCACATCGTTTCGGGCGAAAGGTACTTGATGTTGTTCTGGAACGGATACGGGACAAACCGATTTTCGATCCACACCCACGATTCGCGCTGATGGCTGAGCCAGCCATCTTCACCGAGGGCCGCTACCATCAGATCATCGAAGTACTTGTAATGGGAAAACTGAACGTGACCACCTACGTCCCAGGTGAACCCTTTTTCATCGACGAAACTTTTCGACAGGCCACCAATGCGATCCTCTTTCTCCAGCACGATAAAATCCGTGATGCCGAGTTCTTTCAGGCGGTGCGCTGCACCCAGTCCCGTTGGGCCGGAGCCAATGATGACATACTTGTACTTCATGAACTAAAACGTTGATTTTTTTTTCTGGATTAGCAAATAAAACCGGCTGTTTGAGCCGGAGGTTTAGGCGGTAACAGCTTCGGGTTTGCGCAGGGCTTTCACCTTACTACCCAGGTCCATCCGGAATTGGGCCAGTTCCTGAAAGCTCTGGAAACACACTTTGAGCAGCTTCCACTTCAGAATCGACACGGTACCGGTGAGCCGCTCCTTGTGGGTAATGGGGATGTCGAACGTATTGAAACCGGCTTTCTTGGCCATGACGGCCAGAAAAATATTGGGCGCAAAAGGCGTTGGGGTGGGTAGTTGGGCGAGCAGCTTTTTCAGGAAACTACCCCGGATAAGCCGGAACGGAATATTACTATCCATGATATACGTTCCGTAAATGGCGGCAATACTTAGCCGCAGAATCCGGGTAATGACCAGCCGGGCGAAGGCATCGTAACGTTCTTCCCGGTAGCCCAGAATAAACGGTGACTGATCGCGCCGGGCCCAGAGCTTCGTGAAGTCGTCGGTAATGAACTGATCGTCACTGTCGGTCTGAAACACGTATTCTGAATCGAGGGCGACGGCCTGCCGGTACCCGTTGACAACCGCGTTACCGTGGCCGCCGTTGGGCTGATGGACAACCATCAGTTTGGGGTAACGGGGTTTTATATCGTCGAGAATAGCCCCGGTTTTATCGCGGGAGCCATCGTTGATAACGATCAGGCGCGTATCGTCGGTGGGAAACTGGCGGGCTAACAGATCTGTCCATTGCTTGACAACGACTTCAATGACTTCTTCTTCGTTGTAAGCTGGCATTACAATTGACAGCAGGAGGCTCATGCAGCGTATTTGTGTGATTCAATGAGGGGGTGGGCCGTTTGCCAGTCCACCCATACGCCGGTTGGACAATGAGCCACAACGCACGCAGGGTACTTGACTTACAAAGCGTAAAACAAGACAAATATAGGGAAATGTTGGGCGCACCCGGTCGATAATGTACATTGCTTATTTAGTGGGATGCCCATTTGGACCCTTATTCGGGTGGTGCCCGGCAACCGATTACCTTTGTGAGGCATCGCTTAACTGCTACGGACATGCACACACAGATCAAAGGACGTATCTGGCTGGAAGGTCAGGACCGCTTCTTCGGTATCGGTCGGCTCGAACTGCTGACTCATATTCAGCAAACGGGCTCGATCAACCAGGCGGCCAAAGCGATGAGCATGTCCTACAAACGGGCGTGGGAGATGGTCCAGTCGATGAACGCCCAGGCCGACGCTCCATTAGTGAGTACCCAAACCGGTGGTGAAAAGGGGGGCGGGGCGGTCGTGACCGACGAAGGGTTGAAATACATCGCGTATTTTCAGGGCTTACAGCTACGGTTTGAACAGTTTATCGCGCAGGAGATGGGGCGGTTGCCGTAGTACCCTCACCCCAACCCCTCTCCCAAAACGGGAGAGGGGCTAACCCCATTCATCAATAAAGCAGACAGTATTGTAGATCATTTACGATAGTTAATCCATTGCCATTGCATCGTTTCACCGTTCATGGAACAACGATGATTTTTTTACATTCTGTGATTGATAGCCCCTCTCCCGTTTTGGGAGAGGGGTTGGGGTGAGGGCTTTCAAGCCCATTAGATAGCGTTATATTTTTCCGGGAATAACGAATCGTTATTTTTGTCTGAAAATAACGGTAATCTATGTTAAACGTTTTCCTGTACGCATCCCATTTACTACCCCACCTGATCGCCCCCACCGATTCGATCCCGCAGTCGAAAGCTGATTCGCTGCGGTCGGTGCAGCTCACTGAAATCGTTGTATCGGCGTCGCGGGTGCCGGAGCAGGTGCTGACATCGGCGGTAAGCATCGAAACACTCAACGCCCGGCAGATCCGGCAGTCGGCCCAGCCCTCGTATTTCGACGCGATTGAAAATCTGAAAGGTGTCCAGATTCTGACGTCCAGTCTGGGTTTCAAAGTTTACAATACGCGCGGTTTCGCCAACACCACCAATGTCCGGTTTACGCAACTCGTTGATGGGCGTGACAATCAGGCTCCGCACATTGGTGCGCCGATTGCCAGTGCACTGGCTCCGTCCGATCTCGATATTCAGCGGGTCGAGGTGGTGCCGGGTGTCGCGTCGGCGCTGTACGGGATGAACGCGCTCAACGGACTGGCCAACCTCATTACCCGCAACCCGTTTGATTCGCCGGGCCTGAGTATCGGTCAGAAAACGGGCGTCAACCATGTGGGCGATAGTCAGCAGTCGGCGCAGGCGTACTCCGAAACCAGCCTGCGGTATGCCCACGTCATCAAACAACGACTGGCGTTTAAAGTCAATCTGGTGTACCAGCGGGGTTACGACTGGATCGCCAACAACACGATGGATCTGAACCCCAACGGCAACGTGTCGCTGGGTTTGCTGGGGGCCGACAATCCGGCGCAGGACCCCGTCAGTTCGTACGGTAATGAGTCGGCCAACCGGCGGACGCTGACGCTCGGCGGTAAACGGTACAGCGTGGCCCGGACGGGGTATTACGAAGCCGACGTGACCGACTACCGCCTGCGCAACCTCCGGGGCGACATTTCCGTGCATTATCGACTGACCCCCACCACCGAGATTGCGTACACCTACCAGGGCGCGACGCTCGACAATGTGTACCAGCGCACCAACCGCTTCCGGCTCAGCAACTACCGAATCGATCAGCACAGCCTGACGCTCAGTTCGCCGTCGGTACAGATCCGGGCGTACCGCACCAGCGAAAATACCGGCAACTCGTACAACCTGCGGTCGATGGCCGAGAATATCGACAAAGCGTACAAGACAGACGATAAATGGTTCGGCGATTTCACGACGCAGTTCAATACCAGTACCCGCGCCGACCGACCGATAGCCGATGCCCTGCGCGATGCCCGGACCTTCGCCGATGCGGGACGTCCGCAACCACACACGCCCACCTTCGACGCGGAAATCGAGCGGCTCCGGTCGATCAACAACTGGGATGTTGGCGCGGCTTTGCAGGTGAAATCGTGGATGTACCATGCCGAAGGACAGTACGAGCCGACGAAAGTGGCCCTGCGGCAATTCCGCCAGCGGACGGGTATCGACCTGCTGGCCGGTTTCGACTTTCGACGGTACGTCGTTTACCCCGACGGTAATTACTTCATCAACCCCACCAATCCGGGCGAAAACCTGATCTACGGCAAAATGGGCGCGTTTGTGCAGGCGACCCGCTCGTTTGTCGATGAGCGACTGAAGCTGGTGGCGTCGCTGCGGATCGACAAAAATACGTATTTCGACCCCCGGCTGAACCCCCGCGTGGCGGCTATTTACTCGCTTAGCCCGGAGCAGACGGTGCGGATTTCGTACCAGAACGGGTACCGCTTCCCCTCGCTGTTCGAAGCGTTTTCCAACGTCAACTCGGGTGGGGTGAAGCGCGTCGGTGGGTTGCGGATCATGTCGGAAGGTATCTTCGAGAAGTCGTACCTGCGCACGTCGATCGATGCGTTTCAGACGGCAATCAATACCGATGTAAACACCAACCGGCTAACGACGGCACAGGCCATCGAGAAAAACAAGGGCCTGCTGAAAGCGAATCCGTATACGTATATCAAGCCGGAGCAGGTCAACAGTTTCGAGCTGGGGTACCGGGGTCTGGTGTTGAAAAAGCGGCTGTACATCGATGCGGATGCCTACTACACGATCTACCGCAACTTTATCGCGCAGGTCGAAGCGTATGTACCATTGGGGAATAATGCCGACTCGATTCCGTATTACCTCAACAACCGCACAACGCAGGGCCGCTACCGGCTCTGGACCAACGCCCAGACGACTGTCTATAATTACGGGGCTAGTCTGGGGCTGCGTTACAGCATTGGCGGAGCGTGGTCGGTGGCGGGTAACGCGTCGCTGGCCCGGCTCGACCGCACCTCGAACAGCGACGGGCTGGAAGAAGCCTTCAACACGCCCAAATGGATTACGAACGTCAGCCTGTCGAACGCGAACCTGTGGAATGGGGTAGGGGCTACGATCAGCTATAAATACCAGAGTGAGTTTCTGTGGCAGTCGGCCCTGGCGACGGGGATGGTTCCGGCGATCAACAACATCGACGCGCAGGTCAATTACCGCCTGCCCAAGTCGGGGCTGTCGTTTAAGCTGGGCGGCACAAACCTGCTCAATCAATACTACTACACGTTTATCGGCGGTCCGGCCGTGGGCGGTTTCTACTATTCGTCAATCACCTTTGACACAGGTCGTTAGGTATGTGTGACATCAGTAAGGCTAAATTTGGGCAACGTCTGCGTGACAAAACAGAATTTTCCCGTGTTAGTACATCATATACTACCGTACGTAACGAGTACAGAGCGGTGGACACGTATATGATTATGGAAAAACAAGCCTTACTGGAGCCGTATCAATTAGGCCCAATCAAACTGACGAGCCGGGTCGTAATGGCCCCCCTGACGCGCACCCGCGCCGACAACGAGGAACACGTACCAACCGATCTGCATGTCGAATACTACCGGCAGCGGAGTTCGTCGGGACTGATTATCAGCGAAGGTACCCAGATAAACCCACAGGGGGTGGGTGTTCACAATACGCCCGGCATCTACACCGACGCGCAGGTCGACGCCTGGAAAAAAGTGACCGATGCCGTTCATGAAGCCGGTGGACACATCTACTGCCAGCTCTGGCACGAAGGGCGGATATCACACCCGGAGTTTCACGGTGGCGACCTGCCGGTGGCTCCATCGGCCATCAACCCGAACGTGAAAATCCGGATCAGCAGCGGGTCGGTCGATACCGTTACCCCCCGCGCCCTGACCGTCGAGGAGATAAACCAGACCGTGCAGGATTACCAGAAAGCCGCTGCCAATGCTATTGCGGCCGGTTTCGACGGGGTAGAAGTACACGCGTCGAACGGGTATCTGTTGCACCAGTTTTTTGTGGGCTCATCCAACCAACGGACAGACGAGTACGGCGGGTCGATTGAAAACCGCGCCCGGATTCTGTTCGACGTGCTCGATGCCATCGGTGCGGTTGTCGATTTCGAGCGTGTTGGCGTACGGATGAATCCTGACGCGCACGGCCTGTTTGGTATGGAGATCGATGAGCAGACCGCGCCGACGTTCGATTACATCGTGCAACGGCTGAATGACTACGGACTGGCGTACATCCACCTGTCGGAGCCGTTTACGCCGGTCGATGATGTGCCGTTTGCCATCAAAACCGTTGCGAAGCATTTCCGGCCCATGTACTCCGGTACGCTGATGACCAACAGTGCGTATACGCAGGAAAGTGGGAACAGCATCATCGACGCGGGTTATGCCGATCTGGTTGCGTTTGGTAAGCTGTTTATCGCCAACCCTGATCTGGTCGAGCGGTTTGCGGCCAATGCTCCGCTCAACGAGCCCGACCCCAGCACGTTCTACGGCAGTGGCCCTAAAGGATATACCGATTATCCGTTTATGCATCAGCCGCAGGAAGCGTAGTGTGTAGCCTGGACGAATGTAGCCCAGACCTCCCGGTCTGGAGGCCGTTAGGCCAACTACGCCAAGCGGTAACCTTTCTGGCCTGACGGCCACCCGGACGTGGACGTCCAGGCTACATACCGCTTGTAAGTTTCGCCGGTAAAGCAGTAGCTACAGACGGGCGTTGCGTTTGGGTAGTACACACTCCCCGAACCAACGCCCGTTTTTTATGCGCCCTGCCGATACGTCGTCTTCGCCCGTCTTGTTGAATCCGACGACTACCCAGTATATGAGTCAGTATCGCTGGGTGATCGTGGCGCTGCTGTTCGTAGCTACCACGGTCAATTACCTCGACCGGCAGGTGATTAGTCTGCTGAAACCGCTGCTGGCGAAGGAATTCGGCTGGACGGAATCCGACTACGGGGATATTGTCACGGCGTTTACGTTGGCTTACGGGCTGAGTACGTTGCTGGTGGGATATATCATCGACCGGATCGGGACGAAGCTCGGCTATATCGGCTCCATCCTGGTCTGGAGTCTGGCGGCTATGGCCCACGCGCTGGCGGGCAGTACAGCGGGATTTATGGTTGCGCGGGCGTTGCTGGGCATTGGCGAAGCGGGCAATTTTCCGGCGTCGATCAAGACGGTGGCCGAATGGTTTCCGAAGAAAGAGCGCGCACTGGCGGTTGGTTTGTTCAATGCCGGTGCCAACCTGGGGGCGGTGGCGGCTCCGGCGATCGTGCCCGCTATTGCGCTGGCGGCAGGCTGGCAGGCCGCTTTCATCGCAACCGGTGCCATCGGCTTTGTCTGGATCGTGGCCTGGTGGCTGATGTACGACGTGCCCACAAAACACCCACGCGTCAACGCGGTCGAACGGGCGTACATTGCCGATGAACCGGCGATGGCTGGCGACGCGGCTGCTACCGATCTGGTTGCCGATGCTTCCGCGACGGGTTGGCTCACTATCTTCCGTAACCGGGCGATCTGGGGATTTATGGCTGGTAAACTGCTGACTGACCCAATCTGGTGGTTTTTCCTGTTCTGGCTCCCGTCTTATCTGTCCGACGTGTACCACCTCGATCTGAAGAAGCTGGGTCTTCCGCTCATCCTGATTTATCTGGTCGCCACGTTCGGCAGTGTCAGCGGTGGGGCCCTATCGTCGCAGCTGATCGCGAGAGGCTGGCATCCGACCCGCGCCCGTCAGTACGCTATGCTGCTGTTTGCGGTCTGTGTTGTGCCGGTCATGGCTATCAGTCAGATGGGGAGTATGTGGCCGGTGATCGCTATTTTGTCCCTGGCCGTGGCGGCCCATCAGGCGTGGTCGGCCAATATCTTTACCGTCGCGGCCGATCAGTTTCCCAAGCAGGTGCTGAGCCGGGTGGTTGGGTTGGGGACGATGGCTGGTACGCTCGGCGGAGCCCTGTTTCCACGGCTGGTTGGTAAAGTGCTGGACCAGTATAAACAGGCCGGGCAGTTGTCGGAAGGGTACAACCAGCTATTTTATATCGCCGGTGTGGCTTATCTGGCGGCCTGGGCCATGCTGTACCTGTTTGTATTCCGCCACGCGAAAAACACGAGCCTGCCAAGCTAAAACCAACACCGATTTTCCCACAACTTACGTCGGCAGATTAATCCGGCTATTGATTCTATGCAACATACGATGCGCTGGTTCGGCCCCGCCGATCCGGTCCCGCTGATGACGCTCCGGCAGGCTGGCTGTAAGGGTGTCGTGACGGCCTTACACCAGATTCCGGTCGGCGATGAATGGTCGGTCGAGGCTATTCAGGAACGCAAAGCACTGGTCGAGGCCGATAATGACCGTTACTGTCCGCTGCACTGGTCGGTGGTCGAAAGTCTGCCGGTTCACGAAGCAATCAAGAAAGGACTACCCGAACGCGATCAGTACATCGCTACCTACCGGGCGTCGCTGCGAAACCTGGCCGAGTGCGGTATCAAAACGGTCTGCTACAATTTCATGCCGGTGCTCGACTGGTCGCGCACAAACCTGTCGTACGAAATGCCCGACGGGTCGCGGGGACTGCGGTTCGTGTGGGAAGATTTCGCGGTGTTCGACCTGTTCATTCTCCGCCGACCCGGTGCCGAAGCCGACTATGACCCGGCCGTAGTTGAAGCCGCTCGGCAACAGCACGCAACCATGTCGGACGAGGCCGTCACGGCTCTTGCCAATACGGTACTGCTGGGATTACCCGGTTCGGGCGAAGCCTTTTCGTTCGATTCGTTTCAGGCGCGGCTTGACGAATACACCGCCATCGGCGACGGGCAGCTGCGCGACAATCTGTACTACTTCATCCGGGAAGTGGCTCCACTGGCCGAAGAACTTGGTATCGGACTGTGTATTCACCCCGACGATCCGCCGATGCCGTTGCTGGGGTTACCCCGCGTAGTTAGTACGGAAGCTGATATTGTCCAGCTGTTTGCGGCCTGCGACGTACCGGCCAACGGACTGACGTTCTGCACCGGGTCGCTGGGTGTTCGCGCCGATAATGATCTACCGAGTATGGCAGCGCGGTTCGGATCGCGCATCCACTTTATTCACCTGCGCTCGACCAAACGCGAACCCGTCGATCTGCCCGGTGCCCTGACCTTTCACGAAGCCGATCACCTGACGGGCGACGTGGACATGTGTGCGGTGGTGCGGGCGCTGGTGCAGGAAGAACAGCGTCGGGAAAAAGCGGGTACCGGCGTCACCGCTATTCCGATGCGCCCGGACCACGGGCATCAGATGCTGGACGACCTCGCTAAAACGACATACCCCGGTTATTCCGCCATTGGTCGCCTGCGCGGTCTGGCCGAACTCCGGGGTCTGGAGATGGGGATTAGAAACGGGCTGTAGCCTGTAGTGTAGCCCAGACCTCCCGGTCTGGTGGCCGCCACGTCAACTGGCCTGACGGCCACCAGACCGGGAGGTCTGGGCTACACTACAGCTTACAAACTCAATTTTCGGTCTTTTTTGTCTTTGACATCGACTTTTTGCTGGTACTCTGTGTCGACATCGAGCCTGATGTTGTGCCATCGGCCGGATAGGCACGAGTGGCACGCGAATCGGTCGTGGTGCCGCTGCCCATGCCCGTTGTACCCTGTGAATCGACACCGGCACCCGTACGCTCCGGCGACGGTGCCGACGAACGACGACGGTTCATCGAGCCTGATTTCATGGTTGACCCGTTGGTGGCTGGTGTAGCGCGGGTCGCCCGTGAATCGGTTGTTGTACCACTACCCATACCCGATGTGCCCTGGGCGTCGACGCCCGCACCCGTACGGGTTTGCGATGTATTAGAGTTGGTCATCTGCGCCTGCGCGCCTACAGCAACCCCGAAGAGTAAAGCAGCTGCTATGGCAATGGTTTTCATACGTTGATCGGTTACGAGTTTCGTTGTTGATACTCGCCCATTTAACTCGTCGTTACCCCAAAAGTTTGCACCCCGTTTTCGTGTCGAACGCAATTGGGCAGCTATCGGTCAGGTGGTGATGTTGAGTTAGTCGATGGTAAAAGCCGCGCTGAAGGTATCCGGGCGTTTTTCGGGCGCTGATCTAGGATTTTATCGTCATTGCCGAGCAGGCTTGCCGTAGGATAGCTTTCAGTTCTTCGAAGCGCGGGGGCTTGGTCATGAAGGCATTCATACCGGCGTCGAAACACTGCTGCTGGTTTTCCTGGAGCGCGTTGGCCGTCAGGGCCACAATCCACGGTTGCCGGATGGATTGCTGACGGATTAGTTGCGTTGCTTCCAGCCCGTCCATTTCCGGCATCTGCATATCCATCAGAATCAGGTCGTACGTTTCGGGCGACGCGTCCAGTGCTTCGCGACCTGTGTGGGCCACCCCAACTTCGTAACCAAGCTTACTCAGCGCCCTGACCAGCATTTTTTCGTTGATAGGATTGTCTTCCGCAACGAGAATCCGCAGGGGGTACTCAGTGGCAAAATCAGCCGTAAAGAGTGGCGGTGCGATTGGCAGGGCCACAACTGGTCTGGGCGACTCAAGTAGTTTCAGCAGCGACCGTTCCAGTAAATGCCTGCGCACGGGCCGGGCCAGGATAGCCGCAAAGTGATCAGGCGGGATCTGGGATCGGTCGTCGCCTTTCGCCGTGAGCAACAGCGTGGGTATAGGACCGTACTGCGCCCGAATCTGCCGGGACAACTCGATTCCGTCCATGTCGGGCATATGCCGGTCGATGATAAGCAGGGCGAACTGTTGGCCACCGGCAAGAATCTCCAGCGCCATTCGGGCGGAATCCGCTACGTAATGCGATACCTGGTAGTTGTCGAAACAGGTTGCAACCATCAGTCGACTGGTTTCGCTGTCATCGACGTACAAAATACTTCGGTCGGGCGGTAAGGCTATCGTAAACGGTTCGTCTGGCGGACGTACCTGCTGACTGGGCTGGCAGACGATGGTGAACGAAAAGGTGGTTCCTTTACCCGCTTCGCTCTGTACATCGATGTGGCCGCCCATCAGCTCAACCAGACGCTGGCTGATGACCAGCCCCAGCCCCGTGCCGCCATACTGGCGGGTGTGCGACGAATCGACCTGCGAAAAAGCCCTGAACAGCCGGTCGAGTTTATTGGCTGGGATACCGATGCCGGTATCGCGCACTGAAAAGGCTAGTTTCAGCGACTGATGGTCTGGTTGCTCAACCCGTTTTACGTCGACAATCACTTCGCCCTGCTGCGTAAACTTAACGGCATTGCCGACCAGATTCAGCAGAATCTGGCGAAGACGCAGGCCGTCACCCAGCAGGTAGAGGGGCACCTGTGGGTCGATATGATAGAGCAGATTCAGGTACGGCTGGCTGGTTTTGCTGGCGCATACGTCCAGCACATCCTCGATGCAGGCCCGCAGGTCGACTTCGTGCAGCGCCAGTTCCATGTGCCCCGACTCGATCTTGGAGAAGTCGAGAATGTCGTTGATGATCCCCATCAGGCTTTCGCTGCAACTCCGAATGGTGTCGGTATAATCGCGTTGCTCATCGGAGAGGGTTGTATCAGCCAGTAGCGCCGTCATGCCGATTACCCCGTTCATGGGTGTACGAATTTCGTGGCTCATCGTTGCCAGAAACGCGCTTTTTGCCTGATTGGCCTGATCCGCTTCCTGCCGTGCCTGCTGTTCCTGCTGTGCCTGTTGCTGAAGTCGTTCGTTGAGCTGTTTCAGCCGGTCCGCCTGCTCGACCAGTTCCTGCTGTTGACTGGTCACTTCCCGGGTCCGTTCGTCAACCTGCTGCCGAAGAGCATCCTGCTGCCGCCTGATCGACCGGACACGCAGTCGGTAGATGCCGTATAGCATGAGCAGAAGCCCGATTAGCAGCAGCAACCGGAACCACCACGTTTGCCAGTACGGCGGAATGATGTGCAGCGTGATATACGTACCCTGCTTGTTCCAGACGCCGTCGTTGTTCGATCCCCTGACCCGAAACACGTAGTCGCCCGGATTCAGGTTGGTGTACGTAGCCGTGCGCGTGGTGCCTGCCTGCACCCAGTCGGCGTCGAACCCTTCCAGTTTGTAAGCGTACTGGTTTTTGGCTGACTGCAGGTAGTTCAGGGCCGAGTAACCAAACGTCAGAACCGACTGCTGATAGGAGAGTGTCAGGTCGTGCGTCTGGGTGATGGCTTCGTGCAGAACCGAGTTGGTATCCCGGACGTCGACGGGCTTGTTGAAAATTTGCAGGCTGGTATTATAAACGGGCGGTACGAACCGATTATACCGGATACTGTCGGGGTAAAAGCTGTTCATACCCCGGAGACCACCGAAAAATAGCTGTCCTCCGGTACTCTGGGCGGATGAGCGCCGGTTAAACGACGAACTTTGCAGCCCATCGCTCCGGTCGAAATTGCGAATGGACTTTGTCTGCGGATTAAAGATGCTCAACCCCTTGTTCGTGCTTAGCCACAAATGCCCCCGTTTATCTTCCTGAATACTCTGGATAACTTCATTAGGAAATCCGTTTCGTAAGCCATACGACGTAAACGCCCGATGAGCCACATCAAACAGATCAAGGCCACTACTCGTACCGATCCAAATCCGCTTTTTTGCATCCTGGTACAGGGTATTAATCATGTTGCTGCTCAGACTGTGCGGATTCCGTTTGTTGTTGAGGTAGTGCGCCGTGATGCCCTTGCCCGGTGTAAACAGGTACAGTCCGTACGCTTCCGTACTGACCCAGAATTGCCCGTCGTTGAATCTGTCGAGATCCGTGATGATGGTAGCCTCGAACGGAATCCGTGTTACCGCCTTTGTCTGCGGATCATAATTAATCAGGACGTTATCGAACGTACCCAGCCAAAGCTTGCCGTCGCCCATTTCCAGGATAGAACTGACGCTGACCTGCGCCAGGGCCGGGTCGGTAACGAACCGGTTAGTGGCCTGGTCGTATCGGCTCAGGCCACCTTTGTAGTTGCCGGTCCAGATACGGCCTTTCGAGTCTTCCGTGATGGCGAGTACGTAATTGCTGCCGATGCTCCGGGACGTAGTCGGCTGGTGCTGGTACGACCTGAACGCCGATGCTCCTTTCGCCAGTAAATTAATGCCCCCGCCATCGGTACCGACCCATACGTTCCCCGCTTTATCTTCCAGGATACTCAGTACGTTGTTGTTGCTCAGCTGATCGAGTTTATTGGGGCTGTTTCGGTACAGGGTAAACTTGGGCCGATCCGTCGACAGCCGATTGACGCCACCTGAATACGTACCGACCCACATCAGGCCCGTGGGGTCCTGGTACATGGCATAGATAGAACCGTTGTTGAGCCCCCCCGGTTGGTTTTCGTCGTATGAATAGTAAGAAAAGGTGTCCCTAGGCGACCGAACCGTGATGCCGCCGTTGCGCGTGCCAATCCACAGGTTATGCTGCAGATCTTCGGTCAGGGAAATAACGTCCAGATGGCTCAGCTGCCGGGTAGTACCCGCTGCTTTCCGGTAATGGACAAAACCCTTCTGATTCGGTTCGACGCGGTCGAGCCCGCCCCCTTCCATGCCGATCCACAACTGCCCCCGACTATCCAGGTAAACTACATTGACATCATCGGCGCTGAGCGATGATGGATCGGCTGGATTGTGTCGATAATGGATAAACCGTCCCGTAGCTGCGTCGAAGCGATCCAGCCCTTTCGGTGTACCGACCCACAGCGTGCCGTTTCGGTCGAAGCAGAGCGAGTGTACGGTCGGATCGCTCAGGCTGGTTGAGTCGGCTGCGTTGTGTGTGTAGGTAGTAAGCGTGTGCCTGTCGGGGTGAAACCGGCTAATACCACCCCGGCCGGTACCAACCCACAGATACCCTTCTTTATCCTGTATGACAGACAGGATCTGGTTACTGGTAAAGCCACGCTGATTTCCTGCGACGTGCTGATAGTTGGTGAATCGCTCTGTACGGGCATCGAATAAACTCAGTCCCCCTTCATCGGTCCCAATCCAGAGCCGCCCCTGCCCGTCGATAAACAGCGTTTGTATGTAGTTATGGCCGATACTGGTTGGGTTGGCCGGGTCGTGCCGATAGACGGTGCAGGTGTATCCATCATACTTATTCAGGCCATCGCGGGTACCGAACCACATAAACCCCTGCCGGTCGCGAACGATACTGGTCACGTTGTTCTGCGACAACCCCTGATCGGTGGTCAGGTACGTAAAGCGCCGGGTAGCGGTCTGCGCCGTGGTCCAGGTCGTTACCAGAAGCAGCGGACAGAGTATCAGCCACCATAAATGGCTGACTGATCTGTAAAGGCACTGTATAGAATTGATCGAGGGCGTGTCCATTTACAGGCAAGAAACTATACTTTTTTGACACAAAATATAGTTATAACCTACCTGCGCAATTAGTTTGCCAAATGCGATTGCTACCAGTACGTACCGGGCAGTTTTTGGTAGCCTGTACCAAACGGCAACAGTGCAGGCTGCTACACAGACTGCCGGCGGGTCAGCCCGCTCTAAACAGTGTACCGGTCCTTGAGATTATTGATCGGCTTTTCGATCAGGTACCACGACAGTGTCGCGATAGCCACCGTGAGGGCCAGGTAAAAACCAACCTGAAACACGTACGAACTAGTCAGAAAGGGCAGTACATCGGTAATACGTCGCCACGCCCGGACCGTAACATGTGTCGGTTGTGTGTGGTAGACGTTGAACACAAAGTTGTGGTAGAGGTAGAGCCCGTAACTGATGCGGCCCATGTACTGACTGACCGGATTTTCCAGAATCCATTTCATTACCCCGCCAAAACCGATAACGGCATGACCGATCAGGAAGAAGCCGATTAATGACGAAACCAGCCGCTCCCACACGTCAGACATGACATTGTGATGACCCGGCAGGCCTGTTACATCCGGAATAGCGGGTAGTAGTTTGGTCGAAACGGCGACGACAACCAGCAGCGCAATGCTGATCCAGATCCAGATCGTACTGCGGAAAACGGCCGTGAACCGATCGCGCTGATACAGCCACCAGTACGCCATGATAGCCCCCAGACCGAACGAATCCAGACAGGCAGGCATGGTCACGTAGCCGATAAACCAAGGGTACCGGTTAGCGTACAGATAATACCGCATGGCCACGGCCCCGACGATCATCAGCCCGGCCGTGAGCGGCACCCACCGGCGCGGCACGAAAAACAGCAGCAGGGGAAAAAACAGATACACCTGTTCCTCCACCGCCAGCGACCACAGATGATCGACCGTGCCCATCCAGCTGGTATGGTAGGCCATGTACAGGTTTGTCGCGTACAGGGCTAACCACGCAAACGTCCGGCGAACGGGTAGTTCGTTGATCAGAAACAGAACGATCAGCGTCAGGTAATAGACCGGAAAAATGCGTAGCGTCCGGCGGATGTAGAACACGCTCAGGTACTTACTCAATCCACCGTTTGGCTGCTGACTTAGCTTGTCTTTGCTCGACAGCAGGATGCGGGTAATCAGAAAGCCACTCAGAACGAAGAAGATCGTGACACCCAGCGCGCCCAGCGGCAGTTCGACCCGCCCGGCCATCCAGTGGTCGAACAGCACCAGCGCCACGGCCACAAACCGGATACCGTCGAGCTGACGAAGGTGGTTCAATACGGGGCGGGTGGTGGTTTGTTGTGCTGTCATTACCAGTTTTTAATCGACGTATCGGGTGGTGGCCCGGCCGATGTAAGCGTTGTGTTTGTAGGGTAGAGCCGGAACGGTTCACCGGGTTCTACCGTCAGAATGTGCAGGTCGTAGGTGCCTTTTTCCAGTTCATACCGGGTGAAATCGGCGTGGAAGCCCGGCCTGAACAACCGTCCCGGCAAGAACCGCGCCGAGGGCAGCGAACCCACTGTTTGCCACACCGGAAACAGGTACGTACGCGTCGCCGAACGGGCGACAACATAGGCCCCTGCATCGGGGCCACGCGACGGGTCTGCCAGCAGCGATTGATTCGTAACCCGGTAGCCCGCCGACGATGAGTCGACCAGCACCGGAACCGTTTCACCCGAAACCGGCCCGAAAAGTACGGATAAACCGGCGGTGTAAAAAGTCGGGGCCGGATCGAGGTATTGCCTTGTCACCGCGTCGGTCTGTTCGATGGGCTGGTTGGTCGAGTAGCGCCAGTTGAATTGATTGGTCACCAGCCAGTGTCGCCACCAGATGGTTTCGTCCAGAAACGACAGGTACGACAGCCAGCCGAACAGCACCCCGCCAGCGATACCCAGTCGCATCAACCACTGCCCCGGTCGACCGCTGAGCCAGACCACCGCGTAGGTGTACAGCAGGGCCAGCAGGGTAAGCGAGTACGGTTTGTACCGGCTGGTAATCAGCAGGTCGGCACCAAAACCAACTCTGGCGCGGGCCACGACGAGCCCGGTAACTAAAAGAAACAGACCCGTTCCCCAGAAGAAAAGCAGGCTGGGTGGCAGTACCGCTCTAGTGGGTATTTCCCGCTTTTTGGGCGGGATAAACAGCCAGCGGAAACTGCGCCCGATTGCCAGTCGATGCCCGAATCCGCTCCAGCCGATCAGCCCCAGTACCGCAACGACCATAAAACCGCCCAGCACCATGCAAAGCCGTAGGGGGGGCGAGACGGGAATAACTTCGGCGGCAGCGCCCATAAACGCAAACCAACCACCGAGCAACTGGCCGATACCCGCCTGAACGTAGGCAATGTCACCCGGTTTCTCGAATCCTGTGAAATAACAGCCGATCGCTATTGCGCTGGTAGTCAACCAGATCGTTAACGGGCGACGGGTGCTGTAGGGCTGTGCCAGTCGCAGGAAAAGAATTAGTGCACCGATGGGCCAGGCCAGCAGACCGTTGCCGCTGGTGAGCGTCGCCAGCACGGCCAGCGTAAGGGCCAGCGGCAGGCGGTGGGTGTAGCTCAGGAAGTAAACCATGCCCACAATCCAGAGTAGAATGGAGAAGTTCTGCACCGCAGCCATGCCCCAGTACATATTTTCCCACTGCGACAGGTTGAGCAGCAGCCAGGCCACCGGCACCGCGTACACCAGCGGCCGCCCCGCCCGGCGCAATACCCGGACAAACACCAGCAGCAGGCCCAGCAGGCTGAGATTGCCCACCACCATCAGATGCCGGAAGTTTAACTTACCCGTCAGCTGGTAGTCGAGCCAGGCTACGATCCGGTCGTACACGATCCGGTGTTCGTTGTGCTGCTTGACGAACTGATGCAGTTTGTCGGCCAGGGTCGGTGCCTGATCGGTGAGGTACAGAAAATGACGCAGGGCGTGGTCGTCCCACTTTGGCACGTTGACGGCGTAACGATGCCAGAGCAGGGCGAATGCCAGCACCGGCAGGGCCAGCAGAAGGCCCGCCCATAGGTGAGACTGGTACGGCTTAATCGATTTACGCATGCCCCGCTTTAGTTCGTCAGGGCGGTTAGTTGCTGGGCGATGTTGGCTGGGTCGAGACCGGACTGTTGCTGGTGGTACTTCTGATCGCCGTAGCGACCGCTGGGATAGCCCTGCGCCGTCAGGCTTACAAACCGGCTGGGTGCGTTGCCGCTGCTTAAGAGTTGCGCCGAAAGCTGTTGCCCCAACCCGCCGATGGCGATGTGTTCTTCGACAACCAGCATCGGTTTGCCCGCCCATTGGTCCACCAGTTCACCGGGCAGATCAAGCGGCAGGTTCATGGCCGTAAAGACGTCGAAACGGCCCGCCAGTGACTCGTCCTGCAAAGCCGTCATGACATTGGCCGTCACCGGTCCCAGCGACACAATGGTGCCTGTCGACTCGGAGCTGCGTATTATGTGTTTGAAGGTGCCGCTGATTTCAGCTCCGTCGGGCGTCTTCGGTCCAACGCCCAGGCGCAGGTAAGCCGGTCCGGCTTCGGCCACGATCTGATCGAGCATGGGCGGCACTTCGTCGGCGAACGCGGGGATGTATGTTTTGACGTTCTGCAATCCGCTCAGGCAGGCCAGGTCTTCGATGGCGTGGTGGGTGCTGCCCATGATGCCGTAGCCGTAGCCCCCGCCGTTACCGACGATGAACACCGGCATGTTATGCAGGCAGACGTCGTTGCGAAACTGCTCCAGACAGCGGTACACCGCAAACGGCGCGATGCTGTAGCAGAACACCTTGTAGCCCCGATACGCCAGCCCGGCCGCCAGCCCGACCATGTTCTGTTCGGCTACGCCCGCGTTGATAAACCGGGGACCTAGTGCATCGGCCACGCTTTCGAGGGCATTGTACCCCAGGTCGCCGGTCAGAAACACGACTTTTTCATCTTCCCGCCCGATTCGTTCAATGGCGGCTGCAAATTCATTACGCATAGCGTGAGGTAGTCAGTTGATGCCTATCAATACAGCAGCACATTGTCTGAATTGATTTCCATGTAAAAAGGTCCTTCCCGATCTAGTTTGTCAATCAGAACGAGTTGCTCACCGAGCAGTTGAATGAGCCTGTCATTCGGTATATTCCCTAACCCAAATCGAATCAGTTTGCGCGGAGTCTGTTTAATCAGGTACGAGTTTCGGAAATCAGCGTCTTTCGTAACAACGATATAATCGTGCTGGTCGGCGTACTGACTGATTAGCGAGTCGGCCGTACTGGAGCCATTTAAGATCTGGTTGACATGCGTAGCTGGCGCATGAGTAGCCAGAAATTTTACCAGACGAAACGGCAAATGAACATCACAGATAAACTTCATCAGGCAGCGGCCGAAACCTGTCCTGATAGCAGCAAACGCGCATAATTCAGACAGGCAATAATGTCTTCCCGCTCCAGTTCCGGATGATCGTCGAGAATGTCTGTGATCGACATACCGGAGCCGAGTAGATCCAGTACGACTTCAACGGGCCAGCGCATGCCGCGAATACACGGTTTGCCGTGGCAGACAGTAGCATCGATTGTGATACGATTAAGTGAAGTCATACAGAACGAATCGTTACGGCTGTAAAGTTACGGCTTTCCAAAGACCGATGCCACGGGTTGTCAACAGCCAGACAGCGCATGGTGCCAGTTGGTATACACAGTTACTTACTTCGCCGTTGCTGAACCAGTGTGTTGATTTCAGCCGCTGTCGAATACACCTGTCGACCTTTGCGTACCATCGTCCGGATGAACTTTGGCCGTTTTTTGGTTTCCTCGAAGATCTTGCTGATGTACTCGCCCAAAAACGAGATGCCCAGCAGGTTGATACCCCCAAAAAACATGACCAGAATAATCACCGTCGACAGCCCATAGGGCGTGTTCGGGTCAAAGTCGAACAGCCGGGACAGTACCTGCCAGATAATGCCCAGCATCGATAGACCGGTCAGGATAAAGCCAACGTAGGTCATCAGTTCGAGCGGGGCGAAGCTGAACGAGAAAATGGCTTTCTTGGCCCACCAGATGTTCTTCGTCCAGTTGTTGGTCGATACGCCGAACATGCGTTCGGGCCGGATGTAGTCGACGCCGGTTTGCCGGAAACCAACCCAGGCCCGCAGTCCCCGCAGAAACTGTTCGGTTTCGGGCAGGTTGACCAGTTCGCGTACCACCTTCCGGTCGATCAGCGAAAAGTCACCCGCGTCGACCGGGATGTTGATGTACGCGGTTTTGCGGAACAGCCGGTAAAACTGCTTGTAAAAGAAATGGACGTGTGGGGCCATCTCCCGTTGTACGCGTACGCCGTAGGTGACGTCGAAGCCCTGCTGCCATTTCTCGTAAAACTTCGGAATGATTTCGGGCGGGTCCTGCAAGTCGCCGTCCATCAGCACCACGGCGTCGCCGGTCGAGATTTCCATCCCGCTCAAAAAAGCCGACTGCGACCCGAAGTTGCGCGAGTGTTTGATCGCAATGACGTTGGGGTCTTTGGCGCAGATTTCGTTCAGTACCTCGTCGGTGTTGTCTGGCGAGTTGTCGTTGACGAAGATAATTTCGTACCGCACCTTCATCTCGTTGAAGGTTTTCACCAACCGCTCATACATAAACGGAATGGCCTGCGCGTCTTTGTAACAGGCAATGATGGGCGAGATGACGGGGTTGAGCGTGGGCGTCTGAAACGCCGGAATGACGCGCTCCGTGTACTGGTGCGACGTTTGCCAGTTGGCGGTTTGCCGCAGGCCGTCGCTCAGTGACGTTGCGGCTTTCCAGCCCAGATCGGCTTCGGCCGCCGTCGGGTCGCCGTACCAGTCGGACAGGTCCCAGGCACGGTTTCCCATGCTGCCCCAGACGGGTTCCTGCGCAACGCTGAACGTTTGCCGCGCTGCTTCGACCAGCTCACGCATGGTCGTCTTCAGGCCCGTGGCGATGTTATACGACCGCCCCCGGATAGCGGGGTTGACGCGCAGAGCGGCCTGCACAAACGCCCCGACGCAGTCATCGACGTACACAAAGTCGCGGCTGATGTCGGGCGAAACGAGTGGGGGCAGGCTATTCTGCCGGGCTTCCTCCACCAGCCGGGGAATCAGCCGGTCGGGCTCTTCCCAGCCGCCGTAGATGGAATACAGCCGCAGATTGAGCGTATTCAGCCCGTGCAGCCGGGCGTAAAACTCCAGCGTATAAGCCGCCGACACTTTCGACACGGCATAATGACTGTTGGGTTCGACCGCGTCGGTTTCCTTCGGTGCTGTACAGTTGAAACCGTATTCTGAACTGCTGCCCGCATGGATATACACCATGCTCTCGGTACAGTTTTCCAGAATATTCACCGTGCCCAGCACGTTGGTTTCGTAGGTCAGACCGACGTTTTTCTGCTTGCTATAAGCCCCGTAAGCCGCCAGGTTAAAGATCGTCCGGGGCTGGATTTTGCCGAATACATCCTTGATCGACGTATCGGAGAGAATATCACAGTGAATAATGTTTTCGGCCGGTACATCGAGCAGTTTGAGCCGCCAGGCTTTCGTTGCGTCGTGTGTGAGCGCGAAAACGTCCTTCCGAACGCGGAATACCTGTTCGAACAGGTTGGCACCTATAAAGCCGCTGGCCCCAAAAATGACGATGGGTCCGTTGAGTTGACCGATAGAGGCAGCGAGCGTAGTCGTTTGATTCATTCAGGATATTGTAGGGTGGTAGAAGGTACGGTGAGCGGGTCTGATGGGCAGAGTCGCCCCACGCACCGATCAGAAATACCGTTCTCTAACGTCGGCCAGGGCCTGTTCATACTGCTCCGCTTTCATGGGCAGGTAATGCCACTCCAGCCGGTTTTCCATGTACGATACGCCACGGCCTTTTACGGTTTTGGCCACGATCAGTTTGGGTTTGCCGTTGGGGCGGGCTGACAGTTCATCGATGACCGCTGTCAGTTCGTCAATGTTGTGGCCGTCGGCTTCCATCACGTCGAACCCCATCGCCGACCACACCGCTATGCTGGCCGTGTCGCCCAGCACGTCGGCTGTGGCGTTGAACCCCTGTAGGCCATTTTTGTCGACCAGAACGATCAGGTTGTCGAGCTGATTCTGAATCGCGAAGTAAGCAGCCTCCCAGGTCGTGCCTTCGTTGGTTTCGCCGTCAGACATGAGCACAAACACCCGCGAATCGTCGCCGAGCATCTTACCCGCCTGCGCGATGCCGGTACCAATGGGCAGGCCATGCCCCAGCGAGCCTGTTGCGAAGGGGATGCCCTTGTGCTTGTTGGGGGCCGGGTGAGCGGGCAGGGTGGTGTCGTTCTGATAGAACGTAGCCAGATCGTCGTCGGTCAGTTCGCCGAGGTGATTCAGGCAGATGTACAGGGCCGCAGCTGCGTGTCCTTTCGACAGCAGAAACGTGTCCTGGGGCCGCTTGCGCAGAACCAATGTCGCGATCATCAAATCGATGCAACTCAACGAACACCCGATATGACCGGCATGTGCCCGGTTATACATTTCCAGAATGTTCAGCCGGAGCTGACCCTGTAGTTGCTGGGTTTCGGTCTGTAGCTCTGTAGTGTGCATACTTGTAACAGGTTGATAATCAGTCGCCATATCGGTAGGTAGACCCCTTGAAATCAAATATAGTGATTCTGGCTCCGGTTTGCCCTTTGACCAGTACAATCCGGTCGGGCTCGGCCGGATCGATGCGCTGGATATAGGTTGCCGATGCAGGCAGGTAGACGTTCATCAGCTGCGCGTCGAGCAGCGACAGGGGCGTGTAGGTTTTGTCGATGGCCTGCGAATAAATGACCCGTTTTTTATTCGGATACAGAATCGTGTCGCCCGGCTGGTAGGTGCTGATAAGTTGCTGAGCCGCCTGCCAGTAGGGGTTGGCGATGCGGGGCCGGTCGAAATAGGTGTATTTGGGGGCTTCGTCGGCGTAAATCGACCCCAGCAATTTCCCGATATGCACGAGCTGAAGCACGAGTACAGCGGCAATCGGAGCCGCCAGCCACCACCGGGCCGACGCCAGCTGTTGCAGCCCCATGGCGACCAGAATGCAAACGTACGGAAACGAAAAACCGGAGTACCGCTGCGTAATGCCAAAGGTGTGCCCCGACCGCCAGGCCATAAACAGCAGAAACAGAGTGGGCACGAAGGCAAGTAGCAGGAGTAGCGTAATCAATGGTCGTTGGGCCCGGTCGAACCGGTCGTATACGTACCGGCCGATCAGGTAAACGAATGGTACGGCCCCTGACAGCACCAGCAGCCGCTCCGGCACGACGCTGTAGATCGGCAGACCAGCCAGCAGCAGCACCGGGATTGCCACATACGCCCAGACCGGCACAACCCGCGCCGACCAGTACCGATGTAGCACAGCCGTGGCCCCCAGGCCCAGCGCCAGCGCCAGTGCCGAATTACGAATACCCGTCATGGCCTGCCCAATGCCGTTGGTGGGCATAAACAGATCGGCAAAAATAGGGATACCTCGCACCGCGATGTTTGGAAAGGTAGCGGGCAGAATTAGCCCAAACGGGCTGCCCGTTGGGTTGGTCAGGGCAATGTTCCGGTAGAACTGGGCCTGATAGTTCAGCGTGAAAAAGGTGTACTGCCCACCACCGAACAGAAACCAGAGCGACACGATCCCCAATCCCAGCCCGGCCGTCAGGCCCAGCGATAGCCACGCCCGACCGTTGCGCAGAAACAGCAGGGCGTACAACCCGTGGCACAGAAATACGGTAACGGTCAGGTAATGGGAGAACACCGACGTGACGAATACCAGTCCGTAGGCAACGTACAAACCCACCGCCCCCGCCGATGCCGACGCCAGCGACGGCTGACGGACGCGTTCCATAATGAGCAGAAACAGATGGGTAGCCAGCAACGTCAGGAAAAACGTCATCGGATAGTTGCGGGCGATGTGACTATACGCCACAAAAAACGGCTCAATCGTAGCGATAAACGCGCTGAGCAAGGCCAGCGCATTGACCCGTGCGTCGCCCAGAAACCGAAAATGACGCCTGACAAATACAAACAGCAGCCCAATCAATAGTGTGCTGAAGATAACCGACGGCATCCGGAGCGAGGTGTCGCTCATGCCGAACACCTTCAGCCAGCCCCAGACAACGGCGTAGTAGGCGGGGCTGTTGCCGATGTCGCTGCGCGTATCGGCTTCCATGAAGTCGGTAAACGTCTTGGGCTTCCAGAATTCAGCGGGGGTGAAGTACGGCTTATCGAATACGTCGCGCTGGTTGAAGCCTTCCATGACGATACTCTGACTGACAAGTAACGTCGCTTTTTCGTCGAAATAGATGCCGTACGTGCCGACGCGGTATAGTCGTAAGCCGAGCGCCAGCAATAAAAGCAAACCGAGCAACAGGTACGTAAAGCGGGATGATAAGGCAATCATTGGTCAAAACTACGGCAAATTCGGCGGACCTACATTTTCAGGATGCTGAATTCTACCCGCCGGTTCAGCTTCCGCTTCTCTTCCGTCTCGTTGCTGGCGACGGGGCGGCTGGGTCCCCAAGCCTTGGTCTGAATACGCGCGTCGGTTATGCCTTTGGCAACCAGGTATTCCTTTACCGTCTGTACGCGGTCGGCGGAGAGCTTCATATTCGACTCCCATTCCCCCTGATTATCCGAATGCCCACCGATAAGAATTTCCATCGTCGGGTACTTGTTCAGCATATCCACAACCCGGTCGAGTTCGGCGTCGGCCCCGGTCATCAGCGTAAAAAGACCCTGTTCAAACAGAATCTCGCGCATCGTAATTACCTGCCCCGGTTCGATCTTGAGCAGGTACAGGTTGCGCCGGATGTCGCGGAAGCGCTTGTCTTTGCTCAGGTCAATGATGTCGGTCGGGGCAAAATAGCCTTCCTTGACGGCCTTGATCGTGTACCGGTTCTGAGTGGGCAAAATCAGCCGGTACTCACCTGTCTCGGGGTCGTAGTCGACTTTGGTGATTTCGCTCCGGCTGCCAAACATATCCGAAACGACCTGCGCGGCTACCGGCTTTTTCGTCTGCGAATCAAGCACCTGCCCCGATATGATGGCTACGGGATTGGGCTTGATGGTTGGAAATAGCTTGAGCCGGAAAATGTCGTCTTCCCCCATTGAATTCGACCGGGAACTCAGGTAAGCGAAATCGCCGGCGGCCGGGATCGTGAAATAGCCGTCCCATTCGGCGGTATTGATGCCGGGCCCCAGATTTTCGGGTTCGCTCCACTTCGTCCACGAGTCGTCGAGTCGGCGCGACACGTAAATATCGCCGTTGCCGTAGCCCGGATGCCCCCGTGAGGTGAAGTAAAGCGTTTTGTTGTCCGACGCCAGAAACGGAGCACTCTCGGTATCGGCGGTGTTGATGGTGTTACCCATGTGAACCGGCTCGCTCCAGGTCTTGTCGGGCAGCAGGTGGGTGGCGTACAGGTCGCGGTCGCCCCGCGTGTCGCGCCGACGCACCGACAGAATCAACGTTCGTTCGTCGGGGGCAACGGCCAGTTCGGTTTCGACGGAGTTATCGCTTTCGCGTTCGGGCAGGTTGTAATTGTTTTTAATCGTCAGTCCCGCCGGAAACGACCAGCCCGCTTTCGTGCGAATCGACTTGGAAATACCGTAGGTCGTGTTGCCGTTAGGCTGGTAAATGTTCAGCAGATAAGCCGTTTTGCCGTCGGCTGAAATGCCGCTGATGGCGTTGTCGCTGGCATTGTTGATGGGTGGGCCAATGTTGATTGCATCGCTCCAGCCAGCGGGTGTGCCATTGCTGCCCGACGACAGGGTCGAGTACCAGACGTCCTGCCGGTCGGGCGAGCCGATGTTGGCTTTGTTGTAATTGCGGGTAAAATACAGGGTCCGGCCGTCGGGCGAAATCACCGGGGCTACTTCCTGACCCGCCGAGTTGACCCCCTTGCCCAGATTCTCTTTGACAATGTCTTTTGGCGTGTCTTTCGCCAGCCGAATGCCAATGGTTGGGGGGCTGGTCGTGGCCGACAGCCCGATGGCATCGATCTGGTTGATGCCCCGGATGGCTCCGCTGTTGATGCTTACTTTCACTTTGGCAACCGTTAGCCCATTGCCGGGTAATGGTACGAGCAGGAGTGGCTCTGTACTGGGCTGGGGCTTTGGATTCGTGTAAACCGTGTGATCGGTGCCGGTTTCGTCGGTAACCACGATCCGTACGACTGCGCCGGGATTCACGTTCTCGGCTACGATGACCTGCCGGGCGGGAGTGGGGGTGGAAAAACCGACCTGAATCCAGTCCTCGGCGGGGTTCTCAGCCAGTTGCGGGGCCCAGGCCGTCGGGCTTTCACCCAGCTGCGGCAGTTTGCTGGGGTAGCCCAGTGCCTGTGACGCCTTGAACTGTTCGCCATACATTTCGCCCCGCTTCTCCGACGAAACGCCCGTTACGCTGTTCGCCCACTGCACCGGCGCATCGGCGGCTACCTGCGCGTATGCGCCGACAGTCGGAGCAACAAGTCCGAACGAAATAATGGTGAGAAGGAGTAGAGCGCGGCTACTAAGCATCAGGACTGGCAATGAAATGGGCAGACGTCGGTGTTGGACTGGATGCTCGCTCAGGTTGCGGTTGCTTACCAACGGTCGAACAATACGCCGTACGTCGCCAATTAACAGACTGGCAAAGCATGTATATCCGGTACCGGTCAACATGCAAATGATTTATTACTTGGGCGGTGTGTACCGAATGGGTTGCCTGTTCGCATCGAGCACATACATACGTCCTTTGCCGTCAATAAAGTAATCACCGGGTTCGACGGCCGAGCGTTTCCTGGAGGAGCTGGAGGTACTCTTCGTATCGGTCGAGGTATTTTCTTTCGTTTGTGGCATAGCAGGTAACGATGAAGGCAAATGTTGTGTCAGAGTCGGGTCTTTTAGCAACGTGAAAACAGGTGAAATAGTGGCGACCCCGGTAAAAAGAAACGGCTTCGATCTGACCTTCTTTGCCGGGAATTACTTTCATACTTACGTTACCTTTCAGAAGCTGGTCGATATCGGAAAAGACCAGGTCGTGGTGCCGTTTGGCCGGATTGATCTGGAGGTCTTTCTGATAGTTTTCCACCAGATGGTCGGCGAAAACGGTCTGGTAATATAATTCGGCCCGCCCCAACGGTGTTTTGATCGTCGTATTTTTTTTGACAAGAAGTTTCTTCACAGGCTGTTACGACTGACTAATTGGTGAAGACCCGGTAGCCCCAGGGTTGCAGCGTCATCGAACTGTAAGGGCGCAGTTCGAGCGACTGGTGGTTGAACACGTCGGTGTACATACCCTCGTAGCCTTCGCCCATCAGCCGGAACGTCTGGGTTTTGTCGCTCAGGTTTATGACTACCGTAACCCAGTCATTGTCGCGCTGCCGGTGGAAGGCATACACGGCATCGTCGTGGTCGGTCATGATTTTCTGCGCCCTGCCCCCCGCCAGGCCGTTCCAGAGGGCCCGGTTGCGGTGCTTGAGCGTCAGCAGTGCCTTGAGAAAGGGGGCTTTCTCGTACGTGCCCCAGTTGATACTGTCTTTCTCGAAAAAGGCCAGCCGCCTGTCCAGATTCGATTCCATCCCGTTGTAAACCAGGGGCATGCCTTCCAGCGTACTGCTCAATACGATCATGGCGTCGGCAGCGGGGCCGAATGATTCGGTCAGGGTGCCGTGCCAGCTGTTCTCATCGTGGTTCTGCGTAAACAGCATCTGGTAATACCAGGCCGGGAATCGTTTCTGGGTGGCACTGCGCAGCGAGTCGAGATCGGGTGCTTTGCGGGCTCCTTTGGCGATGGCCTTCATCATGGTATGCATGCTCCAGCCGTAGTTCATGTTGAAGCACTTATCGAACTGCTTCGGCTCGTCTTCCCACTCCGACAGCATAAACACCGTCTTGATCGAGTCGAGTTTGGGCCGTAGCTGCGCCCAGAAATCGACCGGTACGAACCCGGCGACGTCGCAGCGGTAGCCGTCGACGTCGAACTCGCGCACCCAGTATTGCATGGCGTCGATCATGCCGCTGCGCAGGGCTGGATTGTCGTAGTTCAGATCGAGCACATCGGTCCAGTCGGTGGGTTTGCCGGTGTTGGGGTCCAGGGGGGCAATCATTTTCCCCTTCACGAGCGTGTACCAGTCGGGGTGTTCGCGAATCCAGACGTGATCGCGGCCGGTGTGGTTAGCGACCCAGTCGAGGATGACGTGCATACCCAGCGCGTGCGCCCGGTTGACGAGGGCTTTCAGGTCAGCCGCCGTGCCGTAGTTGGGGTTGATGGCTTTATAATCGGCAATGGCGTAGGGGCTGCCCAGCGTTCCTTTCTTCGCCGTCTGACTGATGGGGTAAATCGGCATCAGCCACAGAATATCGACGCCCATTTCTTTCAGCCGGGGCAGTTGTTTCTCCACGGCTTTGAAGGTGCCTTCTGCCGAAAACTGCCGGATATTTACTTCGTAGATCGTTGCATTCTTCGCCCACTCGGGGGCGGGTGGACCGGCAACAGCCGCCGTATCGGTGGGGGTGTTCGCTACCGTTGCGTTTTGCTCAGTGGTCTTGTGGTCCCCGCAACCCGATAGCAACAGGCCGATGCTGAGTAGCGTAAGGATATAAGTTCGGATCATACCGGATCAGGATCGTACAAGTCGGTTGGATAAAAAAATCAGGCGGGCAACGTCGTGCTGACGTGTTTCAGGTCCCGGATTAGAGCTTCAGGGTTATCCGCTTTAAAGACCGAGCTGCCCGCTACCAGCGTATCGGCCCCCGCCCGCAGCAGCGCAGCCGCATTGCTCAGGCTGACACCACCGTCGACTTCGATGCGGGCCGATGAGCCACGGGCCACAAGCAGCTGTTTCAACTGCGTAATCTTCCGGATGGTGTGCGGAATAAACGATTGCCCGCCGAAGCCGGGATTGACAGACATAATCAGGACAACGTCGAGCTGCTCCAGCACATCGTCCAGTAGTCCGACGGGCGTGTGGGGGTTCAGGGCTACCCCGGCTTCGCAGCCCAGTTCGCGAATGTGCGTCAGCGTACGGTGCAGGTGCGGGCAGGCTTCGTAGTGCACGTGAATGACGGCGGCTCCCCCTTTCGCAAACTCATCGAGGTAGCGGTCGGGATCGGTAATCATCAGGTGAACGTCCAGCGGCTTCCGGCACAGTTTGTGGGCGACTTCCAGGAGGGGGAAGCCAAACGAAATATTCGGAACAAACACCCCGTCCATCACGTCGAAATGCAGATAATCGGCTTCGCTGCGATTAATCATGTCCATTTCCCGGTCAAGATGGGCGAAATTGGCAGCGAGGAGCGAGGGGGCAATAGCGGGAAGCGACATAGCAGTTCTGAACCAACCGCCCCTGAAAACCAGCCGCCACGAATTCATGCTGCAACTGGGAATGGTTTAGGGGTTAACCGATCGGCTGGTACGGGTTTTAGTTGGTAAAACTAGCTAATTTTTTCACGCTGTCACCGAAACCGGGTCAATATTGCCGTTAGGCTGTACCCCTTGTTTTTAGTCGTAACGTACTGCGTTTTTACCCGGTATCCGACTTATTTTGTACCATGAATCCTCAACAACGCATTAATGAACTGACCGATAAACTGATCTGGTACAACCAGCAGTATTACCAGAACAGCATCTCGGAAGTCGACGATTTTACCTTCGATCAGGCACTTCAGGAGCTGACCCTTCTCGAAAAACAATACCCCGACCTGCGTCGTCCCGACAGCCCCACGCAGCGCGTCGGCGGCACGATCAGCAAGGAGTTTGCTACGGTATACCACCGCTTTCCGATGCTGTCGCTGGGCAATACGTACTCCGAAACAGATCTGGTCGAATTTGATAATCGGGTGCGGAAGGGGCTGCGCGATGAACCGTACGAATACATTTGCGAACTGAAATTCGACGGTGTGGCGCTGAGTATGACCTACGAAAACGGCGTACTCGTGCAGGGCGCGACCCGTGGCGACGGCGTGCGCGGTGACGATATTACGGCCAACATCCGCACCATCCGCACGATGCCGCTGACCGTACCGGCGAAGGCCGACCTGCCTGCGCTGTTTGAGGTGCGGGGCGAAGGCTTTTTGCCGCTGGCCGAATTTGAGCGGATCAACAAAGAGCGCGAAGACATTGGCGAAGCCCTGCTGGCTAACCCGCGCAACGCTGCCTCCGGAACGTTTAAACAACAGGATTCGGGGGCGGTCGCCAAACGCCGGCTCGATTGTTACCTGTACTCGTTTTTGTCAGAACCCAACCCCGACGGTACCGAACGGTTCCAGACCCACGAAGAAAGTCTGGTCGCGCTGACGCACGGGGGGTTCAACGTGTCGCCCACCTGGCGGAAATGTGCCGACATCAGCGCCGTGATGGCCTACATCAACGAGTGGGAAACCCGACGCTTTGACCTGCCGCTGGGAACGGATGGTATCGTCATCAAAGTCAATCGCTACGATCAGCAGCGCGAGCTGGGCTACACGGCCAAAAGTCCGCGCTGGGCCATTGCGTTCAAATACAAAGCGATGGCCGCGAGCACCACGCTCAACGCCATCAATTACCAAGTGGGCCGGACGGGAGCCGTGACGCCTGTCGCTATGCTGACGCCGGTGCTGCTGGCCGGAACCGTCGTGAAACGGGCATCGCTGCACAATGCCAACGAGATTCAGCGGCTGGGCGTCGAACTGCACGACACGGTATTTGTCGAGAAAGGCGGGGAAATCATTCCCAAAGTAACCGGTGTCGACCTGACCCAACGCCACGGGCAGACCGAACCGATCGTCTACCCAACCCACTGCCCCGCCTGCGGTACGCCACTGATCCGGCGCGACGGGGAAGCGCATTTCTATTGCCCGAACGAAAAGGGTTGTCCCCCGCAACGGCAGGCCCGGTTCGAGCACTTTATTCAGCGCCGGGCCATGAACATCGAAAGTCTGGGCGAGGGCAAGATTCAGCTGCTCATCGACCGCAACCTGGTACAAACCCCCGCCGACCTGTACGACATGACCAGCGAGCAACTACTGGGCCTGGAAAAAGCGTACCCGGCCGACGATACCGGTAAGGTGCGGGTTGTGAAATTCGGTCAGAAAACCGTCGATAACATCCTGACGGCCATCGACCGGTCGAAAGCGCAGCCGTTCGCCAACGTCGTGTTTGCACTGGGTATCCGCTACGTGGGCAACACCACCGCCGAACGCCTGACGGATTATTTCGGCTCGATGGACGCGCTGATGGCGGCTTCGCTGGAAACGCTGTCTGGCGTACCGGACGTGGGGCCGCGTATTGCGCAGAGCGTCGCCGAGTGGTTTGATGATCCCGATAATCAGCACTACGTGCAACGGCTGAAAGCGGCTGGTTTGCAGATGGTGGGCGAGCGTAAAGTAGTCGAGGCCGTGAGTGATACCCTGACGGGCAAGACGTTTCTCTACAGCGGCACCTTCACGAATTACACACGTGAAGCACTCGAAACGCAGATTGCCGCCCACGGTGGCCGGTTGCTGAGTGGCGTGTCGAAAAAGCTGAACTACCTGATCGTCGGTGAAAACGCGGGACCGTCGAAAGTAGCTAAAGCGCAGCAGTTAAACGTGCCGATGATCGGTGAAGATGAATTTACGGCCATGCTGGGCGATTAGGCGTTGAAAACAACGCAACTTACCTGTCATTCATATCACAGACAGCCGCACCGCTTTCCCGATCAATTCGCGTAACTTTGTCGTAACATTTCGGCTTGCAGCAACATGAATACTCGTTTTCACGGCGTCGGCGTCGCCATCGTAACGCCGTTTACCGCCGACCATGCCATCGATTTTGATGGCTTCGGGCGCGTCGTTCGTCACGTTTCCGAGGGGGGCGTTCGCTACATCGTTCTACAGGGTACCACCGGCGAATCGCCCACGGTGACGAAGGCCGAAAAGAAACAGCTGCTGCAGTACCTGAAAGAAAACAATCCGAAAAATCTGCCGATCGTTTACGGCGTTGGCGGCAACGTAACGAGCGAGGTCGTGGCGGGTATGAGCGACATCGATTTCCAGGGTGTCGATGCGATCCTGTCGGTTTGCCCGTATTACAACAAGCCGGGAAAACGGGGCGTCATCGAGCATTTTACGCGCATTGCTGATGCCTGCCCGGTGCCGGTCATTCTGTACAATATTCCGTTTCGTACCGGCATCAATATGTCGGCCGAAACGATTTGCGAACTGGCGCAGCATCCTAATATTATCGGGGTGAAAGAAGCCTCCTGCGTGATCGAGCAGTGCATGGAGATCGCCCGCGACAAACCCGACGATTTTCTGCTCATCTCCGGCGACGACGTGCAGGCGGTACCCATTATCAGCATCGGGGGCGTCGGCGTGATGTCGGTTATTGCTAATGCCTTCCCGGTCAAATTTTCGGGAATGATCGATGCCGCGCTGGCCGGTGATTTTGCGTTTGCCCAGAAAGAACTGAGTCAATTCCTGCGGATCGATCCGCTGCTGTACGAAGAAGGAAATCCCGTCGGCGTAAAAAGCCTGATGCAAACACTTGGCCTGATCGCAGACGACGTTCGGCTACCGCTGATGAAGGCTTCCGACGATCTGGCCGAGCGCCAGCGTGCCGTGTTGCAGCGCGACGGTTTGCTCGAACTGATCGCCCAGTAAGCAGGACCGCACCAAACGAAACGAGCCCGATTTCTCCAGAAATCGGGCTCGTTTCGGTATGGAGCCGATACGACTAACGCGTTCCGCCACCACCGCCGAACATCTTGGACACCAGCCAGATGACAACACCAATACCAACGACGACAAGGATAACCCCCGTCCAGACACCGGTTTTGAAAATATCGCCAATGGCCGCACAACTGGTCATCATAACCAGCAGCAGAGTGAAGATGGCTGCGGTAGGCGCGAAGCGAAGGATCGATTTCATAAAAACAACGAGTTAGAATCAGTGAGTGAATGGTCACCAGTGTGACGGGATGCATTCTAAACCGGCTCTGCTTCGGTTTGTTTTCCCGTAAAACTATGCAGGAGGGGGCAGCGGGGCTTTTTGCCTTGATTCGCTGGCATTTTAATTCAAAATAAATGCCGATGCCGGGCCGGGCTGACCTACTGGGACGTAAACGTAAACAGGATGGTTGTCGTGTAGGCACCGGCTGGTTTTAAAAACGTACTGCCACCGATCGTCCGGTAGCGAATCGGTAACACGGCACTTAGCAATGACGTGACCAGTCCTGAGGCCAGTGTCTGATTCGTTGTCGTCAGGAAAAGCTCCGGCCGTGTTCCCAGCCCTACCGACTGCATGCCGATCGACGAGGCCGGAATGGAATACGACTGGTAGCGAAGATCGTCCAGTGCCCGTACCTGTATCGACCAGGCTAATCCCAGTGACAGGTTCAGTTGCAGCGTGTTATGGTTGACCGAAATGCCTTTCGTGAAGCCGTCGACAGTCGAGATACTCAACGAAGGACTACCCAGAATGGTAATACAAATCAGCGACGCAGCCTGGTCTGACTCGTCGGGCATGGATGGCTGGGCGATTGCCCCCGAGCCGCTTATGAGCAGGCACCCGGCCAACAGGATGATGCGCCAGTTCATTTCAGTACGGTTTCCAGTTCAGCTACTTTCAACGCCTGCCCCGGTCCACTATCCAGCACGGCAACGATCAGGTATTTACCCGCCGACAGGTTGGCCGGTACGCTGGCGGCTACCTGAAATGAATCGTTGGGCATCGTATTGACGGGTATGGCCTCCGTTTTCACTTCCTGCATCGTGCTCATGTTCAGGTATTCCAGCCGTAACTGGCTCTCCAGTAATGCCTTGCCCGTGTTGTGTACGTTGACGGTTACCTGATAGGGGCGTGCCGACTGAACGACGTCCATACTCACGATCGTAATGTCGGGTTCGGTAGGCTCGTCGGGGAGTACATAAACGTGGATTCCGATCTGCGCTTTGATGATGAACTGCGTGGCTCCTTTCTGACGCGCCACTTCCTGTTCGTTCGATTGCGTCAGCAGCAGCATGCCGTTACGGATACCGCCCGCTTTGTCGGCCCGATTCGCTGTCAGCGACACCAGCACGTCGCGTTGCTCGCCGGGGGCCAGTTCGATCACATCCGGTGTGACTTTAAACAGCGAACAGCTCGACGTGGGCAGTGTACCCGCCGGGTAGTATACTTTCTCCCCCAACGAATCGCGTCGCCAGTCGGCGCAGGTAGCCTGTAGTATCAGCCGCGTATCCATCGGGTTGGTCAGGTGCAGTCGAAGCGGCTGGTTTTCACCGCTGTTTTGGTTGAAATAGAGTTTGGCTGGCGATGCCTGAAAACCAATCTGTGCCTGACAGAGCCGTGGCTCCATCAGGCACAGTATCAGTAGTAGCCGCCACCCCATCGATTGGGTAAACAACTGAACCATGATAGGCGTATTAGCGGGCTGCGATTGAATAGGTCAGTGTGGCCAGGTAGGCACCGCCTTTGACGTAGAAGGCCGCATTGTTCCCCGCTGTCGAATATTTCACGTCGTACACTTTAGCCATGGCACTGGGGGCATTGGAAACCAGCACCTGATCGGCAGCCGACAGATTCAGCGGGGATGTATACGTCGACGTAAGCGTCGGAGCGGCCTGAACAACAATATTGCTGATCGGAATGCTACTGCCTGACGCGGTTAGCTGCCCCTGAAGATCACCGTCTGATCGTACCTTGAGATCATAGGGACGGTTGCTGCTGGCTACCAGTTGCGCCGGGGCTGTGAAGCTGGAGCCGCTCTGAAAATCGGTGAGTGTACCCATCGCAATCGGTACGGCCGGTACCGCTACGACCAGCGCCAGTACATCAACGACTGTAACCGTCACGACGGCGTTACCACTGGTTAGCTGCGCACGAGCTGGAGTCGCGTGTAGGGTACTGCAAAGAGCGGCTATTGATAGCGCAGAAATCAGCGATTTAAAAGAGGTTTTCATACAGAACAAGAGTTGATAAATTGGTTGAAAAGCTGTCATTAAAGACGAAAAGTATTGTGCAATTGCTTTGCCAGGAGCGAGGAAAAAAAACGAAAAAAAAGTATTATTAGTAAACGATATATTTTTTTGAGTTGTACAATCTTCTTGCGGAAGATTTACAGCGAATTAACGCTTAAAAATGTCTGAAAAATAGTTATAAGTCACTGTTATTAAGTGCATTGTATATAATACAATGGTGTAAAAATTGTAGTGTGATTTTGTCACTTAATTACGGCATATACGTTAAAAAACGAGAACAAAATATGGTCACTAAAATTAGATTTTTAGTATATATAATCATGTCTGTATTTTGTTCAATTGTAAGTAGTGCGCAGTCCGTATCGATCTCACTTTTGCGGGATTCCATTACCAGTACACCAGGGGCTACGTTTATCAATCGACTTGCGCTGACAAACACAGGCACGAAGCCGCAGGATGTACGATTGGCCCTTGATTCGCCCGAAGCGGTAACCATGCTGGCAACCGTTCCTGACCAGCTGCGGCTGTTGCCCGGCGAAAATCGATTGATTCCGATCAAAGGGCTTTTGCATCGCCAGATCACCTCGGCCAAATCATCCATTCGTATTTACCTGAGTGACGCTGCCGGTAAACCAATGCAGTCGGTCGCGTGCCAGCTGATCGCGACAGGTAGCGCGGCAGCCGCCGTGAGTCTGTACACTCCACAGGAAACGATGCTGCTCTACACCGCCAGCGAACCGGCCCGCCTACCCCTTCATTTGACCCACAACCGGGCTAATGCAGCAACGTATACGATAGAGGTAGCGGCTTTACCGCAGGGGATGGCACCGGCTTCGTTTCCGGTGACGGTTGCCCTACAACCCCGGCAGGATACGGTACTGGTTGTTACGGCTGTTCCGCTGCGGCAGTGGTCGATCAACACGCCCTATCAGCTCATCGTGACGCTCAGAGATCGTCAGAAAGCGGTCGTCGGTAGTGTCGTGTATAAAATGGTAGTAGCTGTAGCCGACAAAGTGTATCAGGATGCGCTGCCAGCGACCGGGGCTGGCTATGGGGCCAGCGTGGCGCTTACCCGGTTTAGCACCAATCAGTGGGCGCGCGAAACCCGGGTCTGGGGAACGGACTCGATCGGCAAGGCCCGGCTCGATATGAATCTTCATTACCTCGACTACGGCACCGAGCATGTTCACCAGTTACAGAATTCATACATCGCCCTTACGACAACCCAAACGGCTGTTCGGCTGGGTAGCATCTACGATTTTCACGAGCTGCCACTCTTCGGTCGTGGGCTGAAAGTAAGCACCGGACCGACCGACCGGCAGTGGACATTCTGGGCTGTTAATGCCAATCAGAACTGGCTCAGTGGCGACCGAAATGCCTGGCGGGGAAATGTGTATTCCGCCCGGTACGACCGGCAGCTGGCGAAACTGCCGGGGGTAGCTTTGTCGTTGAGTTCCAGTTATTACACCCTGGCCGACGTGCAGCGGGCAGGCTACCTGACGTTTGCGACCGTTCGCTATAATCACGCCGACCGGCATTCGATACAGCTTATGGGTGGGCAAAGCGTGGAATTTGCCCGGCGCAGTACCCAACCGGCGCAGGTAACCGGCTGGGCGGGGCAACTGGACTACACCTATCAGCGGGAGACGTTTAGCTGGCAACTGCGCTCGTACAAAAGCAGTCCGGTCTACGCTGGTTTGCAGCGGGGTGCCACATTGGTATACAGTCAGTTGTTCTGGCAACCAGCCCCCGTCACCACCGTGCTGGCCCGGCTCAATTACCTGTCGTACGACCGTGTTGTGTACACGTCCCCGATCGACTATACGCGGCATCGGTTTGGTAATACAATCGCCGAAGTGAGTCTAAGCCACCGTATTGGCTCGCTGACGCTGAGCGCCCGGCCATACTGGTTTTCGCAGCGCGATCAGGAAAATCCGGTTAGTCAACGTGCTGACGCCTACCGGATTGCCCCGGTCATCGCGTACCGACGCCGAACCAATCAGTACCTTGAGTTGACCTATGACGTCGGTCGGTTTTACGGGCGGGTCGATCAGGGAGCAACGGCGGGTGTGCTTAGTCAGCGGATCGTTTCGTCGCTCGGTATTGGCCGGTTCAACGTATGGGGATACTGGCAGAAAGGGCCGTACTACCTGTTTGACCTGCGCGCCAGCTACCCCAACCTGATTACCACAACGTCGCTGACGCCGACGGTTTCGTTTGCGCTGCTGAACGGGCGGCTCAGTGGCTCAGTGGGACTAAATTACCTGTACGACGCCACCACGACAGCGGCCCGGTACACAGCAGTCGGCCGTGTGCAGTACGACGCTACCCCCAATTTGTCGGTGTATCTGTCGGGTAATGGGACACCGTATAGCGAGCAGCCGGAATTTGCCTACAGCCAGTACCGCATGGAGATTGTGCAGCGGTTCAACCGGTTACAGGCGAAGCGGTCTGGTAAATTACAACTCAGTTTCTTCGAAGATACCAACGGCAATGGCCGTCGCGACGCAGACGAACGATGGGTAGACAGCCTGCTTGTCCGGGTCAATGACAACACGCTGCTGACCAACGCCAGCGGGCGCGTCGTTTACCGCCACATACCGCCGGGAACGTATACGGTTTCGGCGATCAGCACCGGCCGGCTCGGCGATCCGGTGTTGTATCAGGAGCAGCTAACCATCGTCTGGTCTGTCGACAAACTAATTCCGCTGTCGCGAACATTTCGCATAGTGGGGCAGCTACGGAGTCAGACCAGTGCCTATGATCCCCAACCCTGCCAGTTTAACCGGTTCAGCCTCGACATCCGGCGGGGGCAGCAGTCGATCGCTTCCGTAACGCCACGATCCAACGGTACATTCTCGGTGCATCTGTCGCCGGGAACGTACACACTGCTGCTCCAGGACTACGGTCGACAGCCGCACACGACCGTCAAAACGGCTTCGTTTACCCTGAGCGACACCGGGCAGTACCCCGCTATCGACTGGACCATTGACGGCTCGACCCGGCCGGTCGAGATCAAGCGGTTTTCAGCTAGTAAATAACCCCGATCATACCGTGTTGATACACGGCACAATCGGGGTTATTCAGTCGAGTTTCGACTGGTTAGTTAACCATAAACACTGCGTTGCCAAACAGCAGCTTACCGCCGTACCAGAAGCCCCGGAACAGCGGATCGTCGGCCAGATAGACGACGTTGCCCCGGCCGTAGCTTTGTACGCCCATCAGCAGGGTGTTTTTCAGCTTGTTTTTGGCGTTGCGCCCCGCGAAACCAGCTACGTAGTTGTCGGTTTTGAGGTAGCCGACGTTCCAGCCTTCCTTCAGAAAATCGAAGTTATAGGCGTTCTGAACGAGTGTGTAATACCCATTGTCCAGCCCGAAGCCCAGCGGATGCGTCGTGTCGATATTGACGCGGTAGATACTCCCCGGCGTTTCGTCGGAGATAGCCACGCGCTCGCGGTCGCCGTAGATCTTCAGCGAATCGGTCACCATGGCTTTGCGGTCTTTGGCGCTATCGGTGCTGCCCGCTTTTTCTTTCAAATCGAACCCGTCTTTACCCGCGAAAAAAGCAGCGGCCCGCTCCATCGCGATCAGCTTGCCACCGGCCCGAATCCAGTCTTTCACCTGCGTCAGCACGCGCTCGTTGAGAAAACGGCCGTAGTTATAGTTGGTTGGCAGAACCAGCACGTCGAACTTACCCCAGTCGACGTTGCCCAGGCCGTTACCGTCCAGTATCGTGACCGGGTAGTTGAGTTCCTGATCGAAGAAGTGCCACACTTCGCCAACGGCGGGTGGCTGACTGCCTTCGCCCGCCACTACCGCTACGCGGGGCGCTTTCAGGCCCGTAACAAAGTCAGACCCGAAGTCAGACCCTTTGGCCACAAAACCGGTCTGCACTGGTGTCATATCGGCCCCGGTGCGGGCGGCTTCCGCGCGGATAATCGCGTCCAAGCGGGAGCCGAACTGCTCGTTGTTGCCACGTGTCACGATCAGCGTACCGGTGGGGTAGGTTTTACTCTCCAGCTCGAATGCTTTCTCAGCAACCCGCACCCGCACCTTCTGCTTCAACAGGCCCGCCAGCATCTGCACCGACGGCATCGACTGCCAGCGAATCACGTAGCCGTAGGGCGAACCATTCACGGCACTTACCGAGGTCGCTGGTGTAGCTGTCGGGGCGTTGCCGGGTGTCAGGCGCGTCGTCAGCCCGTAGGTTTGCAGGCCGAACGCATAGGGGAGTGACCAGGCTGTGATATCGTAGGTAGCCGAGTCTTCCAGCGTCGAGTTGGGTTCGAACAGAATCTTCAACAGGGTAGATTTGGGCTGATAGGCACTGATAACCAGATCGCCCGCCCCCACCGACACGCTTTTCTCCGTTTTCCGATTCATGTAATTGAACCCACCCACCGACATCGACTTACCGGCATAGCCGTAGCTGATTTTGTTGTTGTCGAGCAGTTGTTGCAGGGCCTTCAATCGGCTGGGATCGTTGCTGGCTTTGACGACGTAGCTTTTGTAGGGCCCCACCGGCGCGTTACGGGCCTTATCGAAAAACTGACCAAATTCCCGTACTACATCGGCCGAGCGATCGGCGACCGATTCGAGCGTAGCGATGCTGGATGCAACGTGGTGATCGATGCGTTGCCGGAGCGTGAGCGTATCGCCGTCGGCCCGTTGGATGGCCAGCCCGGCCCGGCCGCTGCCGCCCTGCTCGTAGGTCATGCCGATGGCCCCGTTGTAGGTCGGGTAGGTGTCGCCGTAGCTGGGGTAAAACAGGTCGAATCGCTCGCGGGTGTAATAAAGCCAGCCATTTTTATCGAAGTAACGGCTGCAATATTGCCCGATGATCTGCTGAAACTGCCGCTGAAAGGGCGTAATGTCTTCGTGATACGGCTTGGCCGAAGGCGCGAAATAATACGGGCTTTCGACCCCCATTTCGTGAAAGTCGCCGTGCAGATGCGGCATCCACTGCTGGTAGAGCGCCATGCGCTGCCGGGTCGTCTCCTGCGTTTGCCACGCCCAGTCGCGGTTGGGGTCGAACAGGTAATGGGTATAGCGTCCGCCGGGCCAGGGTTCGTTGTGTTCGCGGGCCGACGGCGTCGGGTCGGGTGTCTGACCCACCATCTGATTGTACCAGTTCACGTAGCGGTCGTGTCCGTCGGGGTTCAGACCGGGATCGAGCAGCACGACGGCATTGTTCATCACCTTCTGCGTGACCGCGTCCGACAGATTGGTCAGGCGATACAGCACGTCCATGAACGCTTCCGAACTGACGGCTTCATTGCCGTGAACGTTGTAGCTAAGCCAGGCAATAGCGGGTGTCGAACCGGCGGTTGGCTGCCCGTCCATCAGTCCGATGCGTTTGAGATTATTCGTGCGAATCTCGTCGAGCCGGTTCAGATTGGTTTCCGAGGCAATAGCCACCACCACCAGCGGGCGGCCTTCGTAGGTTTTTCCGTACGGAATCAGCCGGACGCGTTTGGGCAGCTGCCGGGCTACCTGTTCGGCGTAGGCCACCACTTCCCGGTGGGTTGTAAAATGCTGCCCGACTTTATAGCCCAGAAACTGCTCGGGCGACTGAACGCCGGTCGTTTGCTGGGCGGGGGGCTGGCCGGTGGGTGATGTCGACGAAGTCTGGGCCTGGCAGATACCGAATAGACTAAGCAGACTTAAGGCTAGTACGATTTTTTTCATGGAAAGGGGAAAAGCTAACTCGTTCAAAAATAGGCTTAAAACAACCAGGAACGCTTTTTTTGAAAAAATTTTAGGGGGTACTATTGCATTATCAGAACATCACCCTACATTTGCACCACGATTCGCCACCACGGCAGCTGAAACAGCAACCGGGTGGGTCTTTAACAAAGACGGCCGATTCGTCTAGCGGTTAGGACATCGCCCTTTCACGGCGGTAACACGGGTTCGATTCCCGTATCGGTCACCTAACGATCAAGCTGAAGCCCACCCTCACCGGTGGGCTTTTTGCGTTCTATGTATCTGAAATCACAATTTTTTAACCTCAATTTAGTCGATGTAGTATAGTCAGGCATGGGAGTTGGTAGGGATTCAGGAGAACAATTCCCTAACGTCATGACAAACGACTACTTCTTCCTCAATCGACCTGTCTGCTGGCTGCTTGTGTTGATCGGTTGTCTGTTTCAACCAGACAGCCTTGCCCAGATGCGGGTCGGCGCACCGTCGAAAGATGCGATCACAACGGCGGCTGCGCTTGAAGTCAAGGCGGGCCCGTACCCCGACAATTCCTACAGAGGGTTGCTGCTGCCAACCGTCGCGCTGACTTCGTATACCACCTGGACGCTGGCGGGTAGCCCCACCGATGGCATGATGGTGTTCAACACGGCCACGACGACGGGTAGTTATGCCGTGACACCGGGCCTGTACTACTGGGCCAATTTTCAGTGGACCCGGCTCAACCCCGTAACCGGACCAACGATTATCAACGCGCTCGACTGCCAGTCGACTACGGCCGCCGTCGGAGTTTATCTGGCAACGACCAACCTGACGACTGACAACACGAAGCAGATTGCGATCACGCCCGGATCGGCAGGGCCGTACACTGTCACGACAAACACCGCCAACGGGTACAGTTTTAAAACATCAGGCACTTTTACGGCGGCTCAGGTTGGTAAACCCCAGGCCGTGACGCTGGTAGGTGATGGTACGCCACAAACGGCGGGCGTCAGTTCATTCACGACTACGGTTGAAAATCGGGTGTGTAGTTTCAGCGTTACGGCCTACAACTACATTGATTGCAGCGCACCAATTTCGGGTACCTACAAAGTCAATCAGGCCCTTGACAATACCAATACAAAACCAATCACGATTACGCCGAAGGTGGCTGGCACGTACGATTTTGTCGGCATCGTTTACGCGCCCGATGCCGATAACACGTTTTCGATGGCCAACCGTAGTGTAACGTTCACAGCCGCGCAGGTTGGCAAACCGCAGACAGTTGTGCTACAGGGAACGGGAACACCTAAGGTAGCGGGTACTCACAACGGCCTGCTCCAGGTGTCGTCGGACGGGGGGCAGAACTACACACTGGGTTGCAGCTTCTCGGTTACAGTCGTGCCCTGACCGTTGCCGAATGCGTTTCGATGGTGTAGACTTACTGCAGTACAGACCTCGTCATGTGTGGAGAAAAAGATACAACTGGTGTAGAAATAAAAGGATAACATACTGATAATCAGTACATGGACCGGAATTTGCTCAGTAGGTACGTAGAATACCCTGAGTGTATAAAACTGTAATTGACTATGGCATCGCTGACTGACCAGATAACGGCCTTTTTTAGTGGAAATGATTCTGCTGCCGATGAGGGATTGCGCGACTTGTTCATTACTGAACTGAAGAGCGTTTATTACGTAGAGAAAAAGATCGTCGATTCGTTGGGTAAGCAGGTCAATGCCGCCACGAGCGACGAGGTGCGGGAGGCATTTGCGCACCACCAGGAAGAAACCCGAATTCAGATTACCCGGCTCGAGGATATATTCCGTATCCTGAGCATTGCCGCCGGCCAACATACCAATAAAGCGGTTGATGGCTTGATCGACGATGCGCAGTTTGTGATCGGTGATACTGAAGCCGGTTCCCTGACGCGTGACGCGGCTCTGATTATTGCAGCCCAGAAAATTGAGCACCTTGAAATCGCATCGTATGGTTCGTTGCTGACGCTGGCGCACGTGCTGGGCTTCGATCAGTCGGCCGAATTGCTGGCTCAGACACTGGAGGAGGAAAAAGCGACCGACAAAAAGCTGACGCAGCTGGCGGAGTCGTTTGTCAATCAGCAGGCGAAAGAAGAAGAAACGCCGGGCAGTCACCATGAGAGCCGGACCCCGCACGTCGATCCCGACGATCCAAATTACAACGTTACCCTGGGTGGTACGCTGGGGATTTAGCTGGTAAAAAACAAAACAGGCGGGGACGCTGACTACAAACCTGTAGTTAGCGTCCCCGCCTGTTTTGTTGTGGATCTATCCGATCTAGTTAGCTGGTGTGAAGTTGGCCGACGAACAGGTGGTACCCGCGTCGTTGACCACGCAAATTTGTCCGCTCACGGTGCCGGTTGGAATGGTAACGATCAGACTGCTGCCCGATACCCGAAACGGCGCATTGAGTGTACCGCCGTTGACCCGTACCGCCGTGGCACTCGTCAGGTTTTGCCCCGATACGATGACTTCGCCACCAATCCGGGCTGATTTAGGGGTGAAATCGGTAATGGTGGCCGGTCGGATAACGGTGAACACGTCGGTTTGGGCTCCCTCGCCGGTAGTATTGGTAACCCGGATCGAGCCACTCTGCGCATCCGTCGGGACAAGAATCCAGTGTTCATTGTCTTCATTGCGGCCCCCTTCGGCGGCTGGTGTGCTGGAATTAAAAAAATAAAATTGCGCATTCTGCAGGAAGGTTCCCCGCACGACGATGCGCTCACCGGGCCTGGCTTTCAACGGAATAACGTCCGTAACGGTTGGTCGCTGCACGACCACGAGCGGGCTGCTGGTGGTCGACTGGCCGGCCCTATTGACAATCGTGACCAGCCCACTGGTAATACCGGTCGGAATACTAACCTGCACGACTGAGCCTTCCGTACGACCGATAATGGGTACAGCCTGACTACCGACCCGGACTTCCGTAATCCGGTACACGTTGTTGCCCGTGATCGACAGGTTGGCGTTGTTGGTAATACGAGCCGGATTGAGCGACAGGTTACTGGGCGCGACGTAGTACACGAACGGTTGCGAAAACTGGGCTGTACCGCCAACGCTGCTCGCGCCGATGGTATAATTTCCGGACTGCCCCAGTGCGGGTACTGTCGTTTCCAGCAGCGACGACGACAGGACCTGGAAGGGCACCGATGTTCCGTTGAACGTCAGCGCCGTGACGTCGCCGAGGTTGAGTCCCGCCAGCTGAATGCGGTCGCCCACGATACCGTCGAGGGTGCTGACGGAGGTGATGGCGGGTGGACGAATGATTTTCAGACTATCCGTACTGGTGGCAACCAGCCGCTCGAAGACCGTCACTGTCACCTTTCCCGACGTAGCATTATCGGGAATAATCGTTTTGATCTGGTTGTCCTGAACTACGGTCTGATTGCGGTTCGTTGCCAGCCCGTTGATGCTGACGACGCCATCACTGAGGTTGACACCCTGCACAATCAGTTCGGTGCCGGGGCGGGCCTGCCGGGTCGAGAGTGCCGTAATCTGCGGAGTGCCAGCTACGATGAAGGGTACGGTAAACGAGCCGCCTTTTGTCTCGACAACAATAAACGTCTGGCCGCGCTGAATCCCCGACGGCACCCGCAGGGTCAGCTTCGTGTCGGTACTATCCTGAATAACGGCAGCCAGCTGATTGAAACGAACCGTACGAATCTGGTTGAGGTAGGCCCCCGTCAGAACGAGTACCGAGTTAGGCAGTCCATTGCCCGGGTCGATGGTCGTCAGCGTAGGGGTGGGCTGGAGAATCGTGACCGGCAGCGGGTCGGAAGTTCCCTGACTGTTGGCAACGCGTATACTTGTCTGGCCGGGCGTAACCAGCGGTACGGTTACCTGAATCGTATTGTCGGTGGCATTGACAACCCGCCCGGCAACAGCCGAACCGTTTTTAGTATCGGCGAAGGTTACGGCTGGCTGGGAACCGAACTGATTGCCTGTCAGCGCGATCGATTGCCCGACGAATACCGAATCTGGTGTGGCCCGTAGTAATTCGGGCGGGGCCATCTGAATGCGGCAGGCAGCAAGCAGCGCGCCGATGAACAGAATAAAGAGGTTGGATAAACTTGATTTCATAAACAGCAACGGCTGGTTTTGCCCCGCGCATGAGTAGTAAAAGTAGCCAATTTCAGTGTCCAAAAACCATTTCCAGATAAAGCCTGTTAGCTTTTATACAGGATGAGTACCGGACCCAGGCTCACGACGTTGCCTGTAGAGACACCCGTTTAGTCTGGAAAATCATCCTCCCATCTGCCTTATATCCAATGAACTACAGAAGCCTGAAAGCCTCAAATTTAGTAAAGATCAATACGCTTGGCGAGTTGAAAGCCGCTGGATACCAGTCGCGAAGCATCAAACAGGAACTACGCGACAACCTGATTGAGCGCATCCGGGCCAAAGAGGTCGTTTTTCCCGGTATCTGGGGATACGAAGATACGGTCATCCCCGACGTGGAACGTGCCATCCTGTCGATGCACCACATCAACCTGCTGGGATTGCGCGGGCAGGCCAAAACCCGGATTGCCCGGCAGATGATTCGTTTGCTCGACGAATACATTCCGATTGTGGCGGGGGCCGAACTCAACGACGACCCGCTGTTACCGCTGTCGCGCTTTGCCATCGACCTGATCGCAGAGAAAGGCGATCAGACGCCCATTGCCTGGATGCACCGCGACGAGCGGTACACCGAAAAACTGGCTACGCCCGATGTATCGGTAGCTGACCTCGTGGGCGACGTTGACCCGATCAAAGCGGCCACGCTGAAGCTGCCGTATTCCGACGAACGGACGATTCACTATGGCCTGATTCCGCGCTCGAACCGGTGTATCTTCGTTATCAACGAATTGCCCGATTTGCAGGCCCGGATTCAGGTGTCACTGTTCAATATTCTGCAGGAAGGCGATATCCAGATTCGTGGGTTCAAACTGCGGTTGCCGCTCGATATTCAGTTTGTCTTTACGGCCAACCCGGAAGATTACACGAACCGGGGCAGCATCGTTACCCCGCTGAAAGACCGGATCGACTCGCAGATCGTGACCCACTATCCGAAGTCGATCGAGATCGGAAAAAAGATCACCATGCAGGAAGCCATCGTGAAAAACGAGCAGAAAAGCATGGTGAAAACCAATGACCTCGTTACGGACCTGATCGAGCAGATTGCGCTGGAAGCCCGCGAAAGCGAGTATGTCGACGCGAAATCAGGTGTCTCGGCCCGGATGACCATTTCGGCCTACGAAAACCTGCTGTCGTCGGCCGAGCGTCGGGCGCTGATTAACAACGAGAAAGAAACGCAGGTGCGCATCGCCGACCTGTACGGCGTCGTACCGGCTATCTGCGGCAAGGTCGAGCTGGTGTATGAAGGGGAGGTAGAAGGCCCGGTGATCGTGGCGCAGAACCTGATCGGGAAAGCCATCCGCAACCAGTTTTTGCAGTACTTCCCCAACCCGGAGAAGGCCAAGAAAGACAAGCGCGGCAACCCGTACCGGAAAGTGACCGACTGGTTCGGAGACAGCAATACGATGGATATCCTGAACGATCTGAGCAATCGCGATTACGAGGCCCGGCTGAAAACCATCGATGGGCTGGATGATTTGGTCGATGCGTTTCATCCCCGGTTGAGCAAGGGCGAAAAGCTGTTCATGATGGAATTTGCCTTGCATGGCCTGGCCGAACACTCGCTGGTCGGCAAGAAAGCAATGGATACGGGGCAGTCGTTTAAAGACCTGCTGGGTTCGATGTTCAATCCCGGATCGGACTTTGACAAGGAGGAAGAAGACGAAGACGATCAGTACTAGGTAGAAAGACGCGCTTCGTTAAGCGTCTCCGACCTGTCGGTTTGATAACAACGGAAAGGCTATTTATCGGCAACACGCTGGTAGATAGCCTTTCCTGCATTTATGGGTGACTGCTGGCATTAATGGATGTTTAACCGATCATTAATGCTGTTTTTAAGTAGTAATACGTCCTTTGGTGCGGGTCGATTCGGGTGCTAAACCGGGCCGATTTACTATATGGTATCGATCAACCGCCGTACATTCTTACAGATTTCAGTAGGCAGCGCATCCGTCAGCCTGCTGAGTCATTGCCACACGGCTGATCCGACGCCGTCACTACGGTTTGCCGTAGCCTCCGACGGTCATCTGGGCGAGCCCAACACCCCCTCCGACACGTACTACACCGACCTGCTGTCGGCCCTGGGCAAACTGCATCAGAGCAGCCCGCTCGATTTCGTCGTTATCAACGGCGATCTGATTCACCAGGGTAATTCGGGGTTGCTGCCCAACGCCAAAGCCTATCTCGACAAACTGCCGGTGCCGTATTACGTGACGCGCGGCAACCACGATCAGGTCAGCGTCGCGACGTGGCAGCAGCTGTGGGGCTACCCGACCAACCACGTCGTCGAACTACCGAAAGCTACCCTGATACTGCTCGACACGTCCGACGAAACTGGGGCTTACCTGTGTGGCGATGCGGTCTGGCTGCGCACCGCCATGACGACCGTGCGGACCGGTGTACCCGTGTTTCTGTTCATGCACATTCCGTTTATCCACAATGCACAGGGAACCGACGTCTGTGGCGATATTATCAAGGTACTGAGCGATTATCCGTCGATCCGGGCGGTATTTCACGGCCACGATCACACCAAAGACCTCGGGCTGTACTACGGGCAGGCGGCTCTGCTGTTCGATGCCCACTTCGGCAGTAGCTGGGGCACGGCTTACCGGGGGTATCGGGTGGTCGAGCAGCACGGCAGCGACCTGTCGACATACCAGTATGATTACGTCAATCAGAAGCAGGTCAACAGTATGACGTTCTGATGCGCTTTTTTCTCTATCAACCGTAAAAATGTACTTCCGTATCTGTATTGCCTTGCTTGGCTGCTGGTGGCTTACGGCCGGTCGGCCGGGGCAGGCCCAGCCCATCGAAACAGCCCCCAAAGCCGACTCGGTCGGCGAAAAACCGGTTCGGGCGCTGCTGTTCAGCTATAGTTACATGAACCCCGTCAGTTACCGGGGCCGCACGTTTGGCGTACATCAGTTCGGGATGATGCCGCAGATTACGTACCAGACCCCAACAAACTGGCACTTCTACAGCGTTGGCTACATCTGGAACAATTTCCAGGAATCGAACTTCGGTAAAATCGATCTGGGTGTCGAGAAGGAAGGCCAGTTGGGGAAGCACCTGTCGTACACGCTGGGCTACGAACGCTGGTTTTTTCCTTCGGCCGAAGCCAACGAGATTCAGCCGCTGAGCAACTTTACCGAAGCCTACCTGACGGGCGACTGGCACGACTGGTCACCGGCCATTGGGGTGTACTATATGTTCGGCTCCGACAAGCTGCTGCAAACCGATCTGCAACTGAGCCGGTACGTGGGCCTGATCGAACGCGATACCTGGTCACTGTTTGCCGAGCCGCTGGTGAAGGCGGTATTTGCGAATCAGAACACGCTCGTCAACGGTATTTACAACCAGCAGTATGACCGTCGGGGCCGACCGTTGCCCGCGACCGACGTCGCATCGCGCCCTTACGCGCTGGTCGATGCCGAAATAAACCTGCCCATCACGCTGCAACTGCCCCGCTGGTCGCTGCTGGTCGATCCGCGCCTGGCGCAGCCTTACAATACGTTGCCCGGCGAACGAACGAAGCCATTTTTCTACGCCGTCGCGACGATTACCTACGCGTTACATCTCACCAAAAACAAATGAGTACGCACGATAAGCCGGTATTTTACACGCCCTCCCGCCGTCGGTGGCGCGTGTTTCGGAGCGTTTTGCTGATCGGTCTGCTGGGGATACTGGCGGTCGTCGGGCTGGTTTTCTGGAGTATCGACGAACGGGTATTCCCGACGCTGCCCCAGTTGCAGGACAATGAAACGGCGTTTCGCAAACTGACGACCGTAGACAGCAGTCAGGCAAACGGAACGGGTGATTCGGGGGTGCCGGCGGGTTTTCGGCGGCACCTGCCCGCGCGCCGGGTAGCTGGCAAACGACCGGCCATCCGGGCGGGTTTCTACGTCAACTGGGATGCCCAGTCGTATCAGACGCTGCGCGACCACATCGGACAGCTAAACATGGTGATGCCCGAATGGCTGTTTGTGGGCAACAAAGCCGACCTGCAAACCGACATCGACGCGCAGGCTGATTCGCTGCTCAAAGCGCATCCGGGGGTCGCCGTCGTGCCGATGATTTCCAATTTTTATCAGGGCAACTGGCGCGGCAAAAACGTACATCGGCTGCTGAGTGAGCCCACTCGTCGGCGGGCGTTTATTGCGCAGGTCGTGGCCCAGCTCGACCGGCATCATTTTCAGGGCGTCAACATCGACTTCGAGGAACTGAACGAAGAAACCAACGAAACCCTGACCGACTTTGTGCGCGAGATGCACGCGGCCCTGCACCCGAAAGGTTACCTCGTCACGATCGATACGGCCCCGCTCAACGAAGACTACGACCTGCCCGAACTGCAGCCGTACGTCGATTATATCGTACTGATGGCCTACGATAAGCACTTCAGCACGTCGGCCCCCGGTCCGGTGGCACCCTACCAGTGGATCGAGTACGTGCTGGAAAAAACCTGTGAGCAAATCTCCTCCGAACAGGTGATCGTGGGCGTGGCGGGGTACGGCTACGACTGGCCCGCGAAGGGCGAGGGTGTCGACATCACCTACCAGCAGGCGATGGCCCGCGCCAACCGGAAATCGGCCACCCCCGTTCGCTACGACAACCAGACATACAACCTGTCGTTCCGCTACAGCGACGACGCCGGGCGGCCACATACGGTCTGGTTCAACGATGCGGCTTCCGCCTACAACGTGCTACGGGCCACCGAAGACTACGAGACGGCGGGCGCGGCCATCTGGCGGCTGGGGTCGGAAGACGTCCGGACCTGGGATTACTACGCCCGCGACCTATCCGTGCCCGCTCTGACGCGCCAGCCGATGGCGTGGCAGACGCTGCAACAGGTACCGGCGCTGCCCAGCGTCGATTACCAGGGCGAGGGCGATATTCTGGATGTGGAGGCTACCCCCCACGCGGGGCGGCTCAAGCTGGAATACAACCCGGTCGATCAGCTCATCAGCGAAGAGCAGTACCTGACCCTGCCGACGTCGTACATCGTGCGAAAAGTAGGTAAGGCGGAGAAGACGATGGTGCTGTCGTTCGATGATGGGCCCGACGAAACGTACACCCCGCAGATTCTGTCTATCCTCGAACGCGAGCACGTACCGGCTTCGTTTTTCGTGATCGGCCTGAACGCGCAGCGTAATGTGCCGCTGTTGCAGCGCATGGCCCGGTCGGGCTACGAAATCGGTAACCACACGACGCTGCATCCCGACCTGACGACAGTCAGCCCGCGCCGGTTATTTTTCGAGCTGAATAGCTGTCGGCGGCTGATCGAAAGCATCACCGGCCGGTCGACCATTCTGTTCCGGCCACCCTACAACGCCGATAGCGAGCCGAATGTCGCCAGTGAACTTCGCCCGATTGCCCTGGCCGAGCAGCAGCATTACTACACCATCGGCGAATCCATCGACCCGCTCGACTGGCAGGCGGGCGTGACCCCGGAGCAGATCCTGACGCGGATCAAGCAACAGGAAAATCTCGGCAATATCATTCTGCTGCACGATGCGGGGGGCGACCGCTCGGCAACGGTAAAGGCCCTGCCAGCCATTATTCGGTACTACAAGCAGCGCGGCTATCGGTTTGCCACCCTGAGTCAGCTTATGCACCGCCCCGACAGCGAACTGATGCCGGTTGCCCCTGTTCAGCAGGCGACGCTCGTTACCGACCGGACGCTGGTTCAGTTGATTTATTACGGGCAACGTGTGCTTGGGTGGCTGTTTCTGGTCGGTATTCTGCTGGCTATGACGCGGGTACTGTTGCTGGCGGGGCTGGCGCTCTGGCAAAAAAAGCAGCAGCGCCCCGTTGTCGACCCCTACACCGGTCTGGTCAGTATCATTGTGCCGGCCTACAATGAGGAACTGAACGCGATCAGTACGGTCGAGAGTCTGCTGGCCAGTACCTACGCGAAGCTGGAAGTTGTGTTTGTCGATGACGGGTCGGCCGACAAAACGTATGATCTGGTGAAAGCGCGCTTCGCCGGGGATGACCGCGTTCAGGTGCTGACAAAACCAAACGGGGGTAAATCGTCGGCCCTGAATCTGGGAATTAGCCGGGCCAGTGGGGATGTCGTCGTTTGTATCGACGCCGATACACAGTTGCTGCCCGATGCCGTTAGCCTATTGGTGGCGGGCTTCACCGACCCGATCGTGGGGGCCGTGGCGGGTAATGTACAGGTCGGTAACCAGCGCAACGCCCTTACTCGTTTTCAGGCGATCGAATACACCACGAGCCAGAACTTCGACCGCCGGGCCTATGCCGTGCTGAATTGCATTACGGTGGTGCCGGGGGCCATCGGCGCGTTTCGTCGGTCGGCCCTGCTGGACGCGGGCGGCTTCACAACCGACACGCTGGCCGAAGACTGCGACCTGACCGTACGCTTGCTGCGTAAGGGCTACCGGGTCGATGCGTGCAATGAGGCTGTCGCGGTAACGGAAGCGCCCGAAACCCTGCCCATGCTCATCAAGCAGCGCGTTCGGTGGTGTTACGGCGTGATGCAGACCGTGTGGAAGCACCGTGATCTGCTGTTTCGCCGTGGGCAGGCGGGAGGTGCGGGTACCGCCGTGGGCTGGCTGGCGCTGCCGAGTCTGCTGCTGTTTCAGTTCGGCTTCCCCCTGCTGACACTGGTGGCCGAACTGCAACTGGCCCTGTCGTTTCTGACCGGAACGTGGGGCGTAGTGCTGACGTATTTTCTGGCGTTTTTGGGCGTCGACGCCGTCGTGGCGGTGCTGGCTTACCGGCTGGAAGGTCGGTCGCTACGGCCGTTGTTGTGGCTGGTGCCGCAACGGATGGCGTGGCGGTATCTGCTGTTCTGGGTGTTGCTGCGGGCTTACCTGAACGCCATCCGGGGTGAAGTCGCTTCGTGGGGCGTACTGAAACGAACGGGGCAGGTCGTGCTGACGCCAGTGTCGGTGCTGCCATCTGACCTTATTACTATGCCGGTACAACCACCGATTCAGCCTGAATAGTATAAACTGTTGATTGTTAAGTATGCTATTGAAAATACATTAGATTATTTTCTGTCATCCCGACGCAGGAGGGATCTTCGGTAGCTGGCCACTTTCTTGCTTTTACCGAAGATCCCTCCTGCATCGGTATGACAGAAAATCAGGTTTATAATCTAGCCTATTTTGAATGATGCACTTAACTATCTGAAGTGAAATATTCTGTCATCCCGAGCCTGCGAGGGATCTTCGCTAAAAGCAAACAAACACCGCCTGTTAGGGAAGATCCCTCCTTGCATCGGGATGACAGAAAAAAAGCCGTTTCACAAACCAAACGGAATCCGTAACCCGCGCTGAGCGACAAAAAAAGGCTCCGGAATCAATTCCGGAGCCTTTTTTTCTGTCATGTCGGCCTGTTTTACCGCGACGAGGTCGAGCTCATTGGCATGGTCGAGTTGCTGCCGCTCTTGCGATTCTTGCGTCCACTGCCGCCGTTTGTGTTCATGTCGCTGTTACTGCCTGATTGCCCTGACATCGACGAACCACTTTGCTTACGGCTTTTTCTGGTGCCACCCGACATAGAACCACCCTGGTTGTCTGTCGAGCCACTGCTCATCGTACTGCCGCCAGTCGTGCCCATGCCTGAACCGCTGTTGCTGCTGCTACTGCCACTTGTACCGTTGCTGGTACCCGTGCCCGTGCTGGAATTCGACCCCTGACTGCTGCCGGTGCCGGTCGTTGTACCTGTTTGTGCCTGTGCGCTGAATGCGGCAAGGCCCATAATTAGCATACCTGTTAAAATGAACTTGTTCATGACGTTGAGTTAGTTAGCTTGTTCGTAGTGTATAACTAGCTGTATTCGAAAAGGGGTACGAAAAAGCGTGGTAAACACGTGAAAAAATTCGGCTGCGCGCTGGTTCACGGCCCGGAATGCCCCGAATCGTGTCTGGTTGGCGAAAGAAGCCCAGAAAGCTACCGCCAGCCGGGCGGAATAAGGGCCGCTGCGTGGGCAAAACAGTGAGAAAACGGTCACTCCAGCACGACCGCCGTACCATTGGCCGATACCATCAGCATCGAGCCATTACCACCGATTGTTTCGTAGTCGAGATCGACGCCGATGATGGCGTTGGCACCCAGCCGCAGAGCCTGATCGGTCATTTCTTTGAGAGCAATACTTTTGGCTTCGCGCAACCCCTGCTCATAGGCCCCCGACCGGCCCCCGACAACATCCCGGATACCCGCGAAAAAATCTTTGACGATGTTGGCGCCGATGATGGCTTCGCCGTTGACGATGCCGATGTATTTCGTGATGCGCTTTCCTTCAACGGACGACGTAGTGGTTATGAGCATAGGGGAGAAAAGTTAATTGGGCTGGCAAGATACGGTTTACGGCCGTTTCAGCGACTGCTGACCGGGGCTGACACCGCGCAAAAGTAGATGGGTTGCGAAAGTCAGACGAAACAATTTGACGATGCAATGGGTATTAAATCGAGATTAAAACAATACGTGAACACCTGCTTTGTTTCTCGACCAATCAACCCTGTCTGTTATGCATCTATCGTTTTCCAACGCAGTATGTTGTGGTCTGATCGTGGCTTCCCTGATGGCCTGCGAAGATCACCGGGATAGTCCCAATGCGCAGTTTCCGGCACGCATCAATTTTGTAGCTCCCCGCCAGTATCCGGAGGGCATTGCCTATTCATCGCAGCTCGACCGCTTTCTGGTTACGTCGATACCCCTGGGTAAGGTAGGTACGGTCAGTATCGATGGGCGATACGAAGACCTGCTTACCGACCCGGCACTCATTGCGGCTATCGGCATGAAAGTGGCGGGTGGCCGGGTATTCGTCTGCAACAGCGATCAGGGCCGGTCGGCACGAAGTAGTGCCGCTACGACGCGTCAGACGGCCGAGTTGCTGGTTTTTAACCTAGCCACGCGTCAGCTGGAACGCCGGACGGATCTGGATGATCTACTCCCGGCTGCCGACCCGAACTTTGCCAACGACGTGACGATTGCGCCGGATGGTACGGCCTACGTAACGGATTCGTTTTCGCCCGTAATCTACCGGGTTACTGCCACCGGCGCGGCCAGTGTGCTGGTGCGGGACGATACCCGGTTTGCCAGCCCGACGTTTGGGCTAAACGGCATTGCCTACCATCCGGACGGGTACCTGATCGTTGCCAACACGGGTCAGGGCAAATTGTACAAAGTCGATTTGAAGAACGGAAACGCTATTTCTGAAGTGACTATTGCTACGTCGCTGCCCGGCGATGGACTGACCTTTCTCAACAACGATCTGTACGTTGTGACGGGCGGAAACCGGGTCGCACAGGTGCGTAGTACCGACAACTGGCAAACGGCCACTATCCTGAAGTATGATACGGATGTGTACACGGGCGCAACGACCAGCGTGGCCGTAAACAACCAGGTTTACACGCTCAACGCCCGGATTGGCGAGACCGGCAACGCGCAGGATTTCAGCATTCAGCGGTTCCGGTAACCGGGACGAGTAGGGTAGAGCCGCCATCGCCGGTACAGGATACGGGCGATGGCGGTTTTGTGTTTACAACCCGGTAAGCGACCGCAAATCGACTTGGGCGGTATCGTCTTCGCCGTTGTCAGTGCCATTGTCGGGCGTTGAATCAACGTCGGCGGGGCTGGCCTGCCGAATCTGCGCTTTCGTAACGCCCATTTTTGACGCTGTAACCCGCGCTGTGAATCGTACGCTGACCTGACCACCCGCCGGTATCGACGCTGTGCCGCCCGACACACCGCCGTCGCTCGCGCTCAGGCCATCCCCGCTGCCCGCAAACTCCTGACCGTCGGGCAGGTACGCCGTTACCCGTACGTTTGAAGCCGTTGCACCCCCCTGATTCGTGATGGTCAGCACATAGGTGAGCAGATCGCCAACCCTCGGCGTGCGATTGTCGACAGCCATACTCAGCGCCAGATCAACCTTGCCGGGATCGGGCGCGGGCTGATTCGACTGAACGGGTGGCAGCGGCACCTGATTCGGATTTGCTGACGCGTAGACCGGACTACTGGCCCCACCCGAACGTCTACCTGTGCCGCATCGTCCTGCCCGTCGCCCGTGCCGGAATTCGGTTGGCTATCCGGGTCGGGCTGGTCGGCGGCCGTAATCTGGGCCGCGTTAATATATTGTCCCGGTTGGCTGGCCTGTAGCTGGTACGAGAACGTACTCGACTCCCCCGGCTCCAGCGTTGCGATAGACCCGCTCAATATGCCGTTGTTCAGCGACAGGTTACTGCCCCCGACGAACGCCATATTATCAGGCAGGCGATTTTGCCAGGTTACGCCTGTTGCTTTGATCGGCCCATCGTTCGTTACCGTCAATTGGTACGTCACCGCCTGATTGGTACCCGGCGTCCGACCGTCGACATTGAGCCGTAGACTCAGATCTGCCCCCATCATCGCTGATACCTGAAACTCGTATGCCCCCATATCGATTCGGTTCTCCGCAACCCGCTGATTCCCGGCCAGATCCGTCGCCGACACCGTTGCCGTTGTGCTAGCTGGGTCGCCGGTATTGATCGACGGGCTACCCGCCTTCAGCCGATAATCACCATTTGCTGCATCGACAAACAGTGGGTCAGCATCGATGTTGCCTGTACCCGAAAAGCCGCCCTGAATATTGGAATATGTAATTTTCAGTGACCCCAGATTTGATCCCATATATTGATCAACGCTAAAGAGGACGTTGCTACCAGCGTTGTTGTTCCTGATAATGCAGTTGATTAGACGCATATCGTTGGAATGGGTTGGCCTGCCTTTGTATTCATCACTATTGACCAAACTAAACACCCCTCCTGAAGCAGACGCATTGTTGCCGACGAAATGGCAGTTTACAAAATCGGCTAGTACTGCTGCTGATTCGGATACGCTGTGCACTACACCACCATTTTTGGCTGAGTTGCCAGCAAAAACGCAGTTGGTAAACGTGGGCTTAGAACCGGCAATGTATACCGCACCGCCATTTCCTTCCGAGTTTATGTTATTCGCAAACAGACAGTTTGAAACGGTGTAACTGCCTGATGTCGTTTCAACGGCTGCACCGGTCAAACCATACCCTGTGACAGAATGGTTGTCTCGAAACTGACAGCGTTGTATGGTTAGTGAATTGAGACTGGACGAGTAATGGTTCGAAATAGCACCGCCATACAAATACGCCGAATTACGTTCAAATATACAGTCCTCAACCAGCGAACGTTGCATGCCTTCCCCATCCGTATAAGGCAGAAAAGCTCCTCCGTAGCCAGTTAGGTTGTCAGAAAAATAGCAGTTCTGAATCACATTTGTGCAACGGGCGTTCGGCTTGGTAAATACAACTATGCCACCGCCCCCTGAGAAAATATTTGTGCTAGTGTGATTTATGAATCGGCAATTGGTAACACGAATGTTGTTGTCGCCTGTTAATACCCGTACTTGAAGACCACCACCACCACCCCGGCTATTATAATTATCCTGATAACTGTCTTGCATCGTGAAGCCGTCCAATCGAATACCGAGCAACGGATTCTCGCAATAGACTACAACTTGACTATTGTCCCGTCTATCATTCTGCGCCCCGATGTCGCCTGATAGAATAGTTTCATTCTGGGCTGCTGGTCTCTGATTAAGGGCTACCTCTGTCCCGATAAAACCACCGTAAAGACTGACTCCCGCATTGATGCTAAAGGAAGCAGCCCGGTCTGCGGTGGCAGTAGGTCTGTATGTACCACGAGCAACCCAGAATTGCGCTCCGGCTGTAGCTGCTTTCAGTTGTGCCGGAAACTGCATACCTGATATAGCGTTGCTCCATGACGAGCCTGACTGGTCACCAGTGCCGTCTACTGTTACATAGCGAATAACGGTAGCAGGCATCTCGTATGCGCCCATATCGACCCGTCCCTCCGAGAGTCGCGCTATACCGTCCAGATCCGTAGCCGATACAGTTGCTGTTGTGCTAGCTGGGTCGCCAGCATTAACAGCCGGACTACCACTTCTGAGCCGATAATTAGTTGCACCAGTATCGACAAACAGAGAATCGGCATTGATGTTTCCCGTACCGTTGAAGCCACCTTCGACGTCTGAATAAGTAACGTCGTAAGTGGGGGGGATTTTATTTGTGTCGGTATCATGCGAGAAACCACCATTTCGTAAGATTGAATTCGTGAAACGAATGGTTAGCGCACTATCGTCGTATCGGTTACTGAATATACCATTGCCCGAAGAAGCTCCGTTGGCATTAACTGTACAGTTTGTTAACGTGAGGGTCGCTTTGGAGTAACTGACCACTGTTGCATTTATCGCTCCACCAGTGTTTGACGCTTGATTGTTTATAAAAAGACAGTTTGTGAGCGTTGGGTTCAGAATCGCATTAAAGGCGCCTGAAAATGAGATGCCTCCGCCCGAACGGGCACTGTTCGCATTGAAAATACAGTTTAGAAAGATGGGCTTATTAGCCTCCGAACTAAATGAGTAGGTAGCGGTCAACCCACCTCCCGATTGTGCTTCATTCACCGTAAATTGGCAAGCTGAAAAGGTCGGATTACAAACTCCTCTGGAAGTGTCATTATAAACGCCACCCCCAGACGACGTTGCTTTGTTCCGTGTGAAAATACAGGCGGTTATTGTTGGTAGACAGTATCCGTATTCTTTTGCTGTGTTACACATGCCTCCCCCATTCGCGGCACTGTTCGCAACAAATACGCAGTTCGTCAGCTGAGGGGCGCTGGTGTTTGACGCACTGGCCTCATTATAAACACCTCCGCCTAAGTTGTCGGGTGAGCTGCCACTGTCGGCATTGCCTCCTGTTATGACCAACCCATCCAAGCGTGTGTTGGTTGACACATTTCTAAAACTGATTACATGGCGGTTATTGTCACCAATAATGGCAGGGTCGCCTGTCTCGCCTGTAAACGTTGTGCTGGATGGGCTGCTTATCTGTCGCTGTACTAACTGGTTTTCGTTGCCTATAAATCCACCATACACCTGTACGCCCGACGGAATTTGAAACGTTGCTGTTCGCAGAATGCCCGGTGAATATTTTCCTCCCGCAATCCAGAATTGCGTTCCCGAAGAAGCCGAAGCAAGGCGACCTTGCAACTGCGTGCCTGATATAGCGTCGCTCCAGGAGCCGCCGGATTGGTTGCCGGAGCCGGTAGGGGTGACATAAACGGTGGATTGCGCGAGGGCGGAGGAAAGGAAAAAACAGACGAATAAAGCAGTAAACAGTTGGCGCATAGATAGATGAACAGGTGCTAATAGATTGGTAAAAATAGCCACCTGTTTCGCGCAAAAGCAATGCCGTCTACGAAAAACGCACGACTTTCTTTAATCGGTTTCTAATTCGCCTGTCGAAACGTTTTCATCGCTTTGACCACTGCCCGGGTGATGAGTGCATAGCCTTCGTCGGAGGGGTGCAGGCCGTCGTAGGTGCGGGCGATGGCACCGGTCGGGTAGGGGTACTCGTCGGTGTCGGGGTTGAAAGAGACACTGGTGTAAGCCGGGTAGCGGTAGTCGACGTACTGACCGGTGGCGGGATCTTTCAGGCGCTTGTAGTTCACCAGCTTTTCGACCCGTAGGCTGCGCAGATGGTACAGATCGACAACCGGAATCTGCTCGGCGTGGCCGATGGAGTCGATGGCCTGCGCAAACGATTCGAGTGTCTGCCCGTCTTTCGGCTTGTAGGAGCCATAGGCGTTGTTTTTCGGGTTGTTGATGTACACAAAATCACCCCGTTGCATGGGCGTTATGAGCAGCAGATGCGCCTGTGGGTTGAGCCGCCGGAGCTTGTCGAGGATGATGCGAAACGAGCCGTAGACCGTGCCCGTGCCGGTATTTTGCCGGTAATCGGTGAAGTGGCCGAGCGGTTTACTGTGCCACCAGTCGTTGGTGCCGAGAAAGACCGAATAAATGTCGGCTTTGGTGAGTCCGAGCGAGTCGATCTGCTGGGCGATGCGGATGGCGGTCCAGCCGTTGTGGCCCTGATTGACGAAGCGGATGTACGGCAGTTTCTCCACCACGCGGGTCATGTAGCCCTTCGTGATGCGGTTGCCGGTCTGCTCGGGGTGGTCGTTGAGGTACGTGATCGAATCGCCGATGGCTACCCACGTCATCGGTTGGGGTGGCCGGAAACTGAACGCACCGAGCAGAATCAGGCAAAGCAGGTATCGGGTTATCATAGAATTTGGAGGGTAAATTTACTATGTAGCCCAGATGTCCACATCTGGAGGCCGTCAGGCCAAGTTAATCATGTGGCAGCTTTATTGGTCGCTGTCGCGCCCTCCAGACCGGGACCGGGCCGCGCCACGGTGGCCGCCGGGCGGGTCTGGGCTACATTTCCAGTTCAACAATCGTGTCGATGGCGTCGGGGGCTGGGGTAGCGGGCATGGTCAAAACAACCCCTTCTGCTGACTGGCTGACTTTCACCGGACGTTTGTCGGCGAAGAGTCGGGCCGATTTGATTTTGCCGGTCACCGTTGGCAGCGACAACTGTTTGTCGGGCCAGTCGAGAATATGGATATACACTTTGTTGCCTTTGACGGTGCTGACACCCCAGTCGCGGGCGTCGACCGGTCCACCGCGCGTACCGTGGATCGTTTCGCCGTTCTGCTGCATCCATTGCCCCATCTCACCCAGCGTTTTCACAAACTCCGGCTGAATCCGTCCGTCGGGCATCGGGCCGACGTTGAGCAGAAAATTGGCGTTGTGCCCGGCGGCTTTCACTAGGTACTGTACCAGGTCTTTCGTGCTCTTGTACTTGTGATCGTTGATGTTGAACCCCCACGCGCCATTCATCGTCTCGCAGGTTTCGAGCGGCAGCTTACTGACCTCCGAGTTTTCGCTGAAACCCGTCTGATTCTGCCCCGGCAGGTCTTTCTCGAACATCTGAAAATCTTCGCCCGGAAAGGGCGCGACGTGGTGATTATTACCGATCAGCGTAGCCGGCTGAAGCTTGTGGATCAGCGAGTAGGTACGGTTGAGGTGCCAGTCGAGCTTGGTTTTTTTTGGGTCGGTTTTGTCGCCTGCCTGCTGATCCCACCAGCCGTCGAACCAGATCCCGCCGATGGGGCCGTAGTTGGTCAGCAGTTCGGTCAGTTGGGTGTCCATGTAGGTCAGGTACTTGTTGAAATCACCGGAATCGGGTCGACCGAGGTTCTGCCCGGTTCGGCCGCGTGGGTAGTAGTCAGGGCTGTGCCAGTCGAGGTGCGAATGGTAGAAAAACAGCTTGATACCCTGCGCCCGGCACTCGTCGGCCAAAGCTTTCAGAACGTCTTTTTTGTACGGCGTCCGGTCGATGATGTCGTAGTCCGACACCTTCGAGTCGTACATCGCAAAGCCGTCGTGGTGCTTGCTCGTGATGGTGATGTATTTCATGCCCGCGTTTTTCGCCATCGCCACCCACGCCTTCGCGTCGAATGCAATCGGGTTGAAAAAGGCAGGTAACTTCTCGTAGTCGTTCACGGGAATTTGTCGTTCGTTCATCACCCATTCACCCGATGCGAGTGTACTGTAGACGCCCCAATGGATAAACAGCCCAAATTTATCGTCCTGAAACGCTTTACGGGCCGCCACATTACCGGCGGTTGGTTGATAACCAGGCTGGGCCTGTGCCGACGACAGCAGTAGACTTAGCAACAGTGCAGAAAGGATGCGCATGGGGGGCAGTAAGGTTTGTGGCTGAAAAGCCGTTGCGGGGCTGGTTTTACTTTCAGGGTAGGTTGCTGGACGTGTAGTTGTATCCTGATTTATACCGTTTACGAGCGTCTTATACCGTTGCCTAAGTAGCAATAAGAAGTTGATTACAAGCCGCTAATCTTTGTTTTACTCATTTACAACTCCTCTATTATGCACACACCAACAACAACCCGCCTGCTTACATGGGTACTCGTCGTATCGATTCTGTTCTGGTTTGGCAGTTGCAGCAAAAGCGGCAGCGACCCGGTCAATCCGGCATCCTCCATCGAAGGAACCTGGGCTTTCTCCGGCCTGAAAATCGACCCGGCCTTTGATCTGCTGGGTAACGGTACGAAAACTAACGATGTGCTGCCTCTGCTCGTCAAGTATGGCGGGGCCGACGTCGAAACCTGTTTCAAAACCACCCGAATTACGTTTCTGAGTGGCGGAAAAATTACGGGTGTAGCCGGTCAGAAATGCACCAATACAACCAGTACAGACCTGGTCGATACGAACAGTTCCTGGAAACTGGACGGAAACAAACTGACCCTCACCGACAGTAGTGGCGCATCGGAGGTGTATGACACGGCAATCAGCGGCAACACGCTCAAAATCTCGCAGACGTCGAGTGATGCCGATGTGGACGGCGACGGTAAAAACGATACCGTTACACAGACGATCGAATTGACACGGGCGTGAATCCTGACGGCAAAAGCGGCTCTCCGGCGCCGGAGAGCCGCTTTTTTTACGACTGCTCCATACAGTCGTGCAGCGTCGTGATGTAGTTCTCCAGATACGCGGGCAGGGATTTGCTTTTGTATTGCAGGATATAGCGCGGGTGATCGAGCGTGACGATGCGGTCGAAAAAGCCCTGCTGCTCGTTGAGCCGCTTCAGATACGTTTCGTTTTTACGGCCCAGGCAGACGGCCACGCGTCGGTCAGCACCAAAGTCGAGCTGCGTTTGTACCGCTTTGGTGATAGCAGGCCATAAGGTCGCTGTTGTCTGTTTGTCGTCGTAAAAATTGTAGTTGACCGGGCCACCTTTGGGGCCGTCTTTGGTCAGGGCCATTGGAAACAGCGACGTCAGGAAAAAGCGGCCGTAGAACTCGGTTGCTCCGCCAAACGCGTCGACGACCTGATAAATAAACCGGCTCGACAGTTCGGGCGTGTCGTGCAGGTCGTTGTCGATGCCGCAGTACCGGCGCAGATTCTGGGGCGTCGTAAACGAAATGCCCGTTACACCCGCCCCGAACCGACCGGGGTTGATCCCCAGCACAAACACGCGGGGCCGATTGTCGGCGTAAAATTTAGCGTAAAACTGCTCGATGATAGTCCGTACAGCGGGCTGTTCGTACGGGTTCATGACGCCCAGTCCCGGCGGCAAATCGGTTGGGGCGGTCAGCGCATGGTAATAGGCGATGGCTTTGTCGGCGAAGGTCATTCGGTCAGTGGTTAGCGTGTAGTAAGAACGGTTAGTCCGGCGCTGAGTTGTAAACAAGCCAACGGTGGGGGCGGTTGTTTGCCCATATACTTCACTAACTCCGACGGCCATGGCTCAACCTGATTCCGAACCCTTCACCGCTTTTGACACAACGAATCTCATCACGCCGGGCGCTGTACTAACCTGTGTGTCGAGCCAGTTTGACTTTACCGAAGGGCCAGCCCCGGACGCCGACGGAAACGTTTTTTTCTCCGATCAGCCCAATGATACAATCTGGCGATACGGTACCGATGGCTCTCTATCGGTTTTTCTCGACAAAACGGGCCGTTCCAATGGCATGTACTTCGACGCTGATGGTAACCTGATGACCTGCGCCGATGAAAAAAACGAAATCTGGTCGATCAGCCCCGACAGGCAGGTGACGATCCTGATGACCGATCACGAAGGAGCCCGGCTCAATGGCCCGAATGATCTCTGGATTGATGCGCGGGGCAATATTTACTTTACCGACCCTTTTTACGAACGCAAATACTGGTGGCACGGCGGCCCTGACGTGTTCGGCGAATACCTGTATTTGCTACCCAAAGGATCATCACAACCCGAACAGGTCGACACCGATTTTAAAAAGCCAAACGGTATCATCGGTACAACCGATGGCACCCAACTTTACGTAGCCGACATCGACGCCGACAAAACCTACCGCTACGACATTAAACCGAATGCCAGTTTGGCTAATCGGCAGTTGTTTGTCGAACAGGGGTCGGACGGGATGATTCTGGACGAACGCGGTAACCTGTACCTGACGGGGGGGGATGGCGTGACGGTTTACAGCCCGGCCGGTGAGAAAATTGCGCAGATTCCGGTCGATGAAGACTGGACGGGCAACCTCTGTTTCGCGGGTACTGATCGAAAAACACTGTTTATTACGGCATCAAAATCTGTCTACACGCTGACTATGCAGGTCGTGGGTGCTGCGCGGGCGTAACATTATCATTAAAACGAGGTTAAAGAAACGGGGGCGCTACGAATCCAATGGACGACAGCGACCCCGTTTTTTTGACGAACGAATGAACCAGCGAACGATTGCGATAGTAGGGGGTGGAGCGAGTGGAACCGCTACGTTTATTCACCTTGTGTTGAAACTAATCATTGCGCCCGAGCCGGAACCGGTTGCGTTTGCGCTCATCGAGAAACGGGAGGAGATCGGGCCGGGACTGGCCTACGATACCGGGCAGAAAGGTCACCTGCTCAACACGTCGGCCGGGTTGATGGGCATTTTCGCGGAGGAAACCAACCACTTCGTCGACTGGATGGCCGGGCACAGCGACCTGATCGAACGTCACTACCCCGGCACAGCCATCGACGCTGCCAGTTACCCGCCCCGCGAACTGTATGGCATTTACCTGAAGGACGTATTCGATCAGTACGTCGATCTGGCCCGGCAGCACGGCATGACGGTCGACGTGTACCACGAGCTGGCTACCGACGCAACCATTACCGACGATGGCGCGACGATTACGCTGGAGTCGGGTCAGACAATCGACGCCGACGTGCTGGTACTGGCAACGGGGACGCCCAAATCCAACAATTTTCATCAGCTCGACGAATCGCCTAATTACCTCGATTCGCCCTGGCCAGCCAGCCGTATTCTGCAAACGATTACCGACAAAGACGCGTCGGTTTGCGTGCTGGGTGCCAGCCTGACGGCTATCGACGCGGTAATTACGCTGGTCAACAACGGGCATCAGGGGCCGATCAAGCTGTACTCGAAAGACGGACTGTTGCCCCGCGTGCAGTCGCCCGAAGAAAAACCGTTTGAGCGTCAGGTGCTGACGATGGCTAACGTGCGCAGGCTGATTCGCGAGAAACGGCGCACGTTGCGGGCCAGCGATCTGTTCCGGTTGTTTCGGGCCGAAGCCGAACGCATACTGGGCCCGCAGGACTGGAAGCAGTTCAAACGCATCGGTAAAAATCAGCTCGATCTATTGACGGACGACATTCGGCAGGCCGAAGACTACGCCAGTGTTTTCCAGCATATCCTGTATTCGACCCGGCATATCTCGTTCGATATCTGGCAGTTGCTGCCGCAGGACGAGCGCATTCGGTTCAGTAAGTGGCTCAAGCCCTATTCCGATATTAACCGCCACGCCATGCCGCTCCAGAATGCGAAAAAACTCCGCGACTTACTGGCGTCGGGGCAGCTCACGGTAACGGCTTATTCTGATAAAGTCGAGTGGAACGATGCGAAACGGGAGTACACGCTGACGACTGAAACCGGGTACACTGATACGGCCGATTATGTCATCAACGCAACGGGACCGGCCACGAAAGCGGACAAAATGCTGGTGCCGATTCTGCAAAAACTAGTGGAAAAAGAGCAGTTAGTGCCCTGCGAGGCCGGGGGGGTTCAGGCCGACGTCAACACCATGCAGCTGTACGTTTCTGACGTAACGGATGCACCCGCTTACGGCATCGGACACGTGCTGGTCGGTGAGTTGTTCGATACAAATGCCGTCTGGTTCAACGTCGAACGTGTCGACCCGCTTACGCACGCGATTATCAAACGCTTACAACATGAACGTACTGAACGAGTTGCTTACTAGTGTCGTACCCCTGTACGGTTTTATCATCCTTGGGTATGTCGCCAGTCGGTGGTTCGGTCTGAAAAGCAAGCCGATTTCGAGTTTGCTGCTCTACGTGCTGATTCCGCTGGTCATTTTCGACAACATCCTGAAAGCGGAACCAGCGCAACTGGCTACGGCTCTGTCGATTATTTTCCTGCTGGCTGCGCTGATGAACCTGCCCGCCGAACTGGTTAAACGGTGGTTGAAGCCCGACGTCAACCCCGATCTGCTACGCTGCTCGTTTTCGTACTTCAACATCGGCTGGTTCGGTATTCCGGTGGTGATGGCCTTGTTTGGCGAGGAGAAAATGCCGCTCATTATCAGCGCCTACATGGGTAACGTGTTGTACGGCGACACCATAGGGTATTACCTGGTGTCGCGCAGTAAAGACATCAGTGTTGGTGATTCGATGAAAAACGTGCTGAAAATTCCCGCGATCTACGCCCTGATCGCGGCTATTATCGCCAATCTGTACGGGGTCAAAATGCCCGAATCGCTGGAGCCGGTGATGAAAGGGGCCAGCTGGACATTGTCTGCCCTGGGTATGATTATCATTGGGGTAACGCTGACGGCGGTCGACATCAAGAAAGTCAACTATGGGCAGTTCAGTAAGTTGATGGCTGTGCGGTATGTATCGGCCGCGCTTATACTGGGGGCACTGGTCTGGCTCGAATCAGTGCTGATCGGCCAGTTGCAAAGCGACGAGCAGAAGCTGATGCTACTGATGGCGTCGTTTCCAATTGCCGCCAATCTTGTCGTGTTCGCCACCTTCATCGACGCCGAAACCGAAGACGCGTCGATTCTGGTTACGTTCTCCTCGGTTATTTCCCTCGTGCTGGTTCCGGTTGCCTGCCTGTTGTTGTTTCGTTGACCCCACCCCTAACCCCTCCCCGTTAGGGAGGGGAACCTAATTTCAATTTTCGTCTGTGGAACCACCTTTGAAAAAAATGGGAAAACGGGTTATTCTCCTCTCTAACGGGGAGGGGCCAGGGGTGGGGTTCGGTAACAGAGCAGGGCCAGTTCGGCAATGATGCGCTCGGCGTCGGGTGTTGGCACCCCCTGTACCAGGACGGTGAGCAGAAACGGGGTCTTCGAATAGACAATACCCGCATCAGCCCGGACGTACGGCAGTGTACCGGTCTTGTGGGCGACGGCAACGGATTTGGGCAGCAACCGGGGAATGGTCAGCGTGTCTTCGTTCTGCTTCAGAATGTCGAGCATCTGCTCGCAGAGCGCAGGTGTTGCCAGTTGATGCCGGTAAATCTGGCTAAGCAGCCGGTTCATGTCCCGCGCCGTAACGACATTATCACGGCCCTGTCGGGCGGCTACCGTATCCATCATTACCCGGTTGAGCCGGGTGCCGGTCAGGCCCATCGCCCGGATGCGGGCGTTGATGGCGTCCATACCAAGTTCGTTGATGAATATATTGGTGGCCGTATTGTCGCTGTAGATTATCATCAGACGGAGCAGGTCGGCGTAGCTGATACGACTTCGGTGGGAGTAGGTTTTCAGGATGCCATCGCCACCCACTTTCTCCGAGTCGGTCAGGATATGAATCTCCGACAGGTCGAGCGTACCCGCTTTTACCCGTTCCATGGCTTCCACCAAAATCGGCAGTTTGATGACACTCGCCGAGGGCACCAATTTGTCCGCATTGACATACGCCGACACGGTACTATCCTGCAATGACTCAACCGCCATACTGACCATTGCCGACGCCGGGACTGTACGCAGATAACCTGTAATCGAATCGGCCAACGTGGTCCTGGACTGCGAAAAACCGTCGACGGTCATAGCGAGCAGTAACAGAAAAGTAGGAACCGTAGCCCCGACTTTTTGAGCGAATGTAGATACGGACAGCATGACAATCTTACAGTAGTCGGGAATCCCAAAAATAATCCTCCGTGCGTACCAGCTGAACGCATCGGCCAAAGTCGGGGTGCTCAGTATTGATCATATAATTGTATTCATACGGAATCACCGCCGACGGCACTTTGAGCACCAGCGTTTCCTGCGTCGTATACCAGGCCGAGCCGATGCGTTGCAGAGCCGGGTAACCGGCCATGGTTCGCCAGTTGGCCGGTAACTCATTGCTGCTCACCTGCCGGACCAGATGATCGTCGTCGGCAATGGAAATAACCATCGTTTTATAATTGGCCAGGGGCTGAATGGAACCGCGATGAACGGCCAGTTCCAGCGATGCCAGCGAGCGCGACGAACCGGCGTAAATAACGTGTTGCCCATTCATGTTCCAGCGGTTGGCACTCCCGGACGCCCGTAGCGTCTGTGCGTAAATTTCCTTACTGATGCGAAACACCTCCATGCACTACACGTTGTCGCCGTATTCCATTGCCGTCAGCCGGTCATCAACGAACCGGATACCCGTCACCGTGTTGAGGTACGCGTTGGGGCTACGATTATCGAAGTAAAAGTTGGGCTGGGTTAGCCATTGGTCGAGGGCGCTGGCCGAGCCGAACAGGTCTAGTCCGTGCTTAACCAGCGACAGCAGTAGCAGTACCTGCTCCTTGACATTGTCTTTGAAAACGTTTTGCGGCTTTTTGTATTCGCGGAACGTCTTGACGCTGACGTTGAGCCAGTCCGAAATGACTTCATCGTTGAAGTCGGTCAGCGTTTTTATCGCGTTGACGTGCTGCCAGTTGACATCTTTTGTGTAGAGAAAATTCAGAATCTCCCCATCGTTGATATGATTGGGCACGTCCCTAAGAACGGCGTTTTCGACACGGGCGGATGTATTCATAAACTTTGTTTCATTGACAACAAAACAAAGATAGGTAAAATTACCGGTAGCCAGCGGAATAGTTGCCTTTGCTGTCGTTGTCATGTCGGCAAACAAAAAACGACAAGTAAGCCATGCCTACCTGCCGTTCGACAAATACTGTAAGCCGAAAACCAGCTTACCCCTTGATATTCTTCCGGCGGTTGCGCTGGAAATCCTCAAACATCATGTTGCCCAGACCCTGCAAACCACTGTAGTACGCCCGTCCGTTATTGACTTTTGTGAACTCCTGCACGAACTGCTTCAGGTATGGGTCCGACGTAATCATAAACGTCGTGATGGGTATGTCGAGCCGCCGGGCCTGGGCCGCCAGCGTCAGCGTTTTGCTGACCACCTTCCGGTCAAGGCCGAACGAGTTCTTGTAGTACTTGATCCCCTCTTTCAGGCAGGTCGGTTTCCCGTCTGTAATCATGAAAATCTGCTTGTTCTTGTTTTTCCGGCGACGCAGCAGGTCCATCGCCAGTTCCAGCCCGGCCACCGTGTTGGTGTGGTACGGGCCAACTTCCAGATAGGGGAGGTCTTTGGCCTGAATCTGCCACGCGTCGTTACCGAACACCACGATGTCGAGCGTGTCTTTGGGGTACTTGACCTTGATAAGTTCCGTCAGGGCCAGCGCGACTTTCTTGGCGGGCGTAATCCGGTCTTCACCGTACAGAATCATCGAGTGGCTGATGTCGATCATCAGCACTGTCGAGGTCTGCGTTTTCTGCTCTTTTTCCGTTACTTCGAGATCGCGCTCCATCAGCCGGAATTCATCGACCCCGCTATTGATCTGCGCGTTTTTGATCGACTCGGTCATCGAAATCTGTTCCAGCGTGTCGCCGAACTGGTACGTCCGCAGATCGCTGCTCAGCTCATCGCCCGAGCCGGTGTACGGCGTGTTGTGATTCCCGCCCGACTTCGACCGTTCAAGCTTGCCGAAGATTTCTTCCAGGGCGCTCCGGCGAATGGTCTGCTCGCTTTTGGGCGTCATCTGGATTTTACCTTCCTCGTTTTTCTCGGTTAGGTAACCCTTTTCCTTAAGGTCGTCGAAGAAGTTGCCGATGCCGTATTTGTCGTCGGTCAGGCCGTACTGCCGGTCGAGCTGACTCATCCACGACATCGCCTGCTCGACGTCGCCGGACGTCAGCAGCAGGAGTTGCTGAAAGATGTTGAGCAGCTTGTCGAAGTCGCTGCCGCCCTGCTGTTCGGGGGGTACGTAATCAGAGAATTGAAAGCCTTTCATATATCAATGAGTGATTGAGCGAATTGCGACTGAGTGAATGTTTTGATTGGTGCGGGTATGGGAAGAACAGCGCGTTTTTCGGATTTGTTCGGCTGGCTTACAGGGGAAGCGTAATCGAGAAGTCAGGGAGTACATCTTCACCCGACAACGTAACGGGATTGCCCTGTCGGATTTCGATGGAGCCGTTTTCTCGGTAGATAAACACCTGCTGACCAGCCCGGTCGACGAGCCAGCCCAGCCGAACGCCGTTGTCGCGGTATTCCTCCATCTTCGTTCTCAATTCCTTCAAATCATCGCTTTTTGACCGGACCTCAATTATGAAATCCGGGCAGATCGGTGCGAATCCCTGCCGTTCTTTCTCGGTAAGTGCATCCCATCGCTCGTTGATGATCCACGATACATCCGGCGACCGAACGGCCGAATTAGGTAGTGTGAAGCCTGTAGAAAAGTCGAAGGCAATACCTAGTTTTTTTCGACGGTTCCAGATGCCAAGTTCTGTGGCGAGTTCTAAGTTGTAACGTCCTGTGTCTGATCCGGTGGGTGGCATGAATATAATGTTTCCGTTAGCGTCGCGCTCCATTCGGGTCGTTTCGTTGGCCTGGCAGAGGGCAAAGAAAAAATCATCGTCGAACCGGTGGTCGTGCGGGGGGTGCAGCGTGCGAAGTTCCTGTTCCATTGGCGGCAAAGCAGTTTTACCAAAGATAACCAGCGAGCAGCATAGTTTGGTATGACAGACCTGTTAGCTTGCAGGAAAACCGGTTCGCAAACCGGCTGACTTCGCCACTAATTGCCCCCGACCATGCCCTGTCATCTCCTGATTATTGCGTATCTATTTCTGGTGAATCCCACCCCCCAACCACCGAAAACCTATCCGGTCGGGCAGATCAAAACGCGGCTGGGGGAGGTGCTCTTCTGGCTCTACGACGAAACACCCCGGCACAAAGACAGCTTCGTCAAACTGGCCAATGCAGCGTACTGGGATACATTAACCATGAATAGGGTGATCCCGAACTTTGTCGCGCAGGGCGGCTGCCCCGATACGCCCGCCGGATTTGCTGATTCGCCCTACCTGCTAAAACCAGAGTTTGTGCCGACGATCCGGCACGTATACGGCGCGGTCGGGGCCGGTCGCGACAACAACCCCGGCAAGCTGTCGGCAGGGTGTCAGTTCTACATCGTGCAGAACAAGGCTGGCCTGGCCCGGCTGGATGATAATTACACAGTCTTCGGGCAGGTGTTCAAAGGAATGGATGTGATTGACGCGATCTGCCAGGTGCCGCGCGACTCAACCGACACCCCGCTGTCGCCGATCAAACTCGACGTGAACGTGCTGAATCTGACGGCACCGGAGCTGAAAAAGCTAGGCTATGCCGGTCGCCTGAACTGATCTATAACTGCGCCAGCAGATACAACACCGCCATCCGCACCGCAACGCCGTTTTCAACCTGATCGAGAATAATGCTATGGGCCGAGTCAGCCGCGTCCGACGTTAGTTCAACCCCCCGGTTGATGGGTCCGGGGTGCATCAGGACGATGGGCCGGTCGAGTTCGTCGAGCATCTGTTTCGAAATGCCGTAGTACAGCGAATACTCCCGCAATGATGGGAAATACTTGATCTGCTGGCGTTCCAGCTGAATGCGCAGGACGTTGGCGACGTCGCACCAGGCGAGGGCTTCGCGTACATTGTGGCTTACCCGGATACCCAGCGCGTTCATGTGTTTGGGGATGAGCGTTTTCGGCCCGCACACCATGACTTCGGCGCCCTGTTTCTGCAAACAGAAAATGTTCGAGAGCGCTACCCGTGAGTGAGTAATGTCACCGATGATAGCAACGCGCTTACCGGCAACGTCGCCGAGCTTCTCGCGGATGGAGAACGAGTCGAGCAACGCCTGTGTCGGGTGCTCGTGCGTGCCGTCGCCCGCATTGACGACGTTGGCTTTGATGTGCTGCGTCAGGTAGTGCGGAGCGCCGGGGCTGCTGTGCCGCATCACGACCATATCGACTTTCATCGCCAGGATATTGTTGACCGTGTCGAGCAGCGTTTCCCCTTTCTTGACCGAGCTGCCCGATGCCGAAAAATTCACCACATCAGCCGACAGTCGTTTCTCCGCCAGCTCAAACGACAGCCGTGTGCGGGTGGAATTTTCGAAAAAAACGTTGGCAATGGTAATGTCGCGCAGGGACGGTACTTTCTTGATCGGGCGATTGATGACCTCTTTAAACTGACTGGCCGTTTCGAGAATGAGTTGAATATCAGCTTCGGTCAGGTCTTTGATGCCCACCAGATGGCGGACGCTGAGGGCAGTACGATGGGTCGGTTGGGCCATGCGAGCAGTCGGGGAATAAGCGGGGCAAAGATAATGCGCTCGTGGCTAAACCGGCAAAGGGAACACATTTACCCTCGTAGCGTGTGTTTGTCAATCGCGAACTTTAGTGTCATACTGACTGACTTCAATGACGTTAGCACCTGCTTCTAATTGAAACTTCCAAGAATCAAAGCTGGCACGAAATCAATCCAGAAGCTGTCTGTTCTTTATGTTGCCCACCGTGAGATAGATTAACTTGTAAGGCTGCTTCTTCAGCAGGTATGTAGTCAGAAAATCTTCGTCTTTTGTGATAACGACTCGCTGTTCATCGATGCTTCGTTGGCAGATATAGTGGTCAGTTATGCGATCTCCTGTCGCTAAAGCTGTTGCATGAATAGTGTCATATCCCTTTTCCTGTAGCCAGTCTACCAACAAGGGGGGTAACTGTTCATCGATCAGAAATTTCATGCCGCCAGCGGGAGTGTTCGGAACTGTAACAGACGAACAGCATAGTGCAGGCAAGCCTGAATGTCTTCCGACTCGAGCCCGGCGTAGTCGGCCCGAATCTCTTCCCATGTCATGCCACTGGCCAATAAGTCTACAATGGTCGCCACCAGTAGTCTCGACCCTCGGATGGTTGGCTTACCATGACAAATAGCTGGATCAATCGTGATACGGTCAAGCATTTTTGCTATCGTTTATAGGGGAATAAATATAGCACTCTGTCCCTACTTCACCGGCGTAAACACCATCTTCGGCTGTTGCATGGCCCGGTCCAGTAAGGTTATCTCCAGGTCCAGAATATGCTTCTCGGCTTCCACGTTGATCGTATCGGGGTCGTCGCTGGGTTTGTGGTAGTCGGGGTGGCCACCCGTGTGAAAAAACAGCACCGGAATCTGCTTCGCGTAAAAAGCTGCGTTGTCGGAGCCACCGTTGCCGGGCCGGTCGGTGAAAAACCTGATCGGGCTCGCTACGCCTTTGAAGACTGCGGGCCACGTATCGCTCGTGCCGTAGCCGCCGATGCCAACGCCCCGCTCAGGGTTGTACCGACCAATCATATCCATGCAAACCATGAAATTGAGGGTAGCGAGCGGTAACGTCGGATTGTTGAGGAAGTAACGGGAACCCTGCAAACCCAGCTCCTCCGCGCCGAATGCCATGAACAGTAGGTTATAGGGCTCTTTTTTCCTGTTTCCTGCATAGTACCTCGCCAGTTCGAGCAGGCCGGCAACACCCGATGCGTTATCGTCGGCTCCGTTGTGTATTTTGCCCTGCGGCAGCGAATCCAGCGAACTGCCCTGCCGACCCATACCCAGGTGGTCGTAGTGAGCACCGACGACAATCGTGTAAGGCGCACCGTTGTCTAGGAAGCCGATGACATTCTCTGCCGGGCGCAAACTGTCGGGGACCACAACACGCCGAACTTTAGCGGTAAACGACTGTCGAAATCCGGTTGTGCCGAGCGGTTTCAGGCCGTACCGGCGAAACTGATTCTCAATATACTGCGCAGCACTGGCATTCTCCGGACTACCCGTACCGCGTCCGTTCATGGCGTCTGATGCCAGGTAATGAACGTACCGACGAATGCGTTTAGCCGACGGGTGCTGTGCCGATACGATGGCAGGAAATAAGCACAGGAAAAGAAAAAAGCGCATACTGTCGGGTCTGGTTACCCTACAAAAATAGAGGAACCGGCTACGAAACCGGTTCCTCTATCGGGTCAATAAGTGACGGTTGACATTAGCCAATGGGCCGACCACCCGTTGCGCCGTACACCATGCCGGTAATGTAACTCGCTTCCTGTGATGCCAGCAGCACGTAGATCGGTGATAACTCGACGGGTTGCGCAGCCCGGCCCAAGTACGAATCTTCGCCGAACGTTTTTACTTTTTCGTCGGGCATCGTGGCCGGTATCAGCGGTGTCCAGACTGGTCCGGGAGCGACAATGTTCACCCGAATGCCTTTTTCGATTACTTCTTTCGCCAGCCCTTTCGAGAAATTGACAATAACTGCCTTGGTACTGGCATACGCCAGAATCGACGGTTCGGGCATATAAGCCTGTATCGACGCTGTGTTGATAATAGAACTGCCGGGCTTCATCACCGGAACAGCGGCTCTGCACAAATAAAACAGGGCAAAGACGTTGGTCCGATAGGTGCGTTCAAATTCGTCGTTGGGAATGTCCAGAAACGAATCGTGGGCCATCTGAAACGCAGCATTGACGACCAGAATATCCAGCCCGCCCAGTTCGTCAACCGTCTGTTTGACAAGCTGCTTACAATGGACTTCTTCCTGAATATCACCGGCGATAGCAATGCCCTTCCGGCCCGCTTCCTGCACCAGCCGAATCGTTTCCTGCGCATCGTCGTCTTCGTCCAGATACGAGATAACCACGTCAGCACCTTCTCTGGCGAACGCCAGCGCAACCGCCCGACCGATACCGCTGTCGCCACCCGTGATGAGTGCTTTGCGCCCGGCCAGTCGGCCACTGCCTTTATACGACGTTTCGCCGTGGTCGGCTTTAGGTGTCATGCTGGCTTCTGTGCCGGGGTGATTCTGATCGTCCTGCGGGTAGGGAGGGACCGGATATTGTGTCCGTGGGTCCTGCATAGTAGTCATACCGTTGAGTTTGGTTTTCCCTGTCTCAACTCTGAATACACCGTGCTTGTTGATTATTTCCGCCCGTCAACGCGTCCAGTCAGTAAGGTACAGCAGATCAGCCCGGTTTTCGTATCTTGCGTAAGAAGCAGACTGACAAACAGATGGACACATACACAGTCGATATCATCAATCCAAAAGCTCTGAGGCTATTAGAGGATTTAGCCGATATGAAACTGATTGATTTAAAAAAGACAGAATTGCCAGCTAATCAGCTGTCGGTCAATAAATTGTCGGATGAGGAGATGGCCCTTGCCCGTGAGCGCGTAATGCGGGGAAGTCCCAGCATGGATATAGAAGGGGCGTTAGCTCATCTGCGCGAATCGCGTCAGGATCGTAAACTGCCTTTCCGGGATGAAGAATGAGATTACTGGATTCCAATCTGATTATTTATGCCGCTAGTGACATATATGCGTTCCTTAGACCACTGATCGCAGGCAGTTACGTGTCCGGCATTACTAAACTGGAAGTGCTTGGTTAGAGAAACTTGACAGCAGACGACAAACTGTATCTGGAAGGCGTGTTTGCCACGGTGGAAATCATTCCGGTACTTAACGAAGTAATTGATCTGGCAATTAGCCTGAGACAGAATAGAAAGATGTCCTTGGGTGATTCAATAATAGCGGCAACAGCTATGTTGAACGGCTGTGAGCTGTACACTAACAATACCGCTGATTTTGTTCACATACCTAGCCTGATCGTAGTGAATCCGCTTGCTGCCAGGCAATAGTAGCAGCTAATCACCCCGCCAATTCAATGACCTGACCATCCTGACAGCGGAGGACGCGGGCGGGGTACTTGTTGAGCAACTCGTAGTTGTGGGTGGCCATCAGTACGGCCGTACCCGCGCCGTTGATTGTCTGAAACACCTTCATAATCTGATCCGACACGGCGGGATCGAGATTACCCGTCGGTTCGTCGGCGATCAGAATCTGGGGTTCGTTGAGCATAGCTCGGGCGATAACGACCCGCTGCTGCTCACCCCCCGACATCTGGTGCGGCATTTTTTTCTGAGCGGTGCCCAGCCCAACCTGCATCAGCACGTCGGCGATGCGGTTGTTGATATCATTCTTACTGGTCCAGCCGGTCGCTTTCAGCACGAAGCGAAGATTGTCTTCGATCGACCGATCGGTAAACAGCTGAAAGTCCTGAAAGACGATACCGATTTTCCGGCGGAGCATCGGAACGTCGCGCGGCTTAAGTGAGTCGAGTGAAAAACCCGCGATATGGCCTTTTCCATGACGCAGAAACAGATCGGCGTACAGCGTTTTCAACAGCGACGACTTCCCGCTGCCGGTTCGGCCGATGAGGTAAGCAAAATCACCCTTCTGAATCTGAAACGTAACGTCGCCCAGCACCAGGCGGTCGCCCTGATAAATATCGGCGTGGTCGAAACTCAGTACAGGATCAGTAGAGAACATAGTGTTGATGAATAGACAGGATTACAGGATTAATGGGATTTCGTTTATAGCATCAACAGCAGCTGTCGCTTTGGCTGGTGAAAAAGAAAATCCTGTCAATCCTGTAATCCTGTCCGGGGAAATTACTTCTTAACGGGCAGGTTTGCCTTCTCGTGGTCGGCCATGAACTTCGCCAGGCCACTGTCGGTGAGTGGGTGGTTCAGCAGGGCCTTGATGGCGCTCAGCGGAGCCGTCATCACGTCGGCACCCAGTTCCGCGCACTTGATGATGTGCATGGGTCCGCGTACCGATGCTGCCAGCACTTCGGTATCGTAACCGTAGTTGCTGAAGATGGTCAGGATCTGCGCGATCAGCTCCATACCATCGGTCGAAATATCGTCCAGACGACCAACGAAGGGCGACACAAACGAAGCTCCGGCTTTGGCCGCTACCAGCGCCTGACCCGCCGAGAAAATCAGCGTACAGTTGGTACGGATGCCTTTTTCCGAGAAGTACTTGATGGCTTTGATCCCTTCGGCCGTCATCGGAATTTTTACGACGATATTCTCGTCCAGTTCAGCGAGTTCGTCGCCTTCCTTGATCATTTCTTCGTATTTAACCGAAATGACCTCGGCGCTTACGTCGCCTTTAACGATTTCGCAGATTTCTTTGTAGTGCCGCATTACGGCGTCTTTGCCCGTAATACCCTCTTTCGCCATCAGCGACGGGTTGGTGGTTACGCCGTCGAGGATACCCATTTCCTGGGCTTCGCGGATGTCGGCCAGATTGGCCGTGTCAATGAAAAATTTCATGGTAAGGAGTGTTTGTCAGTACCGACACTAAACAGAATCAGCAGATTCTGTTGGCAAAAATAAAGAAGATTCCCGCTATGGCCGGAAGAATCCGTAAACTTAATCAGTTGAGCCGGTGCGTACCGTCCTGCAAGCTGCACACGTAGATCAGTGTATCCTTACCAGTGCGCTCTTTGTATTCGTGCCGAATGTGGGCCTCAAAGCGCTCAATGGCCGATACCTGGACCAGATTGATCGTGCAGCCCCCGAAGCCACCGCCCATCATCCGCGACCCCAATACGCCCGGCTGATTCCGGGCAATGTCGACCAGGATGTCGAGTTCAGGGCAGCTTACTTCATATTTCTCGCTTAATCCGGCGTGCGAACCGTACATCAGCTGACCGAACGTATCAAGATCATCAGCCTCCAGCGCCTGCACTGCATCGACGACGCGGGTGTTTTCCTGAACCACGTACGAACAGCGTTTGTAGATCAGCGGATTAGCGTCGCGCAGGTGCGTATCGAGCATCGTCATCGTCACGTCGCGCAGGCTATGGATGTCGGGATAGAATGTCTTCAGGAAGCGCACACCGGCTTCGCACTCAGCCCGTCGGGTGTTGTATTCCGACGTCACCAGCGAGTGCTTCACCTGCGAGTCGCACAGTACGATGCGGATGTCATCGGTGGAGAGGGGGGCGCATTCGTATTGCAGCGACCGGCAATCGAGTTTGATTACGTGGTTGGCTTTGCCCATCATGCTGGCAAACATGTCCATGATGCCCACCTTCGCCCCAACGAACTCGTTTTCGGCCCGTTGCGACAGCCGCAACAGCGTCATCCGGTCGAGGCCTAGGTCATAGAGTTCGTTGAGCCCGAAACCGACCGCGTTTTCCAGTGCGGCCGACGACGACAGGCCCGACCCGATGGGAATGGTACCGCTAAAGACGCAGTTAAAGCCGCCAACCGTATGCCCGGCCAGTCGTAGCTGCGCCACAACGCCCAGCAGGTAATCCATCCAGGAGTGGGTAGGGGTAAGGTCAGACAGGGCCACTTCGTAGGTCTGATTCAGGTCCTGCGCTACCGCGTGAATCCGATCGTCGGAGCGGGGGGTAATGGCCAGATAAATCGCCTTGTCGATAGCGGCTGGCAACACGAATCCTTCGTTGTAGTCGGTATGTTCGCCAATCAGGTTGACGCGGCCGGGCGAACAGATAATCAGCGGAGACTGATCGGTGGGGAATGACTGGTGGTAGCTGTCAGTCAGTTGGGTAAGCAGGTCCATGGGATGCAATGGTTACGGGCAGTCATACGACTAGTTACGTAACAAAAGACGGGTCGGAGACTGCGTTACCGCCCAGAAGGGCAAAAAAAAAATGGCAAATCAATGTCTCACCGCTACGACCACCTACCCTTGCTTCGGTCAAGACCTGGGGGATTCAGCAGGAGCTGGTAGCACCGATTTGCCGTTGCAAAGTTAAGCGATTGTTAGGCGAACGACCAAATTTCGCCCTTACCTTTGGCGTAATTTAAAGAGTGAAAGAGCGAAAGAATAAAAGAGCGACTGGTTAATACGCACTTGATTTATCGCTCTTTCACTCTTTCCGTCTTTCGCTCTTTAGTTAATAATGAAGAAGTTACTGGTTATTTTGGGGATCGTTTCGGCAATGACCCTTAGCTGCACATCGTCGGATGATTTTGTTGAACAGGGCCGTAAATTAATGCGGGATGGTAAGTTCAGAGACGCCCTGCAGGTGCTGAATCAGGCCGTTGAAGCTGATGATGATAACGCGGAAGCATTCAACACGCGGGGTGTCGCCTATTTTGAACTGAAGGAATACGCCAATGCCGCCCTCGACTACGATCAGGCTATCAAACTGAATCCCGACTCGTACCGGCCTTATTACAACCGGGCTGTGATGCGGGTTGCGCAGAATAACCTGACGGGCGCTCTGAAAGATTACTCCGATGCGATCCGGCTGGCTCCCGATACAAGTCAGCGGATGGCTTCGGAAATCTACCTGAACCGGGGGCAGTTGTTTGCCACGCAGGACCAGATTCAGCCCGCTATCACCGACTTTTCGCAGGCTATCAAACTCGATCCTAAAAGCGCACTGGCTTATTACAACCGGGGTAATCTGTACTTTCAACAAAAGAATCTGACCGGTGCTACCGCTGATTTTCAGCAGGCCGTCGTAGCCGACCCGAAGTTCGGTAAAGCGTTCTATGGGCTGGGTATCGCGCAGATCGTGCAGAATCAGCGCGAAAGCGGGTGCCTGAGCCTGAAACAGGCCCGGCAACTTGGCTACGCCGACGCTGCCAACGCCGTAGCGCAGTATTGCAACTGACAGTTCGTGGTTTGTTGTTCGTAGTCTGTAGTTGCTGCTACGAACAGTATTGCCGAAGGAACTACGAACCACAAACTACGAACGACAAACCTTAAACCTGCCATGCGTAAACCCATTGCCCTTGTGTTTGGGCTGCTGTTCATTGTGTTTGCTGCCCTGCAATACAACGACCCCGACCCGGAAGTGTGGATACCTATCTACGGCCTGGCGGCTGTGTCCTGTTTCATGACCTGGGCGGGGCTGGCCCGCTGGTGGTTTCTGGCGGGGATGGCGGTGCTGTTTGCCGTCGCAGCCGTGTACCAGTGGCCACCTCGATTTGAAGGATTTCTGTTCAACGAGCTGGGTATGCGTAGCCTGAACATCGAACTGGCCCGCGAAGCCGGTGGACTAGCGATCTGTTCGCTGGTCATGATCGTCCTGGCGTTTCTGACCCGGTCCATGTCCGCTGCCCGCCGATGAAACTGATCGAATGCCCACGCGATGCCATGCAGGGGCTGGCGCATTTCGTCCCGACAGAAGTAAAGATCAGGTACCTCAACGCGTTGCTGCGGGTGGGTTTCGACACGCTTGACTTCGGCAGTTTTGTATCGCCCCGCGCCGTGCCGCAGCTGCGCGATACGGCCGAGGTACTGGCCGGACTTGATCTGTCGGTGACGAAGACGAAACTACTGGCGATCATTGCCAATCAGCGCGGGGCCGACGAAGCACTGAGCCATCCGGCGATTCAGTATCTGGGCTTCCCGCTCTCGGTGTCGGAGACGTTTCAACAGCGGAATACCAACAAATCCATCGCGCAGGCGCTCGACGATGTGCGTTACGTACAGGCACAATGCCAATCGGCCGGGCGCGAGTTGGTCGTGTATCTGTCGATGGGGTTTGGCAATCCGTACGGCGATCCCTACAGCCCTGAGCAAGTGGGTACGATGGTCGCGCAGCTGGCTGATCTGGGCGTGTCGATTGTCGCCCCGTCTGATACGGTCGGTAGTTCGACGCCCGGCGAGATAGACACCCTGTTCCGGCATCTGATCGCGGCCTTTCCGCAAATCGAGTTTGGCGCGCATCTGCACGCTGAGCCGGGTCAGGCCACCTACAAAGTACGGGCAGCACTGCGGGCGGGTGTCCGGCGAATTGATGGCGCACTACGTGGTTTTGGAGGCTGTCCGATGGCGGCTGACCACCTGACGGGTAACTTGCCCATGGAAGAAATTATTCGGACGATAACCGAGGAGGGTATCGACCTGACCATAAATCAGGACGCTTTTCAGGAAGCACTGCAGCTATCGATGGAGGTGTTTTTAGGGTAAAGAAGAAAGAAAAAAGACGAACGAGGTGAGACGAAAAAAGAAAGCAGCGATCAGCCGTCCTTCTTCTTTCGTCTCACCTCGTTCGTCTCCAATCACATAAACATCGTCTGAATTTCTTCTTTAACGGCTTTCAGGGCGGTGGTCGTCGGCATTCTGTCTTTCTGAATGATCCGCTCAAAAATCCGCTTCGATAGTTCGAGTGGTGGGGCGTCGGGGCGGGTATCGCCCGATGCCTGATTGATGAGCGTAATCATTTCGTTCATAGCCGTCTGAATCTGATCCCACACGTCCTGACTCATGTATACCTGCTGCGAGAGGTTGTGGTTATACTCATCCCGAATTTCCTGCAATAATCGCTGTTGCAGTTCGAGCGCCGACGATGACGTATTGCCCAGCCGCAGCAGCAGATTATTGGGGCTGATCCGCTCCAGAAACAGCACCATCCGTTCGTAGGCCTGCAAGCGTACCGGTACCACAGCATCGGTATAACGGATTTTGCTATCGTGGCGATAGCGGTCGGCTTCGCGTTCGAGCAGTAGCCGGACTGTTACGTACATCCCATACAGTACCAGCGCAGCCGGAATAATCAGCTTCAGAAAGTCACTCAGAAGTTCCATGTAAAGACAATGAATGCGTAAACGAAAAATGATAAATTTGTCCAGTGGCTGCCGTGCACAACTCGATGGCCGACAGCCGTTTTTTTTTATTATGTACTCCTCATGCTCGACAAACCCGTAACTGTTCAGGACGTGGCCCGCCAGCAAATACAGGACACGTTACGCGCCAACAAAATTCCGGCCGAGTACGGCCTTCGGGTCGGTGTTCGCGGAGGAGGCTGCGGAGCCTCCTGGCTGCTGGGCTTCGATCTGCCCGGTCCGACCGACGAGGTCTATAACGTTGAAGGCGTGCGTGTCATTATCGACCGCAGACATTTACTGTACGTGCTGGGTGTCGAGATCGGGTATGAATCGGGCGGATTTACCGTCGAAAAAGCTACGTCAGTAGCTGTATGACCCGTCTCGTCAGGTACGTGCTGACCTGCTTTCCTGCCGATCTTGGCATGATTTTTAGTCTTTTTACTGCCAAACCTTCCCTTCTGAGGGCCTGTGAAGCGAATTGAGCAACATATTTTTCTGGTACTGGCTACGCTGGCATTTACGTTGTCGGCACTCTGCTACTGGTTTCTGGAGCAGAATGCCCCCGGCGCGGCCGACGAGCAGTACCTGAGCGCGGTACAGCAACGGGTGAAAGACGAAATGCGGGTCAGTGCCGACGAGTTGCAGCAGATGGCTACCCGACTAAGGCAGGTACCCGAACTGACGTTCAGTAACCTGAGCAGCCAGAACCGTTTTCCGTACTACATCTTTCAGAAGAAAAAAGGGCAGGCTGGTCCACCTAAGCTGTTGTATTGGTCCGACAATCAGTTTATTCCTGATTACAGTCGAATTGCCACAATCACGTACCCCCGACTGATTTCGTTTGAAGGGGGCCGATACGTCGTCAGCAGGCAGCGGGTCGTTCGGAAGGCCGACACGCTGAACGTGTTCTCGCTGGTGAATGTGTACCGGCACTACCGCAACGACAATAGCTACCTGCATTCGGGCTATAATCCCGATCTGTTTGCGACCGACCCAACCGCCATCACCGACGATCGGAGCAAACCGTATCAGGTCATTTACGACAATACGCCAATCTTTCTGTTTTCGGTTGTACCGCCCAAAGTACACGCGTACCAGAATCAGACGACGCCTGTCAACACAATTATCCTGGCTACGCTGGGGGTGATTTTTCTGGGGCTGTACGTATTTCAGGTGATGCTACAGCTTCAGCAGGCACGTCGGTACGGCTGGGGCTTTCTCTGGCTGGCGGCTTACCTGCTCGTGCTTCGGGCACTGATGCTGTATTTTGGCGTGCCGTTTCTGTTTGTCGAATCAGACCTGTTTAACCCCCGGTTCTACAACTCGTCGGTACTGGTGCCGTCGCTGGGTGATTTGCTGCTCAACTCGATCGTTGTACTGATGCTGTCCCTGTACTGGGTCAATAATTACTACCGGTCATGGCAATACAGCCGATTGTTGCAACTGCCCGACCGGGCGCGGCAGGGGTTGTCGATTGTGCTGGTTATCCTGGGGTATGTAGTATTTACGGTTTGTTACGCCGAAATCAACAACATCTACGAGAAGTCACAGTTCACGCTCGATATCACGCTCAGTATTCAGTTTACGGTTCTTAAAATAGCGTGTCTGCTGATCTTCATCGCGATCTCAACGATCTATTTCCTGCTGACGCACCTGCTGGCCAGCCTGTTTGTGCGGTTCAATCGGGTGGGGTGGAGTGGCCTGTTGTGGCTGATTATCGGGACTGGTCTGTCGCTTATCTGGATCTACGTCGCGGGGCTGCCCACGGAGCCTGTACTGGTCCTGAACGGTATTTACTGGCTATTGCTGTATCGGTACCAGTTTCCACGGTCGTTGTACATGTTTCGGTACAAGACCTCGATTTACCTGTTTCTGGCTGCCTTTGTTTCGGCGGCAGCAACCGCTTACGTCGTTTATCAACAGGAGTTACATAAGCAGCTGACAAACAAGCAGGCGTTTGGCAAGCGGATTCTGGCCGAAAACGACGAACTGGGAGAGTTGCTGATGAGTAAGGCGCAGAAGGCTATTGCTACCGACGCCGATATTGCCCAGACCCTGCGCAACGATACCCTGAAGTTTCAGCGGCAACGGATACAGGCCCGCGTAAAAGGCGTCTATCTGGACCGATACTTCGATAAATACACCATCGATGTAATGTCGTTCCGGGCCACCGGGCAACCGACCGATGTGCTGCCGGGCGCTACCCGACTAACGGCCCTGAACAACCTGTACCGTCAGCCGAATTATCAGACGATTTACCCAGGTATCTATCTGCTCAACAAGGCAACCCAGCAGTCGTTCAAGCAGTACGTCTGCTTTATTCCGATTCGCAGGAGCGCCGATACTGTGCTCACCGCTGATACCCTGGGCTACGTCGTGATCGATTTCCGGTTGCAGAAAGAACGGCCGGAGAGCCCATACCTGGAACAGCTCGTTGACACGCGGTTTATTCAGCAACCCGATATGCCGGAATACAGCTACGCTATTTACAGCGGTCCCGGCCCCGGTGGTAAACCACTCCCCAAACTGCTTTACAGCACGGGTAGCTACAACTACGAACGGCGCATGCCCCTGTCGATGCTGACCGATCCCGCCCTGTTTCAGACGGGTATCGTTGTCAATGAAGGGCGTCACGTTGGTCTGTGGGGGAAAGGCGGACAACTGGTCGTCGTGTCGTCGGTGGGGTATCCGCTCAAAAATGCCTTCTCGAATTTCTCGTTTCTCTACCTGCTGCTGGTCCTGACGGTTATCGTCGTCATTATCCTGTACGCTGTTCATTACAGCCGGTCGCGGTTCAGCATCAACTATTCAACCCGTATCCAGATTCTGCTGAACCTGGCGTTTTTCCTGCCCCTGGTGCTGGTCATCGTCATTATTCTGACGGTCATCAGTAGCAACTACATCACCAATCAGGAAAACACCTACGTGACCAATACCCGTAACGTGGCTGCTAACCTGGTTACGGCGCTTGATGAAGCCAAAACCGAGCGACGCAGCAAAGCATCGGTGGAGGAAGAACTGGGTAAAGTCGCCCGTGACGCTGGGATAGACCTCAACCTGTACGACCCGCAGGGACGCCTGTACAGCTCGACCCGACCGCTGATTTACGAAAGTGGCTACCTCTCGAAGCAGATTAATCCAGCCGCCTACGTTCACCTGGTGGAAGACAAGGAAAATCAGGTGCTGCTCAGCGAGTCGCTGGGGCGTAAGCAGTACAGCACCGCCTACGCCAGCATCAAATCGTTTGACGGTCGACTGCTGGGTATTCTGAGCGTGCCTTACTTCTACGCCCAGCCCGAACTCGATCAGCAGTTGATTGAGGTGATATCGTCGGCCCTGAGCATCTTCACGATCCTGTTTCTGTTCTTCCTGATCCTGTCGTATTTCGCGTCGATCCTGCTGACCAAACCGTTGAAAATTCTGACCGGTAAGATCAGTAAGACAAACCTCGATCAACTGAACGAAACGCTGCCCTGGCGCTCCGACGACGAGATTGGGATGCTGATTCGGGAATACAACCGGATGCTGGAGAAACTACAGGAAAACAAACTGGCACTGGCGCAGACCGAAAAGCAGTCGGCCTGGCAGGAGATGGCCAAACAGGTCGCCCACGAAATCAAGAATCCGCTGACACCCATGAAGTTGACGCTTCAGCATTTGCAGCGCACACTACCCGGTATGCAGCCTGCTACTGCCGCGTCGCGCCCCGCCAACGATGCCACTACGCGCCGGGTGATGCAGCGTACGTTCGACTCGCTGCTCGATCAGATCGACAACCTGAGCGATATTGCCACGTCGTTTTCCGATTTCGCCAAGATGCCGATGCCGAAAAACGAAACGTTTGAAGTGACGTCGGTCATCAATAAAGCGGCCGATCTGTACGCCGACGATCAGCGAATCAGTTTGAGTCGGCAGATCGCGACTGGGCCGCTGATGGTTATCGGCGACCGGCAGCTGATTGGTCGCATTCTGACCAACCTGCTCATCAACGCGATTCAATCGGTACCCGCCGACCGCAAACCGACGATCGAACTACGGGTGTACACCTACGAAGAGTCCGTTCGGATCGAATTGCACGACAATGGCGCTGGTATTCCCGAAGCCATTCAGCCAAAGGTGTTTCTGCCAAATTTCAGTACCAAGCGGGGTGGTTCCGGGTTGGGGCTTGCCATCGCCAAGCGGGGCGTCGAACACGCCGGTGGGAACATCTGGTTTGAAACGACAGAAGGGGTTGGCACGTCCTTCTTTATATCGTTGCCGATGGTAGACGTGCCAACCCCTGTAGCAAGACCGGTTTGATTAACCGACTAATGCCGACTGTCTCGTTCGGGCAGGCATAACCTGCTCCTCATCGATCTGAACGTGTTTCCAGTTTTCGCCCGAGCGTATACGGTTGAGTTGCGTGTGCGTAATACCAAACTGCTTGGCGATCATCTTCAGCCGATTCTTATCGTTACGCAGCAATTTTTTGATAATCTTGACTTTACTCTCCGTCAATTTATAATTGCTCGTCGACCGCTTCACCGTCCGATCCTTCAGATTCGGGTTCTGCCGGTTGTGCTCGACCATCGCTTCTTTCGTTACCCACTTCAGGTTCTGATGGAAGTTGTTCTGCTTATCGAAGTCGAGATGAATGACAAAACTCTCGTCTACGTTTCCCCCTTCGCAGAAGTGTTCGGCGACTAATTTGTGTACGTAGCGGTTCAGTGTTTTACCCTCTGCACGTATGTTTAGCGACTTATAGCCCTGGATAGTCGACCCCTTTATGATCGTGCCGACTGCGGATTGCTCGTCACTCGATTTGTTACGCGTACCGGCCTGAAAGCTACGCAACCGACCATAGTTAGACACTTGATACCGAGGGGGCATCGCTACCTCATTAAATGTAATGGGGGCCCACTTCTCATTCCAAAAGCTCTGGTTTCTCCGATCACTCATAGCACGGATACGGTAAAGAATGTTGAACGATGTACTTATTCTATGGACTTAAAATCGGGTTTTTTGTTTACTTTTTTTACTAATTGATTGAACAAAAAAAACCGATTAATCACCTGGATAAAATCGTTACAAGCGCAGCCAGGTCCTCGTGAGTGATTGAAAAGGCTACCGTACAGGGTGATTCTCCAGTTAACAGACCAAAATTACTATTTTCTGTTTATGTAAAACTAAACAAAATTATTTCTCTGTTTTCCGGGTACGAACACAGGCTAATCGGGGCTTGTTTAGAGAAGAGACAAGCAGGTCCGGGTTGGACCACAGCACGCAGATGAATACGAACAACAAGAAAACGGTTGTCCTAGGTGCTACTGAAAACGTGGGCCGATACGCCAATCAGGCAACCCGGAGTCTGCTCCGGCACGGGCATGAAGTCGAACTAGTGGGATTGCGGCCGGGCACAGTAGAGGGCCACTCGATTCAGACTGGGCAGCCTGAACTGAGCGACGTTGATACCGTGACATTATACGTGGGAACCCGTAATCAGGCTACCCTGTACGACTATGTGAAGGCACTGAAGCCGCGTCGGGTTATTTTTAATCCCGGCACCGAAAACCCGGAATTCGAGGAGGAATTACGACAGGCGGGTATCGAACCCATCGAAGCCTGTACGCTGGTGATGCTGTCGATTGGGAATTATTAAAGAGCGAAAGACTGAAAGAGCGAAGGCCTGCGTCAGCAACCTTTCACTCTTTCGCTCTTTCAGTCTTTCGCTCTTTACCATTTAATCAGTGCCGACCCCCAGGTGAAGCCGCTGCCAAACGCAGCCAGGCAAATCAGATCACCGGGCTTGACACGGCCCTGCTCGTAGGCTTCGGTAAGTGCAATCGGGATGGACGCGGCTGTCGTATTCCCGTACTGCTGAATATTGTTGAATACTCTATCTTCGGGCAGGCCCATCTGCTGTCGGACGTATTCCGAAATACGGATATTAGCCTGATGAGGCACTAGCAGATTGACATCGCTGGCCTGATACCCGTTGGCCGACAGTCCTTCATTGATAACTTCCATGAACCGGACAACGGCATGTTTGAATACCGCGTTACCGTTCATAACAACGCTACTGTCGGGAGAGGTAGCTGTTTCGGCATTGATAAAGTGCCCTTCGCGGCTGCTACCGGGGTCTTTGAGATACAAATCCTCCGCGTACCGACCGTCGGCGTGGAGATGGGTCGACAGGATGCGGTGGTCGGGATCGGTCGTGGCCTGTACGACGGCGGCTCCGGCACCATCACCAAAGATGACGGCCACGTTGCGCCCCTCGGTCGTTTTGTCCATCAGCGTCGACTGAATTTCGGAGCCCACGACAAGCGCCGTTTTGTACATACCCGTCTTGATGAACTGATCGGCGATGGAAAGCGCGTAGACGAAGCCCGAGCACTGCTGCCGTACGTCGATTACAGCGCACCCCTCCAGGCCCAGCTCGCGCTGCATCAGGAAAGCCGAACCGGGAAAATAATAATCGGGGGAGAGCGTAGCGTAGACGATCAGGTCAACAGCACTGGCGTCCAGACTGGCTCGATCGAGGGCCATGCGCGACGCGGCCGTGGCCATACTGGCATTAGTATCTTTGCCGTAAGTGAAGAAGCGCCGTTGTTTGATACCGGTACGTTCCTGAATCCAGGCGTCCGACGTGTCCATGTATTGGGTCAGGTCGTCGTTCGTCACCACGTTATCGGGAACGTAGAAACCCAGCCCGGTAATCCGCGAATAAGTCGTTGTCATTTGTTGATAGAACTATCGACAAATGTACAAAAACGGGATTGAATTGACAGGATTACAGGATTGACAGGATTTTTCTACCGACTACCGTATCGTATCTGGTAATTCAGTGAGGCCTTACTAACAGGCATAAAATCTGTCGAATCCTGTCAATCCTGTAATCCTGTCAAAAAAAATCAGGCGGGGCGGAGTTCGATGGTGTAGTCCTCCATGATGAGGTTGGCCAGCAACTGACGGCAGGCAGCATCGACCGTTTCGCGGGCCCCACTTTCCGACTCCGCATCGACTTCCAGCCGCACGTGTTTGCCGATCCGTACGTTGTCGATGGTATCCATCTGAAGGTTGTGCAACCCCAGTTTAACGGCTTTACCCTGCGGATCAAGAATCTCGGCGCGGGTCATAATGTCAATGTCAGCGATGTATTTCATGCGATAAAGAGTGAAAGAGCGAAAGAGCGAAAGAGCGATGGCGTGCGTCAGCAACCTTTCGCTCTTTCAGTCTTTCGCTCTTTCACTATTAGATAAAAGTGAAACGGCGATATAAAGAACGATCACGAGCGGAATGGCCGCGAATTGCAAAAATAAGAGCAGCAGCGCGGATGCAAGCAGAAAACCGTATTTCGCGCGGTTATCGGCCCAGCGAAATGATTTGAATTTCAGGGCGAGCAGCGGAATTTCGGTAACCATCAGCAGCGAAAACGCCACTAGCACACCCATAACGATGTCGTTTTTCCAGAGGGAATCAAATTGCGGCTGATAGCGCTCCATCAGCGGAAAGGCCGCAATCAACAGCGTGTTGGCTGGCGTAGGCACCCCGATAAACTGGTCACTCTGCCGCGTGTCGATGTTGAACTTCGCCAGCCGAAGCGCCGACAGCACGGCAATCAGAAAAGCACTGTACGAGATACCGCCCAGATTCTGAAACCACATCAGCTGAAAGACAATGACGGACGGAAGCACGCCAAACGTAACGACGTCGGCCAGCGAGTCGAGTTCTTTGCCAAACGGGCCGGAGACGTGTACCATCCGGGCAACGAACCCATCGCCGAAGTCGAGGACACCCGCCAGCAGAATCAGCCACGCGGCCGTGTCGAGGTGACCGCCCATCGCCATCACGATACCGATACAACCGCACAGCAGGTTGCCGCAGGTCATGGCGTTGGGCAGGTGTCGCAGTAATCTCATGGGCGTACGAAGGGGTTGGACCGCTTCTCCCGCCCGATGGTCGTTGGTTCGTTGTGGCCGGGATACACCACATAATCGTCGGGAAGCGTGTAAAACTCCGTGCGGATGCTGTTGATCAGATCGGCGTGGTTGCTATACGGCAAATCCGTCCGGCCGACACTACCACTGAACAGTACATCGCCCCCCACTACGTAACGCTCGGCGTGGTTGATGAAGGCGACGTGGCCGGGCGCGTGGCCGGGTACGAATACCACGTCGAGTACAGTATTGCCAAATTTGATCTGATCGCCTTCCCGGATAAACTCGTCAACCTCAGAGGGCTCGTAGCCCCGCAACCCATAGATGGTGCAGCGGGTTGGTACGTCGTTGAAAATTACCTGATCCAGTTCGTGCAGGTAAGCTTTGACGTTGTACCTGCGCTTCACATAAGCGACACCAAAGACGTGGTCGAGGTGCGCGTGCGTCAGCAACAGATAGCGAACGTTCAGCTTGTGTTCGTCGATAAACCGGCTTAGCGCTTCTTTCTCGGCCTGTTCGTAGCAGCCTGGATCAATAATAACGGCATCGCGCGTGGCATCGTCGGCAATGACGTATGTGTTCTCACTAAACGGCGAAAATTCAAACGCTTGAATCATAGTGAAGTGTACAGTTTACGGTATTCAGTATTCGGTTTGCAGCGTGTACCACCGACCATACACAGTCAGTTACGGGCACCTTAGAACCGAATACTATAAACCGTAAACCGTGAACTGATTTTACAAAAGTAAAAATACGGTTGGTTTTTTGCGTAGATCCGGCACGTTCGATTTCCACTCGCGAACGCTCATCGTACGAACAAACGCGTCGGGAGCCGTCAGATTACAGGCTACGCACAGGCGGGTGTTCTGTTGACAGTTAGCCAGTATGTCGGCAAACAGCGCGTCGTTGCGGTAGGGCGTTTCCATGAAAATCTGGGTTTGCTGCCGCTGTTGCGCTTCCTTTTCCAGATGCCGGATTGCGCGGCCCCGGTCCTGTTTGTCGATCGGCAGGTACCCGTGAAAAATAAACGATTGGCCGCTCATACCGGAAGCCATCAGGGCCAGCAGAATCGATGACGGACCAACCAGCGGTTCGACTTTCCAGCCCAGGCTGTGGGCAAAACCAACAACCACCGAACCGGGGTCGGCCACGCCGGGACAACCCGCTTCCGACAGTACACCCGCGTTGCGCTTCCGCTCCATCAGTTCCTGAATCTGTCGACGCGTGTCGGCGGGCGGGGTATCTTTATCGAGATCGAAAAACGTCGTTTCGTCGATTACCCGGCTGGTTTTCAATCCGCTGATAAAGCGTCGTGCCGACCGGACATTCTCTACAAAATAAGCGTCGGTACTCTCGATAACGTCGCGGATGGCCGGAGGCAGCACCAGACTGGCTGTGTCGTCGGCAAGCAGCGTTGGAATCAGATATAGTGTAGGCATTTTTTCAACGTTGTAGAGTTGGATGGTTGTAAAGTTGAATAGTTGTAGAGCTGGCTACCGTCGATAGTGAACGCGCCAGTCCCGGCACCGTCCGCGGCTGCGGGGGAACCGCAACGTTACGACGCTACAACTGGCCAACTATTCAGAAACAAATCGCATCAGCATAGCCACGAACTCATCGGGCTTTTCGGCCTGCACCCAGTGACCGGCCCCGTCGATGGTAGCAATCGTAGCCTGGGGAAACAGGAGATGGATAGTCGGCGTATCTGCGTCGGTGATGTAAGGTGATTCGCTGCCCCGGATAAACAGGGTAGGCGAGGTGACAACCGTCGTATCCGTCAGCTCACCTCCGATGCCATGCAACTCCCGCTCGATTGTCGGCAAATTAATACGCCAGGCAAACTGACCCTGCTCGTTGCGATACAGGTTTTTAAGCAGAAACTGCCGCACCGCAAGCGACGGTTCGTACTGACTCATAACCTTATCAGCCTCGTTACGGCTCTTCAGCGTAGCGAGATCAATGGCATTGAAACCACGAATAATATCGGCGTGGTGAATGGGATAAAACCTGGGCGCGATGTCGACAACAACCAGCTTGCGAAATGTGCCGGGGTACAGCATTGCGTACTGCATCACTGTTTTGCCACCCATCGAGTGGCCTACCAATACAGCATCGCTCAGACCGTGATCGGTCAGAAATTCGCGCAGATCGTCGGCCATGCTCACGTAGTCGTGCTCGTTGGCGTGGGGTGATTGCCCGTGGTTACGCTGGTCGATCAGAAAAACGCGGTAGCCCAGCTCGGCGATGGTTTTACTGTTTGTCAGCCAGTTGTCCGACGAGCCAAACAGCCCGTGTAGAATAACGATGGCCGGTCCCGCTTCACCAACCTGACGAAAGTATAATTTCATACGTAAACGAAATGAGCCCCAAAGCTAGCCGGAGTAGCCGGGAATCGGAAATTAACGGTAGTAAACAGGCTGGGGTAACCGTGTCAGCGAGGTAAAACCCTGACATAGTTACCCCAGCCCATTACGTTACTAGCGAACGTAGACGACGCATTCGCGCTGGGGAACCAGCGTACCGAAGGGGCGAAGAGAAAAGCCATTTTCGGAAGCTACCCGTTCGAACTCGTCCGTATCGTCGGGCAACACCGCAACCAGCAGCCCGCCCGACGTTTGTGGGTCGGCGAGTACATAGCGCTGCATTTCAGTCAGTTCAGCGATTTTGTGCCCATAACTGGCCCAGTTACGCACGGTACCGCCGGGAACACTTTGTTGCGCCAGATACTCGTCAATCACCGGTAGTTTCGGTACGGCCTCGTAATCGAGTTCGGCGCTCAGACCCGACCCTTCGGCCATCTCGGTCAGGTGGCCCAGCAGACCGAAACCGGTTACGTCGGTCAGGGCTTTTACGTACGGAAGCTTACCCAGCACCGCACCCAGGCTGTTGAGCTGGGCCATCTGTTTAGGGGCTAAATCGGCGTGTTCGGGTTTAAGAATCCCCTTTTTCTGCGCCGTAGTCAGGATGCCGACGCCCAGCGGCTTGGTCAGATACAACCGGCATCCCGCTGTCGCAGTATTGTTCTGTTTCAAATCCTCGATGCGAACGCGCCCGGTTACGGCCAGCCCGAAAATAGGTTCGGGGGAGTCGATGCTATGGCCACCTGCCAGCGGAATACCCGCTTCCCGGCACACCGCCCGTGCCCCCTCGATTACTGCTCCGGCTACTTCGGGGGCCAGCTTATCGATGGGCCAGCCCAGAATCGCAATTGCCATGATTGGTTGGCCACCCATCGCATACACGTCGCTAATGGCGTTGGCCGACGCGATACGCCCAAAGTCGAAGGCATCATCGACAATGGGCATGAAAAAGTCCGTAGTGCTGATGACCGCTTCGCCATTGCCCAGATCCAGCACGGCAGCATCATCACGCGAGTCATTGCCGACGAGCAGATCGGGAAAAACCGGCTGATCGCCCGGCTGATGCCGACCCGTCGTGCGGTTGTGTAGAATCGTGTCGAGCAGCTGGGGCGAAATTTTGCAGCCGCAACCTGCACCGTGGCTATATTGGGTGAGCTTGATTGGAGCAGTGTCAGTCGAAATCATAGAAGAAGAGAAGCGTTCAGGTCCGATTCAAACTAGTATATAAATCAGATGTCTGTTTGAGTACACACCCCATGCCCGAATGGTTCGGCACGGCTCTGTGAACCCTCTATGTATGCTGCTTAACAAAAACTTAACATAGGAAATAGAACAGAAGAATACTGTTTTTGACCTATTCCATGAATCTGTTTTAGTATGCACGCATAATGGTACTTTTGGAAGAAGAGGTGTTTTGATGCCGCCGAATTTTTATAACATCTTTGCGGCCTAAAAGTGCAGTACCTAACCAGTGAGTTCTCAGCAGTACAAACTAAAAGCAATCAAATCTATGTCTAAACAACTACTGCAATTCAGATTGGCGTTTTTGCTAGTCAGCAGTATGCTGCTGGCGGTGCTCGGCGGTAGCACCGTCAGGGCGCAGGGGGTAACAACCTCGTCAATCAGTGGCGTGGTCACTGATGACAAGGGTGAAGCACTACCCGGTGCTACTATCGTAGCGATTCACACCCCATCGGGTACGCGTTACGGTACGACAACCAACACAGCTGGACGTTATAACTTCCCCGCTGTCCGGATCGGAGGGCCATACGAGCTAACTGTTACGTTCGTCGGATTCCAGGAGCAGAAGAAGATTGTACAGGATGCGGCACTTGGTACACCCGTAGATGCTAGTTTTAAATTAGGCGAAGAGGGTAAGCAACTGTCGGAGGTCGTCATAACAGCCCGAGGATCGATTATTGATTCAGACCGTACAGGTGCTTCAACTAACATCAAGCGTGAAAGTTTCGAGCGTTTACCGACGCTGAACCGGAGTTTTCAGGACTTCTCGAACCTGACACCCCAAAGTACAGGCGGGTTTTCATTCGGTGGTCGTTCAAATCTTTACAACAACTTCTCTATTGACGGAGCTACGTCGAACAACGTATTTGGTTTGAGTGCAACACCAGGCGGCCAGTCGAACGCTCAGCCTATCAGTGTCGATGCCATTGGTGAATTAAGCGTTCAGCTTGCTCCCTACGACGTATCGCAGGGGTCGTTTACGGGTGCAGGCGTAAACGCTGTAACCCGTTCGGGAACCAACCAGACGCAGGGTTCGGCATACATCTTCAACAAGAGCAACAGTCTGGCCAGTAAGCGCATCGGCGGTACCGATCTAACGGATTTGCAACGTACCTCTGGCACGTTTAATTACGTCAACTATGGTGCGCGTCTGGGTGGTCCAATCATCAAAAACAAGCTGTTTTACTTCGTAAATGCCGAATATGAACGGGCAACATCACCTGGCGTTGTGTATCCGGCTGATGCGAACCGGGCGGCCGATCTGGAAAAACTGCGTACGTTCCTTGTGACGCCGAATAATGGTAAGGATTGGGCCTTTGATCCCGGCACATACAACAATTTCGACGTGCCACAGCAGAGCCTTAAATTCCTGGCTAAAATTGATTGGAATATCAGCGATCAGCACAAGCTGACAATTCGTTATAACCAATTAAACGCGTTCCGCGATGTCCCACCCAGTGGATCGGGTGGTTTCCAGTCAGGACCTTCGGGTGGCCGTTCCAACACGGTGAATACAATTCCTTTTTCGAACTCGTATTATCGAATCAAGAACAGCTTATACAGCGTTTTTGGCGAATTAAACTCGTCGTTTAAAGGTGGTAAGTTTGCCAACAATATTCAATTGGGTTACAATGCGTTCCGCGACATCCGGCAGCAGGGCGGGGGAGGAGCTATTCCTAATTTCCCACTAGTCGACATATTGAACAACGGAACTACGCTGACATCGTTTGGCCCCGATCCATTTACGCCGAACAACCGGTTAGATCAGGACATTATCCAGTTGAACGACAAGTTTGATATGTTCCTAGGTAAGCACACGATTACAGTTGGTACGGCGAATGAACTGTACCGATTCTACAATGTATTTACACAGGTTATCAATGGTATTTATGAATACAATAGTGTTCAGAATTTCATCGATAACGTAACTGCCCCGTCATCTGCCAACGCCCCGAACCGCTTTTACCAGCAGTATTCGGCCTTGCCAGATAATCCAGCACCTGCTGCTGACTGGAAAGCGACGCAGTTTGGGTTTTATGCACAGGATGCGTATTCGGTTACGAAAAATCTACGGCTTACCTACGGCGTGCGAGTTGATATTCCGACGTATTCCAAGAGTAGCGTACTGTATAAAAACTCATATGTTGACTCAGTCGGTGCTGTTACTGGTTTTAATGGTAACTACCCACAGCTCGACGTATCACAGCTCCCCAAAACGACTCCATTGTGGTCGCCACGTATTGGTTTTAACTGGGACATTCTGGGGGATAAATCGGTTCAGCTGCGCGGTGGTGCCGGGGTATTCACAGGCCGTGTACCGTTTGTCTGGATTTCTAACCAGCTGAGCAATAATGGTGTATTCTTTGGGACGACGGTAGTAGGCACCACGACTAACCCAAACACAACGACGACTCCGTTTAGCCCGAACATCAATCAGTACGTGCCAACGCTGAAGCCGTACAGCGGCAACCCGACAACGCCGTCGTTCGCCATCAACGTGACGTCGCCAAACTTCAAATTTCCGCAGGTATTTCGGGCGAACCTGGCCGTTGACAAGACGTTGCCTGGTGGATTCGTTGCAACGGCGGAAGCCATTTATACGAAGGACCTCAACGCGATTTACATCTACAATGCCAACCTGCCCAACCCGGTTGGTACAGTAGCTGGTGATGGTCGTTCGCTATATGCCCCTGTAGTGACCAAATTTAGTCGGCTTTCCCAAGCGCTTGTGCTGGACAACGTCAACCGTGGTTATGCGTTCAGTCTCACCGGTCAGATTCAGAAAACATCGGGTCGTTTTAACGGATCGGTTGCCTATACGTTTACTGATTCGAAGGATATCAACGCCCAGAATGCGTCGACGGCTGGTAGCTTATACACGGGTAACCCTTATGTAAGTAACCCCGGCTATCCGAACCTGTCGTATTCAAACGCGTGGGTCCCTCACCGGGTTATCAGCAACGTGTCGTACCGCTTCAACTACCTGAAGACACTGGCTACGACTCTATCGGCTATCTACATAGGATCGAGTGCTGGTAACTTCTCGTACACATACAGCGGCAACGTTAACGGCGACGATGTAAGCTCTGACCTGATGTACATCCCCCGCAGTCAGAGCGAAATTCTGCTGACCACGACTAGCGCAACGGATACCCGGTCAACGCAGCAGATCTGGGATCAGTTGAACAGTTACATCAACCAGGACCCTTACCTGAGCAAGCACCGTGGTCAGTACGCTGAGCGTAATGGCGCCCTGTTGCCATGGTTCAACTCGCTGAATTTCCGCCTGTTGCAGGACTTCGGTATAAATGTTGGCGGTAAGCGCAATACGCTGCAACTGTCGTGGGAAGTTATCAACGTGCTGAACTTCATCAATTCCGATTGGGGGCTGCTGAAAACGCCGATCCGCTCTGGTTTGCTGACGTTTGCTGGTTATGAAACGCCAAACACGTCCACCGGTACTACGGGTCGCCCGATCTTTACGTATGCGCAGACAGCCGATTCGAATGGTAACACTAATGTTTCGTACACGAACAACGTAGGGGTTAGCAACGCGACGACCAACTCGCGCTGGCAGATGCAGCTCGGTCTGCGTTACATCTTCAACTAACCGTAACTGACCAAAACATTTCACAGTATGAACAAGCCACTGAATTACATATCAATGCTTCTGCTGGTGGGTCTGTGCGGTGCAGCCGTTGTCGGTTGCCAGGACCCTGATTATCCGGAAGCATCGCCTTCGACAACTGGTTACAACACTCAGTCGAGCCGAATTCTAATTACCAACGCGTCTACCGCATCCAGCATCACGGCACTACTGGAAAATGTGTCGGCAGGGAGTGCTCTAACTCCCGGTGCAAATACTGGCTATCTAGCAGTACCATTAGGTCCGGTTCAGACGCGGATTTTAGGATCGGGTGGTACGCTGGCGTCTGTGTCTGACGGCTATGCAGTTAAGTCAACAGTTTTGGCCAACAGCAGCTATACGACATTCGTAACGGATAGTATTGCCCGGCCACGGGTTACGAACGCAGCCGGAACAGTAACGGACATTGGTGGTGTGCGTACACTGACTGTGTACGACACATTGACCCCTCCGGCGTCCGGTACTGCTCGCATCAGATACTTTAATTTGACGCCTGATTTGGCTACGGCTTCTGCTCGCTTAATTAACTCTTCTGGCGCATCGGCGACGACGCTAACGAACCGGGCTTACCGGGCCACTTCGGCGGCAGCTTTACGCTATACGTCTGTGCCCGTAGGAGCATATGTAACGCAGGTCTATTCCGGTACCGCAGTGCCCAGTTCGCTAACAGCGACACCTGTTACAAGTACTACGGTAAATTTGGCGAATGGCAAGATTTACACGTTGTATTCTCGTGGTCTGGTGCGTGATAGAACGGCTACTGTCAGTACGGTTCAGCACAACTAGGCTTCGTCCGAATCAGCACAAAAAACGCCCGACCATCACTGGTCGGGCGTTTTTTGTGCTATTGGTTGGCTGGAAACAGAAGTCTTGTCAATGAGTTCCTTCAGTACGCAGCGCATCCGTTCCGGCCTGATAGCCCTGCACAATCATCCGGCCGATGTCGTCGGAGGTGAATTTCATCAGATTAAGCGACAGCGGCTCCGTGGGGCGAATGACGCTGATGTGCAGCGGTCGACCGTGAAACTGTTCGCGCTCGGCGAATCGCTCGGCCCACGCAATATCATTGTTGACCAGCTGATTGACCGTAATGTCTTTCACCCGATCCATCAGGTTCAGCAGATTGCGGTAATTGAATTTCTCGTTGTAAATTTTCTTGGCGTGGCAGGCGACGCAGGCAATGTTTGTGGCACCATCTTCGATAGCTACCCGCAGCGGAGCTACCTCCCGCAAGCCGCCGTCGAGAAACGCCCGGCGATGGTCGCCCCCGATCTGTACGGCCGGCATCAGAATAGGTAATGCGCTGCTGGCAAATACATACTCCAGAAAATCAGGATCGGTCGCGTCGGCGTAGCGCATGTCGCCATCGATAATGTCGACCGCGCCCACTTTCAGGCTGACCGGTCCTTTTTTCAGGGCATCCATATCGACGTGTTGCCGAATAAGGTTTTGAATCGGCGAGTTGTCGAGCAGGCCATCGAATCGGCTCATCAACGTACTGTAGCCCATGCGAAAACGAGAACGCAGCACGGCGACATCGTCGGGGCGGGTGATGTTACGAATCCAGAACTCGATCAGGTATTTGCCCGCCTTCACCCAGTCGACACTGCCTGTTTCGGCCTGCTGTCTGGCGGCTGAGTTGGCCAGAAACGTGGCGTTCAGGCAACCGACGGATATACCGTACAATTTATCGGGAACGAATCCGCTTTCAAACAGCGCCATCACGGCCCCCACCTGAAAGGCGCCTTTGAGCGAGCCACCGCCCAATACGAGTGCGCTGACAGGTGGACGTGACGGTGGGGGAACCTGATCGGGATGAGGTGATGGCGGGGCTGGATTATCGATCATAACAGAAACCTATGACAAATGATACCGGGGTAAGTTGGGCGTTTTCGCCGGATATACAAAAGAAACTTACCCGCTGGCAGTCAGGTCCGGAACATCCTATTTCTGCCGGAATAGAACAGGGTCTGCGCTTTCGGTGTTATACTTGCCTACAATTTCCCGCCATCCGGTACTCCGGCTCACCAGGCCTGAAACCGCTCTGACTGACTTATATCCCTACAATGGCTCTTACTGTCGCCGATATTCAGGCTCCAATTGCTGCCGAAATGACCTTGTTCGAGCAGAAGTTCCGGAACCAAATGAAAAGCGACGTCCGCCTGCTCGACCACATCATGAGTTACATCGTGAAGCGGAAGGGTAAACAGCTGCGGCCCATGTTCGTGTTTTTGATGGCGGGCGTTTGTGGGCCTATTTCCGAACCGACCTATCGGGGCGCTTCCCTGATCGAACTACTGCACACGGCGACACTGGTTCACGACGATGTGGTCGATGATTCAAACTATCGGCGGGGTTTTTTCTCGATCAACGCGCTCTGGAAAAACAAAATCGCTGTGCTGGTCGGCGACTACTTGCTGTCGCGCGGACTCCTGCTGTCGGTCGACAATGGTGATTTCGAGCTGTTGCAGATCGTCTCGACAGCCGTGCGTGAAATTAGTGAGGGCGAGTTATTGCAGATTGAAAAAGCGCGTCGGCTCGACATCACGGAGCCAGTGTATTACGAGATTATTCGCCAGAAGACGGCCTCACTAATTGCGGCCTGTTGCGGAGTAGGAGCCCGGTCGGTTGGCTCGTCGGCGGAGCAGGTCGAGCAGGCACGGTTGTTCGGTGAAAAAGTAGGCATCGCTTTCCAGATCAAAGACGATCTGTTCGATTACGGCACTGCGGAAGTGGGTAAACCACTTGGCATCGACATCAAGGAGAAAAAAATGACCCTGCCGCTCATCTACGCGCTCAACAACGCGGGTTTCTTCGACCGGCGACGTATCATCAATCTGGTTAAAAACGAGAGCGATAATCCGCGTAAAGTAGACGAGGTCATCACGTTTGTCAAGCAATCGGGCGGTATCGAATATGCAACGCAGGCCATGAATCAGTACGTGGCCGAGGCTCAGCAGTTGCTCAACGCCTTCCCGGATTCGCGCTACCGTCAGTCGCTTCACCAGCTGGTGCAGTACACGATCGACCGGAGCAAATAGGCTGGTTTCGGCTCACTGCCTTTGGCGGGGGAATGGCCATGGTATTCAGCGTCGGTGCTGTGCGTTTTCTGTCAGGCCGGTCATCACTAATTTGCCAGTTGCTGTACGGGGCTTTATGCCGGCGTTTCGGCCAGGATAACCGCTTCGTTAACAAATTTCGATGCGGACAAAGGCTATGCTCAGGTGCGTATCTTTGCGGCCTGTTGCACAACCTCATTAACCAGCGTGTATGCGTTTACTCACGTCTTTTCTATTGACGGCGGTACTGGCCGTACCTTCTCCAGCACAAACCAGGAAAGCGGCATCTCAACGTCAGAATGCTGTATCGGCGGCTGTTCCGGCGCTCGATAAGCCCAAATTGGTCGTCGGCATCGTTATCGACCAGATGCGTTACGATTACCTGTCGCGTTACTACAATCAATTTGGTAAAGGGGGCTTCCGGCGGCTGATGGATCAGGGATTCAACGCCCGGAACAATCATTATCACTACGCTGCAACCTACACGGGCCCCGGTCACACGGCTATTTATACGGGCTCGGCCCCGGCTCTGAACGGTATCGTTGGGAATGATTTCTACGATCGTAACGCAGGCCGGATCGTCTACTGCGCGGAAGATACCACCGTCAGTACAGTAGGTAATACCGGCTCGGCGGGTAAGATGTCGCCCCAGAATATGCTGGTTACCACCATCGGCGATCAGTTGAAGCTGGCTACCGACGGGCGCGCCAGAGTAGTTGGTATTGCCCTCAAGGACCGGGGTGCCATTTTGCCGGCGGGTCACGCGGCCAACGGTGCATTCTGGTTCGATTCCAAAGACGGTAATTTCATCTCCAGCACGTTTTACGGGCCGCAACTGCCGCCGTGGGTGCAAGCGTTCAATAACCGCAAACTGGCCGAACAGTACATTCGTCAGAAATGGGAGCCGCTGCTGCCGATGGCGAAGTACACGGAAAGCACCATCGACGATGAACCGTACGAAAACCTGATGCCCGGCGAGACAAAATCGGTGTTTCCGCACGAATTTGTCGTGCAGACCGGTAGCCCCAAGTACGAGGGATTGCGGACGAGTCCCTACGGCGATGAACTGACCAAACAGTTTGCGCTGGCCGCTCTGGCAGGTGAACAGCTGGGTAAACATGACGTGACTGATATGCTGTGCGTCAGTTTTTCGTCGCCCGACTACATCGGTCATGCCTTTGGTACGCACGCTATCGAAACGGAAGACAACTACATCCGGCTTGATAAGCAGCTGACCGAGCTATTTGCCGAACTGGATGCATCGCTGGGTGCTGGCAGCTGGACCGCCTTTTTGTCAGCCGATCATGGTGCCGCCGATGTGCCGGGTTTCCTGCAGGAGTATCGCATTCCAAACGGGGTGCGCGGTGGCGGTGAGATCAGCACGGTGATTCGTGAAACGCTGGAAAAAGCGTATGGCCCCGGCAAATGGATGCTTACGTACCTCAACCAGCAGGTTTATCTGAATCAGCCGCTATTTGCGGAGAAAAAAATTCCGATGCAGCAGGTCTACGAATTGCTGCAACCGGCACTTATCAAACTCAAAGGAATTGCCAACGTTATCAATCTGCACAATCTGGGGGCAGAAGCGATTCCGGAAATTCAGCTGAATATGTTCCGCAACGTGTACTATCCCAATCGAAGCGGTGATTTTTACGTGTTGCAGCAGCCGGGCTGGATTGAAGGGCGTAACCGGGGCACGACCCACGGCACAAGCTACGCTTATGATACACACGTGCCCTTTCTGCTCTACGGCTGGGGCGTAAAACCCGGACACACGTTCCGCCGGACGCATATCCACGACATCGCCCCCACAATTACCGCCATTCTGAACGTGCTGGAACCCAGCGGCAACATCGGCACCCCGGTGGAAGAGGCTCTTCTGAAATAAAGAGCGAAAGACTGAAAAAGCGAAAGAGCGATTGTCCCGGACGACCGCTCTTTCGCTCTTTACACAAAAATTACTTCCTTAAAGCCAAATACCCGCTCCCGACCCTGATCGTTAATGATGAGCCGCCCGGCTTCGTCGACGCCCGTAATAGTGCCCCGAAAACGCTCACCATCGGCTTCGTACGTTGCTTCCTGATGATAGCGATACAGTATTTGAAGATAGACGGCGCGCAGGGAGTCGCGGTGCCCCGTTCTAATTTGCAGGTAACGGGCTTCCAGCTTTTCGCACAGCAGACTGAATAACCCCGGCAGATCGTACCCGTCGGGGAGGGGGGCCTCCTGCTGGAGGGAGGTAGCCGTCGGATAGCCAAACTGCGTCTGGTTGATGTTCAGGCCCATACCGATAATCGATGTCGCCAGCTGGTAGCCCTGTATGCTGTTTTCGATCAGGATACCACCTATCTTACGGTGACCAATGTAAATATCGTTCGGCCATTTTATCCGTAACGCTGACGCCCGCTCGCCGAGCAGCGGGTGTAGTGTATCGTAAATCCCCAGAGAAACCGCCATATTGAGCCAGAACTGCTCGGTAGCCCGCAAAAACGTCGGAAGCAGAATCAGCGAACTGGTAATATTCTGACCGGCCTGCGCTTCCCACTGATTACCACGCTGCCCCCGGCCAGCGGTTTGCTGGTCGGTGATGACCAGAGTGCCTTCCGCCGGATCGGTTCGGGCAATCAAACCGGCGGCTTCATCGTTGGTAGACTGACAGCTTGGCAGGTAACGGACTATTTGCCCGGTGAAATACGTTTTGGGATAGATTTTGTACAAAACTTTGTTTAGATTTAAAGAGGAATGGGTCGAACCATGGTGCAACAGACTTGTAAAGGTTTATCGGTATTGCACCCGCTGAATGGCCCGATGTGCAATGTTAAACCGAAAGCATGATAAGTATCCCTGAAAATACGTTTACCGCCGAACAAATGCGCGATTTCGTCGTGCGCGGCATGCAGGAAAAAAAAGGCCAGGATATTGTGGTTATGGACCTGCGAAGCGTGAAGAATGCCATCTGTGATTATTTCATCCTGTGTTCGGGTAATTCCGACACACAGATCGACGCTATCTCGACCTCAGTGGAGGAAGAGGTCTACAAACTCAGCAAACAGGACCCCTGGCACAAGGAGGGAAAGTTGAACCGCGAGTGGATTCTGCTCGACTATGTAGACGTGGTAGCGCACGTATTCAAAAAAGATCGACGGGAGTTCTACGACCTTGAACAGTTGTGGGGAGACGCTGAAATTCAGCGGATTGCTGAAGATACGCAAGTAGCTGCCTAAGGGTAGTGCCGCGTTGTTTTCAGCCGCTCCTGGGTACGATCAACCGTTTATCCCAACCAGTCCAGTCGGGAAACATTAGCCGCTCACGCGGTGTTACTTTTTTTAAATCCGCTCGTACAGCCTGAGGAAATGTCAGAAAACAACAATAAGAATCCAATGTTACCACGCGGAGGAAGTCGTAAGCCTAATTTTCAGGGCTGGATTGTGGCTCTGCTGATTGCCGCCATTCTGGGTATCACGTTTTTCAACAAGAGTTCGGCCGTGCGGGAAATTTCCCAGAAACGGTTTGAACGGATGGTGAAAGACAAGGAAGTTGCCGATGTGATTGTCGTTAATGACCGCATTGCTGAAGTTTCCCTGACTCAACAGGCCGCTCAAAGTCCTAAGTATCGGACCATGTTTGCCGACAAACCGTATTTCGGCACGAACCACGGCCCCCATTTTCAGTTCCAGATTGCTTCAGCCGAGTCTTTCAAGAAAGACCTCGATCAGTTGCAGGAGGGCGTGCCCGACAATGAAAAAGTCGATTACAAGTTCGAAAGTCGAAACGACATAGGCAGTATGATAAGCACGTGGGGGTTTCTGATCGTGATGATTCTGGCCATGTACTTTCTGCTGGGACGTATGTCGGGTGCCGGTGGTCCCGGCGGTCAGATTTTCAACATTGGTAAGTCGAAAGCTGCCCTGTTTGATGCTGACAGCAAAGTACGAATTACGTTCAATGACGTAGCCGGACTGGATGAAGCCAAGGAGGAGATCAAGGAAATCGTCGATTACCTGAAAAACCCCACCAAGTTTACCAAACTTGGTGCGAAAATTCCGAAGGGTGCGTTGCTGATTGGCCCTCCGGGTACCGGTAAAACCCTGCTGGCGAAAGCTGTGGCGGGTGAAGCCGGTGTCCCATTCTTCTCGCTGTCGGGTTCCGACTTTGTGGAGATGTTTGTCGGTGTCGGTGCGGCTCGTGTGCGCGATCTGTTCAAGCAGGCCAAAGAAAAGGCACCCTGTATCATCTTTATCGATGAGATTGATGCCGTCGGTCGGTCGCGGGGACGTGGTGCCATGCCGGGCGCCAACGATGAGCGGGAAAATACGCTGAACTCGCTGCTGGTTGAAATGGACGGTTTTGCTACCGATTCTGGTATCATTATTCTGGCCGCAACGAACCGCCCTGACGTACTCGACCCAGCCCTGCAACGGCCCGGCCGTTTCGACCGTCAGATCAGTATCGATAAGCCGGACATCATTGGTCGGGAGGCTATTTTCCGGGTACACCTGAAGCCGATCACCCTGGCTGCTGATGTCGATCCGAAAGAACTGGCTGCACAAACGCCTGGTTTTGCGGGTGCTGAGATCGCCAACGTCTGTAATGAAGCCGCGCTGATTGCCGCTCGAAGCGACAAAGACGCCGTCGACATGAAAGATTTCCAGGATGCGATGGACCGGGTTATCGGTGGCCTGGAAAAGAAAAACAAAATTATTTCGCCTGAGGAGAAGGAAATCGTCGCTTACCACGAAGCGGGCCACGCGGTGACGGGCTGGTTCCTTGAGTTTGCCGATCCGCTTGTCAAAGTAACGATTGTGCCACGCGGTGTTGCTGCACTGGGCTACGCACAATATCTGCCCCGTGAACAGTATCTGTACCGCACGGAGCAGCTCATGGACGAGATGTGCATGGCACTGGGTGGCCGGGCCGCTGAAGACATAATCTTCGGCAAAGTATCGACCGGTGCGCTGAGCGATCTGGAGCGCATCACGAAGCTGGCCTACAGCATGGTAACCATGTACGGTATGAACGATAAGATTGGTAACGTGTCATTTTACGACTCGAAGCAATCGGATTACGCGTTCAACAAGCCTTACTCGGAAGAAACGGCGAAGCATATCGACGAAGAAGTTCGCAAGATTGTTGAAATCGCTTACGAGCGGACGAAAGGGTTGCTGACCGAACATCGGGAGGCTCTGGAAATCATCGCGAAAGAACTGCTGTCTAAAGAGATCTTGTACCAGAACGATCTGGTTCGACTGATCGGAAAACGGCCGTTTGAGCGTGAAACCGTCTATCAGGCGTACAAGAATCGGGGTGTTGCCGAAGAGGTGAAAGAGGAAATTGGCCGTGAAGCCAAACCCGAAGAAACCGAACCGCAGGAAACGACGCTGCCGATCTAATCGTCCTGAAACCATAGATAAATGCCCCCTCTACGCTTGTGGAGGGGGCATTTATCGTTTCAAGCCGTTTATTTTCTTATCGTTTGCCCAACTCGATCACCTGCATATCCTGCGTTTTTCGGTCATTCAGCGTGAAGCGAACCGCCGTTCGGACGATGTGAAAACCTGTTTTACCGGCTGCACCGGGATTGACGAACAGCATATTGTCCATGGTTGGGTCACGGACAACCTTCAGGATGTGCGAGTGACCACAGACCAGAATATTCGGGGGATTCAGCTTTAGATTGGGCCGGACAATCGGGTTATAGCGTGGGGGAGTCCCGGCAATGTGTGTGATCCAGATGTCGAGACCTTCCAGTGTGAAACGTACGTGTGCCGGAAGCGGATCTTCCTCGTGGTCGATGTTTCCACAAACCGCCCGAACAGGTTTGAATGCCTGCAACTTCGTTATCACATCCAGATCGCCCACGTCGCCCGCATGCCAGATTTCGTCGCACTCATCGAAATACTGAAAAATCTGGTCGTCCAGATAGGAGTGTGTGTCGGAAAGTAGTCCGATGCGGGTCATAGCAGGAGTCAGGTATTGAGAAGCTGGTCTTTCAGGTCGGCGCGAATGCGTTTCTTATCGATTTTACCAACGCTGGTCTTCGGTATTTCCGTCACAAACAGGATGCGATCGGGCAGATACCATTTGTTGTGCTGTTCCGTTTCAATGCGGTCGCGCAGGATCTGGCGGATACCGTCGGCGGTCAGGTCGAAGCCGGGTTTCTGTACGATCAGGGCGTGCGGGCGTTCACCCCACCGCTCATCAGGTAAGCCTATTACGGCTGTTTCAGCAACGCCGTCGATCTGCGACAGCAGGTTTTCGATGTCGAGCGACGATACCCACTCGCCCCCGGTCTTGATAACGTCTTTCGTCCGATCGGCAATCAGTAACCAGTTGTCTGGGGTTATACTACCCACGTCGCCGGTGTGCAGCCATCCGCCTTTCCAGAGATCAGTGCTGCGCTCGGCATCATCGTAATAGCCCTGCGTCATCCAATAGCCCCGCGCCACTACCTCCCCGAGCGCCTGCCCGTCGTGTGGTACGAAGTTGCCGTTGTCATCCATCAGTCGTATGTCTACGAACGGGGCAATGCGACCCGCCCGGGTGCGGTAATCAACCTGCTCATCGATGGGTAGTGTCCGTTCCGTGTCGTTGAGCTGGGTCAGCGCCATAATCGGTGCCGTTTCCGACATACCGTAACCCTGATATACCTGAATACCAAGATCAAGCGCGGCCTTTGCCAGTCCTTTCGTGAGTGCCGACCCACCGATAATTACCTTCCAGCGCGACAGGTCGACCTGTTTGGCAACGGGACTGTTGACCAGCATCGTCAGAATAGTTGGTACACAGTGGGAGAAGGTCACACCTTCCGTCAGGAGCAGTTTCAGTAAAATCTCGGGCTCGTACCGGCCGGGGTATACCTGCCTGGCCGACAGCATGGTTGCCAGAAACGGGAAGCCCCACGCATGGACGTGAAACATGGGCGTAATGGGCATGTACACGTCGGCGGTAGAGGAAAAGGGAACGGCCTGATACCCACAGACGAACGTGCTGAGTCCCATCGTGTGCATGAACAACTGCCGGTGCGAAAAGTATACGCCCTTCGGGTTACCGGTTGTGCCCGTCGTGTAAAACGTCGTGGCCCAGGTATTTTCGTCAAAGTCCGGGAAGTCGTACTCGTCGGATTCGTTGCGCAGCGCGGCTTCGTACTCGCAGCTGAACCCGGCCGGTACCTGCCCTACAGCGTTCAGATCAGTATACACCTTATCGGACAGAATGACATACGTCGAAACCGTTGTCAGTTGATCGTTGATCGCCGATAGAATGGGCAGAAAATCTTCGTGAATCAGGACGATTTTATCCTGCGCGTGATTCATGGTGTAGAGAATCTGCGCAGGCGACAGCCGAACGTTGACCGTATGCAGCACAGCACCCATGCTCGTTACGCCGAAAAAACATTCCAGATATCGATGGCTGTCCCAGTCGAGTACAGCGACGGTATCACCCGGTGTTATCCCTAGCTTTGTTAGTACGTTAGCCAGTCGCCGGACCCGTTTGTTAAACTCGACGTAGTCCATTCGGAACAGGTCGCGGTAGATTATTTCACGCTGTGGCTCATAGCGAAGTGACTGAGCCAGCATGGTTTTTACCAGCAGCGGTGGTTCGACAGCGTCGGGTGTGCGGGGAATCAGTTTGGTCGTGACCATCGGATTTGCTGACATACGTGTAAAAATCCGAAGATAAGATTGACCTGTGGAAAGAAAAAGTGCTTTCGGCAAAAAGCAGATCAGGCCATGTAAAACACCTCGCGCAGTGGCTCGCTGACGGGAGAGTTATCCGCGTTGACATCCATTAGATCGGCCATATACGCCCACCAGCGTTTGACAATCTCGGTCTGCCCCAGTGCCTGTGACGATTCACCCGAAACGGTTTGAATCGCAAACAGCATGTCGGTCGCTTCATCCAGAAAAATGCGGTACTCGCTGATACCGCTTTCGCGCAGAAGTACCAGCAGTTCAGGCCATATGTCGGCGTGACGGCGTTGATACTCCGCCTGACAGCCCGGCCGGAGTTTCATACGGAAAGCAGTTATCGACATAACAGAAACGGTTTTGCTGACAGGCTGAACGTGGTGTTCAATGCGCAGCCTGTCAGCAAAACCCACAATGTCGTTTAATCTACCGCAACTTAGTGCCGTGTTGTGTCCCGCTTCGACTTGCCAAAGGGAATCGACACCCCGAAGGAGCGTGGGCTGGAGGGCGGAGCCGTCCGTTTGCGCTGCCCATTCTTATTGAGTGGCTCAGCGTCTGCACTGGGGTTGGGTGTCGATTGCATCAGCGTGCCGGGTGCCGACATCGGTGAATCGATACCCGGCGGAATAACCGGTTGCCGGTTTGAGCTGGGTGGCAATTGGCGGGCCGCTGAGTCGGTTCGTTGGCCATAAGCCGACAGAGCAGCACACAAAAGAACGGAAACAAGCAGCAGGCGCATGGCTATAGAGTCGAATGTACGTTGGTGAGTCTATAACTGCTGTGCCGCCGTAGTGTTGCGAAGTTGTTTGTAGTCCAGACCGGGAGGTCTGGGCTACAAACGGGCTACAGTGGCTTACACAGCACGTAATAGTTGGCGTCGACGGTGAGCGTTTTGACGTTAGGCAGAGCTAGTTGCTGCCACTGTGCGGTGGGCTTCAACGTCTGATACGGACCGTTTTCATTCACGCAGATACGAACCGGCATCGCAAAGTTGGGTACGGTATTGGTCCAGCGATACTGAATACCGGTAGCGGTGGTTCGATACTCCAGCACCGGAATTTTCGTGGTACGCAGGTACTGATCGAAAACCGGTTTCAGGTTGATGCCTGATTCCTTTATCATGTAGTTTTCGATCTGCGCGGCTGTCACGGTCTGGTGGTAGAACGTTTTATTCATCCCCCGCAGGAGCTGCCGCCACTTCTCGTCATTGCCTACCAGCTGCCGGATCGTGTGGAGCATATTGCCGCCTTTGTAATACATATCGCTCGATCCCGACCGATTGACGTTGTAGGTGCCGATGATGGGCCGGTCGTTGCGGATAAGGGCGCGGCAGCCGACTACGTACTGGGCACCGGCCGCTTTGCCGAAGTAGTATTCCGTAAACAGGCTCTCCGAGTAGTTGGTAAAGCTTTCGTGAATCCACATATCGGCCACGTCGCGGTAAGTGATGTTGTTGGCAAACCACTCGTGCCCCGACTCGTGAACGATGATGAAATCCCAGAGCAGGCCCAAGCCCGTTTGAGACAGGTCGCGGCCTTTGTAGCCGTTTCGAAACCCGTTGCCGTAGGTGACGGAGCTTTGGTGTTCCATCCCCAGATAGGGCGCTTCGACCAGTTTATAGCCGTCTTCGTAGAACGGATACGGGCCAAACCAGTGCTCAAACGCTTTCAGCATACGGGGTACTTCCCGAAACTGTTTCCGGGCCGAATCGCCGTGAGTGGGCAGTGCGTAATAGTCGACGGTGAGCGGGCCTTTTTCGCCATCGTATACTTCCGACCAATGATCGTAATGCGCAATGTTGAGATTGACGCCGTAATTGTTGATCGGATTTTTAACGTACCAGTCGAAGGTGCGGGTGTGGTCGCTGTTGGTCGTTACCTGGCGCAATCGCCCGTTCGACACGTCCATCAGGTCTTCAGGTACGGTTACGCTGATGTTCATCGAGTCGGGCTCGTCGTAGAGGTGGTCTTTGCAGGGCCACCACGAACTGGCACCCAGCCCCTGATTGGCCGTTGCGATGAACCAGCCGCCCTTTTTATCCCGCGACCAGACAAAGCCCCCGTCCCAGGGGGGTAGTTTGGCGACGTGCGGTTTACCTGCATACCGCACGACTATACGTTCCTGCTGTCCGACCTGCTGCGGTTTTGTCAGTGTGATGAAATACGCGTTACCGTCCTGCCGAAACGGGAGCGATTTGCCATCCTGCTCGACGCTGACCATCCGCATGGGGCGTTGCAGATCGATCTGCATCCGCTGCATGGGTTTCAGCACTTTATACCGAATCTCATTCGAGCCTGTCAACGTACTGTCGGCCGGGTCGATGCGGACGCTGAGGTGGTAAAATGTCAAATCCCACCAGGCCCGCTCGGGCGTAATGGAACCGCGCAGCGTATCGTCGTGGGTAAATTCGTACCGCTGCGCCTGCACATGGGTAACGGCCAGCAGCACGGCAACGAATGAAATAAAGAGCGATTTCATGGGGAGTGTACGAGGGAAGCTAGGTGGTAAGTTTTGTCTGAGACAGCATCCTTGCTGTCGTAGCCGGAGGCTAACAAGCTGGAGAGCACTAGCCTTCGGCTACGACAGCAGGGATGCTGTCTCAGACAATCAGAAAATCAGCGGGCGCCGGGTGGGCAGTGCTGCTTCAGGTAGTTGGTGTACAGTGTCCGCAGGTGCTGATTGGTGCCGGGACCTTCCGAAATGCCGTGCGACCGGTTGGGATAGGGCATCATTTGAAACTGCTTGTTGTGTTTTATCAGTTCATTAATCAGCACCTCGGCATTGTCGTAGTGTACATTATCGTCGCCCGTACCGTGAATGTACAGCAGGTTGCCACGCAGGTTTTTGGCGTAGGTGATGGGCGAACCGGCTACGAAATCGTCCATGTTTTCCTGTGGCAGACCCATATACCGCTCCTGATAGATATTGTCGTAGAACAGCTGATTACCCACGGCGGCAATGGAAATACCGGTTTTGTAAATCTCCGGGTACTGAAACAGCAGGTGCAGCGTCGTAGAGCCGCCACCGCTCCAGCCCCAGACCGCTACCCGGCTGCTATCCAGATACGGGTGCTGACTCAATAGCTTACGCGCCCCCATCGCCTGATCGCGGATGTTGAGCCGACCGATCTGCCGGTAGATTGACTTGCGCCAGGCCGCTCCTTTCAGGTTGGGCGTTCCCCGGTTATCGAGCGCGACGTACACGTAGCCGTCTTTCGCCATATCGCCGTTGTAGAGCCGGTTGTTGCCAACCGAAAAACCATCATCGACGGTGCTGCCCGCTGGTTCGCCGTAGACGTAAAAAACGACCGGATACTTTTTGGTACTATCGAAATCGGCGGGGCGGGCCATCCAGCCATCGAGCGTCACGTTATCGGCGGTGGTAAGTTGAAAAAACCGCACGTTCGACTTGCTGATCGGTTTGCTATTGGCCGCGATGCTGCCCTGCGCGTTGACGGGCGTGTGCGCGGGCAAATTGATCCATTCACGGGCGGGGGGCGTCTGGTAATTGCTGAACCCGTGGAGTGCCAGTTTGCCGCCGGGCGATAGCGTGTACGTATGCGTACCAGCCATACCGGCGGGCGTTACGCGGGTTGCCCTGCCCTTGCCATCGAGCGCTGTGCGGTACAGATACCGCTGCGTCGGCTGATCGGGCGACGCCACGAAATACACCTGCTTCCCCGCTTCGTCGACCAGTTCGAGCGACGCAATGTCGTAGTTGCCGGGCGTGAGCAGGGTTTCCTGCTTGCCGTCGGCACTGATGCGGTAGATATGCCGCCAGCCGTCTTTCTCCGACACCCACAGAAAAGCCCTGCCACCGTCGATCCACTCCCAGCCGCTCGGGTCGCCCTCGTTCCAGCGCGCTTTCGAGTCGATCCAGGTCGTGTTTGTTTCGGTGTGAATCACATTGGCTGCCCCGGTGCCGGGATTGCAGACGAATACCTTGCTTTGATTTTGTTTGCGGTTCAGTTGCTCCAGAATAACCGTATTACCGGTCGGAAACCACTCCATCCGGGTCAGATAGTGCTGACGCGAGTCGCCGGGGATCGCGAGCCAGCGTGTCGGGCCGCCCGTTACCGAAACGACACCCGCGCGGGTCGGGGAGGGGTCCTGCCCCACTTTAGGGTACTCGACCGGTACGACGTGCGAGTACGCCGAATCGGTGGTGTTGAGCATCAGGTAATCCCGAATTTTGCTGGCGTCGACCTGCCAGTACGCAATCTGTTTGCTGTCGGGGCTCCACCGGAAGCCGTCGCGGCAACCGAACTCTTCTTCGTACACCCAGTCGAACGTACCATTGATGAGCCGGTCGGTGCCGTCGGTCGTCAGGGGCGTTACGCGACCAGTGGCTACGTCTTCTACGTACAGATTATGCGCACTGACGTAGGCCGCCAGTTTACCATCGGGTGATAGTTTCGCAAACATCAGCGACTGAGTGGGCCGGTCTTTCCCAATCTGCCGCAGCTGCCCGGTTTTACGATTGAGCAGGTAGTAGTCGCCCCGCGTGTTGTAACGCCAGACGCGGGCCGTATTCGTGTAAATCAGCACCGTATTGGTATCCGCCGACAGCGCGAAGTCAGTGATTTGCAGCGGCTGGTCGGTGCCGGGCTGCTTCAGCTGACTGCTGCTTAGAAAGGGTGTTTTCTGGCCCGTACGCATATCGTTGCGCGAGATCATGCCGGGTTCGGCGGTCAGCAATGTGTTGCCGTCAGGTGTCCAGTGGGGTTGTCGGCCGGGTACCTGCGCCTGCATTGTCAGTGCGGCAAGCAACAGCGCGGCAGTTAGTAGGCGAGTGGGGCGAAAGGGGTTAGTCACAAACAAAGCCGTGTCAGGATGAAGAATTGACAAAAATACGTGCTTTTGCGAGCTGAATCGGTAGAATAATGATAAGAGGTGATACCCGTTTGCTGAAGTAAGGTTGCGCGTAATGAGGCCGCATTGGTCGGAATGGCAGAAAAACGAATCGGTATGGCACTCAATCCGATTCTGAATGTTGTCTTAGGGTAGAAGCTGATTCGGCCTTTGGCTAATTTTACGTATGTCGTTAGTGTTTGCCGCCCTGAATTCGGGGAGTAATGCCAATTGTTATTACGTCGGAAACGACGAACAGGCCGTACTGATTGATGCGGGCCTGTCCTGCTCGCAAACCGAGCTTCGCATGCAGCGGCTGGGGCTGGACCCGCGCCGGGTGCAGGCCATTTTCGTGTCGCACGAGCATACCGATCATATACGGGGGGTGCCCCGGCTGGCCAAAAAATACGGCTGGCCTGTTTACGTCACACCCAAAACGAGTCGGCAACTGTCGGGGCTGGATCAGAAGCTGGCGGTACAATCGCTTGCCGATGATGCGCTGATTCAGGTCGGGGACTTGCAGGTACGTGCATTTGCCAAATACCACGACGCCGTCGATCCGCTGAGTTTCGTGGTCAGTCAGGGCCGTGTTAACGTCGGCGTGTTCACCGACATTGGTACGCCCTGCGAACGACTGATTCACCACTTCAGCCAGTGTCAGGCGGCTTTTCTGGAAGCCAATTACGACGAGCAGATGCTGGAATACGGGTCGTATCCGCACTACCTGAAACAGCGCATCCGGGGGGGGCATGGTCACCTGTCGAATCAGCAGGCACTCGACCTGTTTCTGACGCATCGCTCCCGCGACCTGACCCACCTGGTACTGGCGCACTTGTCGGCACAAAACAACTCTCCGCAAGTGGCGCACGATCTGTTTCGCCCGCACATGGGTAGCACCCGCCTGACCGTCGCATCCCGACTCAGCGAAACGCCTTTATTCTCGGTAGACGTATAGCATTGGGTGGTTTTGTGGCAAGGGATCGGAACGCGCCACGGTGGTCGCCGGGTGGATAAGTCGTCATTCGAGAAATGACAGTCTCGCCAATTCAGCCGTATCACTCAAAATCAGACTTTGACTTATGAGATGGCGCTCTGAGATTGGCCATGACCTGAGTCAGCACAACCAGTAGACAGTCAACGATCGTCGCGTGAAAGGGCGTTTTACAAGCTGGGTATACTGTCAGTGGAAGTCATAACTATCCCGAGCTAATTTAGTCGAAGTAGTTTGATAACTTGCGGTGCAATAATCAGGCTCAAAAACCCCTACATCCTTACCATACGTTGAGAGCCTGGGGTTTACCCATATCTACTTGATTTTGACACCAACAGCCAGCTTCGGCCCATATCCTTTTTTACAGAATGGTGGCCAAATGGGAGCACTTATCCGTGCATACGATTGGGCTTCATCTCCCCTGGGATCACCCGATCAATGGCCGTCCAGTTTACGCACATCGGTCAGCAATATGCTGAATACGGGTCTGCCGATGTTAGTCCTCTGGGGGCCAGATTTAATCTGTCTTTACAATGATTACGTCATCCCCAGTCTGGATCCCGCTACCCAGCATCCGGCTATAGGCAAACCTTCGGCCCAGATATGGACACAGGCCTGGCCTGTTGTTGGCCCATTGTTGGAAGGTGTCTTACAAAGCGGTGCGCCGGTGACCTTTCAGGACGTGCCGATGCTATTTTACCGCCAGGGAAACACAGAGGAGGTATTCTGGACATTCTGCTACAGCCCAATAATGACCGAAGACGGTCGTATCGAGGGTATTCTCGCTACCTGCCTGGAAACCACCCAGGGCGTTCGGGCACGACAGCAACTGGAACAAAATCAGCAAAAATTGCTGGCTTCGTTCAATGAATCGCCCGTGGGCATCGCGATTATCAATCGTGAACAGCTCACGTTTCGGATGGCAAACCCATTCTATGGGCATTTGGTGGGGCGTACGCCTGACGAAATTGTGGGTAAGCCACTGTTAGCGGCCTTGCCTGAACTAGCCGGGCAAGGTTTTGATCAGTCATTACAGGCGGTAATCGATACGGGTAAGCCCTTTATTGCCAATGAAGTAGCCATTAACATTGTCCGTAATAATCAACTGGAAACCATTTATGTCGATCTGACCTATCAGCCCCAGCGTGAGGCCGACAATCGCATCTCTGGTGCCCTTATCGTGGCTGTTGATGTTACCCAGCAGGTGAAAGCCCGGCAAAAAATCGAGGAAAGTGAAGCGTCATTACAGGCAGCTGTTGAACTGGCGGAGTTGGGCACCTGGCATATTGATACGGTAACCGGGATAACTACCTATTCTGAACGGTTGCAAAGCTGGCTGGGCGTAGAAGATGCCCTATCGAGAGCCGACGTCTCTCTCCGTATCCATCCCAGAGACCAGGCACAAATTCGACTGGCTATGGAGAAGGCGTTGGAAAAAGGCAGCTCTGGCCTGTTTGACGAGGTGTATACGATTACCAACGCGATCACGGGACAGAATCGGATTATCCATGCCAGTGGCCAGACCTTGTTTGATACGGATGGCAGTCCGCTTTCTATATCCGGTACGGCTCAGGATGTGACGATCCAGCAGCAGCTACAATTGGCGCTGGAGAATGAAGTACAGACACGGACGGAAGAACTGGCCGCCATCAATGAAGAGTTAAGGGCCACCAATGACAGACTGGGCACCACCAACGACGCGTTGACTGAATCCACTGCCTTACTGGTCCGCTCGAATGAAAACCTGCAAAAATTCGCTTATGTAGCTAGCCACGACTTACAGGAACCGCTGCGTAAAATTCAGCAGTTCGGGGATCTGTTAGAACGACAGTATGCTGACTCGACCGGTGAGCAATTGGATTATCTCCAACGCATGCAGGCGGCTGCCAGCCGCATGTCGATGCTCATCAAAGACCTGTTGAACTTTTCCCGCATCGCTACCCGGCGCGATGAAAGTAAAGCTTTGTCACTCAGTGACGTACTCGATCGTGTCTTGACGGTCCTGGAACTCGTGATTGCGGAGACGAATGCTCAGATTGAGGTTGATCCATTGCCACAGATAAAGGGTGATCCGTCTCAATTAAGTCAACTGTTCCAGAATTTGCTCAGTAACGCCCTGAAATTTAGTCGGGTAGACTTATCCGGAAGGCCTAGCATTCCCCAGATTGCCATTCGATATAAGTTGGTTGATGCCACTGATTTACCGCTTTCCGTGAAACCGGGTCGGTTCACAACTCAGTATCATTACGTGGCTGTCGCTGATAACGGCATTGGCTTTGATGAGCGGTATCTGGACCGAATCTTTCAGGTATTCCAGCGGCTGCATGGCAAGATGGAGTTTGCTGGTACAGGGATCGGTTTATCCATCGTGGAAAAAATAGTCATCAATCACGGTGGCGCCATTACCGCCAGCAGCAGGCCAGGGGAAGGCGCTACTTTTCATGTTTACTTTCCCACTAGCTGACAAACCGGGAAATGGGCACGTTTTAGACTAGCTTTACTCAACTGACTGTAAAAAACGATGCTTACTGGACCAATCATCATCATTGAGGATGATGCCGATGATCAATATATCTTTCAAAAGGTCCTTCGCGAACTGAATGTGCCAAATACCATTCGCTTCTTTGATAATGGGCAGCTCGTCTTAAAATATATGCAAGAAACGGAAGAGCAGCCGTTTCTGATTATCTGTGATATCAACATGCCCTTGATGAATGGGATGGAACTACGGCGACATGTTGAGCAGGATGCCCAGTTGAAAAAGAAAATAATCCCCTTCATTTTCTTAACGACGGATGCTTCACCGGATCTAATCCAGGAAGCCTATCAGGTAACGATCCAGGGGTTTTTCAAAAAAGCCACTGGGTATGAAGAGACCAAACGACAGCTAGAGCAGATTGTCGGCTATTGGTCGTTGTGTCTTCATCCCAATAGCGAGTGGTAAGATTAAAGGGCATTAGCCAATCCCATTGAGCGCCGGCTGTGGCACGATGACGAGCAGCGCACCGACTCCGGGTAGCCGTCAACGCAGAGACCCTGTACTTTACCAATACCATCCCGCTGCCTAGTTAAGAAAGATCCTGTGTCTCAGAAAGAAGCGACATATGAGGCTGCCTGTTAAGCCGGTTTTGGTAAGACGAGTAGAGGAATATCAGTGCTTATCGCTCTCAAATCAGGATAAAAGGAGAGAGACCATGGTAGCTTCGTGGTGGCCAGTTAAGCCCAAAAGACCAACTGATTTTTTATAAGCTATAAATTTGGGAAACCGAATGGTTGCGCGTATATTTGCAACCATTCGGTTTCCTATAGTGCGTTGTAACCCCCATGAGACGAGATATTTTTCAGGCAATCGCCGACCCCACCAGGCGGGCAATCATTGCCCTGATTGCCTTACAGGCTATGACACCCAACGCCATTGCTGACCACTTTAACACCAGTCGACAAGCGGTTTCCAAACACCTGCGCATACTCACCGAATGTCAGCTACTCAAACAGCAACAGCAAGGCCGGGAGATCTATTACTCCCTCGAAGTGGAAAAAATAAGAGAGGTCGATGAGTGGCTGGATCAATTCAGAACAAGTTGGGAAACCCGTTTCAATCAACTTGACAATGTATTAGCAACCCTCAAAAAAAGCTGATAATGAACGATTTCACTGTCAACAAAACCACAAAAACCGTCACTTTCTCCCGAGAATTTGATGCCGACCTTTCATTGGTTTGGGATGCCTACACCAGGCCCGAACTGCTGGATCAATGGTGGGCCCCCAAACCCTGGACCTCGAAAACAAAAGTCATGAATTTCGAGGTTGGCGGCCGCCGGTTTTATGCGATGGTAAGTCCGGAAGGCGACGAGCACTGGTCCCTCCAACGCTATACATACATCAGTCCTAAAACCAATTTCAAATTACTGAATGCGTTTGCCGATAAAGATGAAAACCCGGAATTGCCCGGTTCTGAATGGGATTTAGTGTTCAGCGAACAAAACGGGAAGACAACGGTGGTCATTCGTATTTATAATGAATCGCTGGCCCGCTTAGAGCAGATGCTGGCGATGGGCTTCCAGGAAGGAACGGCCATGAATCTGAAAAACCTGGAGGAACTACTGACCACTTTACAGCAACCAAAGTAAGAGCGTATACTGGCCGGTTGTTGTGCGCGTCTGTGCAGACGTGCAGTCTGCCTTGTACTACATGCCCGTACCAGTAAGTCCTTATTGCTCAACGCAGGCATACGTGAAGGCTGAAGGTTTGTTCCTCGGAATGGACGTAAGACACTGGTCGAAGTGCTGTTTCACAGCCACGCTCAGTTTGTGCGACTATTGACTGCAAGGTTTTAAAGAAACGGCGAATTAGTCGCTGCGTCGGCCCCGCTCTTTTCCGTACAAAGACTCAGCGGTTAACACAAACAGTAACAGCTACAGGGAGCCACGGAGGTTTCACCGCGATAGCAAAGGGGTACTTCCTTTGTTTTCTCCGTGAAAACCTCCGTGGCTCCGTGTCTAGAAAAAAACTTTCAGAGCAGATAAAATATTCGACCACCGTGCCGCGACTATGTTGTAAAGCGGCAGACATATAGGTGCGCACCTGATACTGACGAGTTGGTTTGTCGGCCGCTGTTGAACCATAAAACAGACGAATCATGAAAATTTGGCGAATAGCAGCTCTGGCGTTGGTAGCCGGACTAGCCCTGTTCCTGATAACGGTATTGCTGAAACTGCTCATTATCGCCGTCGCGGTGGGCCTGCTCGTACGGGTTGTCGGTTTCCGGCTGGCGAGTCAGGTGTTTGGCCGGGTCGAGCGCGGGAACTGGCAAATGAATCAACCCATCGCTATCGATAGTCCGGCGTATCGTACACCGGTGCGGCAGATGGGGTATGATCGGGTTATCTCGATCGGGTAAGCTGCTGATAAACAGTTTTTAAAAACAGGTAAACACAAAACAGAACAACACAGTCATGTATAATAAACACGAATTTCAATCGGAGTTCAAAGGCGGTTGCGGTCAGATGGGTCGCGGGCGGTTTGGCGGTCAGTGGGGCCGGGGTAAGTTTGGCAAATTCTGGGGTGGTCGCATGGCCGCGTCTGGTCAGCCACCGATTAATATCGAAGAAACAGATGCCGCTTTTACCATTTCGCTGTATGCCGCCGGGCTTACTAAGTCGAAGGTGACGCTCGCGGTGAAAAACGATGTACTTACGATCGCTTATCCGGGCGATGAACAGGAAAATCAGACCTCGTCAACCAGTGGTTACACGTACCAGGAGTTCAGTCCACGCGGTTTTGAGCGGCAGTTTCAGCTGAATGGTAAAGTATTGATCGACCAGATTGCGGCTACGTACGCCGATGGTGTACTGGCGGTAACGCTGCCCAAGAACCCGGAAACCAACAAGCCGGCGCAGACGATCACAGTTGGCTAGTAACCCAGCCCGGGTTTCTGGTGCGGTAGAGGATTAACGTAGAAAAATGGCCCGCAAAAATTAGCCTTTGCGGGCCATTTTATTGTCAATCAAATTCTTACGCACCCAACAGATTTTACCTGAAAGCGGCCATTGTGGTTGTGCTGAGGCCGATAAAATCCGTTGGCTGTCTGGTCAATTAGCTGGCTATCGACCGCTGATGCATTGCGCTAATCCGGTTTGGTGTAGCCAATACCGGCCGGTACGCTACCCGTCCCCAAAAAATTGGTATCGTCTATGGCCGGTGCTACACCATCCGTAATGTCAAACGGTATTTTGCTCAGGATGGCACAGCGCGTTACCTCATTACGCTGGCTGCGATTATACAATCGGAAGGCTGTTTTTGAGCCAGTATCGACCGTACAGTTGCTGAACACAAGCGTTGCTCCGGGTACAGAACCGGGCCGGACATCCACAAAAACTCCGCATCTGCCGACCTTGCGTATGAGGTTGTTCCGGATGGTCAGCGGGCCCCTGTGCCCAACGATAATCAGGCCCACGCCCGGCGCGTCAGCAATCTCGTTGTCGGCAAACAGCCCTGAAACGCCCCCCCCGATCTGCACGCCATTGTCCTGATACTCTGCAAACGGCGACAGACCCGTCTGGCTGATCTGATTGTGAAAAACCTGACTATTGGCCGCGCAGGCATATTGAATACCCTCGCACCCGGTTCGCTCGGTTCGATTGTGGTGGATGCTCAACCCCACGATTTCGTGGGGAAACAGGGTGATTTTCTGACTGGCGATGCCCTCGTTCCAGAACGAATTACCAATGTATAATCCCTCACCCCGCGTGTTGTGCACGTAATTGTGGTGGATCGACACGTTGTACATCACGAAGTTACCCCGCCATGTGCTGGAGTCATTGGCGGCTGGGTCGGTTTTGGCCATGATGCCCGCAAAACCAGCCGTGTCGACCTCGATATGGTGCATATCGACGTCGGAACTCTTGCCGCCAACGGCCAGTGCGCTGACACCAACGGCCGGCGCGCCAATGCGGAAACCGAAGTCGACACGGGGATCGCCCTGCCCATTCAGCACGACATAGCGCGACGACGCGACCGTAACGTTGCTAAGCTGTGCTACCGTTGAATAAACATGCACCTGACCGCGATAATTGGTCAATACGATGGGCTGGGTGGGGCTGCCCACAAAGTTTCTGAACCGAAGATAGGTGTACTCGCCCCCTTGTATCGCCACGGTGTCGCCGGGTAAAACTCCCATCGCTTTGCCATCGTAAATGCCGGGTTTCGTTATGAGGAAGCGGGGTGGTGAGCCGACCGGGTCTGGCAGCAGCGCGGAGTCACTGATCGTTCGGCACATCACTAACAGGCTGGCTGTCAGCAAAACAGCGATCCATCGCATAAAGTATCTGGTAAGCGGATAAGGGTTGGTCGGTAGTCGGCGCCGGGGCCGACCGCTTCGTTAGCGGGTTCCGGTAGCTGGCGATACGGGATTTAGATAGAGGTGCAGCCGTTTTAGTTCTTTACCGGCGCGCCGGACAAACGCTTTGCCTATACTGCCCGATTCCATCAGCCGCCGGTCGCTGGTCCAGGCGCGTGCGTTAGTCGAACTGACCTGCCGTAGTGCCCCCCTCTCAACCAGGCAGTAGGCCATCCAGCCATCTTCCGACCGGCCCGTGCGCTGACGATCCAGGTCGTGCCTGAACCCACCTACGGCCTGCCCATCGGCGCGCCGGAAGGCAAAGTTGAAGCCCATCACATCAACGAATTCCCGGTTGCGACGCTTTATTCGTTTGAATGATTCGGACAGTAGTTCGTGTACGCCGAGTTGAAACCGGCTGTTTCCCGGACCCGGAATGAACGAATACCGACCGTATGAACACGCTACTGCTTTATCATGCAACGGCTTGACAAGTGCGTCGAGCCAGCCGGGTGGGTACAGGCTATCCGAATCAGCGCTGACGATGTAGGTGCCACGGGCCATGTCGAGGCCGCCCTGCCGGGCATAGCTGATCCCCTGGTTGGTAACGAACACGGACCGCACTCCGCACTGATCGAGCAGCCACTGGGTGGTATCCGTCGAGTTGTTATTGGCAACGATCAGTTCAGTACGGTACTGGGTTACCTGATCGGCCAGCGACGAAAGCGTCTGGAGAATGTTTGCTTCTTCGTTGTAGGCCGGGATAACGATCGACACCTGCGGGTCATCGACGGCAAAACGGTTCAGCTTTGTTTTCAGCTGGGCCAGCGTGTCGGCGGATGGCTGGGTCGAGGATTGCGCGAGTGACAGGTGCGCGTTGATCCAGTTGGGAATGGTTAGAAGGTTCATAGGCAGGCTGGTTATACCGGTTGGGCGGATTGTTTGATCGTATCGGGAGCAACACGCAGCCACTGCTGGCTGGGTGCATCGTAGCGTTTGAGCAGCCGGGCCGGGTTGCCAGCGACGACACTATAGGCGGGTACGTTTTTGGTGACGACACTGCCAGCGGCAACAACCGCGTGTTTGCCGATTCGCACGCCCGCCGTAATGACCACATTGGCCCCGATCCAGCATTCATCGTCTATAATGACGGGCTGACTCGTAACAGGCTGCTGCCGGATGGGTAACCGTACGTCCTGATAGCTGTGGTTCAGGCCGGATATGACAACGTGCTGCGCGATAATTACCTGATTACCAATGTCGACCGGCCCAATCACGACACTGCCGATACCCACGCGGGAGTGAGCACCAACCCGGACCGGGCCAACGCCATTGTTGACCACGCAGTAATCTTCAATTGTTGCGTACGTTTCCAGCTGGAACGGTTGAAACGGCAGCACGTCCATCCGGGCCGAGCGGCAAATGCGGGCACCCCGTCCCCGCTGATGAACCCAGGGATTGACCAGCCAGCTCACCCATCGTCGGGGGCGGGCCTGCCCACGTGGCACGAGCAGATAGTGGACCAGCTGTTTCAGCCGGGTGTTGTTTTTGATATACTCAGACAGGTTCATTGCGCAGGTCGCTAACGGCTACTGATTGATTGACGGCGTGCTGAGCTTCCATCAGCAGCCCGACCGAGCGGGACCAGGTATGCTGCCGGGCGAACGCTATGCAGCTACCGGGTGAAGCCGGTAACTGCCCGCTGAGTACCGACTGAATGTGTTCGACAAATTCCGTACCGCTGCTCGCCAGCAGGACATAATCGGCAAACAGGCTCATGGTTTCTGTTTTCAGGGCGACGACGGGTTTGCCCATCGCCAGGTATTCATCGACTTTTCGGGGATAATTGCCGATGGTCAGTTCATTGAGTTGCTGCGGGTTGATGGCGACGTCGATATGGGCCAGATAAGCCGGTAGCTGATTCATTGGTTTTGCCCCCAGAAAATGCACGTTGGGCAGTTCGTGCAGTGCACTTTGCCGAAACGTTTCGTCTTCAGGGCCAATAAGGACCAGTTGCCAGTCGGGCCGGGCGCGGGCTGTCAGTAACAGCCAGTCGATCGTCAGCCGGGCCGCGTTGAGTGCCCCCAGGTAGCCAATCCGTGGGTAGGGAATCGATGCGAGGTCGGTGGGTTCCGCCGGGGTCATGGCCGGGTCGAACTGTTGCAGGTCGCATCCCTGGCCAATGTCTACCGTTCGCGGATTGTAGTTCCGGGCCAGGCGGGCCAGGTAGGCGGAGTTGGCGGCTACGAACGTTGCTTTCCGCATCAGCGCGGGCTCCAGCCGCTGCCCATGCCGCTGCCAGTACCCAACGGCCAGCAGATTATCGCGGGTGTAATAAATAAACTGATCGGGTTTCAGCAAGTCGGGCAGGTAGTAGCTACGTACCATATCGCTGTCGTTGAAGAGCGTTATGGCCGTGAAGCCCAACTGATCGATAGCCTGTTGTATGCACCGGGCAAAGCGACGATTGTTCCAGTAATTGAGCCGATCGTACAGCAGCCCGTCGGGTAGCCAGTTGACCGGGCAAATCGACTGGTCTGGTGTCAGTACCCAACACGACGCGCCGATAGCCGTTATCGTATCGGCTTGTGCATCCGTCCCGGACCGATGCCGCACTGCTGTCAGCCAGTCGACGGGTGGATTCACATACAGAACCCGGTGTGTTTTGGCCAGCTCCAGCGCAATATCCTTGCAATTGCCCCCTAGTGGTAAGTGCCAGGGCTGGATACCAACAAGTACGTAGTCCATGAGCTAGTTTACGGAATGTTACAGTAACATAATTTACACTATAAGTGTGCCAAATGATAAATTGGTAAACAAATTGCATGTTACGAACATGATCCCTATTTCGTATGGCTATTTGGCAACCTTGTCTTTCTGCCCGCTATTGGCCTCTACTCGTAAGTCTACTCGCCATCACCCCGGTGCTGCGTCCAGCGCGGGCGCAGCGTCTTACAGCGTCAGCCGCCAGAAAGGCAGTCTCAACATCTATTCCAGTTCCGTCCGACACGGCCCTGCTCGACGTCAGTAAATCGCTGGCGGAGCAGATGCTTCCCTTTGATCAGATCTTTCAACTGGCGCTGGAACATTCACCGGCCGTGCGGTTCGAGGACGCAATGGTCGAGGGGAAGGTCGCTAACCTGCGGGTCACTAAAGTGCTGATTCTACAGGGCGTAAGTCCGTTTTTTACGTACGCATCCGGCAACCAGGCTTACCTCAATACCGGCTCCGTTTCCAGCGATTTTATCCAGCTGGCCAATGGGCATCGGTTTGGCGTGAATATTCAACTGGCGCTGTCGGAAGTGGTGGGGCGCCGGTTTCGGATCAATCAGATGCAGTCAGAGCTGAAAGCCGCCAACGCCCGTCGGGAGATGAGTAAAGTCGAGCTACAGCGTGACCTGAACCGCTCGTACCAGGCTACCATGACTTCCCACCGGCTGCTGGGTATCCGAATCCGGGATGCGCAGTCGGCCCTGATTTCCTTCCGCATCGCTGAGGTGGAGATGCAGCAGGGCAAGATTACGTCGGTTGCGTTTGCCAGTATCAGCAACGTGATGGCCATCGCTCAGGCGAACGTCGAGAAGGAGCGGGGTGATTTTTTAACTTATCTGTACGACATGGTCGCCCTGACGGGTGTGCCGTTGGCTGCGTTACTGGCCGGTCGTTGAGTCGATTATGAAAGTACTGCTAATCAGTCGTGTATTTCGGAAAAAGTGGTTCTGGCTGTTGCTGTTTCCCATCGCAACGGCCGGAACGGTCGTGTATTCGACCCGGGATATGCAGCGGGAGTACGTAACCAACGCAACGATCTACACCGGGCTGGCATCGGGCTATTCGATCACCAGCAGCGAAGATTCGCGCGTCGATTACTACGCCATCAATAATGCGTTCGACAACCTGATTACCACCATCAAGTCCAGCGAAACGATTGAAGACGTCGCCCTTCACTTGCTGGCCCGCCATCTGTTGCTGACCAAGCCTGACCCCTACGTGCTTGGCTCCAAAGGGCTGGCCAAACTAAACGAGTTGATCGACGCCAAAAACCGGAAGCAACTGGTAATCAACGGGAATGAACGGGCGACTTACGAACGGCTCAGGTTACTGGCCCACCGGCCGGAAAACAATCTGCTCAAGAAAATTCTGTTCGATACGAAATCGAATTATGCCATCGAAGGCATCGTCGGGCGGTTAACGGTGGCGCGCAAGAATACCAGCGACATGCTGGAACTGTCGTTTAAAGCCGATGATCCGGCCGTGTGCCAGCAAACACTCCACGACCTGATCGATGTGTTTCGGGAGCGATATACCCAGATGAAATCGTCGGAAACGACCAACGTGGTCCGTTATTTCGAGAATCAGGTACGGCAGTCGTACCGGAGTTTACAGGGGGCGGAGAATACGCTCCGGGACTTTGGTGTCGACCACAAAATCATCAATTACGGCGAACAGTCGAAGTTCGTGGCCGAGTCGAAGGAAGACATGACCACCGATTACAACCGGGAAGTGATGCGATTCAAGGCGGCTAAAGCGGCCATTAGCACCATCGAAAAGCGGCTTTCCAACCGAATGACCGTTGTGACGACCAACGAAGACATCCTGGCCCGACGCACTGAGTTGGGGAAAGCGCAGCTACAACTGGCCAATGCGATGGCAACCGGTCAGCCTCAGTCGGTGGTTGAACCGCTCCAGGCAAACTTCACCCGCCTGTCGGACGAGCTGCGGCAGGTTGCCCACACGTACTACAGCATGAACAATTCGCAGGAAGGACTGCCCCAGGGCAACCTGCTCGACGACTGGCTGAATAAACTGATCGAGTACGAGGAATCGGGTGCGCGTATCGCCGTTATGCGGACCCGGCTCCGCGAATACGATGCGATCTACACGGAGTTTGCCCCGCTGGGTTCGACCCTGAACCGGATGGAACGGGAGGTTGGCGTCGCGGAGAAGGAATACCTGTCGGTGCTGCACGGGCTGAATCTGGCCCGGTTGCGGCAGAAAAACCTGCAAATGAGCGGGCCGCTGTCGGTGCTCGACCCGCCCGAATTTCCGCTTTCCCCCGAACCATCCAAACGCGCTGTACTGGTTATCTCCGCCTTTCTGGCCGGTTTCGTAGTCATGTTCACCTTTTTCCTGGTCCGCGAACTGATGAACGGCAGTATCCGCACATCCGATCAGGCTGAAAAACGGATTGGATTGCCGCTGGCGGCAGCGTTTCCGCTGATCGCCAGGAAAACGACGAGCGGGGAACTGCTGAATCTGCGGCACGATATGCTGGAGCAGTTGCGGAGTGTACTGATGATTGAAACGATGGCGGTTCCGCTCGACGCGGTCCGCCCGGTCAACAAGTACCATTTGGTTATCCTGTTCACTACCCGTCCCTACGACAATCCGTTGCGGGTGGGTACGTATCTGGCCGACCTGATGACGCAGGCTGGCCATTCGGTGGCCTATCTGTACCCGCGCGACGCCAATGAGCTTCTGCCTGCGCCCGACCAGCCCGATTGCGTGCGACCGTACTATCCTGGGCCGCGCTTTTCCGATACGCGTCGCCCGGGTGAGCTGGTCAGTGCGGCCGGATTTGGCGAATCGGCCCTGTCGTACGTTTTTCTCGAACTGCCCGCCCTTCGGAAAATGACCATCCCCACCGCCCTTGTGGCACAGGCCAGTCTGTCGCTGCTGCTCGTCGATGCGACCGGGCATTGGGCACGTACCGACAGTGAGCTGGTCCGGTTCTATCAGCGGGCCAGCCGCCACAACGTGATGATGGTAGTCGATCAGATCGAGCCCGATTTGCTGGAACCCCTGACCGGACCGATCAAAAAAGAAAAGCGCAAACGATCGCCGAAGTCCCCGACGCTCCAACCGGCTCAGCCCCCCGTTTCATGACCCTGAAGACGCTACAAACTGCTGGTCGACAGCTTATACGCACCAACGCGTTCGTTTCGCTGCTGGGCAATGGCCTGTCGGCGTTGCTGGGGCTGGCCACACTGGCCCTGCTGGCCCGGCTGTGCCCACGCGACGAACTTGGTAAATGGCTGCTCTTTTTGACCGTCTATGCCCTGACCGACACGCTCCGATCGGGCCTGATACTCAACGCCCTGATTCGAAATCTGGCCGCCGAGCAGGAGCCACAACAAATACGCCGTTGGTCGGGAGCCGCCTGGCAACTGTCGGTTGGGCTGCTGGCCGGGTTGAGCCTGTTGCTGCTGGGTGGGGCCACGATCGGCCACTGGCTGGGGTACGGCCACGACTGGCCGCTGATGGCGGGCTGGATAACCGGGCTGGGGCTGGCGTCGCTACCGGTCAACCTGAGCGGGTGGCTGCTTCAGGCCCGCGCCCGCTTCAAAGCCATGCAGGCCGTTCGGATCGGTGTGCAGGTGCTCTTTCTGGCTGGTATCGGGCTGGGGTACTGGCTGCATCGGCTCGACAGTGCGTATCTGTTTACGGCCTATACACTGGCGCACGTGCTGGTTGGGGGCATCGTGATCGGCAACGGCTGGGCCCAGTTGGGAACGGGGCTGAGCGGTACGTCCAGCGAACGGCGTGCTTTGCTGGAATTCGGCCGGTACAGTATGGGTACACTGCTGATCGCGAACCTGTTGCGCAGCTCCGACCGGTTGTTGATCGGGTCGCTGATCGGGCCGGAAGCCGTAGTCGTCTACACGTTGCCGCAGCGCCTGATCGAACTGATCGAGATGCCGATTCGCAGCATCGTTATCACCGATATGCCGCTGCTGGCCAAGCAATACGGCCAGCGACCGGTAACGGCTTGGGCGGCTTATTTCAATCAGCAGGCCGGTCGTTTGTGGTTGCTGGTGCTGCCGCTGGCCGTGGGTGGTATCGTGGCCGCCGGGCCACTGGTGCAGCTACTGGGCGGAGACAACTACCCCGACAGTGCGGCCATTCTGCGCTGTTTTATGCTCTACGCGCTGTTTTTACCGCTCGAACGCTACTCGGGTATCGGCCTCGATATTGTCGACAGGCCCGATCAGAATCTGATGAAAGTAATCTGTATGCTGGTCGTCAACCTGGTGGGTGATTTGCTGGCTATTCTGCTGTTCAGGTCGGTGCTGGGCGTGGCGGTAGCGTCGGTCGCTACGTTTCTGGTCGGGCTGATGCTCGGCTTCCGGTTGCTTCAGGTTCACGCGCCCGTGTCGGTGAAAGGGGCGATTGTCGCGGGCATCAAACAGGTGCGGGATCTGTCCAAAAAAATGCAGCCGGTATGATCGGGTCCATCAAAGCACTGCCGCAGTCGGCTTGGCTTATCAACACCGTAGGCGTACTGGTTGCCATCAGCGCGGCTGTGGGGCTGGGCGTTGCCATTACGAAAGGCGGGGTTCCGGTGGCGGGTGCTTTGATCGTGCTGCCTCCGGTTGTGGCCTACGTGCTGCTTTGCATTGTCAGGCCGGTGGTGGGGATGTGGACGTATATTCATTGCAGCTTTTTCATCAATGGACTGGGTCGTTTGCTCGAAACGGAGGCTCCGTTTGGCCTGGCGATCGATGGGCTGCTGCTGATGACCCTGCTGGGCATGTGGCTGTCGACTGATCGGGCCGACGCCGATGAGCGACCACCCGGTACGGTCAACGTTGCCGTGTTTTACCTTGTTCTGGCCTGGTTTCTGTACACACTGCTCGAACTGCTGAACCCCGAAACCCGGAGCCGAGAAGCCTGGTTCTACGCCGTTCGGGGCGTATCGCTGTACTGGATTCAGGTGGTCGTTATCGTGCTGCGCCTGCTTAATGACCGTCGGCAGATCGACCGGTTTGTCCGGGTATGGCTGGGCTGGTCCATCGTTGCGGCCCTGTGGGGGTTCAAGCAGCAGTACATCGGGCTGGTCCACGGCGAAATTATGTGGCTTGAAAGCGGGGCCAAAAAGACGCACGTGCTGTTTGGGCACCTCCGCAGCTTTTCGTTCTACTCCGATGCGGGTCAGTTCGGCGCGGCCATGGCCCACGTATCGCTGTTTGCGATCCTCAAAGCGCTGGAAGAGCCGAAGATGATCCGGAAACTTGTATATGCCGGACTGGCGGTATTTTACTTCTGGGGCTTCGCGATTGCCGGTAGCCGGGGCCCCCTGTTCGTACTGGCCGTGGGTATCATCATGTACCTGTTTCTCAAGAAGAATGTGCTTATTCTGACCATCGGGATCGTTATCGGCGGTGGGGCGTTCGGGCTGCTGAAATACACGACCGTCGGGCAGGGTAATTACCAGGTACAGCGTATCCGGTCGGCCCTCGACCCCAACGACCCGTCGCTACAGGTGCGGCTGGAAAATCAGCAGAAGCTGGGCGCTTACCTCAAAACCCGGCCGCTCGGCGGAGGTATCGGCTCCGGGGGAGACTGGGGGCGCCGGTTTTCGCCCGGTACATTTCTGGCCGAAACGGCACTCGACAGCTGGTACGTGAAAATATGGGTGGAGTCGGGCGTGGTCGGGTTGAGTGTACACCTGATTACGCTGATCCTTATGGCCATCATCGGCTTTATTCAGGTGGCCCGGCTCCGCGATCCGACGCTCAAATCGACCATGATCGGGCTGTACTGCGGCTTCGTCGGTGTGGCAGCCGCCAGTTACGGCAATCAGGTGTTCGGTCAGTCGCCATCCAACACGATTCTGTACGTCAGCATTGCCCTGTTCTCCACCTGCTACCGCTTCGACACCCCGCCAGTACCCGAAAAACAGCCCGCGCTTAGTCCATCGTATTCCGCTTAATCCTACTCCGTCATGGTTATACTCGATCTGCTTATCGTCATCCTGCTTGTTTATACCGGCCTTGTAACGGTCTATCTTTTCTTCTTCGCCGTGGCCGGTCGGCTGCGTTCCCTGCCGCCGGTCGTCAGCGACCACCTGATCCGGCGAATGGCCGTGCTGATTCCCGCCTACCGCGAAGACGGCGTCATTCTGGAATCGGCCCGGCAGGGACTGGCCCAGACGTACCCCGCCGGTGCATTCGATATCGTCGTCATTGCCGATTCGTTGCAACCCGGCACGGTAGACGCCCTGCGCAGTCTGCCGGTACACGTCGTCGAGGTGTCGTTTGCGCAGTCGACAAAGGCTAAAGCCCTGAATGTAGCGTTGCAGCAACTCCCTGATCACTACGACGTGGGGGTTGTGCTGGATGCCGATAATCTGATGGCGTCTGATTTTCTGCTTCAGCTCAATGCTGCCTTCGCCCAGGGCTGGTCTGTCGTGCAGGGCCACCGGGTGGCTAAAAATACCAATACCAGCGTGGCCGTGCTGGATGCCATTAGCGAAGAAATCAACAACCACATATTCCGGCAGGGGCATCGCGCCGTTGGTTTGTCGGCCGCGCTGATTGGATCGGGTATGGCCTTCGACTATCGGTTGCTGAAAGAACTGATGCCCTCGGTGCAGGCCGTGGGTGGGTTCGACAAAGAGATCGAGATGCGGCTGCTTAGTCGCGGGGTTCGGTTTGGCTACCTGCCCGACGCGCTGGTGTACGACGAGAAAGTGCAGAACGAAGCGGTGTTCGAGCGGCAGCGTACCCGCTGGATTGCCGCTCAGTTCAAGTACCTGAAACTGAATGCCGGACCCGGTCTGAAGGCGCTGTTTGCCGGTAATATTGACTATGCCGACAAGGTGTTTCAGACGGTGCTGCCACCGCGAATCCTGCTGTTGGGCACGTTGGCAATCGGGGTGCTGGTCAGTCTGCTGATCGGTAGTCAGGCCCTGCTGATCGGTACCGTCGGGCAACTGATGCTGCTTCTGCTGACGTTCTATCTATCGGCCCCGGCCGATCTAGCCCGGAAAATCGGCCCGGCTGAACTGCTTAAGCTGCCGCTGCTGTTTGGCCGGTTTATCAAGTCGATCTACCGCATGAAAACGGCCCGTAACCAGTTTCTGCACACCCCCCACGGGGCGGACCCGGTCAGTAAGTAGTAAGCAACCGGTACCGGGCTGTGAAGTCACGATGTTCACAGCCCGGTACGGAGGATCAACTAAACGGGGTTGGCTGAGCGTGGCTGGCGAGCTGCGGCTGGGCGGGGTCGAACTGTTTATAAACGGTGAGCAACTGCCGGGCCGTTTCGGGCCACGAAAAGCGGGTTGCCCAGGCCTGTCCGCGCTGGATGAGCGTTTCCCGCAGCAGTGGACTCGTCATCAGCCGGTGCATGGCGTCGGTGATAGACTGGGGTCGGAGCGGATCGACCAGCAGCGCCGACGAACCGGCTACCTCCGGCATCGCCGTTCGGTCGCTCGTGATAACGGGTGTACCGCAGGCCATCGCTTCGATAATGGGCAGGCCAAACCCCTCGCTGATCGACGGAAACAGAAACAACTCGGCCATCGCGTACAGACTGGGCAGGTCTTCGTCGTGAATATAGCCAATGAAGCGGCAGTGCGTCTGAATCTGGCTGTACTCGTCGGGGGTAAACTGCTGACGGACAAACGCCGGGAGTTTGCCGCTGATAACCAGCACCGTGGTCGTATCCGACTGCCGGTAAGCCAGATACGCCCGCAGCACGTTCAGCATGTTTTTGCGCGGGTCGGCACTGCCCAGAAACAGGAAGTACCGGGCTGGTAGCTGATACCGTACGCGGGCCTGGATGCGCTGATCGTCGGCGGTTGGGGCAAGAAACTTGTTGCCTACCCCGTTGTGAAGTACCGTTATGTGGGCATTCGGCAGTTGCAGTTCTTCCTTGATCTGGCGGCTGGCGAAATGAGATACTGTAATGATGGGCTGGTAACGCTGGATCAGCCAGGGTACCAGAAAGGTACGATACAGGTTGCCCAGCCGCTGGTATACCGTCGCTGTGTTTAGTTCGGCATTCCGCTTCATAAACAGCACATCGTGCAGCATCAGAATCACGGGTGTGCCGGTAAGAAACGGGGCGGTGTTGGCCGTGCAGTGCAGCACGTCGAGCTGGTAACGGCGCATGGCCAGCGGCAGCACGACCTGCTCCCAGTGGATATAGTTGAGCGCGGGTAGTTTGACCAGCGTAAAGCGACCGCTCAGGTGCAGGCACTGCTCGTCGGGGCCGGGCCGGACGAAGATAACGTACTCGTTTTCAGTATCGATCGCCTGCAACGCATGAATCAGTTCCAGCGCGACGAAATCCATACCGTGTTTGTGGGCCCGAAATAAACGCTGGGCTTCAATTCCAATTCGCATGATCGCGCTGTAAAATAGAGTCGAACTGAATAGGGGTCGGTGTGGGGCGGTCTACCGGGTGCGCCAGGTGCCAGCATGTGCCCCGCCAGAAGGCACTCAGTCGGCTCAGTTGCCCGGTCAATGCGTAGTAGAGGCTGTTTTTGGGGAATGCCAGCAGGATGTAGTACAGAAAGAATACGAGCTGTTGCTGCCGGGCCATATTCCGGCGGATAAACAGAATCCGGTTGCGCGTCTGGTAGTACACTTTGAGCGGGCTGCTTTTGCCCACCGTTACCGATTCCTTGTGGTAAACAAGCGCCGTGGGCTGGTAGTAAATACCGTAGCCCGCCCGGCTGATCTGCCAGCACCAGTCGAGTTCTTCGTAGTACAGAAAATAGTCGTCGTACATCAGCCCCACCCGCTCGATCACGTCCCGCCGGATCATCATGGCGGCTCCGTGGGCGAAGGGAGTCGGCCCGGCCTGATCGAACTGCCCCCGGTCCAGCTGATGACTACCCAGCGCCCACGCCTGGCCGGTATACGGGTTCATGGTCGAGTAGCCCGCATACTGAATCGTGTCGGGGTACTGGTGGTACCGGATCTTGGGTGCCGTAATGCCGATCGATCCGTCGCTGGCGAATGGCTCCAGCAGTCGTTCGATCAGGTCAGGCGTTACTTCCGTATCGTTGTTGAGCAGCAGGATGTAGTCTCCTTTGGCCTGCCGGATCGCCGTATTGTTGCCCCCCGCAAACCCCAGATTCGCCGGGTTGACAATGACGCGCACGTTGGGGTAACGGAGGGCGGCAATCGTCTGGCTGGGATCGACGGCGGAGTTGTTGTCGGCAACCAGTACCTCGATACACGGGTAGGTGAGCGTTTGAATCGACGCCAGCAGCGCGCAGGTTACGGCCGGCTGATTGTAGTTGAGCGTGACAATCGACACGAGCGGGTAGCCGGTACTCATACATTCTCTTTTTGAAACACGGCCCACGAGGTGCGAATCAGAATCATCAGGTCGGTTTTCAGCGAAAACGTCTGGGCGTACTCGGCGTCGAGGTCCATCCGCTCCTGATCGGATACCCCCGCCCGGCCCCGTTTGGTAACCTGCCACAGCCCGGTCAGGCCGGCGGGGGCCGAAAACCGCTGGGCGCGGTCGGTCTGCGTCAGTTTTTCGGCTTCGTAGGGCGGCAGGGGCCGGTTACCGACAAACGACATATCTCCTTTCAGGATGTTGAACAGTTGCGGCAGTTCGTCGATGCTGGTATTGCGGAGCACCTTACCCAGCCGCGTGACGCGCGGGTCGGCCTTGAATTTCATAAACGTTGCCTGCTCGCGCTGCTCGTCGAGGTGCCGACGCTCGCACACCTGCCGCCCGTCCTGAAATAAGGGTTTCCGGCAAACACTTCCCAGGAGCAGACAGCTGTCGCACAGGGTGTCATCGGGCGATTCCGCCGGTTTACTCTTGCTGTATATATTCTGCGACGCCATACTCTGAATCATGGCGTCGGCTCCGGAACGCATCGTCCGGAATTTATACATGAAGAAGGGCCGGTACCCCATACCAATCCGCCGGGATCGGTACAGAACGGAACCGGGTGAGTCCAGCCGGATCAGGACGGTCACCACCAGTAGCAACGGCAGCAGTGCCAGCAGAATAGTGGCCGAGACGATGATATCGAACAGCCGTTTGCTCAGCGGCAGCTTAATCGTAGCAAAATCACGGCCGGCTGTCTGCTGGCTTCGGTACGATTTCCGGTGAATGAAATAATGGACTCGCTTGCGGATGACATCCGGGTCAAAATCAATGGGGAAGACGTCGATAGTTGGTTGTCCCCGTTCCTGCACGTTGAAATCGGTTACGGGCTCATCAATGAGCAGCATCGTCGCGAAGCCCTGCTCCAGCCGGCGGAAATTAATGATGTCGAGTAACTGCCGCCCCATCGTCGATTCGTTGACAATAACCAGATCGACGAAGTAAGACTGGGTCAGTTGCTGCAGGGCGTCGGCGGCACTTTCGGCCACGCTTAATTTCACCTGATTGTCGAGCAGACAGCGGAGCGTACTGATCTGTGCGTACGAATCATCTATATAGAGTACTCGAAATGCGATGTTCATCATTTTTATCTAGGGAGGTATAAGTGTTGACTAGCGTATTTCCGTACGTTCGTGCGCCAGACCGGACCGAACGATACGGCGCTGATCCAGCAAGCGCATGAGTGCCTCTATTTTAGCCTTGACGAAAAGTGGGTTGAAGGGTTTGCTGATGAAGTCGTCGGCCCCCTGGTTGAGACACTTTATTTTCAACTCGCTATCGGTCGACGCCGACAGGACGTAAATCGGAATGATCCGGTACAGTGAACTATTTTTGACAAGATTGATGAACTCCAGCCCATCCAGATCCGGCATGTGCAGGTCCGTCAGAATGATGTCCGGGAAATTTCCCTGCTCCAGCCAGTCGAATGCTTCAACAGCATTGCTGAACATGGTTACGTTGAAGTCGTCGCCCATCGTGTGACGAACGATTTGCCGGATGTAGGTATCATCATCGATGTATAGAACGTGGTATATTTTCGTCATACGTTTGGTTACATAGGGGCTTGTTTGACCGGTATTCACTCAGTACGAATAATCAGACCGATTTGTGATTTATTCATCAAATATTCACCTAGTAAACAAACATAAAGCCATATGTATACTATTTTAAATTTATGTATACAAAACGCTCTATTGAGGCTGATAGACTGTTCCCCGCAACACGGTAAACACGGGGTAGTGCGACACCGCATCCGGGCGAACGGCCTTCGCATTATTTATGCCATTGGTGTGTACCGGGGCAGACGATATCGTGTATTTGTCGTCGGTCTGCTGTTGTGTATTCAGGCCGGTATCGCCCTTGGTCAGGCGGGCTGTAACTGCGATTATATAGTCGATAAAGCGGGTGTGTATACCAACGCCAAACTGGGCATAAAACCCGGGCAGACGGTTTGCGTGAAAGCGGGTCGCTACGATTTCCTGCGCTTCAACGGCTTTGTCGGTACGGCGGCCCAGCCGATTCGCTTTGTCAATTGCGGGGGGCAGGTGTTACTCGGTGTCGACGCCTATTATTCGGGTATTCAGTTCAACACCAGCCGGTACTTTATACTCAGTGGCTCCGGTGATCCGGCAACACCGTACGGGTTTAAACTGGATCGCTCCAACCAGTCGGCATCGGGCGTGAGTATCGGTGGGTTGAGTTCAGACTGCGAGGTGGAGCACGTGGAGGTCGCCTACGCGGGGTTTGCGGGCTTTATGATCAAAACGGACCCCAGCTGCGATTCGACAACCTGGCGGTCCAACTTCGAGATGTACAATGTGCTGCTGCACGACAATTACGTGCACGACACCGGGGGCGAGGGATTTTACATCGGTCATTCGTACTACACGGGCGTAACTGTCACCTGCGCCGGTACGCAGAAAACCGTCTACCCCCACCTCATTTACGGGTTACAGGTGTATAATAACCGGATCGAGCGGACGGCGGCCGAAGGATTGCAGTATGGGTGCGCGCCGGATGCACAGGTTCACCACAATACGCTGACGTACACGGGAGTTGCGCCGTTTGCCAACTACCAGAACAACGGGTTGCAGATTGGCGGAGGGGGCGGGGGAGACTGCTACAGCAACCAGATCACGCACGTTGCGGGTATCGGGCTGATTATTATCGGGCACCTGGGCAACAACCGGATCTACAACAATGTGATTTACGATGCCAGCCTGGACGGTATCTTCTGCGATGACCGCGCTGGTTCGCTCGACAACACCCATATGCTGTTTGCCAATAACACGATCAACCGCACAGGGCGCGACGGTATTCGACTGTATAATCAGAACAACATCAACGTACTCGTCAATAACGCCGTCACCCGGTTCAATGCGAAAGGCGATCAGGGGGGACGGGCTTTTACGTTTATGCAGGGCGCCACCGCCACCCAACTGACCAACGTGACGAGCGCGGGCAGTACGGGATTCTACGTCAACGACTCGACCGATTTTCGACCCGCCACCGGTTCCCCGCTCAACAAAGCTGGTACCGACATAAGCAACCGGGGTATCATCACTGATTTGCAGGGCGTAAGCCGCACCAACGGGGGTGGCTATGATGTGGGGGCTTATGTCTATGTACCCGCAGCAGCCGGAGGCCGTTTACCGGCAGCGGAGTTAACACCCGCTGCCGGTTTACTGCTGTTTCCCTCCCCGGCCTCTACCAGTATTACCTGCGAAATCCCGTCGGGTCAGTCTATTCGCCAGCTGGTGATTTACTCGCAGCAGGCCACCATCGTTGCCGACGTAACCAATTATCAGCAGGTGAACAGCCTGCGTCAGCCAACGGATCGGTTACTGCCGGGGGTGTACACCGTTGTGGTCCGGAGCAGCGATCATCACACCTACTACGGTCGATTTATCAAGCGATGAAAGAACGGAAACTCACTGGACAGAGCCAGTTCACAGCTGCGGATGGGCGCTGTTCGTGTAAACGCATCCCGGCGTGAAAAACTAGACTTATTCGGGTAAAATAGTACTTTCGCCAACGGTTAGTTCAGGCAGTAACTGGCATCGTTCGCCTATGGATCAGCAAGCGGCTATTGACTTCATCACACAATCAGACGGCCACAAACTTAAATATGCCTTCGCCGACATCGACGGGGTGTTGCGCGGGAAGATTATCAGCAAACAGAAATTCCTCGACGGACTGACCGACGGCTACGGCTTTTGCGACGTGGTCTGGGGTTGGGACTGCACCGATACGCCCTACGACAATGGCGCGCTGACAGGCTGGCAGTCGGGCTACCCCGATGCGCCCGTCCGGCTCGACCTGAGCACGTTGCGGCAATTGCCGTGGGAGGCTGACACCCCCTTTTTTCTGGCCGACTTCAGTCGGCCCGGTGATACGCCCGATTGGGTGGCCTGTCCGCGCAGCCTGCTCAAACGCGTAGCTGCCCATTGCCACGACATGGGTTTTCACGCCGAATACGCGCAGGAATTCGAGTGGTTCAATTTTCGCGAAACGCCACAGAGTCTGCAACAGAAGGGATTCCGGAACCTGGAGCCGCTGACACCGGGTATGTTTGGCTATTCGATGCTGCGCCCGTCGCTGGAAAGCGCGTTCAACAATGAGTTGTTCGACGGACTGACCCGTTTCGATGTGGCGCTGGAGGGGCTGCATACGGAAACCGGGCCGGGCGTATACGAAGCGGCCATTCTGCACGATGAGGTGGTGCGGGCGGCCGACAAAGCGACGCTGTTCAAAACAGCGGTCAAGGAAATTGCGTACCGGCACGGTATCGTTGCGACGTTTATGGCGAAATGGAACGCTGATCTGCCCGGTTGCAGCGGCCACATTCACCAAAGCCTGTGGACGCCCGACCGGTCGAAAAACCTGTTTTTCGACGCCAGCCAGCCCGACCGGATCAGCACCCTGATGCGGCAGTTCATAGCGGGTCAGCTGTACTGCCTGCCCCACATTACGCCCATGTTTGCGCCGACGATCAACAGCTACAAACGGCTGGTTGCGGGGTCCTGGGCACCAACGACCGTTACCTGGTCGCTCGATAACCGAACGACAGCCCTGCGCGTATTGAACAGCAGCGAAGCATACACCCGCGTCGAGCACCGCGTATCGGGGGCCGACACCAACCCCTACCTGGCCATTGCGGCTGCGCTGGCGTCGGGGCTGTACGGCATCCGGCATCAGCTCTCGCTCGATACCACTCCCTCGACGGGCAACGGCTACGACGATACGCGTAACGGGGTATTGCCTACCAATCTGGCCGACGCCACCCGGCAAATGGCGGCATCACCCGTGGCGGCTGAACTATTCGGCCCCGAATTTGTCGACTACTTTACCCGCACCCGCGACTGGGAAGTCCGGCAGTACGCCCGGCAGGTCAGCGACTGGGAGTTGAAGCGGTATTTTGAAATTATCTGATTATGCGTTTAGTCGATTACCCCACAATTATCCGGGCGGCCTGGGCGGGCTTCGATGCAACGGTGCCGATTCAGTCGATCACCGATATCAGCGCGAAAGTATCGACCAACCACGTCTTCAAAGTCACCTTCGACGACGGCAATTCGATCATTGCCAAGCTGTCGTATTTTGGGGCGTATGAGCAGTTTGTGGAGGATCACCGGATTATTCACGCCCTTTCCAACAACCTGCTGTATCCGTTTGAAAACGTATTGGCGAAGTCGCTCCTGCGCGATGGGCAGGTGTATACCTACCGGCACAAAGACGGTTTTGTTGACGCGTGGGTGGTGTTCTACAATCCCATCCGCAGCGTATCGAAACTGCCCCGGCGGCTGAACGAGCCGCAAATCCGGCGGCTGGGCCGCGAGATTGCGCTGTTTCATAAAGCGTGTTCGCGGGTAAGTACGGTGCTGCCTAAATCCTCGAAAACGATGCGGTCCGATATCTGGGATCTGCTCGATTTCCTCGATTCCGACACGGGGCAGTTCGAGCACCGGATGCACATCGATGAACTCCGGCGGCAGTGCGATATTTTCCTGCAAAACCGGCAGCGGCTGGTGGCCGGTTCGGTCGAGACGATGCCCGTTTTTGTCGACTGGAACATCGGTAATTTCTCGGTTACCGACGAGCTGGAGCTGTATTCCCGCTGGGATTATGACTGGTTTCGCATCAGCTACCGGGTGCTCGATTTTTACTTCTTCAGCCGTGTCGTGTCGGATATTGGCGACCGGACGGTGTTCAGCTACCATATCGGGCCGCTGATGGAAGACCGGTTCATCATGTTTTTGCAGGAGTACCACAAAGCCTACCCGCTGACGGAGAACGAAATCCGGTTTCTGCCCGAAGCGTACCGGTTTTTCCTGCTCAACTACGTCATCAAGTACGGCCGTTACTTTTTCCACCGTACCTACGCCATCAAATTACAACGCGAAGCCTACGAACTGCACTTCCCGTCCATCGACACGTTCGATGTCGACAAACTGCTCCGGGCATTGAATTTATGAGGGATACGTCCCCGGCAGCATCCTGCTGTCGGAGCCACAACAGCGGCTAATAAGGCATGTCAAATTAGCCTACGGCTCCGACAGCAGGATGCTGCCGGGGACACCACAAACCACAAACTGTAAAATACAAACCCCGTGGACCTGATTTCCTTTAAAGCCGTCGCGGCTAACTATAAATTCATCTTCTTCGATGCGTTCGGTGTACTGAAAAACGCGGAAGGGATTCTGCCGGGCATCCACGATACGTTTGACTGGCTGACCAGCCAGGGAAAGGAGTTTTACGTGTTGACCAACGATGCATCACGCAGCCCGCAGCAACTGGCGGAGTCGTATTACCGGCAGAATTTCTTTGCCATCACGCCCGACCGGATCATCTCGTCGGGTATGCTGGCCCGCGATTACCTCGACCTGAAGGTTCACCACGGTACGGTGGCGTATCTGGGAACGGCCGATTCGGCGCATTACCTCGAAACGGTCGATCTGAAAACGCTGCCGATCAGTGAGGTCGATCTGAAAGACGTGGCCGACATCAACGCACTGGTACTGCTCGACGACGAAGGGTTTGACTGGAATACCGACATCACGAAAACGGTCAATCTGCTGCGCAAACGCAATATTCCGGTGATTGTGGCCAATACCGATGCGACGTATCCGACCTCGAAAACGCGTGTATCCGTTGCTATTGGAGCCGTTGCCCGGATGATCGAATCGATCGTGGGCAAGCAGTTTATTAACTTCGGTAAGCCCGACGCGCAACTGTTTATGTTTGCCTACGAACGGGTGCAGGCGCTGGGAACGGGTATCACCCGCAGCGATGTGCTGATGGTGGGCGATACGCTCAAAACCGATATTCTTGGTGGTAACAAGTTCGGCCTCGACACGGTCCTCGTGTTGACCGGTAATACGCAACCCGACGATGCAGACATACTGATTCGTACTACGGGTATCATTCCTACGTACGTCTGCGAGTCGATAGTGGCGTAACAGAAACTGCTTATAACCGAACAGGGCCGGTACTCAGTGAGTACCGGCCCTGTTCGGTTGGTTCGCCTAGGAATATGATCCCTTACCGTTGTCAGGTTTGTGAATGTTGCGGTTCGGGTGCGACATCGGCGCATTTTCGGCAGGTTCGTCGCCATTCATATACTCATCTTCCAATCCCTGATTGGCCACGGCGTCGGTAGGCAGGTCTTCATCGGGAAGCTCGCTGCTCACCCCGCTATCACCTTCGGCCGACTGATTTTCGAGGCCGTTGGGCGAAATAGCCTGTTTGGCCCGGATGATGTCGTCTTTGTCTTCGCTTTCCATCGTTGTTGAGTTTATGGGGTAAAAAATTTGCCTTATTTACGCGTCGTCAGAACGGTTGGCCCGGCGGGGTACTCGACATCCGCATTGTCTTCGGCGGAAACAAATACGACATCCGGACTGGTAACGGCTGTAGCCGACATCTTGGCTTCCAGCGCCCGACCCGACGGGTTAAGCTGACCCAGTTTGCGTACCGAGCGATCGTTCGATTCCATCCAGACCAGATAGGTATTTTTGGGTGGGTCAAGGTTTTTCGAGGGGGCCAGATTCGCTACGTCGACGTTGACGATGTAGTTGGCGTTTTTGTCTTTCTTCACCCGAATCGTGCCGGTAGCAGCAGGTGCTACTGTCGAGTTGAGGAACGTCATTTTTGGCGTACAGGCCTGTAGCAGACCAACGACAAACAGGACTACGGTAAGCTTACGGAGGATATGCATAGCAGGTGCGTTTCGTTTGTCAGTAAACCGCATAAGTATTCGGGTTGTTTGTCGTCTGTGTCCGTAAACCAGTTCAGCGCATGCTAACGGCATCACGCAGAATCTGCACGTAGCCCTTGAAAACCTGTACCGGCGCATTGCGATCCAGCACCCCAAACCGTACCGTCGCCTGGTAGTAGTACAACCCGCTGGGCAGCTCCGTCCCGTCACTCGACCGGCCGTCCCAGTTCAGCGCTGGGCTCGTGCTCTCGTAAACCTTCGTGCCGTAGCGGTTGAACACCACGAACATCACCGACTCCACCGCCCGCGCGCAACGCATGGGCTGGAAGGTGTCGTTCTTGCCGTCGCCGTTGGGGGTGAACACGTTGGGCAGGGCAAAATAGGGACACGCATCGTTGCACACCCGGTTGGAGGGCACGCTCTCCTGGCCCCGCGCATTCACCGCCGTCACGTAGTAACAACCCGCTACCGTCGTCAGACTACTGTGATCAAATGTGGTCGTGGGTGCGTTGACGCTGGTCAGCGGGCCGGGCGTATCCTGACTGTAGCGACCATAGTAAATTTTGTAGCTGGCCACGTTGGCATCGCAGTTGACCCCACCCGTCTGCCGCCAGCGCAGTTTGTTGGTAAAGCTGCTCAGGCCGCACTGGCTTTCGGGGGTCAGGCTGGCACAGTTCAGCGAATCCAGGCCCAGACTAACGGGGCAGGGGCGGGTGGTGTCGGTGGGCATGGCACAGCTGATCTGGCTGTAGTTTTGCAGGATGCCAAAGATCGCCAGCCGGGCGTCGGTGTAGCGGCCCCGGGTCAGCACGCGGTAGCAATAGCTGCTGTCGGCGGTGAGCACGCGGCTGGTGTTGCCATCCCGCGCTACCAGATCGGTACCCGTGTCGGTGAACGTGTAAGTACTGGCTCCCTGTACCTGCACTTCTGCGATCATGTTGAAGGGGCCATAGGGCCCGGAGCGGCTGCGATAGACAACGTGAGTCTGGTTGTCGTTGGTCCAGGGCGTGTTGGTCTGCCAGCTCAGGGTTACGCTGC
>CAZOQC010000010.1:0-186562 GCA_964581865.1 uncultured Spirosoma sp.
TAATTCACGGAACTATAAGCGTCGGTTCAATATTTTTTGCCATTCTAAGTTTTATATTTGAGTTTGATTCTTCAAATAACTCCTTTTGGTTTTATAATCTGTTAAACATACCGACGATTTGTTGTTTTCCATACTTTCAACACGAAAATATGCACAAGCTACGTACCTAACTGGTTACGATCAACTCGGTCTATTCATCGGTTGGCCTGTCATAGAGTACGGCCTGTCGGACGATACGCGCCCGGCTTGTCAGGCTGGCCTACGAAGGCGTCTGGTTTGTCGACCGGTGCCGCCCCACGTAGCTGAAAGCTGGCCTTGTCCCCAAGTACGGTCTGTCGACTGAAGCTGGAAATGAATAAACGAAACCCGCCCCGCGAGCCGTGCAACCTGTCGGCCGGGACGTGGCACTCAAGCTCTGCACAGATATCCACCCAACGACCCAGGGGGTTGATGGGCGAGCACGCAAGCTAAAACGGGCGAAGTAGCTACGACCTTTACACCCCCTGCCGGTTGGGCTGCCCGGCTTACCCCTGCGGCCTGCCTCCTGTCGACGGAGAACTGACCCACGCGGAGCGGACGACAACGCACTGTCCGCTGAGACCGAGCGCGAAGCCAAACTACGTGTCTGACTGATGAGGACCAATTCGGTTTACTAATAGGTAATCCGATCCTGTTGCGGGGCCGGCCTGTCGGACGTATCTGCCCGGTCTGTCAGGCTGGCCTACGAAGGCGGTTGGTTTGTCGACCGGAGCCACCGAACGTACCTGAAAGCTGGCCTTGTCACCAAGTGCGGCCTGTCGACCGAAGCTGAAAATGAAAGAACGAAACTGCCCTTGCGAGCCGTGCGGCCTGTCGCCCGGCCCGTGGCCTGCCCGTTTACGCTTGGTCGGGGTCCCAACGCCAACGGGTGTTGATGGTAGGCGAGAAACTCGACTGAACACACATAACTGAACCTTTACACACCCGTTTGGTTGGGCTGAAAACGCTGACCTACCGGCGAGCAACCTGTCGCCCGACAAGCCGCCCACGCGGAGCGAAGCCGTTCTCACTTATCATACTCGGCTTTGTCAAGTGCTGCCTGAATTTCAGCCAATCTTTGACCGCTGGTCATATCAAGAATGACAACCGTCTCAATGTCAATCTCATCGTGGTGGGCCGCGATGACGGAAAACCAAATGCCTTCGTCAAAATTATGATGCCAAGTGGTCATGATGTTATGTTCAGGCAAGTATGGTTTGTCAATATCAACTACTCTGAAAACAATCTCCTCATCGGCCAAATCATGTACCAGTTCACACTGGTTGCCCACAGTACAAAGGTAGCATACGTTCTTGTTGATGATTTTTGAGATGACTTCGTCTAGGTAATTTCGGTCTCGCTCATCACTCACTAAGACACACAGCCAATTTTGATTCGGTAGCTGAGAGAACCAATTTTGAGCCGTATTATATTCGACAAAAACAACATCACGGGAATTTATATGCCTTGTCAACATCTCACTTAATTGATGAGTCGTTTGGCCTGTCAGCCGCTACCCCAAAATGAAAACTTGAACTTGCCCAACCGGGGCGTTTGCACTGTCGCACAGAAGCCCGAAATGCAAGCCAAACGCTGCCCCGCGAGACGTGCAATCTGTCACACGCAACCCGGAAATGGAAGCGCTTTATAGACCTGCACCTAACGACCCAGGGGGTTGATGGATGATGACGCCACGTACCTAAACACATGCTTCCCCTGACCTTTACACCCCCTGCCGGTTGGGCTGCATAACGTACCGCTGCGGCCTGCTGCCTGTCACCCGACAGCTACCCCACGCGGAGCGCACAATTACTCGTTAGCCTTTTGCTGTTTTTGAATGTAATACTGCAAGAAAACAATAGAACTGAGGCTAATAATGAACCGAGCGGGGTTAACGCTAGTTGGAACGTGATCGTAATACTGTTTGACTAAAAAATCAGCCAGAACTAACACAAACAAAATAATTAATATGTTTCGGAGCCAGATGACATATTTTAGCTTCATATAATTCTGCTTTTCAGAGTTTTCGATGATGAGGGTTCACTCTGTCGCCGGCACACTGCCCTACATCCTAAAACCTGCCTAACTGGGGCGTTCGCTTTGTCAGCCGAAACCCGCCTGACGAGCAAAAAGACTGACTTACAGGGCGGTTGGCCTGTCAGCCGAGACCCGGAAATAGAGACCCAAAACTTGCCCACGCGGGACGTGCAACTTGTCACACGGAACCCGGAAATGGAAGCATTACTTGTCTGGCGCACCCAACATATTATTGTACGCAAAAGGGCTTAGTAGTAATAGGTTGACTGACAAGTTATTGATATTAAGCGTGCTGTACTTTTGCATACCTTTACCGTATGTAATCAGTCGATGCCTGATGCGTTGACAAGGATACGTGTTCAGGTCGATTTGTACAAGAAAATGCCGCGTAAAGCTATTCCACTCAATCCTGAATTTACTGTTCGGCAATGGGATGTCGATGGATTTCCGGACTACTTCTTTGGGCACGATAAGCAACTCTATCGGTTCGACTCTCGCGGCTGTGTCCGACGAAATAAACGTGTTCTAATCGGAACGACGCAGGGCTATATTCTGAAGCGAAAATTCTACAGCCTGAAACAGCTTCGCCCGTTGTTACGGCGGCATGATGCTTCTACAGATTATCCAGCGGACTTCTGATCTGGCTGATTTTGTCGGCGGTGACGTGGGTGTAACGCATCGTAGTCAGAATGCTTTCGTGACCCAGCAGTTGCTGGATGTAGCGGATGTCGGTGCCTGATTCCAGCAGGTGAGTGGCGAAACTGTGGCGCAGCGTGTGAATGCCGCCTTTTTTGCGAATGCCCGCAAAACGGACGGTATCGCTGTAAACCTGTTGAATGGTGCGGATATGCAGAGGTTCGTGGTTGTCGGCCCCTTCAAACAGATAGATTTTCGGGTGGTGGCAAGTTAGGTATTCGCTGATGGCCGTAGCTAGTTTGCTGGTCAGCATCACGACACGGTCTTTCTTGCCTTTACCGCATCGGACGTTGATTAGCCGACGGTTATGGTCAAGGTCGGACAGGCGGAGGTTGGCTACTTCGCTGAGCCGCAGGCCGGTGGCGTATACCAGCTTAAAAAGCGTCTGGTACTTGGGGCTGGTGGTGTTGGCGAGGATGGTTTTTACTTCGGCCACGCTGTAGACGGTGGGCAATTTGGCCGGTTGGCGGGGCAGGTCGATAGCGTAAAACTCGGTGTTATGCTGCAACACGTTTTCCCAGTAAAATTTATAGGCGTTGATGTGTACGTTGAGGGTGGCACTGCTTAATCGTTTTTTTTCGGTTAAAAACAGCAGGTAACGCAGGTAGTCGGGCTTGGGCAGATCGTCGATCGATTTGGGGTCTGCGTAGCGAATCAGCGTGATGAGAGCCTGTTTGTAGTTTTTGAGGGTTTTGTAGCTGTAGTTTTGAACACGCAGGGTGTCGCAAAGACCGACGATAGCGGGGTGTTGGTTGTAAGCAGACAGGGGCGGGCTATTGCGAAATGTGCTTTGTTTTTGAGGCACTCCAGCCGGGGGCACTCCTGCCGGGGGCCATATAGGGTTGGTGGCCTGTTCGATCTCAACCGGTGTGGCCGTGGGTTTGTACAGACGCACGATGGCTTCATCGAACCGGCAGTACGATTTACCAAAGAGTTTGCCGATGTGAACAATGCTGCTCCGGCAATTGGGAACGACCCAGCATCGGCGGGAATAGCTCCACCGTCGCCCCGGTATGTCGCGGATCAGGTCGTTGCCGGTGGAGTCGGGTGGAAAAGCAACCGTTAATAAAGTGCTGTTTTTGTCATCGATACAGACGGTAATCATGGCGTAAGTCGGTGGGTAAGTGACCCGCATGTTACGATGCGACCCGCACGTTTGCAACTCAGGGCAGCAGGAAAACGGTCATGGTCTTCGAGCCGTGGGCACCGATAACCAATGACTGCTCGATGTCGGCGGTTTTTGACGGACCAGCGATGAAGGTGCCGAAGCTGGTGTTCAAATCAACGCGTTTGTAAACCTCGTGCATCGTACCGACAAGGTGTCTCTCCGATACAATGGCGACGACGTTGAGCGTGATAAACGGCAGCGCGCGAATACCCAGCGTGGCTTCATCGAACCAGATGGCGGCATTCTCGGCCACGGCTACCTGACCTTCCAGCACGACCAGATTCAGGTCATCCAGCAGGCGCAAGTTCTCGGTTGGGGTGAAGTTGTTCAGGTCGAGACCGGCAACGTGGCTGAGCGTGGGTAAGGTCAAATCGTATTCCGACGTGATCTGTGCCAGCACCTCGTCGAGCGAGCTGACGCGCACACCAATGCCGCCGTTGGTTTTGACCATGGCCAGAAAGGTGTCGGCCAGATCAGCGTCGGCAATATTTGATGGGAAACCGATGACCTCGGGGAGGGGTTGCAAATCGGGTTTGCCCTGCCGGATGGCAGAAAGAATACGTTCGCGGGACATAGATTAGTTTGTGGTTCGTAGTTTGTGGTTTGTAGTTAGCTATCGCGATCATAACCACGAACTACGAACTACGAACCACAAACTGTTTACTTCTTCTCCTGTTCGGCGTACCAGTCGCGGAAGCTTTGGGCAGGTGGCTCGGGCATGTCGCGGTGGATGGCCCAGGGGTTTAATTTACCATTGTTCGCCAGCGAAGGGAATAGCTTCATGAGTCGGCGTCCGGCACGTCCGGCGAAGCGATACAGACCCGGCCGGCTGAAGAGCACGTCCATACCGGTCATACCTGCTTTCTTGGTTGGCTCGATCGCGCCCGCTTCGCCCAGCACCTGCCGCCATTTGTAGAGCTGCTGGTGGATGTCGATTTTGACGGGGCAGACGTTCGTACACGATCCGCAGAGTGTCGAGGCAAAGGGCAGGTCGGCGTACTGCTTCATGTCGATGTTGGGGGCCAGAATCGAGCCGATTGGCCCGGCAATGGCGGTGTGGTAACTGTGCCCGCCACTGCGCCGGTAGACCGGGCAGGTATTCATGCAGGCTCCGCAGCGAATGCATTTGAGCGAGTTGCGGAAATCGGGGCTGGCCAGCTGTCGCGTCCGGCCGTTGTCGACCAGCACGAGGTGCATCGTCTGACCGGGGGCGGGCCGGCGGAAGTGGCTAGTGTAGGTCGTCGTTGTCTGGCCGGTGGCCGAACGGGCCAGCAGACGCAGGAAAACACCCAGATGCTCACCCTTCGGAATCACTTTTTCGATGCCCATGCAGGCGATATGTACCTTCGCCAGATGCGCGCCCAGATCGGCGTTGCCTTCATTGGTACACACCACAAAACCACCCGTTTCGGCGACGGCGAAGTTGACACCCGTAATGGCGACGTCGGCCAGCAGAAACTTCTGCCGGAGGTGAATCCGGGCGGCTTCGGTCAGGTACTGCGGATCGGTAGCGCCCGCGTCGGTGCCGAGATGCTGGTGAAACAAATCGCCGATGTGCTTCTTCTTGAGGTGAATAGCGGGCAGTACAATATGGCTCGGTGGTTCGTTGCGCAGTTGTACAATGCGTTCGCCGAGGTCGGTGTCGATCACGTCGATACCGTGTTTGATGAGGTAGGGGTTGAGGTGACACTCCTCGGTCAGCATCGACTTGCTTTTCACGACCTGCGTGGCGTTGTGTTGCCGCATGATGTCGAGCACGATCCGATTATGCTCGTCGGCGTCCGATGCCCAGTGGACGGTAATGCCGTTCTGCTGCGCGTTCTTTTCCAGTTCGAGCAGGTAGTCGTCCAGTCGGGAGAGACTGTGATTTTTGATGCGCGACGCCTGTTCGCGCAGGTCTTCCCACTCGGGCAGGGTATTGGCGGCCTTGTCGCGCTTGCTCCTGACAAACCACAGCGTTTCGTTGTGCCAGTCGACGTTTTCTTCGTCGCGCAGGAAGGCGGCAGCGGCTTCGGCGTGATGCGTTGTTTTTACGGTCGTTTCCATGACGAAATCAGCTTTGGGGTGTCGATGGTCTGTCTGTGTGGTTGACGTTAACCCTGAAATGCATTAAAAATCGTTCAGGTTCGGGCGGGAATACCGGCCAGCTATGCGTCTGCGGACCAGGCGTCGGCCGTCAGTATTTCGGCAATGTGCATAACCCGGACGTTGCTTTTCTGCCGACGCAGGGTGCCTTCCAACTGCATCAGGCACGACATATCGCCCCCGGTGATGACGTCGGCCCCGTGCCGGACGTGGTCGGCCACGCGGTCTTTCCCCATCTTGGCCGATAGGGCTTCTTCAAACACGCAGAACGTACCACCAAAGCCGCAGCATTCGTCGGGATGGGTAAGGGAAATCAGCTCCAGTCCGTCGACCATATTCAGCAGTCGTTCGGGTTTGGAAAACCGGGGTTTCACCAGCTCCGACGCCGACGATAAGCCCAGCCCCCGTTGCCCGTGGCAACTCGTGTGCAATCCGACGCGGTACGGAAACCGGACGGGGGGCAACTGGTCAACCTTCAGTACGTCGGTTAGAAATTCACAGAGTTCGTAAACATTATTGCGGATGTAACGGGCATCGTCGGGATGCTGCGCATCGTGCAGATGCTCTTTGAGATGCAAAACACAACTGCCCGACGGACCGACCACGGCGTCGCAGTCGGCGAAGTTGCGAACGAAATTACGGTCACAACCAGCGGCCAGTTTCTGGAATCCTGAGTTGGCCATCGGCTGGCCGCAGCAGGTTTGTTCCATGGGAAAAACGACGTCTACGTTCAGGCGCTGCAACAGCCGGAGTGTGGCGATACCGACTTGCGGATAAAACTGATCGATGTAGCAGGGAATAAATAAGCCAACCTTCATGCGTATGCGGGAAATCACCTACGAAGATACGCAAAATGGCCCCTAAACGTACCTACACCTACCTCAGTGCTGTATTGAACGATGTCATCGCACTGGTTATTCGTGCATCCCCGGCTGGTTGACACAGGCTTAACGCGCCCAGTCCCAGACAACGACGATCCAGTCTTCGCCGATGGCAGGATCGTAAAAGCGGTGAAGCGGGGCAAACCCCACGCGGGCGTGAGCCCGTAGCGAACGGGCGTTGCGCTCGGAAATATCGGTGATGAGCAACTGGTAACGGTCGCCGTAGACCGCGCGCTGGTGCTGATACATCCGATCGAACAGCTGCTGCCCGCGATAGCCATCACCCACGCAAACCTGCCCCATGACGTAGTACGGGTAGCTGTGAATGGGCTGGCCGTGGTAAATCAGCTCGCCGATGGACTCGAACAGTGGTTTCAGTTCGGGAACATCATCGGCGAAGTCGGGGAGCATGGTCAGACAATACCCTACGACGGTGTCGCCATCTTTGGCAATCACGCTCGGTGCCGCCTGATTCATCCGCGTCAGTACGGCCGGGTCGTGTTCGACCGTGACGAACCCCTGATCGAGCTGTACCGATGCCGATATGTTTTTGCGGAGATTGGCCTGTTGCAGCGTCAGGATGCCCTGTACGTCGGCGTCAGCTTGTACGGTGGTGACAGTAATCATTGGCTACTGGATCGTGGTGTAGGGTCGTGTTTTTAGAAACGTTGGGTCGGGTTCGGCACCGATACCGGGCGTGTCGGGCAGGGTAATCCGGTAGCCGTCATATACGATACCGCCCTGCACCGGGTCGACTGCGTGTTCAAAACATCCGTCGAGGTCAACGAAGCGCACGTTCTGCCGGGCCGATGCGAAGTGGGCATTGGCTGTCAGTGCCAGCCGCGATTCCGACATGCAGCCGATCATGCAGGGGATACCGGCGGCTTCGGCAACGGCGTTGATTTTCAGGGCCTCGAAGATTCCCCCGCTTTTAGACAACTTGATATTGCCATAATCGACGGCTTCCTCCCGCACGAGCCGGATGGCGTCGGTGGCATCGAACAGGCTTTCGTCGGCCATAATCGGGACGGGCGACTGCTGTCGAATCTGTCGCAACCCCGCGATGTTGGTCCGGCTGATGGGTTGTTCGCAGTACTGTACGTTCCAGTCGCCGATGGTTCGCAATACGGCCTGAGCGGTCACCACGTCCCACCCCTGATTGGCGTCGGTGCGGATGGGCGTTTCGTCGCCGATAGCCTGCCGGATCGCTTCCACGCGCCGGATGTCGTCGCGCCGGTTGGTGCCCAGCTTGACCTTGATCGCTTCGGCCCCCTGCGCCTGAATCCGGACGGCGTCTTCGACCATTCGTTCCGGCGTGTTGAGATAGATCGTTTCGTCAGTGACGAGTGTCCGCTTCGCCCCACCCAGAAACCGGTACAGCGGCATGTTAGCGGCTTTTGCGGCCAGGTCATACAGGGCCATGTCGAAGGCCGAGCGCGTCGTGGGGTGGCCGGGCAGGTAGCGCACCAACGCGTTCAGGCACCCTTCAATGTCGAGCGGGTCGCGATGAAGCAGGAGCCGGGCCATATCGGGCGCAGCCGCCAGCCCCGACGCCTGCGTTTCGCCCACGATCATCCAGAACGGCGACCCTTCGCCCCAACCCGTCAGCCCCTCGTCGGTGCGGATCTCGACCAGTATGTTCCGGGCGTGCTCGATGGTCCCCAGCGAAATGGCAATCGGTGCTTTGAGGGGAATATCGAAGGGATATAGACGTATCTGCGTGATTTTCATGATGGTGTTTTAAACACGGAGAAACGGAGGTTTCACGGAGAAAACGGAGAAAATTTTTAGCTGCCAATAATCTCGTCGCGGTGCGACTGCCCCCAGTGGTGCAGTTCGCCGACGACTTTTTCCAGCGATTGCCCGTGTTCAGTTATCGAATACTCCACTTTGGGCGGGAACGCAGCCACGACATCACGCTTTATCAATCTGTTGGCTTCCAAGGCTTTCAACTCTTTCGATAGGGTCTTATCCGTAATACCACTGACAGACGTTGCCAGTTGCCGAAACCGTTGCGGTCCCGCCGACAAAGCAAACAGGATCAATAGCTTCCATCGACCTTCCAGGGCTTCCAGCGCGTCGCTGATCGACCGGAACGCTTTGGGGCAGTCAGTACCGTTTAACATGGCTTTATTGCGGTTTAATGTAACTACGTTGTCGGTGTTACTATCCGGCCGGATAGTGCTTTCCAACTGGGTAGTATCGTATACTGAAAAGCGGGTCTGCCTAGCTTGCGCCGGTTCTAACCGCCAATAACTATGACAAATCAGAAGAGGTTGCCTAAAGGTATGCACATTACACTCTGGATTGTGCAGCTACTGCTTGCTACTACATTGGTGTGGTCCGCTGACATGAAACTGACTCAGCCCACCGGCAAACTGGCTGCCGTGTGGCCCTGGGTAGGACAGGTGCCAGCAGCATTGGTAACGTTTACCGGACTGGTCGACTTACTGGGTGCTACAGGGCTTATTCTGCCCACCCTGCTCCGTATCCGGCCCCGACTTACGCCAGTAGCCGCTATTAGCGTAGTCGTGCTGATGGCAGTTGCCAGTGTCTTTCATCTAGCTCGCGGAGAAGCATCGTCGATTGGTTTCAACGTGGTTTTTGCCCTGCTGGCCGCGTTCGTAGCGTGGGGTAGACTTAAAAAAGCGCCTGTAATTTCCAGAAGAACGTGAATACGGAGCAACGAAGGTGGCACGGAGAGAACGGAGAAATGTTCCAAGTAGGTTATCAAAAATACATTGGGTTATTTTTTGTCATGCTGACGTAGGAAGCATCTTCGGATGAGGCCTACTTTGTGGATAACGAAAATGCTTCCTACGTCAGCATGACAAAAAAATTGTTCTGGAATAACCTAAACTGTTTGTAACGAAGCACTTAATAACATGAATGTACAAAGAAAAGAAACCTCAGTGCGCTCCGTGAAATCGCTGTTTCCTCCGTGTTTCAACCAAAAACCTAATTCGGAAACTGACTCTTGTCAAGGCCGGGGATAATGCGCAGGGCGTTTTTGTAGTACACTTTTTTCAGCACCTCATCGGGCAGGGCCATGCCATACATCCGCCAGAACGCGTGGTACTTTTTGTGGTAAGGAAAATACTCGTCGGCCGTTTCGAGAACGCGGAAGTAGGTGGCGTATTCGCTCGGCACCCAGCTGTCTTTGCCAAACAGAATCCGGTCCTGCCATTTTTCAAAAAACGCCTTGCCCGCTCGTGGCTGACGGCCCAGTTCCGCGATGACAGCCCCGATCTCGACGTTCATGTTCGGGAATACCCGCATCAGGCTGTCGAGCTTGTTGAGGTCGTTGGGGTACCAGCCCATGTGCGCGTTGATGAACGTCGTTTTGGGGTGCTTGCGGAATACGTTGTGCTGCTCGACAAGGAGCTGTGCCCACGGTGCCGGATCGTTGGCTGCGCGTTTGCGCCCACCATGCAGCTTCAGTTCGAGCCAGCGTTCGTTGTAGCGATCCATCGGGTCCCAGAACGATTTAGGATCGGCGGTATGGATCAAAACCGGAATACCCAGCTCACCGCACTTCGCCCAGATCGGGTCGAGTCGCGGATCATCGACCTGCACGCGTTTGCCGCTTTTATCTTTGACGTTCAGTCCCAGCGACTTGTAAATTTTTAATCCTTTAGCGCCCGCTTTCACGTCGGATTCGAGAATCTTTACTGCCTGCTCCGTCCAGTCCGCCTGCCCGATGTCGTCGAAGTTGATGTTGGAGAACAGCACCAGCCGCTTCGGGTCGGTTTTCTGGATATTGGCTTCGGCCGCGTTGAAGAATTTGGTGTTCGATGCTACGTCGCCCCAGCCGCGCCCGCTCAGGTTGACCATGATCTGCATGTTCAGACTGTCCATCTGGTTGATCAGTGGCCGCAGGTTGGCTTCATCCATCTGAAACTGATGGTTATGCACGTCGATAAACGGGTATTTCGACCGCGTCAGCTTGTGCTCGGAGACCTTCAACGTCGATACGGGATCGTATTCTTCAAAGCCCAACGGTAGTTCAGCGGGTTTCTGCGCCCACGCGAGGGAGGCTGAGAGCAGCAAAACAGTAGCAAACGATAGTGGTTTTCTCATCCTGTGAATCCAGTTAATCCTGTCTAAAAATAAGGGCGACGCAGTGGGCGGCAATGCCTTCGCCACGGCCGACGAAGCCGATGTGTTCGGAAGTGGTCGCTTTGATCGAAATATCGTCTTCGGGAATGTTCATGACCCCGGCCAGGCAGGTTTTCATGGCTGGAATATGCGGGTTCAGCTTTGGCTCCTGCAAGACCACCGTGGCGTCGACGTTGGAGACTTCGTAACCGGCTTCGCGGATCATACGCATGACTTCGGCCAGCAGCAGTTTACTGTCGACACCCTTCCAGCGCGGGTCTTTGTCGGAGAAATGGTAGCCAATGTTGCGCATATTGGCGGCTCCCAGCAGGGCGTCGCACAGTACGTGACAAATAATGTCGGCGTCGGAATGGCCGACGGGGCCAAACGCACAGGGGATCTGAATGCCCCCCAGCCAGAACGCCCGTCCGGCTTCGAGCCGATGCACATCGTACCCCTGACCAACTCGTAGTTTCATTCGGTTTTCTGTTTATGGTTTACGGTGATACGGTAGCCATCGTTATTTGTTGGCCCGTTCGCGAAGGTATGCGCCAACTTGCAGGACAAATTCGGCGGCTGTCTCCACTGCTTTCTCTGCTACGGCTATTTCCGAAATTTCGTCAGGGTCATAGTCACTATTTTGACGCAGGTTGAAGAGGGCGTGTAAATTCCTGGCATCGCTACCGGAAAAAGGCCCCTGCTTGACAAAGTGTTCGCCGAATAGAGACCGGGCGGCCTGATGGGATTTAGTGCTGATATTTTTTATGGAGAGCAAGGCCCTTACAGCGTCGAAATAGCCGTAATAGGCCCTGTTGACTGCACCTCTGTAGCTGCCAGCCTGAAGCAGTAACCGTGCGTCGCGCACGCAATCTTCCGCAAGCAACATAAATGAGTCCCTGTTTTTACTCATACATCAATTCCTTCCCGACGGACTTCTTCGTAAAAAAAGAGGTCAGAATGAGCATATTTTACAACTGACGTTGGTTTCACCAAAACAAGCACGTCGTATTTGTCCGACAGGTAGCTTAGGTTGTCAGCCATCATCCATACCTCATTTCCCTCCTGCACTAGCTCATCGCGCAGGACGACGAGGTAGTCTACGTCGGATTCGGCGTGGAAGTCGCCCCTCGCGTAGGAACCGTAGAGAATCAGCCGGTCGAGCCGGTGGCCGTAGAGCGCGATCAGGGCCTGCTTCAACTCCTGCGAAAGAGCCGCCAGCTGTTCGGGCGAGAGGGCGTGGGGTGTGTAGGTCAGGTTCATGGCGGATAGGGTCAGGCGGCAGCTTCTTCGCTTCGGCGGTAGAACAGCGTCGAGCAGTTGTCGGGGCGCAGCATCTGCCGGGCTATGGCCTGAATGTCGTCGGCGGTGATCGCCTGAATCATCGCGGCTTCTTCGTTGACCAGATCGGGGTTGCCCGCGTTGGCCGCATAGGCCAGGTTCATCGCCCGGTTCAGTAGCTCAACTTCCGAGAAGGCTAGCGTCGCTTCAGCCTGATTTTTCACTTTGCTCAGTTCTTCATCGGCAACAGGCTGATCGATAAATTCCTGGATGATGGCCGTAACCGCAGCGTCAGCTTCCTCAAGCGTGACGCCTTCGTTGAGCGTTCCCTGCACAACGAGCAGGCCGGGGTCGAGGGAGGACGTGCTGTAGGCACCGATGTTGCTGAACAGCGGGTTATCGCGCAGGAGCCGCTGGTAGAGTCGCGACGATTTGCCCCGGCCCAGCATATCACTGAGCAGGTCGGCGGTGTAGTAGCCTGGCTCAAACCGACCCGGCATGTGCCAGACTTTATACAGCGCATCGAGCGGTACTTTCGCGCTGACCTCTTCGTGCCGCGCTTCGGTTTGCCGACCTTCATTCGGCAACGCCCGCACGTAAGCCGGCCCGGCCGGGATGGGGGCAAACCACTTGGCACATAGTTCTTTTACCTGTTCGACAGTTACGTTGCCTGCCACCACCAGATTGGCGTTGTTGGGCAGGTAGTACTTGAAAAAAAAGCCGCGCACGTCGTCGAGGGTTGCGTGTTCGATATGGCTGATATCTTTGCCGATGGTAGCCCAGCGGTAAGGGTGCGCTTTGTAGGCCAGCGGCCGTAGTTTCAGCCACACGTCGCCGTAGGGCTGGTTGAGGTAGCGCTGCTTGAACTCTTCGATCACGACCTTCTGCTGCACGTCGAGCACCTGCGGGTCAAACGACAGGCTCATCATGCGGTCGGATTCAAGCCAGAACGCCGTTTCGAGGTTAGCCGCAGGCAGTGTGATGTAATAGTTGGTGATGTCGGGGCTGGTGAAGGCATTGTTTTCGCCACCCACCTTCTGCAGCGGTTCGTCGTAACTCGGAACATGCTGCGAACCGCCGAACATCAGGTGCTCGAACAGATGCGCAAAACCAGTGCGGGCGGGGTCTTCGTCGCGCGAGCCGACATTGTACAAAATATTGACCGCAGCCATGGGGGTCGAATCGTCCTGATGAACGAAAACCTTCAGGCCATTGTCGAGAACAAACTGTTCGTAGTGAATCATAATGAAACTTTTGCGGATGGCTGTCGTTAGCTATACGCAGTAAACAAAAGTACGGTTCCGGCCGTATAGAATCAACGTAATCCGCTCTGTCGCTTTGTTTCAGCTTCCCCGCTTTTTGCTTCTCCTTTGTTTCGTTTGCCTGTTGCTTCCCGTTCGGGCGCAGGTCATGTCCGACCCCGCTGCGCAGCAGACCGTACAGAAAGCCCTCGACCATATTTACAACCTGGAGTTTGCGCAGGCCGACGGGCTGATCCGGCAACTCCAGACGCGCTACCCACAGCACCCGGTCGCGTCGATGCTGCGGGCTACCCAACTCGATATTCAGAACCTGCCAATCGCCGAAAACAACGCGGCCATGACGCAGTTTGGGCAGGCCGTCAGCCAGGGGATGACGCTGGCCAAACGCATGCTCGACAAAGATGAAAACGATCCGGAGGGCGTCTTTTTTACGCTGAGTGCGTACAGCTACATGGCGTCGCTGTACCACAATCAGGGCGAGTCACTGAAGGCAGTAGGGGAGTCGAAGAAAGCGTATAGCTACCTGCGCGACGGGGCCAAACTGCTCGACAAAGAGCCCGATTTTTACTTCACCACCGGGCTGTACAATTACTACGTCGAACGATACCCCATCGACCATCCGATTGTGCGGCCGTTCATGTTTTTCTTCGCCGACGGTGATATGGCGATGGGATTAAAGCAGATGGATGTTGCCACGCGCCGGGCGGTATTCATGCGGCCCGTCGCCAATTATTACCTGGCTCATATTCTGCTCAAGCACGAATCGAACCCGGTCAGGGCCAACGTGTACACCTCGTATCTGGTCGAGAAATACCCGAAGAACCCCCTGTTTGCCATGATTCAGGCCGAGTCGTTGCTGCTGTCGGGTCGCTACGCCGATGCCCGCCCGGCAGTGCAGCAGCTGCGGCAGTATTCCAACAAACTGGTGCCGCTGGCGTATCAAACGTTTTCGGGCATGCTGGCCGAGCAGGCCGACAAAAACGATAAGACAGCTATTGATTACTACGAGGCAGCGCTGAAGTTGCCGGCCAACGACGCCTATACGAAGGAGTATAAAGCGTTTGCGTACTCCGGCCTGGCCCGAATTGCTGCCCGCGCCAACGACCGGCCCCGCGCCAAAGCCTATTACAAAAAAGCACTCGATATGGCGGAGTACAAAACGACCGTTCGCGAAGCAAAAGCGTTTAAGTAGCCATGTAGGTGGTTGGTCTGTGCCAGAGACGAATTGATGATTGCTGATGGTTCGCGAAACAGATAAATGAACGTAAACAAGGAAATTCCTGCCGAGATGCACAGCAAAACGTACACCAGCGCGAAAAGCGGAACCAGCACGTTGATTGATTTAAGTCATACGATCGAAAACGGGCTTATTACGTACAAAGGGTTGCCCGCTCCCATAATTTGTGATTACCTGAGCCGGGAAAACTCGAAGCAGTTTTACGCAGCCGGGACTGAGTTTCAGATTGGCAAAATCGAAATGGTTACCAATACGGGCACCTACATCGATTCGCCGTTTCACCGGTTTGCAGATGGCAAAGACCTGTCGGAGATAGGGTTGGAGCAGTTCGCTGAACTGGAGGGTATCGTCATTCGGATTCCCTACACCGACACACTCGAGATTACCGATGAACAGCTGAAACGGTACGGCGTCAGGAACCGCGCTGTACTGATTCATACGGGGTGGGATACCCACTGGAATACGGACATGTACTACGAAAATCATCCGTATCTAACGGCTGCAGCCGCCGAATATCTGCGTGATCAGGGGGTACTACTGGTTGGTATCGATTCGCATAATATCGATGATACCTCGGGGAAACAGCGCCCCGTTCATTCAACACTGCTGGGGGCCGACATACTGATCGTTGAGCACCTGTGTAACCTGTATCTGGTACCGGACGACGGGTTTTTGTTCAGCGCCGTGCCGCCCAAATTCAAAGGCGTCGGAACGTTTCCCGTCAGAGCAATGGCAAACGTTTACAAGACAAACTAGCTGTGTGTTGCGCTACTGGATTTCCGCGTTTGGGCGGCTGGCGAAGTCAATAATCCAGATTGAGCGCCTGCCGCAGCTCGCGCAGGCTTTTCGTTCGCCATGAAGGCTGGCTGAGCGAGCCGACAAAAACGATAAAACGGCTATTGATTTCCACGAAGCGGCCCTGAAGCTACCGGCCAGCGAAGCCTGCACGAAGCGCGCATCGCCGGGTCGGTATTGATCCGGTTTATGCTTCTTAACATGACGTAACCAATCTATTTTCAAATGATGTCCGTTAGTATTTTTCAACGTTTCAACTAAACTGCGGACTCATCATGAAAGCAATACACTCAGTTTTGGATCAGTTTGATCAGTTCGACACGGCCATGAACAAATGGATGGTTGCCAACAGTATCGCCATTCTGCGGGTAAGCATGGGACTGGTTTTCTTTGGCTTCGGCTTGCTGAAATTTTTCCCCGGAGTGAGCCCGATCGAATCGCTGGCTACCCGCACTACGGTGATCCTGACGCTCGGTATTTTTTCCGGTCACAACGCCATGGATTTTGTCGCGACGCTGGAATGTATTATCGGTATCTGCTTTCTGACGGGTCGGTTTCTCCGCGTTGGCGTATGGCTGATGCTGGCGCAGATGATTGGTGCCATGTCGCCTGTTTTCCTTTTCTTTTCAGAACTGTTTCCGGGGCCCGGTCATGCTCCTACGCTGGCTGCGCAATACATTCTTAAAGACATTATTCTGGTGGCTGCGGGTATGGTGATTGCCGCAACCTGGACAGGGGCGCGGATCAGTATTGAGCCGAAGAGCCTGCGGCACTCGTTACGGACGCGCATTCCCGCCGTACACGGCACCCGGCGTTCAGGCCAGCATATCGTTGCGGCCTAGGCTAGTAATCAACTTCCAGATTCAGTACCTGTCGCAGTTCGTGCAGGGCGGGGTTTTTGTTCGCCATGAAGTTGTACTTATCCTGCGAACTGTAAATCATTTTCTTCACATCCTGTACGGTTACGGTATGCTCCAGCTGAATACGGCTGTTCTGCAACTGGTCGCGCAGATACATCATCAGCTCCGGCTTGACATCGGTCAGGTAACCGACCTGTAACGTGTTGTCCAGTGTCAGGCGAATCGTCGTGCCGTCCAGTACTAACTGCCGGTCCAGCACGAGCTGCTCCGTGGCGGAGTCGTTCTGTTGCTGCCGTAGTCTGGCAAATGTTCGCCAGCAGGTTTGCAGATCATCGAAGTCGAACGGCCGGTCGGGCCGGACTGGCGCGGCTACCGCAACGACATCCGTTTCGCTGGTTGCCGATACCGGACTGGTGCTGAGCAAGGCTGTCGACCGGAGCCGACTGCTGGCTGGCCGGGCTGGCATGGCGATCGGTTGCCGGATAGCCGTAGCGGGTTGTGGAACGGGCGTAACCGGCGGGGGTACAGTCGGCGCACTGGCCACCGGCTGGGGTGATGGCGACGGAGCTGGCTGATACCCGTTGACCGGCTCACTCGTAATCGGGTGTTGCTCTGTCAGGCCGTGGTCAGGCGATGGCTGTGGACTGCCGTTTTTTTTTTCGACCCCTTCCGGCAGGGATACACCCGTGGGCACGGATGCCTCGGTGATGATCGGGGCAACTGGCGTACCGTTACGGGCACTATCGCCGGGTTGCGTGGGCATGGCGTCCCAGTCGAGCACGTTGCGCAGGTTGGCCAGCTTCATCAGCCACAGTTCCGTGTGCAGCCGCTGATCTTTAGCCTGTTTGTAGTTCATGTCGCACTGACCGCCGAGGCTCAGCGCCGACAGCAGAAACGACATCGGTGCCTGCATCGCCTGCTCGAGGTACTGCTTTCTGACATTCTCCGTAACCTGCAGCAGCTGCACCGTAGCGGCATCTTTGGCGACCAGCAGATCGCGGAAATGGCGACAAAGCCCCACAACGAACTGATGGCCGTCGAAGCCCTTGCGCAGAATTTCGTCGGTCGTCAGCAGGCTCTGAACCAGGTTTCCGGTCAGTAGCTGCTCGGTCAGTTTGAAGTAATAATCGTAGTCGAGGATGTGCAGGTTGTCCAGCACTTCCTTGTACCGAATCACCCGGTCGGCGGCAAACGTCACGTTCAGATCGAACATCGACAGTGCATCGCGCAGCCCGCCGTCGGCTTTCTGGGCAATCAGGGCCAGGGCATCCGGTTCGGCTTCGATGCCTTCCGCGCCGGCAATCTTCGCCAGATGACCCGCGATATGCTGCGGCTGAATCCGGTTGAAGTCGAAGATCTGGCAACGCGACAGAATAGTCGGCAGAATTTTGTGCTTCTCGGTGGTGGCCAGAATGAAAATGGCGTAGCCGGGTGGTTCCTCCAGCGTTTTCAGAAAGGCGTTGAAAGCGGCCGACGAGAGCATGTGTACCTCGTCGATAATATAAATCTTGTACTTGCCCGACTGGGGTGGGTAACGTACCTGATCGATCAGGTTACGAATGTCTTCGACCGAGTTGTTGGAAGCCGCGTCAAGCTCGTGAATGTTGAACGACGCGTTCTGATTGAAGCTCACGCACGAGTCACACTGATCGCAGGCTTCACCCTCGTCCGTCAGGTGCTGGCAATTGATGGTTTTGGCCAGAATACGGGCGCAGGTGGTTTTCCCGACACCCCGTGGTCCGCAAAACAAAAACGCGGAGGCTAAGTGATTGGTCCTGATCGCGTTCTTCAGTGTGGTCGTAATATGCTCCTGCCCGACAACGGTGTCGAACGTAGCGGGGCGATACTTACGGGCCGAAACCACAAAATTTTCCATACTCAAAGATACCAGTTCCCGACCAGACTTCAAACCGGCTGTGCCCGCCAAAACGCAGCACAGCCGACCCGCCTTCGTCTGTTCAGATGAACGACTAAACCGGTCGGCTGTGCGCTTTGAGGGTTATAATCAGCGGTTATTCGTCGGCGGGTGGTGTGCCCCGGAAAGCATCTTTTTTGTCGATTTTCGCCAGTTTGACGGGCCGTCCCTCCCGTGCCGACTGGTAAATCGCTTCCATGATCCGCTGGTCCTGCATCCCTTCTTCGCCGGGTGAAAAAGGTATTTTGTCTTTTTTCACACAATCCGAAAAGTGGTCCATCTCAGCCACAAAGTGGTTTTTCTGGCCCATATCGTGCTCGGTAATCAGGTTTTGTTTACCCTGCGCCTGACTGGTCACCAGTTTCAGGCCCTGGTAGGGAAAGGCGGGGTCCATCTTGATCCAGCCGGTGTCGGCCAGCACGCGGTAACTTTTATCGTCGTGATGACCATAGCTGGTGGCGCAACTGGCCTGCACCCCGCTCGGAAACTTCATCAACCAGTTGACCTGTTCTTCGACTTCCCTGAAACGGGGGTCGCCCGGCGTGCTGTGGATGAATGCCGACACTTCGGTAGGCTCTTCGGCCAGTACGAAACGAATGGTATTCAGGCAGTACAGGCCCACGTCGGGTAGGGAACCGCCCCCGGCCAGGGCTTTGTTGAATCGCCAGTGCTTTGGGTTATCAGAGTTCTGCCCGTTGTTGGCGACAATCGACTTGACCTTGCCAAACTGATTGGCCTGCACCATCTCGCGTACCTTCCGGTTGTGCGGCTCGTACTGAATCCGGTAGGCAATCATCAGTTTTACGCTGGCCTGTTTGCAGGCGTCGATCATGGCCTGGCACTCCGCTACTGTGTTGGCCATCGGTTTCTCACACAGGATATGCTTACCGGCCTGCGCCCCCCGGATGGTGTACTCGGCGTGCATGCCGTTGGGCAACACGATGTAAATAACCTGTACGTCTTTATTGTCTTTGAGCTTGTCGTAATCGGCGTAGCTGTAACAATACTCTTTCCGAACACCGTACTGCTCAGCTACATTTTTCATCTTCTCCGGGCTACCGCTGACCAGTGCCACCAGCTTCGATTTCTTGCTCATGCTCAGCGCGGGCAGAATCTCATCGAGCGTCAGGTGACCCAGCCCGACAACGGCAAAACCGACGCGCTGATCGGGTGGCATGGGCGTTGGTGTCGGCGGATTCTGCTGCTCCGTTTCGGCCTTGATCGGCTCCAGCCCGATGGGTTTCGACGGGTCCGACGGGATAGTGGCCGGCGGGGAAACCGGCGGGAGTTTGGGGACGGGTCCGCCGGGCGTGGGCTGCGTCTGCGCCGTGACCGGCTGGGCGACCTGTTTGGCGCACGACGCCAGCGCACTGCTCATGGCGCCGATGGCCAGCCCCCGGCCCGTAACGGACAGAAACTGACTACGCGATAGCCGGTTGATTTCGATCCGGTCGGTCAATGAATTAATTGGTTTCATAACGTTGTCTTGAACTGTACTTGTCCTGAACCTTGATTGATACTGATTTGTATGGTATCCCGGATTATCTGAACTGTGATTTACTTGATTTATTGATTTCGCGGATTCATAGAAGAAGAAAAATCATACTCTATCAAATAATCAGCGTCAATCACAGTTCGGACATCCTGAACTGTGATTGACGCTGATTATTTGATTTCACTGATTCAGAAAAAAAATCATAGTCATCAGCGTAATCACAAGAATCACAGTTCAAGACAATCACAGTTCAGATAATCAGCGGTTACTGAATCGGCGAATAGTCCGTCGGGACCATGTACACCGACTCCACTTTGGTCGTTATGGGCCCGTTTTTCTCGGATTCCGCTTTAGCTTTTATCCATTTCGGGTCTTTGCGGAACTCGTCGAAGTGCTGTTTGCCGTCGGCTTCGCTGGGGTGCGCCAGAATATACACCAGCTTCGACTGGCCGTCGGCGTCCTTTTCGTCGGTGAGCCAGTAAGCGATATTCGTCATACCGTGCTTGCCGAACAGTTTGATCGTGTGGTCGCGGAAGCGGCTGAGCAGGTCGGGCAGTTTGCCGGGCGCCGGGCTGTAAGTCCGCATCTCGAATACGCGGGCAGGCGACGCTTTCTTTAGTTTGATGGCTGGCGAAATGTCGGCTTCCGTCATGAAAATCTGGTCGACTTTCGCTACAATCTTACCGTTGGCCTCGGTTTTGGCGACTACCGCTTTCCAGTCGGGATCGCTGCCAAACGCCTTCCAGGATGCATCGCGGGCCGGGCGGTCAGGGTAGGCCAGAATGTAGATGAGCCGCTTGTCGGTGGTGTCGGTGGGTGTCCAGTAGCCGATATTTTCCATCCCGTGTTTCTCAAACAGCTTGGTGGTATACTGCCGGAACCGGTCGACAATCTCGGCGTACTTACCGGGTGTCGGGTGGTAAATACGTACCTCGTAGAGCTTCGTGCCGGGCTTGGCAGGGGGCGGGGTAGGGGCTGTCGAGCGGCTGGAGAAGGCCAGCAGACTCATCGTCAGCAGGGTGTAAAACGATACCATAACGCAATTGATTGGGAATAGGATATGAGTAAACTGATTCAGGATGAATCCAGACAAATATACAGGGCAGATCGCCCATACTCTTGTAAAGCAGCCGCTAAAGCCTATTTTTGTCGATACCCCCCCAATTATCCCTAACGATCCGAGACTATGTTGAGCCGCGTTGCCAACTCTATTTACTGGATGCACCGCTACATTGAGCGGGCCGAAAATTACGCTCGCTTCATGAGCGTCAACTTCAATCTGGAGCTTGATCTACCCCCAACCGTCAACCAGCAATGGGAGCCGTTGCTGATTGCTACTGCCGATGATCACCTGTTCAAGAAGTACTACGATGCGCCGACGCGGGAGAACGTGATCCAGTTTATGACGTTCGAAAAGCGCAATCCCAACTCCATCATTTCGTGTCTGAGCAACGCCCGCGAAAACGCCCGGACGATCCGCGAAGTAATCTCGAAGGAGATGTGGGAGCACCTCAACCAGTTTTACCTGATGGTGCGTGATATCGACCCCCGGCAGCAGCAGGAACAGACACAGACGCAGACGTACTTCAACGAGATCCGCAACGCCATTCAGCTGTTCTACGGCATCATCGACGCGACGATCACGCGCAATGATGCGTGGCATTTCGGGCGGCTGGGCCGTTTTCTGGAGCGGGCTGATAAGACGTCGCGCTTTCTGGATGTGAAGTATTTCACGCTGTTGCCGCAGGTCGAAGCAGTAGGTTCGACGCTCGATCTGATGATCTGGTCGGCTGTGCTGAAATCGGTTAGTGCCTACAACATGCACCGGCAGCAGTACCGGGCCCTGACGCCCACCAGCATTGTCGAGTTCCTGATTCTGAGCAAGGCGTTTCCCCGGTCGGTGGCGCACTGCATCCGGCAGGCCGAACTGTCGCTCTACGAAATATCGGGCAACAACATCGCCAACGGCTTCGGCAACGCGGCCGAACGGCGACTGAGTAAACTACGCTCGGAAATCGAATTCACCGAGACGACCGACATTTTCAAGAAGGGGTTACACCAGTACCTCGATAGTTTCCAGACCCAGACCAACGAAGTCGGAGCCGCGATTTTCGAAACCTATTTCGATCTGAAACCGGTGGAGGTTTAGTGATAGAATGAGTGAATGATAGAATGAGTGAGTGATAGAATGATTGAATAGAAAATAGCATATGCCAATTCATTCAATCATTCAATCATTCAATCATTCTATTACTGAAAAATCGGCAGCGTGACCGCCAGGTAGGCCAGGCCGGAGCGATTGCGAAATCGGTTGTTATCGGCGATAATATCGCGGTTACCCAGACGTACTTCGGAGGTCAGCCACTGATAACCCGCTTTGATACCAACGCGCTGACCAATGTGAACGCGGGCATACACATCGGTCGATAATGTGCCGAGGTTGTTGTCACCCAGTAGTCGGGCGTTGAGCCGCGATGGCCGCGCCGACTGATCGGCGTAGATACCGGTAAAGGGCCGTGTTGCTGCCGAATCAGCCTGATAGCGACCTGTTGACGACGTAACGCGGCCGGTGCGGGTGCGCCCCAGCGTCAGACCCACCAGATCGGCACTGGCACCAATTTCGACCCGCCCTAGATTGATCTGTGCCCGAATGCCGATACTGGCCGAAGTCATCGATACAAAGTCAAAACGCACCGTGTCGATGTTTGCCGGAACGAGTGGGGCGCCCAGCGCACTGAACCCCGTTTTGCCGCGCGTCAGGCGGGCAGGGGCCGTATAGTAGTCGATGTTGTCGCCGTAGAAAGCGCCCAGCCGAAAATTCCAGCCCAGCGCGATGAGCTTGCGTTCGCCGATGTTGAGCAGTTGATAATACTGAAACGACGGGCTGTAGCGGTTGGTCGAGTACCCCATGCCGAGGTCATAACCGCTGCTCAGCCGTGCCGATACGGGCGACTGGGCAAAGGAAGCGACCGGGCCGAGCAGGCAGACGGCCAGCAAAAATTTCTTCATTCAGGCGTATTGGGATGATTGACAGACAAAGATAGGGTATTGGACAGGATTACAGGATTGGCAGGATTTTTCTAGTAAAAAGCGCACCGATCCCGCCAGTGAGCGAATCGGTGCGCTTAAATTGCAAGCCTGTTAATCCTGTAATCCTGTCGAAAAAACTACTTCATCTTCAGGACTACCGCTCCCAGCGGGGGAATATTCAGCTGAAGCGACTGCATCCGTCCCTGCCATGGCTGCTCATCGGAACTGATGCCGTCGGGGTTGGTTACACCGCTGCCGTAGAACTCCGTCGCATCGCTGTTGAAAATTTCGTGGTACGTGCCACCTGTCGGTACGCCGATGCGGTAGCCGTGCCGGGGAATGGGGGTCATGTTCAATACGATCAGCAGCGTATCGTCCGGGCGGTTGCCGTTTCGGGCATACGTAATCACGCTGTTTTCGCGATCCGACGTATCGATCCACTCGAAACCATCAGCCGTAAAATTGCGGTCATACAATCCCGGCTCGGTGCGGTAAAGCTGGTTCAACGCTCTGACACAAGCGGCCATACCACTGTGGGGGGCGTATTGCAGGAGGTGCCAGTCGAGACTGGCATCAAATTTCCACTCACCCGTCTGGCCAAATTCACCGCCCATAAACAGCAGTTTGGTGCCGGAGTGGGTAAACATATACGAGAACAGCAGCCGCAGATTGGCGAACCGCTGCCACTCGTCGCCGGGCATTTTACCGACCAGCGAATGCTTGCCGTACACCACTTCATCGTGCGACAGCGGCAGCATGAAGTTTTCGGTGAAGGCGTACATCGTACTGAACGTCAGCTCGTCCTGGTGGAATTTGCGGAAGGCCGGGTCACGCTCGAAATAGCGCAGCGTATCGTTCATCCAGCCCATCATCCATTTCATGCCAAAGCCAAGGCCACCCGTATACAGCGGCCGCGATACACCCGGAAACGAAGTCGATTCTTCGGCGATGGTCTGTACGTCGGGGAAAGCCGCGTAAACGGCTTCGTTGATTTCCTTGAACAGCGAAACGGCGTCCAGATTTTCACGGCCACCGAAGATGTTGGGTTCCCACTCCCCGGCGTTCCGCGAATAGTCGAGGTATAGCATCGACGCGACAGCATCGACCCGCAGCCCATCGGCGTGGCAGCGGTCGAGCCAGAACAGGGCGTTCGACAGCAGGAACGAACGTACCTCCGGCCGGCCGTAGTTGAATATATAACTCTTCCAGTCGGGGTGGTAGCCTTTGCGCGGGTCGGGGTGTTCGTAGAGGTGCGACCCGTCGAACTCGTACAGGCCGTGGGCATCGCCGGGGAAGTGACTCGGTACCCAGTCGAGCAGCACACCGATACCCGCCTGGTGCAGGCGCTCGACCAGTTGCATAAACTCCTGCGGGGTGCCAAACCGGCTGCTGGGTGCGTAGTAACCCGTGATCTGGTAGCCCCACGACGGTGCGTACGGGTACTGCATGACGGGCATAAACTCGACGTGGGTAAAGCCCATGTCCTGTATGTACGGCACCAGCGCGTCGGCAATTTCGCCGTAGCTCAACTCCCGCTCCGGATTGCCCGGATCGCGACGCCACGAGGCCAGGTGCATTTCGTAAACGGAAATGGGTGCGCTCAGTGAGTTTTTGGCCCCGCGCCCAGTCATCCAGTCCTGATCCTTCCACTCGTAGTAGGTATCCGTGACTACCGACGCCGTTTTAGGCGGTACCTCCCACGAGTGTGCATAGGGGTCACCTTTTTCCAGTTCGCGCCCGCCTTCGTGGACGATAAAATATTTGTAAACGGTACCCCGGCCGACATTGGGTATGAAAATTTCCCAGATGCCCGATGAATCCCACCGGACGGCCATCGAGTGGTTGCCTTTATCCCAGCCGTTGAAGTCGCCAATGACGGCTACGTACCGGGCTGACGGTGCCCAGACAGCGAAATACGTACCGGTTACGCCGTTGTGTTCGACGACGTGCGAGCCGAATTTTTCGTACAGCCGCTGGTGCTTGCCCGACCGGAACAGGTGAACGTCGAAATCGGTAAAGCGGGAATAGGGGCTGGTCGATTCGGGCGTAGATTCCTGAACTGAATCGGGTGTCCCGGCCGTCGGGGGTGGGGTGGTTTGATCGGGTAGCGTAGCTACGGGCGCGTCCAGACCGGGCGAGGTAACCGTGGCTGCGTTGACAGCCGCCGGGTCCCCGGCAGAAGCGGTTGATTTTGTTTTACGGGCTGGTTTGGGAGAGGCTGTACCAGCAGAGGAGGGTTGAATAGCGTCGGCCGGTGGAGTGGGCTGCGCGTCATTTGGGGTAGTGCTAGTCGTACGTTTTGCCATTAGGTAGCGAATCGGAGTTACATCGTGAACCCGATGATCGGGCGGAAAGTTAGAAAAAAACTCAGCCTTCCGTGTTGAACGTGCGTTCGATACGGCTACGGAGCAGGTTTACGTAGCGGGTGGGCAGCAGCCGGGTCAGCCATTCGATCTGTCGGGCATCGGCCCCGATCAGGACGCGGGCTTCGTCCTGCGCGACCCCGCGCCAGATCTGCCGGGCGGCCTCATCGGGCGTGGTGCGGGCGGCTTTTTCAAAGCTACCGACGGCGTTTTGCTTCATCGCTTCCGTGACGGGCGTATTTTTTCCCTGCCGCGCACTGGACGCGATGTTTGTTTTTATACCGCCGGGGTGTACACAGGTGACTTTGATCGGGGTGTCGAGCAGTTCCATCCGCAGTACGTCGCTGAAGCCCCGAACCCCAAATTTAGCTGTGCAGTACGCCGACTGATTCATCACGCCCGCCAGTCCGAATACGCTCGACAGGTTGACGATATGCCCGGCGTTGTGCTGCATCATGTACGGCAGAAAAGCTTTGGTCATCCGGATTACGCCCCACAGGTTGATGCTGAGCAGCCACTCGAAATCGTCCAGCTCCGTTGTGGAGAATGGCCCGCTGCTGAGCGCCACGCCCGCGTTATTGACCAGGATCAGCGGCCGGTTGCCAAGCGCCGGTATCGTCTCGGCAGCGAACCGCTGAATCGACGCGGCATCCGAAACATCGAGTTGACAGGTTTGTACGGTGCCACCGGCCAGCCGATTGGTTTCGGCCAGTCCATTGAGGTTGATGTCGGTGGCGATAACGGGCGCGCCCGTCGCGGCTGCCTGTACGGCCAGCTCCCGCCCGATACCCGACCCGGCCCCGGTGATGATGATGGTGTGATTTTTCAGGGTGGACATAGGTTTTATAGTTTATGGTGTAGTTACGTAGCCTGGACCGGCCCGCCGGCGCGGCTCCAGGTCCGGGTGCCCGTCAGGGCAACTACTTACGGCGGCAGCTTTTTTGGCCGCTATCGCGCCCACCAGACGTGGACGTCTGGGCTACATAATTCGCTGCACTGCGCGGCTCTACTTCAACAACCCCCGTTGCAGCATAGGGATGTCGGGAGAGGACGTTTCGCCGTCGCTGAGCCGGATTTTTTCGATTTCCGTAACCACGTCGATAATGCCTTTCAACGGAATTTTGACCCACGACGGCCGGTAGCTGATCTCGTAGCCCAGTTCGTACACCGCCTTTTCGAGCAGGTAGATCAGCAGCAGAAAGTTGACCTCATTGTTGTTTTTGAACAGGGGGTGCGGACTGCCGAAGGTGCTGAAATACGCGTCGAGGTACGTATCGCGGATGAGGTAGAACCAGCGGTCCGACACGCGTTGCAGGTAAGCTGGGTCGAGGTCTTCGGTTTCGGCCGAGTTGAACAGCTTGGCACTGACGGCGTAGTGGTACGAGCGGATCATACCGGCTACGTCCTTGAGGGGCGAATGCTTGATCTTGCGGTCGGTGATGCTGCTTTCGGGTTCGCCCTCGAAGTCGATAATCACGAAATCAGTGTCTGTCGCCAGTACCTGCCCCAGGTGATAATCGCCGTGAATACGGGTGCGAAGCGAGCCTAGCGGACGCGTACGAAAATCCTGGATGAACGCGTCGATCATTTCGCGGGCTTCCATAAATACCCACGCCAGCCGCTGGGCCAGTGGGTCAAGTTCGGTGTAGCGGTCGATCAGCAAAGCGTACCGCTGTTCGAGCAACGACTCGAACCGGTTGATGATAAACGTCCGGTAGTCGTCGGTGAAGGGTTCGGGCGCAAAGTCGGCGCTGGCAGTCGGTTTGTACAGCGCGTTGTGCATTTCGCCCGTCCGTCGACCCAGCAGTTCCGCTTTCTCAAACACGTCCTCCCGAATGGTAAACAGCCGCTGCGGTACGGCGTAGAGAAAATCGTTGAGGTAGTCGCCGGTCTGTCCCCACGAATCTTTCTCGTTGGGCACCATACGCTGCACCATACCCAACGTCACGTCGGCAATGCCGTCGCGCTCCCAGACAAAGCTGCCCCCGAAGGCCGGGATATGAGTAAACTTGCCGACGTCCGTCAGAAACGCAACCATGTCGACTTCCGGGTTGGTTTCGCGGAACAGCTTGCGGTAGAGCTTCATGAAATACTTATCGCCGAACGTCATGGCCGAATTGCTCGAATCGACGGGCAGCACCTGCGACGGCAGCGACCGGTCGCCATCGTCCAACCCCAATCCCCGATGAAACCGGACCTGCCCTTCCGGCATCGGCAGCGTCTGATTGTCGTAGACAGCGTTGAAGAGGGCGTTGCGAAAACGTTCGTCGTAGATCGCGTCGATGAGTAGTCCCGCTTTTCCCGCCAGTTGTACCTCACCGATACGCCCTTTGTCGGGCACGTCGGCCACGCCGAAAGCGCGTTCCCTCGTGGCCCGATCCGACACGAACGATAGCGGCAGCAGGTAACTTTCAGGGCCACCGTCGGTATAGCTGACCGTCAGAACAGTCAGGTAAGCCACTTTGCCCGACTCCGCATCGATCACCAGTGGCATCACCGTTCGCATCTGCAGGCCTGTCTGCTGGCGGGCTTTGCCGGCAAACCAGCGGCAGGTATTGATATAGGGGGGAAGCAACGTCTGGCAGAGTTCCGACCAGATACCAGTGTGCTGACCTGCATCGGACCAGGCGACTGGCGACGCAAAGGGGGGGGACGTAGTCATAGGGTATAGGGAAGCCGCACCGGCGCGATACGATCAGGTTGATTTGCGCCAATTGGCTTTGTAAGGTACAAATAAATCTGGGTTAGGTTATGCTGTCTCCCTACGTCGGTCGCTTACGAACTGCCGGTTGGGTAGTCGGTATGGGCACCACTGTTTCCGGACTAACGGTCCAGTCGGGCAGTTGCCGCGCCAGTTGGTGGATACCGTGCTCGGCGTCGGCTTCAACCAGCACCGTCCGGCGGGCGGTATCGAGCAACTGGGCCTGTTGCCCGATCAGCCGCAGGTCGTCGGGGGGTAGGGGCAGGGTGCCGTTGAAGGCCAGCAGATAACGCGCCATACGGATAGTCGTTTACGTAACAGGTGGTTTGGGCGTTGAGGTATCCGGCAGGAGCAGCATGCCGGTACCCTCGAAGGTCGGGCCAAAACCCATCGGCCGGACGTACGTCGCCAGTTGTTGAATCATCGCGTCGGAGCGGGCCGCCGTACGGGGCATACTGACCAGATCGGGGTGCCCCGACAGCAGCCGGGCCGCGATGCCCGTTGCCGCCGGGCAGGCCATCGACGTACCGCTCAGGGGCGAATACCCACCCGGCACCGTCGACACAATGCCGACACCCGGCCCGGTAAAGTCGACGGCAGGGCCGACGTTCGAGAAGGCCGCAATGAAATTCTTTTTGTCGGTACCAAAGGGAGCCGCCACGTTGGGCGCATCGGTCGTGTTGGCCGGGAACGTGCCTTTACGACCCATCGCGCTGACCGCCAGCGACAGCGAAAACGAAGCCGGAAAGCTGACCGGTTGCCGCCCATCGTTGCCCGTTGCCACGAAGCAGATCGTGCCGTTCTGGTAGGCAAACGTGATGGCTTCCTGGGTCGCCGTATCGACCGGTCCACCACCGAGACTCATGTTCAGCAGGTCGCACTTATCGGCCACGGCCTGCTCGATGGCTTTGATGATGGCGAAGTTCGATGCGCCGTCGCTGTTCCGGCCAAAGACGCGGTACGCCCGCAGTGTTGCGCCGGGGGCAATGCCGCGTACACCGGTTGGGGGTGTTCCCTGTGCGGCAATGATGCCCGATACGTGCGAACCGTGCTCGTCGACATCAGCGAAATCGGCGGGGTTATCGCCCGTGACAGTGCAGGCCCCGCCCGCAATGTTGAGGTCGGGGTGTGGACCCGCGCCCGTGTCGATCACGCCCACGGTTAGGCCGCTGCCGGTTGGCTCGCCGTCGACCGGGGCCGGGTAGAAAAACGATTTGGCATCCTGATAATCGGGTTTGACGGGCTGAATGGGCAGTTTGTCGCCGGTTTTAAGCGTTACTTTCTGCTTCCAGTAGCTCCAGTAGCCCACTTTCGGGTACACGTACAACTGGTCGATTTTCTGGTTCGAGATGTTTTTAAACGACACGACGCCCTGCGCGTCCGACGTCGCCTGTTCGCCTGTCCGGTCGGCAAAGTTGGTAAACGCAACGACCGTTGCCCCGACTACTGGTTTCGTCGTATTTGCTTCCACCAGTTGAATTTTCAGCGCCACTTTCGCCTGTCCCTGCAATGGGCGAACCAGGGTACGGATGCTTTCGCGAAACAGTTGTGGATAATAAAATACTTCCGGTACGATCAGCACACCCGGCAGTTGCGCCCGCAGCATCGGTAGCTCAGACTCGGAAATCTGCACCAGCTTCGCGCCCTGCCCGCTCGTGGAATCGAGCACGACTGCCAGATTAGTCAGCTCACCCGCCAGCACATCGCTCAGGCGCGTATCGACCGTCAGGCTCCTGATGGCATCGCGCGTAGTGGGGGTTGCATCGGCGAACTGAAGGCCCGCGCGGGGGAGCAGAATGTAGTTTCGGGGTGGTAGGGTAGCCATGCGCTGAATCGGTTACGTTCCCGCTAATAACGCCATTTCGGCCTGTATGGCTGTAAATCGGGCGGGCATAAACCAGAAAAATCCGCCGGTTGCCCGGCGGATTCGATTCGTGAAGGTGGGAGGCTGCTTAATTCAGCGCGATCTGCCGCGATGGGGTCAGTGTTTTCGGGGTGTTGATGGTCAGTTCCTGCGTGGTCGTTTGGGTACCGTTCGAGACTTCAACCGTGTAGATGCCGTCGGGCAGGGCGCTGATGTCAAACATAAATCGTGACTGCGTTTCGCGCTTGCCGACGTATTGGGTGAAGAGCGTGCTGCCCTTGTCGTTTTTCATGCTGACCGTAACCCGGCCGCCTTTCTGCTTGTCCACCGCCAGCCGTAGGCTACCGTTTGTCGCCGTGTACATGGCGACCTCATAGGCGGCTGCCTGTTTGACGGGGCGAACGATGGGTTTGGCTTCGCTGAACGAAACAGCCGATGAAACAAGTGTGAAAGCAACGAGCAGGGATGTGACGAGCGTTTTCATGGTATTGTGTGTGTTTGTGGTTGACTATGTTGTTGTGTTGTTCTTCCTGATTGGTGAAACAAAGATATAGGCTACGGCTGGTACTATGCATTGCAAACTACTGGAACGGTTGGTAAACTGGATAAACGGTTTCCTTCCCGGTGATGAGTGGAAAAACGTATCTTCGGGCTATGTTGAGTTATACACCAGCGGAAGCGCAGCAACTGCCGCTTTACCGCATTCCCAGCCTGTTTGCGCGGGTTGATGGGTTGATTGCTGCTGAGAGTACCCGGCATGGCGGGGTTAGCCCGGCCCCATTTGCGGCCTTGAATCTGGGCATCAACACCGCCGACGACCCGGCTAACGTTGACGAAAACCGGCTCCGCTTCGTGTCGGCTATTGGTGCGGGTGGGTTCGGCTTTGCCTCAGCCCATCAGGTACATGGTACGGCGGTGCTGCATGCAACGGAAGCCGGTCGGTACGAAGGCTACGACGCGCTGATGACGAACGTCCCCAAGCTGCTCATCGGCGTAACCGTGGCTGACTGCGTACCGATTCTGATTTACGACAGGGGGCAGCGGGCTATAGCGGCCGTTCACGCGGGCTGGCGCGGCACCGTTGGGCGGATCGTGCAGGAGACGCTGACGCGGATGCAGCAGCAGTTCGGTACCCGGCCCACCGACTGCCATATATATATCGGTACCTGCATCGACCAGCACGCTTTCGAGATCGGGCCGGAGGTAGCTGCGCAGTTCGACGCGTCGCTGACGCACACCGACCCACAAACGGGCCGCACCTGTGCCGACCTGAAACGGGCCAATATGGATTTGTGTCTGGCGATGGGCGTACCCGCAGCGCAGATCGAGGTGTCGCCCTTTTCGACCGTAGTAAACAACGACGATTACTTCTCGTACCGGGCCGAACAGGGGCAGACGGGCCGGATGCTGGCCGTGATCGGATTAAAGACTACTTAAACAAAACCGGTTCGGGCGTGTTGTTAAGGCTGTTCACTAACTACAAACGCACCTTTACGGCTATGGGCTTCCTGGTATCTATTCTTGTTGGGGCGGTAGCCGGGTGGCTCGCCGATCTCGTGTTCAAACGGTTCTCCTTTTCACTGATCGTCCAGATTTTGCTGGGTATTGTCGGCGGGTTCGTGGGCAAGCTGATTTTTGGCAAATCAGACGGCATTCTCGACAACACCCTGACTTCCTTCGTCGGTGCCGTGATCGTACTTGGTATCGCAGCGCTGATAAAGGGACAGCAGAAAACGGTTTAAGTATTCAGTCAGAATAAAGCGGAACGAGGTGAGAAGAAAGATGCTGGCGTACACCAGTCTTTCGTCTCACCTCGTTCCGCTTTATTTTACTTCAGTATCTGCCGCGCGATGACGAGTTTCTGAATTTCGCTCGTGCCTTCGCCGATGGTACACAGCTTGGCGTCGCGGTAGAATTTCTCGACGGGGAAGTCCTTGATGTAGCCGTAGCCACCGAACACCTGTACGGCTTCGTTGGCCACGCGCACGGCTGCTTCCGACGCAAACAGCTTCGCCATCGCCGATTGTTTGGTCACGGTTTTACCCTCGTCTTTCAGGTCGGCTGCCTGGTAGGTCAGGAGTTTGGCCGCTTCCACGTCGGTCGCCATGTCGGCCAGTTTAAAACTGATACCTTGGAAACTGGCGATAGGTTGCCCGAATTGCTGACGTTCCTGCGCGTAGGCCAAAGCCGCATCATAGGCGCCCCAGGCAATACCCAGACTGAGCGCAGCAATCGAAATGCGCCCCCCGTCGAGTACCTTCAGGGATTGCACAAACCCATCACCGACGGCACCCAGCCGCTGACTGTCCGGAATCCGGCAGTCTTCAAACAGCATTTCGGCAGTTTCGGACGCCCGCATTCCCAGCTTGTCTTCTTTTTTGCCACCCGAAAAACCGGGCGTACCCCGTTCGACGATAAACGCCGTAGCATTGTGCGGGGTGTTGGGTTCGCCCGTCCGGGCAATGACTACCGCAACCTGTCCGCTCCGACCGTGGGTAATAAAGTTCTTGGCCCCGTTGAGTACCCACCCGTCGCCTTCTCGGACGGCTGTCGTGCGCATGTTGCCCGCATCGGAACCCGTGTTGGGCTCGGTCAGGCCCCAGGCCCCCAGCCATTCACCCGATGCCAGCCGGGGCAGGTAGGTAGCTTTCTGGTCGTCAGTGCCGAACAGCAGGATGTGGTTGGTGCAAAGCGAGTTATGGGCGGCCATCGACAGACCCACCGCCCCATCGACCCGGGACAGCTCCACGATAGCGGTAACGTACTCCCGGTAGCCCAGTCCGGCACCGCCGTAGGCTTCCGGTACGAGCATCCCCATCAGTCCCTGCTGACCCAGTTGGCGGAAGAGATCGGCGGGAAAATACTGGCTTTCGTCCCACTCCCGGACGTTTGGGCGGATCAGTCGCTCACTTAAATCACGAACCGATTGCGCTATTAATTCTTGGTTTTCTACAATTTCGTTAACCATGTACAGATACCTGCTGATGAAGTGATACTACCCTAATATCCAAAAATTAAGTGAGGGGGCAAACTGTTCTGGGTCAAGATTTGCAGGTATCTGTATATATCGACAGAAAGAAACAAATCGCTGCTGTTTGGCCCGCTATCGGCTGATAATTTGGTTTTTGTGGTACTTTGCCATTGGGTCTGATAGGTGGCGACCCGTCTTTTTTCTGTAACCGGGCTGAAAATGACCGGGTAGTCGAAGGCACCGTTTAGTCAGTATAGGCCGGTTAGACCGGGCAGTTATTAAAAAACTCCTATTTTTGCGAATACCAGTCTGTTGGGCGACTGGTAAACTTAGCCCGATCAACGACATTCATTTTTAACAAGCTCATATGAAACTGGCAGTTGTAGGTACTGGGTACGTGGGACTCGTGACGGGTACTTGTTTCGCCGAAACCGGCAATCAGGTGACCTGCGTCGACATTGACGTACGGAAAGTTGAAAAACTGAACAACGGCATCATGCCGATCTATGAACCCGGGCTCGATGTCCTGTTCAACCGGAACGTTGAGCAGGGACGGCTGACGTTCACAACGGACCTGGAAGAAGGTATCAAAGGCGCGGAGGTGATTTTCCTGGCCCTGCCTACCCCGCCGGGTGAAGATGGGTCGGCCGATCTGAAATACATCCTGAAAGTAGCGTCGGATCTGGGTCCGATTCTGAATCAGTACGCTGTTATCATCGATAAAAGTACGGTGCCGGTCGGAACGGCCGAGAAAGTACACGCGCACATCGCCGACAATGCCAAAGTCGATTTCGACGTGGTATCGAACCCTGAGTTCCTGCGGGAAGGGGTGGCCGTGGAAGACTTCATGAAGCCCGATCGCGTGGTGATTGGTACCAAGTCGGAGCGGGCCAAAACGGTGATGAACCGGCTCTACGCGCCCCTCGTGCGGCAGGGCAACCCCATCATCTTCATGGATGAGCGGTCGGCCGAGATGACCAAATACGCTGCCAACGCGTTTCTGGCGACGAAAATCACGTTTATGAACGAAATCGCCAACCTGTGCGAACGGGCGGGTGCCAATGTCGACGATATCCGTCGTGGTATCGGTACCGACAGCCGCATCGGCAAGCGGTTCCTGTTTGCCGGTATCGGCTACGGCGGTAGCTGCTTCCCCAAAGACGTGCAGGCGCTGGCCAAAACGGCGAAGGACTTCGATTACGATTTCAAAGTGCTCAGGTCGGTGATGGAAGTCAACGACAGCCAGAAGGTGAAAATGCTGCCTTACGTGATGAATCACTTCGGTAACGATCTGAAAGGTAAAACCATCGCCGTCTGGGGACTGGCCTTCAAACCGTATACCGACGACATCCGTGAAGCCCCTGCCCTCGACAATATCCGGGCCCTGCTGGACGCGGGTGCCAAGGTGACCGTGTACGACCCCGAAGCGATGGAGAACGTACGCAACATCCTGGGCAACAGTGTTGTCTACGCGCACACCCAGTACGCTGCCCTGGACGACGCCGATGCCCTGATGATCGTGACGGAATGGCCCCTGTTCCGCACCCCCGATTTCGACAAGATGAATCTACTGATGAAAAATCGGGTCATCTTTGACGGTCGGAACGTGTACGAACTCGATCAGATGCGCGAGATGAACTACACGTATTACAGCGTTGGTCGCGAAGTCGTCATGGCCCCCGTTGAGCAGAAAGCATAACTGTTGGTTTAAAGTTTAAGGTTTGATGTTTAATGTTGTCAGACACCAAACCTTAAACCTAAAACTATAAACTTTAAACCATACTAATGAAACGAGTACTTATTACTGGCGGGGCCGGTTTTCTGGGATCGCACCTGTGCGACCGGTTTATCAAAGAAGGGTATCATGTGATTGCGATGGACAACCTGATTACGGGCGACATCCGCAACATTGAGCACCTGTTCAAGCTGCCAAATTTTGAGTTTTACCACCACGACGTATCGAAGTTTATCCACGTACCGGGGGAGCTGGATTACATCCTGCACTTCGCGTCGCCTGCCAGCCCGATCGATTACCTGAAAATTCCGATTCAGACGCTGAAAGTGGGGTCGCTGGGTATTCACAACTGCCTGGGTCTGGCACGGGTTAAAAAGGCCCGCGTACTGATCGCGTCGACGTCGGAAATTTACGGTGATCCAACGATTCACCCCCAACCCGAGGAGTACTGGGGCAATGTAAACCCGGTTGGTCCGCGCGGGGTGTACGACGAAGCCAAGCGGTTTCAGGAAGCGATGACGATGGCGTACCATACCTATCACGGGCTGGAAACGCGCATCGTTCGTATCTTCAACACCTACGGACCTCGTATGCGCCTGAACGACGGTCGGGTATTGCCCGCGTTCATCGGTCAGGCCCTGCGCGGTGAAGACCTGACGGTATTTGGCGACGGTAGTCAGACGCGTTCGTTCTGCTACGTCGACGACCTGGTCGATGGTATCTACCGCCTGCTGCTGAGCGACTGTGCCTACCCGGTAAACGTGGGTAACCCGTCGGAGATTACGATCAAGGAGTTTGGCGAGGAGATCATCAAACTAACCGGTACGACGCAAAAGCTGGTTTTCAAAGACCTGCCCAAAGACGATCCGAAGCAGCGGCAACCCGATATTACGAAGGCGAAAGCCATTCTCGGCTGGGAGCCGAAAGTAGCCCGCGCGGAGGGACTGCGGATCACGTATGAGTATTTCAAGAGCCTGCCCGACGAAGAGCTGTACCGCGCAGCCTACCACCGGGAATTCGAGAAAAAATAGCGCGTATGACCCTCTGATAGTAACGGGAAGGTTGTATTTTTGTCACCTTACTGCCTTGAGCAGTATGACTTTAGCTGTCTTCAAAAACCTGCACGCCTTCTGGTATGCAGGTTTTTTGTTGGTACCTGGCCGCGCTGATCGACCGTGGCCCGTTTAGGTAAAACCGAAACGACAGCCGAACATTTAGCCGTATCGCCGGTTCTGTTTCAACATAACTCAGCAACGGTATGAATCAGGAAAAAGAGAAAATCGACAGTATGGTTGAGCGTACGCTGACCATGCTGGGGGGCGGCACCGAGGCCACCACGCCCGACGCCGGGGCCGATCTGGTACAAGAATGGATCTTCGTCGTTCGCTCGAACGTCAGTACGCAGTGGGTAGCCGAACCCCTCGAAAAACTCCGCGACGCCATCTACAAAAATGATCTCCACGAAATCGACAGCCTGCTGCACGGCCTGTCGGGTATGACGGTCGACCTGGCCAACAATGCCGCCGAAAGCCGGTACGTAACCGAACTGCAAAACCTGTCGACGGTACTGAAAGACTTCGGCGACGGACTGTCCAAACTGCAATCCGGCCATCAGGTAGCACAAACCGACGACTCCAACGAACCCACGCTATGATCTCCAACGACAAAAATCAACTCTCGCTGATTGACGAGACGGTGAATACACTGAACGGCAACATCGATACCACGACCGGTACCGATGGGCTGTCGCTGATCGACAAATGGCTCAGCCGCCTGAACGACGCGGGCACCGACGAAGCGCAGGAAATCCAGGATACGCTGGAACTGCTCCGGCCGGAAATCGACACGGCGCAGCACTATAACCGGCCCGACAACCAGAAAATCGCGGACCTGCTCGACCAGCTGGTGACAAAAACGCGCACGATTGCCGGTACGGCCGAAGCCAGCGCCGAACAGACCGAACTGTCTCAGCTCATTGCCGTCCTGGAAAACTTACAACAGCAGGCCGCCGGTCTTGCTGCACAAACCAACTAAACCCAACATCGTATGGCACTCGATCAACATGCCGCGAATCTGATTAGCCTGACGAAAAAAGCGTTCGGGGGCGATGCCAACAGCGTATCGATGACCGACGGGATTTCACTTATCGACAGCTGGACCAGCTTTCTGAAAACTGACCCAACCACCGGTACCGACATACTGGCCGGATTAAATGAACTCAACGCTCAGTTTGCAGGTGGCAATCCCAACTCGACAGAAGTGCAGCATATTCTGCAAAATCTGTCGCAGCAGACGAAAAAACTAGCCGGGACGGTCGACGCAGACGATCAATCGACGCTGACATCGCTGGCTGGTTCGCTGCATAATCTAAGTCAGCAGATTGGTGGTACCGGCCACCCGGCACCGACGGGTGGCGAAGCACCGATGACCAGTACGGTCGGTGGTGAATCGTCGCGCAGTGGTGCGGGTGCGTCAGCCCTCGGTGACGACGACGACGATCTGTCGGATCGTCAGGGTGGTACCCGCGATAATGCGGATGAAGTCGACTACATGGACGATACGACCGGCAGCGACGGCGGTGTTCGTGAAAGCGAAGCGGAGGGAGACAGCGGATACAATCGGCAGACTGGTAATTCGTCGGCTGAGTCGTCTCGTAGTAACGCGTCGCGCGTGAGCGGCATGGGCGTTTCGGGCGGTACTGCCGACTCCGATTCGGCTCAGTCCGAAGGTCGTTCGCAGTACTAAGTATACATCAACACGACGCAGCCCCGGTCAGTAAGGTACTGACCGGGGCTGCGTCGTGTTACTGGTACGGGTTCAGGTAATGGAGTTTGTCGACTCGTTTGAAATCCCGTTCATTGCGACTTAACAGTGAGCGACTCAGGGCAATAGCCGTTACCGCCACTACCGCATCGGGCAATTTTATCCGGGTAGTTCTGCGAATACTAATTGCGTTCTCAACAATAGCCGTATCCTGTAGCGGTATTGTATGCGCCAGCGAGACCAGATTCCGACATGTCTGCTGGTACGATTCGAGCGCTTCGAAGCATAGCAATTCAATCTGCGTGATGACCGATATGTACAGCTCATCGCTGTCGATCAGAGAATCTACCAGATGCGTGTACTCGTCTGGTAATGCGTTTGCCAGATAATCGATCAGCACATTGGTGTCGACCAGGTATGAGGTTACCATTCGTTACGCAGGGCCGTTAGCTGGCGGTGCAAATCGGCCGCCACTTCGGGACTGATCGAGCCGCGAAGCTGATCCGAACGTTTTTGGGTGGGTCCGTTCGTCGTGGGTTCTAACGAAATGACCTGTTCTGTCAGACGGATAACCGCCAGATTTTCCAAATCCCGTAGGAGTGGAACGGCTTTATCATCCAGAATTTCAACAACGAACGTTTGCATAGCAGCGGAATTTACGTCAAACTAAAATCGAAACTGGTAGTAAACAAGCACCCGTCAGCTGCTTAGCTCAGCCGGTCTTTGAAACTCTCGTAACCGTACGAACGGATGAGTCTGAAGGTATCATCCTGCTGCCAGACGCCGATACTGGGCAGGTTGACGCCGTTGAACGTGGTTGTCTTCACCATCGTGTAGTGAATCATGTCGTCGAAAACCAGCGTGTCGCCGATGGTCAGCGGTTCGTCGAACGAGTAGTCGCCCATGAAGTCGCCAGCCAGGCAGGTCATGCCGCCGAGCCGGTAGGTGGGTTTGCCCGCCACGGGTTCTTGGTATGCGTTCAGGATGCGCGGCTTGTAGGGCATTTCAAGCGTATCGGGCATGTGGGCTGCAAACGACGTGTCGAGAATGGCCACGTCGATGCCCTGACTATCAACGATGTCCAGCACGGTCGAGACGAGCACGCCCGTTTGCCAGGCGATGGCCGATCCGGGTTCGAGGATAATATCGACGTTGTATTTTTCCCGAAAGGCTTTCAGCAGGCCAATCAGGTGGTCGGTGTCGTAGCCTTCGCGGGTCATCAGATGGCCCCCGCCGAAGTTCACCCATTTGGCCTGGTGGAGCAGCGCATCGAAACGACTTTCCAGGGCGGTCAGCGTGCGTTCGAGCGTGAAGGAATCGTTTTCGCAGAGGGTGTGAAAGTGGATGCCTTCCAGTCCGTTGGGTAGCTGATCGGGTAGCTGATTGCGTGTGGCCCCCAGCCGTGAGCCGGGCACGCAGGGATTGTACATCTCCGTCGCCACTTCCGAATACTGCGGATTGACCCGGATACCGCACGATACCGTCGGTTTACCAGCAGCCTGTTGGGCGGCATTGTAAGCGGCAACGCGGCCGTTGAACCGATCCCACTGACTCCAGGAATTGAACGTCAGGTGGCTACTACGCGTCAGGACTTCGTCAAATTCATCGTCGCGGTAGGCCGGGATGTACGTGTGGGCTGGCACCTGCATATACTCGTTGACCAGCCTGATCTCGTTGAGCGACGATGCGGTTGCCCCACTGAGGTACTCGCGGACGAGCGGAAAGGCGCTGAACATTGAAAAGCCTTTCAGCGCCAGAATGATCGTGACGCCAGCCGACTGCTGCACCGAGTCGATCAGTTGCAGGTTCCGGCGGAGTTTGGCTTCCTCGAGCACAAAACAGGGAGAGGGAATGCCCGATCCGGCAGGCCGGTCGAGGTACTGAAGCAGGGGCGAATTCATGCCGTAAAGGTACGAAGGCCAGCAGGGCTCGCCAAGTCAATCGTCCATGCCAAATGATACCGGTATGGTATAGTTGACGTTGACGTACGCGTCGTTTCGTTTGCCGGGTATCCAGCGGGGCATCTCCCTGACGACTCGAACGGCTTCTTCGTCGCAACCATGTCCCAAACTAGTTAGTGCATATACGTTAGTGACGTCGCCGGTTTTGCTGACGACAAACGAGACGAATACGTTCCCGGTAATACCCGCCTGTACCGCTTCGGGCGGGTACTGTTTACGTTGGTTTATAGAGCTTACCAGCGTGTCGATACCGCCGGGAAATTCGGGGTCACGGTTGGCCATAAAATTGAGAATAAGACAGGGATAGGTGATGTGTCGATCTGGTGCTACGCTCAAAGTGAGTTAATTACGTATGCCAAATCGAATCGGTAGATTGTATTTGACCCGGACGGCCTTACCCTGCTGACGGCCCGGTATCCAGTGGGGCATACCCAGAATCAGCTGGACAGCCTGTTCGTCACAGCCATAGCCGATGCCTTTCAACACCTGGGCATCCTGTATGCTGCCGTCAGCGTTGATTACGAATGCTACGAAGACCGTTCCTGTAATCCCTGCTTTCCGGGCCTCTTCCGGGTAGACAAGGTGCTTGTCGATATACGCGCGCATCGCTTTCATCCCATCTGGGAATTCCGGTTGCTTCTCAACGACCGTGAATATCTCGCCGGATTGGGCCGGGGCAGTGGGCTGCTGGGCCACAACGGGGCGGATCCAGAAAAACAGGAATACCAGCAGTGCAACAGTGGTGCGGACGAAGAACATAGTATATGGTGTTAGTGACAGGCAGTGAAACGGATCTTCACCAGCCGGGTGTCAATATGCACAAAAAAGTCCGGCAGGATACGACGTCCGCCGGACTTTTTCGGCACCGGTTTTTTGTAGTATCAGGGCCCGCGCGCCAGTCCGGATACCACTGGAAAACTGGCGACTAGATTATACGATGGCGTTGGGCTTAGTCAGCCAGGCCGAACGCGACAGGCAGGTTGTACTTGACCCGGATGGCTTTGCCGGATTGACTGCCCGGTATCCAGTTCGGCATCGTCTGAACCAGGTGAATAGCCTGTTCGTCGCAACCCATGCCAATACCTTTGAGCAGTTCCACGTTCTGAATGCTGCCATCGGTATTGATGACGAACGATACGAAGACCCGACCTGAAACCCCCGCTTTCCGGGCTATGTCCGGGTATACCCGATGCTGTTTGATGTACTGTTGCAACGCTTTTTCGCCACCCGGAAACGAGGGCTGCTTCTCAACGACGGTAAAAATTTCGCCGGTCTGGCCGGGCTGCTGCCGTAAATCCTGAGCAACTACCTGCTGAGCCCGGCCCGGACGGAGGCCGCTAAACAACGTAACCGATAGGAGTAAGGCGAAGCGGAAGATAGTCATGGCGTGTCTGTTTTTTTAGTACAGATGCACTAGCCAGCTGAATTGCACAAGGCACAAAAAAAGGTCCGGCAACCACGCGGGTTGCCGGACCTGTTGACTAAACGCTATCGGACTAATTCGCGACGTTGATGCGGTACGTGAAGGGCGAACTGTAAAAAGCACCCCCCGTTACGTTGACCCCTGTGTTGGCCGATGAAAACGACTTGCCGTTCGTCAGGTTCATAACCGCCGTTACGGTAAAGTAGTCGGTCGCTGTAATGTCAGCTGACGTTAGCTTCACCGCGTTCAGCGCTTCGGTGCCGGTGATGGCCAGCGTTGTGCGGGGATAACCCGTTGTTGCGTCCTTGGTGAAGTTGGTCGGGGTGAGCGATTTCAATGCTACGGCCGCGACGCTTTTCGTGCCATTGGCGGGAGTGGCATCGACAAACGCAATCGACAGATCGTAGGACGCGAGCAACGCCCCGTAGTTTGGTGTAACGGCTTCCGCCACCAGTTCCAGTTTGGTGCCGCTCAGGTTGGCTTTGCTGACGCTGAACGTGCTGTTGATAACTGGGTAGGGACTGACGGTACGCATATAGCCGCCGTTTTCCAGCGCCTTGTCGTCGATATGGCTAACGATGTCTGTCTGACAGGCCGTAATGGCCAGGCCGGCAAACAGAAAGGATATGATCTTTTTCATAAACAGATACGAATCGGTTAGGAGGGATGACTACCGGAACAGACTGGTCGGATTATTATCCCAGAACACCGGCACGGTTACGGTGGCTTTCTGCCGGGCGTTGGCGTTGCGGGTGATGTACGACGCCGGGTAGTAATACGAACGGGCAAAGCTGCCGGGGTTTGGGTCGAGGGCGGGCTGCTGATTGGCGGGCTTGCCGGTCCGGCGGTAGAGGTTGTACGACTCGATACCGTTGCCATAAAGCGCCAGCCAGTACTCCGTCCCGATCACGTTGAGCCGGGCATCGTCGGTGGTAGCCGCGTCGTAGCGGGCCAGTACGGTGCTGACGTATTTCGTTACCTCATCAGACCAGACAATTTTATTGTCGGATTCAAAGGTCGCGATTTTGCCAGCTTCCGTCGTGCCGAGGACCATCGTACGGACGTCGGCCATCGACTTCTCGATGCCTGATTTCAGCAGATCGCGGGCCGAGCCGGTGGTGCCCATTGTCAGGGCGGATTCGGCCAGCATAAAGTCGACAAACGAGCGCATCATCATCGGGTGGATACCCGCGCCACCGGCTCCGGCACCCAGTGATACAGGTACCCCGGCGTTGTTGTCGTACAGCCCCCCGGCCGGATACACGCCCCAGGCCGTGCGAAGCAGTCCGTCGGGTGGAATACCTTCGTTGCTCAGGTGGTCACGACCCCAGTAGCCCACGCTGGTCGGCAGGCAGAACACATCGGCGTCGGAATAGTGGGCCGGTTTGGCGTTGGTGATGCAGCGCAGCGCATTGACGTCGGTTGGGTTGCGCACCGTCTGCCGGTAGAAATAGAACCGGATACGTGGATCGGGCGCGCTTTTCGACGAATAGAGCGTACCCATGTACGAGTTCGACTGGTAATCGCCACCACCCGACGGCCCATACTGCCCGGCATAGCGCGGATGCCGCGTGTCGGGGTTGGTCAGATTGGAGCCAAACTTGAATACGAAGTTCTGCGTGTTGGTCGATATCAGCTTATTGCCCGCGATCAGCGTATTGATAGCTGCCGTCGAACCGGCTTTGTCGATCAGCCGCCGGTTCAGGTAGATCTTCAGCTTGAGCGTGTTGGCGGTGCGGATCCAGCTATCGGTCGTGCCGCCGAAGATCAGGTCACCGGTGGCCCCGGCGCTGGAGGTAGCCGAAAAGTTCTCGATGGCTTTGTCGAGTTCGGCCAGTGCCGCCGTGTAGATAGCCGCGCCCCCGTCGGTTTTCGGGTTGAAGTTCGTGGGGTCGTTGGCTTCCGTATACGGCACATCGCCGAAGGCATCGACCAGGTTCACCATCGTCGACGCCCGTAGCGTCCGGGCGATGCCGGCATGGACCAGCAACTGCCGCGATTCCGCGATCGGAATGAGCGTCTTGGCGTCGGTTAGCAGACCCGCATAGGCCGTCGTCCAGACGCCGTCGTAGTTACCCGGCGACACGGCGTTGTCGTAAATCGCCGAGCCCTGGTTGAGCATGCGCGTCAGCCGCATACCCGAATCACCCACGCCGTTGAAATGATCCCGGTAGGTCAGTTCGATGGAGTTGAGCAGGTAATTGATGTCGGTATTGTTCGTTGTTACGGCGTTGGGGTTGTCGAGCAAATCGAGTTTGCAGGCACCGGTCCCCAGCAGAGTGGCCGTCAGCAACGTGATTCCAATGTATCGTTTCAGCATTTGATAAGGCTTTTTTTAAGTGGACCAAAGCGTATGACAAGCTGCCGTTACGCTTCGGTACCGTATCTGTTTAGAACGTCAGCCGCAGCGTACCGCCGAGTCGCCGGGAACTGGGCCCGGTCAGGAATTCGAAGCCCATCCCGTTGCCCACACCCAGACCGAGATTGTCGGTATCGAAGTTGAGGCCTTTGGGGAAATAGAGTGCCCGGTACCAGAGGTTGTTGCCCGTCAGCGCAAACGACGCGCTCTTGATACCGATCTTGTTCAGTATCCGCTTGGGCAGCCGGTACGACAGCGATACTTCCTGCAACCGGATCGTCGAGCCGTCGTAGATCCGCCCTTCGTCGCCGAAGAAGTAGTAGTTGTTGAAGTAAAAATCCGAGGCCGTGATCTGCGTCGTGTTCGGCGTGCCGTCGGCCAGTTTTACTCCCGGAATAATCATCGTCTGTGCCCGGTCGATACCACCGGCCAGCGCATTGTCAACCGTCAGGCCACGACCCAGCAGGGCCCCCGCCGTTGTCGAGTACATGGCTCCGCCGTGACGGTAGGCCACCATCACTTCCAGCGACAGGTCTTTGTAGGTAAAGTTGTTGATCAGGCTGGAGGTAAAGGCCGGGTTCGGATCGCCCAGTACAACCGGCGAGGTCGTCGTCAGCAGGTAGCCGCCACCGTCGATCAGAAACTGCCCCTGATCGTTGCGCCGGAAACCGGTTCCCTTGATCACGTTGAACGGCTGACCCACCACGGCGTAGTTGCCCAGCGATCCGCCGAAACCAGCGACCTGTACTTCCTGCAACGTACCGCCCAGGTCAAGCACTTTGGGCCGGTTGCGCGAGAAAACAAGCGTGGGTGTCCAGGCGAACGACGCCGTTTTGAAGAACGTGCCGCTCAGATTCAGCTCGATCCCTTCGTTCCGGATTTTACCGATGTTGATCGTCGTGTTTGTGTACCCCGTCGATGCGTCGAGTGGGCTGCTGGTAATCAGGTTGCTGGTGTTGCGCTGGTATACTGTCAGGTCGAAGTTCAGCGTGTTGTTGAACATCTTGCCTTCGATACCCGCTTCGTATTCGGTGTGCAGCTCCGGCATCAGGTTGGGGTTACCCAGCGTATTATCGACCGAGTGCGTCTGCACCGTCGTTCCGGCTGAGTTGAGCCAGGCCCGTGCGCTCTGATTCAGCACGTTGCGGGTGCTGTACGGGTTGGGGAAACCGGCCGATGTACCCACCCCGGCGCGTAGTTTCAGGAAGTTCAGTACACCACCACCCTGCATGCCGGTAAAGGCCGTTGTCGGTACGAACGATACGCTGGCCGAGGGGTAGAAAATCTCCCGGTTGGCTACTTCGACCGTCGAGGTCCAGTCGTTTCGTCCGGCCAGGTTCAGGAACAGGTAGTTGTTGAAATCGGCCGTTATTTCGCCGAAAATACCGATCCGGGTCTGCTCCGTAAAACCGTTCGAGGCTACGTTGTCGATAAAGTTGTTGTGCCGGAACAGGTTACGGGCCAACTGGTTCTGGCTGACAACCGAGGTCGCGTTGTAGCGGTCGTTCCGCATGTTGGCACCGAGCCGGGCTGAAAGCGTAAACTTCTCGCCAACGGGTTTGGTGTACGACAGAATCGCGCTGTTGTCCCAGATCGTGTTCCGCACATCGAAGGTGTTATAAAACCCGTTGACCAGGTCGACCCCGCCCTTGTTGAACATGTACTGCTGGTTTTCCGAGTACGTGTCCAGACCGACTTTGTAAAGCAGCGTCAGGTCTTTGACGATGTCGTAGGTCAGCGATGTCGAGGCAAACAGGCGGTTCACTACACCCGTCGTTTTATAATTGTCTATGATCCAGCGCGGGTTCGGGATGTCGTTGCCACTGCGGAAATAGACCGAGCCGCCCGTAATCGGGTTTTCATAGGGCCAGCCCATCAGATCGACCTGCCGGGGGGTAAACATCACGTTGGCCAGCACCGAGGGAAAACCACCAAGCGTATTGTTGCCCTGACCGGCGTTGAGCGGGGGCGAAAACTGATCGGTATTCGCGAAATTAAGTGAGGTAACGATGCTGACCTTCTTGCTTAGCTGCGCGTTGATGCCCAGCCCCAGGTTTAGCTTGCGCAGGCCGTTGTTGGGAATGTAGCCCTGCTCGTTGTGATAGCCTGCCGATACGTTGTAGCTTACCTTTTCGCCACCACCCGACAAATTGAGCGAGGTCGTTGCCACATTACCCGTGCGGAAGAAATCCCTCACGTTGTTGGGGTACACCTGCATCTGATACTGCCCCAGCGACGATACGTAGGGAGCCATGGCATCGCGCAACGACGCCAGACTGAAAAAGGCGTAGGGGTGGTTGGTCAGCGCGGTGTTGGTATTCTGCGAGGGGTACGCATACGCTTCGGGCAGGGTAGGGCCGAAGTTGCTGAAGAAGTACCCCAGGTTCTGCTGGAAACCACCCACGTAATCATTCTGGTAGGTGGGCAGGTGGGCCGTATTGGTGAAGAACGACTGCGTGACGGCTACTTCCGTTGGCCGGGCCGAGCGGGTGCCGTTCTTTGTCGTAACCAGAATAACGCCGTTACGGCCCTGATCGCCGTAGGTTACGGTGGCGGCCAGGCCTTTCAATACCGTCACGTTTTCGATGTTGTTGGGATCGAGGTCCAGAAAGCGGCTGGAAGCCGATTGGCCTCCCTGCGTGAAGCCGTCACGCGAGTTGGTGCTCGAGTTGAACGGTACACCATCGACTACGAACAGCGGTTGGGTCGAGCCGGTAATGGACGAGTAACCCCGAATGGTGATGTTGGTACCCGTTCCCGACACGCCCGACGTCGCCGTAATGTTGACGCCCGGAATCTTGCCCTGCAAAATCCGGCCAACGTCGGCCTGCGGGCGGTCTTCGATCAGCTTCTTGTCGAGCGCCACGACCGAGTAACCCAGCGCTTTCTTCTCCCGGGCGATCCCCTGCGCGGTAATCACCACTTCCTGAAGCTGCTTGTTGTCGGACGACAGTACCACGTCGAGTACCGACCGGTTACCGACCTGTACTTCGCGGGAGGTCATACCCACGAAGCTGTACACGAGTGTCGCGTTTTCGTTGGGCACGTTGATCGAGTACTGCCCGTCGGCATCGGTCGTTGCACCAGTCGTCGTTCCTTTCACAACAACCGATACGCCGGGGATGTCTGTGCCATCTTCGCCAGAAGTTACCTTGCCGGTAATCCGCCGGGACTGCCCGTAGGCTGTTGTACCGAGGAGCCAAATTCCCACTAGGCACATGAATAAATGTTTTGTCATAAGCGCGTCTTGTTGAATTGTTAGGTGGAAATAAACTGATGTTAAAATTATGTAAAAAATCGAAGGAGTATTAAAAACGTCTTAAAAACTAATAATAGAAAATTCGTTAAATGATACTTTAGCAGCTACAATATTCTACAGAGGGCAAAAAAGTCAATAGTATAGTTTGAATGTAGATATTATCTTATTAAGATGTTTAAGCACAATTACTAAGTACTATCCAACGCCTGACTGCTGTAAATAGCTAAGTAACCCCGGGGCGAAGGGCCAGTTCCGTGCATTCTCCGGGTAGCTCCTGACCGCCACTAACGACTTTTTTACGCAGGGTAAAGCCCGACGCAGCGCCCCGGTCTAGTAGGTTAGAACAGGCATTCTGCTTTTAATCGACGTAGATTCAACCTATAGATGAAGCAAACGAACAGACGAGTAAGCCGTTTTCTGCCGGTAATCGGGATTGTCTGGCTGCTGATGGCCACTGGTGCGCTGGCTCAGATAAAACCAACTGTTCGGGTGCTGGCCATCGCCGAAGCGGAGAGTGTTCACAAACCGTTTGTGCTGGCGGCAAAAGAGTGGCTGTCGACGCTCGGCCGGGCGGAGTCCTTCTCGGTTGATTACATCACAACGACCGATTCCATTGACCGCCAATTGCTGCGACAATACCAGCTATTCGTCCAGCTGGACTATCCGCCTTACCGGTGGACAGATCGGGCGAAAGCCGCTTTCGTCGACTATGTCGAACAGGGGCGGGGCGGCTGGATTGGCTTTCACCATGCCAGTCTGCTGGGCGAGTTCGACGGCTATGCACTGTGGCCGTGGTTCTCGCAGTTTATGGGCGGCATTCGTTACAAGGACTACATCGCGAGCTTCGTCACGGCTACGGTGCGGGTCGAGAATCGGCAGCATCCGGTGATGCAGGGCGTACCGGCTTCGTTCACGATCGAGCGGGAGGAATGGTACACCTACGACAAAAGTCCGCGCCCGAACGTCGACGTACTGGCTACCGTCGATGAATCAACGTACCAGCCTGATTCACCGAAAAAGATGGGCGATCATCCGGTGATCTGGTCGAATGAGCGGGTCAAAGCGCGCAACGTCTATTTCTTTATGGGGCACCACCCTGCCCTGTTCCAGCATACAGCCTATACCACCATGGTACGCAACGCTATCCGGTGGGCTGCCCAAACACCGTCGAATCAGCCATGATCATTGCCCGAATACGTTCGTTGCCTGCCGCTTTTCTCTTTACTACGTTGCTCGTCGTCAGCGCGTCGACGGCCACCTGGGGGCAAGCCGTACGCGTGCTGACCAATCAGGTTGGCTACGAACAGAACCAACCCAAGCAGGCGGTCGTCATGGCCGATAAGCAAGTGCCCATGACGGCGTTTCAATTGGTCGACAGCAAAACCGGCGCGGTGGTATATACAGGAATACCGACGTACCACGGCCCGGTTGACCGGTGGAAAATGGGGGTGTTCTGGACGATTGATTTCAGCCCGTTTACGGCCGAAGGAACGTACCAATTGCGGGTTGCCACGAAGAATGATCCGGTCGTATCGCATCCGTTTCAGATTGGGCGCAACGTGCTGGAACAGCATACGCTCTCCGACCTGATCTATTATGTCAAAGGGCAGCGCAGTTCGGGCCTGCTCAACAAAGCGGATCATCACCTGCCGCTCAACGCGCAGCCGACAGCCACCACCGTCGACGCGCACGGCGGCTGGTACGACGCGTCGGGCGACTATGGCAAACACCTGTCGCACCTGTCGTTTTCGTCGTATTTCAACCCGCAGCAGATCAGCCTGACGGTGTGGAGTTTGTTCAAAACGCACGGCCAACTGCTGAAACGACCCGGAACCGACTTCCGGCAGTACCTGCGTCGGGCGCTCGATGAAGCCATATACGGGGCCGACTATCTGGTGCGGGTACAGGCCCCCGGCGGGTCGTTTTATCGGTCGGTGGGGGCACCGGGGCCGGGTAAACGGGCGGCCGACCGGCTTATTCAACCCGAACAGCAGAGCTACCGCATCAAGCAGTCGAAAGAGCAGTCGTTTCACGACCGGATCAGCAACGACAACTGGCGCAGCTATCAGGTCAGTTACCGATCGGGGGGCGGGCTGGCCATTGCCGGGCTGGCGATGGCCGCTGCCTACCCGGACAGCGTCGCGGGCGATTACGACCGGAAAACCTACCTCGCTGCCGCCGAGCGGGCGTTTGATTTCCTGGAAGCCAATAATGCCAGCATGACCAACGACGGGCGCGAAAACATGCTCGATGACTACTGCGCCCTCAGCGCGGCCACCGAGCTGTACCGGACGACGCAGAATAATCGCTACCAGCAGGTGGCCGACAGGCGGGCCCGGCAACTGATCAATCGGCTGGCTGACTGGACGCAGTACCGCGACTACTGGCGGGTCGACGCGCAGGACCGGCCGTTTTTCCATCCGTCCGACGCAGGTTTGCCGCTGACCTGTTTGCTGGCGTACTATGCACTGGCTCCGGCCGAAACGCAGTCGCTTATCAAAGCAGCAGCGCGTCGGTCACTCAGTCACGAACTACGGATTACGCACGAGGTAGCGAATCCGTTCGGCTACAGCCGGCAGCTGGTGCAGGATACGCTGGGCGTTCGGGAAAGCGCGTTTTTCTTTCCGCACGGCAGCGAAGCGTCGCCTTGGTGGCAGGGGGAGAACGCCCGGCTGGGGTCGATGGCGACGGCGGCCCGGCTGGCGATTCCGCTGTTTGCCGACGACAAACCGTTTCAGAACCGTTTGCAGCGGTTCGCGCTCGATCAGCTCAATTGGATACTGGGCCTGAACCCGTTTGACGCCTGCATGGTGCAGGGCGTCGGGTACAACAACCCGGCCTACGGCTTTTTCGGAACCTTCGAGTACACCAACGCCCCCGGTGGCATCGTGAATGGCATTACGTCGGGCTTGACCGATGAGCACGGCATCGATTTCAACCTGTCCTACAAACAGACCGGCAAAGACTACGACTGGCGCTGGGCCGAACAATGGTTACCCCACGCGGCCTGGTACCTGCTGGCTATCTCCGTCAACACGCCCTGACGACTCAACGCTACGACTATGCGCTCAACGTTCCTAACCAACACAGCCGCCCCAACTCACCGGCTGCTCACCCGCGTCGACTCGATCGACGTGTTGCGCGCGCTGACGATGGTGCTGATGATTTTTGTCAATGATCTATGGTCATTGACGGCGATTCCCGCCTGGCTGGAGCATGTGCCGGGTGGCGTCGATGGCATCGGTCTGGCCGACGTGGTGTTTCCCGCTTTTCTGTTCATCGTCGGGCTGTCGGCTCCGTTTGCCATTCAGCACCGACGCAGCCGTGGTGATTCCGACGGGCAGATTGCGGGGCATGTGCTGGGCCGGACGGTCGCCCTGCTGGTGATGGGTTTGTGGCTGGTCAATGGTGAGTCGATCAACGAGGGCGCTACCGGTATGAAGCGGGTCGTCTGGAATGTGCTGTGCTGTAGTTCGTTTGTTCTGATCTGGAACAGCTACCCTAAAACAATGGACAGGTCACTGGTGATGGGCCTGAAAGCCGTGGGCTGGCTGGTGTTGCTGGCACTGGCTTTCGTGTATCGGGATGGTGAAGCACAGGGCCGGTTTCAGCCGCACTGGTGGGGTATTCTGGGCCTGATCGGCTGGTCGTACCTGGTCGGTGCGCTGGCGACGCTGGTCGCCCGTGACCGCATCGTGGTGCTGGCGCTGATCTGGGCTGGTTTCTGTGGGCTGAGCCTGGTTGCCCATGCGAGTCTGTTGCCACCCGTCGTCCGGCTGATTCCCGATGCGATCAGCGGAGGCACACTGGCTGCACTGACGCTGGGCGGGGCACTGACGGCTACCGTGTTTCGTTATTGCGTCGAACGGGGGCAAACCAGAGCCATGACCATTGGCTTTGTCGTGGCGAGTAGCGGGCTGATTGGTTTGTCGATCTACACCCGTCCGATCTGGGGGCTGGCCAAGCTGGGCGCAACACCGGCCTGGCTGTTTCTGTGCAGTGCGTTCACGCTGTTGGCGTTTACGGTCCTGCATTGGCTAGTCGATGTAGCGGGCAAAGGCAACTGGTTTCGGGCGATCAAACCTGCCGGTACCGATACGCTGCTGTGTTACCTGATGCCGTACTTCGCCTACGCCTTTGTCGTACTAGCCAACCTGCACCTGCCCGCCATGCTGCTGACGGGTGGTGTCGGGCTGCTTAAATCAGCACTGTTCGCGCTGCTGTGCGTCTGGGTCACCGGCCGGCTGAACCGATTGGGTATCCGGCTGAAGTTGTGAGCGCGAATGGCTATACAGGTGGAATGTATGATCCGGGTGCTTCAAAAAATAGTGTCTGCACAACGGGCCTGTCAAAACGATCGTTTCAGGGAGTGCTACAGACTATCGTACTGTTTCACCAGCGCGATAGCACCATCTTCGGTTTTCAGGTCGAGCTTTTCCTTGTCGGCGTAGGGACCGAGTACGTCGGCGCGGTCGCCCATGGCTTCGAGCAGGGCTTTTTTCGAGAGTTTTACCTTCGTCAGGTGCTGATCGGGTTTCAGCAGGTAGTACGAATTGGCATCGCTGTAGGCGTCGTAGCGGACATTGGCCGAGTAGCCGCCCTTGTAGTCGGCGGGTTTGAACGTCTTGGCGACGCGCTTGAGCAGGGCATTTTTACCTGTATACAGAATCAGAAAATAGCCGCTCTTCAACAGGTCATCCGTTGTCTGCACGGCTGGATACCGCCCGAACAGGTACGCCTGTCCATCGGGGCCGTTGATGAGGAACCGATTGACTGTGTTCTTGTCGATAATAATCGAATCGTTGTTCTGTTTTGGCCGCAGCATCAGTACTTCCTGCCGGTAGGCGTCGAACTTCAGCGGTACTTCTTTGTACTGCCGCCCGTCGGTCAGGGCAATCTGCCCCGTGGTCCAGGTGTCGAGCAGGTAAGGCGTGCCGTGCTGGCCTTCGTAGCGATTGTCGATGCGAAAAATCAGCGGACTCCCGCCGGGGCTCGACAGGTTGTTCAGCCGCAGACTGGCCGTCGGGTCGGCCGACTGGGCCATCGTTAGCGAGCCGGTCAGTAACAGACCGGCAATTGTCAGTAGAAAAGGTAAACGGAGCATGGGTGGGTGAATGGTAATTGGGCCATCAATATCGAAAGATTAGTTAGTCGACGCTGCACTACCGCTGTCGAAATCGTTGACAAACTGAGCTGCCTGAGCCTCGTTGCTTATGGTTTGCTTACGCAGATCGTCCAGATTGCGGGGCGCTTTCTGCGTCGACAGATCTTCGGATAGGGCGGCCAACAAACTCTTGGTTGTCAATTTCACTTTGGTCAGCCGCTGACCGGGGCTGAGCAGGTAATAATCGGCCTTGTTGTCGAACGAGTCGTAACGAACGTCGCGCGAGTAGCCCCCCTGGTAGTTCGCCTGTCGGAACGTTTTGGAAATGCGTTGCAGCAGCGTATGCGGGCCGTCATGCAGCACGCGGTAATAGCTGTTTTGCAGGGCCGGGTCGCCGGTGCGCAGGTCGGGGAACCGCCGGAACAGCATAGCGGCCCCACTATCGGGCGTCTGAATCACGAACCAGCTGACCCGGTTGCGGTCGATCACGATAGAGTCCGGTCGTATGGGGGGCTGGGTAATGAGGAGATCCTGTTTGTAGGCGTCGTACTTGAGCCGGGCCTTATCGTAGCGCTGCCCGTTGGTCAGGACGACGTAGCCTTTGGCCCAGTAGGGGTAGATATAAGGCGTGCCGCGCAGGCCTTCGTACCGGTGGTCGAACGTACGAACATTGCCTACACCCACTCCCGGAGCCGCAGCCATGTCGACCATCTGTTGCCGCTCCTGCTGGCTGATGACGTAGCCCGTTCGGGGTGGCTGGGTGGGCGTGGTCTGCAACGAATCCTTTTTTTGCGCGAGACCGGGAAGACTGATGAATAAGCTTAGAATAAGGATAGTTTTCATCGGTAGACGTCAATTTGTGTGACGCCTAAAAGTCGTAAAAAAACGGACGTCTACCGATGAATTATGATTTTTTAGTATTCGTGCGGCAACGAAACATCGACACGCTCCTGCACGGGCAGTCCCTGTTTGTTCATCTGCTCGATAAACGGATCGGGATCAAGCTCTTCGCAGTTCCAGACGCCGGGTTTCAGCCAGACGCCCGTCACGAGCAACATGGCACCGATCATGGCCGGAACGCCCGTCGTGTAGCTGACGGCCTGCCCACGTACTTCTTTGTAGGTTTCGGCGTGGTCGCAGTTGTTCCAGATAAAATACGTCCGGTCGGCCCCATCCTTAACGCCCTTGATCTGACAGCCGATGCTGGTCTGACCCGTGTAGTTTTCGCCCAGTGAATCGGGGGCGGGCAGTACGGCTTTCAGAAACTCGAGCGGTACAATGTCCATGCCCTGAAATTTCACCGAATCGATGCGGGTCATGCCGACGTTCTGCAGCACCTCCAGGTGAGTCAGGTACGCCTGTCCGAACGTCATCCAGAAACGGGCGCGTTTGAGCGTCGGGAAGTTTTTGACCAGCGACTCCAGCTCTTCGTGGTACAGTACATACGACTCACGTTCACCAATTTCGGGATACTCGATCGGTTTGTGAATGCTCATCGCCGGAATCTCGATCCACTCGCCGTTTTCCCAGTACCGGCCCGGCTGGGTGATCTCCCGTATGTTGATTTCGGGGTTGAAGTTGGTGGCAAACGCCTTGCCGTGGTTCCCCGCGTTGCAGTCGACGATGTCGAGGTAGTGCATCTCGTCGAAGTGGTGCTTGTTGGCGTAGGCCGTAAACACCTGCGTGGCGCCGGGGTCGAAGCCGCAGCCCAGCAGCGCCATCAGCCCCGCCTGCTCGAAGCGTTCCTTATAGGCCCACTGCCAGCTGTACTCGAATTTAGCGACGTCTTTCGGCTCGTAGTTGGCCGTATCCATGTAATGCACACCCGCTTCCAGGCAGGCATCCATGATCGGCAGATCCTGATACGGGAGCGCGACATTGATAACGAGTTCCGGCCCGACCTGCCGGATCAGCGCGACCGTTTCCGACACGACGTCGGCATCGACCTGCGCCGTCTGAACCGTTATGCCGTGCATTTCCTGAATTTCGGCTGCAATCCGGTCGCACTTTGCTTTTGTGCGGCTCGCCAATGTGATGTTTGTGAATACGTCGCTGTTCATCGCGCATTTGTGCGCCACAACACTGCCGACCCCGCCTGCTCCAATTATGAGCACTGTTGCCATGTACTTACCTGGTTTGTTATACGATAATTTGCCCGCAAAGATAGCGAATCAAGCGGGCCGGGGATGTTATCAAATTGGCTGGCCGGACCGGCGCATAACTTTTATAGGCAGCGCGTTGATAATGAGCTAAATACAGCTTTATCGGCTTGACGACCAAACAATTGAGTAGTATATTTGCTTACTAGATAAGTAGCGGTACTCTCTATACGTCAGCCATGAAACTAAACACATCTACCGGCTCTTTCGAACTCTCGATCATGGGATACGCTGCCCAGGCGGCCAACAGTCGGGAACGGAGCAGCCTTTCCTGCCGGATTTCAACCATGTGGCGGCAGCAGGCCGACACGCAGGCAGCACCAATGCGTACCTGGGAGGTACAGCGGCTGGCCAACGTCCTGAAATCACTGTGGTCGAAAGCCACTAATCGGGTATCCATGTCGTTTGCCGAGCCGGGGCTGGCCGTCGAGGGAGTTGCGTTACCCAACAATCAATATCGCCTGCGTATTCAGTTCGGCCAGTCGATTACACCCACCTGGCACCCGTATCCTGACTTTCCGCTGGAAATGGATATGTTGCTCAGCCGGAACCAGTTAGAAAAAGCTATACAGGACTTGTCTGCCCAATTAGACACATATCCTGAACAATAGGCAACCATACTACAGTAAATTGCGTACATCTGTAGGTAGTACGTCTGTACCAGATAGCCCGACTCTGCCAATACCGAGTCGGGCTATGTCGTTTTTATCCATACACGTATGCGGCTGACCGGTAATCAAAGCTTTTTTGAACTGCACCTGATCGATATTCAGCATGACCGGTCAGCCAACGATCAGCCTTTGCTGGAAGTGGCCGTACGGTCGGGCTGGCAACAACGCCGATCGGTCGGGATGGGGTCGCAGCTGCGTACCGACGAGGTCTTACGACTTATCGACTGGCTGCGACAGGCAGGCCAGCCGCATACGCTGATACCCCGCCTGCTGTTCAGCGATACCAGTCTGGTGTTTGATTGCGTAACGGCAGATGCCTATGAGTGCCTGCTTCAGGTCAAACTCGATCAGGACCTGACTCCCGCCTGGTACCACAATCCGCTGTTACCGTTCTGGGTTCCACTGTTGACTAACCGGCAAGCCGTCGGTCAGGCTGCCGATGAGTTGCAACATCAATTTCGTCAGTTGATTGGTAATGAATGACGTTACCGATTGGTAACATCATTGGTAAATGGCATATTTGTTTGCTAACTAGCCAGCTAGCGATCCTCTTTTGGGTACGCTGGATCATCGGGAATCCGGCTGTACCTGATTATACCATTAAAACTGAACACGAATGAAAGTTGTTAAACGCAGGAACCGACAATTAACAATGGAACGTATTCTGCGGGCCATGGGTGAAGTAATGGCCGAACGAGGTACGGAAAAGGCAGGTATCAATGCCGTTGCCGAGCGGGCCGATGTCAATAAGGTATTAATCTATCGCTATTTTGGTGGCTGGAACGGGCTGCTCGAAGCCTACGTGCAACGGGGCTTTTTTCTATCGATTTTCAACGAGAAGTTTCTGGAAACGGCTCCCGAATCACCGTCGTCGGAAACCAGAAGCAAGCTCTGGTCTGACTATACGATTCAGTTTATGCAGGAGTTTCGCGCCCGCAAATCCTCGCAGGAACTGATTCGGTGGGAAATGACCCACGGCGCGACCGAACTGGCGCAACGGCTGGCGGCCTTCCGGAATGAGTCGTTCAAAAATTTGATCAACAAAATTGCGCCCTTCGCCGATTACGATCCAATGGCGATCACGAGTCTGATGGTGTCGGCCGTTACGCATATGGTGCTGCTCAGCGCACAGCAGGAGAAAATCATGGACATCGATCTGCAATCCGACGAAGGCTGGGGACGAATGGAAATAGCGATCCGGCGCATCTATGCCGGACTGAACATCGCGCTGGAACTCGAAACCAGCAAGAAGGTACCGGCGGCATAAGATAGGTTTGAGGTTTGTCGTTCGTGGTTTGTCGTTTTTCCGGCGAAAAACGTGTGCGCAGGCAACTACGAACCACAAACGACAAACCTCAAACTCAACGATTCATCAAGTCTTCGATCTCCTCCGCTTCGATGGGGATATTGGCCATCAGGTCGGTATTGCCGGTTTCGGTAATGACCACATTGTTTTCCAGACGAATACCCAGTCCTTCTTCACGAATGTAGATGCCGGGTTCGATCGTAAACACCATACCGGGCTCCATCCGCCGGTATTTGTTGCCCACGTCGTGTACGTCGAGACCCAGGAAGTGCGAGGTGCCGTGCATAAAGTACTTCTTGTACAAGGGGGCGTCGGGGTCCTGAGCCGCTACGGCATCGCGGTCGAGCAGGCCCAGCCCGATCAGCTCCGACTCCATCACCTTGCCCACTTCGCGGTGGTATTCATCCCACAGGTTGCCCGGTTTCAGCATCGCGCTCGATTCACGCAGTACCCGCAGTACGGCATCGTATACAGCTCGCTGCCGGGGTGTATACCGACCATTGACCGGGATCGAGCGGGTCATATCGGCGTTGTAGTTGGCGTATTCGGCACCCAGGTCCAGCAAGATTACGTCGCCGTCTTTGCACTGCGCGCTGTTGTCGATGTAGTGCAGCACGCAGGCGTTGGCCCCCGACGCGATGATGGGGTTGTAAGCCGCTCCCCGCGACCGCCGACGCAGGAACTCGTGCATCATCTCGGCTTCGATTTCGTACTCCCAAACGCCCGGTTTCACGAACCCCAGCAACCGCCGGAACATGGCGTCGGTGGTGTCGATGGCGGTCTGGAGCAGGGCGATTTCTTCGGGTTGTTTAATCGCCCGTAGATTGTGCATCAGCGGAGCCAGTCGTTCGAGCCGGTGCAGCGGGTAGCGATTGCGGAACTGCCCGATGTAGCGCGCGTCCTGCGTCTGCACCTGCACGTCGGCGCGGGTGTGTTCGTTGGTGTTGAGGTACACGTGCTCGGCTTCAAAAACGATCTGGGCAAAGATCGTCTCGAACTGGTGCGTCCAGTAAATCTGCGATTCGGGCAGGCCGGTAGTCTGGGCTGCTTCGGCTTTGGTCAGTTTATGGCCTTCCCAGATTTCGATCAGCTCGCTGGTTTCACGCAGAAACAGCACCGCCCGGAACTTCGGATCGGGATGTTCGGGAAACAGCAGGAAGCGCGTTTCTTCCTGATCGACGCCCGTCAGGTAAAACAGGTCGTTGTTCTGGCGAAAGGCCATGGTGCCGTCGGCATTGGTCGGCAGGATGTCGTTGGCGTTGACGATGACCAGCGATTTCGGTTTGAGTAACGAAGCCAGCCGGTCGCGGTTACGGACGAAAAGCTGGTTGTTGATGGGCAAATAACGCATAGCGGGAATGATGAAACCCCGTTTAGGGTTTACGTTTGCAAAGGAAACGAAAAGCCGTCAGAGTTCCGGCCCGTCTTCCCCGCTTAACCTTTCTTCCCGGTACGTACGTACATATGCGCTTTTTCCTGTCTGCGCTGCTGGTCGGTCTGTCCTTTTCTGGGCAGGTTACGGGCCACGTCAGCGACTCAACGCCTAAATACTGGATTCTCTTCGCGGCCAAAGATCCGACCGCCGTTCCGGCCCTGTCGGCAGTGGCTCACCACCGCCGGGCCGTGCAGCACCTGACCATCGACGATACCGACCGACCCGTTTCAGCCGCTTACCTGACCGCCCTGACCAACGCGGGCATTGCTCCCCTGAGCCGGTCGCGGTGGCTCAACGCCGTGTCGGCCCGCCTGACGGCTGAACAGGTAAAGCGGGTGCAGCTCATGCCGTTCGTCAAAGCCATAGAGCCGATCGATCCGCATCTGGTTATTGCCAGCCTTAGCAATCCGACAGCGATGCAAACCGATGAGCCCGTTCAATCCCAGCTGGCACCGGTGATGACGCAGATTCAGGCTCCTGACTTTATGCAGGCCGGGCTGACGGGTCGGTTCGTAACCATCGGCGTAATCGACGCGGGGTACTTCGGGGCCGACTCCGCTAACGCGCTCAAACCAATTTTTGCGCGGAAAGGCGTGCGTGCCATCCGCGACTATGTCCATCGCGAGCGCCCCGGCGTCGATTTGTACCGCTCGCTCGACGCCATGTCTGATTTTCACGGGACGGAAGTACTGGCGGCTATTGCAGGGAATGATTTGCAGGAAAACCGGCAGTATGGCCTGGCCACCGACGCGACGTTTTACCTGGCCCGCAGCGATCAGGGCAACCGCGAATACCGGGGAGAGGAAGACAACTGGGTGGCGGCTATCGAGTGGATGGACAGCCTGGGCGTGCGCTTGATTAACACGTCGCTGGGCTACGCGCGGGGCATGAGCAACCCGAAAGAGAACTACAAACCCAGTGAGATGGACGGCCATACGAGCCTGATTAGCCGGGCCGCACAGCTGGCTGCCGATAAGAAAGGGATGCTGATTATCGTGTCGGCGGGCAACGAAGGGGAGGACCGGGGCTGGCGCATCATCAGCACCCCCGCCGACGCGCAGGGTGTGCTGGCTGTCGGGGCCACCAATGCCAAATACTGGAACCGCATCGGCTACAGCAGCATTGGCCCCGAACCGCTGCCGTACCTGAAACCCAACGTGGCCTGTTTTTCGCTCTACGGTACCTCCCTGTCGGCACCGGTGATTACGGGTTTTGCCGCCTGCCTGATGCAGGCCCGCCCCGACCTGTCGAACAAAGAGTTGCTGGCGATCATCGAAAAGTCGGCGCATCTGTATCCTTACGGTAACAATTACATTGGCTATGGCGTGCCGCTCGCGTCGCGGGCGCTGGCATTGCTCAAAAATCAACCCCTGCCCAACACGGCCCGGCTGGTGAAAGCAACCGGTAAATCGATTGAGCTGCCCGTCGAGACGAGTGACCAGTCGGTGTCGGTATTTCGCAAGAAAGACGCGACCCATGTCATTCGGCAGGACGTGGTGAAAGTAGTGAAAGGGAAGGTTACGCTCCGGCGCGACAGCCACGAAGCCCGCTCGACGGTCGACCTGAAAAAGGAAGTAATCGAGGTCGTCTGGCCTTTGTAAAGACACGAAGGCCGGGCCACGAGGGCCGGGCCACGGTGCGGTTGCGTCTTTCCAGATACCACTAATTTGTTTCCCCAACGCTCCCGCAGCACGACTCATGAATGAGTTGGCTGTGGGAGCATTTTTGTTGCAGCAGTACAAGTCTGTCAACCGGATAATAAAATGGCTATTGCGTTGATAGTCAGGAAACAGGTAATTCGTGCAAACCCGTGGCTAGAATGAGAAACTGTTACGTACTGTTGATGGCTGGTTTGGCTGGCCTGTTGCTGAGTCAGTCGGCAAGGGCGCAGCTGGGTAATGTCGATTCGTCGGCGCGTTATCTGAAAACGCACGCGCCCGTCGACACGGCTTACGTGCGGGCGATGGACCCGGTGATCATCGACATGATCTATAAAAAATCCGAGTACGCCCGCGCCGACTCGATGAGTAAGCAGATGATCGACCTCGCCACCCGGCTCCACGACTGGAACGGCGTAATCCGTGGCTACCGGAGTAAAAGTATCCTGCACATTATGTCGGCCAACTACGAGCAGTCGGTGGCTAGCTCGAAAAAGGCGCTGGAGATAGCCGATCAGCACAATATGCCCCCCGTAATCATTGGCGGACTGCTGAGTAATATGGCGGCTGCCTACGACCGGATGGGCAACGCGCCCATGGTGTTTCAGACGGCACTGCGGGCCATTCAGTTGCAGGAAAAACATGATTTCCGGCCACGTTCTCCGGTTGTGTACCGGCTGATCGGGGGCGCGCTGGTGAAGATGGGTAAGAAAGAACAGGCGTTGCCCTACTACCAGAAAGCGGGCGTACTGTTTCGCGAACTGGGCGACCCGCGCGGCATTGCCATTTTTGAAAACCAGCTCGGCGAACTATACAACACGCTGAATCAGCCGCAGCAGGCCATGGTCCACTTGCGGGAATCGCTGAAGCTGGCGGAGAAGCTACAATTTGATATGCTTCAGTTCGACGTGTTCGATGGTATGGCTACCGCCCTGCGGCTGCTGAACAAACCGGCGGAAGGGCAGGAGTACGCCCGGCGTGCCCTGGCCATTGCCGAAAAACAGCAGAATAAACTGGCCGTATGCCATGTGTACGGCACTATCGCCACCCTCTATCAGGCTCAGAAAGACTACGCGCAGGCCGAATCGTATCTGAAGAAAGCGATGACGCTGGCGGAGGATAACGATTACAAAGACGACCGGAAAAAGCTGACGCAGCAACTGGCCGACCTCTACGGCGTTCAGAACAAATACCAGCTAGCCTATACCTTCCAGCTGGAGAAAAATCGGCAGGTCGACTCGGCCATCGCTATCCGCACGAATGCTGAACTGCAACGGATGGTGGCTCAGTACGAGACGGACAAGAAAGAAGCCCGGATCCGGTCGCTGCAGCAGGAAAAGCAGTTGCTGCAAACCGAAAAGCGACTGGAGCAGGAAACGGCCGGGCAGGTGCGCTGGCAACGCAACGCCGGACTCATCGGTGGGCTGCTGCTGCTGCTGCTGGGTGGGGCGATCAGCGCGTGGCTCCTGAATCGCTCGAAGGTGCAGCGGCTGGAAGAATCGCAGCGGCTGCGGCAGCAAATTGCCCACGACCTGCACGACGAGGTGGGCAGTACGCTCAGCAGTATCTCCCTGCTGAGCGGCCATACCGACAAGCTGCTGAGCGAAAACCGACCCGAAACGGCGCAGCGGATGGTCCAGAAAATCTACGTCGACGCCCGGCAGATTCTGGATTCCATCGATGAAATTATCTGGACGATCAACCCCGGCAACGACTCACTGCAACGGATTGTACTGCGGTTGCAGGAATATGCCCAGCCGCTGATGGAGTCGAAGCAGATTGCCTTTACGTTCAGTGTCGACCCCGTGCTGGAGCAATTGCCCGTATCGATGGAGGTGCGCCGAAACCTGTACCTGATTGGTAAGGAAGCGATTAATAACCTGATTAAATACTCGGAAGCAACCCTGGCGACGATGCGTTTTGAACGGCGGGGCGATCAGTTTGCCGTACTGCTCGAAGACAACGGGCGGGGCTTCGACACCAATCAGCTTAGCAGCCGCACCGGGCAACAAAGTATGCAGCAGCGGGCTTCGGCCATGGGGGGGACGCTGACCGTGCAGTCGACGCCGGGGCAGGGGACACGACTCGAACTGACGGCCACCACGCGCTAGGCGTCATATACTTATCCGATTTCGGTGCATTACCTGGCTTCGTAGCTTTGTCAGACGCTTGCTTTGGTGCCACACCACCCCATCGACCGACCATGATCCGCGTTACTATTTTCGACGATAATCGTTCCCTGCGCGAAACACTCGCGCTGGTGTTCGACGCCACCGATGACCTGATCGTGACGGGGACCTATCCCGACGCGCTCGACGCGGTATGGTGCGTACAGCGCGATCAGCCCGACGTGATTCTGATGGATATCGATATGCCGGGCCGGACGGGGATCGAAGCGGTAAACCTGATTCGCCAGCAAACGACTAAGCCTAAAATTCTGATGCTGACCGTGTTTGAGGACGTGGAACGCATCTTCGCGGCTATCTCGGCGGGGGCGGTGGGTTACCTGCTCAAGAAAACACCCGCCGACAAGATTATCGACGCCATTCGGGAGGTGATGACGGGCGGAGCCGCCATGACCCCGTCGATTGCGCTGAAAGTACTACAGGCGTTTCAGACGCCGACGACAAACACGAATCCGTACGCGCTGACGGAAAAAGAGCGCGATGTGCTGCACCGGCTGGTCGAGGGCGACAGTTACAAACTGATCGCGTTCCACTGCCAGATCAGCATGGGAACCGTCCGGACGCACATCGTCAACATCTACGACAAGCTGCACGTCAATTCCAAATCGGAAGCGGTCGCGAAGGCGTTGAAAACCGGTATGTTCAAGTGATACGGTTATTGCTCGTCGGCCTGCCGGTAGTGCTGTGGGCCTGTCAGCCGGGTGCATCCACACCGGGTGCATCCACACCGGGTGCATCCACACCGGGTGCATCCACACCGGGCGACTCCACGCCGGGCGAATCGACTGTGACCAGCGGGAAAGTAGCGATGGGCAATGATTTTCGGATCGTACCCGGTCAGCGCGTCGGGCCGGTTCGTTATTCGACGTCGGAAGCAGAACTGCTACAGGGGCTGGGGCCGGGCATTGTGACCGTGGGCGATACCGTTTACGGGGCGGAAGGGGAGGAGTTTGTCGGGACAACGCTGTACAAAGACACCGCCGATCAACTCCAGATTCTGTATCGGGATTCGTCGCAGCGACAGCACCCGGAACTGGTCCTGATTCGGCCGTACGTGACCGATGCCGAGGGCACCCCGTCGCCCAACCCGAAACCAACGCGCTGGTCGACGGCTGACGGCTTACGCATTGGCACGACACTGCACGAACTGGAACGGCGCAACGGAAAGCCGTTTCGGTTGTGGGGCTTCGGCTGGGACTACGGCGGTTCGGTTTCCAGTTGGCGGGGTGGGCGGCTCGATGCGGGTGCGCAGTCGTTTTTAGCTGTCACGCTCGGCCCGCCGTCGACATTGAGCCCTGCGCAGAACAAGGCGCTGAACAGTGTATCGGGCGACGGTGAGTTTATGTCGTCAGATAAATCCATGCAGCTACTGGGGCCGGTGGTGCAGGCCATGCAGGTAACGCTGAACCCATAGGGCCAATCAAACGGAGTTTACTGTCTTTATCGGGGCGGTGTGTTCGATCACGAACACGCGCTGCCAGGTCGTGTCCTTTTCAACCATACCAGAGCCAGAAAAATGTCAACTGTCGTCAATGAATCCGTTCAGGTGGTACCCGTGCGTCGGGGTCGGTTTATGCATCGTCCGGTTGTTTTCTGGATCGGTGCCGCGCTGCTGATTCTCGGTGGCATCGTGCGCTCAAACTGGGCGACCCGGCTCGATAGCTTCACGCTGGACGAAGCCTACCACATCATGGCCGGTGCGTCGTACGCCGGTACCGGTTCGTTCCGCATCAACCCCGAGCATCCGCCCCTGACCAAGCTGTGGGTTGGCGAGGTCGTACTGCGTAATGGCTACAAACTACCCTCGTTCAAGGCGCTCAACGACAAAAGGGAGGAACGCAGGTTCGCCGAGGAAAACGTGTACCTGACCAACGACCCGGTGGCGGTGCAACAGCAGGCTCGCTGGGCGATGTTTGCGCTGAACGGTTTCTTATTGTTGCTGTTCACCGTCATGGCCCGGCAAACGCTGGGTCCGGTGATAGCCCTGCTGACGCTGGCCTACCTGGTGATCGACCCGACCGTCGCGGCTCACCTGCCCGTGGTCATGACCGATCTGCCCGTAGCCCTGACGTCGGGTGCGGCCATGCTGGCGGCTATCCGGGCGTTTCGGTCGTGGCGACCCACTGATCTGCTCGTAACGGCGGCCTGTCTGGGGCTGGCACTCGGGGCCAAGCATTCAGCCGTTATCACGGTCATTGGCGTCGGGTTGATTGGTGTCGTGATGACGTTCGTTGGACGGGAATCGGTGGGACGACGCGCCGGTCGGTTGGGCATGGTCGCTGGGGTGTTGGTTGGGGCGGTGGTTGTGCTGTGGGGCTTTTACGGCTTCCGGTACCGCGACAGCCGGGCGGAGGGTGAGTTTTTCAACCGCCCGCTGGCCACCAAAATCGATGATATTCAATCACCCCTGTCGAAAACGATGCTCCACGGTCTGGCCGACGTGCCTCTGTTGCCCGCGTCGTACCTGTGGGGGCTGGCCGACACCTTCCGGGCGGGTGTGGAAGGGCGACCGTTTCCGGCCTTCGCCTTCGGGCAGTCGTATCTGAAACGTGCGCCGTTCTACTATGCGCCCGGCATCTGGGGAGCCAAACTGCCGCTGGGTTTGCTGGCGCTCTCACTGGCCGGACTGGTGCTGCTCGGGCTGGGGAAACTCCCGGCTACGACCCGGTTGCCGCTGGCAGCGCTGGGATTACTGTTCGGCCTGTTCTGGCTGGCGCTGGCGACAGGCTCGACGTATGGTGGGGTTCGTCATGCACTCTCGTTGCTGCCGCTGCTGGCCGTGCTGGGCGCGTTGGCGGTCTGGTACGCGTTTCAGCAGGGTAGCTGGTACCAGATACCCGCTGTGCTGGCGGCTGGTGCGGCTCTGCTGGCAGCAATACCCGTGGTGCGACCCTGGGAATATTTCAACGAACTGGCAGGTGGGTCAGCGGGTAGTTATCATTATTTCAACGACGAAGGAGTCGATTTAACGCAGCGGTCAGGCGAACTGACGCAGTACTACAACCGCCACCTGAAACCGACGGGGGAGGTGCCATTCATCTGGTATAGTATGCGCCGGGCTGAAAAGCAACGTTACAACATGCACTGGATCGGCGAAAATCCTGACCAGGATAGTAGTCGGTATCAGTCGGTTCATGTAGCCGGTACGTTCTTTTTAGCCACGGCAGATTTAAGCCCCAACCCATACGATGTTGACAATCAGATGGCTGTGTTTCGAAAGGCGCGACCTGTAACCCGGATGGGGAATCTGCTGGTGTATCGGGGCCGCTTTTACCTGCCCAACATCCGCGCTATGTGGCTGGGAAGCAAAGGATATAAAGCACTCTTTCTGGATAAGAAACCCGACACGACCAGCGCGATCCGGTTTATGGCGGCTGCCATGAAGCTGTACCCCAAAAGCGCGTTTATGAACTGGGAACTGGGCAATCTGTACGCCAGCCGCAATGCCCGCGCCGAGGCTATTCACGCGTTTGAACTGTCGCGGACCTACTGCGTCGATCCGGCTCTGAAACCGATGTTGACGGCGCATATCGGCAAGCTGCGAACGGCTGACCTTCACCGATTACCACCGCTACGGAATCCAACAACGGAATAGGGCTGTCGAGTAGGGAGTAGGGCTGTTAAGGTCCGGGCCGTTTACCCCCAGCGGCTACACCCCCAGCCCCGACCCTCCAGGGCTACTCTTGTATGAGTTCTGAACATTTTAATCTGAGAGCTTCGTACCCCTAAATCCCCTGAAGGGGACTTATTATCAATGCGAGCAAAGTTCCCTTCAGGGGATTCAGGGGATTTAGGGGTAAAAGGCCGCTCATAAAGCCAATCGACGTACACCACGTAAAAACCTTACGGGAGTAGCTTAGGGGCGGGACGGTCGGCCGCTGTCGGGTAGAGTTCCCCAGAACCTAACCACTCACCGAGTGAGGGTGCAATGAGTCGAAAACAACGGCCTGTAATGGCCGCTGATCGTCGTCCTCCTGTACAACAAGCAGCGCGATAAAGGGCTGATGTTGAGTTGTCAAACAACGATGGTTGAGTACATTTGAGCGAGCCTAACGCCCAGGAACCGATGAACCCAGCCGTTGACAACTACATTGACAAGTCCCCCAGATGGCGGGAAGCCCTGAGTGCGCTGCGGTCCATCCTGCTCGACTGCCAGCTCGACGAAACGCTGAAATGGGGCGTTCCCTGTTACACTTTTCAGGGCCGGAACGTGGTGCTGATGCACACCTTCAGGGATTACTGCGCACTGCTGTTTCACAAGGGCGCGCTGCTGAGCGATCCGGCCGGTATGCTGATTCAGCAGACCGAACAGACGCAGGCGGCCACCCGGCAGATTCGTTTTACGAACGTGGCGGAAGTGAGCGAACAGGTAAACGTCCTGCAAAACTATATCCGCGAAGCAATAGAGCTGGAAAAAGCAGGCGCACAGGTGACGTTTAAAAAGACCGCCGACTACGTCATTCCCGATGAATGGCAGCGACAACTGGACGGAAACGCTGATTTGAAACGGGCGTTCAACGCGCTGACACCGGGCCGCCAACGCGCCTACCTGCTTCATTTTGCCGCCCCCAAACAAGCCAAAACGCGGGAGTCGCGCATCGAGAAATGCGTACCCCAAATTCTGGCAGGAAAGGGACTAATGGACTGATATGATGCACCTGCTACTACTCTCGCTTTGTTTGATTAGCCGATTCGGCCAGCCGCTACAACCCGATACGCCGACTGATTCAGTTCGCGTTTCGGGGGTATGTCATGACCTGACGACGGCGGTGTATCTGCCCGTAGACATCTATGCTATGTCGGGCACGAGCCGAACCCGGCTGGGGCAGAGCGACAAAGACGGGCGATTTCGCATTCTGCTGCCGCGTTCGGCTACGTCGATCTCGTTTACCAGTCCAAATTACCGCACGGTCACCTTACCCGTAACATTCGTAAATAACCCTACTCGAAAGGCCGATTTTCGGGTGGGTATCACCATGGGCAAACAGGATTCGGTGGCGGTGCGACAGGCAGATCAACTGATTGTGAGTAACGATTTACCCGACGACGTAGATGTCAATTACATGGTAGACCCGACAGATCGGAAGATGGCTACAGCTATAACGATTTCTGCTCACGGCTATAGTGTCCCGCCCGGTATGAATACTAAATTCAGAAAAGGCAAAATCCTGCGATCGGTGACCTTCGAGGGCGCAAAACCCGGTCCATACCGGGTGCTCGTATCGACGGATGACGGCCGGGTACTGATCGACAAGGCGTTTACACTTAACAAGGGACTGACGTTTCTGGAGGTGCGGGCCGACGCGATCACAAAGCCTGAGTCGGTAAGCGCGGTCGACGGAAAGCGGGTCGAGAAGGCCGCGCCCGCAACCGCGACCGTTTATTTCGAACAGAGCCGATATGAGCTGACGCCAGCAACAAAAGCGTCACTTGATTCGGTGGCCCGGCTGATGACGAGCCAGCCGCAGGTACTCGCTCATGTAACGGGCTATACCGACAATGTGGGCGAACAAAAACTAAACCTGACCCTGTCGGAATACCGGGCCAAACTGGTTGCGGGTTATTTGAAAAATCAGGGTATTGCCGATGCACGACTACGGGTCGACTGGCAGGGCGGTAACGCGCAGGTTTCGGCGGACGGTTCGGAAACGGCGAAGGCCAAAAATCGTCGGGTGGTCATTCAGTTCAGTCGTCCGTAGCCGACTTTTTAGTTTTATCGCCTACCGGTCAGGTAGCCTTTATCCGTCAAATTTGCAGCGCGTGGAGAAGTCGCGTATTTTCAGGGTTTCGAAGCCGCGCGCTGAACACACTCGACACTATGACGACAACCGTTACCTTACTCAGCGCCCTGCTGCTTACGTCAGCCGCTCTGGCGCAGTCGACGCTGCCGACCTCGGCAACCACCGCCACCAAGGCCACTGTCACCAAACGACCCATCCGCCCATCCGACGTCATGCGGCTGCAATCCATTGCTGATCCGCAGGTGTCGCCCGACGGGAAATGGGTCGCGTTTGTGCAGTCGGGGGTAGACGTGGGCAAAGACAAGCGCAACCCGGATGTCTGGATGGTCAGCTGGGACGGCACGGAATCGGTGCAGCTCACCAACAGCCCGGACGGTGAATCGACACCCCGCTGGAGCCCCGACGGCAAGTACCTGTCGTTTCTGTCCGGCCGCAGCGGAGCACCCGGTACGGCCACGGGTACGCAACTCTGGCTGATGGACCGGCGCGGGGGCGAAGCCAAAAAACTGACCGACCTGAAAGGCGAGCTGGAGGAATACGAATGGTCGCCGTCGGGCCGGAAAATTGCGATGGTGATTCGGGATAAAGACTATTCCGACTCGGCAAAGACCAAAATCCGCACGCCCTACGTCCTGGACCGGCATCAGTTCAAGGCCGATATGAAAGGCTACCTCGACCGTCGACCCATGCACCTCTACGTGTTCGACGTGGCCACAAAAACGCTCGATACGCTGACCAAAGGCGTGTACGACGAAACGGCCCCGGCCTGGTCGCCCGACGAAACGCAACTGGCCTTTACCAGCAACCGCAGCGCCGATCCCGACAAAAACGAGAACACCGACGTCTACGTGATTGCGGCCCGGTCGGGCGTTCAGCCCCGGCAGCTTACGAACTGGCCGGGTCGCGATGGGGGCGCGGTCTGGAGCCCCGACGGCAAGAAACTGGCGTACCTGCGCTCGACGGCATCGACCAACTTCATCATGTACGATCAGCCGGTGCTGGCCCTGATTGCGGTCGATGGTAACGCCACGGCGCTGCCGCAACCCCGCCTGTTGTCGCAGGCGCTGGACCGGCCCATCCGCAACGCCCGCTGGTCGAACGACGGACAACGCATCGGTATTCTGGTCGACGATGACCGCCGAACGCAAGTCGCCGAATACAGCGTGGCCGATAGTAAGCTTACTTACCTGACTACCGGCGACCGCGCCTTTGCCGACCTCGAACCCAACCCGAAAGGCGGCTGGGCAACGCTGATGAGCGAACCGCAACTGCCCACCGAAGTCTACGCCATCGAGGACGGAGCCACCCGCCGACTGATGACTGTGCAGAACGAGTTTGTCGCCCCACTGTCGCTGGCCACCGTAACGGGCTACACCTCGCGCAGCAAAGACGGAGCACAGGTGTCGAACCTGCTGTTTATGCCGTCCGGCGGCTCGGCGACTAAACGGCCCGCCGTTTTCTACATCCACGGCGGGCCGGTCAGTCAGGATACCTACGGCTTCGACCTGACGCGGCAGGTGCTGGCGGGTGGTGGCTATGCGGTCGTGGCGGTCAACTACCGGGGCAGCAACGGGCGTGGCATCGAATACACCAAAGCGATCTACGGCGACTGGGGCAACAGGGAAGTGCTGGATATTTTAGGGTCGGCGGATGCGCTGGTGCAGCAAGGAACGGCCGACCCCGCCCGGCTGGGCATCGGTGGCTGGAGTTACGGCGGTATCCTGACCAACTACGTCATCGCATCCGACACCCGGTTCAAAGCCGCTGCCAGCGGAGCAGGGAGTTCGTTGCAACTAACCATGTACGGCAGCGATCAGTACGTCAATCAGTACGAAAACGAGTTGGGTCTGCCCTGGAAAAACCTCGACAAATGGCTCAAGGTGTCGTACCCGTTCCTGAAAGCCGACCGCATCAAAACGCCGACGCTGTTTATGGCCAGCGAGAAGGATTTCAACGTGCCGGTAGCGGGTAGCGAACAGATGTATCAGGCCCTGCAAACGCTCGGCATCCCAACACAGCTCATCATCTACCCCAACCAGTTCCATGGCATCACCACGCCTAGCTATCAGCAGGACCGGCTCGTGCGCTACCTCAGCTGGTTCGATCAGTATCTAAAAGGCAACCTCTCGACTGCTCAGACAGGCCGGTAATAATCAACTGGCTAAGAAAAAAGAGTACTCGCTTTTCCCTGACGAAAGCATTGCAACAGATCGCCCGGTTTGTCCGATACGTCGGATAGGCCGGGCGATCTGCATTATAGGGCGGGTGAACGACACCGGATTTATACGCGCCTATAGCCCGCAGTTCTACGGGTTTCGGGGATGAACGTGTGCGTATGAATAACCGTACAGAGTCGCATAACCTGTTGACAGACAGTCTATAACAGGTGTGCCCTGCTCAATCGGTCATACATTTATCCGATTGTGCAACGCGCTGATAACCAGTAGGTTTGTTTCCGGGATTTGCACGGCGCCGACTAAGCCGCGTGCATCGTCCGGATGCTCAGATCGACTGGCTTATGCGCTCACTTCTCCTGCTTTCTGCTTTCCTGCTCTGCCTTTGCGGCACCGCTTCGGCGCAGACCGATCCCGCTCCGCCCAGGTCAGGACTGGTGAAGGTGTCGGGGGGGCTGAATGCCTACGCCGGTTTTTATGCCGCCAACGGGATTGCCGCCCGGAATCAGTCGTCACCATTCGGCATCAGCGGGGCCGTGACGGTGGCTTTGCCGGGTGGTATTTCGCTGCCGTTCTCGGCGGTACTGGGCAATCAGGGGAGTAGTTTCCGGCAACCGTTCAACCAGTTTGGCGTATCGCCGACTTACAGGTGGGCTACGATTCACGCGGGTTACCGCAACGTCAGTTTCTCGCCCTTTACGCTGGCCGGACACACGTTTCTGGGTGGTGGCGTCGAGCTGAACCCCGGTAAGTTCCGGCTGGGGGCGGTCTATGGCCGGTTCAACAAAGCCATTTCCAGCAACCTCGCCGAACCCGACATTATCCCGGCCTATCAGCGAACGGGCTACGCCCTGAAAGTGGGCTACGGCAAACCCGGCAACTACGTCGATCTGATTATGCTGCGGGCTAAAGACGATACGATGTCGATTGCGTCACAGCCCCAGTCCGTTACGCAGACAGTCATTCCGGCCGAAAATCTCGTCGTCGGCCTGACCACCCGGCTGCTGATCCTGAAACACATTACCGTCGAACTGGACGAGGCCGTCAGCGCCTACACCCGCGATGTCAGGAGTGCGCTGGTATCGACCGAAGGCAGTAATCCGGTGACGCGCCTGTTCGGTAAGCTGTTCACCCCCCGGCTTTCCACGCAACTGACGCAGGCCACACAGGCCGCTGTCGGCTATCGGGGGCAGAACGCCGGTATCAAACTCCAGTACAAGCGCATCGATCCGAATTTTCAGACGATGGGCGCGTACTATTTCCAGTCCGACATCGAGAGTTACGCCATCGCGCCCAACCTGACCCTGCTCGAGGGTAAGCTTCGGCTGTCGGGTAGTTACGGCATTCAGTTCGATAATCTGGCGGGCAACAAAACCGCCCGGACAGGTCGCAAAATCGGGTCGCTGGTGGTGTCGTACAATCCGGCAACGGCGTTCGGCGTCGATGTACAGCTGTCGAACTACGGCATCAGCCAGCAGGCGGGGTTACGACCGCTGATCGACACGCTCCGGCTGGCGCAGAACAACCTGTCAGCCACGGTCAACGGGCGGTACACGCTCCAGAAAGACGACGTGATGCAAGTCTTCACGCTGACCACGACCTACCAGAAACTCAGCGACCTGAACGCCAGTACGGCCAGCCAGACGGAGAACACCAATACCAACCTGAACCTGGGCTATTTCTACCAGCAGACCACGACCGGCTGGGGCATCAACGGGATGCTGTCGTACACGCAGACGCAACTGCCCATCGCCGTCGGTGATACCAATCAGTCCGTCCGGTTTTTCGGCCCGACGCTGGGCGCGACGCAGGCTTTTTTCGAGAAAAAACTGACCACCTCGGCTACCGCCAGCTACCTCGTCAATCAGCAGTCGGGCGTTACCGGCAAGGTGCTGACCGTCACGGCGAACGCGGGCTATCAGGTGGCTAAACGGCAGACAATCAGCCTGTCGGCCAACTACCTCAATTCAAACACGGGCATTCAGTCACAGACGTTCAACGAACTCAGAGCGAACCTCGGCTATGGCATTTCCTTCTAACCACACCATGCTACGCAATCGACAGCCGTTCGCCCGGCAGTGGGGTTGGCTGGTGGCCTTCGGGCTGCTGCTGACCTCGCTGACCGGCCGGGCGCAAACCTATCCGCTGCAAGTGCAGGTCAGCGTGTTGCCGCCCTACAGCGCCTATTTGCAGGACTACCCCGGCGCGGGGCAGCAGGTGCGGGTGTTTATCATCAACACCAGCCGACAGACGTATCAGATCCGGCTGGCGGGGCAACTCACGGGCGACAACGGCATCGAGATTCGCACGTCGGTCAGCTATCGCCCACCGCGCCCGCTGACGGTGCCGCCGGGCCAGACCCTGCTGAGCCGTACCGATCTCGAAGGACTGTTCGATCTGAATCAGGTCGAGGTGACGGGTATCGACAAGAATTTGCTGGCACGGGGACTGCCACTGCCCGACGGTACCTATCAGCTTTGTATCCGGGCACTCAACGAAACGGCGACCAACACCGCTGCCGTGCCTTTCGGTCAACCGCTGTCGGCGGAGTTTCCGATTGGCTGTTCGGCTCCGATCATTGTCCGCTCGGTGGAGCCGCCGATACTGATTTCGCCCCTCTGCGATGCGGAGGTGACAGCCACCCAGCCGCAGGCGCTGGTCTTCACCTGGACACCCCCCGCCGGGGTATCGCCGGTGTCGGTGGAGTACATCCTGCGCGTGGTCGAGCTGCCGCAGGCCGACGTCGATCCGAACGTGTTTATCGACGTCGTAGCCCTGCCCCGGTCGGGTGTGGAGGTACGTGGCCTGCGGACAGGCACGTTTCTGTATGGCCCCACGCAGCCACCCCTGCAACTGGGCAAGCGGTACGCCTGGCGGGTGCAGGCCATCGACCGGAGCGGTAAACTGCATGTTCAAAACGACGGCAAAGCGCCCGTCTGCTCGTTCACCTACGGCACCGGCCTGCCCCCGCTGACCAGAACGCCGGGCCTGGAACTGGTGCAGACCCCTGCCAGGCTAATCCCGGTGGTTGTCGATTCATCGGTGGTGACACCGCCAGCGGGGGCAACGGCCATTGCCTCGGTTCATCAGCCCGTGTCGCAGCCCGGGCGGGCAACAAAAACCAGTACGGTAGCCGCCGGGTTGGGCGAACTGCTGTTTGCCGGGCAGCACATTACGATTCAGAACGTGACCAATCCTAACCCAGACCACTTTGCCGGGCGCGGTACCCTGACCATTCAATCGCCCATTCGGGTCAGTGTCGATGTTGCGTTCGCCGACCTGGTGATCCGGCCCGTGGACGGTGCCGTGCAGGGGCGAACCGGCGACAAGTCACAACCCCGGTTCCGGGTCGTACGCGGAAAGCTGAACGTCGACCTGACAAACACCCGACCCGAGGGGCGTACCCGTAAGTTGCGCACCGATAACCACACGGGCGGTACCGCTATCGCGACCTGCGAGGCCATCCGCCTGATTGCGGATAACGACCTGCCAACGGACGGAACGATACCCCTTAAACGGGGCGCTGAGGAGGCTTCCGTAAAAACCGGTTTCGTCTGGAACAGCCCCATCACGCTGACGACACCGGGAGCCTATAAGCCGGGAACGGGTGGAAAGTTTTCGACCGGCTCGATCAGTACCTACGACGGTAATCTGACCGTGTCGACGCCGGGCAACTGGTACCCGCTGGCATCGGCCGACAAGACCGATCAATCGGTGCTGACGATTCCGTTCGGCAACGCATACGGGGGACTGCTGACCGACATGGCTGGCTTTCGGCTCAGCATCAACGAAGACTCGTACCTGGAAATTCAGAACAACACGCTTAAAGCGCACCTGAACGGCTCTGTGGTAGTCGGCAGCAAAAAGAAAGGGATTCCCGATCTGACGATACCGTTTCAGCACAGCGACGGCATCACGTTCTCCGCGCAGATCGACGACCCACAGGTACTGCTGGGCAGCGTCGATGAGCAGGCCCGACTGTTTCTCAGCTTTCAATCGGTCAACGTTCAGCTCGGCGACCTGTTCGACGCCGATGACCTGCCGTACCCGCAGTGGGTGAAGGGCCTGTCGTGCCCTGCCGTCGATCTGTGGGCCGGTAAAATGGTGTATAGGCAGGATGAGTTTCACCCGACGTCGAAAGACTACCTGAGCTGGATGACGATTCCCCTGAACCCCGTCGTTAACCGGGGAAACGGCTACGAATCGACCATCGGCGGGCGTAAGGATCTGTCGATCCAGTCACCTTATCTGGGGTATAAAGGAAAAATTACCACTGCCGTTGCGTTTATCAAGAACTCTGAACTGACGACGGGCTTCGTGGCAGGCGAAGTATATATTCCGTTTGTGGGGGCGGTCGGAACGTTGCAGATCGGTATCGAAAAATACGGTCTGGGTGATGCCGATGTGTTTTTCACCAAAGCGACCGAGCGGACCCTGCTGCATACCAGCGATGGAAACCGGGTGACGCTGAAAGTGACGGGCGGTTATTTCGAGAATAGCTACTTCCACCCCGACTTGTGGATTTCGGCCTACAACGCCACCAGTCCCACGCGGGGCATCGACGCCCGCGATATTCACATGGATGGCGTCGACATTGCCATTACGCCCGAAGGTAAACTGGTCAGCGATTACGTCGGGAAGTATGCCGAAGCGTATTTCGGCGGCAGCACCCAGAAAACGGCCTACCTCAATGGGCTCGACTACCACCTGGCGCGGGTGGTGCTGAGCGACGAGCCGGACGCAAAAAACGCGCGGCTGACGTTCAACGGCAAACTGGTGCTGGGCGATAAGATCGTGACCAAGGAGCAGGAATTGTACGATTTTGTATTTGCCAAACCCGATAAGGACGTCTTTGAATTCGACAACGCGCTGAAATACCAGCCCGTCAACGGGATGCCCAAACTGCCCGCGGGGTCGATGGGTGGTCTGCCCAAAAGCGGCCCCAATGCCGACCTGGCCGACGAATCCGGTACCGGGAACAGCGTTCTGAGCCTGGGCTATACGCTCGAACGCTCGGCTCCGGCGTCGGTGCTGGTGCCCACGGCCAACAAGACTTACGGCGGTAGCTATTCGACCAAAACGGGTTCGTACAGCGTGCAGTTTACCCTCTTCGACAGCGACCCGACCTACGGCAACGGCTTCGTTGCGACCGGTGGTATGCAGGTAAACAGCCCGTCGGCCATGTCGGTGAGTGCCACGATCCGGGCCGGGAAAATGCAGGGTGTCAAGTACTGGTTTGCCGGGTTCAAGTACATCAATCCGAAAGCACCCGGTATACCGCTGTTCATCAACCTCGAAGGCTACGGGTTCGAGGGCCGACTCTATAGCCACATGAAGCACGTGGGCGGGGCCAGCGGTATTTTCGACGACAACTACGTGCCCGACGGGCAAACCAGCTTTGGGCTGTATGCCGCCATGCCCATTCAGTCGGCCGCTGACAAAGGCAAATTTCTGTGGGGGAAAACGGGATTTGAAATCCTGTTCAGCGGCTACACGCCCGCTAAAATGCTGATCCGGGGAGAAGCCAACATCGAGCAGGAGAAGGGAACCGGCGATGCCACCACCTCGCGGTTGCAGGGCTATGCCGACGTAGAACTCGACATCGTCAACAAGACCATGCTCGGCCACGTCAAGCTGACCAAAGGCGATCTGACGGCGGCCTGTGTGACGGGCGACGCGTTTCTGTACGCCGGTAAAGCCGGGTTCGCCGTGTCGGTGGGCGCACCGGACCTGCCAGTAAAGGTGACGGCGATGTGCGGCTCACTGGGTAGCCTGACGCCCGAAGCCAACGGCTATACGCTGGTTTACGCCACCAGTGAATCCATCCCCAGCCTGAACTGGATACCGGTCGGGATTGGTCTGCAACTGCACCTGAGTGCCAAGCTGCTCGACCTGAGCACGTCGGGCAATCCCTGGGCGACGCTGCGGTCCGACGCTAATTCGGACGTAGTCATGCAACTGCGGCCGAGTATCATGGCGCAGGGCCGCATCAGTACGACGATTGCCCTGAAGGTGGGCTACAGCGACTATAGCCTCGATCTGTATTCCGACAAAATCGACATTCAGTTTTCACTGCCCGACCCGTTCTGCCTGGCCTACAATAAAAGCATCTGCGTGCCGGTGGTGGGCGGCTTCAACTTCGTGCTGGGCGTGAAAAATGCCAGCCCTATCCTGAAAGTCAACGGCGACGTGAGCGATATGTGCTACAACGACGGAACGGTGGGTGGGTCCTGCGAGGGCGCGCTTGGCTGGCTGCTGGACGGCGTACAGGTCGTCATCGATGCTGCGGGCCGGGTGTTCAGTGCCGCCGGTGAATTGCTGGCCAATATTGGGGGGGTACTGACCGACGCAGGAAAGAAAGCAGCTGATCTGGCCGAAGATGCCTGGGATGCTTTAACCAGCTGGTGGTGATCTATTTAGTCAAAAAAGCACTATGAAAACGTTCGCTATAGCATTACTAACGCTGGCCTGGACGGGGTTGTCGACGGGGTACGGTCAGAAGACGGTTACGTCGACGAAAGCCTTTGCCGCCGTCACGCCCGACGGGAAAACCGTGCAGGTAAAATGGCTGATTTACATCCCCCGAACCATTCAATACTACATCCTGCGCCGGAACGTCAGCCAGAAAACGTTTACGCGCCTGACGACGACACCCGTGCAGGCCACGACGGCCGTTGATCCGAGGGCGTCGGTTATCGATCAGCAGGCGCAGCAAACGTATCGCCAGGTCACGCAGACGCTGCCGAAGAAAAGCGAAGCCAAATTCTTCCTGCAGGTGTTTGCGACGCGCGTCTACACCGACAATGCCTTTGCGAAGGCTGCCGGTATGTTTTTCGCCGATACGACCGCCATTCCCGGTCAAACCTACGTTTACGCCGTCAACGCTGTTTACCGGGGAAAGGAGTACAACTGGGCCGTCAGCCTGCCGGTTCGGGCTGGTAGCTACAAACCCGAACCGGCACCGGTCAGGTTGACGGCGACCCAGGAAAAAACGCACCGGATCGCGCTGAACTGGCCCATCCGGACCGATGTGATGGCGTACCACGTCTACCGGCGCAGGGGCAATACCGGGCCCGACGTACGGATCTCCCGGCAGCCGGTACTGGCCATCCAGGCCATCGGCGGAAAAACGCCCCCTGCCCAATACGTCGATACCGACACTACGCTGCGGACGGGCGAAACGTACTACTACCGCGTGGCGGCCCTGGACCCGTTTGCGAACCCCGGCGACGCTGGTTCGCCCGCCTGGCTGACGATCAACGACATGGACCCGCCGGCGCCGGTGACCGCCTTTCGTGGACGGGTGGATACGCACAAGGTCAGGCTGAGCTGGCAACCCACCCGCACGCGCGACGGCATTGGCTACCGGCTGTTTCGAAGCCCCAGCCTGGACAGGCCGTTTCTGCCGGTGAGTCCACGTCTGCTGGTGGCGACCGACACGGCCTATACCGACGAAACAGCCTCCGAAGGTCGTACATACTATTATTACCTGCGAACCGAAGATCAGGCCGGCAACGGGGCCAATACGCTGCCGGTGCAGGTCAGTCACCCCGATCTGACGCCCCCGGTGTCGCCCATGGACGCCGTGGCCCAAACCGACACGCTGGGCCACGTCAGCCTGCGCTGGCGGGCGAATCAGGAGGCTGACCTTGCGGGCTATTTCGTGTACCGCAGCCTGACCAACACCGACGATAACTACGCGCAGCGTCAACTCGACCCGATCACCCCATCGACTTTCCGCGATACGCTGCTGCGCAACAACCGGAACCTGTTCTACTACCGCCTGACAGCGGTCGACAGGGCCGGCAACGAAAGCAAGCCGACCACGCTGACGGTGCGCCTGCCAGACCGACGCGCGCCGGTGGCTCCGTTTCTGCAAACGCTGATCGCGGCCGGTGATTCGGTGCAGGTGTCCTGGCAGGCATCCGTATCTGAAGACGTGCGCAGCTACCACATACTGCGGGCCAGTGCCGCCGATACCAGACCCGTTTACACGGTCGTAGGCCGTTCCCCGCGTCCGCCGTTTACCGACCGACACGTACCCGCCGGTGCCTACCGCTATGTCGTGCAGGCGGTCGACAGCACTGGTAACGTGTCAAAGCCATCGGTTGGGCAACTGGCAGAAATCATCGGTAGTGCCGTGCTGACCGCCCCGCGCAACGTACACGTACAGGTAGACACGCGCAGTAAACGACTGATTGTCAACTGGAACCGTCCGGCGCAGCCAACTGATTTTGCGGGGTATCGGGTGGTGGCCCGCGATCAGGGCGAAACGTTTCGGGCAATAACACCCCTGCTGGGCGAAGCGCAGGCCATTCTGACTGAGTGGGAAGCCGGAACCGACTACGAAATCGCTGTCGTCGCCATAAGCCGGACTGGGCAGCAGGTAAAAAGTGATGCGGTAAAGGCCAGCGTGGGCAACTAATGTGCGGCCAGCGATCAATCGATACGACCATGACGAAACGACTATACACACTATTGGCCGGGTTGGTGTCGCTGTCGGCACTGGCCCAGTCCAACGCGCCGTCGAACCTGGCAGGCTCGGCACCGGCTTATAACCGGGTGGTGCTGAGCTGGAAAGACAACACGACGAATGAAACCAAATTCGAGATCGAGCGGAAAGATTTCACCAGCTTCACCAAAATCGGAGAGGGGGCTGCCAACGCGACGACCTACACCGACAACACCGTGCAGGGGAGTGGGTCGTATACCTACCGGGTCCGGGCAATTTTGGCAACAGGGGCAGCGACGACCTATTCTGGTGAAGTAACGGTAACTACACCCGCCACACCCCCGACGACGCCCACCGGCCTTGGTGCTGCCACCCTGTCGACTTCGGCCATTCGCCTGACCTGGACCAACCCCGGCGCAGGAACCGCCACCGATTTCCTGCTCGAACGGGGGGCGTCGTCGGGTGGGCCATTTGCGCAGGTAGCCATAGTGCCCTACAGCCGGACGCCAACCTACGACGACGGCGGACTGGCAGGCGGTACGCCCTATTGCTATCGGGTCCGGGCGCGGGGACCGGGCGGTACGTCGGACTACTCGAACGTGGCCTGCGCGACCACAACGGCTCTCGCACCAGTGCCACCCGTTACGCCCTCCGGCCTCGCCGTATCGTCGGTTTCGACCAGTCAGTTACAGGTGTTCTGGCAGGACGCCAACGTTGTCCCGGTGACGTTCGAGGTATCGCGGGCCACCAGCGTGGGTGGCACGTATCAGGTTATTCAGGCTGATTTTGGGCAAAAGATTTATACCGATAACAACCTGCCGGCCAACACGCCGTACTGCTATAAGGTGCGGGCCAAAAACAGTGCTGGCCTGTACTCCGGCTACAGCAACGAAGCCTGCGGTACCACCAAAGCCCCGGCCCCCACCGCCCCGGCAACCCCGGCCCGTTTGAGCGTCAACGCCGTCAGTAGCAGTCAGGTCAACCTGCAATGGGCTGATCTGTCGGACAATGAAACGGGTTTCCAGATCGAACGGGCACCGAACAGCAGCGGCACGTTTACCAAAATCGCTGACCTCGGTGCGAACGCCACGACCTACAGTGATAACGGCCTGTCGGGCAGTACGGCGTACTGCTACCGGGTTCGGGCCGTCAATGGGGTCGGGCCGAGCGGCTATACCGATACGCAGTGCGCCACGACACCGGCTTCCCCGGCTGGCGTCCCCCAGAATCTGGCCGCAGTAGCCGCATCGACCACGCAGATCAACCTGAGCTGGTCGGGGGTGTCGGGCGCATCGGGGTATCAGCTAGAACGTAGCCCCAATGGCAATGATAACTGGACCAAAATCGCTGATCCGGCGGGTAACGCAACGACGTACAGCGACCTGAACCTGACGCCCAACACCCGCTATTTTTACCGACTTCGTGCCCTGAATGCAGCCGGTGCGCCGGGCGGCTATGCCAACACCGCTGACGCGACCACGCCCGACAGCCCGCCCGCTGCGCCCGCCCGGCTTGTCATCACGTCGGTAACGTACAACCAGATCGGTCTGCAATGGGCCGCTGGCTCGGCCAACCAGAGCGGGTTCCAGCTGGAGCGCAGCCCCGACGGCAGTACCTGGACCAAACTGGCCGACATAGCGGGCAACGCGACGACCTACACCGACAACACCGTGCAACCGCAGACGCGCTACTTCTACCGCCTGCGGGCCGTAAACGGTGCCGGAGCGTCAGGCTATTCGGGCGTTGTCGACGCCACTACGCCCGCTGGTCCACCCGCCAGTCCGCAAAATCTGATGGCAACGGCCGTATCGACTACGCAGATCAATTTGAGCTGGGCGGCTATTGCCACGGCGACAAATGTGCTGGTCGAGCGGAGCCCCAACGGCAACGACGGCTGGACACAGCTGACCAGCCTGCCCGGCGACGCGACGAGTTACAGCGATCAGGGACGAACACCGAATACCCGCTATTACTACCGGATTCGGGCCACCAACGCCAGCGGTACAGGACCGTATTCGATTGTTGTCAATGCCATCACGCCTGACGCCCCCCCGGCGGCACCGGCCCGGCTGACGGCGACGGCAGCATCGTTTGGTCAGATCAATCTGCAATGGGCTGATCTGTCGGGTAATGAGAGCGGCTTTCAACTGGAGCGCAGCCTGAACGGGAGCGACGGCTGGACGAAGATTGCCGATGTTGCCGCCAATGCAACGACCTACAGCGATCCGAACCTGAGCCCCCGGACGCGCTATTTTTACCGGATTCGGGCCGTCAACGCGGCTGGCCCGTCGGATTACTCGAACATTGCCGATGCGACCACGCCCGACGCCCCCCCGGCGGCCCCGGCCCGGCTAACGGCCACGGCGGCATCGACCACGCAGATCGATCTGAACTGGGGCGATGCGTCGGACAATGAAACGGGTTTCGAGATCGAACGGTCGACGGATGGGGTGACGTTCGCCAAAATCGCCGACGTTGCCGCCAATGCGACGACCTACCCGAACACCGGCCTGACGCCCAACACCCGCTATTACTACCGGATTCGGGCGAAAAACGCGGTGGGTACGTCGGCGTATGCCAACGTGGCCGATGCCACCACGCCCGATGTGCCCCCCGCTGCGCCCGCCCGGCTGACGGCTACTGCTGTATCGCCCACGCAGGTTGCCCTCGCCTGGGCAGATCTGAGTACCAACGAAAGTGGCTTTCAGCTTGAACGTGGCAGCAGCGCGACCGGCTCATTCGCGAAAGTGGCCGACATCCCCGCCAACACCACGACCTACACCGACAATAACCTGACCGATGCAACGCCGTACTGCTACCGGATTCGGGCCGTCAACGCGGCTGGCCCGTCGGGTTATACCGATGCCGTCTGCGTGACGACACCGCTGGCCCCGCCCGCTGCCCCCACCGACCTGACCGGTCTGGTGCAGGACTACGATCAGATTCGACTCAGCTGGACTGCCGTATCCCCCAAAGCCGTGACGATCAGTATCGAGCGGGCGACCAGTACAAATGGGCCATTCCTGGAAATCAAACAGGTTCCGGCGGCTGTAACCAGCTATGTCGACCCGAACCTGACCGAGTTTACGACCTACTACTACCGCATCCGGGCCATCAATACGGCGGGGAACTCCGGCTATTCCAATGTCGCAACGGCCCGGATCAACGAAGTAGTCATCGCCGTGGAGGATGAACTGGATACCCACACCGACCTGTACGTCAGTGACCGTACGCTGCACATTGTCACCAACTGGTTTTCCACGCTGTCGACTACGGTGCAACTGCTGACGCAAACCGGGCAGCCGGTGCTGACCGATAGCCGGTTCGTACGCCCGACGGCCCGCTGGTACTACGATCTGAGCCACCTGCCGACGGGAATTTACCTGGTCCACATCAGTGCCGATGGGCGCAAACTGACAAAACGAATCCTGCTGCCATGAAACCAAACCGAACACAAATGGCCCGACTGATCGGGGTCGTCCTGCTGAGTCTGCTGATCGGTTGTCAGCCCAAACCCGTTGTGTCGATTGCCGATCAGATGGGGCGCATCTGGATGGCACAGACCGTGAAAGAGGGCGACCTGCTGGTCTACGCGCAGGGGGGAAGCAGCAACACGAAGCCCGGCTACGTCAACTTCCGGCTCGACCTGAGTCAGCCCGGTGTAGTGAATCTGAAAGATATCGACGGGCGGATTCTGACTGGTACCTGGACAATCTCAACCGACAACCGACGGCTGATTCTGGCTGACCTGAACCCCCGACCGACCAACACCAACGGTACTATCGAATACTACATCGCCGAAGTCCCGACCAGTGCATCGCTCAAACTGGAGCGTACCGCCGAGAGCCGCAAAACGGGTAATTCGCTCAATCAGTACGGCCTCATCCCCGAATAAACCGACCATCCCTGTATCCGGATTCCGGTTTGATAACAGGGCGGTTTATCTGGGTAGTAAAACGAAGCAGGGGCTATGGTTGAGTGACAACGCTGCGCACAGTGGCGTATACACGGTCGTATCGACGCTGGCGAAAGACGTGTTTCGGACACGCTTCGTTAGCCCGACACAGGTAAAATCGCTGGCAGTCCGCAGGTGATGGAAGGCGTACGGGCCGGATGTACAACGCTGGCAATCGGCCCGTATGCCGGTACGCATTGATGGGGTGGAAGCTGACCGGAATAAAGGGGGCGGGGTAGTTTTGGGGAAGAACGGCCTTCTGGTATCGATATATACGCCAGAACGCACACGTTACCGAATGCAAACCCGTACTCAACGTATCCTGATTGCCCTGCTGGGCCTGACAACGCTTACCGCAACGGCGCAGACAACCAGCCCGTCGACGACCAGAACCACCGCCGGAAATCCCGTTTTTCCGGGCTGGTACGCCGATCCCGAAGGTATTATTTTCAACAAGCAGTACTGGATTTATCCGACCTACTCGGCACCCTACAACCAGCAGGTGCTTATGGATGCCTTCTCGTCGCCCGACCTGGTCACGTGGACAAAGCACCCGCGTATCGTCGACACGACGAGTATCAGGTGGGCAAAACGGGCGATGTGGGCACCGTCGATTACGGAGAAAGGGGGCAAATACTACCTGTTTTTCGGGGCCAACGACATTCAGAACGATCAGGAGCGGGGCGGCATCGGGGTAGCCGTGGCCGACAAGCCCGAAGGGCCATTTCGCGACTACCTCGGTAAGCCACTCATCGACAAATTTCACAATGGTGCGCAGCCCATCGATCAGTTTGTTTTCCACGACAAAGACGGACAGTATTACCTGATTTACGGCGGCTGGCGGCACTGCAACATCGCCCGGCTCAAACCCGACTTCACCGGTTTTCTGCCGTTCCCGGACGGGAAAACGTTCCACGAGATTACCCCGGCGGGCTACGTCGAAGGGCCGTTTATGTTTATCCGCAACGGTAAATACTACTTTATGTGGTCGGAAGGGGGCTGGACAGGGCCGGACTATTCCGTTGCCTACGCCGTGGCCGATTCGCCGTTCGGGCCGTTTAAGCGCGTCGGTAAAATTCTCCAGCAGGACCCGACTGTGGCCCGGGGCGCGGGGCATCACTCGGTCATTCAGGTGCCTGGGAGTGGTGACTGGTATATCGTGTACCACCGCCGACCGCTGACTGAAACCGACGGCAATCACCGCGAAACGTGCATCGACCGGATGGAGTTTGCCGCCGACGGGTCGATCAAACCGGTGAAAATCACCACAGAAGGCGTCAGCCGCCACCCGTTGAAGTAAACGAAGGAATACGCTGGTTCAAGCCATTACGTGCCCGGCAATACCGTCACGATAACCCGTTTGTAGCGGGTGAGGGCGGGGGTGCCTTTGTCGGTTACCTGCACGATAAAGTGAATGGTTTGGGCACTGCTCACACGCGGGGCGGTGACGGACAAATCGTACAGGTTGGGCGAATAAGGGCTGAAGCTGACCGGGCCGGGATAACTGCCCGCTTCCCGGTACTGAAACCACAGATAGCTCATCGAATCGCCGTCGGGATCGGTCGTGCCGTTGGCGTTGAGGTGGAATGTCTCGCCCGACTTTACCGTAAACGAATCGGGTGTCGCCAGTCGGGGTACGGGTGGGTGATTGCAGGCTGCAAACGCTTTGGTACACCACGCCATGCGGGCGGCAAAATCGTTCTGGAGCGCCTGCCGCCACCGCCAGATCGTCGCCTGTGCCGTTGTGTAATTTTTCCTGTCCAGCCCCATTACCGAGTCGGCGGCATTCGTCCAGATCGGGCGTGTTTCCGGCTTGTCCTGGGGCCAGTTGTCGCGTCTGAACCGACCGGTGTTTGAGTCGCGGAAGTCGGGTCTGTACAACGTGTAGCGACCGCCCCAGCCGCCGTAGTCGGGCCGTTCGGGGTTGTTCAGGCCGTTGGCAATCAGACCAAGAAAGGCCGGACTGTCGCCTTCCATGCCATAGGCCACGTCGGGGTAAGCCGCGCCCAGCGGTCCGTGCCCCTGCTGAATATGCGTCGCCAGCCAGTCGGCTGACGTGACGTCGGTATTGGCACCGGGAAAGGGAAACGACATGCCGAGCCAGGTTGCGTCGGCGTAGTTGTAACCGGGCGTCACGACGTAGAACAGGTCGGGAAAGGTGTTGCGAATCCACGGCCCCGAATCGTCCTGATCGGAGATGGTGTAGATGCGTATTTTCTGGTAAAGTCGGCGGGCGTTGGCGGCTGTTTCCGTGTGTTGAATGGTCCAGAGGGCCTGCGCCAGCGTGTTGGGGCCACCCCAGACCGAAAACCAGACCGGGCGCGGGTCTGCCTGTTTCAACACCCGCACGATCCAGTCCGAGCCCTCCGACTGGTGCCCGTCGCCCACGCCCGCCATGCCATACACCGGCAGTCCCTGCTTTACCTTTGTCAATAGCTGTTGCGCCGATGGGTAACCGGGTGCGTGCTTCAGCAGATTGGGCTGCACCTTACCGTAGGCCGACAGGATGTTGCGGATGCTCTCCGGCGCAACGCGGCTTTTCTGGTGAATCGACGTCGTCGCGATCAGCCCCTCGACGTCCCACTCGTTGGCATAGGTCAGAAACCGCACCATCGACTCGGCATCGTCGGGGTCGGCCTCTATATCGGTCAGTACGACAACACGTCTTTTCGAAACGCTTTGCGACAGCGCGGATTGGCAACTCAGTACGAAAGCAAGAAGCAGGAGCGCAGCGGTAAATTTCATACGGATTAGTTGAGCCGGACGCGTCGGATGCACTGATTGCCGCTATCGGCGATGTAAAGCACGTTATGCTGGTCGAGCGCCATCGCCGAAATGCTGCCGAATCGGGCCGATTTTAGTGAATCGTTGACAAATCCCTGGCTGTCGGAACCGGTCAGGGTCGTAGAGAAACCGGTCGCGTCGATACGCAGAATTTTAGAGCCGGTCCCCAACAACAGCTGATCGGTTGAATCGTACAGCAACGAACTGGGGTAAGACAGACTTGCCGAGCGGAATGCCGCCATGTCGCCGTTCCGGCGGATTCGGTATAGGCCATAGCGGCTATTTTCGATGCCGACGAGCGTATTTGTCTGATCAACCGCCAGTTGCAGAAATTTGTAAGGTAGTGGAGCACCATCGACGACGCGGCCCTGCCGGGACATGCCGCTGACATCGCCCACCAGCGTACGTACATCACCACCGGGCGTAACCTGGCGAATCGCATTGTGTACGTAGTAATTGACACTGCTCACGTCGGCAACCAGCAGATTGTCGGCTTTGTCGAACACAAGCGAGATGGGCGCGATAAACCGGGCCTTCTCACCGGTATTATCGGCGGGTGTCTCCGGGTAAAAAGGGAGCGTTTGTAGATCGAGGGGGGCGCCGACGAAGGGCGACACTTGCCCGTCGGGCGTAATTTTGCGGATGCAGGCGTTGGGGTAGCCCTCGCCAACGTAAACCGTCCCCCGTCTGTCGACGGCGAGGCTGGCCAGTTCAGCAAATCGGGCGAACGCCCCTGCACCGTTGACGTAGCCTGCCGTGCCGTCGCCCGCCAACGTGCTGACCGTACCATCAGCCGTTATTTTCAGCACGCGGTTGGATGCTCTGTCGGCTCCGTACAGATTTCCCGCCGAATTAATTGCCATCGCCACGATGAATGCCCGGCGACCAGTCAACTGCAACGCCTTCGCAGACACAAACGTACCGACAACTCCGACCGAATCGGACGCCTTCGGGGGCGCGTCGTAGGGCTTCTGCTGGCAGGCGGCTACGGCCAGCAGGGCACTCATCAGAAACAGGTAAGCAAGACGTAGTTTCATGGTCGACCGTCGAAAAATGCGTTCGTGGCTGACAAGGTAGATAACCCGATCAACAAAACAAACCGCCCGGTACGCGGACGTATCGGGCGGTTTATCGGTCGCATTGACAGGGCTTACCAGGGGCTGATTCCGGTTTCCGGTGCGTTATCGTCGCTGAAGAATTGACCGGTTGGACCGTCGGTGTCCAGCGTTGCCGCTTTCACCACACGGGCAGCCGCATCGGGGACCGTGCCGGGGCCGGAATGGTGGTTGAAATCCGTAGCGGTATAGCCCGGATCGACGGCATTAACCTTGAACGGCGTGTCGCGCAGGTCGTGCGCCAGCACGATGGTGTAGGCGTTGAGGGCCGCTTTCGACGGGACGTAAGCCGCTGGCATGATGCCGTAGTAAATCCACGACGGATCACTTTGTAGCGTGAGCGACCCCAGCCCCGACGTGACGTTGACGATGCGCGGTTCCGGCGACTGCCGCAGCAGGTCGACAAAGGCCTGCGTTACCTGAATGACGCCGAAAAAGTTGGTGTCGAGTACGTCCCGGTACTCGCTCAGGTCCATGTCCAGCGGACCGGTCGGTACACTGCCGGAGATACCCGCGTTGTTAATCAGCACGTCCAGCACCGCCGTTTTCTGGCCCAGCACGGCGCGGGCGGACTTGACGGAGTGCGCGTCCGTAACGTCAATCTCGATAGGTTCTACCTGATCCAGACCATCCGCCTTTAGCTGGTCGACGGCCTGCTGCCCTTTCTGTAAGTCGCGGCTACCCAGGTACACATAATACCCCTGTTGCAATAATTGTCGGGCTGTCTCGAAGCCGATACTTTTGTTGGCTCCTGTTATCAGTGCTGTTTTCATGCGTTGCGTTTGTTAACGGAACAAAGGTATTGTGTGCCCCGTGCCCGGCCGGAACACATTCTGCGGCATTACTGGTACATTTTACGGATGTTGCTGCGGTAATCGGCCGGGGTAAGGCCGGTCTCGCGTTTGAAGAAGCGACTGAAATACGATGCGTCGGAAAAGCCGAGGTCGAAGGCGATCTCCTTCAGCGATTGCTGGGTGTGAAACAGCTGTCGCCGGGCTTCCAGCACCAGCCGCTCATGGATGTGTTTGATGGCCGGTTTGCCGCTCTGATTCTTCACGACCTCGCTCAGATACCCCGCCGACAGGTTGAGCATGGCCGCGTACTCACTCACTTCGTGCAGGTGCTGAAAATGGGCATCGACTTTTAGCTGAAACTGCCGAAGCAGCAGCGTATCGGCGGAGGTTTCGGTTGGTGGAAACTGCCCGGTATACAGGCGGCTCAGGTACGTAAGCAGCACCGTGAGGTGGGCCCCCAGCATCCGCTGCTGCCATTCGCCGGGCTGTCGATATTCGGCGTCGATCTGACGCAGCGTAGCCTCGACAAAGCGCACGTCGGTACCGGTAAGTCGCAGTTCGTGTCTGTTCTGCAGATTCTGAAGCAGCGGCAGTTTGCTCAGCGACGCGTTTTCCTGTAGCGACAGAAACTCGGCCGTAAACGCGACCCCCGTACTCCAGGCCTGCGTGAGTTCTTCCTTGACGATGACATGGCCCGGACTGGCAAAATAGATGGTGTTGTCCTGAAGTGTGTACGCCGTCGTGTCGATCCATTGCCGCCCGACGGCGTGTTTGATAAAGATCAGCAGGTAATGATCTTTCCGGTGGGGGATCAGCAGCTCGGACAGATTAGGTAAACTGCCTTCGTACTTGTACACTCTGAATTGCGGATTGCCCACCTCGTCCGGCTCTATGGGATAAACCGGTACCGACGCCTTCGCATTGAGAACTTGCATAGCTTAAATGTATGCATTTATGGCGTAGATCGGATGGTTACTCAGCCGCTACGTAGGCTGCGATCAGCGGTTGCAGGCGGGGCAGAATGGATTCGATCTGGGCCTTTTCGGGCTCCGTCCAGTGTCGGGGACTGCCGAACATGCAGGGCTATAAGATACCCCATAGTTGCCCGTCCTGCTGAATATGGGCGTGAATGAGGGCCCGATGGCCGAAGGTTTCCTGCTCGAACTGCCGGTTCAGTACCTCCGGACCGGCAGTCTCAACATCATCGACGTACACCGAGGGCTTCATCGCCAGTCCGGCCCGGATCAGCGGGTCTTCGTCGGGTAGATCCGTAGTATCGGCCTGCCAGTGGGGCTGAATCGTGTTTTTTGTCGGGATGCCCGGATGTTTACGCCAGCAAAAAGCAGTGCGGCCCTGCCCCAGCTGCGGTCGGCGAACGTACAAAAAGCACCGGTCCGCATCCAGCGCTTTCCCGACACAGGCTACAATCGCATTGAGCGTGTGGGCAGGGGCGTGACCTTCGTCAATGAGTGCTGTAACCGTTGTCGATAGCGTGTCTATGGCGTTCATGCACACCTAACCGCAGAGTTATCGCCGGGGTTTGAGGTTTTCCCGCGTAGCAAATACACAGCCAACATATTATTCCATAACCCCCGCATTATAAACGCGTTTGTCTGTCATCTTTCCTGTTCTCGGGATGACAGACAAACGCGAAGAGAAAAGCCCTGAAAAGGGCAGAGGTTCCGGCAAGCACGTTCATGTGCTTGCCGGAACCCCCGTCATGGTCGATCAACCAATGGCTACGTCGATACGCTGATAAGCGCAGGAACCAACCTAGTTCTCAACCTTTTTAGCTTCGCCACTGATTGCACGGCCGGTCGCTTTCGTCGCTTTGGTCACGGCCCGGCCGGTTGCTTTGGCCCCGTTTGCCACGGCCTGTCCGGTAGCCTTGCCCGCCTTACCAACTGCCCGGCCAGCCGTACCGACCGCGTGTGCGCCATCGGCCACGCCGTTTTCTACTTTGTTGCCTACCTTCTTAACATCCCGCCGTGTTTCTGCTTTCCGGGCTTCCTTGACGGCTTTGTCGTCCTGCGCCAGGGCACCAGTAGTTAACGCGGTACACAGACCAATGGCTAAAAGCATGTTCAGTTTCATAATCGTATCGAGTGATGGTGATGAGATTTGGTTTCCAGTGTATGTAAAACCCAAACGAAACGACATAGCGTCATAATTTGTTTGGCCATACCGTTTGTCTGCTCCAGGCATTCGTCGTTAACGATATGCACCATGTTAGTCTAAGTCACAAGCAATCAGAACGTTGGGTTGTGCTGTTTTCGGTGGCGTACGCAGCCTGTTGACCCCAGCACAGACTGGTTTTGAAAGGCCGTTAATCGGGCGTCCAGTTTTGCCGCCTTCGTGCATAAATAAATTCATCGAGGTACTCCCCATTCTTGTAGAGCGTTCCCCTGAACTGACCTTCCAGCACAAAACCGTTCTTCTGAAGCACTCGCTGTGACGCTGCATTCGTGCCGAAGGGCCGGGCAAAAATTCGGTCTATATCGTACGTTTCAAAAGCAATGTCGACCGCCCGTTTTATGGCTTCGCTGATGATCCCCTGTCCCCAGAACGGCTCGGCCAGCCAATAGCCAAGCTCCGCGTTCTTCCGATGAATATCCGTTTGCGGATGAACGCCAATGCCGCCAACCGCTTCACCCGCAACGGCTATGGCGAAGATATGCGCTGAACTGTCGGCCGTGGCAAACTCGATAAAGGATAGCCCGTCGGTTTCCGTGTACGGATACGGAAACTTGTCGGTCATGTTCTGGGCAATGCGCTGATTGTTAGCGTAGCTGACCAGACTACCCAAATCATTCATTGTCCAGGGCCTCAGATCAAATTTTACGTCGTGCTGCATGATGTACTGAAAAGCCCCTAAACGTCTTTTTCGAAAAACAGGTAGATGTAGATAGCAAAGCCAAAATTGGTCGATGTTGTCGACGTTAGCCGGTAGCCTTTGGCCGTGTATTCATCAAGCTTCTCCTGAATTTCCTCTTTGGATGCTTTGAGAATGTGTTCAGAGTCAAGCGTTACTTTCGTGTAATAAATCAGGGCTTCAACTTTACAGTCTTTCATTGATTGTGGGAGTTTGGTCATTGCTGTTATTTTGATTGACCTGATCGGGACAATTTCTCTTCTGCACGAAGCTGGAATACCACGTTGTTTTTAGTTTTTTGTATTCGATTAATGACCTAGAGGCTGATAGTATGGACGCAAGCCACCTCAACAGATATATTTAGCATTTCTGTACTCCCTGCCTGCTATGCTGCATTGTCTGACTGTATAGCCCGCTTCCTGTCATCCGACAGCTACCCCACGCAGAGCAGACAATAAAGTACCCATCTGCTTCTCTAACCTAGCTGCTTCGCTTTATTAGGGCAACACGGGCCTCAAGAATCTCGTGTCGACCGAACTCGTTTAGGGTTTTCAACGCCTAGGAACCCCATATCACTTGTAATATTGAAATGAAGCAGTCGAATCATTGTGCCACCCTGAGATTATTTATGCACATCAAAATTAATCTCGAACTGCCCGCTAGTAGTAGCCTTCTCTCTCCTGAGTTGGGAACTTTGATTTGTTGCAACTAAATCCACACCTCTTATGATTTCCAGTACAGTCAAAACTCTATTTTGAGTGACTTTAATGATTCCAGATTCATCAATTTGCCTGTTTTGTTGTAGTATACATCTAATCGCTGTTCCATTTATAAATTCAATTTTTTTATCCAGTACATCGCTTTTGAATTGCTTATCCGACATTTCAAAACTTATTACTTTTCCATTGTACAACCCTTTCCAATAGAAATTTCCTTTCTTCAGAACTGGGGATATGATTTCAACAATGGCATTGTCATCTATTAAAAAAGCAACATTATCATTGTGCAATATAAAATAAGCGAATTCAGACTTCTCTACAGTTCTAGCTTCTTCAACGGGCTTACTATTGGAGTTTAATCGTTGAATTGATAATTTGTCAATTTTGGGATACGTAACCAATCTCTTGTAAAAATTAGAGCGTCGCCAGTTTACTTTATAATCTTCGTCAAGAATATCAAGTGCATTTTGTATCGTGCTTTCTGAAACTGACTTCTCATTGCGTATGGTATCTCTTATCTTTCTAAGCTCTTCACGTTTCAATTCGTTGTCTAGTGACAAGTTTTCTATCTGAAGACGGGTTAGTTCTTCATTTTCGACCGGCATCCTAGCTAGAAAGATACCTATCAAAGCGATCAAAATTGTAATTTGATTTGAATTTTTTCCGATAAATTTCCAGACCTCCTTTAAACCCCCCTTCGTCAAAAGCTTCGCTTTCTACTTCCGCATCTATGTCGAAAAGGGATAAGACTTCTTTGTATATATACAGTAATTCTTTTTCACACTGGTTTCTGATAAAGGCATCCATCGAGTGTGAATTATCTCGAAAGTAATAATGCAACTCCAGTTTGTTCGCTTGTTCCGCCACTTCTTTTATCTTTCTACTATGTATTTAATTCGATACTTGCAGGATTTCAATTCAATGTACTAACTTCTGCTAGGTGATCGAGTTTATAATTGGGCTGCCAAGCATCCTCATCGGCGGGTATTTTATCACTAGAACGGTGACAGCTCGAAGCGGATAGCAAAGTACTCATCTGATTTTATACCAACCCGAAACTCTTCGCTACTTACTTGACCCACTTTTGTCGATCCGCAAGAATATACGCGTTTACTTTGTCAGACGCAACCCACCTTACTTATTAAAGCCTAACCTGTGAGAGATTTACCTTATCGCACGAATGCAGACCTACTAACGAAACGCGCTTCGCGGGATAATTTTCGTGTCGACCGGAACCTGCATAACGATCAAAAAGCTTGACTTTGGGACGAGTTTCCTGTCGCACGAAGTCCGCAAACAAGCTTTTCTATTTGGCTGTTCACCCAACACAGTATTGCATACGATACCACGGAACGCTAATAAATTCATTACGAGGTGATGGCAGTTACGAAATCTAGGTAAAACACACATAAGATCGACAAGACATATTGCAATAGTACATCGCCAAACAGCTTGTGCCAAAGCGATTGATTATTCGGTAAAACCAAGAATAGTCAATCGCTGTGGCATAAGCTGTCTACTTCGCTAGCTGCTTAATCAGGGCGGTTTCGGCGGGGTCGAAGACGGAGCCGTCGGGGCGGAAGATGTCGTGGAACCAGACGGGCGGCTCCTTACCGTCGGGCATGGGGGCGTTCCAGGCGTAGATGGTGTTGGTCTTGCCTTTTACCAGTCCCCAGTTGATCGCGCCGACTTTGTATTTTTTGAAAATGGGCAGGCTGCTCTGGAACGTGCTGTTGCGGGTGCGGGCCATGTACTCGGTGCAGATCAGCGGGCGGCCGAACCGCTTTTGCAGGTCGATGATCTGCGCTTCCAGCTTGGGGGCTTCGTTGTAGTTGTGGAACGTGATGATGTCCGACTGGCCAAATAGGACGTCGTTGGAAAGCTCGTGGTCGTTCCACCAGCCAGCGGTGATCGGCTGCGACGGGCGGACGGCCTGCGCCCACGCGAACGTTTTGGTCAGCAGGGGCACCACGGCGTCGTTGTAGCCGCTGTTGCTGGGTTCGTTGAACAGGTCCCACACCAGCACGCGCTTGTCATTGGCGAAGGCGGTCAGCACGCCCTTCGTGTACTGCTCCAGTCCGGCCCAGGTGCGCGCATCGAACAGGCGTTTGGTGCCGGGGGCGCGTACCCAGCCCGAGTTGTGCTTGCCCGTAATGGGGTCGGGCTGTTTGCCCAGTTGCGGGTCGTCGTTCCAGCACGAATCGAACAGCACGAACATGATTTTGATGTGGTGCCTATCAGCGATTTGCAGGAACTGGTCGATGCGCTTTTTGAACCCTTCGGCGTCCTGCTCCCAGACCAGGTTGTGCAGAAACACGCGCATGACGTTCATGCCGATGCCTTCCGCGTAACCGAGTTCCTTGTCGATGGTAGTGGGGTCGAAGGTGTCGGCCTGCCACATCTCCAGCTGATTGATGGCGGTGCTGGGGATGAAGTTGGCCCCCACCAGAAAGGGTTGGGTATTGTACCAGTTGTTGGCTTGCTGGGCCGTCCATCGTTGAGCGTTGGCTGTCAGCACCGAGACGGTCAGCAGCAGCGAAAAGAAAATAGAGCGCATGAATTGTGGGTTTAAGGTCTGACGTTTAACGTTCAATGTTGGCGTGTGAGGGCGACTGCCTTAAACACAAACCCAAATGACAGGCTAACCTTAACCAGTAGACATTGAACGTTAAACATCAACCTTCTAAAGCCGCTTGTCCCAAAAATATCACCATCCGCCGGGCAAAGCTGTTAACTTGCGGGCATGAAATTGTATCTGGTGCCGACACCGATCGGGAATCTGGACGACATTACCCTGCGGGCGATCAACGTACTAAAATCGGTCGACGTGATTCTGGCCGAAGACACCCGGACGTCGGGGGTGTTGCTGAAACACCTCGCCATCAGCAAGCCGTTACAGAGCTATCATATCTTCAACGAACACCAGACCGTGCAGCGGCTGATCGAGCAGCTGAAGGCTGGCAAGACCTTTGCTTTGATCTCCGACGCCGGTACGCCCGGTATTTCCGATCCCGGCTTTCTGCTGGTGCGGGCCTGTATTCAGAACGACGTCGTGGTCGAGTGTCTGCCCGGTGCTACAGCCTTCGTGCCCGCGCTGGTCAACTCGGGTTTGCCGACGGACCGGTTTACGTTCGAGGGTTTTTTGCCCCACAAAAAAGGGCGGCAGACGCGGCTGGGCGAACTGGCCGACGAGGAGCGGACGATGGTGTTCTACGAGTCGCCCCACCGGCTGCTCAAAACGCTGGGGCAGTTTGCCGAGCTGTTCGGCCCCGACCGGCCCGCCAGCGTATCGCGTGAACTGACGAAGCTGTTTGAGGAAAACCGGCGCGGGTCGTTGTCGGAACTAATCCGTTATTTTGGCGAAAAAACAATCAAAGGTGAGCTGGTTATCTGCGTTCAGGGGAAAGAGCCTGAGAAGAATAAAGGGCGTCGGAACAAGTACGCCGATGAAACCGATGAAGAAGACGATGACGAGTAGGCTACGGCTGGTACTGTTGCTGATCGGACTGTTGGGCGCATCGCTGACCAACGCCCAGACGCTGTCGCCGGGTGCCCGGATCAGTCTGCTCACGGCCGGACCGGGGGAGGAACTGTATTCGGTGTTCGGGCATACGGCCATCCGCGTCTACGACCCCGCGCTCAACCTCGACCGTACCTACGGCTGGGGGGGATTCCGGTTTGCGGAAAATAATTTTTACGTGAAATTCCTGCGGGGTACCCTGCCGTACTACATCGACGCCTACGATATGTACCTGTTCATGTACGCCTATCAGCAGGAAAACCGGACGGTACGGGAGCAGGTGCTGAACCTCTCGGCGACGCAGCGGCAACGAGTGTTTCAGGTGCTGGAAACCAATATGTTGCCCGAAAACCGGACGTACCAGTATAAGTTTTTCTACGACAACTGTTCCACGCGTCCCCGCGATAAACTGGTCGAAGCCTGTGGCGACAGCCTGCTTATACCGTCGGCACCGGTGATGACGGGCAAGTCGTACCGCGACTGGATGAACGATTACCTGGGCGAAAAGCCGTGGGCGAAGCTGGGGATGAACCTGGCGATCGGTCGACCAGCCGATGAGCAGACCGACGGCTGGCACGCGATGTATCTGCCCAACAATGTGTACGATCAGCTGGCCCGCGCCACGATCCGGCAACCGGGCGGGGCCATGCAGCCGTTTGTGGCCGACGATAAAACGCTGTTCAAGGGGGCTACGACCTTCCGGCAGCAGGTGCCCATCATCTTCGACCCGACGGTGGTGTTCGCCGTGCTGGGCCTGATTATTGTGTTTGTGACGATTCGGCAATATCAGCGGGGCACGGTCAGTCGGCGGCTGGACCGGTGGCTATTCGGGATCGTGGGTTTCTGGGGCTGGTTTTTGCTGCTGCTCTGGGTGGGTACCGATCATGGCGTTACGGCCTGGAACCCGACGCTGCTGTATCTGGCTCCGTACCACCTGCCGCTGATTTTCTGGGCGACGGGTAAAAACGCGGGCAACGTTCGCCGGGCGCGTTACTTCGCGTTTACGGGGCTTCTGATTATCGTGGGCATGTTTCTCTCGACGGTGCCGGGCGGGGTCGATATCCTGTTTCCGATGACGTTGCTGGTGCGCTGCCTGGCTAACCTCCGCCCGGTCGGTCAGAGCCGGGAGGTTGTGACCGTGTAGCCCGTGTAGCCCAGACGTCCACGTCTGGTGGCCGTCAGGCCAACGACTCACGGCGGTAGCTTTTTGGCCTGTCGGCCACCAGACCTAGAGGTCTGGGCTACGAGAGCTGCATCAAATCCGAAAATTTGACTGGTTAACTATGCTTCGACTATTATCGGTACTGGCGCTGTTTGGTCTGGTCTTTTTTGTCTTCGTTTACAATTCGGGCTACGGCTACGACGCAACGGAGTACCTGTACGTTGCCCGATCGCTCGATGAAAAACGGGCGTTGTACGACTTCATTCCCTCGAAATCGTACCTGATCTATTCATCGACCAACGTGCTGCTGGGGGTGCTGGGCGGCTATAACCACGTCAGTATTTCGGGGCTGATTACCCTGCTGGCACTGGCGGTGGTCGTGGCGGCCCATTGGGCTATCCGGCCGCTGGGCGACCGGGCGGCTGCGCTGGGGGCGGGGCTGACGGCGCTGACCTGCTTCTTCACGGAGATGAATTTTCTGGAACCCGAAAGCTGGATTGCGCTGACGGGTTTGCTGGCGTTCGGGCTGGTTATTCGCAACGGTGGTCGTGCTGGCTGGCGGTGGCTGGGGGCGGGCGCGCTGCTGGGTATCGGGATGTGTTTCAAGAGCGTGGCTGCGTTTTACATGGTCGGCTTTGCAGGGTATCTCGGACTGCTGTGGCTAACGGGCCACCAATCGTTCGGCCGGATGGTCGGGCGGGGACTGCTGACGCTGCTTGGGTTTCTGCTGCCGCTGGTACTATCCGCCACCTACTTCTACGCAACCGGTCGATTGAATCCGCATATCGAGTGGACGTATATCTATCCGTTTGGCGGCTACCCGTCGCACACGCTGTTTCTGGTGAAGTTTCTGGTGAAGCTGAGCTGGCTGCTGGGTCTGCTGGCGGTGTCGCTGGTGCTGGTGTGGCTACCCCCGTACCGGCGGCAGTACGCACAGACGCCCGCGCTGTGGCTGGCCCTGCTGCTGGCGGTGTTTGCCTGCGTGTCGCTGCTGAAAACGCAGGCCAGTCATTACTTCTTCCCGGCGGCCGTATTTTTCAACGTACACCTCGGCTTTCTGGCCGACCGTTTTCTGACGAATCAATCGTGGCACCTGAGCCGGTTGCCCCGCGTGGCTACGCTGGGGGCGGCCCTGCTGGCGGTTGGGCTGGGCGTTGGATTGTGGCTGTACCGGCCCGATGCCGTTCGGCGGTTTACGCAGCTGGCCGACTACAGGGGCGAAGTATATAACGCCGGCTTTATTCGGCAGCAGGTGGGGCCGGGGGGGAAAGCACTGATCTTCGACAATGCGATGATGCTGTATTTTCTGTCCGATGTCGCACCGAATGTGCCGTTTATCAACACCGAAATGCAGACGACGCGTTACGTCAGTCTGCATCCCGACGTGTACGCCCGCGCTCTGGCCGATACCAGTTTAAAGCTGGTTATCATCGACAACCGGCCGTATGCGATCGACGATAGCGTAGCCACGCAAAAACCCACCAACGTATACGCACTACGTCAGTTACGATCAGGGCTCACTCACTATTTTCGGCCCGGTACCGATTCTACGTTTCCCATGACGTACTGGGTTCGCAAATGATCGAATCACCCTTTTATATTTGCCCGGCTATCGCGTACTTGCTCTCTATGCTTCTTTCCGTTCTGATTCCGGCCTACAACGAAATAAAATCGATTGACGCCATCATTGAAAAAATACAGGCAGTACCGCTGGAAAAAGAGATTATCATCGTTGACGACGGATCAACAGATGGTACCCGCGAACGCCTAGCTACCTACAGTGCAGTGCCAAACGTTCGGGTGATTCACCACACCCACAATCAGGGCAAGGGCGCGGCCATTCGCACGGCTATCGGCCAGATTCAGGGCGATATTGCTATTGTGCAGGATGCTGATCTGGAGTACGAACCGCAGGATTACATCAAACTGATTGAGCCCATCGTGGCGGGGCGGGAGCAGGTAATCTACGGATCACGCTTTCTGAAACCCGAAAACCGGCACTCGTATTTTAGCTTTTACCTCGGTGGGCAGATTGTTACCTGGATTACGAATCTGCTCTACAACCAACGCCTGACCGACGAGCCAACCTGTTACAAGGTATTCGAGTCGAAATTTCTGCAATCAATCCCGCTCGAATGCAACGGCTTCGAGTTTTGCCCTGAAGTAACGGCGAAAGTGGCGAAGCGTGGGATTCGTATTCACGAATTACCGATCAATTACTACCCGCGATCCATCGAAGAAGGCAAAAAAATCGCCTGGTTCGATGGTGTCGAAGCGATCTGGACACTGGTGAAATACCGGTTTGTAGGGTAAGTTTTCAGTATACAGTGGCCTGACCGGTAGGTGTAGCCTGGACCTCCAGGTCCGGGTGCCCGATAGGGCAATTTTTTATGGCGGCAGCTTTTTGGCCGCTACGCGTCCACCCGGACCTGGAGGTCCAGGCTACACCCACCGGTCATGTTACTGAAAACTTACTTCAGCACCGCCAGGAAGCCCTTCGGAATGGGAGCGTCGAACCGCATGGCTGCCTTCGTGATCGGGTGCTCGAACGCCAGTACTTCAGCGTGCAGACCAAGCCGGCCGATGGGATCGGTTTCGGCACCGTATTTGGCGTCGCCCGCAATGGGGTGCCTGATGTCCTGCATGTGTACCCGTATCTGGTTTTTCCGGCCCGTTTCGAGTTCAAGTTCCAGCAGCGCGTAGCCGTTTGCCTCACGAACGACCTTGTAATTCGTGATAGCCAGCTGCCCGGTGTCGGGGTTTTGGCTCGAGTACACGATCAGCGCCTTGCTCTCGTGCAGGTACGACTCAACTGTGCCCTGCTCCGGCGACGGCACGCCCTCCACAACGGCCACGTAGGTGCGCTGCCGGATGGTATCGTTCCAGCTTTCCTGCATCAGCCGCTGTACGCGTTCGCTGCGGGCAAACATCATCACGCCCGACGTTTCGCGGTCGAGCCGGTGAATGATGAAGATGCGGTTTTTGGGGTTTTCCTGCTTGACGTAGCTACTGAGAATGCTGTAGGCCGTGTGATCGCGCTGCTTCTCGGTACCCATCGACAGGATACCCGCCTGTTTATTAATGACAATCAGGTGCTGATCCTCATATATAATTGTCAGGCCCCGAAACTGCGCCGTTTTTGGGGCGCGGGCAGCGGATACCGTCACCACCTGACCGGGCCGAAGCGGCTGGTTAAACTGGGTCGACACCCGCCCGTCGATTTTGATCTGCTGATTGCTTAGCAGCGACTTGATGTTGTTCCGGTTTTTATGCGGCAGGCTGGTTATCAGAAACTGCATCAGCTCAGCCGGTTCGGCCACGGTCAGGAGCTGATCGAGCCGTTGCCCGCGCGGGCGGTGTTCCCGCTCCGGTTTCTCGGGTTTGTAATCGTCGTCCTCTTCGTCGTCCAGATATGTATCCTCCATACCGCAAAGGTACGGCATAGTTCGTGGTTTACGTTTTAAACACGGAGATACGGAGTGTACCACAGAGCAAACCGAGAAATGATACTATATCCTCCGTTTACTCCGTGTTACACTCCGTATCTCCGTGTTTAACACTCAAATTCACTTTCCCAGCCACTCCTTAAACTCCGTCATGCGGTCGCCACTGACGAACACATCGTGGCGGGGGCGGGGCAGCAGGTCGATTTTAAGCTTACCGGCGGAGTAGGCATGGATGGTCTGAATGGCTGACAATGACACCAGATACTGCCGGTTGACGCGAAAAAAATGCCGTGGATTCAGTAACTGGGCCAGCTTGTCGAGACTGTAGTCGACGGGGAGATTCAGGCCGTCTTTCGTCGACAGAAAAACCACCCGGTCTTCCAGAAAAAAGTACGCGATGTCCGGTGTTTCGATGCTGCGAATCTTCGTGCCGACCGAAATCATAAACCGGTCTTTGTAATCCGTCGGCTGCGACCGGCCGAGCAGACTCATCAGCGTTTCCAGATCGGGTGCGGCCGGAGCCGACTGCCCAAACTGTTGCTTCAGGGCCTTAAACTTGTTGATCGCTCCGGCCAGTTCGTCGAAGTTGATGGGCTTGAGCAGGTAGTCGATGCTGTTGACCTTGAACGCCTGAATCATGTATTCGTCGTAGGCAGTCGTGAAAATAACCGGGGTTGTCAGCTGGGTTTGCTCGATGATGCGAAAACCAAGGTCATCTTCGAGGTGGATGTCCATAAAGACCAGATCGAGCGTATCGTGGGGGGCACGCAGCCACACAATCGCTTCGGCCACCGACGGAATATGCGCCAGCACCCGGATCGTCGGGTCGTATTTGCGCAACTGGGTTTCGAGTCGGTTGGCGGTCAGGTTTTCGTCTTCAACAATCAGTACGTTCATAGGCGTGATGGTGGGCGTGGGCTAGGTCAACAGCGGAATCTTGACGACAAAATTACCGTCGTTCTCACCCACCCAAACCGGGTGGTTGGTCAGCAAAGCGTAACGGGTAACGATATTCTGCAGCCCGACGCCCGTTGAATGCTCGGCTTGCGGGCGTGGTTGCAGGTTATTCTGAATGACCAGGCATTCGGCTTCCAGACTGATACGAATCGTCAGCGGTTCGCGGGTCGACATGCGGTTGTGCTTGACGGCGTTTTCGACCAGCAGCTGTAGCGTCAGCGGGGCAATGCTATAGCGGGTCTGATCGCTTTCCGGCACGTCGATAATCACGTCGAACTTGTTTTCGAAGCGGATATTCAGCAGAAAGCGGTACGCCTGAATAAAGTCAAGCTCGGTTTTGAGCAGCACCCGCTCATTGTCTCGCTGCTCCAGCAGATACCGGTACGCCCGCGACAGCTGATCGATAAATGTCTCCGACAGATCGGCGTCGGCATGCACCAGCGACGACAATATGCTCAGGCTGTTGAACAGAAAATGCGGGTTGACCTGACTCTTGAGGGCGGCAAACTGAGCGGTCACGTTTTCTTTCTCCAGCCGTTCGGCTTTTACTTCCACATCCTCCAGTCGGCGGTAGGCGCGTCGGTTGGCGGCCAGGTAAAAAGCGGATAGCATGGCCATGACGGTCAGCGCGTTGTTGGCGCGTCGACGCTGATCGCGGCCTTCCTGCCGCATCCGTTCTTCCGACGGGGTAAAGGTCGGGCGGGGTTGTGTTCGGTAGGTAACGATGTGATTTTCAAGGTATTCGTCGAGCGTGTGCCAGACAAGGGAGAAGCCGAAATTAAACGCGACGGCCATCAGACTGGCAATGACCAGCGTTGCCAGCTGCGCCGGAATCTTAAATTCGATCAGAAACCCTTCGCCAAACCAGACGGAGAAAAACCGGCGGTGAATCCATTCCGATATGCCGATCCAGACAAAGAACAGCAGCACGAACAGCACAAACTCCATGACGAAAAACGGCAGGCGCGTCAGCTTGAGCGCCCAGGCCGGGTTCGACAGGTTGACGTACAGCCGCAGGGGCCAGTAGACGACAAATACGCTTAGCGCGAGTTGCCAGCGTTGCTGGGTCGTTAGCTGGTACGAAGCGCGGGTTTTCTGGTTCACAATCAAAGCTAACGGATCGCCGACAGGGGCGAAAGCCAAACCGCCCGAACGCCTGTTTCGGGGCTATGAATGACGGAGAATAGAGGCTGTAGTGTTGTAAAGTTGTCGAGTTGTAACGTTATAAAGTTGGATAGTTGTAACGTTGCTGGCGCGTCAGCCCGTTCGGCGGTAGCAACTCTATAACTTTACAACCCTGCAACTTTACAACTTTATAACGCTACAAATCAATGCGTGTTCTTGCCCTTGCCTTATTGCTGATGGGCTGCGGTTCGTCGTCGACAACGCAGCCGCCTTCGGAAGCCCAATCGAAAGTCCCGGCCTATTCGTTTGCGTACCAGCTTGACCAACCTGCCAGCGTTGTGAAGCTGCCCAAAAAACTGGACGAGATTTCGGGGCTAAGCTATTACAAGCCCAATCAGCTCCTGTGCATTCAGGATGAAGCAGCCGCCGTATACGTATACGACACGCGGGCCGGGACGGTTATCGAAGACATTGATTTTGGTGGCTACGGCGATTTCGAGGGCGTCGAGTACGTAAAGGGCGAGGTGTATGCGCTCGAAAGTAATGGCATGTTATCCCACTTCAGGCCGGGAGCGGTGAAAGGGGGGCATGTAAAAACCGGTATGCCCGCCAAAACGGAGGTCGAAGGACTTGGCTACGACCCCACAGCCAACCAGTTGTTGATTGCCGTGAAAAAAGGCAGCACAGCGGGCAGCGACAAAGCCATTTACACGTATGATCTGACCCGAAAAACCGTCTATAAAGCATTAAATATCAGCGATGTTCAGCTGACCGAAGCGGGTATCGACCCTGACAGCTACAAGCCGTCGGGTATTGCGGTTCACCCCACCACGGGCGACTGGTACGTGCTGACATCGGCTGGGCACCGCCTGCTGGTTATCAATCGGCAGGGCAAAATTCTGTACAGCGAACGTCTCGATGAGAAACTGCTTCGTCAGCCGGAAGGTATCTGCTTTACACCCAACGGCGACCTGTACATTGCCAGCGAAGGCAAAGGCAGGAAAGCCGTTATACTGACCTTTACGTATAAGAAGTAAGGGAAGTGACTGATTGGCAAACCCCCAGCCCCCTGAGAGGTTGTTTGAGGAAGGAGTTTTCGAGTCGAAAAGGCACTATTTGTCATCCCGAGCCTGCGAGGGATCTTCGCTAACAGGCGATTTTTCTTGCTTTTAACGAAGATCCCTCGCAGGCTCGGGATGACAAAACTCCTTCCCCAAACAACCTCTGAAGGGGGGGCATTCCACGAATGAACCACTCCCCCTTCAGGGGGCTGGGACGGTCGGCCGCTGCCGGGTAAACAGGCCGATGGGAATTTGGCCACTACCAGTCCTAACTAATGAACTTGACAGCCCTGGGAAGGCGCAGGATGTGCGGTATTTATTTTGTAAAGACAACCTTACTTCGCCTGATCGGTTTTCTGCTGAATCGGAATGGTAGCTACATCGCGTTCGCGCTCGGTTTGCTCGACGTAAACGGCGTTGTCGGCGGGTTCGATGCGGATGCCGAGATTATTGGCGTAGGCCTGTGTAAACTCGGCACCGAAGTACAGAATAGCCGCCGTGTAATAAATCCAGGTGAGTAATACAATCAGCGAACCGGCCGCGCCATACGTCGAACTGGTGCCCGTTGTTTCGATGTATAAACTGATGAGGTAACGGCCCAGCACAAACAGCAGCGCCGTAAAAAAAGCCCCCCAGCGTACATCTTTCCACGAAATCTTGGCGTCGGGAAGCACCTTGAAAATAGTCGCAAACAACAGGGTGGCAACCAGCGTACTCAACGCGAAGGTCAGGCCGCTGATGAGTACCAGACTCAGGCCCGGTGCAAACCGATTGATATACGTACCCAGCGTGGCGATCAGGCCACTGATAACAAACGAAACCAGCAACAGGAACCCCATACTCAGCACCATCGACGACGACAGCACGCGGTCCTGCAGCAATTTTAACCAGCCTTTTTTGGGCTTGGCCTTCACACGCCAGATCAGATTCACCGAATCCTGAATCTCAACGAATACACTCGTTGCGCCGATTATCAGTGTGATAATGCTGATTATCAGTGCCGTATTCGATTTTCCGGACAGGCTCGTACTCTTGATCATATCCTGAATCTGTTTGGCGGCATCGGCCCCGACCAGGCCGCTGATCTGCCCGACGATCTGCCCCTGAATGGCTTCTTCACCCAGAAAAATACCTAACAGCGAGATAACCAGTACCAGCAGGGGAGCCAGCGAAAAAACAGTGTAATAAGCGAGTGCTGCGCTTAGCTTCAGGCATCGATCGTCGAGGAAGCCGTTGAATGAATCACGCAGAATGGAGCCGATATTGGCGAAAAATGAGCGGTCAGTAGCGGACATAAAGAGGAGTAACAGACGTCGGTGCAGTATAGTCGCGACGGGGCGTCTGCAAGATGGCTACAGGTGTAACCAACGAAACCACCGGTTGTTAACTGGTTGGGGACTGTTTCCAGCGCAGATTGGCCGTATTAAACCGAATATCGCGGGTGTCCTGCCCGGCAAATTCAACCGTTACGACCATACGACGGGCCGTTTTCAGGCGATCGATCAGCTGCTGTTCGTTGGCAAAAAACAGAATGTTGGCCCGCCCGTTGGCCGCAGCGATAAGCGGAAACGAAACGGCCGGGCGGTTGTCGAACCGGACGCGGGCCGTGCCGCCCTGAAAGCTACGGTTAAACTGACCCTTCGAGATTTCGATGTAAACGTGTGTTTCGCCACTCCGTCGGCGCAGGGTAAGCGAGGCTGTCGAGCCGCCTTCGTAGGGAAAGTTGAACCGCAGCAGCGTGGGCGAAACCGTCACGGCTTTGTAGCCGGTGCGGGTTTCTTCGTATAGCCACCGGCCCGCATCGGGCGACGTAGCCGCGATGGCGGGCTGGGTAAAGGCCACGGGCGGTTCCATGCCGGGGCTGACCGATACAGAAGCAGGGGGCGTCGTATCAGTCGTAGCAGACCCGGCGTTACCGCCGGGCCGACAGCCGCTCAGCAGGCTTCCGGCGGTCAGGAGACCCCACAAAACCAGGGCCCGAACAGCCGAAAAGGCTATCCCGCCATTTATCCGGCGAATTGGCGTGTTCAACATTTTTTGTGCGGTCTGGCGCATCGACCGGTTATTTTTGTTTGTCTGGAATACAGAACACAACTTTTTCGAATTCATGCTACAATTTCTTAAATACGTATTAGCGACTTTCGTTGGGCTACTACTATTTTCAGTTATCGGGTTCATCCTGCTGGCTGGTATGGGGGCTGCCCTGTCTTCATCGAGCAGTAAACAATCCATTTCCGACGACGGCGTATTAAAAATAGACCTCGACAAGCCGGTACAGGAGCGCACCACCGAAAACCCGTTCAAAGGCTTCGGTACGTTTGGTGGCCCCAACGATGCCATCGGCCTGATCGATATCAAAGAAGCGCTGCAACACGCCAAAACGGATGATAAGATCAAAGGAATTTACCTCACGGCTGCCATGCCACAGGCGGGCTGGGCGTCGCTCGAAGAAATTCGCAATGCGTTGATCGACTTCAAAGCATCGAAAAAATTTGTCTATGCCTACGGCGAAACGATGACCGAGAAAGGCTACTACCTCGCGTCGGTGGCCGATAAAATTTACCTCAACCCGGCCGGTGATCTGGAGTGGAACGGGCTGGATGCCGAGTTGACGTTTTTCAAGGGTACGCTCGACAAGCTCAATCTGAAACCCGAAATCTTCCGGGTGGGTGAATTTAAAAGCGCCGTGGAGCCCTTCATCCGCGAGAACATGAGTGAGCCCAACCGGCTGCAGTACACGTCCTTTCTGAACTCGATCAACGACTATACGCTGGTGCGGATTGCGCAGAGCCGGTCGTTGCGCGTCGATTCGCTCAAGAGTTACGCCGATAAGCTGGCTATTCGTCAGCCATCCGACGCCCTGCGCACCAAACTCGTTACGAATATCGGCTATCAGGACGAAGTCGAAGCGCTGATCCGGCAGCAGCTAAAGCTGGAGGAAAAGAAAAAAATCAACTACGTATCGCTGAGTAAGTACCAGGATTCGTACGATGCCGATGAGGGAAGCGGCTCAAACCGAATTGCCGTCATCATTGCATCGGGCGATATCAACTCCGGCAAGAGTGGCGACAACAGCATCGGCTCGGAAACGATCGTAGAAGAGCTGCGCAAAGCCCGACTCGACGATAAAGTGAAGGCCATCGTGTTGCGGGTCAACTCGGGCGGGGGCAGTGCGCTGGCGTCTGATGTGATGTACCGCGAAGTCGAGCTGGCGAAGAAAGCGAAGCCCGTCATCGGGTCGATGTCTGACTATGCGGCTTCGGGCGGTTATTACATGCTGATGGGCTGTAACAAGATCGTGGCCGAACCCAACACCATTACCGGTTCGATCGGGGTGTTCTCGCTGCTGTTCAACACCGAAAACTTTTTCAAAGACAAAGTGGGCGTCACCTTCGACCGCGTCAAGACCAACGAAAATGCTGATTTTCCGTCGGGTACGCACGAGATGTCGCCCTTCCAGAAGCAGGTGCTGCAACGGCAGACCGAGCGCATCTACGATCAGTTTACGGGTAAAGCGGCCGCCGGTCGAAAACTGCCCATCGACAGTCTGCGCGCCATTGCCGGTGGTCGTGTCTGGACCGGGACACAGGGTAAAGCCATTGGCCTGGTCGATCAGCTGGGTGGCCTTGACGACGCGATCAGGCTGGCGGCACAGTCGGCCAAACTCAAATCGGGCGATTACCGGCTGAAGTACCAGCCGCGCAAGAAGCCGTTTTTCGAGCAGATCATGAGTTCGTTCAACGACACCGACGACACCCGTATGCAGGCGCAGCTGGGTGAACTGGCCCCGTACGTGAAGTACCTGAAAAAGCTGAAAACCCTCGAAGGCGTGCAGATGCGTATGCCATTCGAGATGGAAATACGGTAATGGGTTTACGGTTTGTGGTTCAAGGTTTAAAGTTGGCTACCGCACAGGAACCCTAAACCTTGAACTACAAACCTTAAACTTACAAAGAGTCTGGTTTGCCGTGAAGTGACCCGTCTGGCGATACGTGCCGGGCGGGTCCTTTTTCTGTAACCCAGACCTCCCGGTCTGGTGGCCGTCAGGCCAACTGTTAATGGCGGAGCCTCATCGGCCTGGCGGCCTCCAGACCAGGAGGTCTGGGCTACAACTTGCTGGCAAACCTGTATCTTGCCTGCCTTATCCTGCCAACACAATGCAACCTCTCCCGATCCGGCTTGATGTCTTTGCCCTGGCGATGCTGCTCGGTATCGCACAGGGTATTTTTCTGGGCCTGTTTCTACTGACGGGTACCCGGAGAAAAGACGTCGCCAACCGCTGCCTGGGCTGGTTCATGCTGGTGCTGTCGGCGGTCAGCGCCGAGATTTTTCTCAACTATACCAATTACACGTTTCGGCTGCTCTGGACAGTCGATCTGGCCGAGCCGTTCAATTTTACGATCGGGCCACTATTTTACTTTTTCGTCGTCAGTCGCCTGCGTCAGCGGTTGCCGCGCGGTTGGGGATGGCACCTGGTACCGTTTGCGATCTGGTTGCTCAACGCCGTGACATGGATCGATCAGCCACTTGAATTTCGGTACAATTCCTACACGGACGCCTGGCACCCTGAAATGCCCAGAATAGCGGCTGAAGAGCGATGGACGGAAGACTTCACCGGTTTGCGGCCGTACGTCAGTGAGATAACGGCCTTGAGCTGCGTGGTCTATGCCCTGCTGTCATTGCTGGTATTGCGCCGGTCAGTGCGCCAGCGGCCGGAGTTGGTAGGTTCGCCGGTATTGCGCCCGCTGTGGGTAATGAGCGGGCTGTTTGTGCTGGTACCCATTCTGATTGCCGTTGTTAACCTTGTTTTTTACCACGATCTGGGCGATCACCTGCTGGCCAGTTACGTGACGCTGGCGATCTATACCAACACGTTTCTGCTGCTGCGTGGGTCGGCTTTTTTTCAGCCGTTGCCCCAGGCCGTCGATCGCTTACCGGAGCCGAAAAAGAAGTACGAAAAGTCGGCTCTGTCGGAAGAAGTTGAAGTGGCTGTGTTGCAGAAGCTGACCCGGCTCATGGACGACGAAAAGGTGTACCTGCGAAGCGATCTGTCGCTGCCCAGGCTGGCGGAGCAACTCGGTACCAGTCCGCACCACCTGTCGCAGCTGCTCAACGACCGGCTGCAACAAAGCTTCTTCGATCTGCTGGCCGACTACCGTATCCGCGAAGCCAAAGCCCTGCTAACCGATCCGGGGACGGCGAACCTGAAAATCGACGAAATTGCCGAACGGGTAGGGTATAACTCGACCTCGGCGTTTCACACGGCGTTCAAGCGGCTGACGGGTCAAACCCCCGCCCAATTCCGCCAATTGACTGCGTCCCGATAGGCGCGAACTTCACGACGACCGGAAAATAGGGCTTTCTGGCGTACTGAGCAGGACTTTTGGGCCATCGAACCAATTTCGCTCACTATGGCCCAATACCCCATTTCCGACGCTCCTTCCGACGAGGAGGCTGCCGCCCACCTGCCCAACGCCGTCCGGCGCTACGACCTCGACTGGCTGCGGATCATCGCCATCATCACGCTGCTGTTTTACCATACTGGCATGCTATACGTGTTGGACTGGGACTGGCACATCAAGAGCACTGCGCAGAGTGCCCCGATGAAAGAAGTGATGCGGTGGCTGCACCAGTGGCGAATGCCGCTGCTGTTTTTCATTTCCGGGGCCGGTACGTTTTTCGCCCTCAAACGACGCACGTATGGCAGTTACGCGGGCGAACGGGTCCGGCGGCTGTTCGTACCGCTGCTGTTCGGTATGTTCGTTATTGTGCCGCCCCAGATTTACTACGAATGGATTTTCAAAGGCTGGTTCACCGGCAGCTACGTCGACTTCTATCCCAAAGTGCTGGAGTTTAGGCCGTATCGCGACGGCATCAAAAGTGGGGCGTTTAGCTGGCACCACCTCTGGTTTATCCTGTACCTGTTCAACTACGCCCTTATCAGCATTCCCCTGTATCGCTGGCTGAAATCGTCGCCGGGGCAGCGGTTCACGGATCGCGTCACGCGACTGGTCGACCGGCGGGGTGGGGCGTTGTGGCTGGCGGTTGTGCTGGTCATCAGTCAGTTGGTACTCAAACCGTTTTTTCCGGAAGAAACCCACGGCCTCTACAACGACTGGGCTTACTTCGTCAAGAACCTGCTGCTGTTCTGGGCGGGCTACCTGCTGACCAGCCACCCCGCCTTCGCCGAAACAATCGCCCGGCAGCGTCGACTCTTCCTGTACGCGACGCTGGGCTGTACCGCCCTGTTTTACGGCCTTGTCGTCATCTGGGACGATGGCCCGATTAGTGAAGACATACTGGAGCCGATTTATACGATCACGGTCAACTGCCTGACCTGGTTTTCGGTGCTGGCAACCATCGGTTACGGCTATCGCTATCTGAACACCAGCAAGCCCATCCTGCCCAAACTCAACGAAGCGGTGTATCCGTTCTATATCCTGCACCAGACCGTCATTATCGTCATTGGCTACTACGTCCTGACCCGTACCGGCCTGGGTGTGTACGACGGCTTTCTGGTCGTCAGCCTGTCGTCGGGGCTGGTGTGTGTCGCGATGTATCTGTTGCTGATCAGACCCTTCCGCCTGACCCGCTTCCTGTTTGGGCTGAAGTGAGTATCTTTGTGTATGCTTACTGAACAGCAACAACAAACGATAGAAACAACGACGTTACCGGTGATGGAAGCGTTTTATACCGTGCAGGGTGAGGGTGCCCACACGGGTCGGGCCGCTTACTTTATCCGGCTCGGCGGCTGCGACGTGGGTTGCCACTGGTGCGACGTCAAAGAATCGTGGGATGCCAGCCTGCACCCGCAGCAGAGTATCGACCAGATCGTGGCCGGTGCTATGGCTTACCCCGGTCGGCTGGCCGTCATCACGGGTGGCGAGCCGCTCATGCACGATCTGACCATGCTGACCAACGCGCTGCAAACGGCGGGTTTCAAAACCAACATCGAAACCTCCGGCGTCTGCGCAGCCGTGACGGGCTCGTGGGACTGGATCTGCTTCTCGCCCAAGAAATTCAAAAAGCCTAACCCGGCTATCTACGAACGGGCCGACGAGCTGAAAGTCATCATCTATAACGCGTCGGATTTTGCCTTTGCCGAATCGTTTGTACCCCATCTGCGACCTGATTGCAAACTCTTTTTGCAAACCGAGTGGAGTCGTTCCAATGAAATGCTGCCCCGTATCGTTGAATACGTAAAAGACCATCCGCAATGGCAGATTTCGTTGCAGACACACAAATACATGAATATTCCCTAGCGGGAAGAAAGAGAAAAGAAGAAAGAAGAAAGAAACAAGACGGCCCGAAGAAACGCTGGCTGGCTGTTTTTTCGCTGTCTTGTTTCTTTCTTCTTTTCTCTTTCATCTCGCTCGCCCAGTCGCCGAAAGCCAAAGAACTGTACGTGCAGTCAATCCGGCTGTTTGGCGAGCGGAAAGCGGGGGAGGCCATTCCGTTTATGGAGCAGGCCGTCAAGGTCGATCCGTCGTATGGCGAGGCTTATTTGAAACTGGGCCAGCTTTACGAGTTTACCAAACGCTTCGACCCGGCCATTACGGCCTACCGCGACGCGGTCAAACTACAGCCCGACAGCCCGGCGTCAGGGGGGGCTTACCAATCGCTGAGTACGATTCTGATGCGGCTGGGGCGGTATACCGAAGCCCTGCCGTACCTGGAAAAATACCAGTCGCTGTTCGCCCCAGGGTCAGCGCAGTATAGCCGCGTCGGGCGGCTGATCGCCAACGCCCGCTTTGGGGCGGAAGCCACGCAGCACCCGCAGCCGGTTGAGCCGAAGCCGGTGTCGCCGGTGCTCAACACCACGCCCTCGCAGTATTTTCCGGTACTGACCGCCGATGAGCAGACGCTGGTGTTTACGGCCCTCAAACCCGAAGGCGACGAAGATCTGATGGTCGCTACCTTCAACGGTGAAAGCTGGTCGCCCCCGGTGTCGCTGTCGCCCAACATCAACACGCCCGACAATGAAGGGACCGCCACGCTGTCGGCCGATGGGCGTACGCTGGTGTTTACGGCCTGTCAGGGGCGCAAAGGCTTCGGCAGCTGCGACCTGTACCTGAGCCGCAAAACGGGTTCCGACTGGTCGACGCCCGAAAATCTCGGTTCGGCGGTCAACACGCGTTTCTACGAGTCGCAACCGTCGCTGTCGGCCGACGGTCGGCGGTTGTATTTCATCTCTGACCGGCCCGGCGGCAAGGGGCGTCGCGACATTTGGCGGTCGGACCTGAACATCGACGGAAGCTGGCGCGAACCGATCAACATCGGCGGGCCGGTCAACACGGCAGCCAATGAAGCGTCGCCGTTTATTCACGCCAACGGGCAGAGTTTGTTCTTTGCATCGGAAGGGCACACGGGCCTGGGGGGCTACGACCTGTTCGTATCTGATAGCCTGGCCGTCGTCGATTCGGTCCGCTGGTCGGCCCCTACGAACCTAGGTTACCCGATCAACACCTCGGAAGATCAGGCGTCTCTGTTTGTGGCCGCCAACGGGCGACGGGCGTACTATTCCTACGAAGAACAGAAGGAAGGCGTGTCGCAGAAATCACGGCTGTACGCGTTCGATCTGCCCGAAACCCTGCGCGACCGCGTCAGGCCGGTCAGTGTTGTCAAAGGCGTTGTCGCCGACGCCCGGACCAACAAACCCCTGGCGGCAACGGTCGAGCTGATCGATCTGAAAACCAACCAGCTTATCTCGCGTGTCCGGGCCGATGCGCAGACCGGGCAATACACGGCCGTTCTGCCAAGTGGCGGGGAATACGCGCTCTACGTGAGTGTGCCGGGCTACCTGTTCAAAAGTCTGTCGTTTGACTTCACGCAGAAAAGCAAAGGCGATTCGTCGGGTGGACTGTCGCTGTCGGTGCCACTGGAGCCTGCCGTGGCGGGTGCAACGGCGAAAGAAACGCTCAATAACCTGTTTTTTGAAACCGGCCGCTACGACCTCGCCGATAAATCACGCACGGAACTCGACCGGCTGGCTCAGTTTCTGAAAAGCACCCCGACTGTAGCCGTCGAAATATCGGGGCATACCGACGACCGGGGCGATGCAGCCGCCAACCTGACGCTATCGAAAAAGCGGGCGCAGGCCGTAGTGACCTACCTGACACAGGCTGGCATCAGCCCGGAGCGGATCAAAGCCGTTGGCTATGGCAAGACCCGCCCGCTGGTGCCCAACACGACCGACGACAACCGGCAATTCAACCGCCGGATCGAGTGGCGGGTGCTGTAAGGGCAGGCCTGGCAACTTTGCTTTCGGCCGGAAATTTTTTCAAATTTGCGTATGTTGTCTGTATACCCCGTTCTTAGTAAACGGTACGATTGAGTAATTCGACAACATTATTTGCCTGTAACTGATGAATGCTGAACATGTAAAGTGCCTGATTATCGGCTCCGGCCCGGCGGGCTACACCGCTGCCATTTACGCGGCACGCGCTAATATGAAGCCGGTTATGTATCAGGGGCCCCAGCCCGGTGGCCAGCTGACGATCACGACCGAAGTCGATAATTTTCCGGGTTATCCCGAAGGCGTTCAGGGGCCGCAGCTGATGATGGACCTCGAAGCCCAGGCCCGCCGGTTCGGTGCCGACGTTCGGTACGGAATGGTTACGAAAGTAGACTTCTCCAGCCATCCTCACCGCGTTATCGTCGACGATCAGCACGAGCTGACTGCCGATGCTGTCATTATTTCGACAGGTGCCTCGGCCAAGTGGCTGGGCTTGCCTTCCGAGATGCGGCTCAATGGGCGGGGTGTGTCGGCCTGCGCCGTGTGCGACGGATTCTTTTTCCGGGGGCAGGATGTCGCTATCGTCGGCGCGGGTGATACCGCAGCTGAAGAAGCGAGTTATCTCGCCAATATGTGCCGTAAGGTGTATATGCTGGTTCGGCGCGACGAAATGCGGGCGTCCCGGTTCATGCAGCAGCGCGTTCGGACGGCGCCCAACATCGAGATTCTGTACAATACGGAAACCGAAGAGGTGCTGGGCGATGAGGACGTAACGGGCGCACGCGTGAAGAACATCGTGACGGGCGAAACCAGCGTACTCGACGTAACGGGCTTTTTCGTGGCTATCGGTCACAAGCCGAATACCGATATTTTTCAGGACTACCTCGAACTGGATGAGCACGGCTACATTCAGACCGAAAAAGGCAGCACCCGTACCCGCGTCAACGGCGTTTTTGCCTGTGGCGACGCGCAGGATAACGTGTACCGGCAGGCCATCACGGCGGCCGGAACAGGTTGCATGGCCGCGCTGGATGCCGAACGGTATCTGGTCACGCTGGAAATGAACGAGCAGGCGCTCGTGTAAACCGACACTACAGGGCAGGGGCCTTCGGATGAAACTGTCCGAAGGCCTTATGCATTATTGCGATAACGCATGAGAACACTGGCTTTCCGATGGCTTCTTGTTACGACCTGCCTGAGTATGGTCATTACGGCACAGGCGCAGGAGCGTGGCCGTTTCAGGAAGAACCTGACCATCACGCCGAAGACAAAAACCAATCAGAATCAGCCCGTTGTCGATCAGCCGGCGAAATCTGACGATATCTACGATCAGGAAACGACCCAACTGCGATTCAACAATCAATTTGAACCAAAGAAAGAGTTGAACCCGGTTGTCAGCGAAGATACCAGTCAGATCGATCAGGGACAGACCAGCGTAGTCGAGATTATCGATTCGGCCCTGATCGGTAACGAATGGGTGAAGATTGCCGACTATTACGCTGTCTGGGACTCGCGTACCATTGATCCGTACAACATCGACCCGCTGGATTTTAACGAAGCCATCGACATCAAGCTCTACGACCCGGCCGTGAACCGCTATTGGTCGGCCCCGCTTAACGAAGGCAAGCTGACGTCGAATTTCGGGTACCGCTGGGGGCGCTGGCACACGGGGTCTGACCTCGACCTGGAAACCGGCGACCCGATTTACTCAGCCTTCGACGGTGTGGTACGGGTGGTGGGCTGGAACGGCGATGGATACGGCCGGTATGTGCTGGTGCGCCATTATAACGGACTGGAAACGCTCTACGGCCATATGTCGAAGCAAACAGTCGAGCAGGGGCAACTGGTAAAAGCCGGTGACCAACTGGGTCTGGGCGGCAATACGGGCCGTAGCTACGGGTCGCACCTGCACTTCGAAACCCGCTACGAAGGAAATCCCTTTAGTCCGCTGACGATTTTCTCGTTCCCGGCCAATACGCTCAACTCTGACCACTTTCTGCTGACGAGTTCGGTCTGGGATTATTTGCGCGGTGGCCGGTCGTCAGAGTCGGGCGGTAGCCGGGTCCGGATCAAGCGGACGGCCATTCACCGGGTGCGCTCGGGCGAAACACTAAGTTCTATTGCCAGTCGATACGGGCTGTCGGTATCGTCGTTGAGCCGCAAAAACGGGATTTCAGCCCGTTCGCGCGTTCGGCCGGGGCAACGGTTGCGGGTTAACTAGTCAAATTAATAGAGTCATACGGGTGACCGGAGCAACCTCATGGACGTTGCTCCGGTCACCCGTACGGCTTTGTGCGGTCGTAGCTTAGTCCTCGGTGCTATTCAGAATGACCGATGTGATTGTTTCCTCGGTAAACGCCGGGGTAGCTCCCCGCTGCGTGGCCACGTAAGCCCCCGTTGCGCAGGCAAAGGCTAGTATCTGCTGTGGCGGCTCCTGTTGCAGGGTCTTGAACAGAAAAGCCGCCAGAAACGCATCGCCACTACCGATGGTATCCTCGACGTCGATGTCGAAGCCAGACTGGGTTGTGAAACCCGTCTTGTCGAGCATAACCGCCCCGGCTTCGCCCAAAGTCACGCAGAGCGTGTCGAGCTGATACCGGTCGCGCAGTTGTTCCATCGCCCGGTGCAGGTTCGGTTCGTACCCATACCATTCCGACAGTTCGATCAGCTCGTGCTCGTTCAGCTTGGCGATGTCAGTCTGCTGGAGCAATGCCTCGATCAGAGTTCGTTCGTAGTGGGGGGCGCGCAGGTTCACATCGAAAACCTTACGCCGGGCCACGCCCAGCAGATTCATCAGCGTGTCGCGGGTTAGCGGACTACGCGCGGCCAGACTGCCGAAAACAAACAGATCACTTTGTCGAACAGCCTCCGTCAAGGCAGCGTCGGGCTGAATATAGTCCCAGGCCACGGGCTGCACGATCTTGTAGGTAACCTCGTGAGCGTCCGAAATATTCGCCTTGGCGACGCCCGTCAGATGCGTCCTGCCGATCTGTACCAGATCAGTCGGTATGCCTTTCTCAGACAGAAACTGGATCATATCGACACCCAGTTCATCGTCGCCGACCCGGCTGATGATTTGCGCATTGACGCCAAAATTACGCAGGTCAGCGGCTACGTTCATGGGAGCACCGCCCGCCTGCCGGCTGGTGGGTAGAATGTCCCAGAGGATCTCTCCGAAACAGGTGATGAGTGGGGACATAGAAACTAAAAAAAGCCTGACTACGCGAGGCAGATCAGGCTGTGGTAAACTTGGTTGGCACGCCGTTTTTCTTTCGGCATGAAGCTGTCTCACTACCAAAAGAAAAACAGGGCGGCTAACTCATCATAGGTTTCTAGTAAATCGGATTAATAGTGCGATTACTCAGTAAAACTACATAAAACGACTCGCAGGTGATTTGTAAAAAATGTTCAAAAAATTTCGTGCGATTCAACTAAATAAATGCTTGATTGTCAGCATTTTATTTGAGGTAATGTAATCTGGATTTATACTATTGATACGGCCGCTTTCGGTTTTGTTGCGGTCACTGTTTATTTGTCCCGAACCAATGGCCGAATTAGCTACCACTGGCCTTACCTATACGTTTATGGCAGAGCGTCTAAACTCAGACGGCGTCTTGTGCGTGTGCTGTTTGAAAAAAGTAGTGAAGTAAGCAGGGGAGTTGAAGCCGGTTTCCTGCGCTATTTCGCCCATCGTTTTGGTACTTTCGGTGAGCAGTCGTTTTGCTTTCTTGAGCCGTATTTCGGTCACGTAGTCGATTACATTCATGTCAAGCAGCGCCTGCACTTTCCGGTACAGCTGCACCCGCGACAGGCCCATATCGCGACTAAGTTTTTCAACGCCGAAGGTGGGTTCGGTCAGGTTCTGTTCGATCAGGGCCGTCAGTTCGTTCAGGAATTTTTTATCCTGCCGGTTACCGGCTGTCGTGGGCGACTGCGCCAGAAAATCAGACGCGTACCGACGCTGCCATTTTTCCCGGTTCGCCAGCGTCGTGTGTAGTGTTTCAATAAGGTAGACCGTGTTGAAAGGCTTGGTAATGTACACGTCGGCTCCGGCGCGTGTGCCTTCGATCTGCTGTTCGATCTGCCGTTTGGCCGTCAGCAACACGACCGGAATATGCGACGTACGCAGATCGGATTTAACCCGCTGTGTAAACTGCATACCGTCAAGACCAAGGCCATTCAGGCCGGGTAACATGATGTCGCTGACGATCAGGTCGGGAATCGTTTCCAGCGTACGTTCCCAACCCTGCTCGGCCGTTGCTTCGGCAATCACGTCGAACTCATCGCTCAGTCGACTAACCAGATACGTACGCAGGTCGTCGTTGTCTTCGATAATCAGCAGCGTTGCCGCCGGCCGGGGTCGATCAGGCGCGGGAGCCAGGGTGAGTTCGTCGGCGGGTTCGATCAATAGCTGATTCGGGATCGCGTGGTCTGCCTGCGGATCGGGTAGTTTTTCGCCCGCGTCGAGGTGGGTATTGCCAAGGGGTAGCTGAATGACAAACGAGGTGCCCCGGCCTTTCGCCGACGTGACCCGGAGGTCGCCCCGGTGCAGCCGGATAAATTCCAGCGAGAGCGACAGTCCCACGCCTTTGGCCAGATCGAACGGGCGCGGACCACTGTAAAACAGGTCAAACGCATGCGCCTGTTCATCGGGAGTCATACCATCGCCGTTGTCGGTAACGGTCAGAAAGGCCTGCTGTTTGTCGGTGCTCAGCTGCACGTGGATGAAGCCACCTCTCGGCGTGTATTTGAACGCATTCGAGAGCAGGTTGAACAGCACCTTATCCAGTTTTTCCGTGTCGAACCAGACGGGTAGGGCGGGCAGGCTGGTGAGCAGACGCAGGTCGATGCGCTGACGCTCGGCTTTGCGGCTAAAATCCTGAACGATGTCACGGGTAAAGGCAATCAAATCCTGCTCGGCGGCTTTTAGTCTGAGCTTGCTGGCATCGGCTTTCCGTAGATCGAGCAGCTGATCGACCAGCCGCAGCAGCCGATACGCATTCTTCTGTACCAGCGACAGATTGCGCCGGAGGTCCTGCGGACTGACATTTTTTCTGGTCAGCAAATCTTCGGTGGGCGTCAGAATCAGGCCGAGCGGGGTGTTGAATTCGTGGGAGATGTACGAGTAAAAACGCAGTTTATCGTCGGTAGCCGCGCGGGCCTGCTGCGAGACAAGTTCAATCTGCCTGTTCTGGTCCAGAATTTCAGCGTTCCTTTTTTCTAAAATCCGGTAGGCTGTCTGTTTGGCACGCACCAGCGAAAACGCCCAGGTCGCCAGACAAATCACGACGATCAGGCTGAGCAGCGTGCTGTAGAGGGCCGTTTTCTGCGACGCGTAGGTTTGTGTCAGGTCGGAGATGTATCGACTTTGTTTCTGAATGTCGGCCTGTTGCTCCATCAGCCGGTCGTCCTGAAGCCGGGTAATCTGCACGTTCGATGAATCAATCAGTGTCGTCGGCAGGCGGTTTTCGCGCTTGAACGGCTGTTTGTTCAAAATGGCAAGGGCCGTACGGATGGCTTCTTTACCGCCAGTCGGGTACAAGACCGTGGCTGTCAGGATACCCCGGCCCACGAGGTCGATCCCTTCGTTGGGCCCCGGCAAGCCGTCGACGCCAATAATTTTAATCGATTGGGCCAGGCCCAGCCGCTGACAAACCGCGTAGGCTTTGCGGGCGTTACGGTCGTTCTGCGCGAAAATGAGTTGAATGGCCGGGCGGGTTGTGAGCAATTGCGTCAGTTCATCCGAGAAGGATTGTTTGTCCCAGTCGCCCGCCAGCTTGCGCACCAGCCTGATACCCGGTCGTTTGGCGATCGCGTTGACAAAGCCCCTGTGCCGGTCGATGTCGGCCGATGAACCGGGCGACTCTCCGATTTCGACGATGTTGCCTGTTCCGTTCAGCACGGAACAGGCATACATACCAGCCGTACGGCCCACTGCCACGTTGTCGGCACCCACGTAGGCCGTATAAGCGTCGGAAGCCGTCCGCCGGTCCAGCACGACGACTGGTATACCCTGTTGATAGGCCTTTTCGACAACGGACGTGATGGGCCGGGCTTCGTTGGGCGAAACAATCAGTAAATCGACCTGCTCATCGATCAATTGCTGAATCTGGGTAACCTGCTGACTGCTTTGCCCGTTGGCGTCTTTGACGATAAAGTCAATCCCGGGGTGAAACGACAGTTCCAGCTTCATCCCGGTCAGCATCGTCCGTCGCCAGCTGTCGGCCATGGTCCGTTGCGAAAAGCCGATACGAACAGGCTTGTCTTTGGGGGCCTGGCAACCCACCAGCAGCCAGGGTATAATGAGCAGACTGCTGACTGCTTTCGACCGAAGTAGATTGGCAGCCCGGTAGCAACTACCGAACAGCCCCGGGCGGGCAGTCCTGTGATTCATGTGTGGTGAGCTTTGCTTCTGGTACTCTTCAAAGATAAACGATAATTCAGCGCATACAAAAACCGAAAAAAATGTGGACCCATTGACTGTACTGACTGCTGATTAGTCCTTTAGCCGTTCGATCATGGCTTTCATCAGCCGGGTCAGCTTCGGTTCGGCAGCAGCCGCAGCGGCAATGATTTTCGCAATGTCGGCCCGTTCGAGCGTTTCGGGAATACCCAGATCGGTGATGACCGACACGCCAAACACACGCAGCCCCATCTGATGCGCCACGATTACTTCCGGCACCGTCGACATCCCCACGGCATCGGCTCCCCACTGCCGCAGCATCCGATATTCGGCTTTCGTTTCGAGTTGGGGCCCCGGCGCGAAGACGTACGTGCCTCGTCTGAGCGCGATGCCCAGCTCGTTGCCGAGGGCAAAACCGAGTTCGAGCAGGTCGGCGTCGTAGGGGGCGCTCATGTCGGGAAAGCGGTCGCCGAAGTGGGGGTCGTGTTGGCCCGTCAGTGGGCCCTGTGGCATCAGCAGACTGATGTGATCGTCGATAACCATCAGATCGCTGACGGCAAAATCGGGATTCATACCCCCGGACGCGTTCGACACCAGCAGCGTCGAAATGCCCAGTTCGCGCAGTACCCGCACCGGAAACGTGACCTGCTGCATGCTGTACCCTTCGTAAAAATGAAAGCGACCCTGCATCACCACAACGGGCTGTCCGGCCAGCGTGCCCAGCAGTAACCGGCCGGTATGGAACTCGACGGTCGACAGCGGGAAATGCGGAATCTGTTCGTACGACAGTTCAGTTTCGATACTGATCTCCGTAGCCAGCGCCCCCAGCCCCGTCCCCAAAATGATACCGACGCGGGGTTGTACGGTGGTTTGCGATTGAATGTAACGGGCGGCTTCCTGAATCTGGTCAAGCATTACGGTTTGAAGTTTGTGGTTTGTCGTTCTTGGTTCGTGCTTTGTCGTTCGTAGTTATGTGTCCGTGTGCGGAGCGGACGCAAAGTTGTAGGTTGTTGGCTGTGAGTCAACCGGTGAATGGATCAATAAGTTGAGCGGTCACTATCATGACCTGGTTCCGCCGGTCAAACTACGAACCACTAACTACACACCCAGATTCTTTCCGGCTACGTAACCCGTTGTCCAGGCGTTCTGGAAATTGAAGCCGCCGGTGATGCCATCGATGTTGAGGACTTCCCCCGCGAAAAACAGGCCCGGCTGCGCCCGGCTTTCGAGCGTTTGCCCATCAAGCGTATCCGGGTCAATGCCGCCACAGGTAACGAATTCATCCTTGAAGGTGCTCTTGCCGGTGATGGCGAACCGGCTGTTGGTCAGTGATTCGATCAGGCGGTTGAGGGGTTTGGCGGGTAGGTCGGCCCAGCGCTGCTCATCGGCGATACCGGCGTCTGCCGCCAGCGCCTGCCACAGCCGCGATGGTAGTCCCACGGGGCTCTGCGAAAACACCTGTTTTTTGCCGTTCTGCTGCCGGAAGGTCTGCATCGTCGTGCGGAGTTGCGCTTCGTTCTGTTCCGGAACCCAGTTGACCCGCAGCGTAAAGTGATAGTCGAGGTCGGCGAGATCGCGGGCCGCCCAGGCCGATAGCCGAAGCACCGCCGGACCGCTGAACCCCCAGTGCGTCAGGAGCAACGGGCCGCGCTGTTCCTGCTTCGTGCCCATCACCGACACGGCCGCCATCGGCACGGATACCCCCGCCAGCGAAAGGAGCGGGCTTGCCGGTGCATTGAGTGTAAACAGCGACGGTACGGGTCGGATCAGTTCGTCGGCCTGTTCGGGAATCCAGTCGTAACTGCCGCGCTGCGGGTAACCGCCCGTCGCGACCAGTACCCGGTCGGCAATCAGCGTTTCGCCGGTGAGCAGGTTGATCTGCCAGCCTCCGCCGGGCGCGGGCGTCAGCGTGTCGACCCCGCAGCTGGTACGGATCTGGATGCCCAGTCGGTCGGTCGCGTCGAGAAAGCAGTCGATGATGGTTTCCGACGTATTGGTTGCCGGAAACATCCGCCCATCGGCTTCGGTCTTCAATCGTACGCCCTGCTGCTCGAACCAGTCGACGGTGTCGGCTGCGCTGAATTGCGTGAGCAACGATTTGAGCGGTTTTTCGCCCCGTGGGTAGTGTTTGATGAGTTGCCGGTTGTCGAAACAGGCGTGGGTAACGTTGCAGCGCCCCCCGCCCGAAATGCGGACTTTGTTGAGCACCGTGCGGTTTTTCTCCAGAATCGTGACGGTAGCGTCGGGGTACGTTTGCGCGGCCGTGATAGCCCCAAAAAAACCGGCTGCCCCCCCGCCGATGACGTATAAACGTAATGCTGACATACGGAGCCAGAACAGCGGGTGGGGTCGGGGAGTTCGGTAGTCGGTAATCAGAGCTGGGTTTATGCTGTACGAAAACTGACAGCTACCTGTATACCACCAATTCGTAATAACTTGCGTTCACTTCGGACCATCGTGTGACGGACCGCGCCACGGTAGCTGCCGTAAACCGTATAGCGAAAACCGTAAACCGAATACTGACTACCGTAAACTGTATACCGTATGAAAAATTACCATCGCCGGGGTTTCCGGTTGCGGGGCAACACCCTGGTGCTGCTGTTTATCTTCTTTCTCATTGGCCTGTTTCTGCACTATGGCGGTCGTAGCCAGCCGGTCGTTGCGTTCTGGAACGACGTACGTTCTTTGGTGGGTTTGGGCCCCGCGCGGCACGAACGGATAGGCAACAACCCGTATAAAGCCCCTGAACCGACCAACGACGGCGATGTAGCCAGCGACCGTCGGACGGACGACGAAAGCGAAGCCAGCGACAACGGGAGCAACTCGTCGGTGCCGACACCCGGTTCGGGCGGCAAAACGCTGTTTGATTTTGAGAAGCGGCCGGGCTTTATCCTACCGGCTCATAAGACCGGTGATGAGATCATCGAGCACAGCGGGTACACACTGCGTTTCCGGGATCAGTATAAAGTGGCCGACTGGGTGGCGTATCCGCTGCTGCCCGAAGAAATCAACGGCGACACAGATCGAGAAGGCTCGCGGTTTACGCCCGACCCTGCCGTGCCGACCGGCTCCGCGCTACCGTCTGACTATACGAAGTCCGGTTACGACCGGGGGCACCTGGCTCCGGCGGGCGACTTCAAATATTCCCGCAAGATGATGCAGGAAACGTTTTTCATGAGCAACATGACGCCACAGGCTCCGCAGTTCAACCGTGGTATCTGGAAGGAACTGGAAGGGCAGGTACGGGCGTGGGGTCTGCGCGATCGGGGGATTTACGTGATCACGGGCCCGGTGCTCAAACCCGGCCTGCCAACGATTGGTAAAGTCAACGAAGTCAGCGTGCCGGAGAAGTTTTACAAGGTGTTGCTCTACTGCGATAGTCCTAACATCCGCATGATTGGTTTCCTGCTTAACAACGAGGCATCTGACCAGCCGCTGACCAGTTTTGTCGTGCCCGTCAGTCAGATTGAGCAGCTAACCGGGATCACGTTTTTTCCCTTCATCCCCGCCGACATGGCGCAGCGACTGAAAAACCAATCCCGCAGCGCCATGGTCGACGCGTGGTTTAGGTAATGTAGCCCAGACCTCCCGGTCTGGTGGCCGCCAGGCCAAAAAAGCATCCAAATATACCAATTTGCCGTTCGTGGATGAGTTGAAACGGCAAATACAGGTATCACAAAAAAAGCATTCGCCTGTAGCCGTTGGCCTGTCGGCCACCAGACGTGGACCCACGCGGTGGCCGGTCTGGGCTACAGCACCCGCTTCAGGAACGCCAGCGTGTAGGTCATGGTGGGTTCATACCAGGGGTTGAAGAGCCAGAAGGGGTGGGGCGTGTCGGGGAAGGTGTGTACTTCGGTGTAAATACCCCGCTTCCGGTAGATCGCCAGCAGATCGTCGCGACCCGCGTGCATCCGATCGACGGAACTGTTCAGGATCAGAATTGGCGCAGGCCTACTGTCAGACCGGTCAGCGTGGGTCAGGGCGGAGGCTTCCCGCCACAGCGCGACCGTTTCCGATTTTGGCCCGCCAAACCAGTGTGTTGCCGCCGAAATAGCTCGGCTGTCGTCGCCCTCACCCGACTCCGGGTGGTCAAACGCAAGTAAGCCGTCGATGTCGACGATGGCCTGCACGGTGCTGGAATGACCGATGGTGCCGCCGGTACCTTCGAGTGTGTTCAGGTTGCCGGTGGTACCGAGGAGAGCTGCCAGCTGACCGCCCGCCGAACAGCCCATCGCGGCAATGCGGCTGGTGTCGATACCCAGCGTGTCGGCATGGGCGCGCAGCCAGCGTATGGCCTCTTTCAAATCGTGAACAGCCGCCGGGTAAAGCGAATCAGTCGAGAGCCGGTAATCGGCGGTGACGGCCACGTAACCAGCATTCGCCAGCCGCTTCGCCATCGCCACGTTCATCGACCGATCGCCGGTGCGCCAGCCACCCCCGTGAATCAGCAGCACCGCCGGGTGTCGTTTTTTCGGGCTGACGGTCGGGTAGAAAGCGTCCAGAAATAAGGTCTTTCCGTTGTGCGTGCAGTAGGGCCAGTTGGCCGCTATTGTGACGCCTTTCGCCAGTTTCGGGTTGGCAATGCTGATCTGCGGATACTTCTTTTTCGTGTTCTGATACGCACTGCTGACGCTAAACGAGGTGTCGCGCCGGTAGGTCAGGCCCGGTGCCGGGTTCCAGCCGCGATCACCCCCGAAGATCGTTTTGAGTGTGTACCGGGCTGCTTCCGACTCGGTTAGATGGGTCGACCAGCCGACGCGCTCCGGCGGGTTTGCCCCCGGCCCGTGACTCTGGTATTCGGCGTAGAACGTCGTCTTGTAATTGGTGGTTTTCGGCCAGTTCTCCCAGCCAGCGGATCGGATGTGCGGGCCCATCTGCGTACGAATGAACACCGTACGGGCGTAGGGTCGCCACGGTCGGCCGAGGTATACGCTGGTGACGGATGAGTCGGCAGTAAGTACGCAGTCGAGGAAAACGAAGCCGAACGGCTGACCGGGCCGGGTCGATGCGGCCGTAATCCACGCGTTCGCCAGGCTGTTGATGGTACACCGCTGAAAGACGACCGTCGCTTCCCCGAACAGAAAATCGACCGTCCCTTCGACGTAACAGTCCTGATAGAGTTGGCGGCTGATTGAGGTGGCCATATAGACTGTGTCCTGATGGCCCAGCAGCCGACAGTGCCGCACGATGCAGCGGTCGCCCTCCACGTGCAGCGCCACCGCCTGCTCCACGCGCGGCCCCGGTCGGTTGCGGTTGGCCGTGTTTTCGATGGTCAGGTTTTCGAGAATAATGTCGTTGCCTTCGATCAGGACCGTGTGCGTGGTGTACGTGATGAACTTGCTCCGGCCTGTGGCGTCGACCCCACCGGGGAAGGGCTTACCCGCGTAATCGTCGCCGGTAATGATGGTTTTGTCTTCGCTTTCACCGATGAGCGAGATATTCGTTTTCCAGGATGGCACCACCAGTTTTTCGCGATACGTGCCGTTTCGGATATAAATCAGCACCTGCACCTGCGACAAATCGCGCACGGCGTTGATGGCTTCCTGAATCGTTTTGAAATTGCCGCTGCCGTCCTGCGCCACCGTAAACGACGTGGGGTAGGGGAACTGCACCACCGGCGACTGCGCTACTAATCGGCTGGCCAGCAGTAAGAAAGACAGAAGCAGATACAGGCGGGGCATAGTGTCGGTTTTCGGTATACGGTTTTTAGTAGCCTGGACCTCCAGGTCCGGGTGCCCGGTAGGGCAACTACCTCAGACGGCAGCTTTTTAGGTCGCTGTTGCGCCCTCCAGACGTCCACGTCTGGGCTACACTTTACCAGTGCGAATAACTGCCGGCGGCAACGGTGCTGCCCAGGCTGATTTCCTGCTGTGCTTTCGACGTGTCGGTGTGCAGCAACCGGATGTCGGCGGAGCGGTTGCCGGTCACGTTGGTCAGTACCGCCGTCGAGGCCGGATACTGGATCGTGTCGAGGGTGACGTGACGGCTGTTCTGAAACTGCATAACGGGCGTAGTGGTGCACAGCAGGGATACCCGTTTCAGTGCAACGCGGTCGGCTTCGATACAGACCAGTCCTTTCCGGCTTTGCAGTACGGCGTCTTCAATCAGTATGTCGCTGACGGCCAGTTCGGGCAACCCGCGGATCAGAATGGCCGTTTCGGCACTCCGGCAGGTGACGTGCCGGACGGTGAACTGCCGGAAGCGGGGCGTTGCGTCGGAGAGCGGCTGGGCGGCAATTTCGGGCAGTTCGTTCGATTCGCCCTGTTGCGGCACGGGGTCTTTAGCCATGTAGTACATATCGAACAGAATGGCTTCCCCGGCAATGTCGGTCATGTCGACGCCGTCGACGTAGATGTTTTCCACGATACCCCCGCGTCCCCGCGCCGTCTTGAAGCGCAGCCCCACGTCGGTGCCCATGAACGTGCAGTTCTTCACCAGCACGTTCCGCACCCCGCCCGACATTTCGCTGCCGATAACGAAGCCGCCGTGGGCGTGGTAAACCCGGCAGTTGCTGACTAGTACGTTTTCGGTGGGTACCCCCCGCTTGCGCCCTTCTTCGTCGCGGCCTGACTTCAGGCAGATGCCGTCGTCGCCCACGTCGAAGGTGCAATTGTCGACCACGCTGTTGCGGCACGATTCCAGGTCCAGCCCGTCACCGTTCTGCGCGTACCACGGATTCCTGACGGTCAGATTACGCAGTGTAACCTGTTCGCACAGCAGCGGATGCAGGCACCAGGCGGGTGAGTTCTGGAACGTAATCCCGTCGAGCAGTACCCGGCGGCAGCGCGTCAGACTCAGCAGATTGGGCCGCAGGAAATCTCTGGTGTCCGCAAAGTCGGCCGGATTCAGGCTGGTGGGTGCTTTCCCGGATTCCGCTGCCGTAGCGCCCCGTAGCGACTGCGCCGACGGGTACCACGTGTCGCCCTTCGCATTGACGACTCCGCCCGATGCGACCCGCTTTTTCCACTGATCGGCGGTGAGCTTGCTCTTCTTGACCATCCGCCACGCGTCGCCCGCCCCGTCGATTACGCCCTTGCCGGTGATGGCAATGTCCTCGGCATCGGTAGCCGACAGCGGAGCCTGACAGCGGATGGCGTCGCGCCCTTCCCAGGTTGTTTTAACAAGCGGGTACGCCAATCGGTCGCTGGTAAACTGAAGCAATGCTCCCTCGGCGAGGTGCAGGTTGACATGGCTTTTTAGTACGATTGGCCCGGCCAGCCAGAGTCCGCGCGGAATGAGCACCGTACCACCCCCGTTGCGGCTGCACTGCTCAATGGCCTGCGTAATGATAGTGGTATTCATCGTCTGTCCGTCGGCCACAGCACCCAGCCGCCTGATGTCGACCGTATCGCGCCGAAAGGTGGGCTGCTCTACGCGGGGCAAAGCTGGTGGACTTGGTTGGGCAACGGCGGAACAGGGTAGTAGCAGCGAGGCCGCTACGAACCAATGGTACGATAGAATAGGTATAGGGCGGGGCATAAAAAACCGGCTAGCCACGACCAGTGTGGCGATATGAGCCGGTAAGCTGAAAACAGTTTGTTTTTACTCCTGATGGCCTGAGCCAGGCATGGTCAGCATTGATACGAAAGCACGCAGTTCGTCGGGGCGCTGCGTGCCGATCAGGATACGTTTGCCCGTCGTCGTTTCGATGCGAAGCCCCTGGTTACCCGCTACGTTGTAGACCCATTCGCCAAAATTCCAGCGAATACCATACCCAACAAAGTCGTACTGCGTAACCGTTGCTGAGCTAACATCCGCCCAGCGGATGGTGCGCCAACGGATAAACGGCCAGACGCGATAGTGAATGCCGGTATCGTCGTAGCGCGTATCCAGTCGCCAGGCGAACAGTAGCAGGCTAACCAGGAGGATAGGAAACCAGCTAATCCACCGACCGGCAACGTCAATGGGGATAGCCAAAATCAACGCCGTAACGCCCAGCATGATGGCCCAGAGCCACCACTGTCGAAATCGCTGTGATTCAGTAAAGCTGTTCATAGTGCAGAAATACGTAAAAATGCGCAGTTAGAACCGGTCAATTAATGACGGACTTACGGTTACTAAAATGGGTGTTTTTACGGTTGTTCGTAGATAGTTGATTTTCAGAATTTTATGGTGTGTTTGTGGCGACGCCCGACGCACTGGAAATCATTATCTTACCAACCTCTTTCTTACCAAAATGGCTGTCCTCGTTCCCCAACGCCCGTCCTCCGGGCATGGCACTCCACTGCGCGGTCTCGATTCGACCGTAAACTCCCCCCTGCATCAGGGCCGTTTCGGCCGTATGTTCAGCACGGTTCAACCGACAATCTTCACTGAAAAGTCGCTCACTGCGCTGGCGCAGGCAATGACGGCCGACCCTGAAATTGACAAAAAAACCGGTAAGCCATCCGTTACACCGGAAACGGATAACGACGACGAGGAAAACTTCGGTATTCCGGCAGGCTACACCTATTTCGGGCAGTTTATCGACCACGACATCACCTTCGACCCAACCAGCCTACAGGAGAAACTAAAAGACCCCGATGGGCTAGTCAACTTCCGCACGCCCGCTCTCGACCTCGACAACCTGTACGGTCGCGGCCCTACCGACCAGCCTTACCTGTTCGATGAAGCGGGCCGGAAATTTCGACTCGGTGATCGGTTTCTGACCGGTGGCGTCCCCAGCACCAACCTGACCAAAGACCTGCCCCGCTTCCACGAACGCGCCCTGATTGGCGACAAGCGCAACGATGAAAACGTGATCGTGTCGCAGGTGCACGGCCTGTTTATGCGCCTGCACAACCGGCTGGCCGACAAGCACCCAGAGCTGGAGAAGTTTGAGCAGATTCAGAAACTCGTGCGGTGGCATTATCAGTGGCTGGTCGTCTTCGATTTTCTACCGCACATTGTGGGACGCCCGATGGTCAGCGATATTCTGCCGCAACTGACCGGGGCCATGCCCAAAAAAGGGCCGAATCTGGTTTCTCCCGATCCAAAGCCCAACCTGCATTTCTACGACTGAAAAAACGACCCGTTTATGCCGCTTGAGTTCAGCGTGGCGGCCTACCGGTTTGGCCACAGCATGGTCCGGCCCGTTTACCGGTTGAGCGCGGAAAATCTACCCAGCCAGACCGAAGCCAAAGGGCTTGACGGGCGCAAGATGGTCTTCTCGAAAATACCTGACGATGGACTGAACGGCTTCCGGGAGTTTCCGGCCAGCTGGGGTATCGACTGGGCATTGTTTTTCGAGACGCCCGGCCATAAGCTCTCGCCCGACAATAAGGGGCCGAAGCGGATTCAGCCTGCCTACAAGATTGATACCTCGCTTGTATCACCGTTGGCCGCGCTCCCTGAGTTTTCGATAAAAGGCACCAATGACCCAATCGATGAAACCGGTGCCGAACCACCGCGTAAGGAAATCAATATGCTGGCGTTACGCAACCTGATTCGGGGCAATAAGGTAAGACTACCATCAGGGCAGTCTGTGGCGCAGCGCATGGGCCTGATTCCTATTCCTGACGAACGGTTACTGGTAGGCAAAGCCAATGTTGACGGATTAACGGGAAAGAAGCCTAACCAATCAATTGTTACTATTTCGCCGGAATTTGCCGGACACGCGCCATTGTGGTTTTATATTCTGGCGGAAGCGCAGGATCAATGGGTACAGGAAACCGGAAAACTTCCCAAAGGGGCCACTGACGATGCCAAAAATGCAGTTCACATCCATCTGGGCCCCGTTGGTGGGCGCATCGTTGCCGAAGTGCTGATTGGGTTGCTCTGGGGTGATGGTACGTCGTTTCTGCGGGCCAACCCGAATTTTAAGCCGGAATTCGGTAATCCGGCTGCGGCATCGGTGTTCGACCGGTTTACAATGGGCGATCTGGTGGTGGAACTGAAAAACCAGCCACTGCCAAACGACTAAATAGGGTACACTACAAAGCGGCCCGGTCATTTCTGGCCGGGCCGCTTTTGTGTAGGCTACGTTTTTTGCTTCTTTTTCTTGGCAGCCGGGAACAGGATATTGTTCAGAATCAGCCGGTAACCCGCCGAGTTGGGGTGCAGGTTGAGGTCGGTGGGTTCTTCGCCGATTTCGTGGCGGTAGTCTTCGGGGTCGTGACCGCCGTAGAACGTGAAGAAGCCACGGCCGTGGGGCGCGTAAATATACCGTGCTTCACCAGCTGCCCGGTTTTCAGCCAGAATCACGACATCCGGTTTGATAAAGTTTTTCTTGAACGCCGTCGTCTGCCCCATAAAGCCCTTAATGACGTTGAGGTGATTCTGTGTCAGCATCGTCGGGATGGGGTCGTACTTGGCCGAGAACTGAAACAGCGTAAAGTAATCGTTGTGCTCACTCAGTCCCCGTTCCTCCGGCTGATTGTCGATGTTGGAAAACTCGACCAGGTAGGGGTTGGTGTAGACCTGAAAATTGCGGAAGGCGAACGTTTGCCCGAAATCCAGCTTGTTGTTGGCATTAGGATCGGCGGGGGTGCCGTCGTAAAACGAGTCGACAATGTCGGTGTTGTGCGATGCCAGGGCGATGTCGTAGGTGTCGGTAGCGTTGCACATGGCGAACAGATACCCACCACCCAGCACGAAATCACGGATTTTCTGCGAAACGGCCAGCTTCAGCTGTGGTACCTTGTCGTAACCGAATTTCCGGGCGATGGTCTCGGCTTCCTGCTTCTGGGCGATGTACCACGGCTGATCCTTGAAATGGAAAAACTTGCCGTACTGCCCCGTAAAATCTTCGTGGTGCAGGTGCAGCCAGTCATACTCGGGCAGTTTGCCGTTGAGTACTTCCTCATCGAACACGACGTCGTACGGAATTTCGGCGTAGGTCATCACCATCGTCACGGCATCGTCCCAGGGCTGCTTGGTCTTGGGCGAATAGACGGCCACCTTGGGCGGCTTTTGCAGCTTTACGGCGTCCATGTTAGCGTCCGGGGCGTTGACCTCGCTCATAATCTGCCCCGACTGCGCGTCGGAAATAACTTCGTAGCTGACGCCCCGGATGACCATTTCATTGATGAATGCCTGATTCTGCGGCATCATAAAGGCACCGCCCCGGTAGTTGAGCAGCCAGTCGATTTCGGTATCATACTTTTTCAGCACCCAATAGGCAATGCCGTACGCTTTCAGGTGATTCTTCTGGCTGTCGTCCATCGGAATCAGAATCTTCGACGCCCAGACCCGACCCGTCAGCACGAGCAGGAGGCCAAGCACTATCAGCCGTTGTTTCATTCAATTTTGTTGGTCAGGACCCTTCGGTTTTGCGCTTCGATTCACCTTACCCCCGGCTCCCTGAAGGGGGAGCGGTTCATTTGCGGGACTCTGCCCCTTCAGGGGGCCGGGGGGTAAGGTGGAGAATGCTCTGGTGTCGGGTCAACATACTAACGTAAGATACGCAAAAACTATGCAGGAATTCCGGGTGATTTCTGGAGACGGCATCAATTTTTGTTGCCGGTTGTTGTTCAGTTGACAGGATGTAAAGAACAGTACAGGGGCCGACTACAAAGCGCAAAAAATTGGTGATCCTAACCAGCAAACAATCAGCCGGGTAGTTCGTAATCGGTAACTTTTCCGGACGGGCGGGGCCGAATCCTGCGTTTTTCTGCGTACTTTTATTCCCCGTAACGACCAAAACAGGTTTCAATCATGGCGGCTACGGGACCGAAATCCGCGAAATATATTTTTGTTACGGGCGGGGTAACTTCATCACTCGGTAAAGGCATCATTGCCTCATCACTGGCCAAGCTGCTGCAGGCGCGGGGGCTGTCAGTGACCATCCAGAAATTTGATCCATACATCAACATCGACCCCGGTACGCTAAACCCGTACGAGCACGGCGAATGTTATGTAACCGACGACGGGGCCGAAACGGACCTCGATCTGGGTCACTACGAACGCTTCCTCAACCGGCCTACCTCACAGGCCAACAACATCACGACGGGGCGTATCTACAACAACGTCATCACCCGCGAACGCCGGGGCGATTTCCTCGGCAAGACGGTGCAGGTCGTCCCGCACATCACCGACGAAATCAAGCGGAACATCCGCCTACTGGGCGACACGGGGCAGTACGACATCATCATCACTGAAATCGGTGGCTGCGTGGGCGACATCGAATCGCTGCCGTTTGTCGAAGCCGTGCGGCAGCTGAAGTTCGAGCTGGGCGAAAAAGACACGCTCGTCATTCACCTGACACTGGTGCCGTACCTGCAATCGGCGGGCGAGCTGAAAACCAAGCCGACGCAGCACTCGGTCCGGATGCTGCTCGAAAACGGCGTGCAGCCCGATATCATCGTCTGCCGGACGGAGCACCCCCTGCCGCAGGAGATTCGCCGGAAGATCGCCCTGTTCTGTAACGTGCAGGTGAGTTCGGTGATCGAAGCCGCCGACGCGAGTACAATCTACGACGTGCCCCTGCTGATGCAGAAGGAGCGACTCGATCAGCGGGCGCTCTACATGATGGATCTCTACAACGACAAAGACGCCGACCTCGACGAGTGGAAGTCGTTTCTGGGGCGGCTCAAAAATCCCGGCGACACGGTCAAAATTGGTTTGGTCGGGAAATATGTCGAGCTGAAAGACGCGTATAAGTCAATCGCCGAAGCGTTTATCCACGCTGGTGCGCAGAACGAGTGCAAGGTGCAGCTGGAGTGGATTCAGTCGGAAACGCTGGTCGACGAAAACCACTGCGCTGATGTGCTGTCGGGTCTGGATGCGGTGCTGGTCGCGCCCGGCTTTGGCGAGCGGGGTATCGATGGTAAAATCAACGCGGTGCGGCTGGCGCGCGAAAAGGGCATTCCGTTCCTGGGTATTTGTCTGGGGATGCAGATGGCCGTGATCGAGTACGCCCGCAACGTGATGGGTATCGCCGACGCGCACTCGACCGAGATGGAGCCTGAAACGCCCAACCCGGTGATCAGCTTGATGGCCGGTCAGAAAGACGTGACCAACAAAGGTGGTACGATGCGACTGGGTAGCTACGCCTGTAAGCTCAAGCGCGACTCACTGGCCCACAAGATTTACGGCAAAGCCACTATTCAGGAGCGCCACCGGCACCGGTACGAGTTCAATAACGAGTACCTCGCTCAGTTCGAGAAAGAGGGTCTTCGCCCGACCGGGATCAACCCCGATACAGGGCTGGTCGAGATCGTGGAGCTGACGGGGCATCCCTGGTTTGTGGGTGTGCAGTTTCACCCCGAACTGAAAAGCACGGTGCTGAATCCGCACCCGCTGTTCGTGAAGTTTGTCGGTGCGGCCCTGGCCTACAGCCGCAAGAAGGAGAATGCACCGCTCTCCGCCACTACCGACGCTACATCCGGCGTGGAGACCACTCCTGTAGAAACCGCCGAAGTGATTGGTTAACCGCCCGATTGGCGTAATTTTGTGAAAATTAGGTTTGTGGTTTGTCGTTCGTAGTTTGTGGCTGATCCGGTCAACGAATAACTACGAACGACAAACCACAAACGACAAACTCAAGAAATGGATCGTAATCAGATTATTGGCATCGTCTTAATTATGGCGATGCTGGTGGGCTATCAGCTATTGGTGCCGAAACCGGCTCCGCTCAAAGAGCCTGCCCAGACCACTAAGACCACCCGTCCCACCACCGCATCAGCCGCTACGGCCGCCGTCGCAAAAGCCGGTCTTCCCCTCGATTCCGCAGCTGCGCGGGCCACATTTGGCGAATTTGCCGCAGCCGCTACCGGCGAAAGCCGTGACATCGTCGTTGAGAATAACGACATGAAAATCACGTTCAGTACCCTGGGCGGGCAGGTGAAGGAAGTCGTTCTCAAGAAGTACAAAACCTACGATCAGAAGCCGCTGGTACTGATCGATGCGCAAAGCAGTCAGAGTGCGCTTGAACTGCCGACCAACCGGGGTAAAATCAACCTGCACAAACTGTATTTCACGACTGACGCGCAGAGCGGGCCGATCAGTGGGCAACCAAAGCAGATCACGTTCCGGGCCGAAGTGGCACCGGGGCAGTCGGTGGAGCAGGTGTACATGATGCCCGCTGAAGGCTACGTACTCGACTATGATCTGAAGCTGAACGGCCTGAACAATGTCGTGACCAACGACAATATCCGGTTCTTCTGGGAAGACAAAATGCGACAGTACGAAAACGACCTGAGCAACAACCGCCGGGCCGCTACGATCAACTACCTGTCGGCCGACGAGAATTTTGAAAGCCTGAAAGAAGGCGAAAGCAACGAAGATGTCGTCGCTGAAGAGCCCGTTCGGTGGTTCACTATCAAGCACAAATACTTCCTGTCGGGCTTTATCGCCCGGAACGGTGCCCTGCCGAAAGCGGAGTTTAAAACACTGGTCGATCCCACCTTTACCGACGTCGTGAAAACCGCCACTGCCGACGTGGCCCTTCCGATGGCCGACGTGAAAGCGGGCAAAGGGCAGTATCGGTTCTTCTACGGCCCCAACGAATTTCAGTTGCTGGGCGATGTGGCACCGGAGTTTGACCGTAACGTCAACCTTGGTTATTCGCTGCTGAAACCGATCAACAAGTACTTCTTCGTACCGGTATTCAACTTCCTCGGTAAGTTTATCTCGAACTACGGGTTGCTGATTATTGCGCTGGTGGTGTTCGTTAAACTCCTGCTGACGCCCCTGACCTACAAGTCGTACGTGAGCATGGCCAAGATGCGGGTGCTGCAACCCGAACTCAACGCCATGAAAGAGCGCGTCGGCGACGACATGGCCAAGCAGCAGTCGGAGCAGATGAAGATCTATCAGGAAGTGGGCGTCAGTCCGCTGAGTGGGTGCATCCCGGTGCTGGCGACGATGCCGATTCTGTTCTCGCTGTTCCAGCTGTTCCCAAACCTGATCGAACTGCGGCAGGAACCCTTTCTCTGGTCGAAAGACTTGTCGACGTACGACGCGTTTTTCACTTTCCCGGCCATTCCGTTTATCGGTAGTCACCTGAGTTTGTTCACCGTGCTGATGACGGCGTCGTCGATCGCGTTTGCGTACTACAACAACCTGAACACGCCCACGCAGCCCGGTCCGGTCAACATGAAAGCAATGAGCTACGTGTTTCCGCTGATGTTCATGTTCGTGCTGAACTCGTATCCGGCTGGTCTGACGTTCTATTATTTCGTGTCGAACGTCGTAACGATTGCGCAGCAGCAGATTATCCGCCGATTTGTCGATGAAGACAAAATCAAGGCGTTGCTGGACGAGAACCGGCGCAAAAATGCGGCTGGTGAAGGCAAGAAACCGGGTGGTTTTCAGGCGATGCTACAGAAGCAGCTGGCTGCGGCTGAGGATGCCCGCAAGCAGGCCGACGAAGCGCAGCGGAAAGCCAAGAGCAAAAAATAAACTATACCGGCTCATTCGTAGTCTGGTATGTACATACTGTCTGGCCGAGAGCAACGCATGTGCGTTGCTCTCGTGCGTTAACCCACGTAACCCATGATTGGAAAAGGGATCGTTGTAAGCGGATTGATCGGGTTGTCGGTGCTGACGACTGGCCACGCCCAGCCATCGACCGATGCGCAGCGCCGGTACAGGGCGGCCGTCGGGCTGGTGCAGACCGGCGACTATGAACGGGCTAAAACCGAGCTAAATACGATCATTCAGCGGGGCGGGGCGGTGGCTCCGTACGCGCACTATTACTACGCCCTGGCTGCATACCGGCAGAAAAAATTTGATCAGGCCCGGCTGATGCTGCGCCAACTGGCCGACCGCTTTCCCGACTGGCCCAAACAGCCTGACGCGACGTACCTGCTGGGGGTGTCACAACTGGAAGAAGGCCGGTATGACGACGGGCTGAAAACGCTGGACGGCCTGAACGACCCGACCCTGCGGGCTGATGCTGCCCGTGCTGAGCAAACCATACTGGGCCGCGCCACCGATCTGCGGGCGCTAAAACAACTTAACCGGACCTACCCCGACAACCGCATCGTCGGCCTGGCGCTGATCGAGTTGATTCAACGATCGTCCAGCGATCGGGCTGACCTGGAACTGTCGGACGAATTGACGAATCGGTTCGGTGTTCCCGGAACGGCTGCCCCGCGCCTGACACCGACGACCAGCGCGTCCGGCGCAACGGCACAAACCCAGCCCACTCGCACAAACCGACCAGCCACACCGGCTCCGACGCGGCCCAACCGGGTAAAGAGTTCGTACAATGTGGCGGTGATGATGCCGTTTCGCATCGAGGAGTTTACCAACGGCAAACGGTCGCGCAGTAACCAGTATGTATACGACCTGTACAATGGGATGCTACTGGCGAAGACAAAGCTACAGGAGGAAGGGGTAACGGTGAACCTGCTGGCGTACGATCTGGACAATGATCCCAACAAGACGCTCGAACTGGTCAACAGCCCGGCGTTCGCGCAGACCGATCTGATTATCGGACCCTTGTATGTCGAGCCAAACCGGATTGTGTCGGCCTGGGCCAATCAGAACGGGGTGATTCTGCTGAACCCGATCGCCACGAGTAGTGAACTGATTCAGGACCAGCCGATGTCGTTTCTGGCGCAGTCGTCGCTTGTGCGGCAGGCGGAGCAGGTAGCCGGTCAGGCGCAGTCGGTCAATAGCTTACGCCGGGCGGCCATTTACTTTGGCAACACGCGAAAGGACTCACTACTGGCCGCTACGTACCGCGATGAACTGCTGCAACAGCGCTACCAGATTGCCGACTTCCGCCGGATGGGCCCGACGGCACAGGCCACGGCTGCATCGCTGTTTAAACCGGTTCCCCGGCCCGGTGATTCGATGTCGGGGGCATCCACACCGGGCATGTCAACGCCCGGCGTAGCAGTCCGGCCCGGTTCGGCTACGGCAGCTACCCCCACACCGGCACCTGCCATCGGTCACGTGTTTCTGTCGAGCAGCACCGATACCGATGGGCCGCGTTTGCAGGAAGCCCTGAGCAGTCGACGGGTCAATGCACCTCTGCTGGCGACGGCATCGGCCTTTAACATGTACAAAAACGGGACGTCGACCTTTTCCCGGCGCGACCTGTATCTGTTATACCCCGATTACGTTAGTTCTGATCGGGAAGTGGTAACGACATTCAATCAAACTTACCTGGCCGAACGCAACACCATACCGTCTGTATTTGCCAGTGAGGGATACGACATGCTTTTATTTTTCGGTCGCCAACTGGCTAAAAATGGTGGCCTGCGCAACCGTGACGCCATGCGCTCCGATACCGACGACTACCTGCTATCGGGTTTCGACTACACACAAGCCAACGACAACCAGATCGTCCCCATCGTCAAATTCGACGGCGGGCGGTTTGTAAAAATCAATTAGTGAATGAGTGAATGAGTGATTGAGTGAATGGTAGATTGCGTCAGCCCTATTCACTCATTCGCTCATTCGCTCATTCGCTCATTACACATATGAACACGAGCGAGCAACTGTTTGAGAAAGCCAAAACGATTATTCCCGGTGGTGTCAATTCACCTGTACGGGCGTTTCGGTCGGTGGGGGGGAACCCGCTGTTTATTAAGTCGGCGAAAGGGCCGTACCTGTACGATGAAGATGGCCGTGAGTACATCGAGCTGATTAATTCGTGGGGGCCGATGATTCTGGGTCACGCCTTCGAGCCGGTTGAGAAAGCCGTTGCCGACGCCATACAACACTCGTTTTCGTTCGGTGCGCCCACCCGTAAAGAGGTCGAGATGGCTGAACTGATCGTGTCGATGGTGCCGTCGGTGGAGATGGTGCGGATGGTCAATTCGGGTACCGAAGCCACGATGGCGGCTATCCGTGTAGCGCGTGGCTTTACCGGTCGCGACAAGATCATCAAGTTTGAAGGCTGTTACCACGGCCACGGCGATTCGTTTCTGATCGCGGCCGGTAGCGGGGCTATGACAATGGGCATTCCCGACTCACCGGGCGTCACCAAAGCCACGGCCGCCGATACGCTGACGGCCCCGTACAACGATCTGGCTGCGGTCGAGGAACTGCTGCTGAACAACCATAATCAGGTAGCAGCCCTGATTCTTGAGCCGGTTGTTGGTAACATGGGCTGCGTCCTGCCCGAAGCTGGTTTTCTGGAAGGTATCCGCTCATTGTGCGATCAGCACGGCGTCGTCCTGATTTTCGACGAGGTAATGACGGGTTTCCGATTGGCGAAGGGCGGAGCGCAGGAACGGTTCGGTATCACGCCTGACCTGACAACGATGGGTAAGATCATCGGTGGGGGTATGCCGGTGGGCGCGTACGGTGGCCGGGCCGACATCATGAGTATGGTCGCACCTGCCGGTCCGGTGTATCAGGCCGGTACGCTGTCGGGAAACCCCATTGCCATGTCGGCGGGACTGGCGATGCTGCATCACCTCAACGATAACCCGGCCGTGTATACGCGGCTTGACGAGATCGGGACGAAGCTGACGACGGGCTTCCGGCAGTCGCTGGACAAACTGGGGCTGACCTATACGATCAATCACATTGGCTCGATGTTCACCCTGTTCATGACCGACCGGCCCGTCATTGATTTTGCCGGGGCCAAGTCGTGCGACACGGCGCTGTTCGGCCGGTATTTCCACGCCATGCTGGATCGTGGTATTTATCTGGCTCCGTCGCAGTTCGAAAGCCTGTTCCTTTCCGTCGCCCTGACCGACGACCTGGTCGACCGGATCATTCAGGCCAACGACGAAAGTTTGCGTGAGGTGATTGGTTAGACAGGATTACAGGATTGACAGGATTTTTTTGTTGGATGTACCAATGATTTATAACTGCCTGTAACCTATCCTACTCAGTTCGTCGGTAGGTGCGGTGTTTGCGCTTGATGGTGACAGATGTGCCAAAATTGATGAGTAAACCAATGTCGTGACCCGTGCTGGTCAAGTAGTTGACTAGCTGAGCTTCGTGACGCGGATGAAGGTTCTCGGCGGCTTTGAGTTCAACAAGAATACAGTCTTCAACGAGCAGATCGGCGAAGAAATCGCCGACGATCACTGATTCATAAAATACGGGAATCGGTTGCTGACTGACAGCCTGTAGCCCCCGTTTATCAAGCTCAAGCAGCATGGCATTTTCATACACTTTTTCCAGGTAACCGGCTCCTAATGTGTTATGTACAGTATAGGCTGCGGCAATAATCTGTTCGGTTAAGTGACTGTGTTGCATGTATTACGGCGGGATATTCAGATGTACATTCAAAGCTATTCATCTGAAAACAAGCACACAAATCGGTGAACGAAACCAAAGAAATAATCAAATCCTGTCAATCTTGTAATCCTGTCAATAAAAATCAATGTTGCGTTTTTCCGTTATCATTCCCGTTTTCAACCGCCCCGACGAGCTGCGTGAACTGTTGCTGAGCCTGACCCAGCAGACGTATACCAACTTCGACGTGCTGGTGATTGAAGACGGGTCGACGGAGCGGGCCGAAGCCGTTGTCCAGGCATTTACGGACAGACTGGCGATCCGCTATTTTGAGAAGCCGAATTCGGGGCAGGGCTTTACGCGCAACTACGGCTTCGAGCGGGCCACGGGCGATTACTTCGTGATCTTCGATTCCGATGCGCTGGTGCCACCTCATTACTTTGACACCGTCAGCCGACAGCTGGCGGGTCAGTGGCTCGATGCCTACGGTGGCCCCGACCGCGCACACCCTGACTTTACGCCCGTTCAGAAAGCGATCAGTTACTCGATGACATCGCCGTTCACAACGGGCGGCATTCGGGGCAGTAAAGCCAATCTGGGCGGTACCTATCACCCTCGTAGTTTCAACATGGGGCTGTCGCGGCAGGTGTGGGAAAAAACGCACGGCTACCGGCTCAGCCGGATGGGGGAGGATATTGAATTCGCCATTCGGATCATCGATTGCGGCTTCACCACCGGGCTGATTTCCGACGCTTACATCTACCACAAACGACGAACCCGTTTTGCTCAATTCTACCGGCAACTTCGGTTCTTTGGTCGTGCCCGCATCAATATCTCGCGCTACTACCCCCGCGAGTTAAAGCTGGTTCATACATTCCCGGCCCTGTTTACGCTGTACGTCTTTTCCGCCCCTGTCTGGTTGCTCGTCAGTCCATGGCTGTTTGGGCTGGCCCTGGCGGGTTTGCTGGTGTTCTCGCTGGCCATCCTGATCGATGCAACCCGTAAAGAAAAGAGCCTGTATGTGGGATTACTGAGCGTGGAAGCCGCGTTTGTGCAACTGATTGGCTACGGCGTAGGCTTCCTGAGCGAAGGCTGGAAACGACTGCGGGAACCGAAGGGGTTTCGTGAAACGGGCGCTACGATCGATTACCCATCCTGACGAAATGCTGGTCCGTATTTTGCCGTTATATAGCAGAGACAAAGCTTGACAAGTGCCGTAGTTTGGGGTATATTACGTAATTGTTACGTACTCATACGATTGTATGAACTCAAGTAGACGAATAAAAGAACGCAACCTATAGCGATGGCAAAACTCAGAAAACCACCAGGTCAACGGATGATTAATCGTATGAGCACACGCACCAAATGGCACCTGCTCACGCCGATAAGTCTGCTGGCGTTTGTGGTGGGTCTGTGCGTGTTCAGCGAAGCGGCTACCCGACGGATGCAGGGCGCGCCCATGACGCAGTGGGCGCTTTGGGGTGCTTACGGCCTGATCCTGATTGTGGGCGGATTGCTACTGTTCGGGCAGGCACAACGCTTCCGGTCACAGCTTGATTACCGGCGGTTTGTCCGGCGGGAACTGAAAAAAAGAGATCGGGGGCGGAGTCGCAGTTACAATCAGTCGTTGACCACTGCCAAACAAAAATCCTCACCCGGTCGGGGTGAGGATTGATGACTAAGGCAGTTTATACCTAGGCTTGCTTCTTTTCGTCAAACGAAGCCTTGATAGCGTCTACATCGACGTTGCGGATGATGGGTCGGCGCAGCAGTTGCTTGATAGCGTTGGTTTTGTTGTTGGCGATGGCGCGGTTCCGGCGGCCTTTCCGCTTCAGTTCAGTAATTCCCATGACGGTATTGTATGTTATAAATGACGGTTCAGATTTTCGAACCGCAAAAATAGCGTTTTTTCGGATAAAACGATAGCGATCTCGTCCCTTTTTAACCACATAACGCAGGCTGATGGCTATCATTAATCGTGAAATCCTGCTAATCCTGTACTCCTGTCCATTACTTTTGCGACATGCAAAAACCGACCTTACCCAAAGGCACTCGTGACTTCGGGCCGGAGCAGATGCGCAAACGGCTCTTTATTTTCGATACCATTCGCCAGACATTTCAACGGTTTGGCTTTCAACCCCTCGAGACGCCTTCCATGGAAAACCTGTCGACGCTGATGGGGAAGTACGGTGATGAGGGCGATCAACTCCTGTTCAAGATCCTGAATTCCGGTGATTTTGCCGGTAGTCTGACCGACGCCGACCTGCAAACGGGCAGCAAAAAACTGACGCCGAAGATCAGCGAAAAAGGGCTCCGCTACGACCTGACGGTGCCGTTTGCCCGGTACGTGGTGATGAACCGCAACAACCTGCCGATGCCCTTCAAGCGGTATCAGATGCAGCCGGTGTGGCGCGCCGACCGACCGCAGAAGGGCCGTTACCGCGAGTTTTATCAGTGCGACGCCGACGTAGTAGGTACCGATTCGCTTATCTGCGAAGCCGAGATTATCCTGATGATCCACGAGGTGATGAGTAACCTGGGGATCAGGGATTTTACGTTGAAAATCAACAACCGCAAAATCCTGGCTGGTATTGCGGAAGCGATTGGTATGCCGGGGCAGGAGGGGCCGCTCTCCGTCGCTATCGATAAGCTGGATAAGATTGGCCAGGAGAAGGTGCTCGATGAACTGCGGGAGCGCGGCTTTTCGGAGGAAGCGATCAGCCAGCTAGACCCGCTGTTTGCGTTTAGTGATTCTCCTAATGATAACAAGCTGTTCAAACTAGAGACGTGGCTGACAGATTCGGAAACGGGGGAGAAAGGTGTAGATGAACTGCGCGAGACGTTGCGCTTGGCTGATCTGGCCGGGCTGGAGAAGGCGCAAATCGAAATCGACCCGACGCTGGCGCGGGGGCTATCGTACTACACAGGAGCTATTTTTGAAGTGAAAGCCAACGGTGTATCCATCGGCAGCATCAGCGGGGGCGGTCGCTACGACAACCTGACGGGTGCGTTTGGTATGCCGGGTCTGTCGGGCGTGGGTATCTCGTTTGGCGTCGACCGGATTTACGACGTTATGGACGAACTGGACCTGTTTCCGGCAGGAGCGGGGCAGGGTACCCGGGTGCTGATTATTCCATTTGATGAGGAAGCCCGCACGGTAGCCCTGCCATTGCTGAGTCAGCTTCGGGCGGCCAATATCCCGGCCGAGATTTACCCCGACCTGGCGAAGGTGAAAAAGATGCTCGACTACGCCAATGCCAAGCAAATCCCGTTCGTCGTGCTAATCGGCTCTGAAGAAGTGCAGACGGGACAGCTGACCGTCAAGAATATGGTAACAGGCGAGCAACAGAAAATAAGCCAAAACGAAGTCGTGCCGTTTGTGAGTGAGCAGGCGTAAATAGTACTAAGTGATTCGTTACAAACAGGTTAGGTTATTCTAAAACGATTATTTTTTGTCATGCTGACGTAGGAAGCATCTTCGGATGAGGCCTGTTTTGCGGCTAGCGAAGCTACTTCCTGCCGCACCGGTCAGCATGACAAAAAATTAGTCAATGTATTTTCACTAGCCTATTCACTGCGGTTGGTTTATTTCCGGCACTCCATAGCTGCGGCAGCCTGAAAGCGGTCTTCGGCCTCGACAAGTTTAAACATCTCGTCTTCGCAATCATTGAATCGACATTCGCGAATCGTTGTAAAGCCAGCCTTCCATAACTCCTTGGCCAGTGATTTTGTATCCCACATCCACAGATGGTGTGAATTACCGAACAGCGAGTTGAGGTGGCTTCGGATACCGGCCGGCCTTGATTTGACGCCCAGCAATGTAGTGTCGATGAAGTCGATACTCGCGGAGTGATTGCCGCTTTCCAACGCTGTAATGTACGTTCTGGCGGCAGACTCAAGGTCCGGAACGACGCAGCGAAAGATGCCGCCGGGCTTCAGAATACGGTAGGAGTTGCGCAGGGCGCTCCGAAAGTCATCGAGGGAGAGGTGTTCCAGCGTGTGCGAACAATACAACCCATCACACGTATCGTTGGCCAGAGGTAACCCTTTGATAATGTCGCCGTAACGGACATTATCCGGGAAAACAGCGTTGAGCCGCTTTTTCAGCAACGGCCCTGCCACTGGTAGTTTCTGAATGCGAAGCGTTGGCGAAACGTCATAATTGATCCATTCGGCCGGAGCCGACAAGCCACAACCGTATTGTACATATACTTTATTCATCCGATCCGGTAGTTTGGTATAGTATGCTATCGTTCGAGAAGCGAAAACGTCATCGACGGACAGCCAAAACCGCACGTATCAATCAGCTATCCTGACCGAAGCTACTACATACACGTGTATTGTTTGCCATATAAATCGGTTTTTTACGCCCGTATAATAACTTGAACATCAGTGTATATAGGTCCCTTATTTATTGACTTTACCTGCCCGAAATTTATAGATCTGTAGACTGGCATAAAAAAACGACTCATCGTTCGGAACGATGAGTCGTTTTTTTATGCCAGTCCGTTGAAAACCTAGTCCTGTTCAGCCGCTGCCACTATCGAACTGTATTGATCGGTTGTCAGACCCGCTACGGCACCAATAACAATAACGGCCGGGTTGTCGATGGGGACGCCCTCACGAGCCGTTTCAGCGACCCGCTCAACGATGGTGTCTACGTGACCAGTCAGTACCCGCTGTTCGGGCAGGGTACCGTTCTGAACGATGACAACGGGCGTGTCGGCTTTACCCTGCCCGGCAAACAGGCGGGTAATCTCCGGCAACTTGTGCATACCCATCAGGATAACAACGGTTGCGGATGATTGGGCCGCCAGCATCAGATCACCGGAGAGCTGACCGGCTTTCGTAGTGCCGGTGATGACCCAGAAGCTTTCCGACAGTCCACGCGTCGTCAGCGGTACCCCCGCCGATGCCGGTACGGCGTAGCTGCTCGACAGCCCCGGTACAACCGCCGTTTCGATACCATGCTGCCGGGCGTAGTCGAGTTCTTCGTAGCCGCGCCCAAACACGAATGAATCGCCACCTTTCAGCCGTACGACGTGCCCATACTGCCGCGCGTAATGCACGATCAGCGGGTTGATGTCTTCCTGCATGCACGAGTAGGCACCCCGGCGCTTTCCGACGTACACCGTCAGGGCATCCGGTCGGCAGTGGGCCAGTAGGTCGGGGTGAACGAGCGCATCGTACATGACCACGTCGGCCTGTTGCAGCGCCCGCACCCCTTTGAGGGTAATGAGGTCGGGATCACCCGGACCCGCCCCAACGAGGGTAAGTTTCATTCTAAAGAGCGAAAGAGTGAATGAGCGAAAGAGCGAGTGGCTGGCGCAAGCTATCGCTCTTTCGCTCATTCACTCTTTCGCTCTTTAACTTAGCTATCCTTGGCTTGCACTAACTCATGGAGTTCGGGGAGACCGTCGTGCTCGATCTGCGCACTGCGGTACGTCTGTACCGAGTGGAGGAATGCGTCAGCGTCGGCGAGAAACTGCCGGGCAAACGCTTCGGATGGTTCCTGTTTGTTGATGCTGAGCACCTGCGTTTTAAAGTCCCCTTCGGTACCGTGGAATCCGGATTCGCCAGCAAACGTTTTGTCGAAATCGTTGATGATACCGTACTGTGTGTTGGTCGGCACGTCACGACTCATCAGGGCCGCTTTGGCACCGGTGACGAACACGTTGTAGGCGTGGTAGAGGGCGTCGGCCCAGCGACCATCGGCCAGGGCTTCGCGCGACCAGCCGGCTTTCTCGATGGCTTCGTCCAGCGTCGTTGCGACCAGGTCGATCAGTACGCTGGCACATTCGCCCACGCCTACTTCCGTGACGTAAGCTTCGGTATGGTCCCAGTCGATATAGTCGGTGTTGACGAGCGTTTTCAGATCAGCCAGTGGCTTGAGCAACTGGTAGAAATAATTTTTCCCCTGCCGCGCATAGTAGTCGCTGAAGTACTCACCGTCGAATGTGTTCGCTTCGAAATCGCGGAGCAGATAGCGCAGCGAATCGGGGCCGCGCTTGGCCGGGATTTTGATGACTTTATCGGCAATCAGGCCTTCCCCTTTGCCGTTGAAACCCCCGCCAAGCAGTACCTGCAAGGCTGGCAGTACGTAGGCACCGTTCTTCAGCGACGAGCCGTGGTAGCCGATATTGGCGACCGAGTGCTGACCGCAGCCGTTCATGCAGCCCGAAATCTTGATCTTGATATCGTCGTTGAATACCAGATCGGGGAACTCCTCACGCATCATTGTTTCCAGCGCCCGTGTGATGCCGTAGCTGCTCGAGATAGCAAGGTTACAGGTGTCGGTGCCGGGGCAGGTTGTGATGTCGGCGGTGGTGTCGAAACCCGGTTCGGCCAGCCCCAGTGCGTCGAGTGCGTCGAACACGGCGGGCAGATTTTCGGGCTTGATAAACCGGAGTAAATACCCCTGATTGACCGTTACCCGAATGTCGTCGGCCGCGTATTGCTTCACAACCTCCGCCAGTGCCCGCGCCGTGTCCGAGTGCATATCACCCAGCAGCACGCGCAGCTGTACGGCGTACCAACCCGGCTGCTTCTGCTCAAACACATTGGTTTTCAGCCAGGTATCGTACTTCGGGTTCGTAGTTTGTCGTTCGTTGTTCGTTGTTGCTTGGCTTTCAGGCGTCGGCTCATTCGGCGACAACCACGAACCATTAACGTCAAACTCTTTCACTTTTAATGCCCGCGTTTCCGCTTCGACGCGCTGGAGCATTTCTTCTAGACCGATGTCGTTGAGGAGGTATTTCATCCGGGCCTTGTGGCGTTTCTGCCGTTCGCCGTAGCGGTCGAATACCCGGATTACGCCTTCGATAAACGGAATAATCCGCTCTTCCTCCATGAACTCGGAGGCCGTCTGCGCCGAAAAAGGCTGGGCACCCAGCCCACCACCGAGCATCACTTTGAAACCACGCTTGCCCTCCTGCACACGCGGCACCAGCCCCACATCGTGCATATAGCCGTAGGCCGAATCAGCCTCGCTCGATGATACCGCGATTTTGAACTTCCGGCCCATATCCTGGCAAATGGGGTTGCGCAGGAAATAATCGAAAATCGAATAGGCGTAGGGCGTAATGTCAAATGGCTCTCTGGGATCGATACCGGCGCGGGCTGAACCCGTTACGTTCCGAACGGTGTTGCCGCAGGCTTCTTTGAGCGTGATACCGGCGTCTTCCAGTTCGGCCCAAAGCTGGGGCGAATCGGCCAGTTTGACGAAGTGTAACTGAATATCCTGCCGGGTGGTTGCGTGCAGGTTGCCCGTCGCGTACTTGTCCGACAGGTCGGCAATACGGATGAGTTGATCGGCCGTGATCCGGCCGTACGGCAGCTTGATCCGTATCATTTGCACGCCCGGCTGCCGCTGCCCGTAAACACCGCGCGTAAGCCGGAACTTACGAAACGCTTCATCGGCAATGTCACCCGACTGGAACGAACTGATCTTGCGTTCGAGGTCAAGAATGTCGCGCCGGGCGGCTGAACTAACACGGTCGGTGATCTCAGTGGCCATAATGTTATTTGTCTATAGACTTTATCAACTAATGTACTAAAACGAAACGCCGGGGAATGGCCGGCGTGCTGAGTGGATGGGTCCGCAATACTAACACGCCCGGCGCTGATCCGGGTTCCGGCAAGTCATAGCGTTTGGTTATGGCCGATAAAGGGAAGTTATCGGCTACTGTCCGTCGGGGAGAATTGGACTTCGTTGATTTAACACCCTACTTTCGTCTTTTGTTACTACGATAGTTGGCTATAATTTCCATCAACCTGTTTTACCATGACACCGGCTTCGTCCATTTTCATTACTGACACATCGCTGGCCTGGGAGCCTGTGGCCGAAGGGGTGACACGCAAGGTAATGGCTTACGAGGCTGACATGATGGTCGTTAAGGTAGCGTTCGAGACCGGCGGCATTGGGGCGGTCCACCGACACGTCCACGTGCAGATGTCATATGTTGAGAGTGGTGTGTTTGCGATCACCATCGGCGACGAAACGCGGGAACTCCGGCAGGGCGATATGTTTTACGTTCCCTCCAATGTCTGGCACGGCGCCAAATGCCTGGCATCGGGCGTGCTGATCGATAGTTTTACCCCCATGCGGGCCGATTTTTTATAACAGGTTACGGTTTTCAGTCTACGGTTTTTGGTGGTTCATCGCACGGCGGTCCACTAAACCGGGCAGCAACTGAAAACCGTGAACCGAAAACTGTAAACCAATTCTATGGAACTGATTATCAAGAAGAACCCGACTGATCTGGCCAAAGCTGCTGCCGACCTGATTACCAAACGAATCAAGGACACGCTCAAAACGCAGGATCGCTTTACGATTGCGCTGTCGGGTGGCAGTACCCCGAAGGCGCTGCACGAACTACTGGCCAAACCGCCTTATGTCGAGCAGATTCCCTGGCTGCAGCTGCACGTGTTCTGGGGCGACGAACGCTACGTGCCCATCGATGATGAGCAAAGCAATGCGGGGATGGCCTACGACACGTTGCTGGGCCACGTATACACGCCCGAGGAGCAGGTCCACGTCTGGAAAACCGACCTGGAGCCGCAGGAAGCAGCCGCTGATTACGACCGGGTGCTGCACGAGTACTTCGGCGACGCTGGCCCGACGTTCGATCTGGTGCTGCTGGGCATGGGCGACGATGGGCATACGCTGTCGCTGTTTCCCGGTACGGAGGTCGTCCACGAAAAAACCGCCTGGACAGCCGCTTACTTCCTGACCAAACAGGATATGTACCGCCTGACGCTGACGGCCCCGGTCGTGAACCGGGCGACGTGCGTGCTGTTTCTGGTCGCTGGTCCGAAGAAAGCCGGGCCGTTGAAAGAAGTGCTGGAAGGAGCGTATAACCCCGACAAATACCCGTCGCAGGAAATCAAGCCAACAAACGGGGAACTGATCTGGCTGGTCGATGAAAAAGCTGCAGCCGATTTAAGTCGGTAATTACCGACCTTTTCCTGTTATCAGGCGATTCGTGCAGAATGTGCCTGATAACAGGAAATGTTGTATTAAAAGTGGATGAACTGTGTATGAATTTTCGCAAAGAGATAAGTATTTTTGCTTAACATTCGTATCCACACATGTTCATTTTTAAGGCATCAGTACGGCTATTTCTCGGCCTGTTACTTCATACCACGTTACTCCTGGTTTCGGCATTGGCTACCACTGCCCAATCTGTTTCCGCTGATCGCTACCGTATCGATACGGCCAATCAGCTTATCCTCTGCAACAAGCTACCGGCCACCACCAACACGCAACCGCTATCGGTTACGCTCGATCAGGTATATACCCTGCCCGACAGCGTAACGACATTGAAACGGGGTGTCTTTTATACCGTCGACCGCAACGGTACGAGCTACTCACTGATGTTTACCTCGCTGCCGATGCTGACTATACAGACCCGGGGCAAAGACATCGTGAACACCCCGGCGATCATGACTAAGCTGACAATCAGTGATACGACCGGTATGACCCGGCTGAAATGGTCTGGGGTCAGTATCAGGGGAGCCTACACCAGTACACTGCCCAAAAAGCCCTATAAGGTGGTTTTTTACACCGATTCCACGGGGAAATCGACCAAAGACACGAGCCTGTTCGGTATGCGCGAAGACAGCGAATGGCTGCTGCTGGCGATGTACAACGAGCCACTGCGGGTCAGCAACGCCACCACGCACGCACTTTGGCTGAAGATGTACAAGCTGTATTACGCCAGTCAGGAGCCGGACGCCATACCGGGTATTCGCACCCGCTACGTAGACGTGTTTCTGAACGGCGCGTACAACGGTGTCTACCTGCTTACCGAACCGATTGACCGGAAGCAGCTAAAGCTGAAAAAGACGAATAACAACGGCAGCGTACGGGGCGAACTCTACAAATCAGTCGATTGGACAGCTGCAACACTGTTTACGGGCGTGCCTTCGCTCAACAGTGCCAACCGCGACACATGGGCCGGTTATGAACTAAAGTACCCCAACGACACCACTTTCTGGACGAACCTGTACGGCCTGACCGACTTTGTTGTCAACAGTACCGACGAGCCGTTTAAAAGTAAGCTGAGTACGCGCTGGCAGACGGACAATCTGATCGATTACTTCCTGTTTCTTAACCTGATCCGGGCCACCGACAACCGGGGAAAGAACCTGTACATTGCCCGCTACAAAGAAAATGAACCGTACATCTACATTCCCTGGGATCTCGACGGTACGTTGGGTTACATGTGGGCCGGTAACCGTGACGAAACAACGAATGATATTCTAAGCAACGGGTTGTACGACAAGCTGTTGGGGCTGAATCCGGGCTCGTTTCAGGAACGAATGAAAACCCGGTGGTTCGCCCTGCGAACAGGCGTTTTTGCCACGTCAGCGCTTAAAAATAACCTGACAGCCAATGTGCAGCGGCTAACCGCAGAAGGGGCGTACAGTCGGGAGGGCCGCCTGTGGCCAACCCCCAACGTACCCGACGAAACCAGCTACGCCACCAACTGGATCGATAAGCGACTGAGTTACCTGGACGGTTATTTCAAGGGCTTCCCCGATGCCTGTACCAGTCCGGCGGCACCCACGATTATGGCCACGTCGTCGACGCTGACGCAGGGGGAATCGGTAACGCTGACCGCCACCGGTTGTGCGTATACAACGACGTGGAGTACCGGCGCGCGCGGGAACACGCTCATTGCGGCACCGTCGCAAACGACTTCGTTCACCGCTGTCTGCGTGCAGACGACGGCCACCAACTGCCAAAGTCCCGCATCGACTCCGGTACTCATCACGGTAATGCCCGGCGATTCGACCACGGCTCTGGCCGACCTGTCGGTGATGCAGTACAGTAATCGGATTGTGACGGCTGTCGGCGAGCGGGTGCGGCTGACCGTTGCGCTGATGAATGATGGTCCTGCTACGGCCCGAACGGTACGACTCCAGAATCGGCTCCCAGTCGGTGTTGGTTTCCTGTCGGCCGTTGATGGTAGCGTAGCGGCCAGTAACGGGGTTATCGATATGGCGGTCGACAGCATACGAGCCGGCCAGACTGTCTGGTTCAGCTACGACGTAAATCTTACTGTAGCGGCTACCTGCCGGAATGCCGTACAGGTAATCGCCAGTGGCACGACCGATCCTGACAGTCAGCCCGGTAGCGGTACTGGCGATGGAGAAGATGATATGGCCTTGACAAGTCTGCGAACCACCAGCGATGCCTCGCCCGTCTACGAGTCACCGAACCCGTATCAACGCGCATTGCCCGCTGTTGCATCAAATCAGCCCCGGCCCGATTCGCTGTCGGCTGATCTGAGTCTGCGGCTGTCGGCGAGTGGCCTGAGCACATCGGCAGGCGGGTCGCTGACGCTGACGATGGAAGTAAGCAACCGGGGTGGGCTGGCCGCCACGGGCGTAACCGCAGGGCTGACACTGCCCGAAGGTTGCTCGTTTGTCAATGGGGAGGGCATAACCGTCAGTGGTAACCAGCTCACGACGAGCACCCTGTCGCTGGCGGTTGGGGAACGTCGATCTGTAGCCGTCGTCGTGCAAGTGGCGGGCGAGGGAACCAAGCTGTTTGCCGCTCAGGTACTCAGGTCAGATCAGCCTGACCCGGACTCGACACCGGGGAACGGAACCGACAAAGGCGAAGATGATGAAGCCGTACTCAGTACACGAAGTATCAACTAACGCCGGGTGAATCGGTCAGCTTCTGCTTCAGGTCGAACGTTACCGTCGGGAAGAACAGCGTAATCTGATTGGCTGTGAAGGCACTTTTAATGGTTTTCATGGCGTCGCTGGAGGCAGCTAGTGGACTGGTTTTGACCGGATCGATCCAGAACCAGACGACAAACTGAATCGAGTTGTCGCCAAATGCCTTGTAAAACAGGTCGACGGGCCGGTCGGGCAGCACGAACGGTAACTGCCGGATGGCCTGCTGTGCGACCTGCTGGGTGCGCTCGAGATCATCGAGGTACGACACGTTGGCCGCCACTTCGACCCGGCGCTGCCCGATGCGCGAATAGTTGGTGATTGGCTTCTGAAACACGTCTTTACTCGGAATCTCCACCGTCTGCCCCTGCCCATTGTCAATAACGACCGATCGGAGTTTGATGTCGATGACTTTGCCGGTGTAGCCGTTTGTTTCGACCGTATCGCCCACCTGAATCGGGCGGGCGAGGGCAATCATAGCCCCGGAAATAAAGTTGGTTGTCAGATCCTGAAACGCGAACCCAACGGCGAGGGCCAGAATACCGGCACCCGTCAGGAGGGAGGCCACCGTTTTGTCGAGACCCAGCACGCCAAGGGCGATAAACAGCCCGACAGCCATCAGCAATACACGGCTCAGCGCCCCCACCAGATTGATGAGCGAAACGTTGTGACTGATTCGGTTGAGCCCCCGCACACCCCACCGGCTAACCCAGCGGGAGATAAAGGAAAACACGATCAGGATGATAATGGCAAGGCCAAGGTTCGGAATCAGTTTGATGCCCGTCCGGCTCCAGCGCACCAGTTCCGTATAAATCAGATCGGCAGCTTGTGAAAAATTCATTGGTAGTGACTGCATGTTGAGGGCATAACTGCCTGCCTTTGTCTTGTGTTTAACCCGGAAACGGGCGCGTATCCGCCAGTTTCGTACCAGAAGCGGTCAGGATTTGATTGGGCTGGCGGCAACTTCGCCGTATTTTTGCGTGTTGATTCACCGTCTCCCAACGCATTCGCCATGACCACCAGTTCGCCCGTTTACCTTGATAACGCTGCCACCACCAAACTCGATCCGGCCGTGCTGGAGGCCATGCTGCCGCTGATGACCGAGCAGTTTGGCAACCCCTCGTCTATTCATAGCCACGGGCGAATGGTGCGTACGGCGATCGAGAAAGCGCGAAAAACGGTGGCGTCACTGCTGCATACGTCACCCGCCGAAATCTTCTTTACTTCCGGTGGTACCGAAGCTGACAATACCGCCATTTGCAGCAGTATCGACACCTTTGGCCTGACCCATGCCATCACCTCGCCCCTCGAACACCATGCCGTGCTGCACACGCTGCAACACCTGGCTGCTGCGGGTAAGATCCGGCTGAGTATGGTCGATATCGACGCGCAGGGGCATGTGGACCTGAATCACCTGGAGAAGCTGCTACGCGACCACCGGATTACGGGTGGCCCCTCGGCGCGGTCGCTGGTATCGCTGATGCACGGCAACAATGAAATCGGCAACCTGTTGCCTATCGAGCGGGTAGGGGCGCTGTGCCGGGCCTACGATGTTGTTTTTCACTCCGATACGGTGCAGACGATGGGCCACTTTCGCCACGATCTGCAAACCCTGCCGGTCGACTTTATCGTGGGGGCCGGGCATAAATTTCACGGACCGAAAGGGGTGGGGTTTCTGTACGTTAACGCCGACACGAAGATTCACCCGTTTATCTACGGTGGGGCGCAGGAACGTAACATGCGGGGCGGCACGGAGAATGTGTACGGTATCGTGGGGCTGGCGAAAGCACTCGAAATTGCCTACGCCGAAATGGACGAGCACCGGCAGCACATCACCGGCCTGAAACGACGGATGATCGAGCGACTGCGGAACGGGTTGCCCGGCGTATCGTTCAACGGCGACTCGGCCAATCTCGACGATAGTCTGTACACCGTGTTGAACGTCAGCCTGCCCGCGTCGGACCTGAACGATATGTTGCTGTTCAACCTCGACATTGCCCGAATTTCGGCTTCCGGCGGATCGGCCTGTTCGAGCGGGTCCAGTGTCGGGTCGCACGTGCTGGCTGCCCTGCCCGGCATAGACCCTGACCGGGGATACGTCCGGTTTTCATTTGGCAAATACAACACCCCCGCCGAGATCGACTACGCCGTCGACGCACTGGTGGGGCTGTATCAGAATGAACTGACGTTGTAATCCGCCGTCTGTCGCCAGCATACCCGGTTGATTTCGGGGCTACTCAGGCGAAGGGAGATTTCCCATTCGCCTGACTAGACAGTCGTGTATGTTGTGTCGCGGACTGCTGCCTGACAGTTCAACTGGCAGGTAGGTAGATAACAAAGGTCGTGCCCTGGCCGAGCTGGCTTTTTGCGGTTATTACCCCGCCGTGGTTGACGACCACCTTCTCGCAGATGGCCAGCCCCACGCCGGTGCCCACGTACTGACTTTTGCCGTGCAGCCGCTGAAAGACCTGGAAAATGCGGTCCAGATACTTCTCATCGAAGCCAATGCCGTTGTCAGCCACTTCGATTCGGTGATACCAGGGGGCCCGCCGGGCGGGTTTGATCGCTGTCGGCAGTTCATTGATCGACAGGGTCTGGCTGCTGACGCGGATCTGGGGGGGCACGTCAGCCCGCCGGAACTTGATGGCGTTGCTGAGCAGGTTCTGGAACAGCTGGCCCAGTTGCACGGCATCGCCCGATAAGGCTGGCAGGGTATCGACCTGGACCTGGGCGTTGGTTTCGGTAATGGCCAGATCCAGCACCCCCAGCACCGTGGTCAGGACGTCATTGAGCTGTACCGGTTCGTCGACGTTGCGCTGGGTGGAGATGCGCGAAAAGTTGAGCAGGTCCCGGATGAGCGTCGACATGCGGCTGGCGGCTACCTGCATCCGCTCGAGGTAGTTCATCTCCTCGGCACTGACCAGATCGGTGAGCCGTGTTTTGAGCAGATCGCCGAACTGCTGAATCTTGCGCAGGGGTTCCTGCAAATCGTGGCTGGCCACGTAGGCGAAGGTTTGCAGGTTGTCGTTGGAGCGGCTGAGCAGGGTGTTGGCTTCTTCGAGTTCTTCGTTGATAGCCGCGTACTCTTCGTTACTCGATATCAGTTCTTCATTGATAGCGGCCATTTCTTCATTTGCCGAAGCCAGGTCTTCATTCGCCGAGGCCAGGTCTTTGGTTCGCTGCTGCACCTGCTGCTCCAGTACCTGCTGCAACTCCCGTTGTGCCGTTATGTCCTGCGCGGTGCCTTCTATCCGGATTGGGTTGCCGGTTATATCATAGAAGACCTGTCCCAGCGCGTGAATGATGATCTGGTTGCCAGTGTGTCTGTTGACAACCGAATGGACAACGTCATATCGTCCACCCGATTCCGGCAGTAGTGAGTTATGCAGGCTGGTACGGACCTGATCGCGGTCGCCTGCGCCGACGCCATTGATGAATGAGTCGGTATCGGCTGTCAGGCTATCGAAGCCAAACCAGTCGGCTACCCGTGGGGATACGGTCAGCAGATCGGTCACTATATCCACGCTGAAGGTGCCCAGTTCGGCCAGTTCGATGGCATAGTGCAGGGCGTCCTGACTGGCTTTCAGAGCGTGCTGCGCCCGGACCTGTTCCGTTACGTCGATAGCGATGTCCAGAATGGCATAAATATCGTTGGCCGCGTTGCGGATGGGTACGTAGGCAATGTTATAATAATTGTCGTTGAGTACCCCGTTCTGCACAATTTTGACCAGCGATGCGGGCGATAGAAACGGTTTGCCAGTGGTAAAGATATCGTCGAGAATATTCAGAAACGGTTGTCCTTCAGCGAGCAGTTCGGGCATCGCTTCGCGCAGCGGCAGTCCCTCGATGGCAGGCCCTTTGCCCACAATGTCGATAAAGGTCTGGTTGGGATTTTCGATAACCAGATCGCGCCCGACGAATAGCCCGATACCGGCCGGAGCGGCTGCAAGCAGGCTACGCAGTTTCGCTTCACTGGCTTCCAGTTTCTGGCGGATCAGTGTCTGCTCGGTGACATCGATAGCCACCTGAATCATACCCACTATGTTGTCGCCTTCGTACAGCGGGCGATACAATACCGTGTAATGGATGGTCTGGAGTACGCCATTGCGTATGTGCGTTACGGGCACTTCCGACTGATCGAAGTTTATTCCCTGCTCGTATACCCGTTGTACCTGCTGCCAGGCATACTGCCCGGCCAATTCGGGCATGACAGCCAGCAGGGGCTGGCCAATAACTTCGTCTCCGAAGCCCATAAAGGCCAGCATGGGCTGATTAATCTGGTCGATGCGGTAGTCGTCGCCACGCAGTACCAGCGTCGGGGCGGGTGTCTGCTCGATGATGCTGTGTAGCTGCTTCTGCTGCCGGGTCAGTTGCTGCCGGTCTTGCACCTGCTGGGTCACATCCTGGGCCATGCCGGCAAAGGTCGACAGCTCGCCGGTTGGGGTAAAACAAGCCTGCCCCCAGAAGTGAACCCAGCGCATGGCTGCTCCGTCGGTATAGTGGGTGCGGCAGGTTATGTCGACGTGACCGCCCGACTCGCTCCGCATGGCCCGCTGAATAGCGTCGGATAACTCGCTGCGGTCATCGGGGTGAACAGACTGAATGGCTTCCTCCAGCGGTACGGTATCGTGCCTGGCCAGGCCAACGAGGGTCTGGCAGTAGTCGTCCCACAGCAGTTGATTGGTTGTCGGGTTAATTTCCCAAACGCCGAGTCCGGCAGCTTTCAGGGCAGCATGTATATCAGGTTGGTTGGAACGGCTACTGACTGCATCAGAAGACGGTTGATTACTGGTCATAGGTACATGTTAGTCGAATGCTGCAAATTAGCCATATCTGCCGAAGCGACTCTGGTAAAGGCTGATTTACTCCCTAAAAAGGGAAAATGGCTACCGGATCTATCGGGACGCGTTTCGGGCCGAAACCAACAATAGTCAACCGGCTGGCTGCTGGTTTGTTATGAAGTAGGCAGATAAATGACAAAGGTCGTGCCCTGATCGGGTTGGCTGCTGGCGGTGATGATTCCCCCGTGGTTGGTGACTACTTTCTCGCAGATGGCCAGCCCCACGCCGGTGCCCACATAGTGACTTTTGCCGTGCAGCCGCTGAAAGACCTGAAAAATGCGGTCCAGATACTTCTCGTCGAAACCAATGCCGTTGTCAGCTACTTCGATGCGGGCATAGACCGGCATTCGGCGGGTGGGCTTGATGCTGGCCGGTAAGGCGTCGAGGGCTACCAGCTGGCTGCTGACGCGGATCTGGGGGGGCACGTCAGCCCGCCGGAACTTGATGGCGTTGCTGAGCAGGTTCTGGAACAGCTGGCCCAGTTGCACGGCATCGCCCGATAAGGCTGGCAGGGTATCGACCTGGACCTGGGCGTTGGTTTCGGTAATGGCCAGATCCAGCACCCCCAGCACCGTGGTCAGGACGTCATTGAGCTGTACCGGTTCGTCGACGTTGCGCTGGGTGGAGATGCGCGAAAAGTTGAGCAGGTCCCGGATGAGCGTCGACATGCGGCTGGCGGCTACCTGCATCCGCTCGAGGTAGTTCATCTCCTCGGCACTGACCAGATCGGTGAGCCGTGTTTTGAGCAGATCGCCGAACTGCTGAATCTTGCGCAGGGGTTCCTGCAAATCGTGGCTGGCCACGTAGGCGAAGGTTTGCAGGTTGTCGTTGGAGCGGCTGAGCAGGGTGTTGGCTTCTTCGAGTTCTTCGTTGATGGCCGCGTACTCATCAATACCGGCGGTGAGTTCTTGGTTGGCTGCGGCCAGCTGATGGGTGCGCTGCTGCACCAACTCGTCCAGTTGCTCGGATAGGTGCCGATACCGGGTTTCGCTTTCTTCAATAATCTGCCGGGCCACCACCTGTGTCGACACGTCGACCGCTGTGCAGATGGCTCCGTACGCCGTGCCATCTGTATCGTACAGGGCTTTGTAAACGTAGTCATAATAACCCCAGACGGGTTGATTGTCCTTCACCAGCGGGATGCGCTCACTGTACTGATAGTGCGTTTGCCCGGTGGCCAGTACCTGCCGATACTGCTCGGGCAAGGCGGTGCTGGCCAGCTCAGGGATCGATTCCAGCAGGGGTTTACCCAGCACGTCCTCGCCCCGGCCAAAGATGGTCAGCATTTGTTCGTTGGCTTCGGCCACGACCATATCAGGGCCTTCATAGACCAGCATGGCTACCGGGGATTCTTTAATCAGCGACCGAAACCGCGCTTCACTGGCAACAAGCCGCTGGCGGGCCTGTACCTGCTCGGTAATTTCATTGGCTACTACCATAACGGCCGTAATCGTACCATCGGCTTCGCGCAGGGGCTGGTAGACAAAGTTGAAATAGACCGTTTCAAGCTGACCCCTGCGCCAGAGTGGCGCACTCAATTCGTTGGCATAGAATGGTTTGCCGGTGGTCAGTACAGTCGTCAGCAAGTCTTCGTACCCATGTCCCTTCACTTCCGGTAACGCGTCGAACAGCGGTTTCCCGATTACCTGTCCGGCCTGCCGACCCCACAATTCCAGATGGGCCTGGTTGGCCGTTTCGATCACATGGTCTGGCCCCCGGAAGATGGCCATGGCTACCGGGGCCTGTTCGACCAGGGAGCGGAAACGGACTTCGCTGATGGTTAGCTGCTGGCGGGTCTGTACCTGTTCGGTAATGCTGGTGGCCGTATGGATAATGCCGTAGATGTGTCCGTCGGCGTCGCGCAGTGGTTTATAGTCATAGCTAAACCAGGCCTCACGGAGTTGACCATCCATAACAATATCGGCCCGGCCCTCACCTATGTAGCAGGCTTCGCCGGTATCGTAGACGTGTTGAAGCTGGACCAGAAAGGGTTGCCCGATAAACTCCGGCATGGCCTGGTGGAGCGTCTGGTTGATGATGGAAGCGTCCCGGCCCCAGAGTTGCAGCATGGGCCTGTTGATCGCCTGAATAACCATGTCCCGCCCCAGATAAATCGCCGTTGCGGTGGGAGTTTCGTCGATCAGATTGATAAACCGCCGTTCTCTGGCGTTCAGTTGGTGCCGGGCGTCGACAAGCTGTGTAATTTCCTGCGCAATGCCCGAAAACCGATAGGCGACTCCCTGCTCATCAAACAAAGCCCCCCCCCGGCAGTGCAGCCACCGCAACTGCCCGCTGGTAGCCCCGACTGTCCGAAACTGAATGTCGTAGCGGCCTTCTGACCGGGGGTTCTGCGCCCATTGGACGGCTTCATCGACGCGCAGCCGGTCGTCGGGGTGCATATACGAGAGCACCTGCGCGTAAGGGACGACATCGTCCCGGTCAAAGCCATAGAGTTCTTTGCAGCGGGTATCCCACCAGACCCGCTGGTTGACAATGTCCAGGTCCCAGGTGCCGACATCGGCCGCCAGCAGGGCAGCCTGTAATCGCTCTGCCGACGAATCAGGCGAATGCGCTGAAGGCAAATCAGTAGCAAACATGAAAGAGGAAGTTACAGGGATTAGGCCGCCAGAGCTGGTCGGAAGAACAGCCAAGTTAGCTGTTTTCGCGCACTTGTCGGCTCACGAACGGGTCGATTTCCGGCTTACCCTGCAATTTGCTGTACCCAACGCCATGCCGTACAGAGTCGCTTCCCACCAAGCGGCCTGATGGTCCGTTTCGGTCCCGGTTTGCCGGGTGCAAAAGCCGGTGTTAGTCAGGCGGAGCCGGTCCTGGGTGTTACAGCGTCGGCAGGTAGATAAGGAAGGTCGCTCCCTGGTTGGGCTGGCTGCTGGCCGTAATGATACCCCCGTGATTGACAACGACCTTTTCGCAGATGGCCAATCCTACGCCCGTACCGTCGAACTGACTACGGCCATGCAACCGCTGGAAGACCTTGAAGATGCGGTCGAGGTATTTCTCGTCGAAGCCGATCCCGTTGTCGGCCACGTCGATGCGGTGGTAAACGGGGGCCTGGTGAGCGGGTCTGATCGACGGGGGGAGCTGGTCAGCCAGTACGGGCTGACTACTGATGCGGATGTGGGGTGGCACACCGGGCCGGTGAAACTTCAGCGCATTGCTGAGCAGGTTCTGAAAAAGCTGTTCCAGCTGAGTCGCATCGCCGGACACGGTCGGCAGGGAATCGACCTGGACCTGGGCATTTGCTTCCGCGATGGCCAGGTCCAGCACGCTCAGTACATCGCTGACAATGGTGTCGAGACGGACGGGCTCATCCGTTGTCCGCTGGGTCGTGATACGGGAGAAACCAAGCAGGTCTTTGATAAGTGTCGACATGCGGCTGGCGGCCAGTTGCATTCGCTCCAGGTAGGCAACCCCGTCGCCCAGTGCTGTACTGTACTGACTCTGGAGCAGGTCGCCGAACTGCTGCACTTTGCGCAGGGGTTCCTGCAAATCGTGGCTGGCCACGTAAGCGAAGGTTTGCAGGTTGTCATTCGAGCGTTTGAGGTCCTGGTTGGCCAGCAGCAGGGCCTGAGTCCGCTCCTGCACCTGCTTTTCCAGGGTCTGCTGTGATTCCCGCTCTATGGTTATGTCCTGCGTGGTGCCGGCGATCTGAACCGGGTTGCCCTGTTCATCGACGCTTGTTCTGCCCACGGCGCGCATGACCTGCTGCTTACCGGTACGCGCGTTGATGATACGGTATTCGGCCTGATAACGCCCGTCGGAATCGGGTTGCATGGCGACCAGAAAAGCGGCCTTTACGCGCTTGATATCGTCGGGGTGGACAACCGCCAGTGCCTGCTCATACGGCATGGTCGTCGCTGCCAGGCCGAACATATCGGCGTGCCGTGGGGAGAGTTCGGTATGGCCGGTTGCCGTACTAACCGTCCAGGTACCCAGTTCGGCCAGGTCGATGGCCTGCTGGAGCGCCTGCCTGGCCTGTTCGATCTGCTGCTGCGCCACTACCTGCTGCGTCACATCGGTAGCCATGTCTATGATGGCAAAGATTTCACCATTCACGTCACGCAGGGGCTTGTAGGTAAAGTCGAAGTAATACGTGCCGGGTACACCGTTTACGACCAGATCGGCCCGCGCTCCTTTGGCGGAATACGCCTGACCGCTGGTATAAACGGTATCCAGAATGGCCAGAAAGGACTGACTGGTCATTTCGGGCAGAATGTCGGCCAGATTCCGGTTGAGTTGATCGGGGCCTTTGCCCCAGATGGCGAGCATTGATTTGTTAGCTATTTCGACGCGCAGTTGCCGACCCACAAATAGGCTGGTGGCAACGGGGGCTTCTGCAATCAGATTCCGAAACCGGGCTTCGCTGACTTCAAGCTGCCGGCGGGATATCACCTGCGCCGTAACATCGACAGCCGTGTTGATAACGCCGTAAACCGTTCCACTCTCATCATACAGCGGGTTATACGCGTGGTTGAACCAGACTGTCTTGGGTTGCCCGTTCTCGATCAGTTCCGCCTTGCTTTCCGCCTGCCGAAATGGTTCGCCGGTGTCGTAGACGTGTTGAAGCTGGGCCAGAAAGGGTTGCCCTTCCAGTTCGGGTATTGCGCTGTGCAGCACGTTGCCGATCACGGATGCGTCTTTGCCCCAGATGGCCAACATAGGGGCATTGACCTGTTGAATCAGCATATCGCGCCCGACGAAGACCGCCGTCGCTGCCGGGGTCGCCATCACCAGATCAGTAAACCGGGCTTCGCTGCTGCTGATCTTCTGTTTGTCCGCTATCTGCTGTGTAACTTCCTGGGCGATGCCTGCGAAGCGGTAAAGCGAGCCCGATTCGGTGAACTCGCTCCGGCCCACAAAACGAACCCACCGCACCTGCTTATCATCGACGCCAATGGTGCGATACGTCTGATCGTACAACCCGCCCGACTGCGGGGTCAATGCTCGGCGAACAGCCTCGTCGACCCGGTGAACATCGTCGGGGTGAATGTATTGAATGGCCTGTTCGTACGGCATATGATTGCCCTCGGCAATGCCAAACAGCGCACGAGCCTGCCTGTCCCAGTCGACCAGCCCTGTTTCGGGATTATATTCCCAAACACCGAGGCCGGCGGCTTCGAGGGCAAAGGAAACATCGAGCTGTTGGTGAAGACTGTTGGATGTATCGAGGGGCTGCTGATCGCCGGACATTTAACTACAAATCATCTGTACTACAAATTAACCGATCAGGACAACGCCTGTCAACCGGTCAGCAGCGTGAAACAGGGTATTTGTAACCAAAACCGGCCCGAACGTTAGTAACCGGGCCGATTTTGGTTAGTGGGTGAACCAACCATCGGGTATAGGCTGCGGAGCGGAGCCGTTGAGGCTATAGTTTAGCTTGAGCGTAAAGCCGCCACCGCCCTCGATGAAGTCGGCAGCGAACGGGTGGGCTCCCTTGCTAAGCGCTCCCTGCCCGCTCTTTTCGATGGGGAGCGTGTATCGATCGTAATGGCTAAGTCGGGTTGATTCGACAGCTGAACCTGGTTATATTTGGCTGCTAACGGACAGAAACGATGATTACAACTAAGTCGGGCGTGCAGGTAAGGAAGCCACGTATGAAAGTGCCTGAGTACCTCATCTATGAAATCATGGATGGTAAGCCGATCCATTACAAGGGATATCGGGAGGTATTGGCCGGCACAAAAACATACGCAGACATCATGGGTTCGAGCACGTTACAGGCACTTATCGTTACACAGCTTATCCTTACCATTGGCCGACAACTGAACGAAGAACTGTTCACCATGCTCTCCAGCGAAGCCGGCCTGCATCTCGACAAACGGAATAACCTGGCGGGTGATATTCTCATTTTTGATAACGCTACGTTGCCCATTGACGCCATTGACGAGTTTTATGCGCAGGTGCCTCCGCGCGTAGTCATTGAAGTCGATATAGCTGCCGACCCGACAGATGTTGATACAGACGGCTATATCTTTCAGAAGACCCAGAAGCTGCTAAATTTCGGCGTTGAGAAAGTAATCTGGGTTACGACGCAAGCCAAAAAAGTCACAGTGGCTACGCAAGACGCCGATTGGCAAATCAAGGACTGGCATAAAGACATCGACGTACTCGATGGGGTCAGTTTCAATATCGGGGCCTATCTGACGAAGAAAGGGTCACCCTACGCCTGAGTCAGGGAAAATAACAGAACCAAAGCGGCCCGACTGAATAGCCGGGCCGCTTTGGTTAGTGGGAAAACCAGGTGTCGGGTATGGGCTGCGGGGCGGAGCCGTTGAGGCTGTAGCTGAGTTTGAGCGTAAAGCCGCCCCCGCCCTCGATGAAGTCAGCGGAGAACGGGTGCGCGCCCTTGCTAAGCGCCACCTGCCCGCTCTTTTCGATAGGAAAATGATTGCCGTCGTTGTCGACCACGAGCCGGTCGGCGATGTGCAGGACACCCCCGTCGTCGCAGGTGTAGAAAAAGCTGTAGACGCCCGTTTCCGGTACGGTCAGGTAGCCCCGGTATTGCAGGCCAAAGCTGGGCGCATTGACCGACGTTGGCACAACGAGGTTACTGGCTATGAACGTACTATCGGCGGTCAGCGGCTGCATCCCGCCAACGGTACGGAACGCTTTTTTGAAATAACTGACCTGCAACCCCGCTTTCGATGCGCCAGTGGCCACAGGCGTGGCGTACGACTGCTGTTGGTAACGCAGCGTATACACGTCGCCCCGCACGCCCGACGGCGTAAAGGCGGCCACGCTAACGGTCTGCGGCTTGTCGATCACCAAGCCATCGGGTAGGGCGGGCGCACCTGGGCCGGGCTGACTGCCGTCGGTGGTGTAGCGTAGGGTGTAGCTGTCGAGGGGTTTTTTGATCCGAAGCGTGGCCTTATCGACAAACACGTTTTCTTCGGCGAAACCCGTCAGGTCGGGCAGGCGGTAGTGAATACCCAGCTGCTCCATCCGCAGATAATGGCTTAGTAGCCGCTGCTGAAAGGTCGGGTAGTCGTTCTTCCCCGTCCAGACCACTTCCGACAGGGCCGTCATGCGGGGCATGGTCATGTAGTCGGCGCGGTTTTCGGTCGGGATGTATTCGGTCCAGGTGTTGGCCTGCGCGCCCAGAAATTGCTTCGTCTGCTGCGGAGTAACACCGTCCGGTACCACCGCCAGCTTATACACGTTCTCCACCGACTGACTCCCCGGCGGGCTGTCGAAGTACAGCGTGCTGACGGGCGTCATCACCACGTCGTTGCCGTTGCGGGCGGCTTTCTGCGGGGCGTCTTTCACCCAGCTACGCCAGTACATCACAGCCGTCGACGGTTTCAGGCCCCCTTCGAGCGCATCGTCCCAGACCATGAGTTTTTTGCCCTTCGACTGAACAAATTTCTCAATCCGATGCACGAAATAGCTTTGCAGCTCCTCGACGTTTTTAATGCCTTCGCGCTTCATCAGTTCCTGACAGGCGGGTGTCTGCGCCCAGGTCGATTTCTCCACTTCGTCGGCCCCGATGTGTACGTACTGACTCGGAAACAAGGCAATTACCTCGCTCAGTACCGTTTCCATAAACGTATAGGTCGGCTCGTTGCAGGGACAGATGGGTACGGAAAACGTTTTGCCCCAGCCAGACTGCCCGGTGCAGCTCAGCATCGGATAGGCGTTGATGGCCGCACTCAGATGGCCCGGCATGTCGATTTCGGGAATGATCTCGACGTGCCGGGCCGCTGCGTAGGCGATCAGGTCGCGCATCTGGGCCTGGGTATAGAAGCCGCCGTACTCCGTTTTTCCGTCTCTCTGCCGCAGGAACTGGGTCGGTAGATCGAAGTCGGGATTGGTTCGGGCGCGTTTCAGTACCACCGAATCCTGGTTGTTGTAGGTACGGAAGGCCCCTTCGCTCGTCAGTTTGGGGTACGCCTTGATCTCCAGCCGCCAGCCCTGATCGTCGGTCAGGTGGAGGTGGAACTTGTTGAATTTATAAAGCGCCATTCGGTCGATGAAGCGTTGCAGGTACTCCAGCGAAAAGAAGTGCCGCGACACGTCGAGGTGCATCCCGCGCCAGGGGTAGGCCGGCTGGTCCTGAATCGTGACGGCGGGCAGCGTCAGCGAGGCAACGGTTTTACCGGGCTTCTCGATGCTGACGGGCAATAGCTGCCGAATGGTCTGCACGGCGCGGAACATACCTACTGGCTGGGCGGCTTTCAGCGTCACCTGCCTTGGCGTGATGGTCAGCGCGTAGCCTTCGGTAGCGGTAATGGTCGGGTCGCGTTGCAGCACGATACGCGGGGTGTTGCCGGTGGTGGGCAGATGGGTGCCGAAACTGCCTTCCAGCAACACCTGTAACTGCCTGGCTTCACTACCAAACTGGCTGTCCTGCACAACGATGGGCGTCTGTCCGGTAATAACGAACTGCCCTGTTGCCGGGCTGAGTGAGGTCGGGTAGGGAATGAGCGGGTACCGCTGCACCGGGGTCTGGGCCTGTGTTGCCGTAGCGAAAGACAGGCAAATCAGCGTGGAACAAATAAATCGGAACATATGGATTGGTTGGTGTAGCCCAGACCCGCACCGGCGGCCCGGTCCCGGTCTGGAAGCCGAAGGCTAAAAGGCGCAAGTATTATTTTGATGGGGTCAACGTATGTAGTGGTCGTGTGCTTAGCGGTTGTTTAGGATTGTGTTTTATGGCCTCTTTTGTCATCCCGAGCCTGCGAGGGATCTTCGCTAAAAGCAACCAAAACCGCCTGTTACCAAAGATCCCTCGCAGGCTCGGGATGACAAAGGGCCGTTTAGGCTAGGGATTATAAAATAATCAACAACCTCTTAGCGGCTAATGCGACCCTATTAGCCTTCGGCTTCCAGACGTGGACGTCTGGGCTACGGGTTACGGGTTATTTTGTCAGTACACCCAGTTCAGCGATGGATACCGTCGGCGAATTGCTTTCGGTGGTTTCGAGCGCGTCGAGCTTCAGGTAGCGGGCGGTTTCCGGCTTGTTGAAGCGAATCGTTTGCAAAACGGGGCTGTTGTTGATGTTGCTGAACGCGCCCTGACTGACCGGAGCCGACCACGTTTTCCCGTCCTGGCTGACCGATACGGCGTAGCGGTACACAATCCCTTCTTTTTTGCCGTCCTGCCGGGGCAGGTAGGTAAAGCCATGCAGGGGCAGCGATTCGCCCAGATCCACCGTGACCGACGTTGGCCCTTCACCCGCTTTGGGTTGCCGCCAGAACGTGTCGGTGTTGCCGTCGATCAGGGCGTCGGCTTTCTTGTCGGTCGATGAGGTAACGCTCCATTTTGCGGGGCTGATGTCGAAGGCCGCCGTGACGGGGCTGCTGGCCTGTTTCAGGTTGTTGATAAACGCCCGTGCCTTCACCGTGCCACCGGACACCAGTGCAAACGGTCTCGTAAAGCGCGGACTGCTGGTTGTCGGTTCCGACCCGTCGGTGGTGTAGGTGATAACCGGGTCGGTGGTGCGGGGGCTGACGATGTTCACCAGCCCGTCTTTGCTGCGGCTGATGACCGGCGTTACGATCAGTTCGGGCGCGTTGTAGACTTCGATGTTCCGAATAATCGGGCTGGCGAGTGATTCCTCGATGCTGACGCGTAGCTTGCTGGTCGTTGTGGTCGGGAAGCGCAGAATTCGCCGGTTACCGATGGTCGTGCCGGTCGAGATCGTCTGATAGCTGCCGTTCTGAAAGGCGGCTACGGAAAACTTCTTGACCCGCTGCCCCAGTTCGATGTATTCTTCGATCAGCAGGCGGTTGAGTGTCGTAGGTTTGCCCAGATCGATGTCGATGGTCGCTTGTTTGGCTCCGTTGGCAGCGGCCCAGTACGTGTCGCGCTTACCGTCGAGGAGGTTGCTCGCTGCGAACGTCGGTTTAGCCGCAAACGAACTGCTGACCGATACGTTTTTGCCCCCCGCCAGATTGACCGTGGCTTTGTCGGTATAGGCTTTCAACTCCAGCAGGCGTTTAGCGTCGTTTTCGTGGACCAGCCCCCGCCGGTCGACGGGTAGATTCAGCAGCCAGTTACCGTTGCGGCCGATGGAGCTATAGTAAATGTCGACCAGGTGTTCGAGCGATTTTACCTTGTTGTCTTCGCTGGCGTGGTAGTACCAGCCCGGCCGGATCGAGCAGTTGACTTCGGTCGGCACCCAGTCTTTGGCGCCCTGTTCGCCCTCGGTCAGTTCCCAGTACTTCGGGTAGCCGGGGTATACCTTATCGCGGTCGATGGTACACCAGTTGGTTTCGCCCCCGTAGCCGTCTTCGTTGCCCACCCAGCGAATATCGGGACCGGCATCGCTGAAAATGACCGCGTTGGGCTGATACTGGCGCACCGTCGCGATGAAGCCCGGCCAGTCGTAGACCTGCTTTTTTCCGTTCGGTCCTTCGCCGTTGGCTCCGTCGAACCACACCTCGAACACGTCGCCGTACTGTGTTAGTACTTCCTTGAGCGTGTTCTTGAAAATGTCGTTGTATTCGGGCGTGCCGTAGGCGGGGTGGTTGCGGTCCCAGGGGGAGAGATAGACGCCGAATTTCAGACCGTATTCTTTACAGGCCGCCGACAGCTCTTTCAGCACATCGCCTTTGCCATCGCGCCATTTGCTGTTCTTGACCGAGTGTTCGGTGTATTTCGATGGCCACAGGCAGAACCCATCGTGGTGCTTGGCCGTGATCACGATGCCCTCCATACCGGCCGCTTTTGCCGTTTTGGCCCACTGCCGACAGTCGAGTTGCGTGGGGTTGAAATCGTCTGGTTTTTCGGTGCCGTGCCCCCATTCCTCGTTGGTAAACGTGTTCATATTGAAGTGGACGAAGGCGTAGTATTTCATCTTGTGCCACGCCAGCTGCCGCGCCGAGGGCAGCGCACCGTAGGGGGCGGGGGTTTGGGCAGTAGTCAGCCGCGACAGGCTAAGTAGTAGGGCAAGAAGAACGGAAAAACGCATGAGTAATGGGGAACAGTTTTATCGACAAAAGAGAAAGCAGCCTGCACCACTGATCCTATCGGTCAACGACAGCTTTGCGGGTTTAAAGTTAATAATTTAAAAAAATTTAAGAAGTATAGTTTGAAAAAGACGGCACCAACAGTGGGTTTAAGTACCAGAGTAAAAAACAGTTCAACACAGAGTCACAGAGAACACAGTGGTAAAACGACAGTGATGCATTGTCTGTCAGTTGATCAAAACTCTGTGTTCTTCGTGCCTCTGTGTTGACTTAGTGTTGACTTAGTGTTGATTCATTGCTTGGTATCAAATGCCGCGAAAACGAAACAGCCTGCCCCGGATGAGAGAGCAGGCTGTTCCAATTGTCGTAACCCGAATCAGTGACGGGGGCGGTGGGGAGGTGGCGTGCCGGTGCCGCTGAACGGTGGCGTCGCCGTACCGCTATGAGGAGGCATAGCCGTTCCGCTGTGCGGAGGGGTAGCCGTTCCACTATGGGGTCCGGTTGCGGTGCCGCTGTGGGGAGGACCATCGTGTGGCCCACCGGCGGTGCCGCTGTGCGGACCCGTAGCCGTTCCGCTATGTGGGCCACCAGCCGTTCCGCTGTGCGGTAGTGTAGCGGTGCCACTGTGGGGGCCGGTCGCGGTACCGCTGTGTGGTCCACCTGCGGTACCACTGTGGGGGCCGGTGGCCGTTCCACTTGTCACACTCCCGTTACGGGCAGCACCTGTGGCATCGACGGGCGACAGGTCAGAACTTTTTGTGCAGGCGTAACCTAATGCCAGCACGGTAATCAGAGAACCAGCAACAAATACCTTTTTCATACGAATGACCAGTGGGGGAATAGTTTTGACAATACCCGTGAGCCATTACGTGCAGGTCAGGCTGATTGTGGCAACGTTAATCTAAAATTAATTCGATCTGACTTTGGTTTAACAAGTTGATAATCAGTATATAATGTTTTATAGAGGTGAGTAATAATAACTAGATTTCTGCGTTTGATGCAGGCTTCTGAACTAGAAAACAGGGCAACCCAACCAACGACGGATGAGTTGCCCTGCTAGTTGAAACCGGTGTTTTACTCGCCTTTCAGCGTCGCCAGGAAGCTGACCACGTCGCGGATTTCGCGCTTCGTGAGCAGATACGTCATCTGCGGCATACTCGACGGGTCGGTCGTGCGCTTGGCGATCTGGCTTTTGGGGACGACCATCACGGGCTTATCGCCCATTTTTACGCTGATCGCCGTTGCTGTTTCGCCGTCCAGAATACCGCTGACCGTTTTACCGTTTTTCAGTTTCAGCGTAACACCGCCGTAGCCGGGGGCAATCCGGGCGCTGGGGTTGATAACGGCTTCGAGCAACTGCTCCCGCGTCAGGCGACCAGCGACACCATTGAGTCGGGGACCGGCGTTGCCGCCCAGATCGTCGTACGAGTGACAGCGGATACACTGTGCGGTGGGGTGCCGGAAAAATACGCGACGCCCTTTGTCGGGTTCACCACCAAACAGACTGCCTTTGAACGTGGCCGCCAGCGCATCCGGCGAGAGCTTTGCCGTCGTGGCTTTGTACTGGCTGATGAGCGGGGCCGAATGGGTACTGTCAATCGACTCTTCCAGTTCGAGCTGAATCTCTGGTGCCAGTGTACCCTTCGCCAGTTTGCCGATCATCTGCGTGAAGATGGGCTGCGTGTATTTCACCGGCAGCTTGCCCAGCGTCAACAGAGCCGCCTGCTTTTCTTCGGCGGTGCGCGTGTCGATCACATTGGTCAGTAAGCTGACCATGCGTTCGCTCGGCATATTGCTTTTCGCCACCAGATCCAGCCCGGCTACCCGCACCGATTTGTTCTGATCCGACAGGGCCTGCTCGATGGCCTTGCTCAGTTGTGGGTCGTTCAGCGACGCCAGTGCTTTCAGTCCCGCAATCCGGGCCTGCGCGTCGGGGTCACTCGTGAGCCGGGCCATCAGGACTGGACCGGCTGCGGTGATACCCAGCGTCTGAATCGCTTTGATCGCACTAAGCCGAACCGCCAGGTCATTGCTGTTTAGCAGTTTGGTGTACAGATCGGCCGTTTGCGTACGCAACGCATTCGCATCGCGCTTAACTTCGCCCCGGTAGCGACCATCGACCCGGTCGAGCACCGACGGATCGGCCCAGGTGCTTAATGCGTCGAGAGCTTCGGCACGCATCTCGGCGGGGTTGGCTTCGTTCTGCGCATAGGTCATCAGGTGCTGCATGGCTTCGGGCGTACCGACGCGCAGGTTAGCGTTGATCGCCCGGCGAATAAGCGGTTCGTTCGTGAATTTGGTCGTCGCCAGCAGGTTGCCCAATGCGGGCAGGGCTTTCGGGATCGAGAAGTCGTCGTTGATACCGCGTGCGGCTTCGGTTACGATAAACGCGTCGGAATCGGTCAGGAACCGGGCGATTTCGGGGCTTTCCATCCGGCGCAGGGCCACGACGGCGGCAATCCGCAACGCCCGCGAGGGGCTGCTGCTCAGCGCGGCTACCGGCTCGACCTTGCCAATACGGGCGAGTGCCAGACTACCGGCATGACGTAGGTACGCATCGGCATCGTTGTCGGCTTCCAGCATCCTGATAATTGGCTGAATCGCGGGTTCGTAGGCGATGCGCCCCAGGGCTTCGGCGGCAAAGAACCGCGCCCGGGCGTTGGCATCCGTCAGCAGCGGCATCAGCGCCTGACCGGCGTCGGCGTAGCGAATGTCGCCCAGCCACTTGGCCGCCTGCGCCCGGATTTCGGGATCGCTGTCTTTCAGCAACGGCATGATGGCCTGTGCGTATTGCTTATCCTGCCGGGCCAGTTGCGCCAGCCCCCAGATGCCGTGTACCCGCGCCAGCTGGTTGGTGGTCTGCTTCGTCGCGGCCGTCAGTACGTCGGCACCCTTCGCCTTCCGGTCGACCAGTTCGAACTGCGCTTTCTGCCTTACCCGCATGTCGGCGTTATAAAGCAGCTTGCCCAGATCGGCTTCTGCCCGGCCGTTGAAATCAGCCGCCAGCAGCATCTTGGTTTCTTTCCGCTCGGCCGAATTAGCCGCCGATTTATCGTCCAGTTTCCAGATACGGCCGTAGTCTTTGGTATCCCAGCCGTTGACCCAGTCGGCCACGTACATGGCACCATCGGGGCCAAAGTCGATACCGGTCGCCAGCACCCCACCGAGGATTTTCTCCTGCTGCCCCAGCTCAAACGACGCTCCTTTGGGTTTCAGCTTGAAGGCATGAATACCCGACTGCGCCGGATTGCCGACGAATTCAGCAATGAAAAACGTGTTTTTGTATTTCGGCGAAAGCGCCGTGCCGGGGTTGTAGAGCATCCCCGCCGGGCCGCTGACGAAGTTGGCGAGGGTAGGGGTAATGTAAGCCGCCTGCCCTTCGAAACGGGGCAGATACATCCGCTCGTCTATCCAGACTTTATACGTGTTGTTTTTCGGGTCGCGGTATTTGCCGTACTGCCAGTTGCTGCGCCAGCCCGTATCCGAGCCGTTGGTGATGTAAACCAGCCGTTCTTTTTCGCCCGCGTGGTCGCCGTCGTTGTCTTCGCTGATAAGGTTGCCATATTCATCGAACACAAACTCGTGTGTATTCCGAACGCCCGATGCGAACACCTCGAAATCGCTGCCGTCGGTGTTGGCCCGTACCACGACGCCCGTGTTAGCGTAGTTCTGCGACTTCCCGTTGGCGTCTTTGCCGCCGTTGAAACCGATGTCGCCGATCTGCCAGTAGATTTTGCCATCCGGCCCCATCTCGACGCCCGACATGCCGTGGCCGCTGAAGCCGACGTGAATGCCGTAGCCGGTCGAAAGCGATTTCTTTTCGTCGGGAATGCCGTCGCCGTTGGTGTCGCGGAGCCGCCACAGGTCGGGGGCCACGGTCACGAACAGGTCTTTGCCGTTGGCGAGTACCCCCCCGGCCACGTCGGTCACTTCGTCGTTGAAATCGTTGACAACCAGCTGACTCTGATCGGCTACCCCGTCGTCGTTGGTGTCTTCGATGCGGTAGATGTTTTCCTTCTCAATGGTCATGTCGCGCCAGTCGTGCGACCCGTCGCCGTTGACGTCTTTGAGCCACTCGTTCTTTTTGCTGTTTTCCGGCGACAAAGCCCGGTGCAGAAAGGCACGTTTATCCTCGATGCTTTGCAGCTTGTTCGACTCGATTTCCCAGTCCTGATGCCCGCGAATATCAAATTCGGAATTTTTCTGCCGGTTGGTGCGGGTGTAGAACAGCCGCCCCTGATCGTCGATGTCGATACCGATGGGGTCGGCCACGAGCGAATCGACCCCCCAAACGGAGAGCGACAGCCCCTCGGCCAGTTTGGGACTGACGGTGGCTTCGATGGCTTTGGCCATCTGCACGGCTTTGGCCGGGTCGAGTTTTTTAATCGGTACTTTAACCGGGTCGTTGGTCTGCTGATAACCGGCCAGCATCAGCACCGGGATAAGGCCCCCCAGCCATACCGTCGTGGGGGTAACATAAGGGCGAAACCGCCTAAGTAAGACGTTGATTTTCCAGTCAGGTTTGCGCATGGAAGCTTGATTCGTGAGTCAAGACAAACAAGGCGAACGCTGGCCGTTTTTACTGTATTCGTCGCTCAATGCACCCAATAAGGATGAAGTACGATAAGAAAATTACGACTCGTCGTCAGATGATGGAATGGAATCGATAGCCCGGTTCACCAGTTCATCATCGGCACCTTTGACCACAACCTTGCCGGTTTTCATGTCGACCGAAACCGTCACCTGAGCCTCCGGCTGGATGGCGAGAATGGCTTCGCGAATGCGATCTTCTACGTTTTTCTTGATTTGATCTTCTGATTGGTCCGAATCGGGATTCATACGATACTCATTAAACGTGGTATGCTCAAGCGAGGCACGCTGGCCGGCTTCCTGCTGTCATCAGGCAAGGTAACTGGTGCTACACCTGTCTGTAATCAGGCCGTCTGCTCGGTACCGACCCACCGCTGAGCGACGGTCAGCGTGTACTCAACGAAGGAGCGGACGGTGCGCTCGTAGACCTCGTGGCCGATGAAGTGGCCGTCAGGATCGATATTTTTATCCGTTTCGTGCGACTCGTACAGCTTGGGTGATACGATGGACGAGCTGTTGGTAAAGCTGATGATTTTGTTGACCACCGTGCCCATATCGAGCGCCGGTTGCCGACCACCCCGGCCATTCGAGATACCCACCATCGCAAATACTTTATCGGCAAACAGGTGCTTGAACGCGGGGGTACCTAACTGGTGAATCGCGTTAGTGGCCTGCGCGGGGGCCGTCCAGTTGTATTCGGGTAAGGCAAAAATGACCAGATCGGCCGCCCCCCAGGCGCTGGTCAGTTCCTGCTGAAACGGTGTCAGCGCATCGGCGTTGAGCCACCCCTGACCGGCAAACGGTATGTCGTAGTGCTCGTAGGTGACGATCTGAACCGTATGCTGATTCGTTTCGGCCAGCAGGTTGTTCAGGTAGTTGATGAAGCGAAGTGAGTTGCTGTTGGGGCGTGACGAGGTCGCGATAAGCGCAATATGCATAGGAGTGGGTGTCGTGATTGCCTAACCAACCCAGTGTCAGACGGTTTAGTTTCGGGACACGGGTTGCGGTTTTTTCGGAAATGTCTGCAACGATTATGGAAATTCGGTGGTCATTGTCACCATACACACGACTGACGCTCCATACTGATGAAAACACTACACGCTCTGCTGGTCTTCGCTGCGTGTCACGCACACGGGCAAGTGCCCGGTAAGCCCGGCCCGGATTCGATGCCGGTCGCCCGTCCCGACCGAAGAGCGGTCATCCCTATGCCGACAAACCGGCCAGACAACGCTTTCTACCGTTCCCCAAAAGACCCGTCTAATGTTGTCCGGGCCACGCTCGACAATATGCCGATACACGGCTACGACACCACCGCCCAGCGCTCCCCCGCCATCCGCCGGATCAGACCCAGGAAGTAAGTTTTCAGATTGCTGTATCCAGTTTACGGTTGTAGCCCAGACCTCCAGGTCTGGTGGGCGCGAAGCGACCAAAAAGCTGCCGCCATGAGTCGTTAGCCTAATGGCTACCAGACCTGGATGTCTGGGCTACACCGTAAACCGTATACCGAAAACAGTAAATCTACCGCAACGCCTGCGCCAGATCGGCGATGAGATCTTCGGCGTGTTCCAGTCCGATGGATAAGCGTAGCAGGTTGGCCGGGGTGGTCGAGTTTGGCCCTTCGACGCTGGCCCGGTGCTCGATCAGGCTTTCGACCCCGCCCAGACTGGTTGCGCGGGTGAACAGCGTTAGCTTACCGATAAACGCCAGTGCTTCCGCAGCTCCGCCCCGTACCTGCACCGACAGCATAGCTCCCGGCCCGTTCATCTGCTGGGCGATGAGGGCGCGGTCGGGGTGATTCGGCAGGCCGGGATAGTGGACTGCTTCGACCGATGGGTGGCCGTCGAGAAAGTTGGCGACGGTCTGCGCGGTGGCCATCTGCGCCCGTACCCTGATACCCAGTGTTTTGATACCCCGGCTGATAAGCCAGCAGTCGAACGGCGACGGCACGGCTCCTGACAGGCTTTGTAGCTGGCGCACCCGCTGCGCGAATTCGTTATTACGCTTGAATACCAGTGCCCCGCCCAGTACGTCGGAGTGGCCGCTCAGGTACTTGCTGGTCGAATGCATCACGATGTCGCAGTTCAGCTCCAGCGGGCGTTGCAGCACGGGCGTGGCCCACGTATTGTCGCAGACGCAGAGCGCGCCCGCATCGTGTGCCAGCCGCGACACGGTCAGCAGATCGGTGATTGTCAGCAGAGGGTTCGAGGGCGTTTCGCACCAGACCAGCCGCGTGTTTTCGTGCATCGACTGCTTCACCGCATCCAGATCGTCCATGTGTACCCGCGTGTAGGTCAGGCCCCAGGGGTGAAACACCTGTTCGAGCAGGGCGGGGGTGCCGTAGTATGAATCGGTAGCGACCAGCACATGGTCGCCGGGGCTGAGGGCCTGAAGCAGCGTCATCGTGGCGGCCTGCCCCGACCCGAACGCCATGCCGACGGCTCCGCCTTCGAGTGTCGCCAGCGCCGTTTCCAGTGCGTCGCGGTTCGGGTTGTTGGGGCGGCTGTACAGGTACGGACCCGTCAGCGCGTTGGCCTCATCGCGGGCAAAGGTCGTGGCGAGCTGTATGGGTGGCACAACGGCCCCCGTCGTTGGGTCAGACTGATGGGTAGCTCTCAGGGCAAGCGTGTCGAAATGCATAGGCGGAGCCAGCCGTAGCGGGCAGATTGGTTAGTCGGGATACCGAAGTACCGCATTTTGGTCCGCAAATCCGAAGAGAATTGTGCTGCCTATATGTACCCGAGTTCGCGGGCGTGGGCGATGAGATCGACGGTTTTGTTGACGTTGGCTTTTTTCATCAGGCTTTTACGGTGCGTGTTGACGGTGTTGATGCTGATAAACAGCCGGTCGCCGATTTCCTGACTCGATAGCCCCTGCCCAACCAGCCGGAGAATATCCTGCTCGCGTTCGCTGAAAAGCGGCTGAGTGCGCTGCAGGTAGTCCTGAAGAAACGGCGGAAACGTATCGCTGAGCGGCCCGGCCAGGTGCCAGTTGATGCGGCTGGATGTCGCGATCAGGCTGATGTCGGTGCAGATACTCAGGTGAGCAACCACCTCGTGCTGCTGGTTGATGATAAACGGCGTACTCTGCCGCAGAATGGCGATATACGTGCCGTCGGCTTTCTGCACCCGGTAATTCATCTGAAACGTCGTCGCGAACGGAGCCAGGCCAGGTGCGTTGCCCAGCACAAACGACAGCAGCGCCTTCGACATGGTAAAATACATACTGCGGTCGGCCGGATGAATAAACCGAACGATAAAATCGGCCGTCAGTTCCGACAGGTCGTAGCCGAGGCAGCGGTCGAAACCCTTGTGGAAAAAGCGGCCCGACCGGATATCGTGGACATACATGAACTGCGTTGGCAGGAGCGGTACCGTTTGCAGGTACTGCTCAACTTCCGACTGAAAGACGGGTTTCAGATCGTCGTGCAGGGAGCGCAGACCGGCCAGAAACGTGGCAAATTCCAGACCTTCGGTGGTGGCATCGTCGACCAGCCCGTTTTTCATACGTTGCAGTTTGTTTCATGGGTTGTTGTGATTTCAGGCAGGATAACGACCCGCAGGCGGCACGCTATCGGACAGGGAGCAGACAAAAGTCGGACATGGACGGCTGAAAACCAGACTGCCTGTTAATTAATATTTTGTAAATTATTGTATTATATATAGATAATATTGTTTTTTTGGAAAATACAGGTTAAAAAATCACTATTTTTGGTGATTGACCTTATTTTTATCAAGTCATAGCTTTGTTATGCGTACGAATTGAACTCAACCACGCAAACCGGACTATGTCATGCCTAAAGTAGAACTCGAACCCCACAAAGACGGCGATTATTTCGTTGATTATGAAGAGAAAGTCTTCGAAGACGTCAAGGCGGAACCCGGTCAGAAAGCCCTCGTCACCTTTCACACGGTAGCGTTCGAAGGGTCGATCGGGCTGGTCAATATCCTGTCGGCGACGCGGCTGCTGCGGAAAGGATTCGACACGTCGATTCTGCTCTACGGCCCCGGCGTTACCCTCGGCATTCAGCGCGGCTTTCCCAAGATCGGCAGCGAAGCCTTCCCCGGTCACCTCGTCTACACGCAGCGGCTGATGAAGTTTATGGAAGAGGGCGGCAAGATCTTCGCCTGCCGCTTTGCGCTTCAGGCACTCTACGGGCATGGCGAACCCTCCCTGCTGCCCGGCATCCGGCCCATCGGCCCGCTCGACGTGCTCGATCTTAACCTGATCCACCGGCGCGAAAATTCGGTCATCATCGACACCTGGACCCTATAGGTGCGTTCACGTTGCTGTAGACTGTACCACTAAACACCGGAATCATGGCTGCCAAAAAAATCATCAGAGCCGCAGCGGCACAGATCAAACCGGTACTCGGCGACGGGGCCGGTACGGTCGAAAAAGTCTGCGATACGATCCGGATAGCGGCAGCGCAGGGTACCGACATTATCGTTTTTCCCGAAACGTTCGTCCCCAACTACCCGTACTTCTCATTTATCACCCCGCCCGTCGCGGCCGGTAAGGAGCACCTGAAGCTCTACGCCGAAGCGGTGGTGGTGCCGGGGCCGCTGACCGATCTGGTCGCCAGTGCGGCCCGTGAATGCGCGATGGTGGTAGTACTGGGGGTCAACGAACGCGACGGCGGTACGCTCTACAATACCCAGCTCGTATTCGACACGACGGGGGAACTGGTACTGAAACGGCGCAAGATCACGCCCACCTACCACGAGCGCATGATCTGGGGGCAGGGCGACGGCAGTGGGCTGCACGCCGTCGACACCACGATTGCGCGGGTGGGGGCGCTGGCCTGCTGGGAGCATTACAACCCGCTGGCCCGCTACGCGCTCATGGCCGACGGGGAAGAAATTCACTGCGGGCAGTTTCCGGGGTCGATGGTCGGGCAGATTTTTGCCGATCAGATGGAAGTTACGATCCGGCACCACGCGCTGGAAGCCGGCTGCTTTGTCATCAACGCCTGCGGCTGGCTCGACGAGGAGCAGATCGCGTCGATTACGCCCGACCCGGCGTTGCAGAAAGCCCTGCGCGGTGGCTGTATGACCACGATTATTTCGCCGGAAGGGGTGCATCTGTGCCAGCCCATTACCGAAGGCGAAGGCATTGCCTACGCAGAGCTGGACATGGCGCTGATCTGGAAACGGAAACGAATGATGGATTCCGTCGGTCACTACGCCCGGCCCGAATTACTGTCTGTCAACCTGAATCAGGCGGCACACCAGCCGGTACACACCCACGGCGTCCGGCCTGACGTAATGACACCTGCCTATGCTTTCCGAGGAGATATTGACTGAGTTGCAGACGATGGGGCTGCGGCTCGACGAGTCGGTGGCCGGCACGACACCCGCCCGCCGGGGTGGTGCCGGACCGACGGATCATAAAGCCGTGCGGATTGCCGGTACGACGCTGATGGTGCCGGTCTACAATCAGTCGTCGGGATCGTCGCCGTACCAGGCAGGCGCCCCCAATGTACTGGGCGTGGCCGATCTGCTGCGAAACGGCGAAAAGCTGGGGCTTATCAGCTTTCCGCGCCAGCCCAATTTCTACGGTCACACCACCACCGACGGGGTACCGTTCTGGAAGATAGCGCAGTTACACAGTCATAATGTGCTGGCTACGACGCTGTTGCAGACCTGCATCCGGTACGGCGATAGCCGCACATCGTGTCAGTTCTGTGCCATTGGCGAATCGCTCAAATACGGAACGACCATTGCCTACAAGAAACCCCTGCAACTGGCCGAAGTAACCCGCGTAGCCGTCGAGCAGGACGGGATCGAGCAACTGGTGATCACGACCGGCACCCCCGCCACGAAGGATCGGGGGGCGAAAATCCTGCGCGATACGGTGGCCGTGCTGCGCCAGCAGGGCATTACGATCCCAATTCAGGTGCAGTGCGAACCCCCCGATGACTTTGCCTGGTTCGGCAAGCTGCGCGATGCCGGTGTCGACGCGCTGGGGATGCACCTCGAAGCAGCCGGGCAGGCCGTTCGGGAGCGCATCATGCCCGGCAAAGCCGAAGTGCCGCTCGCGTATTACATGGACGCCTTCCGCGCGGCCGTAGCCGTGTTTGGCCAGGCCCAGGTGTCGACCTACCTGCTGGCCGGGCTGGGCGATAGTGCCGACGCGCTCATCGACCTCAGTCGCGACCTGATCGAAATTGGCGTCTACCCGTTCATCGTGCCGTTTGTGCCGGTTCGGAATACCCCGTTGCAACACCATCCTTCGCCCGATTCCGCATTTATGCAGGCGGTATTGGCTCCGGTGGGGCAGATGCTGGCCGAAGCCGGTATGACCGCCGACACCATCAAAGCGGGCTGCGGCAAATGCGGAGCCTGCTCGACACTGAAATCGTTCGAGAAACGCAAAGCCGCTGCCGTATGCTGATCGAAACGCCCCCGCCTTTCAAGAACGACGATCTGCTGTTCGATTTTGCCCGGCAACCGTGGCAGCTTCGGCAGTATACCGACCTGCGCAAACGGATTTTCTGCGATGAGCAGCGCATTTTTACCAATACCGACCGCGACGAGATCGACCGGAAAGCCCTGCCCATCGTGGCCGTCTCGAACTGCATGGGGATGCCCGACCGGGTGGTGGGGGTGGTGCGTATCGATGAGCGCGAGCCGGGGCTCTGGTTTGGCTCCCGACTGGGCGTGGCCGACGCGTACCGGCAGAAAGCCCGCTTCACCGTTCAGGGGCTATTCGATGTCGACAATGCGCCTGATCTGTTCAAAACATCGGTGGGTGCCGCGCTGATTTTCAAGGCTGTATCGACGGCGACGGCACTCGGATGCCGCCGGTTTCTGGCCAACGTGCAGATGCAGAACGTCAGCTTTTTCGAGCGGATGCAGTGGAAACTGCTACATACCGTCGATCTGCACGGCATGACCCACGCCCGGATGGAAGCCAGCCTGCGGTACTATCCACCGTCTCAAATCTCACTGGCGCAGCTAAAGCAGGGATAGGGGCGCGGTGTACCATATCCGGTAAGTTCCAGACCTGACACCACCTCTACGCTGGGTATCGGGTGTTCTGCCCGCCGACCTCTGATCGAACTAAACGCCCCGGCCGGCCGGTCAATCCCCAGTCTCAACAATCCGCAAATTCATCGCCATGTCCGACCTGCACCAACTGATTGACGCCCTGCTGGCCGTACCATCCGTTCGGGATAAGATGCGTATCGAACGGACGTACGAGTGGCTGGGCGACAGTGTGTCGTTGCACGCGACGGCACCGTTTTCGGCCAGGGAACCCGTGCGGCTCGGCGACGACTGCGCGGCCATCCCCGACGGCATCGGCGGCTACACGCTGTTTGCGTCGGAGGGCATCATTCCGTCGTTTCTGAACCGCGATCCTTGGTTTGCGGGCTATTCGGCCGTAATGGTCAACATCAGCGACGTCTGCGCGATGGGCGGTTTGCCGGTGGCGCTGACCAACGTGATCTGGACGGCCGATCAGCCCGGCAGTCGGGCTGTGTGGGAGGGGATGCTGGCTGCCTGCCGGGCCTACGACGTGCCGATGGTGGGCGGGCACACCTGCTACAACAGCGACAATCTCCACCTCGCCGTGTCGATCATCGGCAAGGCCCACCGCCTGCTGACGAGTTTCGACGCCCGGCCCGGCGAACGGCTGCTGATCGCGGTCGACATGAACGGGGCCTACTACGGCGACTACCCGTTCTGGAACGCCAGTACCACCGCGTCGCCCGACGATTTGCAGCGAACCCTGCGTCTGCCCCACCAGATTGCGCAGGCGGGCTGGTCGTCGGCGGCCAAAGACATCAGCATGGGTGGTATCATCGGCACGCTGGCGATGCTGACCCAAACCTCGAACGTGGGGGCCACGCTGAACCTCGACGCGCTGCCCATTCCGCCCGGTGTGCCGCTGCTGAAATGGCTCACCAGCTTTCCCAGCTACGGTTACCTGCTGACGGTGCCCGACCAGCACATAGCGTCGACGCTGGATTTGTTTGCCCGCAATGGCATCACGGCGGCCGTCGTCGGCGACATTACCGAAGGGAGTCGTATTCAACTACGGTATAACCAGCAGCTTGCTCCGTTCGCGGCCGACGCGTTTGTGCCTGCTCAATCGTGCTGATATGCCGATCATCGAAAGTACATTAGTTTATTTTTTGTCATGCTGAAGGACGAAGCATTTTCGGTAAAATACCATAGGCTGCTATCGAAGGTGCTTCGTCCCTCGGTATGACAAAAAATCCGTTTTAGAATAACCTAAGCTATTGGCAACGACGCACCTGGTATGCCGGAAACATACGTACACATTCAATGGCCCGACGGCCGCGACGAAACGATTTACTCGCCATCGAGCGTGATCCGGACGTATTTCCAGCCCGATACGGAGTTGAAGCTACCCGACTTTGAGCAGCGATGCGCCACCGCCCTGCAACACGCGAGTCGGCGGGTGCTGGAAACGTACGGGTACGAATGCACGGCGGCCATGGCCGAAAAACACCGGCTGGCGGCTGCGATCCAGGCCATCCGCCGGACACAGACCGGCCCCGACGAACCGACCGTTCGAATTCTGACCATTCAGTGACCCGACCGCAGGCGGGCCGACGACAACGAACCAGAAACACAACTGCTTATGAATGCGTACGTACCAACAAAGAAAACGTTTGCCGAACTGCTGGGGTCTGACAAGTTCATCGTGTCGGCCGAACTGACGCCCCCGCGCCACCACGACCTGACAGGCTTCATGAACGCGGCCGCTATCGTCAGCGAATACGTCGACGTGGTGCAGATCAACGATCACCTGCTGTCGCGGGCGCGGCTGAGCAACATGGTAGCGGGACTGCACTGCAAAATGGCGGGGATGGAGCCGATTCTGCAATTCACGCTGCGCCATCGCAACCGCATCGCTCTACAGGGCGACCTGCTGGGTTTCGCCAATCTGGGGCTGAACAACGTCATTATTCTGGGCGGCTATCCCTGCGCCATCGGCACCGATCCCACCGCCGTCGACGCCACCGATCTGGGCAGTGTCGAAGCCATCGAGCGCATTACGGCCCTGACCGAGCGGGGCGAGATGTTCAACGGCGACATTATCAAACCGGCTCCCAGCTTCACCGTCGGCACCATCGACTTCCCCTGTTCGCCCGACCGGATGGAGGAAAGTTTTGCCCGGCTCGAACAGAAAATTGCCGCCGGGGCGAAATTCATTCAGGTACAGGCCATTTTTGAGCTGGGCCCGATGCAGACCTGGATGCAGGAGGTCGTCCGGCGGGGGCTGCATAAAAAAGCGCGGTTTATCGGCGCAATCTTTCCGTTTAGCGGAGCCGAGCGGCTGCACGTGCTGAAGGAAATTCCGGGGCTAAGTATTCCCGACCACCTGCTGCACCGCATCGAAAGCCAGAACAGCGAACGCGAAAGCCTGGCTATCACCCTCGAACTGATCGAGGGTATCCGGTCCATGGAGGGGATCACCGGGCTGCATATCCGCTCCATCGGTGCCGAAGACTGGGTGCCCCGTATCATCACAGCCGCCGGACTGGGCGAGCAACTGGTGTACTAGCGGTACGCTGTCGATCGGTATTGGTATTGTTATTGCGCTTGCGTGACAAAACCGAGTGCATGGTCAGTATCGATCCCTATACACCACCGTTGACGGCAAAAACAGCCGCGCATCTGCTGCGCCGGGCAACGTTTGGTCCCACCCAGGCGGAAATCACGGCGTTTACAGGATTGACGGCGGCTGACGCGGTGAACCGGCTCATTACCAACGCCAATTATTCGCCCCCGCCCCCGGTCGATCTCGATAGTACGCAGCCGACGGCGGGGCAAACGTACCTCGACAAACCCTTCAACGGCGACCGTAATTTCGACTTCGGGCATTACCTGCGCTACTGGTGGATGCGGCTGATGACCGATCAGTCGGCCCCGCCCAGTCTGCTGGATAAGCTGACGCTATTCTGGCAAAACCACTTCGTTACGACCCGTGAGGTAGTCGATGATTACCGCTTTCTGAATCGGTATCTGCTCCTGCTACGGAATAATGCGCTCGGGAATTTTCGCACACTGGTGATGCAGGTGAGCAAAGACCCGGCCATGCTGGTGTTCCTCAACGGGGGGGCTAATGAGGTCGGCAAACCCAACGAAAACTACGCCCGCGAGCTACAGGAGCTATTTACGGTCGGTGCGTTTGATGTCGACGGCAATAAAAACTACACCGAAGACGATGTCAAAGCGGCTGCGCGGGTGCTGACGGGGTGGAAATACACCAACTTCTGGAAAGTAGGGTCCACCACGTTCGATACCACCTTCACCAGCAGCAAGCACGATTCGACCAACAAAACATTCTCGGCCAGCTACAACAGTACGGTCATTACGGGCCGGACAGGCACGACGGCGGGCGACGCCGAACTGACCGATCTGGTCGCCATGCTGCTGCGCCACCCGCAAACACCCCGCTTTATCTGCCGTAAACTCTACCGCTGGTACGTGAACCCCACCGTGACGGCTGAGATCGAAAACGCCGTTATCATACCCCTCGCGCAGTTCTTCGCCAGCGACGCCAACAACTACGCCATTCAGCCGGTCGTCGTGAAGCTGTTGACGAGTCAGGTGTTTTTTGATGACACCAACATCGGCGCGATGATAAAATCACCCGCTGATCTGGCCATCGGTGCCATGCGGCTGTTCAGTCAGCCCGTGCCCGATATGACGACCGATTACACGGCGTTTAAAAAGTATTTCGACTTCATGTTCTGGCGGATGCGCGACATGCAGATGTCGCTGATCGATCAGCCGACGGTCTTTGGCTACGACGCCTACTACCAGACCGGTTATTCGCGCATCTGGATCAACACCACGACGCTGGCCCTGCGCAGCGATTATACCGATGCGTACATCTGGCAATGGCTGGAAATAAAAACCGGCTACAAAATGGGTATCGACGTGGTGGCGTGGGCAACCAGCCTGCAAACCAACTTCGCCGATACCACCGGTACACCCGCCATCACCTGCGTCGATGTGCAGACGGCCTTTTCAAAAAATCTGTTTGCGCTGGAGCTGTTTCAAAGCCAGAACGACTTCCTCATCGACACGATCATGATGCAGGGCATTCCGCGCCAGTCGTGGATCAACGAGTGGAACGCGTACCGCAACGCCCCGACAAATACCAACCGGCGCAACGCCGTCAAATACCGCTTACAGAACCTCATGCGCTACATGCTCCGCATGGCCGAGTATCAACTGTTTTAAAGAGCGAAAGAATGAAAGAGTGAAAGAGCGAATGATGCGCCAGCCACTCTTTCACTCTTTCACTCTTTCACTCTTTTACAACTATGAAACGTCGTGATTTTCTGGCGGCAGCGTCGGCGAGCGTGCTGCCTGTTTTTCTGGATGGGTTTGGGCTGAAAGCCCTCAACCGGCAGTCGGCACTGGTGCAGGCGCTGCTCGATACGCAGGCGGCCAACTCCGACCGGGTGCTGGTGATTGTGTACCTCAACGGGGGAAACGACGGGCTGAATACGGTGATTCCGCTCGACCAGATGAGTCAGTACAACGCCCTGCGCAGTAACATCGCCATCCCGCAAAGCAAGGTGCTGATCCTCGACGGCAACGATGCGACCGGGCTCCATCCGGCCATGACGGGGCTGCGCGATCTGCACAACAATGGCAATCTGTCTATCGTCCACTCCGTCTCGTACCCCAACCCCGATCAGTCGCATTACCGGGCCGCCGACATCTGGATGACGGCCGTTGATGCCGATGTGACAGCCACGACGGGCTGGGCCGGTCGCTACCTCGAAAACCAGTTTCCGGGTTATCCGAATGGCTATCCCAACGCGCAGATGGAAGATCCGCTCGCTATCCAGATCGGCTATCTGACGTCGACGGCCCTGCTAGGTAGCCAGCAGTCGATGGGCATTGCCCTGAACGACCCCGATAGCTTTTACCAGCTGGTGGGGGCCAGTAGTGCTACCTCACCGGGGGGCTTACCCTGCTGCGACGCGGGCGACCTGATCGCTTACGTGCGCAAGCAGCAGGCGCTGTCGGTGGGTTACGCCAGTGAGATCAAACGGGCGGCCGACGCGGGTAAAAACCTGGCGACGTACCCCGATAGTACGGCCGGAAATTCGCTGGCTGAGCAGTTGAAAATCGTGGCCCGGCTGATTCATGGGGGCCTAAAAACCAAAATTTATTTCGTCTCGCTGGGCGGTTTCGATACCCACTCGGCACAGGTCGACAGCACCGATACCACGACCGGTGACCACGCGACCCGGCTGGCTAAACTCTCGGCCGCCATTGCTGCTTTTCAACAGGACGTAACATTGCAGGGTACGGCCAACCGGGTAGTTGGCATGACCTTTTCCGAGTTCGGCCGACGGGCTAATTCCAACGCGTCGCGCGGCACCGACCACGGTATTGCGGCCCCGATGTTTGTTTTCGGTACGAACGTCAAACACCGCACGATCGGGCAGAATCCCAACCTGTCGGCCCTCGTCGGGCAAACCACCAACAAGGATATTCCGATGCAGATCGACTTCCGGCGCGTCTATACCGACGTGCTGACCGACTGGTTCGGTACGGCCCAGGCAACGACCCCGTCGCTGTTGTTCCGGCAGTTTCCTACCGTGTCGCTCTTCTCCGACATGGTGGAAACAATCGCGTCCGGCGACTGGACAAGCGGCAGTGTCTGGACGGTCGGACGCAAACCGGTGGCCGGTGAATACGTACGGGTCAATGCCGGGCATATTGTGACGTTGCGGCAGTCGGTCAGCGTACGCAATCTCCGGCTCGACGGGCAGCTAATCACGGGGGGCTACACGGTGCAGATGACCGGGTAGGCGGCCTGGACTATAAATTCCGTCAACGTACTGACGTAATTTAGCTAAATTGCGTCAGTACGTTGACGGAATTTATAGTTTATGGAAATAGAGCGCTATTTATTGACCATAGTCAAGGAGCATCTGATCCCCGGTAAAGTAAACCTGATATTTGGTGCCCGGCGGGTTGGAAAAACATATCTGCTTCGTGAGTTGGTGAGGCAATTGCCATACAGGCCCCTTTGGCTGGAGGGTGAAGATAGCGATACGCAGCAGTTACTGGCTCAGCGCAGTATCGCCGGGTATGGTCGGCTGATCGGCGATACGGAATTGCTGCTGATCGACGAAGCGCAGGCCGTGCCAGCTATCGGGAAGGTGCTGAAATTACTGGTCGACCAATTGCCCCATCTGCGAATCATTGTTACCGGTTCATCGGCGTTCGATCTGCTGAATCTGTCGGGCGAACCGCTGACTGGCCGGGCATTTTTCCATCAGCTCTACCCGGTTGCCCAATGCGAACTGCTGCCGTACGAGAATGCACTGCAAACCCGGCAACAACTTGACGAACGACTCGTACTGGGTAGTTATCCCGAACTGTTTAGCCTGACTACTACGGCTCAGCGGGAACGTTACCTGCGCGAACTAGTCAATACCTATTTGCTCAAGGACATCATGGCCTTCGAGGGTATTCGGCAGGCAGGAAAAGTACAGGATCTGTTGCGACTGATTGCGTTTCAGGTTGGCAAAGAAGTGTCGCTGGAAGAATTGGGTAAGCAATTGCAACTTAGCAAAAACACAGTTGAACGATACCTGGACCTGTTCACGAAGGTGTTTATCCTGCAAAAAGTAGGTGGGTTTAGTCGTAACCTGCGCAAGGAAGTGACCAAAACGTCACGCTGGTATTTTCTGGACAATGGGATTCGTAATGCGCTGATTGCTGATCTGCGCCCGCTATCGATCCGGGCGGATGTGGGCGAACTCTGGGAAAATTATTTGGTAGCCGAGCGGTTGAAAACGCTTCAGGCTCAGCAGCGGTGGGTCGAGTGCTATTTCTGGCGTACCTACGATCAGCAGGAAATTGACTGGGTTGAGGTGGAAAACGGACAGATCAGGGCCTATGAATTTAAATGGAGTGCCGACCGGGTCAGGCAACCGAAAGCGTTTGCCACGGCTTATCCCGATGCGCCGTTCGCACTGATCAATCGCGACAATTATCTTTCGTTTATCAGCTAACAGTCGGGAATGGTCGCCGGTTGTGCATACACAGCCGGTTGCGAAGGTGAATTGAAATCTGCACTTTTACGACCGCCGTATGCACGCATACCCGTTACTATGGAACCGACGACCTATCAATCCGTATCACTGGCCACCGACGACGGTGTGCTGACTATCACCCTGCTTGGCCCCGGCAAAGGCAACGCCATGGGCCCCGATTTCTGGGAAGAACTGCCGAAAGCCATGACCGCCATCGACCAGATGGAGGATGTCCGCTGCATCATCGTTCGGGGTAGTGGCGATCATTTTAGCTATGGCCTCGACCTGCCGCAGATGATGCCGAAACTGAGCAGCATGACCAGTGCCGAACGCTCAGAAATCACGACGCAGATCCGGCAGATGCAATCGGGCTTTCAGAAGATTCATGAGTCGCCCCGGCCTGTTATCGCGGCCATTCATGGCTGGTGTATTGGGGGCGGGGTCAACATGATTGCCGCTGCCGATATTCGGCTCTGCTCACGCGACGCGAAGTTCAGCCTGCGCGAAGCCAAACTCGCCATGACTGCCGACATTGGGGGATTGCAGTTTCTGCCACCTATCATCGGGCAGGGTTTCACCCGCGAAATGGCTTTCACCGGCAACGATTACGATGCCACTTTCGCCGAACGAATCGGGCTGGTCAACCACGTCTACGAAACACCTGATGCGCTGTTTGAGGCCGCTCTGACGTTGGCCCGGCAGATCGCCGACAACTCCTCGTCGGCCGTGACGGGCGTGAAGCAGGTGCTCAACCGCAGTCTGGATAAGTCCGTCGAAGACGGGTTACAATATGTCGCCGAACTAAATTCCGGTCAGATTCAGTCCGACGATTTTAGTGAAGCCATGAAAGCCACGCAGGAAAAACGGCAGGCCCGCTTCAACAAGAAAAGCAGCCGGGGCTATTAACCTCAAAGAGCGAAAGAATGAAAGAGCGAAAGAGCGAACGATCCGCCAGTCATTCTTTCACTCTTTCGCTCTTTCATTCTTTCGCTCTTTAAAACATGAACGCAACAGGAATGCTCCGGGATGGGGCTTTACAGGGAAAAACGATTATCGTGACCGGGGGCGGCACGGGGCTGGGTAAATCCATCACGCGCTACCTGCTGACGCTGGGTGCCAACGTGACGATTTGTAGCCGTCGGCAGGCGGTGATCGACGAAACAGCCGCCGAGCTGACGACTGAACTGGCGTCCGTTAAAGGAGTCGGCCGCGTACTGGCGATTCCATGCGATGTACGCAACCCGCAGGAGATCGAAGCGGTGCTGGCGCAGACCATTGACACGTTCGGGAAAGTCGACGGACTGCTGAATAACTCGGCGGGGAATTTCATCAGCCCTACCGAACGACTGTCGTACAAAGCCTTCGACACGATTGTCGACATTGTCCTGCGGGGTACGTACTATTTTACGCTGGCCGTCGGCAAGTACTGGATCGAGAACAGGATTCCCGGTACGGTGCTGAATATTTCCACGACTTATGCTACCACGGGTTCGGGCTACGTCGTGCCGAGTGCGGTGGCTAAGGGCGGTGCGCTGATTATGACCAAATCGCTGGCGGCTGAGTGGGGCAAATACGGAATTCGGGTCAATGCGATTGCCCCCGGCCCCTTCCCGACGAAAGGCGCGTGGGACCGGCTCTTTCCCGAACCCTTAGCCAGCCTGATGGACGACCCCGGAAGCCGTATCCCGCTCAACCGCGTCGGCGAGCACGGCGAACTGGCTAATCTGGCGGCTTACCTGCTGTCGGATTTTTCGGGCTATATCACCGGCGAAAGCATCACCATCGACGGGGGCGAAGTGCTGATGGCGGGCGAGTTCAACCACCTCCGCGACGTCACCGACGAGCAGTGGGACGAGGTAGCTAACAGTATCAAACAGGCCAACCGGGCTAGTAAAAGTGGTTCGTAGCTTTTATGGTTCGTCGTTAGCTGGTACGCTTGAGTATCCTGGACCTCCAGGTCCGGGTGGACGCAATAGCGGCCAAAAAGCTGCCGCCTTGCGTAGTTGGCCTAACGGCCACCCGGACCTGGAGGTCCAGGCTACAGTTACGCGTCAGCCACTGTAAACCCTATACCGAAAACCTTAAACTGCTTTCTCATACGCCAGAAAGCGCAGACCGGGGCGGAAGCTGAGGGTGATGTCACCGGCGTAGCGGTAGCCGAGTTTGGGAAACAGGCGCTGCGTGATCTGATTTTCGGAGTTGGTGTCGATGCGCAGATAGCGGATACCCCGGTCATGGGCCAGTTGCTCGGCCTGCTGTAGTAAGGCGACAGCCACCCCCTGTCCCTGAAACCGAGGATCGACCGCCAGCCGATGCGTGACAATGGCTCGTTCACTGAGGTCGAACCCCACCTGCGCGTATTCCGGCTCCTGCTCTTCGGTCAGTGCGGCTACTCCCGCCAGTTGATCGTTGACTACGGCTACCCACAGCTGTTTCTTATCAATATCCTGCCCGAATACTGTGGCATTGGGGTACTGCTCATCCCACTGGAAATTGCCGCTCTCGTGCATCGCCGGAATCACGTGTTTCAGCAGGTCGAGCAGCGCGGGCATATCCTCGGGCGTTGCTAATCGTAGGGTCATTTTTGGTTTGTTGTTTGTGGTTCGTAGTTCGTAGTTGCTACTGTGGAGGACAAACTACGAACCACAAATCGCCCGGTGGCCACCGGGGCGCGGCCCGGCATGAACTCAGTTACAATTCTTCCTTCAGCATCTCGACTACCATCGCCAGCTCCTTGACGGTCGTTTCGGGGTTGCCGTTGTAGCCGATGGACCGGTACCGAACGCGCCCTTTGCCGTCGATGATAACTTTCGTCGGGATGCCCTGCACTTTGTAGGCATTGGCTACGCGTTGCTGCGCGTCGACAGGCACAACAAAGGGATAGGTGTTCTTTTCCATGAACGAATGAACCCGCTGCAACGGCCCGCCCTCGCGGGTGTTGACGAACAGAAACCGCACGTTGGGGTCGCTTTCGAACCGGGTCTGCGCCTGCTGCATAGCCGGAAACGACGCGATGCACGGGCCGCACCAGGTAGCCCAGAAGTCGAGCACGACGACCTTGCCCCGGCAGGCCGACGATGAAATAGTCCGGCCCTGTAAATCGGTCATGGAAAACGCGGGGGCCGGTTCGTTAATCATGATGGCCTTCAGTTCATCGCGCAGATTTTCGCGCTGATCGGCTTCCAGATCATGCAGGTGGGCGTCGGCTTTGGCGATTGACTGACCCGGTTGTTTGGCGTACCAGTCGCGGTACACTGTTTTAAGCCGGTTGGTGGCCAGGCCGAGTTGAATAGCATCCTGCGTCAGCGGCTGGGCATCGGCGGCATGGCCTGTTTGCAGGGCGCACAGAAAATAACGTTCGTTGACCCGGGCGTCGCTGTCCTCCATATCGTCGGGTCTGACGACTGTCTGGTAGGCTGTCCAGGCGTCGGCGTAGCGGCCCTGCTGTTCCAGTACGCGGGCGTAGGTGTTCTGCAACTGGCGGTGGCGATTCTGCTTTTCCGACGCCCACTGACTGGCGGGAAAGGTGCCGGGCCGGGGTTGTACGTCCAGATCGGCGAGGGCACGTTTAATAAGTCCTTCGGCGGTAGAGACGTCGCGCTTCTCGTCGGCCATCTGAAATGCGATCGTGTTCAGCATCAGCACGTCGGTCTGTGCGGGGGGCAACGTGTTGACAAGGGCCAGCATACCCCGGATGTCGTTGTTTTTGTAGTAGCCATCGGTCATCATCACGCTTAGCGCGGGCAGGTACGATGAAGCCGGAAACTCTTTCGCAAACGCCTGGTACATCGCTTTTTTCTGGCTCCAGTCGCCCTGAGTTCGCACGGCCATCGCCCGGTCTTTCTGCGCGAGTGCGCCAGCCGGGTCGGCCGTTTTTTGTTGCTCCCGAATGGCGCTGGCCTTCCCGAAATCGCCCATACTCTCGTACAGCTGGGCTGCCGTGTTTAGTTCGGCCAGCGTCGGTTTGGGCCGCGACGCCAGATACTGACGAATCCCCGCGTCGACCTTTGGCCCATACCCCAGCTTCTTTTGCTTTACGAGCGCGGCCAGATAATCCGACCAGTAGAGTGGGCGTAAGTCGGGATGCTCGCCCAGTTCGAGTTCGTACAGCTGCACCACCCGATTCGGGTCGGGCCGGGCGTCGGATTCGTACAGAAAATGACTGCGCGTAAACGCCGATGCCTGTCCACCCAGGGCGTGGGGCAGGGGGCAACCTTTATCATCGCAAACCGGAATCGTGTACAGCAGCCCCCGGTTCAGATCGACCCGGCGTGTTTGCTGCGAATTGCGAAACAGCAACATCATCCCCGACACGTTATTGCGGGGAACGGTTAGTTGCCCGACATAATCGCGTCCCTGCCGAACCAGCTTCAGGCCCAGCGGCTGACTCAGGCTCATGACGGCCGGGGCACCGTAGCGCACAAACCGGGCTTCGATCAGGCTATCGGCGACCAGTGGCGTACCCTGCGGGGAATACGTAAACGAGACGACCTGCCCAACCTGCGGAGCGACAGGCAGATACCGGAACTGCGCCTGCGCCAGACAGGCCGTCAGCAGGAGCGGGGAGAGGAAAGCAAACGTTTTCACCCTCCAAAGTACAAACGACTGGCGCATAATGCTACCACAGCCCCATTTACTTACTGAGTTGTCACAGACAGTGCCTTGATCGACGGTCAGATGAACCGTACCGGGAGACGGTAAGCAGGGTCATCTGATCGGTCGTTGTGAGAAATGGAGCTGTCCGAATAGAGGCATCAAAGTTGGCCGGCCAAACAAAACGATCAGATCACTGACAATTACCTATAGAGATAGAACCACTGGAACGAAAAGTGCTTACGAACTAGAGCTACTAATTTGTAAGTTTATGAATAATAAAATAAGTAAACTTATAGTTTTTCTTTTTAGTGCGCTATGGGCTATAAATAGCCAGGCGCAGACAGATCAGAAAATCACATTCAGGTATAGTCTGAGCGATTCGGCCACCACCTCGGCCGGTCTCTTCAGCGCCGACTCCACCCTGCTCACCACCCTGTGGAGCGCCCGGCTCTCCCCCCCCGGTACCCACTCCGCCACCATCACCCCCACCGACCAGACCGGACGAGCCC
>CAZOQC010000011.1:0-173688 GCA_964581865.1 uncultured Spirosoma sp.
TGCAAATCGGTGACGGCGTAGCGCGTATCTACGGCCTCTCGAAAGTGCAGGCCGGTGAATTGCTTTCGTTCGACAATGGGTTGCGGGCTATGGCCCTCAATCTGGAAGAAGACAACGTTGGCGCCGTACTACTTGGTGATTATTCAAACGTTAAAGAAGGCGACACCGTAAAACGTACCGATCAGATCGCCTACGTAAACGTCGGTGACGGTATTCTGGGACGTGTAGTCAACACGCTGGGTGTGCCCATCGACGGCATGGGTCCCATTCAGGGCGAACTGTTTCAGATGCCGCTGGAGCGTAAAGCACCGGGCGTTATCTTCCGCCAGCCCGTAACTGAACCGCTGCAAACGGGTATCAAGGCTATTGATGCTATGATTCCGGTTGGTCGGGGTCAGCGCGAACTAATCATCGGTGACCGGCAGACGGGTAAGACTGCTGTGGCCATCGATACGATCATCAACCAGAAAGAGTTTTACGATAAAGGGCAACCGGTCTATTGTATTTACGTAGCCTGTGGTCAGAAAGCGTCGACGGTGAAGCAGGTGGAAGCCACACTGCGCAAAGCCGGTGCTATGGACTACACCGTTATCGTAGCGGCCAACGCATCTGATCCATCGCCGATGCAGTTTTTCGCGCCATTTACAGGGGCAGCGATCGGTGAATTCTTCCGGGATACGGGTCGCCCGGCACTGGTTGTGTACGACGATCTGTCGAAACAAGCCGTTGCCTACCGCGAAGTATCGCTGCTGCTGCGTCGCCCACCAGGACGCGAAGCCTATCCCGGTGACGTATTCTACCTGCACAGCCGTCTGCTGGAGCGGGCCGCTAAAGTCACGGCTAACGATGAGATCGCTGCCAACATGAACGACCTGCCGCCGAGCCTGAAAGGTAAAGTAAAAGGGGGTGGTTCGCTGACCGCTTTGCCGATCATTGAAACGCAGGCCGGTGACGTATCGGCTTACATTCCAACGAACGTAATTTCGATCACCGACGGGCAGATCTTTCTGGAATCGAACCTGTTCAACGCGGGTATTCGTCCGGCCATCAACGTAGGTATCTCGGTATCACGGGTGGGTGGTAACGCCCAGATCAAGTCGATGAAGAAAGTGGCCGGTACGCTGAAACTGGATCAGGCTCAGTTCCGCGAACTGGAAGCCTTCGCCAAGTTCGGATCGGACCTTGACGCATCAACCAAGCTAACCATCGAACGGGGCCGTCGGAACCAGGAGATGCTGAAACAGCCACAGTATTCGCCCGTGGCCGTTGAGCAGCAGGTAGCCATTATTTACGCGTCGACCAATGGTCTGCTGGATAAAGTACCTGTCAACAAGGTAAGAGAGTTCGAAAGTGAGTATTCGATGGTGCTGAGCGCTCAATATCCAAAGGTACTCGATGAACTACGGGCGGGTAAGTTGACCGACGAAGGCACTGCCACGCTGAAGAAAGTAGCCGCCGAACTATCGTCTCAATACTAATATAGTTCGTGGTTTGTAGGTTGTGGTTCGTAGTTAGTTCATGCGCTTGGCGTTGTTGGCATAACTACGAACCACGAACCACAAACGACAAACCATAAACAGATTATGGCTTCACTAAAGGAAGTACGTGCCCGTATCTCGTCGATTAATTCGACACAGCAGATCACCAAAGCCATGAAAATGGTGGCGGCTGCCAAACTGCGCCGGGCTCAGGATAATATCACGCAGTTACGTCCTTACGCGCAGAAACTCAGTCAGATGCTGAGTACGGTATCGGCAGGTGCGGATACCGCGTCGGAAAGTCCGTACCATCAGATTCGGCCTATCGACCGGGTATTGCTGATCGTCGTTACCTCAGACCGGGGTTTATGTGGTGCGTTTAATACGAACGTTGTCAAAGGAGCGTTGACGCTTATCAGCGAAAAATATGCTGTGCAGGCCCAATCGGGCAACGTGCACATCATGGCAATTGGCAAGAAGGGTGGCGAGGCTATGCAGCGTCGCGGCTTTAAAGTCGATACCAGCCACGTCGATGTGTTCGGGGCGCTGAACTTCGGCAACGTACGCCTGGCTGCTGAAGCAGCCATGGAGAGTTTCGTGTCGGGTCAGTACGACGTTGTGGAAATCATCTATAACGAGTTCCGCAACGCGGCCATGCAAATTATCCGGGCGGAGCAGATGCTGCCTATCGTAGCGGCTGAATCCCCGAAAGGCGCAACGGCAACTGTCAATTACACGTTTGAACCGTCAGAGGAAGAAATCATTACCGAACTGATTCCGAAAACGCTGAAAATACAATTGTACAAAGCCGTACTGGATTCAAACGCGTCGGAACACGGGGCGCGAATGACAGCGATGGACAAAGCCACCGAAAACGCCGGTGAACTCCTGAAACAGCTTCGACTGGTTTACAACCGGACACGTCAGGCTGCCATTACGACCGAAATTCTTGAAATCGTGGGTGGTGCCGAAGCACTCGCCAACGGTTAATCGGCCAACACGGTTACCTGTTTATTCATTGAAACCCAGTGTCGATACGATACTGGGTTTTTTATTTTTCAAATGCGCCAATACTGGCTTTCTTTGTTGCTGATTATCAGCCGGTAGCGAAGCACCCCATGAGGGTTTTAACATTTTTTAACGTACTGTTTGTCAGTTTGTTAAATAGCCGTTAAGCCCCTATCGTGCATTAAAATTGAGGAACGAATGCAACGGCCTACCCGTTATTAAGGTACGCTATACAAACAGTGGTCAGCCGTACGTTAGATAGTCGTTATAACCCCACAATGCAATCAAGCCATGAAAATTAGCCGCATAATCAGCAGTCTGTTCATCGTCGGTACGCTGGCGTCCTGCGCTCCGTCCATCACGGTTAAGTACGACTATGACCCAAAAGTAAACGTGCGCCAGTTTAGCACGTTCCGCATCGAAGCCGACCGGCAGCGTAACGCCGACCCGATCGTTGGTAGCAACCTGAATCAGCGCCGGATTGCCGACGCACTGGAGCAGTCATTACAGGCCCGTGGCTATAAGCCGGTTCAACAGGGTGAAGCTGATCTGATCGTACGTTTCTTTACCGACTCACGCGACCGGCAGCAGATTCAGTCCAACAATATGTATTCGCCGTATTCGTGGTGGTACGGCGGTATGGGCAACAATGTGTACTCGCGCCAGTATGAAGAGAACCGCGTTGTTGTCAACGTACTCGACGCCCGGACTAACGATATTGTCTGGCAGGGCTGGGCAACCGGTCAGTTGAATACCCGCAACAAAGAGCGGGATCGTGACCAGGCCTTCCGCGAAACGGTAACCAGCATCATGAAAAACTTCCCGGAAAGTGCCGGTCAGGATTACGGCGCAGCCCGGTAATCACAACTCATACAAAAAGTGACAAAGCCCCCTCCCGGCATCGGGAGGGGGCTTTTGTATACGGACCGGTTTCCGTTAATTTGCATGACACATTATTTACTATGCCACCGGCCCGCCACGAACTTGTCTATTCGTTACTTACCATTGTTTTTGTGCTGCTGGTAGGCATTGCCGGATTATTGTGGGTGGCCTACAACCGGCATCAACACCTGGCCGATCAAACGCTTGAACTTCGCCATAGTCTGGACGCGCAAAGCGATCAAATCATAAACCTTAAAGAGCGGCTGGAACATTGCGACTCGACCGAACTACGCTTATCGGCTGATCCTGGCTGGTCTGCAAAGAACACAGCGAGTGACTGGTAAACCGCCCGGCTGGAATCGACCTGCAAGTACTGAATCCTGATAAACGTACCGTTCACGTTACCTACTGCATCCGCACCCAGCCCGTTTCACCGTTGGTCTGTTTGACGAGTTGAAACCCACCAAACGTCCCCATTACCGATAACTGACTACCCACCTGCACAGGTTTGATGGGTGCGGCCATTAGGTCGGCGTTGTCAAGCAGGTTACTGGTCGTAGTCAGTGTAACCTGCCGTAACGGCCGATCGATTGACTCGACGGATTTGCTGGCGACGTAACCCGTCAGACCGGTGGGTGTTTCGACCCGTAGCCACGTTTCTGTTCCGCCCACAATCGTCAGCACGGACGCTTTCGGCAGTTCCTGCACACTGCGCGTTTCGGTGGAGGGCCCGACCCGGACCGCTGTTCTGGCGTCCATTACCCGAATTGAGTCACCCAGTCGGCTTATTGCCAGTAGGGGTTGTTTGGCGGGTCCCCGTCCCATCCGTATAAACGGTAGCGGATTGGTTGCCCCGTCGTTATAGCCATAAATTCCGTAGTGCAGGTGAGGAGCAATCGTGCGGGCGTTGCCCGTATTCCCGACGAAGCCAATGGTATCGCCGACGGATACGCGCTGTCCGTCTTTTACATTCCAGCGATCGAGGTGAGCATAGTAGATACGCAGTTGCCGCTCGGCGTCGTTCACAAAAGCGACGTTACCACCCAGTCGGTTGACACCGACGCCCGAAACGACACCATTGGCCGATGCAATAGCAGGGGTGCCTCTGGGCGCAAAAATATCAACGCCTTCGTGTTTGCGTCGCCCACCGTCGCGGGGCACGCCGAAGTAACTGCTGATCTGTCGGCTATCTTTCCCCTGCACCGGAAAACTCAGAACCGGTTCGCGCGTGATTGAGATTGTGTAGTGGCCCGACCGCAGGAGTTCGGGTTGCACCCGAATCAGAAAGTTCTGGTTCCGGCGGGGTTCCCAGTTCAGTACGTTCGTGTCGGCTTTAGATGCAGCAACCAGACTTGTCTTGCCTTTGTCGTCCAGTGCGAATACGTCGATAAATACCTGTACAGGTTGTTGTCCCTGCGTTTCAACTTTCACTAGAAAGCGGTCGCCCCGCTCACCTTTCATTTTGTAGCCAACAGCCAGGGGCTTATTGGCCGAAAAATAACCGCTCTCGCGATACGGAACGGCGATTGTCAGCGAATCGCCCAACGCCCGTTCACCAGCCCGAACCCAATCGGAGCCCAGCGCCGTTTTGTCGAGACGGGCCTCTTTCAGTGACTGACCGTACTGCTCGTGGGGCGACGACGGTTTAAACAGGCCGGTCGTGGGACCAAGACCCGTACAGGCGGCTAATCCAGCCAGCAACAGCACAAGGCCGTAGCTGGTACTCTTCATCAAGGTCATAGTACAGTTGGATGGTTACAGCGTTGTAAAGTTATAAAGTCGTAACGTTATAAAGTTGCTGGCGCGTCCAGGTTGCCACCGGATGGGCTGACGCGCCAGCAACTTTATACCGTTACGACTATACAACTCTATAACTTACAAAACTCATTTTCCCCGCGTTGTCAGCCAGTAGACCGGGATACCGAGTCCGGCGATCAACAGGCCCATACCGGTGTTGAAGGTTTTGGTGTAGAGCAGAATCGCGCAGATCGTCAGCCCCGCAATCATATAGATAGCTGGCACCAGCGGAAACCCAAACGCCCGGTACGGCCGGGGGGTGTTGGGTTCTTTGCGTCTGAGACGAAACAGCCCCCCGATAGTAACGATGTAAAACAGCAGCGACGCAAACGTGCAGTAGTCGAGCAGATCGCCGTATTTGCCCGACAGGCATAAAATCGACGCCCAGATGCACTGTAGCCAGAGCGCCCGACCCGGTACCGCGTTTTTGTTCAGGTGCGATGCCTGTTTCAGAAACAACCCATCTTTCGCCATGGCGTAGTACAGTCGCGCACCGGCCAGGATCAGCCCGTTGTTACACCCAAACGTCGACACCATAATCAGCCCCGCCATGAATGCGACAGCGATGTTCCCGAACAGCGTCGAGACGGCGGCCGTAGCCACGCGGTCGGCTTCGGCAAATTGAATACCCCGGCCAATAATATCGGTAGCCGTGGGCGAGCCTTTCAGCGGCAGCAACGACAGATACGATACGTTGGCCAGAAAGTAAATGGTCGTTACGATCAGCGTTCCTAAAAACAGGGCCAGCGGGATGTTACGACGGGGGTCTTTGATTTCACCCGCGATAAAGGTGACGTTGTTCCATGAATCGGCCGAAAACAGCGAACCAACCATCGAGGTCCCGAACGCCAGCACCAAAGCCAGACCAGTCAATGGCAGCGTAACGCCATCAGCTGAAGTTGTGCTCGCTTCCCAGGCGTTTTGCAGATTCGTCGTCAGCAGCCCGCTGTTCAGACCAACGGCAATACCCACGACGATCAGACCCAGCAGGGCGATTAGCTTGGCCGACGTAAACACGTTTTGAATGAGTTTACCGCTCTGCACACCCCGGCTGTTGAGCCAGGTCAGCAGCACCAGACTGGCAATGGCGTAGAGCGAGCCCAGTGTTACCTTGACGAATCCGAGGTTCAGCAACACATTGTCGGGGCCCAGCGCGGGCATGAAGACGGCCGAATACTTGGTAAATGCGACGGCAACGGCCGCAATAGTACCCGTTTGAATGACGGCGAAAACCGTCCAGCCGTACACGAATCCGGTCAGGCGGTTGTAAGCGCGCTGGATGTATACGTACTGCCCGCCCGCTTTGGGCATCATCCCGGCCAATTCGCCATAACTCAGCGCAGCCGCCACCGTCAGCACACCCGTCAGCACCCAGAGAGCCAGCAGCCAGCCCGCCGAGCCGAGGTTACGGGTCATGTCGGCCGAGACAATGAATATGCCGGAGCCGATCATGGTGCCGGATACGATCAGCGTCGAGTCAAGCAGACCCAGAGAACGATTAAATTCGGTTTTTTCGTCAGGAAGGACAGGTTCAGTCATTAGCTTGCGATTGATCAACCTACAAGAAGCATGTCAAACGCCGGAAAAACAATCTTTTATACTGGTCGATTGTGCCTGCGTGGGTGTAAACGAACTGAAAGTCCGTCGTTTTTCACGCTGTTCATAGGGTCAAGTCAGAATCGAGTATAAACGGGTTCTCTCTGTAGGACCCAGTTCTATCTTTCCCGCAACTTGCTCAACATTACGGGCTATAGGATGTTTAACTCCAAACGGTTCTATTGTTTGACCTAGAACTTAGCAGCTTTATAGTATGACCTCCGATCAATCATCCATCGACCAGCTTAGCGTCAGTACCATCCGGCTCCTGTCGGTTGATGCCGTTGAAAAAGCCAACTCGGGACACCCCGGCCTGCCACTTGGTGCAGCCCCAATGGCCTATGTACTCTGGTCGCGCTTTTTGCGTTTCAACCCGCAGGACCCGCATTGGCCCGACCGCGACCGCTTTATTCTGTCGGCAGGCCACGGTTCGGCGCTGCTTTACAGCATGCTGCACCTATACGGCTATGATCTGTCGCTCGATGATTTGAAAGCGTTCCGGCAGCTACATTCCAAAACGCCGGGTCACCCGGAATCGAACCTGACACCGGGTATCGAGGTAACGACTGGCCCACTGGGACAAGGCTTCGCCAATGCTGTCGGTATGGCCATGACCGAGCGGTTTCTGGCAGCCAACTACAACAAAGACGGCCACGCGATTGTCGACCATTTCACGTACTCGCTGGTCAGTGACGGTGACCTGATGGAAGGCATGACGAGCGAAGCGGCTTCGCTGGCGGGACACCTGCAACTGGGCAAGCTGATTCTGCTCTACGACGACAACCACATCTCACTCGACGGCCCAACAAGTCTGGCTTTTACCGAAGACCGCATGAAGCGGTTCGACGCGTACGGCTGGCACACGCAGCACGTCGAAAATGGCAACGACCTCGACGCCATCGAACAGGCGATCAAAGCCGCGCAGGCCGATACTGAACGGCCGTCTATTATTTCGGTACGCACTATTATCGGTTTCGGTAGTCCGCAGGAAGGTACGAGCAAGGTACACGGCAGCCCACTGGGCGAAGAAAACACGCGCAAAGCCAAAGAATTTTTCGGCTTCGACCCCGATAAAACATTCGTTGTTCCCACCGACGTAAAAGCTCATCTGCTGGAACCCGGTAAGCGCGGGGCCGACCTGCAAGCCGACTGGAACAAACGGTTCGACGCGTACAAGAATCAGAATCCTGAACTGGGCAAGCTGTTTGACCTGTCGTTCGCCGGTAAACTACCCGACGGCTGGGATACTGACCTGCCGAAATTCGGGGCCGACGAAAAACCGATGGCAACCCGGCAGGCATCCGGTAAAGTACTCGATGCCCTGAAGGAATCAGTACCTTATCTGTTTGGCGGCTCGGCCGATTTAGCATCGTCGAACGAGATGCCGAAGAATGGTGACGTCAGTTTCCAGCCCGGTCATTACGAAAACACCAACATCTGGTTCGGTGTGCGCGAGCACGCCATGGGCGGAGCCCTGAATGGTATGTCACAGCACGGTGGTGTACATCCGTACGGCGGCACGTTTCTTAACTTCTCCGACTATATGCGGGGGGCTATCCGGCTGACGGCGCTGGCTGAATCACGGGTGACGTTTGTGTTTACCCACGACAGCATTGCGGTGGGCGAAGATGGACCGACACACGAGCCGATTGAGCAGGTAGTAGCACTCCGTACGATTCCCAACATCGTCGTGATCCGTCCGGCCGACGCCAACGAAACCGTCTGGGCGTGGCACGTTGCTATGACTACGCCGAAGTCGCCGGTTGTGCTGATTCTGTCGCGGCAGAAACTGCCCGTACTCGATCAGGCTACCTACGGATCGGCACAGGGTGTCGAAAAAGGCGCTTACATTCTGAGCGAAGCCAGCAGCGGCACACCCGAACTAATTTTGATTGGTACGGGCTCGGAAGTATCGCTGGTGATGAAAGCGCAGAAAGAACTGGAAAAGCAGGGCGTTCCAACGCGGGTAGTGAGTATGCCGTCGTGGGAATTGTTTGAAAAGCAGGATCAGGCGTATCACCACGAAGTGTTGCCACCAACCGTCCGGAAACGGCTGGCCGTTGAAGCGGGGTCGCCCATTGGCTGGCACAAGTACGTTACCGACGAAGGCACGACGATCAGCATGAACCGGTTTGGCCTGTCGGGGCCGGGCGAGGAAGTGATGGCTTATTTCGGCTTCACCGTCGACAACGTCGTCAACACGGCGAAGTCGGTGCTGGAAGGCAACCCACAGGGCATCGAGAAAAAAGAAGTGCTGTCGTAGATGACAAAAACGACTTGAGAAAGGGGTACTTTCCTAAAAACGAACCGGCCCCGGATGTGAATCCGGGGCCGGTTCGTTTTCTACCGAATTTCGATCTCGTCGACGCCCAGTTGGGCCGGTTTGCCGGGGTTGCGCATCCCGACGGGTACCGTACCGATCGAGCGGGCGATGATCCGCACGTAGCGGGCTGAGGTCTGCGCAAAATCAACGGGCAGTCGAACCACATCGCGTTTACCGTTTTCCAGCGCGTTCGTTTTCACCGTACCAGCCGGGCGGAACGTCTGTCCGTCATCCGACACCGATACCTCGATCTGCTTCGGCAGGCAAATGTTTTTGGCGGTATACTTCAGAAAACCAACGCGTACGCCCTGCACCGGCTGCGACTGCCCCAGATCGACGGTCATACCGAAATCACCGGTGAACGAAACAACACCAGCCACTTCATAGCCACCCATACCAACGGTGTTGCCATCGGTCAGACTGCCGTTCTTATCGGGGCGACCGCTCGTTGCCGGGTATTGCAGCGTATAGGGTTTACCCGTCGCTTTCGACACGATAAATTCTTTCTGCACTTTCGCCAGCTGACTCAGTGGTGTACGTCCTGCAAAAGCGGCTGTGCGTACCGTTGCTGTTTTGTCCAGCAATACCGAATCGGCCAGCACCGGTGAGTCGCCCGAAGGAATACTGCCATCGATCGTGTAACGAATGTCCGTTACGTTTGCCATTCGCTTGCCGGGTTTGATCGATACAGCGGCTCTTCCATCGGCCGTGGCCCGGCCAACCGGCACCGCGTCGTACACAGTCCGGGCGTAGTTGACCTTCATAACCGCCAGCCGGTCGAACAGGGCAGGAATACGCCGGCTGAATTCATCGTAATCTTTCCCCTCCAGCGGACTCCAGGCTACCTCCGCCAGGGCAGCCGCGCGGGGCCAGATCATGTATTGCAGTTGATTGATGTCCGGAATGTATTCCGTCCAGACGTTGCCCTGCACGCCCAGAATGTGCTTCGCATCGGTGGCAGAAAGCTCAGCAGGCGTGGGATTGTATGAATACACCTGCGACAGCGGCAGATTGCCGCCGAACCCGGTTGGCTCCTGCGCCGGATCGCCCTGATAATGATCGAAGTAGCAGAAACCGCCGGGGGTCATCACGACGTCGTGTTTTTGCCGGGCCGCTTCCAGCCCGCCCTTCGTACCGCGCCAGCTCATCACCGTCGCGTTGGGCGACAGGCCACCTTCCAGTATCTCATCCCAGCCGATAATCCGCCGACCTTTCGCCGTCACAAACTTGTCGATACGGCGGATAAAATAGCTTTGCAGTTCGTTTTCGTCCTTCAATCCTTCGCGCTTCATCAGCTGCTGGCAGAAGGCGCTGTTTTTCCAGGCCACTTTCGGGCACTCGTCCCCGCCGATGTGGATGTACTTGCCGGGAAACAGGCCGATCACTTCCGTCAGCACGTCCTGCAAAAACGAAAACGTTTTCTCGGTCGGGCAAAACACGTCGTCGAATACGCCCCACTTCGTGGCGGCACTATACGGGCCGGGTGCACAGCCCAGTTCGGGATACGCCGACAAAGCTGCCAGCGCGTGACCGGGCATCTCGATCTCCGGTACAACCGTCACGAATCGAGAAGCCGCGTAACGTACCACCTCGCGTACGTCGTCCTGCGTGTAAAAACCGCCGTAGGGCTTACCGTCGAATACCTGCGGGTCGAACTCATCGTAATGCCCAACCAGTGTTTCGCGCCGGTTGGCCCCAACCTGCGTCAGTTTCGGGTATTTTTTGATTTCGATGCGCCAGCCCTGATCGTCGGTCAGGTGCCAGTGAAATGTGTTGACCTTGTGCAGGGCCATCAGATCGATGTACTGCTTAACAAACGATACCGGAAAGAAATGGCGGCTTACGTCGAGGTGAAGTCCGCGATACATGTAGCGTGGCCGGTCTTCAAGGCGGCAGGCCGGAATGGGCAGACTCGTCAGGCCGCTGTCCGGCATTGGCCGGGTTGACGCCAGTGCGGTTGGTGGCAGCAGTTGACGCAGCGTCTGGATGGCGTAGAAAAAACCGTTCGCACGGGTCGCTTCCACCGTCACGAGGTTGTCGGTGATGTCGATGCGGTAGCCTTCGGTGCCCAGTGCTGTATCGCGGGCCGGTATAAACTGAATGATATTACCCGGTACGGCCATGCGGTTACTGAGCCGTACGGTCAGGGCCACGCCCGTAGCCCGGTTGAGCTGACGGGCAAACGTATCGGCCACCGCCTTCAGATCGGCCTGGCCGGGTGGTACTAACAGCGTTGTGGTGCGGCTGATCACAAACTGCCCGGCGCGGGGATCGAGTTTGGCGGGGCGGGGGATAATGGTGTAACGGTTGGTGGTTTGGCTGAAGCTGGTCTGAACCAGCAGAAACAGAAGCGTACTCAGCAACCAGTAGCGGGCGAACATGAACGAGACATTGAAAATAGTACCCTCAAAAATACGTCGATTTTTAATTGTACCCATTGGTTACCTGCCTTACCCCCAAATCACGCAATAGAGTACAGTATCAGCCTGGCAAACTTGTAATTTACCGGGACAATAAAGGATTAATTTATCATACGAATTTTATTTCATAATTAAAAAACATGGCAGGAATATTGTTTCGCTAAAAGGACTATATCTTACTGTTCCGTTTACTTAGAGCAAGGAATATAAAACAAATTGATCCACAGTTCATCCATTCAGCCATGCGTCTCTCTCCGTTCTGTCTCGTCCTTTCCTGTATGGTTTCTTGTAGTATACTACCCGCCAAAGCGCAGGAAACGGCATCAATTGCGTCAACTACACCCGCCGTTTCCACGCCGGCTTCCAGGCCCAGCATGGCCGTTTCATCGGCGGATAGCAGTGCCGCCAACGCTAGCGTCGGTGCTCAGGTGCTGAAAACGCGCTGTCTGGATACAGGATTATTGCGGCTTGGGGCAGCCTGCTTATTCAAGGTCATCGAGCCCATGAAAGTAGGCGACCAATCATTTGCCGTCGGCGATCTGATCTACGCTCATGTCGAAGAGGTAAAAGGGGTGGCCGGGCGCGTGTACATGCGTACCGACCGGGTTACCTCCGCTAAAACCCAGCAAACCACCCCGCTATCGATGGTAGCCACGGAGCAGCCCCGACAGCCGGGCGTCGGCCTGCCGCACATGCTCGACGGCTGGAAACTGAATTGGGAACAGCTCTAGGCCATCACTTTTGGTCCCTGCTGATTGATCTCGGACACGTAGGCTTCGCTGGTGATACCTACCGCCAAAAACGCCTGCTGCATAGCCGCGCCAATGCGCTCGGCGATGTCGGCGTCGCGGCTCAGGGCAAACATCGACGGGCCGGAGCCCGAAATGCTGCAACCCAGCGCGCCCGCGTCCAGAGCCGCCTGCTTGACTTCGTTGAATTCAGGAATCAGAATCGACCGGACAGGCTCGATAATCACGTCGACCAGCGAACGGCTAATCAGGTCGTAGTCAGGCGTCATCAGCCCCGCGATCAGCCCCGCGACATTGCCCATCTGAATAATGGTATTCTTTAGCGAGACTTCATTTTTCAGAATAAACCGCGCATCCTTCGTGTTTACCTCGATATCGGGATGAACCAGTGTGCAGAACAAAGAAGCCGGCGTCTGAATACGAACCACATCGAGTGGATTGTAACTGCGCACGACGACAAAGCCCCCCAGCAGCGACGGGCCAACATTATCGGCGTGGGCCGACCCACAGGCAACCCGTTCGCCCTCCATCGCAAACGGCAATAACTGCAGGGGTGTCAGCGGTCGTCCGAGCAATTCGTTGACGGCATATACACCTGCTACAGCACTCGCGGCACTCGATCCCAGTCCGCTACCGAGTGGCATCTGCTTGTTGAGTACCATATCAAAGCCAAGATCGGACTGACCGATATGGCTGAGGTATTTCTGAATCGAGATGCCGGCCGTGTTGCGACTGGCTTCGCGCGGCAGGCGACCTTCGTCGCCAATAATGTCAGTGATGCGAATACCGGGGGTTTCGCTGCGGGTCAGGATCACTTCGTCGCCGGGGCTGGCAACGGCAAAACCAAAAATATCGAACCCGCAGGCTACGTTGGCAACGGTAGCCGGGGCAAAAACGCGAATGGATTCCACAATAATTCAGAGAAGCGACGCCGGTAACCGGGGCGGTGCAAGTTTAGCGATTTGGGCCCTGAAAACCAATCGGCCCCGGTAGCGCACCGGACCATCCGTTGCTGCTGACCGGGTTTCACAAACCCCGTATTTTTACGCATGCCGTCGTCGGGCTGACAACCACTGTATTATTTTCCAAAAGCACTGTATTTACCAATGATTATGGGGTAAACCAGACAGATTTGCGATTTTTCAGCAAAATTGCCAAGCCAACCGTTTACCCATTACTTGCCGGAGAACAACCGTTTCTCTACCTCGTTGTTTTTCCCTTGCTACTTTGCTTACTAACCGATGAAGGACTACATCCGCCCAATCAAGCGCCTACTCGTTGTCAACCGGGGTGAAATCGCCATTCGTATCATGCGGGCAGCTACTGAGCTGGGCATTACCACCGTTGCCGTTTACACCTACGAAGACCGGTATTCACTCCACCGTTATAAAGCCGACGAAGCCTACAAGATCGGTCGTGACGAAGACCCGCTCAAACCCTACCTCGACGTTGAAGGCATCATTCTGCTGGCGAAACACCACCAGATCGATGCCATTCACCCCGGCTACGGCTTTTTGTCTGAAAACGTAAAACTGGCCCGGCGGTGCCGCGAAGAAGATATCATTTTCGTTGGCCCGTCGCCCGAAGCGATGGACGCGCTGGGCGATAAAGTACGGGCCAAAAACCTGGCGACGACAGCCAATGTGCCGTTGATTCCTGACTCACGCGAGCCGGACATGACGCCGGAGTTTGCTCTCACGGAAGCCGAGCGGATTGGTTTTCCGGTGATGGTGAAAGCCGCTGCCGGGGGTGGTGGGCGCGGTATGCGCGTCGTGCGGCAGGCCGAAGATTTTGACAAAGCGTTTGCCGAAGCCAAGAACGAAGCCAGAAACGCGTTCGGCGATGACACGATCTTTCTCGAAAAATTCATCGAAGACCCCAAGCACATCGAAGTGCAGCTGCTGGGCGATCAGTACGGCAACATCGTTCACCTCTACGAACGCGATTGCTCAGTGCAGCGCCGGTTTCAGAAGGTAGTCGAAGTGGCGCCGTCGTTTGGGCTCCGGCAGGAAACCAAGCAGAAACTGTACGACTATGCGCTGCAACTGGGCCGGGCGGTCAACTACTCCAACGCCGGTACCGTCGAGTTTCTGGTCGACAAAAGTGAGAATATCTACTTCATCGAAGTCAACCCCCGGATTCAGGTCGAACATACGATCACGGAGGAAATCACGGGTATCGACATTGTCAGGACGCAGATTCTGATTGCGATGGGCTACCGGCTCAGCGACAACGGTATTTACATCACGCACCAGGACGAGGTGCCGCTCAACGGGTTCGCCATTCAATGTCGTATCACGACGGAAGACCCCGCCAACGGCTTCAAACCTGACTTCGGCACGATCACGGCCTACCGTAACGCGGCCGGTTTCGGCATCCGGCTCGACGAAGGCAGCAGCTACGCGGGCATGAAAATCTCACCCTACTTCGATTCGATGATCGTGAAGGTGTCGGCGCGGGGACGGACGCTGAAGGGTGCTACGCAACGGCTAACCCGCGCCCTGCTCGAATTCCGCATCCGGGGGGTGAAAACCAACATCGGCTTTCTGCTGAACGTCATCAGCAACCCCATTTTCCAGCGGGGTGAAGCGCGGGTTTCCTTCATCGAAACGCACCCCGAACTGTTTGACTTCCGCAAACCGCAGGACCGTTCGTCGCGTGCGCTCAACTACCTCGCCGATGTCATCGTCAACGGCAATCCGGAGGTAAAGAAAAAAGACGACAGCAAAGTATTCCGCACACCCGTCGTCCCATTTTCTGACCCCTACGGCCCCTACCCCGATGGCAACCGCAACCGCCTGAAAGATCTTGGCCGTGAGAAGTTTGCGGGTTGGGTCAAGGATCAAAAAGGCATCCTGTACACCGACACCACTTTCCGCGATGGTCATCAGTCGCTGCTGGCGACGCGGGTCAGAACGCAGGATTTGCAGAAGGTTGCCGCCGGGTTTGCCAAGGCCAACCCCGAACTGTTTTCGATGGAAGTCTGGGGCGGAGCCACCTTCGACGTAGCGATGCGATTCCTCTACGAAAGCCCGTGGAAGCGGCTGGAGGCCCTGCGCGAAGCCATGCCCAATATGCTCCTGCAGATGCTGTTTCGCGGCTCCAACGCCGTTGGCTACTCCGCCTATCCCGACAATCTGATCGAGAAATTTGTGGAGAAGTCGTGGGAAACGGGCATCGACGTGTTCCGCATCTTCGACTCGCTCAACTGGGTCGAGGCTATGAAGGTGAGTATGAAGGCCGTCCGCGAACGCACCGACGCCCTTTGCGAAGCGGCTATCTGTTACACCGGCGACATGCTTTCGCCCGGCGAAACCAAGTACACACTCCAGTACTACCTCGATATGGCGCGGCAACTGGAAGACGAGGGCGCGCACCTGCTGTGTATCAAAGACATGGCCGGACTGCTGAAACCCTTATCGGCCGAGGTGCTGGTGCGCGAACTGAAGCAGGCCGTCAGCATCCCGATTCACCTGCACACCCACGACACGGCCGGTATTCAGGCAGCTACGTATCTGAAAGCCGTCGATGCCAACGTCGACATTATCGACTGTGCCCTGGGCGCGTTGTCGGGGTTGACGTCGCAGCCGAACTTCAATTCGGTGGTGGCGATGATGCAGGGCCACGAACGGGAATCACCGGTCAATCTCAGCTCCCTCAACGCGTATTCCAACTATTGGGAAGACGTGCGGGAGTATTATTACCCGTTTGAGTCGGGCATGAAAGCAGGCAGCGCGGAGGTCTACGAAAACGAAATTCCGGGCGGGCAATACTCCAACCTCAAGCCGCAGGCCATCGCAACGGGGCTCGGCGACAAGTTTGAGACGCTAAAGAAAAACTACGTCGTTGCCAACGACCTGTTCGGCAACATCGTCAAGGTAACGCCCTCGTCGAAAGTCGTCGGCGACATGGCGATTTTCATGACGGCCAACAACCTGACCGCCGAAGACGTCGTTAACCGGGGTGAGTCGCTGGCGTTTCCCGAATCGGTGCGGGGCTTCTTCAAGGGTGAACTGGGGCAACCGGTGGGGGGCTTCCCCAAAGACGTACAGGCCGCTGTGCTGAAAGGAGACGAACCCATTACCGGTCGGCCAAACGAACACCTGAAGCCAATCGACTTCGACGCTGATTTCAAAACGTTTGACGAGAAATACCCGCTCAACGCTGGCTTCGAAGATTATCTGTCGTACCAGATGTACCCGAAAGTGTACGATGAATATTATAAGGCCAACGAGCAGTACGGCGACGTCAGCGTGATTCCGACCCCGGCTTTCTTCTACGGGTTAAAGGAAAATGAAGAAATCCTGATCGAGATCGAAGAAGGTAAAAATATTCTTGTCCGGCTGCTGTTCAAGTCCGAACCCGACGAATACGGCATGCGGACGATCACGTTTGAGCTGAACGGCCAAAGTCGGCAGGTACAGGTACGCGACCGGTCATCGAAAGTGCAGAAACAGCAGAACGCCAAAGTAAGCAGGGACGGCGACGTGGGTGCGCCCCTACAGGGCCGACTGACGCGTATTCTGGTGAAAGAAGGCGAGGAGGTAAAGAAGAACCAACCGCTGTTCGTGATCGAAGCCATGAAGATGGAAAGCATCGTATCGGCCCCGAAAACCGGTAAAATTTCGAAAGTTGTTTTGTCGGAAGGTACCGTTGTCGAGCAGGACGACGCGGTCGTGGCATTGTCGTAAGATACGTTTTCAACACAGAGGCACAGTGCGCACAGAGGTTTTATACTTCGTGTTCTCTGTGCCTCTGTGTTGAAAAACCTTTGACTGACCCTGACCCCTGCTTATCGCCAGTAGGGCATTTCGGCCTGAGAAAGCAGCAACTTACGGTTCTGTCCGTTGGCGTCGGCCGTGTAGACGTTGCGCTGACCGATACCCGTATTGTCGGTATTGGTGAAGATGAGGCTGGCACCGGTGGGCGAGTAACGCGGCTCGAGATCGTTGGTCCCGGCGATTTTGTTGGTCTGCGCCGTCTGATTGTTACCCGTCTGATTCTGCGATAGATCTGTCAGCGCACCCGTCGTCAGGTTGAGCCGGTACAGCCGGGCATCGAGCTGACGGCCCTGCTCATTCTGAAAATCGGTCGAGTCCGCCGAGAACAGGATTTGCTGCCCCGTCACGGAGAAGACCGGGTTGCCCACGCGGGCCGCGCGCCGGGTGTAGACCGTCCGGGCAGCACTACCGTCGCTGTTAAATACACTTAACTCATTGTCGTACAGGCCCGTGCCGGTGGTGCGGGCGGCAATGCGGTTGCCCTGCGGGGTCCAGTCGCAACCCGCCCAGATACGGCCGCTGCTGGCCTGTGCAACGACTCGCAAACCGGTGCCGTCTGTGCGCACCGCGTAGAGCCGGTCGTTGCTGGGATATAGCAACTGCGTGCCGTCGGGCGACCAGCAGAACGACAGATCAGCCGCCGACAGCCCGGCGATGGGCACCGACGTGACCTGCTGGCGGTTACTGCCGTCCAGATTCATCACGTACAGTTGCAGTTCGGTATCGGTGTTGGAAATAAACGCGATGCGCTGTCGGTTCGGGCTAACAATCGGGCGCCAGTTACTACCGTCGTACGTTAACTGACTGACGGCCCCGGCTGCCGTGGCCCCAAAAAGCTGGAACCGGCCACTCATACGCCGGGCAAACACATAGCTGTAGTCGGGATAACTTCCCGTTTGGAACGACCACACCGGCCCGTTGACGGTATTGACCCCATCGCTCACGATCACCTGCCAGAGATACGTTGTGTTGTAGTCAAGCCCCGACACGACCACCGAATCGGCCGTCAGGCCAGTGTACGAACTGGTGGGCGTGGCAGCACCGGCCCGGTAGAGCAGCACGTTGTAGGTCAGCGTGTCGCGGTTGGGGTCGGTCGAGGTCCATTTCAGCGTCAGCGTGGTCGACTGGGCCGTGCTGTTCAGGGCGGGGGCTACCAGCGCGGGCGTGGTCGGCGGGCGATTCTGCGACTTATCGTCGGTGAGCTGAATTGTGACAACGGGCGTCGTGGCAACAGTTGCTGCGACAGTCGCGACCTGCGTACCGTAACCCGTTTTCGACGCCGACACGGTGTAGTTTCCCACCACGACGCTGTCGAAGCGAAACGCCCCCGCCGAGTCGGTTGAGACAACCCGGCTACCGGGCGTCAGCTTGACCGTGGCGTTGCGAACAGGCTGCTGGTCGAGACTGTACACCACCCGGCCGCGTACGCTCGTGAGCTGCACCGGGTCGATATACGTATCTTCGTTGCAGCCCCACAAGCCGAGCAGGCCGGTCAATAGGGCTAGTACAAAAGCGACGGGTTTCAGAAAAAGAGGGCGGGGAATCACGGCAATGGAGTGATGAAGGGTGATTAGTTACGGGTGTTGACGGGGGTGCGCTTCGGCCGGTAGATACTGCCAATGTTCAGCGTCAGGCCCAGTGTACCGCGCAGGTAATAGTCGTTGCGGTTGCCGGCCACGGTGCCGTCGAGCGCGTCGGTAAACGGCTGATTGTAGGCAATCGTCGAGCGAAAGCCAAACAGCCCGCTGGTCGAATACTGAATCCCTACGCCCCCCTGTACCTGCAGGTAGCGGTCGCCCTGTAGGTTGAGTGGCCCGCTGCCCGCCCGCGACACCAGGCCCGCCCCGATGAAGAGCAGCGAGGTCCAGCGCTGAAAGGGCGTTGGCCGGAAGATCAGGTTGCCCTCCAGCGAGCTTATGCGGGTTGAAAAAGCGCCTTCGCTGGCCAGCGTTCCGGTCGCGACATTGGCCTGAATACCGAACTTCGAGGTCAAGTACACGTCCAGCGATGCACCATACACACCCTTCATCGTATGCCGGGCGTAATCGCCGTAGTAGCGCATCACCCCGGCGTAGGGGTGCAGCGTAACGAGGGGCGCGTCGATTTCGGGGCGGATGCCGTAGACGTCGGTTTCCTGCATACGCGTTTTGTCGGTGTCGTAGGCGTCGAGCACTTTCTTCATCGGTCCGGCCTGTTTGTCTTCGGCGGCCCACAGCCCGTCGCGCACACCCTCGATAATCAGGCCTTCGACCGCCTTTTCGATGGCTTCGGTGACGGCCATCTGTCCCGGTTCGGTGGTGGTCAGGCCGGTTTCGGTTTCCAGCAGCCGCTTGAACGTCACGTAGCGGAACAGACTGGCGCTGACCGTCTGCGACAGGATGGTTTTGGAGGTGTAAATGGTCTTGAGAATCTTGCCCGTTTTAGTGGCGACCGCCCGCAGGTAGACCGTGACGCGGTCCTGCCGGTATTGGGTGGACCCACCGGCCGAGAAATATTGCAGCCCACCGCCACCGGTGATGATGTTGGCATCGTAGGAGACGACCCCGCCTTCCAGAATGATACCGGCAAACAGCAACGGGGGCAGGTTTTCGCCTTCCTTGAACTGGGCCACGCTGGAGCGGACAATCTTGCGTTCGTTGAGCAGGTTGCTCACGTTTTCGCGCTCGATGGGTACAAACCAGTTGCTTTCTTCGAGGGCTTTGAGCAGGATGTTGGTCGTGCCCTGGGTGACGGCGGTGGAGAAGCCCGCGCCGGTTTCGGTCTGTTTGTATTGCCCCGTCAGGTCGCGGAATTTATAAACGGCGGCCACGATCTTTTCTTTAGCCGGGGGTAGTGACCGGAGCGTTGTGGTTGTTGGGGTTTCTTCACCCAGCCGCGCCCGGCGGGGGCCGGTAGGCTGGTAAAAGAAAGCCGTACAGCTACTTAGCAGGCCCACGAAAAAAGTCAGCACCAGCGGGCGGAGCAGACAACGGATTGACATTGCAGTAGCAGGTTCGGACAGGTGAGAAGGATTGTTGACAGGTTACGGACCTGGTAGCGGACCGGGCTCAGAGATAGGGCACGGTGATGGAGGTTTCGCCCCCTTTTCCATCGACTATACGCACCACCACGCCATCGGTTCCGTTGGTGATCTCGACCTGAAAATCACCGAAGGTGTAGGTGCCGGGCTTGAGCGTCGATTCGCCGAATTGTTTGCTAATGAGGTTGCTGGTGATCCGGCTCAGCAACTGGTTTTGCAGGCTTTGGGCGTAGCTGTCGAGTGTGCTGGTCTGCGTCGATGTGCCGGTGTTTCGCCTGGCCGACGGGTCGGTCGTGCGGTCCTGCGCGGTGGCCGAGCTGAGCATCCAGGAGTAGTTGAACGTGTTACCGCCGAAGTTGGGGTTGTTGGGGTGATAGACGAAGCTTTGCGCGTGGGCACCTACCGTGCCGAACAGCATCAGACACAATAGAACGAGTAGTCGTTTGTTCATCGATGGAGACTATTTTACACGCATACCGGTCAGCCTTGACCTTTACACGTTGAACCTGAAACTATTTGTCAAAAAATACCTGATCCGCGCTGATCGGCGCTTTCAAGCTGATTCTGCACATCCTGATAGTTAATGACGTACTGATTGAGCAGTTCGGCCGCATCGAAGGCGTATGCCTCCAGCGTCTCGGCTCGCGCCTGCACGTAGTTCTGCCAGATCACCTGATCGTTGAGCGACACCACGATTACCGTCGTGCCGACGCCAAAGGCGGGTAGCTCCTCGATTGTGACGACGAAAGCTGTCAGATCGAGTTCGAGGTTGGGTTCGATTCGGCGGGTCGAGTCAGTCGGCGCGGGCAGGCCGGGTGCCTTGGGTAGTTCGGCGTAATGCCGGAAAAATGCTTCGTAGAAGTCACGGCCGATTTTGCTGCGCGTCTGATCAAGCAGCAGCGTTTCCGTACCCTCTTCGGCGACAACCGCTTCATTCATGGTCCCCTCTTCGAGCCGGCCTTCCAGATCCGGGTCCTGCGCATACGCGCCAACGCCCAGCAGCAACAGGATTATGAGTAGCAGGTGTTTCATCGTATACGTAGCCCGGAAATGTGTAGCCCAGACCTCCAGGTCTGGTGGCCGGTAGGCCAACTTACGCAGGCGGCAGCTTTTCATGGCCTGACGGCCACCAGACCTGGAGGTCTGGGCTACAGCTACAGTCGGCCGTTCTGAACATGGGCGGTGGCCCCGCCGGATTGCTCGATTTTCAGATTGGCCACGCCCATCCCCGCCGATGTAGCCGGGACTGTCAATCCATCGGCGATGATCGTATTGTTGCCGTTACGCTGCATCAGATCGATACGGGCGTTACTCCCCGACAAACCCAGCAGACTCACCACGTCGCCCCCACTCTGACTAACGCGAAGCTGATTGTTCGAGCCGTCGAGCCCGACCGCCAGCCGGTTATTGCCCCCGGCCTGATTGAGCTGAAGTTGGTTACCCTGCCCCGTCAGTTGTACCGTTGCCGCGTTGGCGTTAGCCGTCTGGGTCAGGCTGATCTGATTCTGCTGCCCAAGCATAGCTACCATCGCCTGATTGCCAGCCCCCGCCTGCTGAAGCAGAACCTCGTTGGCCGGGGAGGCCGGTGGCGTTACCGTACCGGCTGTGAGCTGCCAGAACACCTCCGGTGAACTGGTCGGGACAGACTGGGCCCGCACACTGGCGGTTACGCCCAACAGCAGAATCAGCATTCGGAAATACATAGGGCTATGTGCGGTAAAGACTACGATCGGCAGGATTCCTGCCGATCGTACCTAATTCACGACTGCGGAATTCTTAGTTAGCCCCGGTCTGGTTGATCGTCGCCATGTTGCCGTTACCGATCTGGCTGACGTTGGCAACGTTGGGTACGTAGTTGGACGTGCCCGAATTCTGGGTAACGGTCAACGTGTTGTTGTTCCCCTGTTGCAGCGCATACTGGCCGTCGGCATCGGTACCAAGACCTTTGATGACGTTTTTATCGCCGATCTGCTGGGTAAGCGTAGCGGTATTCCCGTTACCATACTGACGGAGTTTGGCCGTGTTGTAGCTGTAGTCCTGCGTAATGGTCGCCACGTTTTTGTCGGAAGCGACAAAAGATGTGCTACCCTGCTGAATTTCGGCGACATCAATTCCTCCGCTCTGTGTTACCAGATCCTGTTTGATCGTTGCCTTACTGTTGGAAACGTTGTACTGGCTGATCGAAGCGCGGGAAGCATACCCTTGCTGCTGAATCGTGGCTTCATTGCCAACCGCACTATAGGCCTGGTTGATTGTTGCTACCTCATAGATACCATGCTGCTCAATAGTCGCTGCGTTCTGACCACTCAGGTTAGTCTGGTTAATGGTGGCGGTGTTATACTTACCACCGTAGAAACCCTTGGTATCCTGCGTAACGGTGGCTTTGTTAAAGTTCGCATCCTGCCCCTGATTTACCGTGGCTATGCCGTAGGTGCCGCTTTGGCTGACGTTCGCTACGTTGCTTACCGAACTTTCGTTTTGCGTAACGGCAGCCGTGTTATTGTCGGCTATCTGAGCGATAAATGCCTGGTTGTTGCGGCTGTTGGATTGTTGCAGAATCGTTGCTTTGCTGGCTGTAACCCCGGCACTGGCTGTTCCCTGGTCAATTTTGGCGATGTTACCACTCGACCGATTCGACTGATCGATCAGCGTCTTGCCATTGGTAGACCCGAACTGATTTATTTCGCCAAAGTTGGTAGAGCTGAAGTCACTCTGGTTGATCGACGTCGTTTTGTTGTTGCTGCCCGACTGGAGAATACCGGCCCAGTTCCCTTGGGCTGCTTTTACCGCAGCGGCTGAGGTGGCATCCGTGACGGCAATGGCGCCCGATGCCGGCGCACCACTGTTATTGTTCTGGGTGATGGTACCAACATTACCCGTTCCCGTGATTTGGGTAACAAAACCCCGGTTTGAGTTGGCTGCGTTTTTCTGTTCAACCGTAGCCTGGTTGCCATCCGAGCCGACAGATACCTGGCGGGTAGCCGCGAAGCTGCCAAAGTTCGACGACGCTCCCTTATCCTGGGTAACGGTCGATGTCAGGTAGTTACCCGTTTGGGTCTGAACAGCGGTTTGCTTGTCGCCGGCCTGGTTGGTCGTCGTGGTGTTGGTCTGGGCGAAGCCTGCGGCTGCAAAAGCCAGCAGTGCGGTGCCGGTGAGGAGTACTTTTTTCATTGGAGTAGTTAAAATTTGGGGTAGTTAGTAAACAGGTAAAAAAAGAGATTACCGCCGGTTCCGCCGTTTTGACGGGCGTGTTTTCGGGCGGCTGTCGGGGAGCGTGTGGATACTGTTTTCGCCCGTCTCCGACGACTGGTTGATTGTCGCCGTAGCCTGACCTTCCTGCGAAATTTCGACCGAATTGGGCCCGGTATTCCGCTGGTCAATCGTTGTTTCGGTGCCGCGTGGCACCCGCAGGCTCACCCGGTTGCCGGGCTTACTGCCATCTGTAGTCGCACCGCCCGTCTGGCTGATGCTGACGCTGTTGCCCTCACCCGACTGGGTGACGGATGCGGTATTACCAGGCCCACCGTTCTGCACGATACTGACGCTATTTTGTCCGAAGGCAGCAACGGCAGTTAGCATGGTTAGTAAGGAGGAAAATAACTTTTTCATAAGTCAATCAATTGATTATCAGATAAATGAATTACAGATAACGGAAGGATTGCTAAAAAAAACAGGCACAGTGAGTTTCCATCCCACCCGCTTGTCTGAGCAAGCAGGTGAATCAATACATGACAGTACAAAGGGGGCAGATCAGTGCGCCGGAACGACTAACAGCCGCAAAGCCGGGGCAGTAGGCAGGTAAGCATGTTTCATTGGATGAGGAAGGTCAGATAACGAATCAAAACTACATCATCCGGTCGGCGGTTGCCGGAGAAAGGTAGTGAGTAACGGCTTTTGGTAGGCGAACAGATGCAGTTCGGCAGGGAATGGGCTACCGGTGCAGGAAGTGCCGCATAAAGTCATCTTTGCAGCTCCGGCTGAGCGGTAGCAGTTGCGAGCCTATGTTGACCTCGGCGTCGTTGAACGACTCAACCGAGTTGATGTTGATGGCGTAGGAACGATGAATCCGGACGAGCCACGGCAGACTGATTCGGTCGAGAATGCTGCTGAGCGTCAGGCGCAGCATATACTTACGGCCCTGGGTAATCAGCTTCGTATACGTATTGTCGGCTTCGAGGTACAGAATATCTTGTAGATCGATCCGGATGAACTGGTAATTCTGCTTGATATACAGATAATTATTGATCTGTAGTAAGGTTTCACGCCCAGCCACTTACCGTTCGCTGGGTACTGGTACAACGGCCCGCTCAGACCGGTTGTGAATAGCCAGTTCGATCGCCGTGCGCAGACTGGGCAGCTGAACAGGTTTGTGGAGATAGGCCGCCGGGTAGGTGTGCTTGGCCCGCTCCAGCGTATCGTGGTCGGTCATAGCCGTCAGATAGATGACCGGCACTAGGCGTTCGGCCAACAGGTGCTGCACCGTCGTAATGCCGTCCCACTCGCCTTTGACGATAATGTCGCACAGGACCAGATCGACGCTGTTTTTCTGGTACAGTTCAAGGGCTTTCTGGCCGTTGTTGGCAATGCCCACGACGCAGTATCCTTCGTTTTCCAGCCGGTCGGCTAAGTCCATCGCCAGAATAGGCTCGTCTTCGATCAACAGAATGTTGATTCGCGCGGTATGATTCATATAGGGTACAGTGGTTTTGGGTAAGGGTAGCATCGGCCAGAAACCGACGTTCGAAAATACCCATAAACGACTACCTACCTATAGCAGACAGCGCGGTACGTATGTTAGAATCAGTCTGTTGTGTAGCAACTACGACTTATTGTATATGAACAGGCGTTCACCAATACGTTGATTGGCCGATTGCTATACGCCACTGGTCCGCACAGAATCAGGCCTCGTTGGTTGGCTGCATGAGCAGATTCGCCTTCCGCACCTGAGGGTTCATGCGGTCGGTTTCAACCAGGCCGTCGCGGAGCCGGACGATACGGTGGGCGTACTCCGCAATATCTTCTTCGTGGGTTACCATAATCACCGTATTACCCTTGCTGTGAATCTGATCGAAGAGATCCATAATCTCGTACGACGTTCGGGTATCGAGGTTACCCGTCGGTTCATCGGCCAGCAAAATACTCGGGTCGTTGACCAGCGCACGGGCCACCGCCACACGCTGCCGCTGCCCCCCCGACAGCTCGTTGGGCCGGTGGTGAGCCCGGTTTTCCAGCCCCACATTTTTCAGGGCCTGCATCGCTTTTTCGGTCCGGTCGGCTTTGTTGTAGCCCGCGTAGATCAGCGGCAGGGCCACGTTTTCGAGCGACGTCTGCCGGGGCAGCAAGTTGAACGTCTGAAAAACAAAGCCGATTTCTTTGTTACGTACTTCGGCCAGGTCGTTCTCCCCCATCCGGCTGACGTCCTGATTATTGAGAATGTAATGGCCCGATGTGGGGGTATCCAGACAGCCGACAATATTCATCAGCGTCGATTTACCCGACCCCGACGGCCCCATGAAGGCAACGTATTCTCCTTTTTTGATGTCAATGGTAATCGACTTCAATGCCTCGACGACCTCGGTACCCATGATGTACCGCTTCGCGATCTGACTGGTTTCAATAATATTCATGTTTCGTCACCATTAGTCGGCCCTGTCTGTAAGCCAGCCACGGCACCAGTCAAATCTAGCCTATTCGGTGAATTTTCGCCGACGGTTTTCGTTCAACGCCATTTTTTTCTGATAATCCGCCAGAAACGCCTGATAGTCGGTGGGCGAACTGGTGGCCTGTAGTTTCGCCAGTGCCTCAGTAGCGTAGTCGGGCAGGCCGATCGAGAGGCACAGCGTAATGTATTCGCGCAGTAAGTCGGGCTGATCGCCGTTGTAGGGCAGCGCCGACAGCACCAGATCGTAGGCGGCCTTCGTTTGCTGCTGTGTCTGTAACTGATCGGCGACGGCGGTTACCACGCGGGCGTTGAGCGGTGCGCGGTGCAACGCCCGGCCGAACCATTGCCAGGCTTTCCGGGGCTGTCGGATACGCTGGTACGTTTCACCAAGCCAGTAGTCGGCTTCGGCCCGTTGCGGGGGCAGAATCGAATCAGCGGCCATCGTCTCCGCCGAGCCAGCACTGCGCCGGAATGCCGACAGCCGAATGGCCGCTACGTTACGCAGTGACACCGCCACTGGACTAACACCTCTCCTTGGCATCCCCGACAGCATCAGCTGGGCGTTGCGCCATTGCAGTTGTTCCAGATACGCATTGGTCAGGTACACCCCCGCAACGGTTTTCAGACTGGGGTCAGCAATGGTTTCCCAGTAAGCCCCCCGCCCGGCATTATCAGGTCGGTAAACCACGTACATCGCCTTCTCGATATCCGTCGCAGGCTGGCGTTCATCATACAGCACCTGCTTCAGCGCAGCCACCGTCGGGTCGGTTTTGGCGGCTGTTTCCCAGAACGACTGCGCAACGGGAAGGTCCCCTTTTTTGGTCAGCGCGATAGCCCGGTAATAGATCGACGTCGTATCGCGGTTACCGCCAAACTGATCGGCCGCCGACTGATACAGGCCCTGCTCAAGCATCCAGACACCCGCCGTTTGCCGGTACGATGGGCCGTTGACCGGGTCGTTCTCGGCCAGTTGGGTAAGTATCGCAAAGGCATCAGCGGGGTGAAACGCGTTGTATTCAGCGACGGCCTGCGCCAGCAACAGTTCATCCGTAAAATCTTGATTCAGCGGATTGGTCAGTTCCGTATGAAGTCGACTCACCAGCACGGTATCGGGCTGTTGACTAACAAGGGCGTAATTGTACAGATTGGCAAACCGCCCGATACTCAGCCCTTCCCCGGCGGAAGCGGCCGTAAGCCAGTCGGGGCGCTGGGGTTGCATCGTATCGGTAGGCGCGACCAGCTTTAGTGCCAGCGCATTGGCCTGATAGGATGCGTAGCCCGACGGTTTCACCGATTGCGCCAGCGTCGAATCGGCCGATAGTACGAGCGGATGGCGCGCATAGAAGCCCAATAGATTCGACTCAGGCACATCGGCATTTCTGGCCTGTTCGCTCGCGGCTTTGAGGTAAAAATAAGCCGAGTCGGCAACGCTCGTTCGGGCATACAGGAACCCCAGATTGTTCTTTAATTCGCCGTTGTCGGGAAAGGTACGGATGCCCTGCTGCAAGGCTTTCACGGCCTCAAAAAACAAACTCGTCTGCAAATACGCCTGACTCAGCCCGACGTAATCCTGCGGATGCGGTTGCTTGAGGGTGGCCCGCTGGTAGTAAAACGAAGCTGTTGCCTGATCTTCCTGTTGCATCGCCAGCGACGCCAGCGAGTAGTTGGATTTGTGGTTTTGAAATTCCTGCTCCAGCGCCAGTCGGTAAAACGCTTCCGCCGACGGACGCTGCCCACTGACCACGTAGTAATCGCCCAGCCCGTTGTAATACCCCGCAATAGCCTGCCGTAACGTAATCAGGCCACCCGTCGACAGCAGAATGATTGTCAGTACAAATCCAACGACACGAAACAGACTAAACTCCAGCCGCTTGGGCTTGTACAGAATCCGGTAAACGGCCCGATGTTGCTTGAAGATCGGCCAGAAATTGATGTACACATAGACGACAAACACTAGGCCCATAGCCAGATGCGTGTAGACGATTACGTCCTCAAACATCTCCGTAATCGGGTCGTTGGCGGTCACAAACCCATAGCTGATGGTCAGCGTAGTCAGCAGCGCTAAACCGGCGTAGAGAAAAGCAGCCCCATCGCGAAAAGAAACGACGTCCTGCTGTTTGGTGAGCCGGCGAAATCCCCATATACCGACTATAGCGGAGATCAGGTACAGCAGAAACGGGCTGATCGCGAGTACGTCCCACTCCACCAGCTTCGTATTTTTCAGCCAGATCAGTACCAGGTTGATCAGGTACAAGCTGGTAATAACCAGGAAGTTTCGGGTACCGAGCGTCGTTCCCGGTACCGTCGGCTGATCGACGACCAGCCCGGCGACTTCTGCTGATGGGCGGCCCTGATCGCGGCTTGTCGAAGTTAGCCAGACCAGCCCGGCCACAATATCGGCACTAATGAAAAAGATGAAACCAACACTCAGCGCCAGCAGAACCGGCATACCGTAGCTGAGCAGCGTCATCGCCGGAAACGCAACCGGTGAAGCCATGCTGATGGCAACGGCTGTTGCAGCGGTCAGTACCGAAAACGCCAGTAGCCGGACGTGAATCGGCAGGTCGGAGCGGAACGCGTGGAAATAGTAACTCAGTCCACCAAACAGCACCGTCAGGATCAGGAACAACGTATTGCCGCCCAGTCCCGGCACGTCGAGCATTTCCCAGCGAAAAAACGCTATGCCAACGATCAGCGCGCCCATACCGATCAGATAACGCAGCCGGTCGAAGCGGGGAAGAGCGCTCAGAATCAGGACAAAAGCGATGCTTATGCCCGACATACAGGCCGTAGCCAGTGCGGGATGAATCTGCATCGCCGACGCCAGGAACTGCTCCGACACGGTGTACGCTTTCCCACTAGCTGTGTAATTGAGTAGTCCGTCTGTAAACGTGTGGACCGCAACGGGCACTTCAGTCAATTCGCTAAGTACATCCCAGCGAACAGCCGTATTGATACCATTTAGCCAGGCAATTGCCAGCACGATCAGACTAACGGCCACAAAAAACAGCCCGGCCAGATACCCCAGCCGGTGCGAACGATCCCACGTTTTCCAGAAAAACAACGACGACATATTGCCAGAACGTAGGCAGAAGCGGCTTAGTGCCTGAGCGAAAATACCCTCACCCCCAGCCCCTCTCCCAAAACGGGAGAGGGGAGATACCAACGCCCCCCTGTACTTTATTTCTCGATTATATTGCCAGAGTGATATTAATGCTGATGACTTTACCGATGGTCACCCCTCTCCCGTTTTTAGGAGAGGGGCCGGGGGTGAGGGAAGCCCCTACCCCCTACCCGTCATCTTCGTCAGTTTCAGCAGCCATGCCGAAGCCTCCTCCGTGAGTTGGCCGGGTTGCAGGCGCCACTGCCAGCTGCGACCACCCAGACCGGGCGTGTTCATCCGATTGGTTTCATCCAGATTGAGCAGGTCCTGTACAGGAATAATCGCCAGCCGCGCCACCGACTGCATCGTCAGGCGGCACACCTGATCGACAATCGTTTCGGCCGTTGCCGGAAAGCCCAGATAATCGCTGATGCGTTGACAAACGGCTTCACTGCTTTCGTGGAACCAGCCCAATGTCGTGTTGTTGTCGTGCGTACCGGAATAGACCACGAAGTTTTCGGCGTGATTGTGCGGAATGTGCGACGACGTGGGCAGGTCATCGCCGAAGCCGAACTGCACGACCCGCATTCCCGGAATGCCGTAGTGGCGCAGGTGCGGCTGTACGTCGGCCGTGCGGGCACCCAGATCCTCCGCAATAATCGGCATAGTGACGAACTGCCGATACATGGCGTGCATAAACGATTCAATCGGTGCTTTCACCCACTCCCCGACCTTCGCCGTCGGTTCGCTGGCCGGAATTTCCCAGTATACAGCAAAGCCCAGAAAATGGTCGAGCCGGGTCAGGCTGTAGAGCGACATCTGGTGCCGCATCCGGCGCATCCACCATGCAAAGCCCGTGCGCTCATGCTCGGCCCAGTCGTAGATCGGGTTGCCCCAGCGCTGCCCGTATTCGCTGAAATAATCGGGGGGCGCACCGGCCACGTACAGCGGTTGCAGGTGCTCGTCCAGCTTGAACATGGTCGGGTTGGCCCACACGTCGGCGCTGTTGAACTGCACGTAAATCGGAATATCGCCGATCAGGTGAATTTTCCGGGCGTAGCAGTAATTAATCAACTCATTCCATTGACCGAAAAAGAAGAATTGCTGAATCTTCACAAGTTCGATCTTGTCGCGCAGTTGCTCGGTATACCGGCTGATGGTGGCCGGGTCGCGCCGGACCAGTTCTTCGGACCAGCGTGGCCAGAAGGGTTCGCCTGTTTCTTCCTGCAAGGCGGTGAACAGCGCGTAATCATCGAGCCAGTCGGCCTGCCGCTGGGTGAAGTGTACGAAGTCAGCCTGCCGGGCAATGGATGCATCGCGCCGGAACGTTTCGGCTGCCTGCTCCAGCAACGGCCGTTTCTTCAGCCAGGCCGCGTGCAGCGTCGACGGGGCCAGCACCAGTGGTCCTGCCAGCACAGCCGAATCACCCGACGACGGTTCGGATATGGTTACGTCTTCCAGAGGTTTCTCGTTCAGCGTTGTCAGATCGTCATCGCTCAGCAACCCTTCCTCAGCCAGTTTCTCCAGGCTAATCATGAGTATATTACCGGCAAACGCAGACGGACTACTGTACGGTGAAAAGCCGGCACCCGGATCGACAGGGGTCAGCGGAAGTATCTGCCAGTAGGTTTGGCCCGACGCTTCCAGAAAATCAGCGAACCGATAGGCTTCCGGGCCCAGATCGCCAACGCCGTGCGCCGACGGCAGCGAGGTAATGTGAAGGAGTAATCCGCTTGAACGTTGCTGTAGCATGAAAAAAGATAACGTTGGTACTGATCGGCGTGCACTGTCTCGGCAGTGACGCGGGTTCATCGTTCCGGTGCATTTTGCGGGAATGACAAACTAACTTTTGTACAAATGCGCGCCGGTCGATTTTTGTTCTGGCTAGTTGGTAAAAACCTTACTGCCAACCGGATCGTCTTGCCCGATACGGGTAAAATGCAAAAACGCGCACTTTGCTTTACGCCGTTTATGACCTACTTTTGCAGTCCCAAACAATGGGCAACTTTTCAATCAGCAATACCACATACAGATGATTACGGAAACGGCAGTCAATACAGGTAAGATTACGCAGATAATCGGGCCGGTTGTGGACGTGAGTTTCGAAGGCGAAGGAATGCGGATTCCCGCTATTCTCGATGCCCTCAGTGTAACCAGAGCCAATGGACAGAAAGTAATTCTGGAATGCCAGCAGCACCTGGGTGAAGACCGCGTCCGGACCATTGCCATGGATTCGACCGAAGGGCTTTACCGGGGCATGGACGTAACGGACCTTGGCACACAGATCACCATGCCTACGGGCGATGGCATCCGGGGCCGGTTGTTCAACGTCGTTGGCGAAGCTATCGACGGCATTCCGCAGCCCAAAAGCGCGGGTGGCCTGCCCATTCACCGGGAAGCGCCCCGATTCGAAGATCTGGCTACCTCGACTGAAGTACTATTTACCGGTATCAAAGTAATCGACCTGCTGGAGCCGTACGCAAAAGGCGGTAAGATTGGTCTGTTTGGCGGGGCCGGTGTTGGCAAAACAGTACTGATTCAGGAACTGATCAACAACATCGCGAAAGCCTACGCCGGTCTGTCGGTATTTGCCGGTGTGGGTGAGCGTACCCGCGAAGGCAATGACCTGCTCCGCGAAATGATCGAAGCCGGTATCATCAAATACGGCGATAATTTCAAGCATTCGATGGAAGAAGGCGGCTGGGATCTGAGTCAGGTCGACATGGAGGAGATGACCAAGAGTCAGGCTACGTTCGTGTTCGGCCAGATGAACGAGCCGCCGGGAGCCCGTGCCCGGGTAGCCCTGTCGGGTCTGACCATTGCTGAGCACTTCCGCGATGGCGACGGCGAAGGTGCCGGTCGTGACATCCTGTTCTTTGTCGACAATATTTTCCGCTTTACGCAGGCAGGTTCGGAAGTATCGGCGCTGCTGGGCCGGATGCCGTCGGCGGTAGGGTACCAGCCTACGCTGGCTACCGAAATGGGTGTGATGCAGGAGCGGATCACCTCGACCAAGCGTGGTTCGATTACCTCGGTACAGGCCGTTTACGTACCTGCCGATGACTTGACCGACCCGGCTCCGGCTACGACGTTTGCCCACCTTGATGCCACGACGGTATTGAGCCGGAAAATCGCCGAGCTGGGTATCTACCCCGCCGTTGATCCACTCGATTCGACCTCGCGGATTCTGAGCGCCGAAGTACTGGGCGACGCGCACTACAACACGGCGCAGCGGGTGAAAGAGATTCTGCAACGCTACAAGGAATTGCAGGATATCATCGCCATTCTGGGTCTGGAAGAACTGTCGGAAGAAGACAAACTGGTTGTAAGCCGTGCCCGCCGGGTGCAGCGTTTCCTGTCGCAGCCGTTCTTCGTGGCCGAGCAGTTCACCGGTCTGAAAGGCGTACTGGTCCCCATCGAAGACACCATCAAAGGATTCAACGAAATCATCGACGGCAAGTATGACTACCTGCCTGAATCGGCGTTCAACCTTGTCGGCACCATCGAAGATGCCATCGCCAAAGGTGAGCGTATCATGAAGGAAGCCGGGCAATAATACAGTTCGTGGTTTGTAGTTTTACCGTTTGTGGTTAGCTGCCGCTTAGACAATCAACTACAAACTGTAAAACAACAAACTACGAACCTGCATGATACCTCCGGGCTGTTGGCCCGTCTAAGTTGTTGAATAAACCAACATGGTACTATGAAAACAATCGGAATGACGGGGCTGCTGCTAGGCCTGATCTGTTTAACAACAGCACAGGCGCAGACAATGCCGGGAGCAATGACCAGCGTATCGAAGCCAACCGTGATGGGTGCTGTTCGTGATTCGTCCCATGTATCGGCAACGAATTCGCCGACGATGAGTACATCGACGGATAGCACGGATGCGCAACTCGACAAGTCGGTAACGGCGCTGGAGAGTGGCAACAAAGCCGCATCGACGCAGGCACTACAGGCTGGTATCGCCGGGCTGGAGGCCAGTGCACCGAAAACCTCGTTTAAAGACAAGATTCTGTCTCAGGTTGGCAAACTCAAAGCCCTGTTGCCGCTGATTACCGGTGGTGGCATCGGTGTCGGCGGCCTTCGGAGTGCCGTTGGGCTGGCCAAGATGGCGTCGAATGCGGGTAAGCTGGAAGGCATTATGTCGGCGGGTTCGTTACTTGGCAAAGCCGGTTCGATTACCAGCGGACTGTCGGGTATCAGCGGTGGTCTTTCCGCGCTGGGCGGTGGGGCTCAATCGTCGGGTCAGTCGCTGATTACGTCAGCACTGGGCAGTATCGGTAAACTCGATCAGGGTGGTTTAGCTGCCAAAGCTGCCGAGCCAGTCGTAAAGACGCAGGTCAGCAGCGTTCTAAATTTTGTAAAAGGGGCTTTGTAAGCCATATAGCCATGACGCTAGATATTATTACCCCCGACCGCAAGGTCTTTTCCGGTGAGGCAACCTCGATCACGTTTCCGGGTAGCGAAGGTCAGTTTCAGGTACTGAACGACCACGCGCCCCTTGTCAGTACACTGGATCGCGGACCGATTATCGTTCAGTCGACATCGGGTCAGAAAACGTTCACTGTCGATGGTGGCGTGGTCGAAGTCCTGCAAAACAACGTACTAGTCCTGGCAGAAGCCATCGTTGTTTAATCGGTAGATGCAAACCTGACAGAAAAGGGGCAATCCGTGCGGATTGCCCCTTTTCTGTGTTTATTGTGGTGTCGGGTTGCAATGACCATCCGGGTGCTGAGACGCAAGGTATTGCGTCTCTATGAAAAAAGAACGACAGAGGGGGCGTTGCCCTTCTGTAAGAGTATACAGATAGTAGATTGTCCTGTGGTGCTGAACTGGCTTTCCAGACCCAACATCACAAGAAAGGCGACCCCATTTAGATGAGGTCGCCTTTTATATGGGCATCACCGATAACGGCAAACCGTGAATCGAGAACTACGCTTCAGTCGCGACAGCTTCTTCGACGTATGCTTCCGTGGGAACACAGGCGCAGACAAGGTTTCGGTCGCCGAAAGCTGAGTCGATCCGGCTGACGCTCGGCCAGAATTTGCGGGCACGAACGTACGGCAGCGGATACACCGCTTTCTCCCGGCTATACGAACGATCCCAATTATCCGACAGCGCGACGGTGGCCGTGTGGGGCGCGTGCTTCAATACGTTGTCGGCTTTATCAGCAGCACCGGTTTCGATCTCGCGAATCTCTTCCCGGATAGCGATCATGGCCTCACAGAAACGGTCGAGTTCGGCTTTCGATTCTGACTCGGTCGGCTCAATCATCAATGTGCCAGCGACGGGGAACGACACGGTTGGCGCATGAAAACCGTAGTCCATCAGGCGCTTGGCAATATCTTCTACTTCAACACCAGCCGCTGCTTTGAACGGACGGCATTCAATAATCATTTCGTGAGCCGCCCGGCCGTTGGCACCGCTGTACAGCGTCTCGTAGTGCCCTTCCAGCCGCGCCTTGATGTAGTTAGCGTTCAGGATGGCCTGCTTCGTAGCACGGGTTAGTCCTTCCCCCCCCATCATAGCGATGTACGCGTAGGAAATCGTCAGGATGCTGGCCGAGCCATATGGTGCAGCCGATACGGCCGAAATGGCGTCGTTACCACCCGTTTTTACCACGGCATGACCCGGCAGGAACGGCACGAGCTGCTCAGCCACACCAATCGGACCCATACCAGGGCCACCGCCACCATGCGGAATACAGAACGTCTTGTGCAGGTTCAGGTGACAAACATCGGCTCCGATGGTCGCGGGCGAAGTCAGACCTACCTGCGCGTTCATGTTGGCACCGTCCATGTAGACCTGCCCGCCGTGCTGGTGGATGATGTCGCAGATTTCGGTGATGCTTTCCTCAAACACACCGTGCGTCGATGGGTAGGTTACCATCAGGCACGACAGGTCGCTGCTGTACTGCTCGGCTTTGGCTTTCAGGTCAGCGACGTCGATGTTGCCACGCTCGTCGCATTTCACGATCACGACTTTCATGCCAGCCATCACCGCACTCGCCGGGTTGGTGCCGTGTGCCGACTGCGGAATGAGTGAAATATTCCGGTGTGTTTCACCCCGGCTTTCGTGGTACGCCCGAATCACCATCAGCCCCGCGTATTCGCCCTGCGCACCTGAGTTAGGTTGCAGTGACATGGCCGCGAAACCGGTAATCGTACACAGCCATTTGTTCAGTTCGGCAAACAGCTGCTGATAGCCCGTAGTCTGATCTTTTGGTGCAAAGGGGTGAAGCTTGCCAAACTCAGGCCACGTCACCGGAATCATTTCGGCGGTAGCGTTGAGTTTCATCGTGCAGCTACCCAGCGCAATCATCGAATGAACCAGCGACAGGTCTTTTTCTTCGAGTGACTTCAGGTACCGCAGCATCTCGTGCTCGGTATGGTGGGTGTTGAACACCGGATGCGTCAGGTACGCCGACGTGCGGACCAGGCGTTCCGGCCAGCTAATTTCCAGTTCGGCCACCAACGCATCAAGGTCTGTTTTGGTACCGAACACGTTAAGCAGTTCGACAACGTCGCCCAGCGTTTTGGTTTCGTCGAAGGAAACACTGACGTGCTCATCATCGGCATTATAACACAGATTGATCTGCGCAGCCCGTGCCGATTTTTTCAACGATTCGATGTCGTCAACGCGGATAGTAACCGTATCGAAATAGGTTTCCGTGGTCAGGTTGACCCCGTTCTGCTGCAAAGCCGTAGCAAACAATCTGGTCAGGCCATGCACGTGTTCGCCAATGGCACGAAGCCGGGCCGGACCGTGATAGACCGCGTAACTACCCGCCATAACGGCCAGCAACACCTGCGCCGTGCATATATTCGATGTTGCTTTTTCGCGTCGAATGTGTTGCTCGCGGGTTTGCAAGGCCATTCGCAGCGCAGGCTTACCCTGCGCATCCTGCGACACACCGATGATCCGGCCGGGAATCTGCCGTTTCAGCGCGTCGCGGGTGGCAAAGAATGCCGCGTGTGGACCACCGAAGCCCATGGGTACACCGAACCGCTGGGCCGAACCAACAACTACGTCGGCTCCCATTTCGCCCGGCGGGGTGAGCAGCGTCAGGGCCAGCAGGTCGGCGGCAACGGCAACCGTAATACCCAGCTCGTGCGCCGATGCGATCAGATCCGTGTAGTCAAACACCGTTCCGTCGGTGGCGGGGTATTGCAGCAGCATCCCGAATACATCGCCTTTGGTCAGGTCGACCCGCTGGTGATCGCCAATCTGTACCGTGATCCCGATGGGCGTCGCGCGGGTTTTGATCACGTCGATAGTCTGCGGGTGACAACGCTCCGACACAAAGAAAGTCGTTGCATTTTTCCGGTTTGCCGGGCGCGTGGCAAACAGCAGGTTCATAGCTTCGGCAGCCGCCGTCGCTTCATCGAGCAGCGAAGCATTGGCCAGGTCCATGCCAGTCAGATCAGACACAACCGTCTGAAAATTCAGCAGGGCCTCCAGCCGACCCTGCGCTATTTCGGCCTGATACGGCGTATATGCCGTATACCAGGCCGGATTTTCCAGAATATTACGGAGAATGACGTTTGGCGTCAGGGTATCGTAATAACCTGTTCCGATGTATGATTTAAAAATCTTGTTCTGAGACGCCAGTTTACGAAAATCAGCCAGAAATTGCGCTTCCGTTTTGGGGGCAGGCAGAGCGAGCGGAGCGTTCAGCCGAATGGCGGCCGGCACGGTCTGATCGATTAGCTCATCGAGCGTAGCTACGCCTATGGTGCGGAGCATATCGGCCTGAGCCGCTTCGGTTTGACCGTGATGGCGGTCTTCAAATACGTCTGTTGGGAGAAGATTCAGTTTCATGCCGGGGGTGGCCCTAGGTTGTCTATCTGTCAAAACGCAAAGGTACGGCAAAAGGCACTACCTCGGGCTTGCCAGCACTCAAAACAAGTTGTACTTTCGGAAGAAGTGATTTACGCATGGGTTGTCGTTTGTGGTTCGTTGTTTGTAGCTACCGCATCGAGTTTTCATGCGTTGGTCAACCACAACGGATGAACGACAAACCACAAACCACAAACTAAACCCAATGACCTGTCGAATCTGTGCCAGTCAGGCGGAACCGCTGTTTCGGGCAACTATCCTGAGCAAATACGAGGTGGGCTACTACGAGTGCCCGACCTGCCGGTTTGTGCAGACCGAAACGCCTTACTGGCTCGACGAAGCGTACCAGAGTGCCTTCACAACGACCGACACGGGCACGCTCCGGCGCGGACAGGTGCTGGGCGACTCCGCCATTGCGCTGTTGTTCTTCAGCTTCAACCGGCGGGGGCGCTTCGTTGATTACGCGGGTGGCTATGGGGTGCTGACCAGGTATATGCGCGACGCCGGGTTTGATTTTTACACGACCGATCCGTACGCACCAAACCTGCTGGCGAAGGGCTTCGAGGCTGATTTACCCGCTGCGAACGACAGTCGCTACGAACTGGCGACGGCTTTCGAGTGCTTCGAACACTTCGTCTATCCCGCCGACGAGCTGCGCAAGATTCTGGCGTATGCAAACAACATTTTTTTTACGACGCAGCCCTGCCCCACCCCCGCCCCGGCGCTGGGTAAATGGTGGTACTATGCTCCGCACCATGGGCAGCATGTGGCGCTGTATCGCCCCGAGACGCTGGCGTATCTAGGCAAACAGGAAGGGTTGCATTACTACAACCTGCTCAATTATCACCTCTACACCCGCAAGCCACTGCCTCCGCTGGTTTTTCCGTTGCTGGTAGCCGCCGGACGGTTTGGGCTGGCATCGGTATTACGCCTGTTTTTGAAAAGCAGAACCGTCTCCGACGCAGCCTTGCTCGAACAGCGTACGCAAGCAGGCAGATTAACAGTTTAAGGTTTAACATTCAGGGTTTAACGTTATCGTCGACGTGAAACCTCAAACCTTAGAGGTTGTTTAGGATTGTATTTCACAGCCTACTTTGTCATCCCGAGCCTGCGAGGGATCTTCGGTAACAGGCGATTTTGGTTGCTTTTAGCGAAGATCCCTCGCAGGCTCGGGATGACAAACGGGCCGTTTTGACACGAACAGTGTAATCCTAAACAACCTCTTAGACCACAAACTTTAAACACGCAGTTAATGCCCACCGCGCCCGTTCTCTTTTTAATTTTTAACCGACCCGATACGACGCAACTTGTTTTCGACCGGATCAGGCAGGTACGGCCATCCCAACTGTTTATAGCCGCTGACGGTCCCCGGACGCATAAACCCGGAGAAGCGGCTCTCTGTGAACAGACACGGCAGATTGTGAGTCAGGTTGACTGGGATTGCGAAGTACAAACGTTGTTCCGGGAAGAGAATCTGGGCTGTAAACGGGCTGTTTCGTTGGCCATCGACTGGTTTTTTTCGCAGGTCGATGCGGGGATCATTCTGGAAGATGACTGTTTGCCCGAACCGACCTTTTTTTCGTTCTGTACCGATTTGCTGGACCGCTACCGCCACGACGACCGGGTGATGCACATCAGCGGCATTACGTTTCAGGCGCGTCGGGATGTGACGGCGGGGGCTTCGTACTATTTCTCCGGCTTTGCGTCGATCTGGGGATGGGCTACTTGGCGTCGGGCGTGGCAACGCTACAATGTCGATCCGGCTGAAAACGCCCGGCACGTATCGCTGACGGCCCCTTATTTCAATCAGCGACTGCGCTGGATATTGAATGAAGTAAGTACCGGCCGACTCGATACCTGGGATGTACAATGGCTGGTGGCTATTCGGCGGCACAATGGACTATCGATCGTGCCGCGCATCAGTCAGGTCACGAATATCGGGTTTGGCTTGAGCGCTACACATACCGTTCGCAAGCCACGCTGGCTGGCCGATCTTTTTACGGCTCCGCTCGATCTGCCGCTGGTTCATCCGCCAACAGTGGCCATTAACACGGAGGCTGACTGGTACGACGCGACGCATATCCACCGCCAGCCGGGATACATGCGCCTACTCGAATGGGGCTATTTTACGCTGATGGGATTGGTAAAGCGCTGATCGGTGTCGGTCAGCAACTGCCGTAACGCCTGCTTTACCCGATCAACATCCAGGCTATCGACAGGGACCGGAGCTACGGCCGCGACAGCCGGGGCCAGTTCGGGCAAACGGTGCAGCCAGTCGTCGAAAAAAGCCGGATATACGTGCCGAACCTGCGGGGCCATAGTCGTTGGGTAGGGGTGCCAGCGCACAATCGACTTCCCCGCCGACAGCGACAGACAGGGGGTACCGACCGACGCAGCGATGTGTACGATACCGGAATCGTTGGCCAGCACCAGCCGGGCTTTCTGCACAACACCGATCAACTCCGCCTGCGACAATTTACCCACCATCGACTGCACCGGCACATCGGGCGACAGGCTGGCTTTTAGCTGCTCGTACAGGTAAGCTTCGCTGGCCGTTCCCGTAACCAGCCATGACAGTTCCGGCCGCAACGCATGCAAAAACGTCAGTACTTCGGCGAAACGCACCATCGGCCAGATTTTATCGGGTGCGCCTGCCCCCGGCGACAGGATTATAAACGGGTCGGGTAACCTCAACGGATCGATCGGCACGGCGGGTAATTGCATCGGGAGCAGCGGCACAGGCTGGTCCAGCAACTGACTAATCAGTTGCCGGTTGCGTTCGGCCTCAAACACAACCCCGGATTCGGCGGGCAGGAGTCGGGTGAAGTACACATCACCCCACTGCGCTTCGATGTTCGTCGTGTTGGTCAGATCGGTGACGCAGCCGATCCGGGTGGGGGCTCCACATACCCGCGTCATGAAATCATCGAGCACCAGCACCCGACTACGGGTAGGGTTGACCGTTACGGCAAATCCGCACTGCCGCAGCTTTCTGGCGGTTCGGAAGCGATATAGCGGCTGGGTTGAAAGCTGGTAAATATCGATCCAGACAAAGCTGTCGAACAGATCGGCATCGGCAAATTCAGCCATCTGCCGGAACGCGACATTACCCACCAGACAGAACGAATACGATCGGTAATCGGGCTGAGCGCGCAGGTAGCGTACATAGGCCCGTAACATCAGGTAGTCGCCCAGCGCATCGAATTTAAGGATCGCCAGCGTCGGCGCGACTGCTGCCTGCCGCCGGGTGGTCAGGATCGCCACGGTATCGACCAGCCACAAAACAGCATCGATAGCCAGGAGCACCGGCCGTAGCCAGGGCGACGTTTTCAACAGGCGGATCGACTGCTTCAGCTTCATGGGCAGTTATTTCTTTACCAGTTCAAACATGCCGCAGCCGAATGAACAACCGAAACTTTGACGGGCGGCATCAGACCGGTAATCCAGCCCGCTGCGTAACGTATTGCTATCGTCGATCAGCCAGAAGTTGTCGATAGCATACCGTTGCTCGAATAATCTGACCAGGTAATCCACGCGGAACACGCGGTGCGCGTTGAAAACGATTCCCTGCCGGGTGCTGACAGGTGTGGAAAAGTAAAACCGTCCACCCGGTTTCAGCACACGGTAGATATTGTCCAGTGCTTTCAAATGCCCATTCACATCGAGCGGATCGCCGTAGCGACCCAGCCCAAAATGCTCGATTACGTGTAGCGAGCTAATAGAATCAGTGTACTCGATCAGTTCGTCAGGGAGTTGCATAAAGTCGACCTGCCGAAACGTGACGTTTGAGATAGGCCGATTGAGCGGACGGATGTCGAACAGCTCAATCGGGCGAAATGTAGCCACGTGCGCCACAAACCCGTCGATGCGCGAGCCAATGTCGACGTGCTGCGCGGGTTTGTTTTGAAAGATGCGTTGCGCCATCGTCAGGTCCTGATCGAAATAGTGGTGCGTCAGGTTACCGCTTTCTACGTACCGGTCGGTCAGCACCGGATAGTAGTCGATAATGGGGAAATCGGGTTGCTGAGGAGCCAGCTTTTTGATCTGCTGCCAGTCGCGCAAGAAGGCCGACGTACCCCGGACGCCCTGCCCGGCTTCGCGCGCTTTTTGCGCCAGTAAACGTGTAATTTTGTCAAGCATAAGTCAGGACTGACCGGAGTCAGTGTATACGATGATTACGTTTAGCCAGTTGGGTACGTTACCGTGGGGCCGTTTGGGCAATCAGCTGTTCTGCATAGCCGCGACCATCGGTATTGCCCACCGCAACGGCCAGCCCTTTGTGCTGCCAGCGTGGTCTTACAACCATTTTTTCGCCAACCCGTGCCCAACGGGTCAGGTTGCTGACGCCTGCCTTTACGAGCAGCCCTCGTTCGCTTATCAACCGGTCGACCTGCCGCCCGGCGACTGGGATTTACGCGGGTCGTTTCAGAGCGAACGCTTTTTCGCCGATGCAGCCGATCAGGTGCGCCATTACTTTACCCCCGCCCCCCATCTGTTGACCGATCTGCAAACCCGCTACGGTTCGTTACTAGCGCAACAGCCGGTTAGCCTGCACGTCCGGCGGGGCGACTATGTCCGGCAGCGGGCCGCGTTTCCGCCCCAGCCGCTCGCTTACTACCAGACGGCCATCAATAAATTTCCGGCCGATACCCGGTTTCTGGTTTTTTCAGACGACATCGACTGGTGCCGTCGGCAGTTTTCGGGTGATCGATTCACGTTCGTTGCAGGCGAAACCGACGTTGCCGATCTGTTTCTGATGTCGCTTTGTCATCACCATATCCTGTCGAACAGCAGTTTTAGCTGGTGGGGCGCGTGGCTCAATCCATCGCCCGACAAGCGTGTCTACTGCCCCGCCTACTGGTTTGGCCCGGCTACCTCACCCCGCCCGCAACACTACGCCCGCGACCTCTACGCAACTGGTTTTATCCCGCTTATCCCCGACAACGTCGACTCAAGACGGAAGGCCATTACTTACGCCCTCGCTTACCCGTTTTATTCCCTGTACATGAGTGCTCTGAAAATTGGCATCAGGGTATTCCGTCGGTTGGGGTTGTGGCGATAAGTGTGTAACCCAGACGTCCACGTCTGGTGGCCATCAGGCCAAAAGCTTCCGCGTTGAGTAGTTGGCCTGGCGGCCACCAGACGTGGACGTCTGGGCAACACAGCCATCCATTACTTCAATAATTTATACAAGCTGACAATCAATTGATTATGCCGACGGTGCAACCATCGAACGGTGCCCGACTGTACGTAATGCCGCATCGTCTGTTCATCTTCGCGAAACTGCTCGACGTACTGCTGCCCCCCCTTCGATTGGCCGTGAATCCGAAATGCCGATGTTGGTTGCCGGAGTATAGCGGGGGGGCTTTCCTGCGCCAACCGTAGCCAGAAATCGTAGTCCATCGTGAAATGCAGGCTTTCGTTCAGATACCCAACGCGCTCGTGAACAGCCCGTCGCCAGAACGTCGCGGGCTGGCAAACAGCGTTTGTCAGGCCCAGATACGCCTGGTGCGACAGGTTCCGGAGCATCCGCTTGTACTGGCGGATCGGCTGCTGAATCAACTGCCCCGACTCACTGACAATCAGGCAATCAGCGGTGAGCCAGTCGGTATCAGGGTGCCCGGCGAAGTAGCGTCCGACCGTCAGTAACGCATCCGGCAGAAAATAATCATCGGAGTTTAGCCAGCAGACAATGTCACCCGTTGCCCGGCGCAGGCCCTTGTTGATGGCGTCAGTTTGTCCCCGATCAGGTTCTGAAATCAGCGTCAGACGTGATGAATATGGTTCCAGTACAGCCAGCGTATCATCGGTCGAACCGCCATCCATCACCATGTATTCCAGTCCCGGATACGCCTGCGACAACACCGACTCAACCGTCTGCCGAATGAAATTACCCTGATTATACGACGGCGTAATAACCGTTATGGTCGGTAATTTCATGGCGAAACAGGTTCGGGCGCAATCGGCTGTTCGGGGCTCGGCTGCGGATGCTGTGCGTTGAGCCGGTCGAGGTCCTGCCGCATATACGCCATCTCGTGGGCCAGGTCTTTAATCTGATTCTGTAATTTCGAGATGACAACCGACAGGTGGACCAGAAACACCAGCATGGCCGACAGAGCACCGAGAAAAATCAGCGACGGCGGGTAAAACACGCCCAGCAAGGCCGAAATCTGCTCCAGCCCCTGACGCCAGACCGAGAAAACGATCAGGACGACTGTACTCAGAATCCAGATAATCGAGTATTCCTCGCGCAGCTTGCCCCGGATGATCAGCCGAAAAATCGTCAGCATAAACAGCAGGGCGCCGGTGATACTGACAATTTGTATGGTGAGTGGAATCGTTTCCATATCAGGCAGATTGGGGCGTCAGGGCCTTACGACCGCGCAGCCGGATGTAGACAAACAAAATACCGAGCGTCACCTTGAGCATGTAGTAAAACGCCCGCCCGGTGTTGATCGACGAGACGCCCCCCTGCCGCTCGCGCATCTGCACCGGCACTTCTTTGATACGCAGGTGATGCAGCCCAAATTGTACGATTGCTTCGGGTTCGGGGTATTCGTCGGGGTAGTACCGGTCGACAATGGCGAGCGTCCGCCGGTTGAACGCCCGAAATCCCGACGTACTGTCGTGAATCGTTTGCCCGATCAGCCAGCGGTTTAGCCGACGAAAGTAGTTGATCCCGATGCGCCGGGCAGCCGTCGACTGAAAACCCGTTCGCTCCAGAAACCGCGAGCCAATCACGACGTCGGCTTCGTTGGCCAGTAGTGGTGTCAGTAACTTGGGCAGTTCACCGGCCGGGTGTTGCCCATCGCCGTCCATTTGCACAGCCATGTCATAACCGTGCCGATACGCATAGCGGTAGCCCGCCTGCATGGCTCCGCCAATACCCAGGTTAACCGGTAAGTTCAGGTATTGACAACCGGACAGTGTCTGCAACTGGGCCAGCGTACCATCCGTCGAGCAGTCATTGACCACCAGCACATCGAGCAACAAACCTGACATCTGTCGCGCCTGTTCGATCTCATTCACGACCGATACGATGGATGCTTCCTCGTTGTAACAGGGAATCACGATCAGAATGCGCGGTGATGGCATCGTGCTCATTCGTCCGTGCGCTCGTAAATCTTCACCGACCCCATGTTGCTGATGAGTTTGGCACAGCGCACCTCCACCGGCTGCGGCTCCCGGTCGAAAATCAGGTACTTCACCTTCAGTTCCTTGAAGCGTGGCGAACAGGGGTCCATCCCGACCGTATAGGCATCCTCGAAACTTTGCTGAATAATCACGCTGTCGCGCCCGTCGATATAGGTCTGGTATACGGTGTGGGCGTAGCGGTTATAAGCCGAGTCACGTTTGGCCATCGGATCGAGTACGTGCATGATGGTACGGGCGGGCAGCGTTTTCACCCCAGACAGCAGTTTGACGCCCGTTGCCGTTACCAGGTAAGAGATATACTGACTGCCGAACACCACCCAACGTTTGCCGGGATCTTTCCTGTCGATCTCCTGCACGGTTTTGTAAATATTGTGCTGCATGATCGGAGCCAGACCCACCGCGACGGGGTTAAATTTCAGGTTCGGCAGCAGATACAGCACTACCGCCCCGGCAAACAGCGCAGCCCGGTATTTTACCTGCACGTTGACAAGCAGCAATACGTTGAGGAACGTAAAGAACAGTACCGGTAAAAACAGCTGATACGAGCGAAACAACCCCTCGGTATCGTTCAGGTTGACGTAGGCCGTGTAAAGCACGAAGCCGAACGCACCCGCAATCGCCAGTGCCTTTGCGCCCGCGCTCGTAACGAGCTGATGCCGGTTCAGGTAAGCCAGATACAGAATCGTCAGGATCACACCCGACACACCCAGTGGTACCTGTGTCCGGCGGGTGGGACTCATGCTCATCAGCGTCCCTTCAGCCAGCCACTTCGGCCAGCCGTATTCGATCCAGATCAGTTGCGCCAGAATCCAGAGTGCCAGCAGGGCCAGCATCCAGTCGATCCGGCGTTTGACGACGAAATACACCAGCAGGCTAGCCGCAATGACAGGCGTGAAGGTCAGGTAGTGCGAGAGTTCACAAATGTTCAGCCAGCTTTTTGGGTAGCGCTGGGGCGTAATGAGCCACGAGTAATACTCCGAAAACCAGTTGGCGATGAAGCCTGTACCGCCCGACTCCGACCGACGACCCGGATATACCGTGTTGACCATCGCTTCGACGGTTGGTTTCAGATCGCGGTACGATGTATAAAAGGCCACACCCACCAGCACCAGCGCACCGGCCCCAATACCGATCGCTGTCCACTGATCGCGATCAAACCGAAACTGCTCTTTGTGGCGCAGGCAGTACGCGACGAATAAAATCAGAAACGTATACCCCAGCGGTACCTGAAACGGTGGGTACACCAGCACCAGCGCGCTGAAAAGCGTCCAGCCGAAAAGCAGTCCCCAGCCGATTTTTCCCAGTAGCGAGTGTTTGCCAAACAGAATATACATTCCACTAACGAACAGCAGCGAAAACAGCCCCACCGCCATGTCGCAACCGCCGTTCCACATCTGCGACGCCGACGACAGCCACAACCACACGCTGCCGAATACCGATAGCAGAAAGTTGTTACCCGTCAGCAGCATAAACAGCAGAAACGGCAGCAGCAATACAGCGAAGTAGTTGAAGTTCGATTGCCAGGCGATGGCCTGCTCCGGCCCCAGAAAAAAGTGCCCCCACAGAAGCGGCTTGAAAATCATCAGCGGGTGATAGGCAGGTGCACCCAGCAGCGCGATCTTCTCCCCCCCCAGCGACTCGTTCACTGTCGGGTATCCCTGATTGGCATTCGACAGCGTATTCGGCACCCAGACCGCGTATTCATCCATCCGGATAGCCTGTGGCGTACCACTCATAATGCCCCGCTTCGGGTCCGATCCGTCGGGAATCAACTGATTCCACATGGCAACCGATAGTGTATGAATTTTCAGCAGCGATAGCAGGATAAACAAACCCGTCACGATACCCATGTACCACCTAGTCCGGCGATCGAAGCGGATCAGTTGAAACCCGGCTTCCGGCTGATCAGGCACAAACGGAGGAGCTACAGAAGCGGTCGATTCGGCTGCGGGTATTGCTCCGCCCGCGTTCGGCACGGCTAGGGGCCTGCTTACCGGCGGGGAGGTACGCTTCTTGGTTGATTTAGACATAGAACGAGAGAGAGTTGACCCCTGCCAGGCAATCGAGTCGGTTACAGACGGGACGTATTGTCAAAAATAAGTTGATCGCCAGTCTCCTGCAAACGAGGTCGGTCAGTACCCGGAGCAGGCAGGCAGGTCGCTGGCTGGCAGTCGACAAAAACCGGGCCGGTTTTTTGCTGTTTACGGGTTCCGGGCTGAATCCCGCCAATGACCAGCCAACGGGCTTTTCTCTGTAATTTGCCGCCTTCAACGCGTACTATGACGCATTTCCTAAAACGATTTTTACCGCTTGGTCTGGGCATACTGCTGCTGATTTATGCGTTGCGCAACGTGTCGTTCGGTGCCATTGGTCAGCAGTTCCAACTGGCCGACTACCGCTGGATTCTGTTTACCGGTCTGCTAACGGCCATCACCTTTCTGGTGCGGGGTATGCGCTCCCGGCAACCACTGCTGGCACTGGGGTACAAACCCACTACGTTCCGCGTGACGATAGCGTTGCTGGCCGGTACGATGGCCGGCATGATTGTGCCGGGGTCGGGCGAACTGACCCGCTGCGCCACGCTGCAACGCACCGACGGCGTGTCGTTTTCGCAGGCAGTTGGTGCCGTGCTTGCCGAACGGGTACTCGATTTTTTCGTATTGCTGGGGGTCGTTTCGCTCACGTTCGTACTGGAGTTTGCACGACTGCAACGCTACTTTGGCGGCTACGCCCTGCGCCTGCCTAGCACGACCGGGTGGTGGTTGCTGACGGGTGGTTTGCTAACAGCAGGTTTGTTGCTGTGGTCGGTTCGGCTGATTGATTTCAACCACCCCCGCTGGCAGCACCCGGTTGCGCAGCGTGTAATCAATTTCAGCCGGGGACTTCGGACCGGGCTGCTTTCCCTGCGTAAACTTCCACAGCCAGGCCTGTTTATCATCCTGACCGTTTTGAATCAGGCGATGGCGTGGCTGATGACTTACTCGCTGATGATGGCGCTGCCAACGACCCGTGCCCTGCCACTGCTGTCGGTGCTGACCATTGAAACCGTGGCTCTGTTAGGTGGTGTGCTGGTACCAACCCAGGGCGGTATCGGCACGTATCACTTACTGGTCGGGCGGGTGCTGATGCTGTACGGATTACCCGTAACACAGGCGACGGTGCTGGCCACGTTTCTGCATGCTGTGGGGTTCTTTCTTAACCTCGTTATTAGCGGCATCGGTTTTCTTGTTGCATCGATTTCGCTGGGTAAGGTTTCTGTACGTACGACGGCGACTTCCGACAAACCTGCTTAGCCCCCGACAAATGCAGTTCCATAAGTAGACATATTTTCATTTTCGACAACAAAATAGCATCGTTAGGTATTCATTTTGCATGGAATTAGTTCTTAGCCAATACGCTATCCAACGATGCGAACTCTTCTACTGCTTATCAGTTGCTTATCAGCAGCCGTATTTACCCCCGCCTGGGCCGACGCTGGCCTGACGCAAACCTACGCCATCACCAACGTCGACGCGTCGGGGAATACGTACCGGGCGGGTGGTGTCAACGCAGATGGTGCTCAATCATTTCAGGGTGCCAGCCTGGGCACGGCACAAACCTCGATCTATCTAAACGGGGGCGAAGTAAAGACCTATAAAAGCGATGGCTCCGACGTAACGGCCGCGCATATGTTCTACCGGCTTTACCAACAGGGCATTACACCGGGCGACTTCATTCAGGTCGACCTACCATTCGGCAGCGATCTGGGCAATGGGAACCAGAAATGGACACGAACCGACGCGGCTATCAACATCGCCAGCGGCCTGGGACCCGGTACTTATGTGCTGGAAGTGTACTGGCGCATCGATGGGTCGTTTGGCTTTGCATTCGATAGCAACGGGGCGCAAAACTACAAAGCAACGTACACCGTGACCAGCACAACACTTCCTGTTTCGCTGATTGATTTCTCGGTAAAAACGGTTCAGAAGCAGGTTTTTGCCAACTGGTCGACGGCCAGCGAACGCAACAATGCCCACTTCGATCTGGAACGCAGCAGCGATGCCCTTACGTTTGAGCGCATTGCCCGGCTCGATGGGCACGGGACTACGACCACCCGGCAAACCTACAGCACCGTCGATGAATCACCCCGGCTTGGCATCAACTACTACCGGCTCCGGCAAACCGACGCCGACGGTAAATTCAGTTACTCACCCCTGCGAAGCGCTATCGTACGGACCAACGGCGAAATTGTACTGACGGGACAGCCGGCCAATGAAGCACTCAACATCGACGGCCTGGAAGATGCTTCACAGATCGACATCAGTACGATGCAGATCCGATCAGTATACCGGCAGAGAAGCACCGGGAGCCAGACCCGAGTCGACGTGAGCAATTGGCCCAGCGGGTTGTATTTACTACGCGTCGCCGACCATCTGGGTGTTCAGGTACAGCGCGTTCTGGTACAGCATTGATTCGCTCCTGTATTTACAGTAAACCGTCCCATTTCTACCGACATTGTCGGTAGAAATGGGACGGTTTACTGTAAATTATTTCTGTGCTCCGTTCGACATTACTGTTGGCGTTTTTCCGATCGCAGTAACGAGAAAATTAGAATCACAGCGAATTTATTGCTGATTCAAACAGACCTAAAACGAAGCACCGCCCCTTACAGCCGGATGATCTCGGCACCGATGGCGTTTAGCCGGGTGTCGATATACTGGTAGCCCCGGTCAATCTGTTCGATGTTATCGATGATGCTGGTGCCGGTGGCCGACATAGCCGCGATCAGTAACGCTACCCCCGCCCGGATATCCGGCGACGACATGCGGATGCCTTTCAGCGGCATTTGCCGGTTCAGCCCCACAACCGTTGCGCGGTGCGGATCGCACAGAATGATCTGCGCACCCATGTCGATCAGCTTGTCGACGAAGAACAGGCGGCTTTCAAACATTTTCTGGTGAATGAGCAGCGTACCCTGCGCCTGCACGGCCGTTACCAGTACGATGCTGAGCAGATCGGGGGTGAAGCCGGGCCAGGGAGCGTCGGCAACAGTCATCATACCACCGTCCAGAAACGATTCGATCTGGTAGCGCTCCTGGGCGGGAATGAAAATATCGTCGCCCCGAAACTCCATCTGAATCCCCAGCCGCTTGAACTGATCCGGGATAATGCCCAACTGCGGAATCTGGCAGTTTTTAATCGTAATCTCCGACTGTGTCATAGCCGCCATGCCGATAAACGAGCCGATCTCGATCATGTCAGGCAGCATGGTGTGTTCGGTACCGTTCAGTTCGGAGACACCTTCAATCGTCAGCAGGTTTGAGCCAACGCCGGTGATTTTGGCCCCCATGCTGTTGAGCATCTTGCTCAGCTGTTGCAGGTAGGGTTCGCAGGCAGCATTGTAAATCTGCGTTGTACCCTCGGCCATAACAGCCGCCATCAGTACGTTGGCGGTACCGGTAACCGAAGCCTCGTCGAGCAACATATACGCACCGCGCAGGTTACTGGCATCGACCTGGTAATACCCGCCATCGTTGGCGTCGTAATTGAACTGGGCACCCAGCTTCTCAAATCCCAGAAAGTGCGTATCCAGCCGACGACGACCGATCTTGTCGCCACCGGGCCGGGGGATACGGCCTTTTTTGAAGCGGGCCAGCATAGGGCCGAGCAGCATTACCGAGCCGCGCAATGCAGCCGCTTTCCGCTTGTAGGTGTCGCTTTCAAGGTAATCCAGGTTAACATCCGACGCCTGAAACCGGTACGACCCTTCGCCGACCCGCGTTACCCAGACGCCCATATCGCCCAACAGGTCGATGAGCTGGTTGACGTCGCGGATACTCGGAATGTTATGAATCGTAACGGGTTCCTTGGTCAGCAGAACGGCGCAGAGAATCTGGAGCGCTTCGTTTTTTGCGCCCTGCGGAATCAGTTCGCCCTTGAGTTTACGGCCACCCGTAATTTGAAAAGATGCCATGCCTGGATTGGTTGAAATCAATATCAGCCGGGTACAGTGCCTGCCCGACGACGATACGTGTTTGTTTGCTAGTGTAAAACGGCTGGAGTCACAAAACCAGCGACCGACAGGTTCTTACCGCCGACGTCGATCGTTATTGTTGTTGTTATTATTACCGTTGTTGCGGTTCTGACCACCGCTCTGATTCCGGTTATTGTTAGGCCCGAGATTGCGCCGGTCGTTATTGTTCCGGTGCTGGTTGTTGCCCTGATTCCGGTTGTTGGGGTTGTTGTTCCGCCGGTCGTTGTTGTTCCGGTGCTGGTTGTTGCCCTGATTCCGGTTGTTATTGTTTCCCCCACCAATGCGTTGCGGTTGGGTAGCTTCGCCCGCCCGTTCGCGCGGTGTCGACTCGACCAGCCCCTCCTCCCGGATTAGCTTCACATCATCGAAGAGCTTACCCTTCGAGAGTTCAATCAGGCTTTCATAGATGGTTTCTTCTTCAACAGCTTCTTTGTTCCAGGTCTGGTAGAAGGACCGCATCAATCGCACCAGGTACGACACAAACGCACGCCGTTCGTCGGCATCTTCCAGTGCCACGGCTTTCGCTACCAGCAAATCGACATTCCGGCCGAAGTGTTTGAACCGCAGGTGGTGGGTATTGTACGGAACCGTTTGCGGCTTTTTCCCCAGCGCTTCTTCCGACGGCGGTGGATACGGGCTGTCGACGTCCAGCGTAAAATCGGAAATGATGTACAGGTCGTCCCACAGCTTGTTGTAGTAGTCCTGCCCGTCTTTCATGCCGGGGTGGATCTGTCGCATCAGTTCGATCAGGATATGCGCGTAACGGGTACGCTTTTCCCGATCCTCGATGTTGACCATATTGTCAACCAATTTCTGAATGCTGCTGCCGTACTCTTTCAAGGGCCTTGCTGTTAATGATATTGACAAAAGTACGAACATTCGGGGAGTATCCATTGCTTTTACACCACCCCAGCCGGGGCGGAGCCAGGCCGACAAATTGCCTGGTTCGCTGGCGGCAGGTCCCCGTCCGCCAGCGAGGGAGCCGGGGCTGGGTCGGGGTGCAGAAAGGCGTACCTTTGCCATTCACAACCGGGGTATTTCGCCCTACTGTCTCTGAAAACGTTCTTACGCATTTATCGCCCCGAACTGGCCGACACGTTCCGGCTCAGCGTTCCAATTATCATTGCGCAACTGGGCGTGGTACTGATGGGCGTCACCGATAATCTGTTTGTTGGGCGGTTGCTGGGGGCCGTACCCCTGGGCGCGGCCGGGCTGGCCAATTCGCTCTCGTTTCTGATGTCGAGCGTGGGGGTCGGAGGGCTGTCGGTTGTGGCGGCCCTGGTGGCGCAGGCTAACAGCCGGACCGATACCGCCGGGATCAATCGCCTGTTTCGGGCGGGGCTCTGGGCCTCGGTGCTGATGAGCATCGTGCTGGGCGGACTATCGGTCGTGCTGGCTTTTTATTTCGAGCTGTTCGGGCAGTCGCCCGAGGTGACCCAGCTGGCGCGGAACTTCATGCTGATCCTGAGTGCGTCGGTACTGCCGCTGCTGCTGTTTGTGGCAGCCCGTCAACTCTGCGACGGGCTGCGTCAGCCCCGCGTCGCGATGCTCATTACCCTCTCGGCGCTGGGGCTCAACGCGTTGTTCAACTACATACTCATCAAGGGAGTAGGTCCTTTTCCAGCCTGGGGCCTGATGGGGTCAGCGGTGGCAACGCTGCTGTCGCGGGTGTACATGGCCGTTGCGATGCTTCTCTATGTGTACTGGCAACCGCTGTTCCGGCCATATCTACTAGCTGAATTCACCAAACTAACCGTTCGGGCTGAGATCCGGCAGATTTTGCGGCTGGGCATTCCGGGCGGGCTCACCTTTTTCTTCGAGGTCGCTACGTTTTCGCTGGCTGTTGTCATTGTGGGCTGGCTGGGCGACGACCGGCTGGCGGCTCACCAGATTGCCATCAACCTGGCATCGGTGACGTACATGATGGCGACGGGCATTTCGTCGGCGGCCGCGATCCGGGTGGGCACGGCCGTTGGCTACAACAATATCGACGGGGCTTTGCGGGCGGGTATTGCCGCTTTTGTGCTGTCGGTCAGTCTGATGTCGCTGGCGGCCCTGCTGTTCCTGACCGCCAACGACTGGCTGGTATCGCTCTACATCCGCGACAACCCCGGTGTGATGCACATCGCGGCTTCGCTGGTCATTATCGCCGGTATCTTTCAGTTGTCCGACGGGGTGCAGGTTGTGGCGCTGGGCAGTTTACGTGGCATGGCCGACGTCAACGTACCGACCATCATCTCGCTGTTTTCGTACTGGGTTGTGGCTCTTCCGCTTAGCTACGTACTGGCTTTCCCGCTCAAATTGGATGCCGTTGGGGTCTGGATTGGTCTGCTCACCGGGCTCACCGTCGCGGCTGTACTACTGACCGCCCGCTTTTTCCGGCGTCTTCGTCGCTTACGCCGGGCAGTTACCCTCGCCGTTTCAACTACGCCTTAACGGCACCGGTACGGTCGCATATCAACTTAACCCGTGAGCGGCACCTGTTGTTTTTACTAACTGTGAATCAGAAAACCAGTGTAAAGGTACTGCCCTGCCCCGGCTGCGAGTCGACCAGTAGCTGCCCACCGTGCCGCTGCATAATCTGTCGCGACAGACTCAAGCCGATACCAGACCCCGTCTTGCGGGTCGTGTAAAACGGAATAAAAATCTGTTCCAGCGCTTCGGGTTCGATACCGGGACCGTTGTCGGTGATACTGATCGTCGTCTGACTCTCGCGCTGCCGAACCTGAATCCGGATGGTGGGCAGCGGCCGATTTTCCAGACTCTCAGCCGCGTTTTTGAGCAGATTCAGCAACACCATCTCGATCTGCGTGGCATCGACCCGGACGGTGTAGTCATTGATTTCCGCTCCACGGTCGATGGGGCAATTCGGGTAAGCAGCCAACGCCAGCCGAATGACCCGATCCAGCAGGCCAGCAACGGCCACATCGGCCATCACGGGTTGCGGAATAGTCGTAAAATGACGGTACGCGTCCACAAACTGCATGATTCCCGTACCGCGCTGCTCGATGGTCGTCAGCGCATCGCGCAGATCGGTCACCGATTCGGCTACGCTGGTCAACCCACCGGCGCTGGTCAGGTCGGTCTGAGTGTGGGGAGCCAAGTCGGTATCGACAATGTCCCGCATGGTACCGACCAGCGAGACAATCGGGGTGATCGAATTCATGATCTCATGCCGCAGTACTTTCGTCAGGTTCTGCCACGCGTCGAGTTCGCGCTGTTGTAATTCTGAACGAATGTTCTGAATCGAGACGATAGTTATACGTCGACCGCGTAGCTGAACGGCCGTTCCGCGCATGGATAGCTCGTCGTCGGAAGGCATTCGGTACACGACCGGGCCGGACGCACCCGCGACGGACCAGAGCAGAGCCGTCAGATCGGGGTGCGTAACGTCGAGTTCAGCGAGTGTGCGAAGCCGGTAGATACCCAGCAGCCGCAGTGCCGTCTGGTTGACCAGTTCGACCTGTCCGGCTGCGTCGAACGTGAGCAAGCCAACGCTGACGTGCTGAACGATGGTATTGACGTAGTGCAGGCTGGTTTCTTTATCAGCCCGCGCCTGCCGGAACGCGTCGAGGACGGCGTTGAACTGTCGGTTCAAGTCCTGAAATGTGGGACCAAGCTGGTTATCGGTGCGGAAGGAAACGGCAAAGTCGGCGTACTGAACCGATTCCAGAAACCGGATCAGCTTGCGGTTGATCCCCGTCACGTACTGGTATAGATTGACGACCAGCCCGATCAGGACCAGACCTACCGGCACCACTATCGACCCGTTGCCCAGCCAATGGTAAACGGCCACCCCGCCCCCCATCAGGAGCAGAATGGCCGTTAATCGCCAGCCGATACCCAGTGCGAACCGGTCCATAATTGCTTAGGCAGCAATCCAGCTGAACGGATATTCCAGCGTTGGAATCTTGGTGCGCTCGGCTACCCGACGCAGCCGGTTAGGCAGTGCCATCAGGTAATCGCGCGCCCGCTGACCAGCATCGTTCAGATCAGTAACGGCGTCGATCTGCCAGTCGACCAGCAGGGCATCCACGATGTCGATGTAATCGTTGGTCGTGTAGACGCCAATGCGCTGAGCCGCATCAGAAAAGTGGCTGAATGTCTGGCTGAGTTTAACGCCCGTTTCGCGCAGGAAGTGAGCCGGCATCACGATTTTCTTACGCATCATCTCCTCAAAAGCCAGCATCATCTCCGACGGATCGACCTCGAATATTTTGCTCACAAACGCCTTATAGGCTTTCGCGTGGCGCATTTCATCGGATGCGATTACCCCGCAGATTTTCGACAGCTGGGGGCACCCGGCCTGCTTAGCCAGGGTTGCCGTCCGGCGGTGCGACACATTGGTCGCCAGCTCCTGAAACGACGTATAGACAAAGTTTTTGTACGGATCGCTGCCGGTCCCGATGTCGAACCCATCGGCGATCAGGTACTGCGTCGATACTTCCATCGCCCGCATGTTGACCCGACCCGACAGGTACAGGAATTTGTTGAGCAGGTCGCCGTGGCGGTTTTCCTCGGCCGTCCAGCCCCGAATCCAGGGGGTCCAGCCGGTAGCCTCGGCCTGATTGACCCCTTCCATATCCATCAGCCATGATTCGTACGTAGGCAACGCTTCTTCGGTGATGGTATCACCAACGAGTACGGCCACGTAATCATACGACAGTTCGCGGGCGCTTTCCCGGAACAGCCGAACCTGCTCCGGAAAGTCGTCCTGCCGACTGTCGGGCAGGAAGTCAGACGGTTGCCAGTTCGTTTCGATAGGTTTGAGGTAATCACCAAGCACCGTGTCGAGATTCTCGCCGACGTGCCGCATGACGTCCAGCCGTGAGCCAGATAAAGCCATATATATAGTGCGTAAAAACGTGCTGAAAACAGAAAATGGGAAGCAAGTTACGGCTATTCCAGCCGGTTACTGACATCCACGATTAGTTAAATAACAATGCTAACCCGGCAACGGTTACTTTTGCCCCAAAAACGATAGTTTGCCGCGCCGTGAGTGTTCTTAAAAAACTGCTTGACTACGTACTGAGCGTAGTTTACGCGATTTACTTTGGGTTATTACTGCTTGTCTACCATGTGTTACAGGCGGCTGCCTTTCATGGTTTTGGTCGCCCCGCCCACAAAAAAGTGGTCGATTACATGAACGCCAGCATCACCTTCGGCTGGTTGCTCACCGGCACGACCGTTCGCTTTCGCCAGACCACGCCCCTGCCCACCGATCGGCCGATCATCTTCATTGCCAACCACCAGAGTATGTTCGACATTTCGCCGATCATCTGGTTTTTGCGGGCGCATACACCCACGTTCGTCTCGAAAATCGAGCTGGCCCACGGCACACCGTCGGTATCGTATAATCTGCGAAAAAGCGGGGCGGCCCTCATCGACCGGAAAGACTCCAAACAGGCCATCACCGAGATTTCACGACTGGGCAAACTGATTCAGGAACAGAACCTGTCGGCGGTGATTTTCCCGGAAGGAACGCGCTCGGCGTCGGGGCAGATGCGGCCGTTCGTTACAGGAGGAGTGAGTGTGCTGCTCAAACGCGCCCCTAAAGCGCTCGTCGTCCCCATCACCATCAGCGGTACAGGGGCCTTTACGCCCAAAGGCTTGTTTCCGCTGACGTCCTTCTCACGGCTATCGTTTGTAACCCTCCCCCCCATCGAACCGGCCGGTCAGTCAGTTGACGAAGTGGTCCGGCAGGCCGAAGCGGCCATTGCGCACGAACTAGCGCATTCTTTACCAACGACTGGCGTCTAAGAGGTTGTTTAGGATTTTATAGCCCGTTCTTGAATCGCCCGTTTGTCATCCCGAGCCTGCGAGGGATCTTCGCTAAAAGCAAACTAAACCGCCTGCTAGCGAAAATCCCTCGCAGGCTCGGGATGACAAAAAAGGCCGTAAAACACAATCCTAAACAACCTCTAAGCTGACAGACTCGTGTCGACAGCCGCGTTTCTCAGAAAGTTGTCGATATCCGTTTCGCTACGAAGAACCAGCACCGTTTTGGTGACGATCTGAGTGCTCAGTAGCTGCTGAATTCGTGGCATTCGACTGGGGTAACTCCACACAAATTGGAGGAATGGCCAATCAACCCGTTCTGCGCATCCTTCGGCTTGGTCTGGCCGAACCTGACCATAGTGTTTTATTATCCGACGAACGACTCGCCACAGACAGACGACGCGCGGCACATCAAGCAGAATGAGCGTATCGGCCCGATCGATGCGGCCCGTCAGGATCGATTCATTCAGGTAATTGCCGTCCGTAATCCACCGGTTTTCAGCGACTATGGCGGTCATGGACGACCTGAATTCCTCGTCTGACCTGATGACCCAGTTTGGACCAAAAAAATAGCGGTCGAAGTAAAAGGCGGGCAATCCAGTTCTGGCTGATAGTCGCCGGGCGAGCGTAGATTTTCCCGAACCGGGGCTTCCGAAAATGGCAACGCGCTGCATAATCTTCTGGCCAAAAACGAGCCTTAAAAAACCGCAAAATTACATCCCAAACTTCTCCAACCGCCGGTATAGCGCCTGCCGGGACAGACCCAGTTCGCGGGCAACGTCGGTGATGTTGCCCTGATGGGTCTGCATGGCGCGCTGGATCAGCTGCCGCTCCATATCGTCGATCTGCATGGTCTGGGCCACGGGCGACGACGCGGCTGCGGTTTTGCGGAACACGAAATCAGTCGGTTCGAGAATGGTCCCCGGTGCCAGAATTACAGCCCGCTCGATGCTGTGCTGCAGTTCGCGCACGTTGCCGGGCCAGTCGTAGCTTTTCATCTCGGTCAGCAGGGCCGCGCTTAGCCCCGTGACCGGGCGGTTGTACTGCCGGGCATACCGGTCGATGAAATGGTCGGCCAGTAAACGCAGGTCGTCGGTGCGCTGCCGAAGCGGGGGCAACGTCAGTTCGATCGTGTTGATCCGGTACAGCAAATCCTGCCGGAAGCTCTTCTCCTGCACTCGTTCATTGAGGTCGACGTTGGTCGCGCAGATCAGCCGGATATCGACCGGGCGGGCTTTGTTACTCCCTACGCGCGTAACCTGCCGCTGCTGCAAGACAGTCAGAAGCCGGGCCTGCTGACCGGGCGTCAGGTTGCCGATCTCGTCCAGAAACAACGTACCACCATTGGCTTCTTCAAACCGCCCCACCCGATCCTCGCGGGCGTCGGTAAAGGCCCCTTTGACGTGGCCAAACAGTTCACTTTCAAACAGACTCTCCGTTAATGCGCCTACATCGACGCTGACAAACGGCTTGTCGCGCCGGTTCGACTGGGCGTGGATGGTACGGGCAATCAAATCTTTTCCCGTTCCGTTTTCGCCCAGAATCAAGACATTGGCGTCAGTTGGAGCCACCCGACCAATCGTACTGAGAATCGGATTAAGCGTATTGCCAATGAGTGAGTGACCAGAGGAGGAGGGAACTGTTTTTCGCGTTTTTCCAGCGTCTTTCTCCGCTTTTTCACTGACTGACCAGCCGTTACGCTCCGGTTCGCCCTTTCTGTCTTTCGCTCTTTCACTCTTTGACACCGCAACCCGAATCGTTTCGACAAATTTGTCGTTCTGCCACGGTTTCAGCACAAAATCGACCGCTCCGGCTTTCATAGCCCGTACGGCCATTTCCACGTCGCCATACGCCGTAAACAGCACCACCCGCGCCTGTGGGTCGATGTCGAGAATACGGTCGAGCCAGGCAAATCCTTCGCGGCCACTGCTGACGTCGCGCTCGAAATTCATATCGAGTACGATGGCGTCGTAGTGATTGGTATTGAGCAGAAACGGCAGTTTATCGGGATTTTTTTCGATGTCGATTACGCCGAAGTGGCGTTTCAACAGCAGGCGGGCCGCCAGCAGTACGTCGGGATCGTCATCAACCAGCAGCAGTCGGGTATCTTGCATACGTCAAAGATAAACCGGGCACCTGTATTGTTGCACCGGTATTCCTTTTTCTACTGCCAACCACCGGGATACAGTAGCCAGACCGGTTGGCTTCCCCCAGGTACATAGGATCGTCGGCAGGGAGGCCTGGGCCAAAGCAGGGCACCTGTACCATGTCGGGAATGGGGTTATCTGAATCAAAAAAGACGGCTCACCCTGGTGGATGAGCCGTCTTTTACGGGCACCTGAACCGAATCAGTACAACACCTTACTTCACATCCCACCAAACGCGGGCGTCGTGTATGTCGCCACCCGATAGCCGGGCAACGGCAGCATCGTAGTTTGCTTTGTTAAGCGTTTGCTCGCTGGTTGGGTAACCGTACCGGCGCGGAATCTGCTTGCTGACATTGACCGCGTAAGGCGTTGGCGTCAGGGCGGGATAGCCCGTCCGGCGCCACTCTGCCCAGGCTTCGTAGCCGTTGGGGTACAGGGCGATCCACTTCTGCGTGCCGATTTTCTGGAGGGCATTGCCACTGGTCAGACTAACGCCCGACGATGCAGTGTACGTAGCATAGGTAGTAGCGTCGTAAACACCCCACTGCTCAAACGACGCCCGGATGGCACTGTTGTAGAGCGTAGTCGCGTTTTCCGATGTCCATCCGCGCTGTGCCGCTTCGGCCCGGCTCAGCAGCAGTTGCGCAGCCGTCATGATGTAGCCTTTCGAGTCGGCCTGTACGATAGAAGCACCGGGGTGCGAGTACTGCGGGTTTTGTCCGGTCCAGCTAATGAGCAGATCGCGCTTCAGCCCGTACGGAATACCGAGGTACTTACCCGACGAGATTTTGGCGACGAGCGACGGCAACCGGGGGTCGCTGCTACTCTGAAGTGCATTCACGAATACATCGCTTACGCCGAAATCGTCACGGCCATCGTAGGCAGCCGCCCAGGGGCTACGGAAATCGGTGTTGTTGAGGTACGCGAAAGCGGCATTGTCGGCGTTGGTAGCGATCGAACCGGCGGCATCAGCGAGAGCCGACGCGAATTCACTCTTACCCGTCGTGGGGTCGACTTTCGATAGTCGCAGGGCCAGCACCATCCGCAGCGAATTGGCAAACTTTTTCCATTTGGCAGCGTCGCCCCCAAACAGAATATCACCCTGTACGGTCGTTCCCCCGTCAAACTGGGCAGAAGCTTCTTTCAACTCCTTGAACAGGTCGGTGTAGATGGCCTGCTGGGTGTCGTACTTAGGCGTCGGGGCACCTTTTAGGGCTTCCGAATACGGCACATCGCCCCAGCGGTCGGTTACGACCTGGAAGAAATACGCTTTCACAATCCGGGCAACGGCGATCTGGTTATTGTTCGATCCGTAAGCAGCCACGCTTGCTTTCGTGGCGGTATTGGTGTTGTAATTGATTATGTTCTGCAAGTCGTACAGCGGTCCGCTATAGTAGCCACCAAAGTCGGCGTTGACGGTCGAATATAGGGACGCTTCGGGGTACTGGCTGTTGGCGATGTATTGTATGTACAGATCGGGCTCGGTAGCCGTGGTCGTGAAGCCACGGGCCGACTGATTGAGTACGTTGGTCAGCAGCGCCGACGTTACCGGAATTTCCGATGCGTTGGGGTTGATGTTGGTCGTGCCGAAATCACCGGGTTTGCAGCTAAACACCGCCACCCAGCTCAGGGCCAGCAGTGCACTTTTTATGGACTTGGAAAAATGGGTAGTCATTCGTTTGTAAGAGCGTTTACGGTTGTGGAAAACAACTAGAAGCCAAGGCGTACGCTGAAGCCAATCGAGCGGGTACCGACCAGCTGGCCGTTTTCACCGAATTTACCAGCCAGTTCCGACGCGTCGAAGTTGGGGTTGGCGACATAGATGATCCAGGGGTTACGGGCGACGAACGACACCGAAGCCGACCGGACTTTGCCGTTCAGGAACGGGATCTTACGCACCGGTACATTGTAGCCCAGGTTGATCTCCCGCAGCTTGACGAAGGTCGCGTCGAAGATGGAGGCTTCGGCGATACCGTTGTTGCCAAACTGGTGGTAGTAATCGTAACCGTTCACATACGTATCGACTTTTTCACCGTTGGCGTTTACGCCTTTTACGTGCACACCACCCCCGGCCGACACGTCGTCGCGAACGTTCATGCCTTTGTCGTTGGTCGCGGCTGTTTCAGCCAGCAGGCCCGAATACTGCCCCCAGAAATTCGACAGCGAGAAGTATTTGCCGCCCTTCCCGTAATCCATCGACAGCGTCAGCGTCAGGTCGTCGTAGCGGAACGACGTGAACGCGCCACCCGTGAACTTGGGCAGTACCGACCCAAAGTACACATCGTTCTGCGTCTGGTAGGTACCATCGCCGTTCAGCACAGGCTGTCCGTCGAGGTACTTGATACCCCGGCCCCGCACCTGACCCCACTCCTGCCCTTCCTGGTGAATAACCCGCGCAAAGGCAAAGGCATCGTTGTAGTTCGGTACGGTAAACGTTTTCACGTCGGGGGTCAGCTCGATCACTTTCGACCGGTTAGCGGCCCAATTCACCGTCAGATCCCAGTTGAAGCGGGGCGTCCGGATCGGCGTCACGTCCAGTTGCAGTTCGACCCCGTTCCGGCGAATATGACCCGCGTTGATCACCTGCGAACTGAATCCGCTGGCTGCCGGAATATTGACCGTCAGAATTTCGTTGGTCTTGTCTTCCTGATAATACGTAGCCGCCAGACCGACGCGATTGTTGAAGAATTTCAGATCGATACCCCCTTCATACGAACTCGACAGGGCCGGTGCGATACCCGCGTTTGGCAGCAGGTCCGGCGTACTCATCAGGATATTGTTGCCGTATTTAACCGAGCCAACCCCGTACGTCAGTGATAGCTGGTATGGGTCAAGGTCGGAGCCGACCCGTGCCGTACTGGCCCGCAGTTTACCGTACGACAGCGTCGGAATTTTCAGCATCTCGCTGAAAATCACACTCAGACCAACCGATGGATAGAAGTACGAATTGTTGTTGACAGGCAAGGCTGACGACCAGTCGTTACGACCCGAAAAATCGAGGAACACGCGGTCTTTGTAGCCAATCGTACCCCGCCCGTACAGACTGCGTACTTCTTTATAAAACCGGTTGTTGGCATAATTGATGGCGTCGCGTGAGTTACTGAGCGTATACAGATCCGGCACAACCAGTCCTGATTTGGTGCCCGCGTAAATGTCGCGGTAGAAGTTCTTACGAATGTTGCCGCCTACGTTGAAGTCGAAGGTGAATGCACCAGCCGTGTTGTTGTACGCGCTCAGGAATTCGAAGTTGTCTTCCCGGCGGGTGATCTGCGCCGTTCCGTAAGCAGCCTTCAGGCCCGTCTGCCAGCCGCTCAACTCCATGATCGTCGGCACCTTGTTCTCGTAGTTCTCGTTGCGCTGATCCCGGCGGGCGATGACCGACATGCGGAAGTGATCGTCCAGCTTATAGGTCAGGCTCACGTTACCCAGCAACAGGTCTTTCTGGCCCGTATTGCTGATGTTGTTGGCGTAGGAGAAGAAATTGTACCAGTAGTTGCCTTTGTAGAACCGGCCATTCTGTACGAAGGGCACGCTGGGGTTGTCGTGGTTCCAGCTCACCAGTGTACCGATGGGCGACCGGTAATCGGCAAACTGGCGCACGATGTCCATGTCCAGATCCCGGTGAAACCACGACGAAAACGAACCCGTAGTCTGGTTAGAGTACCCATCGCTGAAATAGCCGTTCAGCCGCTGAATATTGTACTGAATCGAGGCATTCGCCGTGAAGTGTTTGTTCAGAAACAGTTCGCTGTTGAGGTTGATCTGATCGCGTTTCAGGTCCGTATTGGTCTGAACACCGGTCTGCCGCAGGTTGGTATACGACAGGCGTACGTTGAAATTTTCGCCCGCTTTCGAGAAGTTGACGTTGGTGTTGTACGTGTGACCCGTGTTGTAGAACTTCCGTACGTTGTCGGGCTGTGGGGTAAACGCAGCCGTTTTGTTGGAATACTGCGTACCGGGATACCAGGCATACCAGGGGATGTATTCACCACCGTCCATTTTCGGACCCCAGCTGGCGTCGTCGGTGTAATCGTGGTAGCGCTTGCCATCCAGTGCTTTCCACTCTTCCGGATAGCCCGTTTCCCACTTGAAGGTCTGCCACTCGGAGTCGCCACCCCCACCGTACATGTTCTGGTATTTGGGTAGTAACGATGGCCGCTCGAACGTCGTTGTCTGGTTGACTTCCAGCCCGATACCCCCGTTGGCTTTGGCGCGTTTCGTGGTGATAACGACAACCCCGGCGTCGCCCCGCTGTCCGTACAGCGCCGTCGCGTTGGGGCCTTTCAGCACCGTGATCGATTCCATATCGTCGGGGCTTAGAAACAGGTTCGTACCATCGACGGGCGTTCCATCGACCACGTAGAGTGGCGCCTTGTCGTTGAGCGAACCCGCCCCCCGAATACGAATGGAGGTGGACGCCCCCAGGTTCGAACCAGCCTGACTCATCACCTGCACACCGGCAATTTTACCGGCCAGTGCGTTGTTGACGTCCGTTTGGCGGGTGGGGGAAATCCGGTCACCGCTGATCGACTGCACGGCATAGGGCAGGGCTTTGGCTTCCCGCTTTACCCCCAGCGCCGTAACGACGACCTCCTCCAGCTGCGAGGCATCCGAGGATAGCTCGACGTCGACCGTTGTCTTATTGCCGGGCACAACTTCCTGCCGGATAAAGCCGATAAACGAGTATACCAGCGTCGCCTGACCATTCGGTACATCCAGTTGATAGGCCCCGTTTGCGTCGGTTGTCGTGCCCCGGCTGGTTCCCTTCACCGCCACGTTCACGCCCGGTAATGGAACACCGTCTTCGGCCGAGATTACCCGGCCACGCAGGGTAACGCTCTGCGCATACGTAGCCGCAGACGCCAGAAGCATAGTTAATAATACTAGTAAGGTAGAACGTATTTTCATTAAGTAATTTGTTTAGGTTAATAAACACAGTTGGTGATAAGGTAACTATACACACAGCTACACAAACATATATTATATCTATTTTTTAGCGATATATCCGCACTATCATTGGTAGAATAGTATTAGTACCAAATAATATTTGCAAAAGTGACTCATCAATAGCTCTTGATAAATCATATTAAAAATAACTTAAGTACAATACTATCCACTGCTTTATCGGCAGACGTCTCGCTCCGACAGGCGTGTATGCTGATACCCGCCCCCTCACTGATTCGGGGTAGGTTTACCAGATCGTGCTGCCCGTCTGTAGCGATAGTTTTTCTGGGTGAGAATGCCCTGACTTTACCATGAATGGCAGACAGAAATGCCTTCGCAGTACCGTCATGCAGTATATCGGGCATTTCCTGCCAATTTTACGGTCTGACCGGGGCGGCAACCGTCACCGATTCGTTTACCGTATGATTACATCCTCCCCCGCCCCACTCGATGCGCGCCTGTTTTATGGGCTTGTGGCGGTCGGCATGGCGCTGAATGCCACGGGCCTGCTGATTCCCATTATCGAACCCGACGACGCGCTCTACGCGACATTGCCCAAAACGATGGTGCAGACGGGCGACTGGGTCCGGCTTTACGTCTTTGGCCGCGACTGGCTCGACAAGCCGCACTTTCAGTTCTGGATGACGGCCATCAGCTACAGCCTGTTTGGTGTCAGCTCCTTCGCCTATAAACTACCCGCGCTGCTGTTTTTCTTCGGTGGCGTCTACTACACCTATCAGTTTGCCCGGCTGGCTTATTCGCGACTGACGGCGCAACTGGCCGCGCTGATTCTGCTGACGGCTTTCCACACGATTCTGTCGAACAACGACGTACGGGCCGAGCCGTACCTGACCGGGCTGGTGATCGGCGCGGTGTACCACTTCTACCGGCTTTACCGCAACGGCCCCGGCTGGCACTTGTGGGCAGGGTCGCTGCTGACGGGCTGCGCCATGATGACGAAAGGGCCGTTTGTGCTGCTGACCATCGGCGCAGGGCTGGTTGTCGACTGGCTACTGACGGGTAACTGGCGCGAACTGCTCAAACCACGCTGGTACGCGGCTGTCTTACTGTCGATGCTGTTTGCCGCGCCTGAATTGTACTGCCTGTACGTGCAGTTCGATCAGCACTCGGAAACCGTCGTATTCGGACGGACCAACGTGTCGGGCATTCGGTTTTTCTTCTGGGACAGTCAGTTCGGCCGTTTCTTCAATACTGGTCCGATCAAGGGCGACGGCGACAAATTTTTCTTTCTGCACACGCTGTTGTGGGCGTTTCTGCCGTGGTCGCTGCCGCTGTACGTCAGCGTGGGGCAGGCGATTGGGCGGCTGGTTCGGCGGCAACGTGCCCTGCCCGAATATGTGTCACTGGGGTCGGGGCTGCTGATGTTTATCGTGTTTTCGCTGTCGCGGTTTCAACTGCCGCATTATCTGAATATTCTGTTCCCGTTTTACGCCGTCCTGACCGCGCAGTTTCTGGTTAGTCTGAAACCGGTCGTGGCGCGACGGTGGTTTGTTGGGCAGCTTATCATCGGCCTGGCCCTGATCGGGTTGATGGTACCGCTACTACTACTGGTTCGACCCACCGGACTGATTGCGGGGTTGATCGGACTGACCGTAGTTACGGCGGGAACATTACTGCTGTTCCGGCAGACCGATATGCGGTCGCTGCTGGGTCGGATGACGGGGGTTATGGGCATCGTGGCTGTGGTCGTCAACGTGTTTCTGTTCGGTACGTTTGTGCACTACCAGGCCGGTATGATGGCCGCCCGCTTTGTCAATGCTGCGCCCGCCCTCGCCGGACAGAAGACTATTCTGTATGGCTCCGACACGTTTGGCGAAAGCTCGTGGAGTTACGAATTCGACGTACACGGCCCCACGCAATACGTCTACGCCGATTCCAGTCTGCGTCGGCAGCTGGCCACCCGCCCGGCACTCGTATTCACGTCGGCCCCCTACGCGGATTCGCTCACCCGCAAAGGCTTTCGGGTACGTCAGTTGGCCGCTTTCCCGTATTACCACATCACACAACCCGACCCAGCCTTTCTCAACCACGCGACCCGTGCCTCGACCACCAAGCCTTATGTGCTCCTGTTGGTGAAAGAGTGAAAGAGCGAACCGGGACGTCGGAATAGGGGCCGGATCATTGTTGTAAGCGGACATGTACTTGTCCGATACCGGACGAATAAACTACATTATTTCAAGTTTTACGTCTGACAATCAGTTAGTTGTCAATATGGCACAACATTGGTTTGGTAATTACCGGCGAACGAGGCAGCGAACTAATTCGCTCATTCAACATTCACTCATTCGCTCATTGAACCGATGGATCGCGCCTTACCAAAACGTTTCTGGACCAGTCAGCGAATCGCCCTCGCTGGGGGTAGTGTACTGCTCCTGAGTCTGCTGCTTTACACACTCGTATTCGCCGACCGCCGGTCGACCCTAAATGTCGAGAAAGACAAAATCACTGTTTCGACCGTTTCGACCGGTCCGTTCGAAGATTTCATTGCCGTAACGGGCGTCGTACAACCCCTGAAAACCATCCGGCTCGATGCCATCGAAGGCGGGTACGTAACACAAAAACTGGTTGAAGGCGGCAGCACAGTGCGCAAAGGCGACGTACTCCTGAAACTGGAAAACCAGGGCCTGAAACTCAGCTTCCTACAATCAGAAACAGAGGCAAACCGGCTCGTCAATGAATTACAGAACACCCGGCAGCGGCTGCAAATCGAGCGATTTACGCTTCGTAAAAACCTGGCCGACCTCGACGCGCAGATCGATCAGGCCCAGGACACCTACGACCGGCAGAGCAAACTCTACAAAGACAAAGTCGTATCGGAAGAAGATTATCTGAAGGCAAAACGCGCTTACGAACGCCTGGCCGGACAGCGCAAAATCGACATCGAATCGCAGAAATTTCAGGAAGATAATGCCCGCATTCAGATCAAACAGCTTGGCGAAACGCTTCAGCGGACGCAACGCAACGTATCGCTCTGGCAGCAAACGCTCGACAATCTGGTGGTGAAGGCGCCCGTATCGGGGCAGTTGTCGAGCATCGACGTGGAAGTAGGCTCAAACATTAACCGGGGCCAGAATATCGGACAGATCGATGATATGAACGGATTCAAAATGCGCGTCGGTGTCGATGAGCACTACATCAGCCGGGTCTTTTCGGGCCTGAACGGTTCGTTTGAATTCAGCGGTAAAACCTTCCCGCTAAGTATAAGCCGGGTGTACCCCGAAGTAAAAAGCGGCCGGTTTGAGGTCGACATGATTTTCCCGAAAGGGGCACCCGAAGGCATCAAGCGTGGTCAGTCGTCGCCGATACAATTGGAACTGGGCAAGGCGGCCAAAGCCACGCTGTTGCCGGTGGGCGGTTTCTTCTCCGATACGGGTGGCAACTGGGTCTACGTACTGGACAAAACGGGCAAACGGGCGGTAAAACGAAGCATCACGCTGGGCCGGAAAAATCCCGAATTCTACGAAATCCTTTCCGGTCTCGAACCCGGCGATCAGGTCATCACCAGTTCGTACGAGAATTTCGGAGATAATGAGGTATTGAATTTCTGATTGTCTTGAACTGTGATTTGTTTGATTTTTTGATTCCGCTGATTCAGAAAGAGAAAATCATAATTCATCAGGGTAATCAGACGAATCACGGTCCAGGATTGTCTTGAACTATGATTTATTTGATTATTTGATTCCGCTGATTCAGGAAAAGAAATCAGAGCCCCTCAGCGTAATCATAAAAATCACAGTTCAGACAACAGGCAATCACACAATCAAAAGAATCACAGTTCACGACCATGATCCAGATCGCTAATCTGCAAAAATTTTTCACTACCGAAGAAGTCGAAACGACCGCGCTAAACGGTATAAACATGGCGGTCAAAGACGGCGAATTTGTCGCTATCATGGGACCGTCGGGCTGTGGAAAATCAACCCTGTTAACCATTCTCGGCCTACTCGACAATCCGAGCGATGGTGACTACAACTTTTACGGCACGGAAGTCGCGAAAATGACCGAACGGCAGCGGGCCCAATTGCGCAAGGGCAGTATCGGTTTTGTATTTCAAAGCTTCAATCTGATCGACGAACTGACTGTCTACGAAAACGTCGAGCTACCACTTTTGTACTTGAAAACGCCCGCCGACGAACGTAAACGGCGCGTGGAGGAGGTGCTGGAGCGAATGAGCATCATGCACCGGCGAAATCACTTCCCGCAACAGTTGTCGGGTGGTCAGCAGCAGCGTACGGCGATTGCGCGGGCGGTTGTTGCCAAACCCAAACTGATCCTGGCCGATGAACCGACAGGTAATCTCGACTCGAAAAATGGCGAGGAAGTGATGAAATTACTGGGCGAGCTGAATGACGAAGGTACGACCATTATCATGGTTACCCACTCTCCCTACGACGCTGGCTTTGCTCACCGGATCGTCAACCTGTTCGACGGAAAAGTCGTCACGGAAAATTTCCACGTTTGACCGCTGATTTGTCTGATTTTTTGATTTCGCTGATTCAGGAAAAGAAGATTATAATTCATCAGGGTAATCAGACGAGTCGCAGCTCAAGACAGTTCAGATAAATTGATTCAAATCGAGCTGTAAAACATCGGAAAACGACGATTCAGTGGATAGGCCACTGTCCCCTTTTTTATACCGTAGCCAGACATTCGTTTTGTAATTGTAGATGAAGCCTTCGAGAATCCCGTACAGGTCTTCATCAATGAGTTGAGTTACTTTTTGCAGATCACCTTTCAATCCGTTTGTGTGGCATACCTCGATGATAATTGGCGTCTGGTCAGTCTGGTTGTCGCGCAGCAACACGTCGGGTACCTGACTGGCCTTGCCCTCATCGAGCATCGTTGCGGGCAACGGTTCCAGCGAAATGGCTTTTTGGTGATAAAAAAGTACACCCAGGCCCGTCGTGAGTTTCGCGATGATACGCTGGTGACTAACAGGTGCCCAAACATCCTGGTCTCCGTGAACGAGTGAAGGCGGAGTCAGTGGAGGGAAGTACATGAACGACGTTTTTCTCAAAGCTAACCAAAACCACCATGTTCCGCAATTACGTAAAAATCGCTGTTCGCAGCCTGCTAAAACACAGGCTGTATTCCGGAATCAACATATTTGGGCTGGCCCTGGGCATGGCCTGCGCGTTGTTGATCGGCTTGTGGGTACGCGACGAACTTAGCTACGACCGCTTCCTGCCGAATGCGAAAAATATCTATCTCGTGCGCTTCAATTCCGAGTACAAAGGAGAGGTGTTCACCAACTTCGTGACGCCGGGACCCTTGCAGGAAGCCATCGCCAAAGACGTACCGGAAGCGGATGCCGTCACGAAGACCGATTGGGGGCGCGATTACCTGGTTAAAGTTGGTGATAAGACGGCCAAAGAGTTTGGGCACTTCGCAACGAGTGCATTCTTCGATGTGTTTGATCTGCCCACCTTGCAGGGTAATCCGAAGGCAGCCCTGGCCCAAACCAATCAGATTGTTGTTTCCCGGAAGCTGGCGGAAAAATTCTTTCCAAACGGACAGGCGCTGGGTAAAACGCTGCAACTTGACAACGACAAATTTTACGTCGTCGGGGCCGTTGTCGACAATCTGCCCACCGCTTCGACGATACAATTCGACTGGATCGTCAACTGGAAAGTACAGGAGCAGGACTGGCAGAAAAAGTGGGGTAATAATTCGTTCCTGACTTACGCCCGCCTTAATCCCAACACCACGCAGGCACGGGCGGAAGCATCGATGAAGCCGATCTATAAACGGTACGCCAACAAAGGCAATGACGAAAATATAGTCATTCTACAGCCCCTTACAGATCTGCATCTATACAGTGAATACAAGAATGGTAAGCCTGTGGGCGGGCGCATCGAGTACGTCCGGATTTTCTCCGTCGTCGCTCTTTTCATCCTGCTGGTAGCCTGTATCAACTTCATGAATCTGGCAACGGCGCGTTCGGCCATCCGCGCCAAAGAAGTGGGCGTTCGCAAAGTAGTCGGTGCCCTGCGTTCGTCGTTGATCGGTCAGTTCATGAGCGAATCGATACTGACAAGCGTATTAGCTGCTGTATTGTCGCTACTACTGGTTCGGCTCGCACTGCCAACCTTCAATACGCTGTTCGACAAACGGTTGACCCTCGGCTTTAGTGAACCCATACTTTGGCAGATCATCGCCGGACTGGTACTTGTCACAGGGTTTGTATCGGGTAGTTATCCAGCCTTGTTTCTATCAGGACTACAACCTATCCGTATTCTGAAAGGACGCCTACAGGCAGGTAGTGGCCCGGCACTGTTCCGCCGGACGTTAGTCGTGTTCCAGTTCAGCCTGTCGATGTTTCTGATCGTTGGTATGCTGGCCGTCAGTCGGCAAATGAAGTTCTTCCGTACGCACAACCTGGGCCTTGACCGGGAAAATATCGTTACGATTCCTCTGGAAGGCGAACTATCCAGCGAAAAAAAGATGGATGTAATCCGTCGAACCGTTGGCCAGCTACCGTCGGTTAGTTCCGTGTCCAGCGCCAACATGCTACCAGTCGATATACAGAGCACATCAGGTGATTTGCAATGGCCGGGTAAAGAGCCGTTTATGGAGACTAGTGTATCGGCCATGTCCATCGGCAACGACTTCATCAAAACGATGAATATCAAACTAGTGGCCGGTCGTGATTTCCGCGCGGACAGCCCGGCCGACTCCTCGAACTATCTTATCAACGAAGCAACGGCCAAGCTAATGGCCGAATCCACACCGGGCATGCGCGATCCCGTTGGCAAGGAAGTAACCTTCTGGAACGGAAAGGGGCGCATCGTGGGGGTCATGAAAAACTTTCATATCAACTCATTACACCAGGCGATCAGTCCGCTGATTTTGACCTACGCCCCGATCAATACCAGTCATTTGCTGATAAAGACCCACGCTGGCCAGACACAGCAGGCGCTCACTGATCTGGAACGACTGACGAAATCGTTCAACCCAAACTATCCCTTCACGTACCATCTGCTGGACGAAGAATACGAGAAACTCTACCGGAGCGAGCAGCAGGTGAATGAACTGGTCAACTACTTCGGCATCCTGGCCGTGCTGATCTCCTGTCTGGGTCTGTTTGGGCTGGCTGCTTTTACAGCGGAGCAGCGGACGAAAGAAATTGGTGTCCGCAAAGTACTCGGCGCATCGGTAGCCAGTATTGTCGGGCTGCTCTCCACCGACTTCCTGAAACTGGTATTGATTGCCCTGGTACTGGCATCGCCCCTGGCCTGGCTGGCGATCGATAAATGGTTGAACAGCTTTGCGTATCGTGACACGTTACCGTGGTGGCTTTTCGGGCTGGCAGCGTTACTGGCCGTACTGATTGCTTTGGCAACGGTGAGCTATCAGAGCATCCGCGCGGCACTGGTCAATCCGGTGAAGTCGCTCCGTAGCGAGTGAGTGTCTGAACTGTTCTGAACTGTGATTTTTTGCGATTACGCTGAGGGCTATGATTTCTTTTTCCTGAATCAGCAGAATCAAATGATCAGACGAATCACAGTTCAGAATTGTCCTGAACCGTGATTCGTTTGATTGCACTGGCTGGCTCTAATTTCTTTTTTTCAGCATCAGTGAAATCAAATAATCAGTAGTAATCAAAGTTCAGGACAATCCGTCCGGCCCCGTACGATACGTGTCCGATAGTGGACGCAAACACGTTCGCTGTTGCGCGCAACACACTCATAATCAGCGATCAGAAATAATGGCACGGCCTTCGATACTGTTTAGCAAAACGCTACTGATTATGAAACCGATCTTCCTGGCTCTGCTGCTTATGGCTTCCTTTGCCGCCACAGCGCAAACGTCGACCTACTCCATGACGCATTCGCAGATCAACGATAACGACAAAACGCTGTCGATTCAGATCAACGGGCAGCGCAACGGTCGGGAGATTGCTTACAACCGGACATTCAACATCCGGGGTATGAGTAAAGCGCAAAAGGAAACGCTGAAAACCCGCGTGCTGGACTCCCTCGGTCTGGGCGAAACACCCCCAACTCCGCAATGGCCCATGTCGTCGGTGAAGGACGACATGGAAATGGCCGTCACGTTCGTTTGCCCGACCTGCGAGGGGCGCGTAAAGCTGCTGATCAGCGGGCCGACAACCATCAGCGAAGAGTTCGACGCGCCGAAAAACAAGGGTCGTTTTCCGCGTACCATCTCACTGCTACCCGGCGAGTATCAGTATGAGTATTGGCAGAACGGGGTGCAGCAGATGCGGTTGCCGTTTACGGTAAAAGCTGACGAACCGAACGAGGTGAAGGTGAAGTAACGCGCTTATAGAAAGCTGTTGAGGTCGAGTTGAAGGATGTCGGAAAACGACGATTCGGTAATCAGACCGCCGTCGCCTTTACGGTAGCAGAACCATTGTAACGCAATGTAATCGTAGACGAATGCTTCACGGATACCATAATCGTCTTCCTCAACCAACTGGACTACCTTCCGAATGTCGCGCCGAAGGCCGTCGGTATGGCATATTTCAATGATAACCGGCGTAATCCGGGCGTGGCTGTCGTAGAGAATCAGGTCGGGTACGGGGCTGGCTTCACCATCGTTGAGCATTGTTTCAGGTAACGGCTCCAAATTCAGTTTATGCTCGGTGTAGTGCAAAAAGCCAAGGCCGGCGGTGAGTTTGGCAATAACCCGTTGATGTGCTTTGGGGCCGTAAACACCCATTTCGTCTTCATTGACGAAAAACTTACTGGCTTCCGATGGTGGGATATACATGATTCGTCCAGATTGATTGCTCTCAAAAATACATAAAAAAAACCAACCGGCTCATGCTTCGCAATTACCTCAAAATCGCCCTCCGAACGCTCTGGAAAAACCGGACGCATACGCTGATAAATCTTGTCGGATTATCGGTCGCGTTCGGCACCTGCATCCTGCTGTTTCTGACGGCTACGTTTGAGCTGTCGTACGACCGATTCCACGCAGACGCCGACCGACTGTTCCGGCTCAATTTTCTGGGAACGAACCGCGATGGTACGTCTGATCTGAGCGCAACAATGCCCTTCCCCATCACGCCCACCCTGCGCGCCGAATTTCCCGAAGTGGAAGGCGTTACACGCTGGTTCGACCGGAGCGCCACCGTACGCTGGAAAGACAAAACGTTTGGCAAAGACGTGCGGCAGGCCGACGGTGATTTTCTGACGATGTTTTCGTTCCCGATGAGCCGGGGCAACGCCAAAACGGCACTAAGCGGCAGTAGCGACATCGTCATCAGCCAGAAGATGGCCCAGAGCGTATTCGGCCCGGAAAATCCGCTAGGCAAAACGCTGCAACTGCGTATCGGCGATCAGTGGAAACCCTTCACGGTAACGGGCGTTGTTGGCGACGCACCGGAAAACTCATCGCTTCGGTTCGACGCCCTTATTTCCAGCCGGAATGCAGGCGATTATCTGGCCAATAAAGACCGGTGGGATCATGGTAGTCACAGCGTATTTGTAAAGCTGAAGGCCGGTGTCACACCCGCCATGCTGCAATCCCGGCTTCAGGCGTTCATGAATAAATATTTTGCGGGTGACATTGAGGAGCAGCAAAAACAGGGGTACCCGAAAAACGAGCTGGGCTTCCAGAAAAGCCTCTTGCTGCAACCCTTCACCGATGTGCATTTCGATACCATCACAACATACGGCAGCGGTACGAGCCGGGTGTATGTGTACAGTCTGATCGCCATCGGGCTGTTTATTCTGATTATTGCCTGCATCAACTTCATCAACCTGACCATTGCGCAGTCGATTTCGCGGGCGCGGGAGGTGGGCGTACGAAAGTCGCTGGGCGCAAAACGGGGGCAGTTGTTCGGGCAGATCTGGGGCGAAACGCTGCTGCTTGCCGGCTTTGCCCTGCTGCTGGGGCTGGCCCTCGCCTACGGTTTTTTACCCACCTTCAATAAGCTATTCCGCAGCACCTTATCTATCCACAACTTTCTGACGGCAAACGTTTTGCTGGTTACGGGAATAGGCTTTCTGCTCATCACCCTCGTGGCTGGTGGCTATCCGTCGTGGTTCGTTACCCGGTTCAATGCCGTCGAGGTGCTGAAAGGCAAGGTAAAGGTCAGCAAGCCGGGGGTACTGCGCAACACACTCATCGTCACGCAGTTCACTATGGCCTGTCTGCTGATCGTCTGTACGCTTATCATGCGGCAGCAGGTGACCTACCTACAGGAACGACCGATGGGCCTGAACAAGGAGCAGGTGATCAGCGTACCCATCAGCAGCGACCTCGACGGCACTACCGCCCTGCGCCAAATGCGCGACCGGCTGGCCAATCAGCCCAACATCGTATCGGTAACGGGGACAAGCGTGAATATCGGCTCGGGGCTGGACGGCAGTTCGTCGCGAAGCATGTACGGGTTCATGTACAACAAACGCGAGGTTACCTGCGACTGGCTGCGTGTGGATTTCGATTACCTCAAAACGCTGGACATCAAACTCAAAGCCGGACGCGATTTCTCCCCCCGGTTCAGCACCGATTCGACGTCGAGTGTACTGGTATCGGAAAGTCTGGCGAAGCAACTGGGCGACACTAATCCAATCGGCAAATACATCGAGCCGGATTCGGGTAAAAAATACCAGATCGTGGGCGTTTTCGCCGATTTCAATCTGTACTCACTCCACCAGAAAGCCGAGCCCATCGCCCTGCAAATGCTACCGCAGCAACGCATCGATTACGTACTCGTCCGGGTAAATCCGCAGAACCTGACGGCCGCGATGGCAACCGTAAAAGCGGCCTGGAATGAGGTCGATCCGCGCAAAAACTTTGTCGGTTCGTTCGTCGACGAAAACGTGGAGCGGTGGTACAAAAAAGAGCAGCGGTTGTCGACCATTTTCTCGTCGGCGGCTGGTATCGCCATCCTGCTGTCGTGCATGGGCCTGTTCGCCGTGGCGCTCATCAGCATCGAGCAGCGCACGAAGGAAATTGGCGTCCGGAAAGTACTGGGCGCGTCGGTTGCGAGTATCGTGACGCTGCTGGCGGGCGATTTTCTGAAGCTGGTCCTGATCGCCATTCTGGTCGCATCACCCATTGCCTGGTACGTTATGAACAAATGGCTGAGTGATTTCGCCTACCGCATCGATATGCCGTGGTGGGTGTTCGTGCTGTCGGGTGCGCTGGCCGTACTGATCGCCTTCCTGACCATCTCATTTCGCAGCATAAAAGCCGCCCTGATGAACCCGGTCAACTCGCTCCGTTCCGAATAAACCCTGCCAACTATGCTCCAAAATTATCTCAAAATCGCCTGGCGGAATCTGACCCGCAACAAAGCGTTTTCGGCGATCAACATCGTGGGGCTGGCACTGGGGCTGGCCACCTGCCTGCTGATCGGGTTGTTTCTGCTGGACGAACTCAGCTACGACCGGTTCAACGACAAGGCTGACCGAATCGTGCGGGTTGTATTTCGGGCCATTATGAACGGGGGCGAGATCAACGAAGCCAGCGTGATGCCGCCCGTCGCCCAAACGCTGAAAACAGAGTACCCGGACGTCGACGACGCGACCCGGATTCGGGTCGCCGGCGCGCCAGCTATTATGGTTGGCAACAAAACGTTTCGGGATAATCAGATGGCCTACGTTGACCCCAATTTCTTTCAGGTATTCTCGTTTCCGCTCAGTCAGGGCGACGCGAAAACGGCACTGGTTCAGCCCAATACGGCCGTGATTTCGCAGGAGCTAGCCCGGACGTATTTCGGTCGCGAGAATCCGGTTGGCCAGTTGCTGACCATGAAAGGACCAAATACACTCGTCAAAATTACCGGCGTCGTTGACAGGATGCCCGTCAACGCGCACTTCCACTTCGACATGTTTCTGTCGATGGCGGGGATGGCGGAGGCCCAATCAACCTCGTGGATGACGTCGAACTTCCATACCTATCTGGTACTGAAAAAGGGCTACGACCCGAAGCAACTGGAAGCCAAACTCCCCCGGACGGTTCGTACGTACATGGGGCCGCAGATTCAGCAGGCGTTCGGCATGAGCATGGCGCAGTTCAGCCAGAAAGGCAACCGGCTGAGTCTGCGGCTGCAACCCCTGACCGACATCCACCTGCACTCGAATCTGACGGGTGAACTGGCCGCCAACGGGGATGTTCAGTATGTGTACATCTTCGGGGCGATTGCGCTGTTTATGCTCCTGATTGCCTGCATCAACTTCATGAATCTCAGCACGGCGGGGGCCTCGAAACGGGCCAAAGAAGTGGGCGTTCGGAAAGTGATGGGGTCGACCCGGCAAAGCCTGACGAATCAGTTTCTGATCGAATCGCTCCTGCTGACCATGATTGCACTGGTACTGGCCGTAGGCATCGTCTATCTGGCGTTACCGTTCTTCAACGACCTGGCGGGCAAAACACTGACACTAACAGTAAGCGATGCCGTGTGGCTGCTACCGGCCCTGCTGATGCTCGGCCTGCTCGTGGGCGTACTGGCGGGCAGCTACCCCGCTTTTTTCCTGTCATCGTTCAAGCCCATTGCTGTACTGAAAGGAAGCAAATTTAGGGTCGGCCAAACAAGCATCGGGTTACGCAGCGGCCTGGTGGTGGTTCAGTTTTTCATTTCCATCATTCTGATTGTCGGGACGGCTATCGTTTACCAGCAGTTGACGTACATCCAGCACAAGAAGCTGGGCTATGCCAAAGAGCAAGTGCTGGTGCTGTCCGATACGTGGCAACTGGGTCAGAAAGCCGCGGTTTTCCGCGACCAGATTTTGCAGAATCCCCGCGTTGTGAATGCTAGTTTATCCGGCTATTTGCCAGCGGGACCCAGCAATACCAACAATTACCTGATGCACCCAGGCAGTAACCCGACCCAGTTGGTCAAAGCAATCCGGTACGATGTCGACTACGCCTATATTCCAACGCTGGGTATGCAGCTGGCGGCTGGCCGGAATTTCTCAAAGGCCTACGGCACCGATTCGTCGGGGGTGATTCTGAACGAAACAGCCGCCCGAATTTTGGGGTGGAGCGACAAGGCAATTGGCCAGACCATCGGCCATACCGAGAATGAGGGCATGCAGCAAACGTACACGGTCATTGGCGTGGTAAAGGATTTCCACTTCCGGTCGCTGCACGAAGCGATTGCCCCACTGGTGATGGTGCTTGGTCACGATAACGGCGCCCTGATAATCAAGGCAAAGACCGCCGACATGACCGGGTTGCTGGCATCGCTGGAAACGGACTGGAAGAAGCTGGCCGTAGATGCTCCCTTTACCTATTCCTTTCTCGACAAGCGGTTCAACAACACGTATCTGGCCGAACAGAAGACGGGCCGGATTCTGGGCATCTTTGCGGGGCTGACTATCTTCATTGCCTGTCTGGGGCTGTTCGGGCTGGCTACCTTCACCGCTGAGCAGCGGACCAAAGAAATCGGCGTCCGCAAAGTGCTGGGCGCGTCGATAGCCAGCATCGTGGCTCTGCTCTCCAGAGACTTCCTCAGGCTAATACTCATCGCTATCGTCCTGGCGTCGCCGGTTGCCTGGTATGCCATGAATCAGTGGTTGCAGGACTTCGTCTACAAGATTACAATCGAGTGGTGGGTCTTTGCCCTGGCAGGATTGGTAGCCATTAGCATCGCTTTACTGACCGTCAGCTTTCAGAGCATGAAGGCTGCCCTGGTGAACCCCGTCAAATCATTACGTTCTGAGTAGAGTCCGGGCCGCTAATGCGACTTGGCTCTGCGTAAATCAACGGCAACTATGTTGACTAACTATTTAAAAATCGCCTGGCGGAATTTGACCCGCAACAAAGGATACTCAGCCATTAATATCGGTGGCCTGGCCGTTGGGATGGCGGTGGCCATGCTGATTGGCCTGTGGGGCTGGGACGAGCTGTCGTTCAATACGTCGTTCGCCAACTACGACCGCATTGCTCAGGTCATGCAGCACCAGCTATTCAACGGGCACACCGGTACACAGGGATCTATCCCGGTGCCGCTGGATGCCGAGTTGCGAACCAACTACGGCAGCAATTTTAAACACATAGCCATGGCCGCTTCGCCCGGCGACCGGATTCTGTCGTATGGCGAGAAGAAACTCACCCGTTCGGGTAACTACATGGGGGCTGAGATGCCCGACATTCTGTCGCTGCGTATGCTGAAAGGAAGTCGACAGGGCCTGCTGGAGCTGAATTCGATCCTGCTGTCGGCGTCGACAGCGCGGGCGCTTTTCGGGCAAACTGACCCGATGGGCAAACTCATCAACATCGAAGGAAAAGCCGACGTAAAGGTAACAGGGGTTTACGAAGACCTGCCGTTCAGCACGGAGTTTCGGGACCTTGCATTCATTGCTCCCTGGAATCTGTTTGTCAGCATATATCCCTGGGTAAAACGGTTATTGGATAATCATGAATGGGGAAATAACTCATTCCAGCTGTATGTGCAACTTGCCGACAACGCCGATATGCAGACGGTGAGTGCCCAGATCAAAAATGCCAAACTGAACAACGTACCCGCCGAGGACCGGAAGTACAACTCGACGCTGTTTCTCCACCCGATGAGCGACTGGCGGCTGTACTCAAACTGGCGGGAAGGCGTGCAGACGGGCGGCTACATTCAGTATGTCCGGCTGTTTGGGCTGGTAGGCATTTTCGTCCTGCTGCTGGCCTGCATCAATTTCATGAACCTGAGCACGGCCCGGTCGGAGAAACGCGCCAGGGAAGTCGGCATTCGCAAAGCCGTCGGATCGGTGCGCAGTCAGTTGGTGGGGCAGTTTTTTAGTGAATCGTTTCTGGTCGTCGGGCTGGCGTTTGCCGGGGCCATTCTGCTGATCCTGGTCCTGCTGCCCTGGTTCAATACGGTGGCCGACAAACGCATCACCTTCCCCTGGACCGTCGTTCCGTTCTGGCTGGCCAGTCTGTGCTTCGTCGGTATCACCGGGCTGCTGGCGGGTAGCTATCCCGCGTTCTATCTGTCGTCGTTTCAGCCCATCAAGGTTCTGAAGGGGCAGGGTTCGACAGGGCGGTTCCGGGTGGGCGGTCTGGCGGCTGCGCCACGTCAGGTGCTGGTCGTGATTCAGTTTACGGTTTCGCTGACGCTGATTATCGGTACCCTCATCGTGTATCGTCAGATTCAGCACACTAAAAACCGACCGCTCGGCTACGACAGCAACGGCGTAGTCATGATGGAGATGCTGTCGCCCGCCTTCTACGGCAAATACGACCTGCTGAAAACCGAGCTGACCAACGCGGGCGTCATCCAGAACATGGCCGAATCGTCCAGCCCGCTGACGGGTATCTGGTCGAATGACAGTGACTTTAACTGGGCGGGTAAAGACCCCTCACTCGACGCGGATTTCTCGGAAGTTTTTGTCACGCATGATTTCGGCAAAACCGTTGGCTGGCAGTTTACGCAGGGCCGTGATTTTTCGCGAACGTTCACCACCGACTCGTCCGCCATCATCATCAACGAAGCCGCCGTTAAGTTTATGGGCCTGAAACACCCGATCGGTACGGTCGTCAGGTGGGGGCAGACAAGTGCGCCTAAGGCTAAGAACTTCACCATTATCGGCGTGGTCAAAGACGTGCTGGCCGAGTCGCCTTACGAGCAGGTAAAACAGGCGATTTACTTCATGGATTACGAAAACGCCAACTGGATCGTGCTCAAGCTCAACCCCGCCAGAAGCGTCAGCGCATCGATGGCCGTTGTCGAAGCCACGTTCAAGAAATACGTCCCGTCGGCTCCGTTCGGGTACCAGTTTGCCGATCAGGAATTCGGGAAAAAGTTTGCGTCGGAGGAGCGCATCGGTACCCTGGCAGGCGGCTTTGCGGTGCTGGCCATTTTCATCTCCTGTCTGGGGCTGTTCGGCCTGGCTTCGTTTACGGCCGAGCAACGGACCAAAGAGATTGGGGTGCGGAAAGTGCTGGGCGCGTCGGTGCTGAATCTGTGGAGTCTGCTTTCGAAAGACTTCGTAAGGCTGGTACTCATCTCCTGCCTGATTGCGGTACCCCTTGCCTACTATTACCTGAGCGAGTGGCTAAACGAGTATAAATACCGCACCGAACTGTCGTGGTGGATTTTCGCGGGAGCAGCCCTGGGTACGCTGGTCATTACGCTGCTGACAGTCAGCTACCAGAGCATCAGCGCAGCCCTGGTCAATCCGGTAAAGAGTTTGCGAAGCGAGTAGCTTTATCCACCGGCAACTTGCTCCCGGTATGACTTGGGCGTGATGCCTTCCAGCGTTTTGAAGAGCCGGGAGAAATAGTGCGGATTGGCGAAGCCCACCCGCTCGCTGACCTCCAGTACGGTCAGGGCCGGGTTGGTCAGCAGGCGACGCGCCAGACTGATACGCTCCCGAATGATAAACTCCACCGGCGACAGCCCGAACGAATCGCGGAAGGCCCGAAAAAATCCCGACTTACTCATGCACGCTTTCTGGCACAGTTCCTCCACCCCGATCTTTTCCGACAGATGCGCATGGATGTAGTCGATAACGGCGGCAAACCGGTTGTCGGGTAGTTGCGGGTTTACCACAGCGGCCATGTTCTGCGTCTGAATCACCCGGATCAGCAGCGATTTCAGCGTCAGGTCGGCGAGGGCGTCTTTGGCCAGGTCGTCCTCCATGCTGATGCTGATGAGCTTGTTCATGGCGTCGGCCAGCTCGCGGTTATTGTAGAAATGATACTGGCTGAAGTTCAGTTTCCACGCCCCCGCACCGTCCTGCCGGGGGTACTGCTCATTGAGAAAATTCAGGGTCTGCTCCACCACATTCCAGTCGAGTGTGATGGTCGCGCACTGCACCGGGTGGCGGTCGTCGGCTTCGGGAAAATCAACTTTCATCGACACGCCTTCGGGCAGAATCACCGTTTCGCCGGGCAGAAAATCGAATCCCGGATTTTCGGACAGGTACATCACTTTCCGCCCCCGCAGCATACTGGTGATCACCAGCCCCCCATACGACAGAATGACGTCGGAGCAGGTCTGGTAGGTCTCGAAAATATTCAACTCGCACTGGTTCAGACTATACACCCGCCGGTTCTCGACGCGGGACGTCAGCGCCGTTGCGTCCGACAGGTTGATGGGGGATAGCGGGTGTTTGGCGGACATAAGGGTCAGCGGTTTCGACTACGGTATAACTCCGGTTTGAACAACCCGGTTTCGGACTGCTCACTGCATAAAGTTAGACAATAGTGCCTTTTTTTTGCACTATCGTGTAAGCTCGTGCTTTTCCCGACCCGCTACATTTGCCGTTGACCTCAGGTGATTAACCTGCTTTTCTCACAAACCAACCAAACGTAGCATGGGCATTACACTCGAACAGGCCGAAAAAGCCGTACAGGCCGCTAAAGCAAAAGCCGCCGAAATCAATACATTGATGAACATCGCCATTGTCGATGCCGGTGCCAATCTCGTTGCCTTTGCCCGCATGGACAACGCCTGGCTCGGCTCCGTCGACATCGCCCAGATCAAAGCCCGCACGGCCCGCTATTTCGATATGCCGACGGGCGTAATCGGCACCCTGTCGCAGCCCGGTGGCTCACTATATAACATCGAACATTCCAACGGTGGGCTGATTACGTTTCCCGGTGGTATTCCCATCAAGGACGCCAGCGGCACCGTTATCGGGGCTATCGGCGTATCGGGCAGCTCGGTCGAAAACGACCACACGGTCGCGCAGGCCGGTGTCGATGCGCTTATGTAACCCCACCCCAACCCCTCCCCGCTGAGGGAGGGGCTAAAAATACTCAAAGTGAAGCCCCTCCCTCAGCGGGGAGGGGTTGGGGTGGGGTCCTTTCTAAAACCTCTAAAAATCCCAACCATCTTATGTGTCAGAATCATGGTGTTGCGTACATCGAACCCGGTGTGGTCGAGGTACAGGAAATAGCGTATCCTAAACTCGCGCTGGGCGACCGCAAATGCGAGCACGGAGTAATCCTGCAAATTGTATCGACCAACATCTGCGGCAGCGATCAGCACATGGTCCGGGGGCGGACAACGGCTCCCGCCGGGCTGGTGCTGGGTCACGAAATTACGGGGCTGGTGATCGAAGCCGGACGCGATGTGGAGTTTATCAAACCCGGCGACCTGGTATCGGTACCATTCAATATTGCCTGCGGCCGGTGCCGTAACTGTAAAGTCGGACAGACGGGCATCTGCCTGAACGTAAACCCCGGCCGGGCGGGCGCGGCCTACGGCTACGTCGATATGGGCGGCTGGGTTGGTGGTCAGGCCGAATACGTCATGGTCCCCTATGCTGATTTCAATCTGCTCAAATTCCCGGACAAAGATCAGGCGATGGCCAAGATCCGCGACCTGACGATGCTGTCCGACATTTTCCCGACGGGTTACCACGGAGCCGTAACGGCGGGTGTGGGTCCTGGTTCGATTGTATATGTCGCCGGTGCCGGTCCGGTGGGGCTGGCCTGTGCCGTGTCATGCCACCTGCTGGGCGCGGCCGTCGTGATCGTGGGCGACATGATTCCGGAGCGGCTGGCGCAGGCCAAATCGTTCGGCTGCGAAACCATCGACCTGCGGCAGGATACCCCGCTGGCCGATCAGATTGCGGCTATCGTGGGCGTTCCTGAAGTCGACAGCGCGGTCGACTGCGTTGGTTTTGAAGCACGGGGCCACGGTCACGACTCAGGTACCGAACAACCTGCCACGGTACTGAACGCAGCCATGACCATCACCCGTGCGGGTGGGTCCATCGGCATTCCGGGGCTGTACGTAACGGGCGACCCCGGCGCGTCGACGGAAGCGGCCAAAGAAGGCAATCTAAACATCCGGATCGGGCTGGGCTGGGCCAAATCACACTCGTTCTTCACGGGTCAGTGCCCGGTCATGAAATACCACCGGCAGCTGATGAATGCCATTCTGTACGATAAAGTCCAGATTGCCAAAGCCGTCAACGTCGAAGTAATTTCGCTGGCCGACGCGCCACGCGGTTACAAGGATTTCGACAAAGGAGCCGCCCGAAAGTTCGTCATCGACCCGAACGGCCTGATTCCGAACTGATCGCACCGGTAAGTCGGTGGTTTCAACATTCCGTGGCGGTGTAGCTATGCACCGTCACGGAATGTTCGTGTTTTAGCCCCGTCCGGACCTTGTTCAGTACTGGACAAAATCTGTCCGATAGTGGACAACGGTGTCGGGCAAAATAAGCGATCAGACGCAATCAGCGGGGTTTTTCGTTCATGGCATAGTAGTTGATTTTCTGTTCGCTAACCCTTTACACGCGACCGGTTATGCTGCGCAACTACTTCAAAATCGCCTGGCGGACTTTGCTGAACCGGCGCTTTTATTCAATCCTGACTATTATTGGGCTGGCTAGCGGTATTACGTTTACCCTGTTGATTGGCAGCTATGTCTGGAGTGAATTTCAGATCAACCGAACCCTTCGTCATTCGGGGCAGCAATGTCTCGTTCAGAGCCGATGGAAGGTGGCGGGTATGGGCATGGACATCACCACGCTGGCACCGATCGGCCCCACCCTGAAAGCGCAATATCCGTCGCTGGTGGCCAACTATTACCGGTTCTATGGGGCCAGCGCTACCTTGTCGAAAGGGCCAAACCATTTCCGGGAATCCATTCAGATCGGCGACTCTACCCTGCTGACGATGTTCGGCTTTGCGCTGTCGCAGGGGAACCCACGCACTGCCCTGACGGGGCCCAACGCCATTGTCCTTACGGAAGCCAAGGCCCTGAAATATTTTGGCCGAACGGATGTACTGAACCAATCGCTGACGGTTGAAACGCCCCAGGCAGGCAAGCAAACCTTCGTGGTGACGGGTGTGCTGAAACCCGTACCCGCCAACTCAGTAACCAATCTGTTGACCGAAGTCAACGAAGTCTTTATGTCGCTGCGAAGCGTCGATTATTTCGGACAGGACATCTTTTCGTGGCAAAATCAGTACATCGTCAATTATGTGGAGTTGCAACCGGGTGTAAGCCCGCAGGCGTTGCAACAACCGCTGGCCCGAATACTGGCTACCAATACGCCCCCTTCGATTGCGAAAAACCTGACGGCCTACCTGACCCCTTTGTCATCGTACCATCTTCAAAGCAATAATGGTCTGGTCCGGCGGATGATTGTTACGCTGCTTGCCGTCGCCGGGTTCATTCTGTTGATGGCGGTTGTCAATTTCGTCAATTTGTCGCTGGGTAGTTCGTCCTCACGGCTGCGCGAAATCGGGGTTAGAAAAGCACTGGGTGGTGTCCGGTGGCAGTTGACCTTTCAGTTCCTGGTTGAAGCACTGGTACTGACTGGTGTTGCGGTGCTTCTGTCGCTAAGTCTATACCCGTTCTTACAACCCTTATTCGAGGACGTAGTGGGTAAGGCCATTTCGTCGCTGACCGATTTGCCGGGGTCTTTCTTTTTCGGTCTGGCGGTACTGACGGGCCTGGTTGGTACGCTGGCGGGGAGCTACCCGGCCCTGTACCTGTCGGCTTATTCGACCATCGATTCGCTCCGGGGCAAAACCCGCTCCGTCCGCGAAGGCCAGCTGGTTCGGCAGGCGTTGGTAACGGGTCAGTTTGCCATTGCCGTGTTCGTGTTTATCGGGGCCATCATCGTGTCGCGGCAAATCGCTTATTTTTTCTCGACAGACCTCGGCTTCCAGAAAGATGCGGTGTTGACGGTTTCATCGCTACCCCGCAACTGGACCGCCGACGGCGTAACCCGGATGCTGGCCACCCGCGATCAGTTTGCCCGATTACCCGGTATACAGTCGGCCAGTTTATCGTTTGAGATTCCCAACGGCAATGTTGGTAATAGCGGCACGATCTACCCCGAAGGAAAAGACTCGACCCAGGCGGTCAGCGTCGCCCTGATGGCCACCGACGAGCATTTTGCACAGACCTACCGGATTGCGCTCCGGTCGGGGCGGTACTTCCATGCAGATCAGGGCAGTTACGACTCGACCAGTCTGGTGCTGAACGAAGCCGCCACGAAGGCACTGGGCTACAAAACGCCGGAAGCCTCCGTAGGCCAACCGGTTCGCCTTCAGGGCATCCCGCTTACCTATCACATTCAGGGCGTGGTCCGCAATTTTCACGTCGGCACCCTGCATCAGGCCATTCGTCCCCTCGCTATCGGCCAGGTTCAGGCGTTACCAATCTATCGTTTTTTCTCATTCCGACTGGCACCGGGCAATCCGCGCCAGACGATCAGCCGCATCGAACAGGCCTGGCACGCCCGCTTCCCGGATGCCCCCTTCGACTATGCGTTTATGGATGACACACTCCAGAAGCTATACCAGACCGAGTTGCAGATGGAGAAAGCCAGTTATGTAGCCACGGGGCTGGCATTGCTCATTGTCCTGCTGGGCGTTATCGGACTGGTTTCGCTCAGTGTGGCCCGCCGGACCAAAGAGGTTGGCGTTCGGAAAGTACTGGGCGCTTCTGTACCCCACGTCATTAGTCTATTCCTGACTGAATATGCCTGGATGCTGTTAGTAGCCAATCTGGTGGCCTGGCCACTGGCGTACTATGTGCTGACAGACTGGCTGACCAATTACGCCTACCATACCCAAATCAACTGGGCTTCCTTCGCGCTGGCAGGCACGTCACTGGCTGGCGTCACCGGTATGGTAGTAGCCATTCAGGTAATCCGGGCCGCCCTGGCCAATCCCGTCAAATCGCTCCGTTCCGAGTAAAACGACCTACAACCATGCTTACGAACTATCTCAAAATCGCCTGGCGGAACCTGATTCGCAACAAAACGTTCTCGCTTATCAACATTGCGGGGCTGGCACTTGGTATTGCTGCTTTTGTGCTGATTCTGGAGTACGTTGCTTACGAACGCAGCTACAATCAGTTTCATAAAAACCTGCCTACCCTGTACCGGCTGCTCACCCAAAATCAATCGGGAGCTATCTGGTCGGATATGTCGCCCCCCATTGGTCCGCTGGCTAAGGAGAAATTTCCGGAGGTGCGCGATTTCTGCCGCATTGCCGAACACTCCGCCAATGGTATCGTCAGCTTGCCCGGCGGACAGACGGTACAGTCGTTTCGGGAGGGTAAACTAGCCTATGCCGACGCCAGTTTCTTTACACTCTTTACCTTTCCACTCGTACGGGGAACAGCAGCCACTGCCCTTTCCCGCCCAAATACCGTTGCGCTGTCGGAATCACACGCCCGGCTATACTTCGGCAACCGGAATCCGATCGGGCAGACGCTGACACTCAATAACCAGTTTGGTAAAACGCTCTACACCGTTACGGCCGTTTACGCCGACATGCCCCAACAGTCGGATCTATCGTTCGACGCAGTATTCGCGCTACAGACGCTGAACAATCCGGCCAATCTGGGCGATAACGACTGGGCCCGGCTAGACAGTTTTTACGGTACCTACCTGACAACGTTTCTTCAGTTGTCGGACGCCAACCCGACCGATTATAAGGCACTGGAAGCCAAAATCAACGTAGTTGCCAAACAGATCAACCCGACCTACGAGAACCAGTTTCTGGTGCAACCCGCCACGACTCTGCATCTGGCAACCTCGTTGAGCGATGTTTACCAGACCAGTGGCAGTCTGGGTTTTGTTTACCTGCTCAGTGGTATCGCCGGACTGATTCTGCTGATCGCCTGGTTCAACTATGTCAACCTGTCGACGGCGGGCGCGCTGAAACGGGCGAAAGAAGTGGGCGTACGGAAAGTTATCGGTGCTGGTCCGGGGCAGCTGGTCGGGCAGTTTCTGGGTGAATCACTGCTGCTGAACGGACTGGGCGTTGGGCTGGGCCTGCTACTGGTTATCGCGCTACAACCAACGTTCAACGAGTTCATTCAGAGAGAGTTATCGCTCAACGCGCTCAATGCAGGCGGTTTCTGGCTGGCGGGCCTGGGGCTGGTACTGGTCGGGGCCGTTGCATCGGGTGGATACGTGGCCTTCACCATGACGTCGTTTCAACCCGTTCAGACACTGAAAGGCACCTATCGGGGAGGCAACGGCGGCTGGCTACGTAAAACACTGGTGGTGGCGCAGTTCAGCGCATCGGTGGCGCTGGTCATCGCTACGATGGTCTTGTACCGGCAGCTTCAGTACGTGCAAACCAAAGACCTTGGCCTCCAACTGACCCAGCGTGTCGTCATCAAAGGACCGCAGGTGGATCAGAACGGCTCGTTTAAACCCGGCACGGCGGCTCTCGAAGATGAACTCAGTCGGCTTCCCTACGTAAAAAACTTCTGCCAGACGAGTATCATACCGGGCAATCTCTACAACTTCTCCGCCAACGGCATCACCAAACAAAATCCTCGATCAGGCGACGATAAACAAACCTATTCGATGGGTATCATCGATGACCGGTTTCTGGACACCTACGCAATCAAACTGGCGGCTGGCCGGAATTTTACGATGCAGGAAGCCGGGTCAGGCTACGAGAAAAGCGCCAAGGTCATGGTCAACGAAACGGGCGTACGTCAACTGGGCTTTGCGTCGGCCGAGAAAGCCGTGGGGCAGCATCTCAACTGGGGGCAATCGTTCGAGATCGTCGGCGTCATCAGCGATTACCACCATCAGGGACTACAACGGGCCATCGAGCCGGTCATCTTCCTGCCCCGCCGGTCGGTCAGTGACCTGACGGTTCAGTTGACGACCGATCAGGTGCAGGATAAACTGGCTAAACTGGAGCAACTCTACAAAGCCGCCTATCCGGGTAATCCGTTCGAGTTTTACTTCGCCGACGAAAACTACAACCGGCAGTACCGGAGCGAGCAGCAGTACGGGCAGGTATTTACCGCCGGGGCGGCCCTGGCCATTTTCATCGCCTGTCTGGGTCTGTTCGGCCTGACGACGTTTACGACCGAACAGCGCACCAAGGAAATTGGCGTGCGGAAAGTGCTGGGAGCCAGCGTAACCAGCATCGTGACCCTACTCTCCAAAGACTTTTTGAAACTGGTTCTGATTGCCATCGTCATCGCATCTCCCATTGCGTACTATGGCATGAACCGCTGGCTATCGGACTTTGCCTACCGCATCGACATGCCATGGTGGGTCTTCGCCCTCGCCGGATCACTAGCCGTGGGAATTGCTTTGCTGACGGTAAGCTTTCAGAGTATCCGGGCCGCCCTGGTCAACCCCGTCAAATCGCTGCGATCCGAGTAAATCATAACGATTATGCGGTCAACTAGCGTTCGGCCACTACTTTACGATCTGATTTTACTCAACAGTCTGGCCGAGCGGATTTACGCAGTCCAATCACGCATATAGACCTGAAAAGCCGGATCGGCACGAATACCATCAAAGTCTGTATCAGATACCACTTTCTCGGGGCTTGCGCTTTCGCTCACCGTACGCCATGCGTCGAGTGCATGAATTGTTTCATCAATCTTACCCTGTAACGCATACACACAGGCCAGATTAAAACATGCAAGTGCATCATCAGGTTTGAGGGCAAGGGCCTGTTTATACTTCTCGATGGCCGAATCGTACTGCCCTAACTTACTCAGGGCGATCCCCCAATTGTCGAGTGCTTCGGCGAAATCAGGTTTTAACTGCACAGCCTGCTCGTACAAACGGCATTGTTCTTGGAAATCGCTGCTGTTGTAGGCCTGAGTAAACAGTGAATATGCTTCCAGCGATTTAGTCAGTTCGTCCTTCTCTTTGGCCGGCAGGGAGGCTTCGTCAACCTGCTTTTGCATCAGGCCGTAGTAGGCATTAATTTCTCGTTGCCGTTCCTGGGCTTTCCCCACAATCTGCACCGGTTTGAGTTGGAGTGCCTCGTGCAACTGGAGCATCAGCAGATCGAAACTCTCGATCTGAAGAAAAAAATTATTACGGGTGGTGTCGAGCAGATCGCGAACGCGCCAGTGCAGCTGGTCAACCGGTTTACGGTCGGTCCAGATGAGTCGGAACGGACTGTGTGGCGTACGACGCTTGGCTTCCAGCAACTGGTTCATAATCGACACATCAGCCCCGCCATAGCCCATCACCACGAGGTTGAAACAGGGCGTTTCGGCCAGGGCATCGGCCAGCTTTTCAGACAGTCGGTTGCGGGTTTCGTCAATTTCAAACGTTGTATTTCGCATGTCCTGATAACGAAAATCGCCGTGCAGCTTAACGATATTCGGTTTTTTATCGCGCAGGTTCAGCAAATCGCTTAGGTCAGAGTGGGCGTAAACCTTGACCCGTTCATTAAAAAACAGCATCAGGGCATCGTGCAGCAGGTCGTCAAAATTGGTGGTAAACACGTTCCGTATGTAACCTTCGTTAATCAACTGCGCCAGCGTTACATAGCCGTATCCGGTGTCTTTGCCATCAATAACGCGCTCCACAAACCGTTGCCGGTCGCTGGCATTTTCGCTGTACTGCCTGAACCAGTACTCGTACTGCGCATCCCAGTAAAAATTTTCTTTTCTGTCCTCGAAAAAAGTCTCCTGTTCCTCAAGGCTCTGCTGCTGAAGCGGCAACGGTAGTTTGCTCGTTCTGATGTTGTCGGGAAGAGCATTAATTTGTTGCTGGAGTTGATCCTGATGATGTCCGCAAAACGCATCGTACTTAGCCCGTAGCTGATTAGCGTCAACGTAGATGTCGAACTGCTTTTTGTAGTCATTGGCCTTGTCCAGAGGCCAGGTAATCCTTTCAATAATGTGTTGCTGCCGAAACGATTCCATTTTCAGCAGATTAACCAGGCCACCACCCAACGGAATCTGGGAATTGAAGGAACAGCCCGCGCCAATCAGTAGGCAACAACGCGGCACATTGGAGTTATCAAATTTTTCACTAATCAGATTGACAAGTTGAGGTAGGGTAGCCAGTTGGTAGGCCATGTAGGGGCGATTGATTCGGTGTGAACGTAAACCGCCTAAAAATAAGACAAAACCCGCGTTGATGAACCCGGTGAAAAGGTTGCGGAGTGAACAAAAATCGTTGGGTACGTTTTCACCCGGCGACCGACAAACCATCCGATTCGCGGCCGGATCGGCGGTGCTGGTCACGAACTCATCAACGCAATCGGTCCGGCTCGACCTGATCGTAACGGGCGAAAAGCAAACCTGACCATGCAGGAACGGCTATCGGGCAAGCCATAAAAAAGATAAAGCCGACCCAACTGGGCCGGCTTTATCATCCCCACATTAAAACTTAGGCCAGCTCGAAGCGATCCAGCATCATTACTTTGCTCCAGGCGGCAACGAAATCCTTGACGAACTTCTCGTTCGCATCCGAGCTACCGTATACTTCGGCCAGCACGCGCAGCTCCGAGTTCGACCCGAAAACGAGGTCGGCACGGGTACCGGTCCACTTCTGCTCACCCGTCTTGCGATCGCGTCCTTCAAACACTTCTTTGTGGTCGGCCGTGGCCTTCCAGCTGGTGTTCATATCGAGCAGATTCACGAAGAAGTCGTTGGTCAGCGCTTCGGGCCGGTCGGTGAAGATACCGAGGTTCGAGCCGTCGAAGTTGGCGTTCAGTGCCCGCATACCACCGACCAGTACGGTCAGTTCGGGAGCTGTCAGCGTGAGCAACTGCGCTTTATCGATCAGCAGCGACTCAGTCGATACCGTGTATTTTTTCTTCAGGTAGTTGCGGAAACCATCGGCAATCGGCTCCAGCACATCGAACGACTCAGCGTCGGTCTGTTCAGCCGAAGCATCCATCCGGCCGGGGGTAAACGGTACCGTCACCTCAACGCCGGCCGCTTTAGCCGCCTTCTCAACACCAGCACCACCCGCCAGCACGATCAGGTCGGCAAGCGATACTTTCTTACCGCCGGTCTGCGTGCTGTTGAATTCTTCCTGAATGCTTTCCAGCGTACCCAGCACTTTAGCCAGTTGGGCCGGGTTGTTAGCTTCCCAGTCTTTCTGGGGGGCCAAACGGATACGGGCACCGTTGGCACCACCCCGCTTGTCAGAACCCCGGAAGGTCGACGCCGACGCCCAGGCAGTGGATACCAGCTCAGCAACGCTCAGGCCCGACGCCAGGATGTTGGCTTTCAGACCAGCGACATCGCTGTCATCGACCAGTTCGTGGTCTACAGCTGGAATCGGGTCCTGCCAGATCAGTTCTTCCTGTGGCACGTCGGGCCCCAGGTACCGGGCGATCGGGCCCATATCACGGTGGGTCAGTTTGAACCAGGCACGGGCAAACGCGTCGGCAAACTCATCCGGGTTTTCGTAGAAACGGCGCGAGATTTTTTCGTAGGCCGGATCGACCCGCATCGACAGGTCAGTGGTCAGCATCGTAGGCCGGTGGCTCTTCGCGGCATCATACGCGTCGGGAATCGTGTTGTCGGCACCTTTGGCCACCCACTGATGAGCGCCACCGGGGCTCTTGGTCAGCTCCCACTCGTACTGGAACAGGTTCTCGAAATAGTTGTTGCTCCACTGCGTCGGCGTGGTTGTCCAGATCACTTCCAGACCGCTGGTAATCGTATCGGCCCCTTTCCCGGTTCCGAACGAGTTAGCCCAGCCGAAGCCCTGCGACTCGATGTCAGCCGCTTCCGGATCTTCGCCAACGTGTTCCGACGGACCCGCGCCGTGCGTTTTACCGAAGCTGTGTCCACCGGCAATCAGCGCTACCGTTTCCTCGTCGTTCATCGCCATCCGGCCAAACGTCTGACGAATGTCGTGAGCAGCCGCCAGCGGATCGGGGTTACCGTCCGGGCCTTCCGGGTTTACGTAGATCAGACCCATGTTGGCAGCCGCCAGGGGTTGCTCCAGATTACGCTCATGGATACGGCCGTTGGGATCTTCGTCCGATACCAGCACGCCGTGATCTTCGTCGACACCTTCCGAGCCACGGGCATAGCGCTTGTTGCTACCCAGCCACTTGTCTTCCGAACCCCAGTACACGTCCATTTCCGGCTCCCAAACATCTTCGCGTCCACCGGCAAAGCCGAAGGTTTTGAAGCCCATTGATTCCAGCGCGATGTTACCGGTCAGAATCAGCAGGTCAGCCCAGGAAATTTTACGACCATATTTCTGTTTGATCGGCCACAATAACCGACGTGCTTTATCAAGGCTCACGTTGTCGGGCCAGCTGTTGAGCGGAGCAAACCGCTGCTGACCGGCACCCGAGCCACCGCGACCATCGCCGATGCGGTACGTACCGGCGCTGTGCCAGGCCATCCGAATAAACAGCGGACCGTAGTGACCGTAGTCGGCGGGCCACCAATCCTGCGAATCGGTCATCAGCGCGTGCAGATCCTGCTTTACGGCTTCCAGATCGAGGGTTTTGAACTCCGCAGCATAATCGAACGACTCACCCATCGGATTTGAACCCGCTGAGTGCTGGCGAAGCAGATTAACTTTTAACTGATTGGGCCACCAGTCCTGGTTTTGCGTGCCATTGCCAGCAACGCTGATTTTCCCGGTAGAGCCATTGGTTTGAGCGCCACCATAAACCGGGCATTTGCTAATGTCACCTGAATAGTTTTCCATAGAAGCAGACTAGTAATTTTTTGCATGAAGCGATACGCATCGATCGCTCACGTTGTTTTACGAGACAAGTTTACCACCAAAATAGATATATATCAAATCGATTTGTTTTATCATTTCATCTACATTATCTATATATCCGCCACAGCGTCACCCGCACCGAGTATAGTCTGACCAGTACGTCGAGCCTTACAATCAATAGCACCAGTCAACAGCTTGAACAGAGTACGTCCGCAGCCTTGCCAATACAAATCGGCAGACTACTTCCCCCCCGTTTCCGAACGGCGCAAAAGACATGACCGGCACCGACGGTCGTGTTGTTTCCGATCGTAACGCCGGGGCAATCGATCGGCGACGACATCCAGCCTTGCACTACTGCCGGCAGCAGTGGGCATCGATCCGGCAATTTATCGTCCAGCCTGTTTGTAATACACTGGTAACAAGTTACTTTGCAGTCTATCTAGCTCTATTCATTAACCAACCTTTTTCACTTATGAACACGCTTATTCGCCTGCTGATGCTGGTCCTGTTCGTACTGCCGCCCGCCATCGCCCAGTTCGACTCCCGGGCGCTAAAATTGACTCCCAGCCAGCCTGCTCCCAGTCAGCAGGTGGCGGTTACGTACAATCCGAAAGAAACCAAACTGACCAGCGAATCGACCATCGACGCCACTGCGTTTGCCCTCAATGGCAATGGTGACGGCGTTGTCGCCATCACTATTCCCCTCACCAAAGACGGTACCGTCTGGACGGGAACGTTTATGGTACCCGAGAAAACGCTGGCACTGGCCTTTGGCTTCACGAATGGCAACAAACGATCGGACCATAACGACGAAAAAGGCTACGCATCCTACCTGTACAAAAGCGGCAGTATCCTCCCCGGCAGTCGGGCCGCGCTGGGCGACTGGTACGGAGGTGAAGCTTATCTGGCCGGGCTGGACTCGGATAAAGACCGCGCCAGAGCACTTTTCCAGGACGAGTTCAAAGCGAACCCAACCCTGAAACGGCAGTTTACACGGCAATACCTGGGGACGTTCAGCCGACGGGTTCCTGCCGACAAAACAGTTATGGAAGCGGAAGCAACAGAACTGGCCAAACAATCGAACCTGACAGCCGATGAACTCGGCACACTAATTAGCGTTTACGAGTCGATTGGCAGGAAAGACGAGTCGGAAAAGTACACTCAGTTGCTACGCACAAACTACCCGAACGCAGGCGACGCGCTCTACATGGCATACCGCCGATTCGGCGCGGCCAGCGACATAACGGCGAAAAAATCAATTCTCGACAGTGTACGTACGCGTTTTGCCGGTGCCAAAAACCTGCCCTCCTTCGACGGGTATCTGACAGGTGGCCTGGCCAGAGCCTATATCGATGCGGGTAAACCGGACGAAGCCGATAAACTGGCCGATACACCGGCGCATACCGCAACGGTGATGCAGGCATACAACTCCCTGGCCTGGGACAACGTCGAAAAAGATACCAATCTGGTCCTGTCGGCCAGGCTATCGAAACGGGCCACCGAATGGGCAAAAAGTCAGCTCGACAAGCCCCGGTCTGACAACGATGCTAAAAGCCAGACAGCGGCTAATCTGGCCACACAACGCCGGGTCCGGTACGCCCAGTTTGCCGACACATACGGCTACATTCTGATGAAACAGGGAAAACTGGCAGACGCAATACCTTACCTGCACGACGCCGTCACGTACAGCACGTACGAAGAGCCGGGCATGAACCAACGGTACGCGGAAGCACTGGCGAAAACGGGGGCCGATGCCGACCTGATCGCGCTCGGCCAGAAAACAATCAGCGATGGTACGGGCAATGACAAACTGGAAGAGCTGTTTAAAACGGCTTACACCAGACAGAAAGGAGCAGGCGGCTACGACGCCGAACTGGCCAGCCTGAAGAAAACCGCGCTGGCAACGACAAAGGCTGACCTAATGGAAAAACTGATTAGCAAACCCGCCCCGGCCTTTGCGCTGATGGATCTCGACGGGCAACCCGTGAGCCTGGAATCGCTGAAGGGTAAAGTCGTCGTCGTTGATTTCTGGGCAACCTGGTGCGGCCCCTGCGTTGCCTCGTTTCCGGGTATGCAAAAAGCCGTAATCAAGTACGCACAATCGCCCGACGTGAAGTTTCTGTTCGTCAATACCTGGCAGAGCGAAACCGATAAAAAGAAAAACGCGTCGGACTTCATCACAAAGAAAAAGTATCCCTTCCAGGTGCTGCTTGACGACAACGACGACATGGTTACGAACTACAAAGTATCGGGCATTCCGACCAAATTCATCATCGACAAAACCGGCACAATCCGGTTCAGAAGCATTGGCTACAATGGCGACACCGACCGGACCGCCAGTGAGATTAGCCAGATGATCGATATTCTGCGTGACATGCCTGCGCAACCAGCTGCCACAGCAAAAACGGGCGAATAAACCGTTTTCACTAGCTAACGAAAAAGCCACCGGCGTTCGGCCGGTGGCTTTTTCGTTGCGCTTCGCAAAGACTAATCAGTCTGCACGATGTTACCGCGAATTTCTCCATTGGGATTCGCCGTTGTGTGCAGGTTTGAGTACGTCCGTTTAGCATACATAGCGTCCTGCTGATCCTGTGTCAGTGTGGTCTGTCCCGTTATGGGGCTGGTCAATGAAGAAAACGGAATCGTTACCGGGCCGTTGTTGCCTGCCGCAGTGGTAGCCGTTACAGAGTGGATATGGCCCATTGTCGGCGTCAGCCCCTGGTACGTCACGGTGTAACTCAGTACTTTGGTTACCCGATTGTAGTTGGCGGTGTAATTCCCTGTGGCACTGGTACTCACCGGCGGCACCTCGTTCCCTCCACTCATAGATGCACCAAACGTATCGTTCGGGTCATCGGGGGTTGAACTGCTACCGGTCATACTACAGGACGTCATTAGCAGCGGGGCACCGATCAGCATCAGCATAGCCGCCATCGTTTTCGAATTGGTCATCGTGTTGTCGTGTTTATGGTTATCGCCAATAAATTGACCTATTAACACCTGTTCACCCAAACGTTACCGGACGGCGACTCTATTCTTAGCGAACGAACCGACATCACAGCTAACCGACAACTCCCCACAAAGGCATAACTACCTGAACAACAATGACAAATCTCCAGCGTCTGACGAATCATCAAACACCGGAGATTTGTTTTGTACGTGCCTGACTCCGCTACTGCGCCTTCGCCAGCCAGAGCGATGCGTTGAGGTGCAGGGCGGGGTGCGAGGTATAGCCCGACGGCTGATCGCCCGACCAGCTGTTGAACAGATTATCGTTGGTGTCGCCCGTTCCGTCGTCGGCGGGTGAGCTGTCGCCGACAAACACGACCCGGCCATTGCCGTAGGTCGAGAGCAGCGCCATTACGCCCGTATTGCCGTTGAGCGTACTGCTGCTCCGCCAGAATAATCCCTGCAAACTGGTGTTGTTCGACGAATACAGGGTAGCAGTTGTTCCGTTGTAGAACGCCAGTTTCGACGCCGTACCAGCCGCCCCGTTCAGCACCTTCTGTGCGTTGGCGTTGCTGCCCGTGTACACCTTCGTCGTGGGCTTTTCGCTGATGTCGACGTAATCGACTACGAAACCGAACGGCTTGTTGTTGTTGATGCCATTGTTGCTCATCAGGTCGTTCCAGACGCGGGGCGAATCATAGCCGTCGCCATCCCGGTCCGACGGGTTGTAGCCGTTGGCATCGGCACCGGCCGTCGTGGCCGCCGTGTGGTCGGCTACCATCATCAGACCACCGCCACTGTTGACGAAGTTCATGATTGCTGTTTTTTCAGCCGCCGAAAACAACCGGTTCGGCTCGACAACGACATACACATCATAGTTGCTCAGGTCCTGCGGGTTCGACGTATTGCCGTAGGTAATAGCCGTGCCGACCGGCAACGTTTCCACCAGTTGACCGCGTTTCACCAGTTCGACCGCCCAGGCCGAAATACCACCTTTCCAGTACGTTTCGGGCGTGCTCGACGTGATACCGGTGTACGAGGGCGTCGGGGTGCGCTGCGCTTTGCTTTCTACCGTCGTACCGCCCTGATAGCTGGGCACGTTTTCGGTTCCGTCGGCGTCGATCTGCCAATCGGCGCTACCCGCGTTTTCGTAGTGGCTGGCGTCGAACAGAAACTTTTTACCAGCTGTCGTCGGTGGTGGTGTTGTACCGCCACCGCTGTTGTCGTTGATAACAACATCGTCGATGTTCAACCGCGCCGAACCGCCCGACAGCTTACGGATTTCGAGCCGTACCGAACCGGATACGTTCAGCGTAAACGTCTGTGTCTGGAGCGACGAACCACTCGTCACGGTTGCGCCCGACTGGGCCCAACTACTGCCGCCGTTGGTCGAATAGAACAGGCCCCACTGACTGGCGGCATCGCCACTGTAGGTACCATGCTTGACGGTTACGGTGCTGATGCCTGACGTGACGTCGAACAGCATTGTGATCTTACCGGTATTGCGAATTCGGCCCGACCACGACCCGGCTTTCAGATCACCGCTGAGATTGCCAATCAGCGCGTCGTACAGGTTCCACGACCCCGACGGCAAGGTTACGTTGTCGCCACCGGCCGAACCCGTCGGCGATACGTCGTAAGCGGTTTTGGGACTGGACGAACCCACTTCGAACCCCTCCGACAGCGACACGGCCGCAGCACGGGCCGCGCCGGTCGTCAGGGGTTGCCCGGCGTCGGGCGTCAGGTCGCTGAGCGAGTGGCACCCCACCAGCAGGGCCGCAGCCGACAGGCCAATCAGGCCCCATTTTTTCACGTTCATTCGTTGGATCATCGTCGTGTTTTCGAGCTGAAACAGATGGCCGCAATATTCCGGGTTTCGCGAAAAAAGTTACAAAACCGTCCGTTATTATTTTGTTATTTCTCGAATCGGTTCATTAATCAGCCGCCCCAACACCGGACACGGCCCGACCTGCCGGGGACAACCGGCACCGTTGAGCAAGTAGTTTTACTTACTTTTTTAACCAACGATTAACCGCAAAAACACACCGTTTCCCCGCTCCGGACTGTTCTACAATTGATCGCCTTTTCCTACGCTGATCCGCTGCTCAACAGCCCGTCCCCGCAGCCTGAGTCGACCCACCGAGTCATTCACGTTAAGCGTAACAAACTCATGAACGCGTTCAAAAAATTCCCTCTGGCCAACACCCTGATACTGGGGCTGGGACTCCTGTTCGCACACCCCCTGTCGACAACGGCCCAAACCATGCCCGGCAATCAGGCATCGCCCGTCGTGGCCGATACCGATCCGAAAAGCCTGCAATCGGCCGTGGCGTCGTACCGCGACGATGTGCGGCAGTCGATTCTGCTTGTCAGTCAGCAACCGCAGGTGCTGGCCCGGCTTGCCAATCAGCAGGCCCAGACACAGCAAGCATTTACCGCGTTGATTCAGCCGTTTGGCCAAACCAAACAGGGCTGGTTTTACGACATGGCCCGCTTCCCTGATTTACTGCACACGCTGGCAACCCTGCCCGCCGGTTCGGACAAAGCAACGGTGCAGACGATCACGAAAACGCTGCCCGCCGACTTGCAGGAAACGGCCTGGAAACTGTACCGGCACCACAACGCCGATCTGGTGCAGGCCGACAACCTTAACCAGCAGGCCGACCAGTCGTTTGCTGCGTTGCTGGCTCCGCTCGATGCACCGACACAGGCTGCGTTTCGTCAGTTGATGAACCTGCCTGATGTACTGTCGATGCTGACAAGTCAACCCGAGCAGACAGCACAGCTGGGTCAGTCGTACCAGGCCGACCCGGACGGGATCACGCAGCAACTGGCTACGATGCACGACAATCAGGATGCACAAAACAAACAGGAACTGGCCGCGTACCAGCGTGAGTTGAATCAGGATCCGCAGGCGCAGCAGGAGTTGCAGCAGGCCGGTCAGGCGTATGCACAGGCCAACGGCTACAGTAGCAACGGTATCAATCCAAACCCGGCCTGGGCCAGCATGTCGGCTTACAACCAGAATCCGTATTCGTACTGGTTTGGCTACCCTTACTGGTACGGCTCCCCGCTGTGGTATCCATCGGCCTTCGGCTACGGCACCGGTTTTTATTACGGGCTGGGTGGCAATATGGTTGTGTTTGGTCTGCCATCGATCGGCTTTTCAAACTGGTTCTTTAACCGGGGCTACGGCTACTACCCGCACCTGTATAACCGCTTCAACGCATACTACACGCGCAACGTCGGTTTTCACCAGTATTGGTCGCCGAGCAATTCCGGGTTTATGTCGGCGGCTCACCGGGCATTTACACCCACCGTCGGTATGATTGGTGGCCGTCCAAACTGGCTCGGCAATGGGGGGCGCACCTACTCATCAGGCAACGTAAGCCCCAATGGACGCGTATCGGCACCGATGGGCCGAATGAACAACGGCAGCTTCGGCGGACGTACCCTTAGCGGGGGCTTCAGCGGCCGGCCGTTTGGCGGCAGCAGCTTCGGGGGTGGTACGCGCTCCTTCGGCGGGGGCGGTGGCTTCCACGGCGGTGGCCGGGGTGGCCGGTAATTTTTGAAACACAGAGGCACGGAGGTAGACACGGAGCAAACAGAATTTTAACCCTGTGCTCTCTGTGTTTATCTCCGTGCCTCTGTGTTAAATAACCCTTCGTTACTTGTAAATCGCCGGGGTATCAAACGTGACGGGGAACGGCTTGGGGGCGCTGGCGTTCGAGTTCAGCTCGTTCTGCGAATAGATAAACCGCCACGGCAACTGTGACCCGGTGTTGGGCGTCAGCTTGATACCCACCGCTTCACTGCGCGTCCGGCGCTCGTCGTCCCAGCCGATGTGCTGCCCGTAGAACGACACGTACCGTTCCTGCAAAATCTCGCGCAGCAAGGCATTGTCGGCTGTCAGGCCGTCGGCGTTTTCGATGCCCCCGGCGGCAAAATCAGCGGCAACGTACGGGTCGTATTTGTAAGTCCCCGCCGTCAGATACGTCGAACTGACATAGCCGCCCCCGTTTAGAAACGCCCGGTAAGTATTCAGATGCCCAAGTGCCGTCGCGAAGCCTTTGCCGCTGCGCAGGGCCATTTCCGCCAGTGTCAGGATGTTCTCCTGGTAGGTTACGAGCGGGAAACTGGCGGCCTGCGCAAAGAAGCCACTCGCCGTCGCCGAACTCGACGTATTCGGCTCAATCTTACCCGGCGTATTTACCCCATTTTCCAGGTAATAGAACCGGTAGCGCGCCGTCTCGACGGTTTTGCTGTTGCCCCGGTAGCGCGCACTGGTCGGGTTGAGCAGCCCCACGTTATAAGCCCCCACCGCGTAGATGTCGCCCGTCCGCTGAATGGTCAGGAAGGTGTAGAACTGATTCTGGTTGACGTTGGCCGTGGTGCCGTGGGGCGCGTAGAGCGAGTTGGCGTAGGTGCTAACACCCGTCATGGCAGCTGTGTAAGCCGCGTCGTACTGCTTCGTATCGGTCAGCAACCGGGCTTTGAGCGTGTAGGCGACCTGCTTCCATTTCGTCGCGTCGCCCCCGAAGTGAATATCCTCCGTCGAAACGGTGCCCAGGCCCGAATTGAGATCAGCAATGGCATCGTCGAGCAGGGCCAGCAGTTTGGTGTAGACGGTCGCCTGCGGCTCGAAGGCCGGGTTCGGGTACAGCGCGTTGTTCCCCGCCTGATCGAACGGAATGTCGCCCCAGAGTTCGGTGCCGGTCGCCAGCGCGTTGGCCCGCAGGATCTTGGCGATAGCCGCCATTTTCCGGTTACCCAGCGCGTTGGCCTGATCGATGGTCAGCAGCGCGTTGGCGTTGACTCCCGCAAAGACGAGGTTCCAGTCGGTGTCGTAAATCCCGGCCGACACGTTGTAGTTGGCGTAATCGAGCCACTGCCGGTCGGCTCCGGTCAGGTAGCCGTCCCAGATGGTCGTCAGGCGGCTGGCCATCCCTTCCTGCGTGGCCATATTGGCGATTTCGGTACCCGTCAGCAACAGACTGGCGGTCGAGCCGGTCGGGTTGTTGGGGTCGATGTTGAGGTTGTCGACAATGGATGTGCAGGACGATACCCACAGGCTGAACAGCAAACTGAATCCCGTTGTATATAGTCGTTTCATGGCGATTAGCGGGGTGGATTAGTAGTTGATTTTCAGGCTAAACACCAGCGATTTCGTGTTGGGGCTGTTGAAGTAATCCTGCCCCCGTGAGTTGCTGGCTCCGTTCAGCGCCGTTTCCGGATCGATACCCGCAATCTTCGTCCACAGAATCGGGTTGCGGCCCGTCACGGTGAAATCGATCGACTGGAGTTTGGTTTTCTGGCGGAAACCGGGCGACGAGAAGCTGTAGCCCAGCGACAGTTCGCGCAGGCGGGTCCAGCTGCCATCCTGAATAAACTGTTCCACGAGCGTGCTGAACCCGCCCCCGATAGACGTGTAGTACGACTGATCGAGCAGCACCGGCCCGGCCCCGAAGTCTTTGATGGCTCCGCGCACCGTCGTGCCGGCCGCAACGGTTTGCCCCGCATAGTTTTTCAGCGGCTGCGTCAGCGTCACTTCGTTACCCACATCGGCATGGGTGCCGAAGTAGGTCAGCACGCCCTGCGTACCGGTGTAGAAATCGCCCCCCTGAAAGGTCTCGAACAGCACGTTGAGCGACAGTTTTTTGTACGACAGGCTCGTACCGAACCCGCCCCGGTATTTGGGGTTTGGATTGCCAATCACCCCAAACGACGAGGCTACCTGCGGGAAGCCGTTGGCGTTGAGCGTCAGCGAGCCGTCGTCGTTGCGCATGTACGTGCCGCCGTAGAGCGACGACATGGCGTAACCCACCCGCGCCACCGTCGAGGCCGTGCTGCTGAACCCACCGAGCGTGATGATGTCGGTACCGGCCAGGTTGGTTACGGTGTTGATGTTGCGACTCAGGTTGCCCGACACCGTCCAGTTGAAATCTTTGGTTTGCAGCAGGTTATAACTCAGATCCAGTTCCCAGCCTTTGTTCATCATCGACCCGGCGTTAGTGTATTTCGAGGTGTACCCCGTCGACCCGGCGGTGGCGACGTCGAGCAGCAGGTCGTTGATTTCATTGCGGTAATAGGTGAAGCCGGTCGTCAGTTTGTTGTTCAGGAAGCGCAGATCGGCCCCCAGTTCGTACTCGGTTTTGCGTTCGGGCCGGAGAAACGGGTCGCCCTGTCGGCTGCTGCGCACGTAGGCCCCGTTGCCGTAACCCGCCCCGCTGAGCGTACTGGCCCAGCTGCTGTACGACGCGTTGACGTAGGTCGTCGTGTTGCGGTACGCGTCGGGCTGCACGCCCACCACGCCATACGACGCCCGCAGTTTACCGAACGACAGCACCGGATTGTCGCGAAAAACCGGTAGCTGCGTGAATTGCCAGGCGACGTCGGCCGAGGGGTAGTAAAACGTCGACTGGGTCTGACTGCCGAAGGTCGAACCGGACTCCCCCGCCAGCGACGCGTTGACGAACAGCTGGTTGTAAAAGCCCACGTTCAGCGTCGAGTACAGCCGGGCCATGCGCCGGTGCGTCGTCGTGCGGTACGGCTGGTCGTTGGCCGACAGCGAGTTGCCGAAATTGGGTGGCGCATCGGCAATGATAAACGTGTTCATCGTACCGCCGAGGTTCAGGTATTTCCGGTCGTTGATATTGAACCCGACGATCAGCGTACTGGTGATATTTTTGCCGAAATCCCTGAAAGCCCGGCCAATCAGGTCGGCGTTCATCTCCGATTCCTTGTAAATAGCTTCCTCGAACGATCCCAGCCCGCTGTTGATGGCCGAGTTGACGGGGTAGTTCGTGATGCGGTGGTCGGTGTTGGCGTCGATACCGGCCCGCGCCGTAATGTCGAACCACGAACCGGGGGTAATCAGCAATTCCGAGCTGAGAATAAACCGGTCGACTTCCGAGAAGTTGGTGAGCTGATTGATGGCCCAGAGGGGGTCGTTGTAGATCGGGTTGGCCGACGCGCCGAGGTAGTTCCGGTACGACCGCTGCCGGTTGGGAATCGCACTCGCCGTCGGCGACGCGTAGTAGTTGCCGATGTAGGGCGCACTCTCGAAATCCGCCGGGCTGCGCAGCATCCCGATATACAGGCCGTTGACGCTGTTGCTGCGCTGAATCCGGTTGGACGTTACGCGGGCGTAGGTGGCGTTGGTCGTGGCTTTGATGATGTTGTTGAATCGCCGTTCGGAGTTGAACCGGACCGTGCTGCGTTTGTAATCGCTCTGCCCGTTGATGATGCCCTTCTGCCGCAGATCGCCGATGCTCAGGTAGAACGTTCCTTTTTCACCGCCCCCGCTGATCGCCAGGTTGTTGTCGATATACGTACCGGTGCGGAACACCTCAGCCAGCCGGGCATCGTTGTAGGTAGCCTGCGAATTTTTGGTGATGATCGGGTAAATCACCTGCCCGTTGTAGGCTTCAAACCGTTGCCCGGCGGTGTTCACGACATCGTCGCCACCAGATCGTGCGGCAATCTTATCGCCCCACGAAAAGGCGCTCGTCGGGCTGTAGACACCCCCCGATCCCTGTCCGTAGGCCGTTTGCAGCGGGTGCAGCCGGTTGGCTTTGTCGAACGACACCGTTGAACTGTACGAGATATTAACCTTGTCGGCGTTATTCCCTTTCTTGGTCGTGATTACGATGACACCGTTGGCCGCCCGCGACCCCCACAGAGCCGCTGCCGATGCGCCTTTCAGAATCTGCATCGACGCAATGTCATCGGGATTGATGTCGTTCAGCCGCGACTGTTGCGTTACGCCCGCAGCCGCATCGCCCAGCGTCGAGTTACTGATCGGAATACCGTCGACAATCACCAGCGGCTGCGTCGAGCCGGTGATGGTGTTCTGCCCGCGAATCTGAATGTACGACCCCGCGCCGGGGTCGCCCGCCGAGCGCGTGATAAGCACCCCGGCCGCTTTCCCGGCCATGCCGTTGATGACGCCCGTTTCGCCCGACCGCACGATGTCTTTAGCATCGATCTTCGAGGCCGTTGCGCCCAGCTTATCCGCGTTTTCCTTGAAGCCCAGCGCACTGACAATCACCTCATCCAGCGAGGTTTCGTCGCGTTGCAGCTTAACGTTGATGGTGCTCTGATTACCCATCGGCACCTCCTGCGGTTTCATACCGATAAACGAAAAGACCAGCGCGCCGTTGCGCAGCTGACCAGCCGGTATCGTAATCGTATACACCCCTTCGGCGTTGGTCGAGGCCCCGGTCTGTGTGCCCTTAATCACCACGTTTACCCCCGGCAGGGCGGCATTGTCTTCACCGGACGTGACCACGCCCTTAATGGTTCGGCCCTGCGCCCAGCCCGTAGTCGGGACGGCCAACGCAAACACCAGCATAGCAAGCAGTAAACGGTTCATCATGGACTGAATTCAGGTTAGACAAAAACTGATTTGGTACGCGAAGCGGTAAACAATCAGCACCGGCCAGCCCGTGAACAGGCAAGGCGATGCCCGACGACCCCCGTTTTGGGCTCGTGGATCAGATACTGAAAAAACAGGTGGCGATGGGCGTGACGGTGATGCCCGATTGGTTTAATCCAAACTTAATCCCGAATGACTTGCCTGTCAAGACACCGACCACACAATATTCTACCAATTCATATATTTTAGAATATTATCATACTTTTACCATAAATAGTAAAATATAATTCTATCATATAAACTATTATCCAAATTTATTTTCACCAGAAACTCTGTTTTTCATTGCTTCGACCGGCCCGGTTTTTACTTTTGATTAGTCACGCTGCCTATCGGCCTGCTCCTCAACGACTAACGCACATCACCCATGAATCGCCCGCTCGTTTGCCTGGCTCCATACGGCCTCCTGCTCAGTGTACTGGTTCTGCTGCTATCGACCGGTCCGGTCAGCCGGGCCGCTACAGCCGACTCCCTGCGGGTGACGGTTACGGAAGGGACCAACATGGCCGCAGCCCTCTCGCCCGACGGTCAGACCATCGCCACCGACTTGCAGGGCACGATCTGGCTGATACCCAGCCGGGGTGGTGCGGCCCGGCCCATCACCGACGCCCTCGGCGACTGTCGGCAACCGGCCTGGTCGCCCGATGGCAGACAGGTGGTCTTTCACGCGTTCTGGGATGGCCGCTATCACCTCTGGCTTGTCGACAAAAGCGGCAACGGGCGCAAGCAACTGACGACGGGTGTGTACGACGACCGCGAACCGCAGTGGTCGCCCGATGGAAAGTCAGTCGTATTTTCGTCGGACCGGGGCGGCAACTACGACATCTGGCGATTGACCCTCGCCGACGGCACGCTGACCCAACTGACGAAGAACGGGGCCAACGACTACAACCCCGCTGTTTCACCCGATAGCAAGCAGATCGCGTTCGTATCGGAACGCCCCGACGCGCCCGGCCTGTACCGCCTGACAGCCGACGGACAGGAAAAACTTGTCTACGGCACAACGGCTAAACTGGCGGCTCCGGCCTTTTCGCCCGACGGCAGACAGATTTTGTACAACGCGCTGACGAAAGACCAAAGTGGCCTGTTTGCGGTGGCTATCGACAGCCCCAAACCGGTTGCCGTATCGACCCCGGCCGAAGATGTGTTTCCGTTTCGGGCCACCTGGTTTTCAGCTACCGAGTATCTCTACACCGCCGATGGACGGCTAAAGCGACAGAAACTGGGTCAATCCGGCGCGACGGTCATTCCGTTTCAGGCGACGGTCGTGCTGGGCCGGACACCCTATAAACGCAAAACCTACGACTTCAGCTCGACCGCACCCCGCGCCGTCAAAGGCATCAAAGGCCCGACCCTCTCGCCCGACGGGAAGCAGATCGTATTCGCGGCCCTCGGCGATCTGTGGCGGCTGACGAAAGGCAACCCCACTCCCCAACCCCTGACCAGCGACGCCTACCTCGAAGCCGACCCGGTCTGGTCTCCCGACGGGTCACAGCTGGCATTTACGTCCGACCGGCAGGGCAATATGGATTTGTGGGTGCGTGATCTGAAAACGGGGCAGGATCAGCGGCTGGTCGACTTACCCGACGACATCAACTTTCCCAGCTGGTCGCCCGATGGCAAACGAATCGCGTTCTACCAGGGCGATCCCCGCAATATGTGGGGCCGGGGCACCCTGCACACCGTCGACGTCTCGACGGGTAAGACCGACAAACAGCACGAGTCGGTATTCGTACCGAGTCAGCCCAGCTGGTCGCCCGACGGCCGGACCCTGGCCCTGTCGGCGCTGGACGTGTACTCGTCGCGCTACCGCGAAGGCGTCAGCGAGATTACGCTCGTCAGCGTCGACGGGGCCGCCGATGGGTCTACTGACCGGTACGTATCACCCACGCCCGAGCATTCGCTGGGTACGCGGGGCAAAAATGGGCCGGTCTGGTCGCCCGATGGCAACTGGATGGCCTATATACAGGACGGCCTGCTCTGGATTACGCCCACAGACAAAACCGGCACCATCACCGGCAAGCCCCGACAGCTAACGACCGAACTGGCCGACTCGCCTACCTGGTCGGGCGATTCGCAGAGCCTGCTTTACCTGGCCACCGACACGCTCCGGCAGGTGTATCTGGCCGACAACCGGACCGAAACCATCCCGATGACGTTCATGTGGCAACCCGCCAAACCCACCGGTTCGCTGGTCGTTCATGCCGGTCGACTGTTCGACGGTCGTTCGGCGACGTACCGTACCAACGTCGATATTCTGATCGACGGCAACCGCATCCGCGCCATCGAACCACATCAGCCCAACCGACCGGGAACCGTCATCGACGCGTCGACCCGAACCGTGATACCCGGTTTGTTTGAAATGCACTCGCACCAGAGCGCGATGTCGGGCGAGCAGCAGGGGCGGCTATGGCTGTCGTACGGCATCACGTCGGTACGCGAACCCGGTGCTGACCCCTACGACGCGCTGGAACGCAAGGAAGCGTGGGCCACCAACCGCCGGGCCGGGCCGCGTCAGTTTTTCACCGGTGGCCTCACCGACGGTACCCGCATTTACTACGGGCTCGCTACCAGCATTAATTCCAGTGAGCAACTCGACCGCGAACTGAACCGATCCGTGCGGCTGGGCTTCGACCTGATAAAAACCTACGTCCGTATGCCCGACAACCTGCAACAGCGCATCACGACGTTCGCCCACGCCCACGGCATGCCCGTATCGTCGCACGAAATTTACCCGGCCATGCGCTACGAAGTCGACGCCGTAGAGCACATTGGCGGTACGAGTCGGCGGGGGTATTCACCCAAGATTTCGGCTATGAACCGGACGTATCAGGATGTTATTCAGCTCATTGCCAAATCGGGCATGAACATCACGCCCACGGCCTCGCTACAGGGCGGTTTCTACGTACTGGCCGGGCGCGATCCCAACTTTTTCGAGAACAAACAGTACAAAGCGTTTTACTCCGAAAGCTTCACCAATGCCCTACAGGCCGGGGCTGCCCAGGTCACGAAAATCAATCCGGGGTATATCAGCAACTTTGGCAACCTGCAAAAAACCATCAAAGCTCTGATCGGGGCGGGCGCCCACGTCACGACGGGTACCGACAGCCCGTTTGTGCCCTACGGCATGAGCCTGCACACAGAATTGCAGGTGTTTGTCGATGCCGGTCTGACACCCTACGAAGCCCTGCGCTCGGCAACGCTCTGGGCCGCCGAAGCCGTGGGTGTCAGTCAGGATCTGGGTTCGCTCGAAGCGGGCAAACTGGCCGATCTGGTCATCGTCGACGGTGATCCCCTCGCCAACATCCGCGACGCCTGGAACGTCACAACCGTCGTCAGAAATGGAGACGTGTATACCCTTGAGACACTGCTGAAAAAGCCCTGAACCGCTTACCCTCAAACACAGCCTGCCCGGAATCTGCCCGTTCCGGGCTGGCTGTAGCCAAGTGGCTGTAAGTCGTTTACGAAGCCGACCAGTTAATCAGCTGAATGGTTATTGCGGCCTGGGAAACCAGTGCCCGAATCAGTGTCGTGTGGGCCGCCAGATTGGCCAGACCTGACGACTGATCCATATCGTCGAGCAAACGAGCAAGCTCCCGCTTCATCGTTGCCAGCAATTGAAAAACCTGTCCTTTGGGGCACTGACCCATATAACCCCCGGCCGTACTATTGGCCACAAACCGGGCGGCATGCGTAGCAAGCTGATCGAATGCTCTGTAAAATTCGTCAACGGATTGTATCCAGTTGTTCATAATGCGCTGAGGATGCTCGTTTGCTGCCTCAATCATCGCGTTACTGTACATAAACGTCTTCATAGATTTTCGTGTATCTACTTTAAATGTATATACGTATACTAGAAAGAAAACAGATTTAGTAAGTCTACGTTTGTGATACCCTTTTTTGAAAAAATTACAGCGATTCGTATATAAAAAGTAAAATCAAATACTCTTTTAGCAACTTTCAAAACAACTACGTTCGGCAGTCACCCGTACTGCACTGCCCTGTCCGCTGACAAACAGTCACTGTACGTAAACGGAGGAAGTAAGCGAATAAAAATTACGCAATTCACTGATTTTCAGCAACTATCTTAGTGTAGCATACATATTGACACCAAGCCGTTATACGGGACGAAACAAACTTTCCCACATTTATACAGCAACCACGCAACGTTTCGACCAGACAGTGCATCCATTAGCCATGAAACCAATCAACGCCATGACACGCAACCCCTTTTTCCTGACGCTGTTTACTGCCGGTGTCCTTTCGCTGACCGCCTTTGCCCCTGACAACCGGGTTCAGGACGGACGCGACACACCCTACCAGACCAAAACGTTTTCTGGGAACATCAGCAATGTAAAAGCCGAGACGTCGGGTGGTAGCCTGACCGTCGAAGGTGGCTCCGGATCGGGCGCGAAAGTCGAGATGTTTGTACGGCCCAATAACTGGAACGGACGTGATAATGTCGACAAAGCCGAGATCGAAGAGCGACTGAAAGACTACGACATTACCATTGCTCAGGAAGGCAGTACGCTGGTCGCAACCGCCAAACGGCGCAGTAACAACAACGACTGGAAGCGGTCGCTAAGCATCAGTTTCGTGTTTCACACGCCACGCCGTGTCTCGTCGGATCTACGCACGTCGGGCGGTAGCATTCACCTGACGGCGCTTACCGGTAATCAACGATTCCGTACCAGCGGTGGCAGTCTGAACGTCGACGACGTTCAGGGAAGTCTGTCGGGGCAGACCTCGGGTGGCAGTATCCACATGGACCGCTGCCAGCAAACGGAGCGCGACGGCGGACTGGATCTGCAAACGTCGGGTGGTTCGATCGATGCGCGCGCTTCGTCGGGCAAAATGCGGCTGCACACGTCGGGCGGCAGCATCAATCTGGATGATCTGAAGGGCGATATCGACGCGCAGACCAGTGGTGGCAGCGTACGGGGCAACCACCTCGACGGTGACATTGTCGCCAGCACATCGGGCGGTTCGGTCCGGCTGTCGGATATTGCGGGCAGCATCGACGCCAACACCAGCGCAGGATCAATCGACGTCAGCCTGACCGAGCTGGGCAAGTACGTCAAACTCAGCACCAGCGTCGGCAGCGTAAACGTAAAGATGCCCCTGAACAAGGGCCTGACGCTGAACCTCAGCGGTAACCGGGTGAATCTGCCCAGCCTGCGCGGCTTCGACGGCGACATTCAGAAAGACCGCGTGCGGGGCAAACTAAACGGCGGTGGTATCCCGGTCGACATTTCGGCCAGCGTCGGCTCGGTATCGATCAACTAAGCAGGTCAAGTAATGCAGTGGTGTCAGCACCCCGCTTCGCCCGGAAACGTGTCAGGTCCCCGACCTGACACCACTAAGACTAAAAGCGCACACGTTTAATTGACGCTTAATCCGGCTTGTTAAACGTGCGCTGACAGGGTCTGTCTAATCGGTGTAGTTGATTAAAAAACACCGATTTTGCCATGAAAACGTCACGAGTCAATTCGATTTATAAAGCGGGTTTGCTGGCTGTGCTGCTGGCCTTCGTTCCAAACCTGATTACACGGGCGCAGGGATATGGCCCCTATGGTACTGCGAATGGGGGTTACTATAACCAGGGGTACGGCAATGGCGGTGGCTGTAACGGCCGCACCAACGGCTACTACAACCAGGGGCAGGGCTATGGCTACAACAACGGCTACAACCCGAACAATGGGTATCCCAATGGCGGGTATCCGAATCAGGGTGGCTACTACAACAACGGGGGGTATTACGGCAACGGGCCAGCCGTCGTTTACCCGAATCAGCCGCGTGTAGTGGTTGTAACACCCCCGCCCGCCGTGATCGTGCAACGCCCACCGGTGGTTGTTGCCCGGCCGTGGGGCTGGGGTGGCGGCTACTACGCCCATCGTCCGCGTTTCTACGGTGGTGGTCGCTGGTAACAGCCAGTGTATACTGATCTGAAAACCCCGCTTCGGCCGTTTATCGCCGGGGCGGGGTTTTCGTATCTTTACGTATTGACTTGACCCCGCTGCCCATGTCTCGCTTACCCAATCCGGTTCCGTTTGCCAGCCTGTTGCCGTCGTTTGAAAGCGACCTGTATTACGACCAGTCGCCCCAGCACACGGCCCAGCGGCTGTTGTACGCAACCGACGCATCGGTCTATCAGGAAATGCCGATTGCCGTGGCCCTGCCCAAATCAGTCGCCGACATCAAGCGGCTCCTGCGCTTCGCTCAGCAGCACAAACTGGGGCTGATTCCACGGGCCGCCGGTACGTCGCTGGCGGGGCAGGTGGTGGGCAGCGGTATCGTGGTTGACATTTCGAAACACTTCGGGCAGATTCTGGAGATCGACGCGGCCGGGCAATGGGTACGGGTGCAGCCGGGCGTGATCCGCGACGATCTGAACGCCTTTCTGAAGCCACACGGCCTGCTGTTTGGCCCCGAAACCAGCACCGCCAGCCGGGCCATGATCGGCGGCATGATTGGCAACAACTCCTGCGGGCTACACTCGATCATCTGGGGCACCACCCGCGACAATCTGCTCGACGTAAAAGTCGTACTGAGCGACGGGGCCGAGGTAACGTTCGGTCCGCTGACCCGCACGCAGTTCGACGCCAAATGCCGGGGCGAAACCGTGGTCAGTCCGCTCGAACAGCGACTCTACACGCAGTTCCGCGACTGGCTGACCGACCCCGCCGTCCGGCAGCACATCCGCGACGGCTACCCGAAGCCGACAGTCACCCGGCGCAACACGGGTTATGCACTGGATGCCCTGCTCGATTGCTGGAACGATGATTCACCATCCGCCACCTTCAACTTCGCCCGGCTGATTGCCGGTTCAGAAGGCACGCTCTGCTTCATCACGGAAGCCCGGCTGAATCTGATACCGCTGCCGCCGAACCAAACAGCGCTGGTCTGCGCCCATTTCACGACAATCCGCCAATCACTCGAAGCCAATCTGATCGCGCTCGACCATCGGTGTGCGGCTTCCGAACTGGTCGACGATTACATTCTGCAACTAACCAAAACCAACATCGAGCAGACCAAAAATCGACAGTTCGTCGAGGGTGATCCGAAGGCGATTCTGATGGTCGAATTTTTCGATGATACCGCCGAGGGTGTCCGGCAGAAAAGCGCGGCTTTCGTGCAGGCCCTGCGCGACCGGAATCTCGGCTATGCGTACCCGGTGCTGTTCGATGACGAAACCAAAAAGCCGTGGGCACTGCGCAAGGCGGGGCTGAGCATCATGTACAACATCCCCGGCAAAGCCAAACCCGCCAACGTCATTGAAGATACCGCCGTCGACGTATACGACCTGCCCGATTACATCGACGAACTGGACCGGATGGCGTGGGAACAGCACGGCCTGAAACTCGAATATTCGGCCCATGCCGGCGCGGGTGAAATCCACGTGCTGCCGCTGATCGACCTGAAATCGTCGGCGGGGCGCGACACGTTCCGGGCGTTGCTGATGGACACGGCGCAGCTGGTCAAAAAATATGGCGGGTCGCTGTCGGGTGAGCACGGCGACGGGCGGCTGCGGGGCGAGTGCATCGCGTTTATGCTCGGCCCCGAAAACTACGAACTCTGCAAGGCCGTCAAAGCCCTCTGGGACCCGCACAACACGTTCAACCCCGGCAAGGTAGTCGACACCCCACCGATGAACGAACACCTGCGGTCGGAAGCTGACGTCGAGATACCGCAGCCCCAGACCGTATTCGACTTTTCGCGTGACGGTGGCTTGCTCGAACTGGCCGAAAAATGCTCCGGCTCCGGCGACTGCCGCAAAACGGAAATTTCGGGCGGCACCATGTGCCCCAGCTACATGGCCACCCGGCGCGAGCACGACACCACCCGCGCCCGCGCCAATATCCTGCGGCATTTTTACACAAATCAGCAGCAGCCTTCGGCCGATGATTATGCTGCCGTGAAAGACGTGCTCGATCTGTGCCTGTCGTGCAAAGCTTGCAAGGCCGAGTGCCCCAGCAGCGTCGACATGACCCGCATGAAAGCCGAATTTACCCAGCAGCAATACCGCGAATCGGGCGTACCACTACGGGCGCGACTGGTCGGCAATTTCACGCGCCTGATGAACCTGGCCAGCAAACTACCGTGGGCCTACAACGCTATTTACGACTCCCCTACCCTGCGCCGACTGGCCAACCGCGCCGTCGGTTTCCACCCCGACCGTACCATGCCCGGTCTGGCTAAAACCACGTTACGACAGTGGTTCAGAAATCGCCCCACCGAGAATCGAAAACTGAATACTGACTACCCAAAACCAAATTCCGTCCTGTTTTTCGCCGATGAGTTTACCAATGTCAATGACGTCGAAGTAGGGCAGAAAGCCATTCAGTTGCTCGAGCGGCTGGGGTACACGGTTGTTGTCCCTGAACACGATGAAAGCGGTCGAACCTACCTGTCGAAAGGATTAGTCGACGAAGCTAAGCGGCTGGCCATTCGCAATGTTACCCGGTTGAAGGACCTCGTCACCGACGACACCCCGCTGATCGGCCTGGAACCGTCGGCGATCCTAACCTTCCGCGACGAATACCCCGATCTGGTCCCGGCCGACCTGAAAGCAGCCGCGCAGCATATCGCCAAAAACACGTTTCTGTTTGAGGAATGGGTTGCCCGCGAAATGGAGGCCGGTCGCATCAGTCACGACGCGTTTACGACCGACGCCCGGCAGGTACGCGTACACGGCCACTGCCATCAAAAAGCGCTGTCGAGCATGGTACCGGTGAAGAAAGCGTTGTCGTTACCCAAAAACTACGCCGTGCAACTGATTCCGTCGGGCTGCTGCGGCATGGCGGGGTCGTTTGGTTACGAAGCCGAACACTACGACCTGTCGATGCAGATTGGCGAACTCGTCCTGTTTCCAACCGTTCGCCAGTTAGCCGACGACGTCATTATTTCGGCCGCTGGCACCAGTTGCCGCCATCAGATCAAGGACGGCACGCACCGGCGCGCCCAGCACCCGGCCGAAATCCTGTTCGACGCACTCCGCTGACGAATCCGGCAAAACCTTTTCCGTACCAGCGGGTTTTGATAGTCAAGATTAAACCCAGTTAATCATGGAAAATTCATCACTCAGCGACGGCGCACAACAGGCCGATATGGTGTCGAGCGAAAACGCAGCCACCAAATTCGGTGCCGATCAGGCAGAAACAAATATGGTCAAACTCGTCGATGGTAAGCTGACTGCGTTCGGCGATACCGACGACGACGTGGCCGACGATCAACTCAGCAACCGCTACAGCGACGACGACGAGCGGGCCTTCAACGGCGACCAGAACAATGGCCTGACTTACGAAAATGCGGACGCCGGTATCAAAGCCGACGACGCGGGGGAAGGTATCGTGCTGGAAAACGTACCCAACGATCCGGCAGCTGAAGCTGAAATCACCGGCAATCCCGATGCGGGCGATGATACCAATACGGGCCTGCCATCGGAAGACGCTAGCAACCGGAAACCGACCAGCACGTTCGTGGTGCACGGTGACATGATTCCAGCAACGCCCGGTACGCCTGGCCCCGTAACACCGACCGAGCCGTCGCAGCCAATTCCACCGACACCCCCGTCGCCCGGTCCCGAAATTCCGGAACTGCCCGGTACACCGAAGCCGGAAACACCCGAAATTCAGGAACCCACGCAGCCCGACCGGTCGCACGAGATCGGCTTTCAACAGCGCAATCGGGTATACACATCCGGTAATGCCGTTCCCGGTACACAATACGAAGGCATGAGTGCCGGGCCTGACGATGAGCAGCCGGACACCGGCGACTCGGCGCATCCGTACGACGTCAACGCGAAAGACAACGACGAGTACCAGTCCGGCGAACGGCCCGAAGAAGCCCGCGAAACCCGTGCTATGCCCCGCGAGATGATGGACGAAAGTTCGGTGCAGGCGCAGGACATGATTTCCGGCAGCGACCGCTCCGACGAGAAATCAACGGATGGGCTGGACCGGACGTACAACGATCCGCAGGCAGCCCGCGACATGGCCAGCTAGTTTGCAGCGCATAATCAGTACGTAGTGGGGTGGTGTTGGGGTAACCTAGCATCACCTCATGCTTTTTCTGTACATTTAGCCGCTTACAAACCACTGAACCGCTATGAAAACGACTCACGTTACCGCTGCCCTACTCGGTATCGCTCTGCTAACAACCGCCTTCGCAACCAAAGACAAATGGACGTCGCTATTCGACGGCAAAATGATCAGCGGCTGGCACAGCTATCAAAAAGATAAAGTCGTTGGCTGGAACATCGAAGACGGCACCCTTGTCCCCGACGGTACCGGTGGCGACCTCGTGACGGATAAAGAGTACGAAAATTTCGATCTGGAATTCGAGTTCAAAATTCCGAAAGGCAGCAACAGCGGTATTGTGTACAAGGTCATCGAAACCCCCGATCTGCGCTCGACCTATATGTCGGGGCCGGAGTTTCAAATCATCGATGACAAAGGCTACCTCAACGACAAGGGGGAGATTTATCCACTCAAGCCAACGCAGCTTTCCGGTGCCAACTACGACATGATCCCCCCCGCCGACCTCAACGCCGTCAAACCCGCCGGCGACTGGAACAAAGGCCGGATCGTTGTCAACAACAACCACGTCGAGCATTTCCTGAATGGCAAGAAAGTAGCTGATTACCAGTACGGCTCCGACGATTGGAAGGCGATGGTCGCCAAAAGCAAGTTTAAAGACTGGGCTTACGCGACCCCCCACGCCAAAGGCAAAATCGCCCTGCAAAATCACAATCCCCGCGAAAAAGTCTGGTTCCGCAACATCCGGATTAAGGAGTTGTAATGCTCGTTCAGGTGAACGTCAACGTCCTGTTTCTCCGTTTATAGCGTATAACTGATTATTACTGAACAATATGATTGACGTGTCAGTAGCCCGCCTTATCGATCAGATTAATGCCTTACCTCCTATAAAGCGCAAAGCGGTGATGGAAGGATTAGTCGATGGACCGCAGCCGTTGAAAGCAACCAAGGGCCAGAAAGTGGTGGTCTGGCACGGTCTACCCGTAATTTTTGTACCTGGGCAGTACCTGAGCAAACCGCAGCAGATTTGGCAGCTGGATGCGATTCTTGGCCCGGCTAAAGTAAAGCGGGCGTTGAAACAAACGCAGATGGTGCTTGATAGCCAGATAGTAGAGCGGCTCTTCAGTCAATCGACTGTAGCATTTTTCACAAATTCCAGCCAAACGTATTTGCTTTCCACCAAAAACGAACTGACCGAAGCAGATTTTGGCCCACTGCAACGCATTAGCGCGCTTGATGCGCTGAAACGGTTTGGCCTTGAATTGCTGGAAGCGACAAAAGAAAAGGGATACGTCCGACTTGCGCAGCGATGACCGAATTGCCTGACGAGTGGTAAACCCGATTAGGCCCGGCCGTTTTACCCTTCGAGCGTACGCAGTTCGCCCGGAAAGTGCTTAACGGCGAGGCCATTATTTTTGTTGATTACATTGTTGATGTCAATCGATCTGGCGTCAACGGTGTAACAGTAGTCGACACACCACTTATCACCGGTGCTAGCCCACCGATGCAGGGAAAGTACTTGTGGATTATTGATAAATCTGGCTTAAAACTGATACCGGAGGCAACACCAAATCCCTATGCTGCCCGTGGCGTAGTTTGCCACACAAATATAACTGGCGGAGATCCTGCTTATCAGGGTGGTGAGTTGTGGTTCGGTGCTGACGGAAACGTATACGTCAACAATCGATCTGGTCGATATGGCGCAAACACGCTGGCGCAACGGGATGCTGTTCTGGACTATTTTCGGTCACTAGGCCTCAACCCTGTTCAGCTAAGGCCCGTGGTTTAATCCGGGTCGATGCGTCGGCGGTTGGCTTTGACGTCGCCTTTTCGCTTCTTGTCGGCAATTCGTTCGGCTACGGCCGACTTTGAGGGTCTGGTCGCGCGCCGGGCTTTGGGCGTCTCAAACGCTTTCTGGAGCAGCTGGTAAAATTTGGCCGTCACCTTTTCCCGATTGGCAAGCTGGGTGCGCTCCGTCTGATGAGTCAGCACCAGTTCGCCCTCGGTGGTTAATTTGTTGGCCAGCTTCAGCGTTAGTCGGGCTTTCTGCTCATCGCTCAGCAATGAGGAGTTAACCAGATCGAAGCGGAGTTCGGCTTTAGTGGCTACTTTGTTGACGTTCTGGCCACCCGCGCCACCGCTGCGGGCAAACTGGTAGCGAATCTCCGGGCTGAGGTCAGGTAGTTTCATGGTAGGCTGATGCAGTAAATTAATTCGTAAACATAACGGCTTGGACCATCGTAGCAAACGGCACGAAAGCGATCTGCTACTGAACAAACCAACAAACTGCCGGTTTATCTTTGTAGAAAAACAGCGTTCAACGGCGCACTATTATGGGATCGAACATACTGGAGGAGCGCATGCTCGAAGATACGCTACTCTTGTTTCAGGGTGGCAAAGCAACCGACCTGTCAGCTGCGCAGGGTGTCAACCTGATCGATGGCTGGCTCATGGCATTGCAGGGCGACCCAAACATTGGGCAAGTGGAAGAGCAACTCGGTCAACTGCGCGACGCCTTGCAAGATTCGCAGCCTGACGAAGCAACCATCAAGAGCCTGCTGCTTAGTCTGGCCGACCAGACGCAGACTGCTGCCGAAGGACCCAACGCAGAAGGCACCTGGACGGGTAAGCTCGAAAGCCTGTCGAAAATCCTGCGGCATTTCGGCAGTTCAATCTAATTTGGTCAACACCAGACCCCTACTTTTTCACTCTCTACACTATGGAAGGACAAGCAACACTTGAGCAGCGTATGCTCACAGATACACTGGGCGCTTTTGGCCAGGGCAAAACCACAACGATCACCGCTGAGCGAGGTATTCTGCTGCTCGAAGGCTGGTTAAACGCGCTTCGTGGCGACGTAGGTGCCGAGCGTATCCTGGCCGAACTGAGTACGTTACGCGACAGGCTGAAAGAACCAACTCCCGACGGAGAACAGATCCGGCACTTGTTGCTGAGCATCGCAAGCCACACCGCGTCATTATCGCACGAACCAACTATCGAACCGGCGGTTGAACGTCACCTCAAGCAACTGGTAACGGTGCTGCGCGACGTCAGCAGTCAACTTTAACTCATTTTCTTATGACTACGCCTGAAGAATTTGCCGACCTGCTCGATGATACTATGCAGGCACTGGCGTTTGATGCGATTCCCTCCGATGCAGCACCGGCTACCGATGTACTGGCGCGCTGGGCCGATGTGCTGGGTGAGGGTATCAATACGGGCGAACTGACACAATCGCTGAACGCACTGCGGGCAACGATTAGCGAACCAAACGCTACCCCATCGGACCTGGAACCGCTACTGACTGACCTCGCCGGTCAGGTTACGACGTTTAGTGCAAACGTCGGCTCGGAGGGCGACATGGTTACCCGATTGCAGGCGCTGGCAACGGCATTGCAGGATCTGGCGGGCAAACTGCACGCGGCTTCGCAAGCCTAGTCTTCAGTACATACTAAGTCGGTCGGTCGTGTAACGCGAGCGACCGACTTACTTATTTATGCCCTTCCGCAACCCGCTCAACTGGCCGATAATACGGTCGAATAAGCGGTGCGGCAGGCAGGGAATAAACCAGCCACTGATCGGCTTTGGCACAATCGCGTACCGAATCCGCGGGCGCGGTGTTTCGTGAATCTGCACAAGACGCTCGCCCAGGTACTCAATCGACAGCCCATTTGCCTCGGATTGCTTCACCTGCCTGGCGAACCACTGCATAGCCGGAAAGTACAGGCTATCCCGGTACCGCTCAATATTGGTCCCCTTGCTCCAGATCGGCGTTTTGACGGCCCCCGGCCCCACGATTACCACCTTCACCCCAAACAGCTGCAACTCCCGGCGCAGGCTGTGCGAGATTCCCTCCAGCGCGTGCTTCGATCCTACGTAAGCCCCCATAAACGGAATGGCCACCTGCCCGTTGACGGAACTAATCATTTGAATCCGGCCGGGCGCAACCGGATGGTTGGCGCGAGCACCCAGCAGCGGCAGAAACGCCTGCGTCACCCGCAGAACACCCAGCACGTTGACGTCGAAATGGTGCTGAATTACATCGATGGGCTGCTCCTGCAACGGGCCACCGATGGCAATACCGGCGTTGTTGATTAGGCCGCCCAGCCCGCTACCAGTCAGCCGGTCGGTAAGCTGCCGCGCCACCGCATCGACCGCCGTCGCATCGGTTACGTCAAGCAATACCGGCTCTACATTCGGCCCCAGTTCCGTACGGAGTCGGTCGGCATCGGCGGGCGTCCGCACCCCGGCAAAGACCGTATAGCCCCGCTGTGCAAACTGCTGAGCCGCGCCGTAGCCGATACCCGTCGATGCGCCCGTGATCAAAATCGTTTTTGGAACTGTCTTCATCGGGTAAACATACTACGAATCCGGGTCAACAAACGGCCAAATCCGTGCGTTATTCCTGTGAAACCGATCACCACACGTTACCGTCGGTTTCGCTTTTTATGCAGGATATCGAACCCTTCTACGGCTGGGAAAAATACTACTCAGCTGCTGATGACGACCGCTCTCCGTTTCACCAGCGGGAGTACAACATGCAGCAGTACGAACACGACATTTATGGCTACTACATTCACCCGCTCTGGGATGAAATTGGCTCGGAAACGCTCTACTGTAAAATTCTCTTCGCCAACTACGACCGGCAGTTTGTGATCATCGAACTGTTTGGCGAGTGGAACGACACGCTCCACAACGACGTGATGTACCTGAAGCGGGAAGTGATTGAACCACTGATCCGCGAAGGCATCAAGTACTTTGTGCTGATCGGCGAAAACCTGCTCAATTTTCACGGCTCCGACGACAGCTATTACGAGGAATGGTTTGATGAAGTAGAAGACGGCTGGATTGCCGCTGTCCGTATTCCCGACTTTGTGGAGCGCGAATGGAAGAAGTACCACCTCGACTACTACATCAACTACGGCGGCACGCTGGACGAGATCGAAAACTGGCGTACGCTCATGCCTCCCATCCTGTTTGACCTGGTCAACAGCCTGATCGTTCGCCGGTTAACCTGAGCCGAAACCGATCCTGTAGTCAGGTTTGCTTTTCACCGGACCCTGTACCATTTTTCGGGTGTACAAATCCCCCAGACACGACAATGGAAACCACCAAACAGACCGCTGAAAAGCAGATGATGGACGCCAAAGACGCGGCCGCTCAAAAATTCGAATCGTTCAAAGCCGAAGCCAGCCAGCACCTCGACACGGCCGCTGCACAGCTCGACGAACTCCGCGATCAGCTCGTGGCCAAAGCGCAGGAAGTTGGCAAGGATATCGACATCGACGGCCTGAAAGCGAGTGCAACCCAGCATTTCGAAGACGCCAAAGCCAGCACCGCCCAGGCCCTGGCCGAATTACAGGCGCAGGCCGAAACCACGTTCTCGGCCGCAGCCGCCAAAGCCGATACGCTCTCCGACGCAGCTGAAGATAAGTTTGACGAAATGAAAGCCGAAGCCGCAGTGCAACTCGAAGCCGCGCAGGTAAAGCTTGACGAACTGAAGGCCGGAGCTACCGTCAAAATCGAAGAGGCCAAAGAGAAAGCCAAAGCTATGTGGAGCCAGCTTTTTGGTGCGTAATCACGCGAGGAGTCAGTCCCGATGTTTAGTCAGGACTGACTCCCCGCGATTAATTTCGGTCCCCGTATGTAGTTACGCTCCTTCCGATTGATGACCAGCTCGTCTAAATAACCCGCTTTTAGCAACGCCTGAATATCGGTGCGGGCCGTCTGATTCGATACACCCAATCTATTCTCTACTTCTTTTGCCGACAGGCTGGCGTTGGGTTCATGGCGCAACCAGTCAACGATTTGCGCCTGTCGGGGTGAGAGTTTCTCGCTCCGTTGCAGGGCCAGTATCGCTTGCTTCTCTTCCTGTTTGCGAGCCAGGTATTTCGTCAATTCATCGTAGGCTTTACTGAGCGTCTTTACCTGATACAGCACAAAATAAGTCAGGTCATTTTCGTCTAGTTCGGCGTATTGAAACGCCCGATAATACTGCTCCCGCGACTCCTTTATGACCCTGGAAATTGACAGGTACTCCGTCAGCCAATAGCCTTTTCGCAGCATGTACCAATAGAACAGCGCACGCGCCGTACGGCCATTACCATCAGTGAATGGATGGAAATAGCCAATCAGGAAGTGAATAATACTGGCCTTAACGACCGGGTGCAGAAAGTAATCCGGTGCTTCATCGTTGAAAAACCGGCACAGTTCGTCGATGAAAAGTGGGATACTGGTAAAGGCAGGTGGCGTGTGAATAATCTCCCCATCGATTACGTCCACCACATGGACATCGTCTTTCTGGCGGAACTCCCCGACTTCGTCAGGGCTGTCGAGCGTTTGGTCGGTCATCAGCCGGTGAATGGTGAGTAGCCCTTCTACACTCAGCCGGTCGCTTTTATGAGCATCGATGTACTGAATTGCCTGGTAGTTGTTGACGATCATCCGCTCGGAGACGTTGCGAGGAGGCCGCTCTTTCCGAAGCATTTCCTTCGCCACTACCCGTGACGTGACCGCACCTTCGATCTGACTCGACGCAATCGATTCTTCCATAATCGAGCCAAGCAGATACTGATGTTTTTCCGTATCCGACACTGGGTGCTGACTGCCTAACGAACCACCCAGATTCAGATCGAACTGGTGTAGTCGATATAACAAGGAGTCTGTTTGAACAAAGTGGAAATGCTGGTCAACGAAAGATATATTCTTCTTGACTAAACTACGTCTTATCTTAACTAGCTGCCATAAACCTTCAGGTGATAATTTCTCTCTTACATCTTTAGGAACTCTATACTTTACTTTGTCCCAATATAGATATTCATCATTTATTCGGTTTGCTATGCTATACCAATCGACATCTCCCATCCTCCTAAAGTCCACCGACTGGTCCTTAATCAGAAACTCAGTCAGACTTACTGTTGTAGGAGGAGCTTCAATCTTTTTCATAATATTTTCTAATTATGTCAAAAATAGAAAATAATAGAACATCAGTATAAATATCATGACGAGATATAAACGCTACTTCTACTGTACGTCGGACTTATCTTTGTGGTATGATATTACAGAACGATTTGCTGCTCCGTACGGCGCGGGGCGAGTTGAACGAACGAGTGCCGGTCTGGATGATGCGGCAGGCCGGACGGGTGTTGCCGCAATACCGGGCCGTGCGGGAACGAGCGGGTAGCTTTATCACGCTGGCGAAAACGCCAGAGCTAGCCGCTGAAGTCACCATCCAGCCCGTCGACGCGTTCGAGGTCGACGCGGCCATTATTTTCTCCGATATTCTGGTGGTGCCCGAGGCAATGGGGTTGCCCTACGAAATGATCGAGAGCCGGGGACCGGTGTTTCCAAAAACCGTCCGGTCGAGTGTCGATCTGGGGCAGTTGCGCGTCGCCGATGCCGAAACCGACTTAGGCTACGTACTGGACGCTATTCGCCTGACCAAGAAAGAACTGAATGGCCGCGTACCGCTGATTGGCTTTGCCGGTGCGCCGTTCACGATCTTCTGTTACATGACCGAAGGCAAAGGCTCGAAAACGTTCTCGGTCGCCAAAAAACTGCTGTACACCGATGCCGCTTTCGCCCATACGCTGCTGCAAAAGATAACCGACAGCACGATTTCGTACCTGAAAGCGCAGGTGCTGTCCGGGGCGGATCTGATTCAGCTGTTCGATTCATGGGCGGGTATCCTGTCGCCGGAGCAGTACCGGCAATTCTCGCTGCCATACATCAAGCAGATTTGCGACGCGATCACGGACGTACCGGTTACGGTGTTTGCCAAGGGCGCGTTCTTCGCCCGGCACGAAATCGGGCAGCTCGACTGTCAGGTGGTTGGCCTGGACTGGAACATGGACCCTGCCGAATCGCGCGAACTGGTCCCAAACAAAGTGTTGCAGGGCAATCTGGACCCGTGCGTACTCTACGCCGATTTTGCGCAGATCAAACGGGAGGTCAAGCATATGCTCGACGCGTTCGGCCATCAGCACTACATCGCTAATCTCGGCCACGGCATCTATCCGGATACTGATCCCGACAAGGCCCGCTGCTTTGTCGACGCTGTGAAAGAATTATCGACCCGATAATTTGTAGCGACGCAGGATATTGTGTCTCAGCACCCGGACGGTTTTGCTGACGCGTGCTGCTACCTGGATGCTGTTGCTGACGCGTGCTGAGACGCAAGATATTGCGTCGCTACAAATTACCTTACGAATTGGCCAGCAACCCGGCTTCGACGGCTTCCTGCTTCAACTGCATTTTATCGATAGGCACTACACCAACCGATTCGCAGACCAGACCCCCACCCAGGTTCGACAGGCCAGCGATGACGGCGGGTGACTGACGCAGCGCGACACAGCAGGCGGCAATGCTGATAACGGTGTCGCCCGCACCCGATACGTCAGCAATTTTCCGGACGTGGGCGGGTAACTTTAGCTGTTCGTCGTTGAAATCGATGAACACGCCCCGTTCAGACAGGGTAATCAGGGCTCCCGATACGTTCAGCTGCTGCTTTAGCTGATCGACCGCCGACTGGAATTCATCGGCGTTATCCACGTCGAAATCGAGTTTCAAGCCCTCACGCAGTTCTTTCAGATTCGGCTTGAACAGGGTTGTGTTCTGGTACGACAGGAAGTTGCGCTTCTTGGGATCAACCACCGTCGGTATGCGCTGCTCATTGGCGAAATCGGTGATCTCGGCAATCGCTTCTTTGCTCAAAACACCTTTATCGTAATCCTCGAAAATAACGACGTGGCAGGTCGGAATCAGTTCTTTCGCTTTCGCAATAAGCTGTGTCCGTTCTTCATTCGTGATGTACCGGTCGGTTTCGGTGTCGACCCGGACAACCTGCTGCGAACCGGCAATGATCCGTTCCTTGATCGTGGTAATGCGGTCGTTGCTGCGGATCAGCCCATCGCAGTTGAGACCACGGTTACAGAGTTCGTGCTCCAGCTGGTCGCCCGGCGCGTCGGTGCCAATTACCGAGCAGATGATAGCCTCCGCCCCAAGCGCCTGCACGTTTAGCAGTACGTTGCCGGCCCCGCCCAGCCGCAGTTCGCGCCGGTCGACGTTCACGACGGGTACGGGTGCTTCGGGTGAAATCCGCTCGACACGGCCCCACACGTACGAATCCAGCATAACGTCGCCAATAATCAGCACCCGCAGGGAATCGAACTGGGCAAAAAGTTCATCAATCGAAAGATCCAAAACCGGAGACATGACTAAAGAGCGAATGAGTGAAAGAGCGAATGAGCCACCAGCCAGCGCAATCGCTCTTTCTGTTTTTCGCTCTTTCGCTCGCTGAAATTTCCTGCAAAGAAACAAAAGCGGGGTCGAATTCCGAAAACGACCGGGCGGGTTGAGTATATGAACCAACACGGTTTTCTTTGCGGAATAGATTTGCCCGAATGGGTATCAGCAAGTTCGTTACTAATCCTATCACGTCTCATACTTTATTTTCCGCATGTATTTTCTTGGCTTCGATTTAGGTAGTTCGTCCGTAAAAGCGTGTCTGGTGGAAGCCGATAGCGGAAAGGCCGTCGCGTCGGCGTTTTTCCCCGAAACGGAAATGGCAATCGACGCCCCCCAGCCGGGTTTCGCCGAACAACACCCCGACAACTGGTGGCAGAATGCGTGCAAAGCCAGCAAAGCCGTACTGACGAAAGCCGGTATTCGCCCCGACGATGTAAAAGCGATCGGCATCTCCTACCAGATGCACGGGCTGGTCGTAGTCGATCAGGCGTTGAACGTCCTGCGGCCGTCGATTATCTGGTGCGACAGCCGGGCCGCTCCGTACGGCAGCAACGCCTTCGATGCGCTGGGCCATGATCGGGTACTCAGGCACCTGTTGAACTCCCCCGGCAATTTCACGGCCGCCAAGCTGGCCTGGGTGAAAGCCAACGAGCCCGACACTTACGCCCGTATTGCGCACTTTATGCTGCCGGGCGACTACTTGGCGGCCCGCATGACCGGCGAGGTCGTGACAACCGCATCGGGACTCTCGGAAGGCACGCTCTGGGATTTCCAGACCGATCAGCCCGCGCAGTTTCTGTTCGACTATTTTGGTTTCGATACCGGACTGATGCCGCCTGTACGACCAACGTTCGCCGAACAGGGGCAGCTATCGGCGGCTGCGGCTACTAAACTGGGCCTGTCTGCGGGGACGCCCGTCACCTATCGCGCGGGCGACCAGCCCAATAACGCGCTGTCGCTGAACGTACTGGAGCCGGGTCAGATTGCCGCTACGGCCGGTACATCGGGGGTTGTGTACGGCGTCAGCGATCAGGCCAAATACGATCCGCAGTCACGGGTGAATACATTTTTGCACGTGAGCCACACGACCGAAGCCCCCCGGTATGGCGTGCTGCTGTGCGTCAACGGTACGGGGAGTCTGAACAGCTGGCTGCGGAATCAGGTACTGCGCCGGTCGATCAGCTACAGCGAGATGAACGAACTGGCCCACGAAGCACCCGTCGGGGCCGACGGACTGGTCTGCCTGCCGTTTGGCAATGGTGCCGAGCGTGTGCTGGAAAACGTTGATCCGGGCGCGTCGTTTCAGGGGTTACAATTTAACCGGCACGGACTGCCGCACCTGATCCGGTCGGCGCAGGAAGGCATCGTTTTCGCGCTGTACTACGGCATCCGGGTCATGGAATCGGTTGGCGTCGGTATACAGACGGTCCGGGCGGGCGAAGCCAACATGTTTCTCAGCCCCCTGTTTCGCGACACGCTGGCTAACCTGACAGGGGCCACAATCGAACTCTACAACACCGATGGTGCGCAGGGAGCCGCGCGCGGGGCCGGGCTGGGGCTTGGCTACTACAAAAGTGCCACCGAAGCCTTTACCGGTCTGACAGTTACCAAAACGATTGAACCCGATATGCGGGCGCAGCAGGCCTACCGTGATGCCTACGGCCATTGGCTGGATGCACTGGAAGCGATTCTGAAACGATAGACGCCTACCGTCTGGTAAATGCGTTCATCGGGCACAACTCAGCCGACCGAAAGCCCGTAATTTACACGCCGAAACGAAAAGTCCCCACCTGTCAGCCGACGGGTGGGGAACTCGATAACCTATCTAAGTGGCCGAAGCCAATCCGAATATACGTCGAAAAATAGTGGACCGTTTGCTCAATTATCGTTTTAGCCAATAAATGCTACATAATGCTTTATTCAGACACATTTATGGCTGTAAAACGAACAAACTGACATATATTCCTGTCAATTCCAGCCATTTCTGTCAAATAAAGGCAACTAATTTTATAGTTTTTTTATGAACTGGTGTGCCGTGACGACCACAAATAGCTGTGCTTCATCCAGCAATATCGTCCGGCACCAGGTAGCTTTACATCTGATCGTCTCCTACATGAAAACGGTACTCTCCCTGCTGATAGCTGGTTTTCTGGCTACCGCCTGTTCGCCCAAAGCACAGCTTGTCACGCTTCGTGCTACGAACCTCCGTCCGGTTACCGATCAGGGACTGGTCATGGACACCGACACGCTGACGCTGCGCTATAGTTTCACGGAGGAGCGCGGACAGATGCACATCCTGCTGGTGAATAAGCTGAACCGTCCGCTGTACGTCGACTGGAAGCGGTCATCGTTTATCATCGGCAAGGAAAAGCTGGATTACTGGCACGACGTCGCCGACGTCAATCTAAACACATCGGCGGTCAATAGCTGGCATGGCCGATATACGGTTGGGTCGATCAACGGGGTTATTTCCAAAGATGATGCCGTTGGGTTTATTCCGCCCGGTACGCAACTGGAGAAGCGGCAGTTTGTCATTTATCCGAACGGCTCCATACGGCTACCCGGTCAGCCAGAAATCGTGGAGGAGGCCTCCAAAACTATAGGGCGTAAAAAGCCCGTCGCCGTTGATGTGTATACGTATCAGCCCGATCAGTCGCCCCTGCAATTTCGTAACTACCTGACCTTATCGACCGATAAGGATTTCAGGACTGAGTTTCACATCGACACCAAATTCTGGGCATCCGACATACGGGTCATGCCCGCCAGTCAGTTGACGGGTGTTGCCCTTCACGAATACGAGAGTGGCGACTACACCGGCAGCTATACGGTACCTATCCCGTTTAAGAAACCGGATGGTTTCTATATTCGGTTGCCGATCCAGTAGGTAAAAAAAAGCCGGTTTCTGCTCTTATGATGGTAGAAAAGGTCTCGAAGGATGCTGACCTTTGAGACCTTATTTGTTTGTACCAATTTCTTACCTGTATGTCTTTGACCCTGACACTAGGCGATAAAGCCTATTTCCCGTTTGTCGAGAAGCCGATCGCTTACGAGGGCCGCGAATCCGACAATCCGCTGGCGTTTAAATTTTACGATCCCAGCCGCACGATTCTGGGCAAACCCATGAAAGATCTGTTCCGGTTTGCGGTGGCGTACTGGCACACCTTCTGCGGCACGGGGAATGACCCGTTCGGTCCCGGCGTCAAGCATTTTCCGTGGGACGCGATGGCCGGCAACGATCCGCTGGGGGCAGCGCACCAGAAAATGGATGCCGCTTTCGAGTTTATCACCAAGATGGGCATGGAGTTCTATTGCTTTCACGACATCGATGTGGCTCCCGAAGGCAACTCGAACAGCGAATTCGAGAAAAACTTCCGCGCTATCGTCGACTACGCCAAGCAAAAGCAGGCTGCCAGTGGTGTACAACTGCTGTGGGGTACGGCCAACCTGTTCTCGCACGAACGGTACATGAACGGTGCCAGTACGAACCCTGATTTTCATGTACTGGCTCATGGTGGCTGGCAGGTGAAAAACGCCATCGACGCCACGATTGAGCTGGGCGGTTCTGGCTATACGTTCTGGGGAGGTCGCGAGGGCTACATGTCGCTGCTGAATACCAACATGAAGCGCGAACAGGAGCACCTGGGCCGTTTCCTGCAAATCAGCCGCGATTACGCCCGCAAGCAGGGATTCAAAGGCGCGTTCTACATCGAGCCCAAACCGATGGAACCGACCAAGCACCAGTACGATTTCGACGCAGCTACGGTCATTGGTTTCCTTAACAGGTTTGGCTTGCAGGATGATTTCGAACTCAACCTGGAAACCAACCACGCGACGCTGGCTAACCACACGTTTGCCCACGAGCTACAGGTGGCCGTCGACAACAACATGCTGGGTAGTATCGACGCCAACCGGGGCGACTACCAGAACGGCTGGGATACCGATCAGTTTCCCGTCGATGTGTACGAACTGACCGAAGCCATGCTGGTTATTCTGGAAGCGGGTGGTTTCAAGTCGGGTGGCGTAAACTTTGACGCCAAGACCCGGCGTAACTCGACCGATCTGGAAGACATCTTCATTGCGCACATCGGCGGTATGGATACGTTTGCCCGCGCGGCCATCGCGGCTGAAGCAATTCTGCAGAAGTCGGCCTACAAGAAACTACGGACCGACCGTTACGCCAGCTACGACTCAGCCGAAGGGGCACGCTTTGAAAAAGGCGAACTAACGCTGGAAGACCTGCGCAATTACGCCATGACCAACGGCGAGCCGAAGCAGATCAGCGGCAAGCAGGAGCTGTACGAAATGATTGTCAATCAGTACATTTAGGCCTGCATCAATCGTTCATCAAACAGGGCCGGTTGTTGATACGACCGGCCCTGTTTGCTTACAGCTGCCTACCAGAGCAAAACTGGTTTAACACAGAGCCACAGAGAGTGAATAGCCCCAATCAACTGATAGCTAATGTACTAATGTAATTTATCTCTGCGTTCTCTGTGGCTCTGTGTTAAACTAGTTTTGCCTCATTACTTACGTAAATCCATGAAAATCACTATACTACTTCTATCGCTGCTATTCACAGCCACCGCGCTTGCCCAATCGACCGAAGAAGCGGCTGTCAGAAACACAATCAACCGGTTGTTTGAGGGCATGCTGAAAGCCGATTCAACGATACTGAAACCGGTTTTTGTGCCTACTGCCCGGCTGCAAACGGTCGTCAATAAACAAGGTGTCGTTAGTGTCGCGGATTCACCCATCAGCGCGTTCATCAGCCGGGTTGGCGCGGCCAAACCGGGCTTGCTCGACGAGCGGTTAGCCAGTATGGACATCAAAATCGACGGCGAACTGGCAACTGCCTGGACACCCTACGTTTTCTACCGGCAGGGGCAAAAAGATCATTGCGGAGTGAATGCGTTCACGCTAGTTAAACTAAACGGCACCTGGCAGATTCAGGGCATCATCGACACCAGGCGGACCGAAACCTGCCCCGACTTACCGAAACGCTGAATCGTCGCCCGACCAGATCGGTGATCGTTTTTCCAGAAAAGCCGCCATACCTTCCTGCGCGTCGGGCGTTTGCTGAAGTTGCACAAACTGCTCGTGCAGGTAGGCCTGCTGCTGCTCCGACGGCAAACTTTTCAAGTGACGTCGCGCCCGTAGACCAAACTGCATAGCCGTTGGCGAGAACTGTTTGAGTTCATCTATCAGCCGGGTAACGGACGCGTTCAGCTGGTCTGCTGACGTCACTTCGGTTACTAATCCGATTGTTTGCGCGTCGGCGGCTGCAAGTACCTGCGCGCGCAGACACAGGTCGAGTGCCTTACGCGCAGGCATCAGATCGAGCAGCAGCGCCAGCACCTGAAACGGAAACAGCCCCCGTTTAACTTCCGGCAAACTAAACACCGCCGATTCTACGGCCACAGCGTACGTACAGCCCGCCACCAGCAGAAAACCACCGGCATACACGCTCCCCTGAACATGGGCAATCGTTGGTTTATCAAGCTGCTGCATCAGTTCGCCCAGCCGTACCGGTCCGCCGGGATCGGGTACGCTGAGTGGCTCGTGGGAGTCAGTCGTCAGGCTTTTCAAATCCATACCGGCGCAGAACGTATCACCCGTCGCGGTTAGTACGACCAGCCAGATAGCCGGATTATACTGCGCGTGGGCTAGCGCAAACGCCAGTTCAGCCAGCATAGGCGGATGCAGCGCGTTCTTTTTCTCCGGCCGGTTCAGCGTAATAGTCAGAACGTGCTCATCGAGGGACGTGAGCAGGTAGCGGAAGCCCGTTTCGGGTAAGTTCGTCGTTTGCTGAGCGGTGTATAGCATATACTAAAGTACAGGAAAATGCCGCTTACGAACTATTTTATCCGCTACATACGAAGACGATCGAAGCCGAGTTATTCTGGTACGTTTACCCACTCGATACGCCAGCTCGTGAAAAATAGCCTTTACCTTCTATTGTTGCTTGTAAGCGTTCAGGCGCAGGCTACACACCTGTCGGGTGGTTATATTCGTGTTGCACCCGTTCCCGGTCAGGCACTTACGTATACCCTATCGACCACAGTTTTTGCTGATCCACAGGCACCGGCAACGCGCGAACTGGTTTCGCTGTCGCTCTGCCTGGGCGACGGTACGACACGGGTAGTCAGTCGAAAAAGTCAGTCGACAACTGCCCCGGACGGACTCGTCACCGTGCTACTTTTCGAAACGACGTACACGTATCCCGGTGCTGGTACTTATACCCCCACGGTAGTCCTAACAAATCGCGCCGGCCTGCTCAATATTCCGTCGGCGGTTACGAGCCTGCTAACGCTGACAACCACATTCATTATAAGTGGTACACTCATCAACCAGACACCCTTTGCCGCCAGTCCGGTCGGCGGCATCCGCGTGGGCGTCAATCAGCGGGCCGTAATTGCCCTGCGCGCCACTGACGCCGATGGCGACAGCCTGGTTTATTCACTGACCCGCCCCCTGACCGCAGCGACCACAGCCAGTTGCAATGGCTCGATAGTCAATGCCTATCTGTTTCCGAACGAGGTTACTCGACAGGGCACATTTGTACTGAACAGCCAAACCGGCGAGCTAGTCTGGAACGCACCCGCCCGGCAAGGGCAATACACCATTGCTGTTTACATCAATGAGTACCGAAATGGTGTCAATATAAGTCAGACGCTGGAAGAGCTATCGCTGTTCGTTGTCGATCAGCCGGGTACACCCGTTACGATCCCGGCTTACGAACCGGCTTCCACCGCTGGCCTTATAACGGCCGTAGCGGAGTCCCGCGATGCGTCTATGCAACTCAGCGTTTTCCCCAATCCGGTCGAAGAGAATTTACAGGTAGTTGTGCAAAGCAACACCCCATCCGTCATGGTCGTACAGCTGTTCGACACCAGCGGACGACAGATACATCAACTGGGCTCCCGCACCGCCGTTCGTCGGCACGAGCAGGTCATCGGCATGGGAAGCCTGTCAGCCGGTACGTACCTGATCCGGGTCGATGTAGCCGGGCGCATTTTGACGGAAAAGGTTGTCAAAAAGTAAAGGCCGGTTGCCCGGCCTTTGTCCAATCGATAGTCTTTATTTCAGCATGGCAAACAGCGTTGACAGCCGGTCTTTCAAGTCCTTACGGTCGACAATGAAATCCAGAAATCCGTGTTCAAGCACGAATTCGGCACTCTGAAATCCTTTAGGCAAATCCTTACCGATCGTTTCGCGGATAACCCGTGGGCCAGCGAAGCCAATCAGTGCTTCGGGTTCAGCAATGTTAAAATCCCCCAGCATGGCATACGATGCCGTAACGCCACCCGTTGTCGGGTCGGTCAGCAGCGACACGTAAGGCAGTTTTTCGTTCGACAGCAGCGCCAGCTTGGCCGATGTTTTAGCCATCTGCATCAGCGAGAAACCCGCTTCCATCATCCGGGCTCCACCCGACCGGGATACCATCAAAAAGGGCGTCCGGTTTTTGATGGCCTGGTCGATGGCACGGGCGATTTTCTCCCCGACAACTGACCCCATTGACCCGCCGATGAATGAAAAATCCATCACAGCCATCGTCACAATTTCCCCGTTCATGGGCCCGTAAGCCGTCCGAACGGCATCGCGCAGGCCCGTCTTGGCAATTGTCGTCCGGATACGGTCGGGATATGCTTTGGTATCGACAAAATTGAGCGGATCGCCCGATATCATCGTCGCGTCGAGTTCAACGAAGTCGTTATCATCAAATAGAATAGAGAAATACGCTTCCGACCCAATTTTTTCGTGGTAGTTACAGTGAATGCAGGTATACGCGTTGAGTTTGTGCTCCCGTGTCTGCATGGCTTTTTTGCAGTTTGGACACTGGTACCACAACCCATCGGGGGCTTCCCGTTTTAGTTCGGTGGGGGTTTGAATTCCTTTATCTTTTCGGACGAACCAAGACATAGCAACAGCGACAGTTAACAGACCCGCTACAGGCGGTCAGCGTAAATAAGCGACAAAGGTACGAAGAATCCCGACCGGTTGGGCAAGCGCTGACTCAACAAGCTATCCATTCACCAGCTCCTGTTTCTACCAATGAAAAGGGACTTCCTGTCCGAAAGTCCCTTTTCATTGCCTTAGTATGTTTACTAATCGTTCCGGACGCTGCTCAGATTCGATCTGACAAATTCAGCATCGGGTAACGCTGGTTTTTCGTACAGTATGTGATGATTACGCTCGAACGTGGGTCGCTCCATATCCATCACCGTCCCCCGCATGAAGGCGTCAACCGTGCTGCGGATCAAGTCGGCGTCACTCGTTGTGTCTGCAGGTTCTTCTGACAGCGAATGGCGACCGTCGTCGGAAAGCAGGTGCTTGTTCTCTTCGCCTACGCCGGGCGAATCACCCGTCCGGTCGGTATGTACCCGATCCCGGATCACCCGCTGAGGCTCCGCTTCAGGTTCGTCGTCGTATGCGCTGACGACTTCTTTCCTTACCTCCACAGGAAGCACGTCGTCTTCCGGTTCGACCAGCGGCTCAGCTACGGGATTTTCCACTTCCAGCACGATCACTTCCGGCTCAGGGTCACGCAGGTCGCCGGGCGTTCCTTTCAGAATTTCGCCCAGATCAGTGGTCGGTCCGAACCCAGCGGCAATAATCGTAACCCGCAGCTTGTCGCCCAGTGTATTGTCGGTGATGGCACCGACTTTCATCATCCGGGCCTGCGCCTGAATCCGGTCGGAAACGTGTTGGTTGATCGCGGTTTGCTCCCAGACAAACATCGAATTTTCTTCGCTCGACGAAATCGTGAGCAGCAGGCGCTGAGCCCCCCGGATATCGTGGTCGTTGAGCAGCGGTGAGTTCAGGGCCGCTTCGATTGCTTTTACGGCCCGGTCTTCACCCGACGCTTCCGCCGACCCCATCACCGACTGCCCCGCGCGCTCAAGTACTTTCTTGACGTCGGCAAAGTCGGAGTTGATATCGCCCTGCGTCGTGATGATTTCAGCAATGCTTTTTACGGCATTGGCCAGTACATCGTCGGCGTGCGCGTATGCCTGACGCCAGGTCAGGTTACTGTATAGTTCCGACAGTTTATCGTTCAGCACGACGAGTACCGTATCACAGCTTTTTTTCAGCTTTTCGATACCGTCGAGTGCCTGTTCTTTTTTCTCAACGCCTTCATACCAGTACGGAGCCGTCACGACAGCGACCGTCAGCATGCCCATTTCTTTGGCTATCTCAGCCACGACCGGGGCCGCGCCAGTACCTGTACCGCCACCCATACCAGCCGTAATAAAGACCATCCGGGTCGGTGATGCCAGCAGTTTACGAATTTCTTCGATGTTGGCGCGGGCCGCTTCCTCACCGGCCTTTGCTTCCGTGCCAGCTCCCAGCCCATCGCCTAGTTGCAACCGGTCCTCCACGGGGTTACTCATCAGTGCCTGACGATCGGTGTTGCACACGGCGAAATCCACGTCTTTCATGCCCATCTCGTACATGTGCTTGACGGCATTCCCCCCCATGCCCCCGACGCCAATCACCTTGATGATGTGTTGGCTTTTTTCTTCCGTTGCAAATCTATAGCCTTGTGTCACCATGTGGCGGTTCTGTAGTGTCTTAGGTATGTTGGACAAAAACTATGCAAAATCAGGGCTTGTTCAGCCCCGGGTTTTATTCGTAGGTATCGGTAGGGCTCCCTTTGGGTGGAAACAGCGTCTTCAAAAGCCGGTCGAAGAAACCTTCACCCTGTACCCGCTCCGGCTCGGCAGGCAGCATCGGCTCGGGCTTTTCGGCCACCGGCTCCGGTGTCGGGCGTCGCTCCATAGTGGGGCGTTCGTTGTATTTGGCCCGCACGGGGTCACTGATAAACGAGATGCGCCGGTCGAGCGTTTTATAGCCCGCCCACACCAGCCCGACAGCGGTAGCGTAGGCCGGATCGCCCACCAGATCGGCCCGACCGTTGGGCTCCAGGTGTTCAGGATACCCAACGCGCACTTCTTCGGCACCGGTTACGCGACTAAAGATTGGCTCGATCCCCGAAATCATGGCCGTACCACCTGTCAGCACCAGGCCACCGAGTAGTTTGCCTTCGTACCCCGACCGCAGAATTTCGGCCTGCACCATAGCCGCAATTTCGCGAAGCCGATCCTCGATAATGATCGCGACATTCTTGATCAGTACGTCTTTGGGTTTTTTATTGCTAAGGCCCGGCACCGCTACCACCTGATTCAAATTAAAATCGGCGGGCGATGCACTACCAAACTTTTTCTTGAGCTGCTCGGCCTGTTCAGGCATGATCTTACAGCCAAGCTGGATATCGGACGTCAAACTGTTTCCCGCCCAGGGAAATACGGCTACGTGCCGCAGTACATTGCGGTAGTAGATCGCCATTTGGGTCGTGCCTCCACCAATATCGATCAGCGCGACACCCGCATACTTCTCTTCTTCGGTCAGCACCGATAGCCCCGATGCCAGTACCGACAGCATCATCGTATCGAGCGTCAGCTCATTGCGCACAACGCACTTCCGCACATTGCGGGCTGCGTTGGCCTGTGCGGTAATTATCTGAAAGTCAGCGCCCAGCTTAACCCCATTCCGACCGACAGGCTGATCGATGTTCACTTCGTTATCGACCGTAAAATCCATCGGCAACACGTGAATGATCTCTTTATCAGCCGGGATCGCTGTACGGTACATATCGTTCAGCAGGTGATCGATATCTTCTTTCTGAATTTCGTCGCCAGCTGACGAGCGGGTGATATTACCCGTCGACTTAACCGACACCACATGCGACCCGTTGAAACTCACGTTCACCCGGTCGACCGGCATATTGATCTGACTGGCCACTTCATCGATAACCTGATGAATGGCACTAACGGCGTTATTGACGTTTACGACCGATCCTTTGGCAACACCGTCATTCATGCGCGTCCGACCGACGCCCAGTACTTCCAGTGTCTCCTGATTTTTATTGTTGCGTACCAACCGCCCAGCGACGGCGCACACCTTCGTACTGCCGATATCCAGACCCACTACGACACTCTCTCCAACGCTCGTCGCCATCATTCGCACACTATTTGATTTCGGTACTGAACATTCACCCGGTGGTAAGCATCCCAGCCTTTTGCGGGTAGAATGTTCGTATAAAATAACTTTAGCTTTTGAAACTTCACATCCAGATTGACCGGCTCACCCAGTTCAAGCCGCTGCTGTCCGAGTTGTGGCCACATCGTTACTTCCCCCGCCCGGTCGACGGACAGTTCAACGATCTGTGCCCGCCAGAACGAGTCCTGCTGAATTCGCTTCAGCAAGTTCAGCAATGGCCGGTTTCGCTCACTCGACAGCGAGCGGTTACTGGCAAAGTAAGCCCCACTGAGCAGTGGTACCCGCGCCGTATAGTTCATTGATACCGGGAAAAAGCGGCCCTCTTCGCTGACATACTGCCCACCTACCCGCCGGGTTTCGTTGTCGGGCAGACTAACCAGCCGGGCCAGTGGCCGGGGCGGCTCAACCCCAACGATCAGATCACCATTGAGATCACGGGATACCTGACAGGTTTTCACCAGACCGTGCTGCCGGAGCCTTGTTTCGAGCTGCCGGAAGTTAACGTCCGTGTAGGCTTTCCCCAGAATAGGATCGTTGCCGTCCCGCGTCAGATAGGCCATTACGTCCCGATTGGTTAAGAAGTGTTCTCCATCCGCCTGATTTAGCCGGACGATCACGTCGCGAACGTGCTTTTGCCCATGACGGATTTCCGTAAACGCAATCAGGCCGAACAGACCAAAAAGCCCGCCAGCCGTGAGTAGCCACGTTCGGATTGATTTAAAGGTAGAAAACATCTCCGTACAAGCTAAGACAATCTGTCAACTTTTTTATTTATTGGTCTTCTAAACGACTTTTTAGTTCTGGTAACAACTGATCGACATCTCCTGCCCCCACAGTGACCAGCAACGTTGGTTTTTCGGATGAAACAATGCTCAGTACGTCATCTTTGGTACAGCGTCGTTTGTTTTTGGCCCGAATGTCGCGAAAAATCAGTTCCGATGTTACGCCTTCCATCGGCAACTCGCGAGCCGGGTAAATATCCAGTAGCAGTACATTATCGGCCAGCGACAGACTATCGGCGAAGCCTTCGGCAAAATCGCGGGTACGACTAAACAGGTGCGGCTGAAAAATAACGGTCAGCTCGCGGTCGGGATAAAGTGCCCGCACCGACGATAGAAACGCTTCTACTTCAGCGGGGTGATGGGCGTAATCATCGATCAGTACCGACCGGTCAGTTTTGAGTACGTATTCAAACCGACGTTTTACACCCCGGTAGTTCCCCAGCGCCTGCCGGATGGCATCCGGCGCGACGCCCAGTTGTAGGGCAACAGCACCGGCGGCAATCGCGTTTTCTACATTGTGAAAGCCGGGTATCAGCAGCGCAATATCGGCAATGACACCATCAGGGTAAGCCAGATCAAAACTGAACGTCGCGTTTTCGATGCGTAGGTTTTGCGCGTGGTAATCGCCTTCGTTCAGCGAATAGGTCTGCACGTTGGCGCTCGTTTTGTCAGCCAGCGACAATCCTTTTTTCATGAATAGTACGCCCGGCTCCGACGGTCCGCCCCCGACACTGATCGGTTCGATCTGACTGACGTACATGCCGAACGAGTCGAGCACGGCATCGTGAGCCCCGTAGATATCGAGGTGATCGGCGTCGGTCGAGGTAACGATAGCCAAGTGCGGGTGCAGCGTCAGAAACGAGCGGTCAAACTCATCGGCTTCAACGACACAGACTACCGACCGCAAATCGTCGGCGGGTTCGTTGAGCAGGAAATTTGTCCCGTAGTTGTTCGTGATGCCACCCAGAAAAGCCGCGCAGTTTACGCCTGCATTCCGCAGAATGTGCGCCACCATCGAGGAGGTCGTGGTCTTGCCATGCGTACCAGCCACACCCACCGTATTCATCTGCCCGGCAATCAGGCCCAACACCTGCGACCGCTTTTGCAGCGTAAAGCCGTGTTCGGTCAGGTAAAGGTATTCCTGGTGCGTTTTGGGGACGGCCGGTGTGTAGATGACCAGCGTTTTGTCGACGTTCTCACGGAAAGCCGCTGGAATCTGTTCGACATCTTCGGCAAAGTGAATCGCCATACCTTCGGCCTGCAAGGCGTCGGTCAGGGCGGTTGGGGTACGGTCGTAGCCCGCAACGGTAAAGCCATTGACCCCGAACCAGCGGGCCAGCGCACTCATACCGATACCACCGATACCCAAAAAATAAACGTATTGAAAGCGATCTAAAGTCATTGCGCCAGTTTGCGTACTTCCTCCGCGATGTCGCGGGCGGCATTGGGTTTTCCTAATTTTTTCAATTCTGTACTCAGCCGGTCACGCTGGGGCTGGTTAGTCAGCAGGTCGAGTGCCGCGCCAATCAACTGATGGCGAGCGTCCTGATCGCGTACCAGTAAAGCGGCATCACGACTGACCAGGCTCATGGCATTTTTGGTCTGATGATCTTCCGACGCCTGGGGAAACGGCACCAGAATAGCCGGACGACCAACCAGTGCCAGTTCTGACACCGACAACGCCCCCGCCCGCGACACTACGGCATCGGCGACGGCATACGCTTTATCCATCTCGTAGATAAAGTCGTAGGCCCGGATCAGCGGTGACCCCAACGCAGTAACGGCCTGCCGGGCGCGGTCGATAAAGCCAGTTCCGGTTTGCCAGACGACCTGCACACCGGCCTCCACAAAGCGGCTCAGCCCGGCTTCCATACTTTCGTTGATCGTACGTGCCCCCTGACTACCGCCGATGACCAGTAATGTCGGTCGGTTGGGGTCTAAACCAAAAAGCTGTCGTCCGGCAGCTACCCGTGCGTCGGCTTGCTGAATATCGCTACGCACCGGATTGCCGGTCAACCGGATTTTATCAGCCGGAAAAAAAGCGTCCATGCCGGGGTAAGCGACACAGATACGTTTGGCCCAGCGCGCCAGTACCTTGTTGGTCAGACCAGCATAGGAATTCTGTTCCTGGATCAGCGTCGGGACGCCTTTCAGCGATGCAGCCAGCAGCAGCGGCCCACTGGCGTAACCACCCACGCCCACCGCTACATCGGGGCGAAAGTTGCGCACGATTTCCTGTGCCTTTAGCAGACTCCGCCCCAGCTTGATTGGGAAAAGCAGATTCGCCAGCGTTAACTCGCGCCGAATACCAACCACCGGCAGGCCGATGATTTCGTAGCCAGCGCGGGGTACTTTCTCCATCTCCATCTTCCCTTCCGCACCGACAAACAACAGCTTTGTGGTCGGGTCGATGGTTTTCAACTCATTGGCAATGGCAATGGCGGGATAAATATGCCCCCCGGTACCACCCCCGCTAATGATTACGTTCATACACTAATTGGTTACTGACGAGCAAGTGCGCAGCCTTATTTCTTTTCCACGATTGCCCGTTCATCGACCTGCTCCCGGCTGACGCTCAGCACAATACCGAAGGCAAGCCCGGTAAAGACCAGCGATGTCCCCCCCATACTAAGTAACGGCAGGGGTTGCCCCGTTACGGGTGCCAGCCCGATCGCGACGCACATACTGGCAAACGCCTGAATAACCAGACTAAAGGTTAACCCGGCCGCAAGCAATCCACCAAACGGCCGGGTCGTCTGGTCGATGGTCTTTATGCCTCGCCAGAGAAACCACAGGTAAGCCAGTACGACCGGGATACCACCAAACAGCAGTCCGTACTCTTCGATGATGATGGCGAAAATAAAGTCGGAGAAGGGAAACGGCAGGATGTTACGCTGGTGACTGTTGCCCGGCCCCTGCCCCGTCAGCCCGCCGTTTGCCAGCGCGATGTACGATTGCTTGACCTGAAAGCCGACCGTTTCCGAGCTGGTAAAATTCTTGATCCGATTGCTGGCCGTGCCGAATCGCTGCCCAAAAAACAGCCCGACACCGCCAAAGAACACACAGACGCACACCATGATGACCAGGTACTTTACCGGCACCCGACCAATGTACATGAGCAGAAAGCAGGTAGCCCCAAGCATCAGCGCGGTCGACGTACTGGTCAGGATGACCAGAAAGCAGATGGCACCGATCCAGAGAATCATGTTGACCAGTACGCTGGGGTCATCGACGTATTTTTGCCGCTTGGCCAGCATGGCCGCCAGGTTGGAAATGAGCGCCAGCTTGGCTAAGTCGGAAGGCTGTACGGTACGATTCAGAAACGGAATGGTTACCCAGCGCGACGCGTCGTTAACGCTGGTCCCTTTGAAAAAAGCCCAGAGCAGCAGCACAACTGATAGCCACAACCCATAGCGCGACAACTGGGCGTAGACCAGATAATTAGCTTTGTGCGCCCAGAACATACAGCCCAGCCCCAGTATCAGCAGCATACCGTGCTGAAACAGAAACGATTCGGTATCGCCGTTGGCCTCACGGAACGCCCGCGTGCTTGTCGCGCTGTACACGACGAGTACGCTCATCACCGACAGGTAAAAGACAATCCACCAGATTTGCCGGTCGCCTTTGAGATAAGTGCGGAACAGGGTAGCGAACGAGAACATAGGCTGTAATGAAAGAACGATTGGCTTAGGGAGTAACGACCGTATCGGCTAACCGGGCAACTGCCGTGCGGAACTGATCGCCCCGGTCGATGTAATTGCGGAACAAATCGAAGCTGGCGCAGGCGGGCGACAGGAGAACCGTTTCGCCCGGCCCGGCCAGTGTCAGTCCTTTTGCAACGGCGTCAGCGATGTCCTGTGTTTCGTAAAGTACCGGCACCCGGCCGCCGAAGTGCGCAACCAGTTTTTTGTTATCGACACCCAGACAGATCAGCGCCTTTACGTGCTGGCCGACTACTTCATCAAGCTGGCTATAGTCGTTGCCTTTATCCTGACCACCCGCAATCCAGACCGTCGGCGTGTCCATGCTCGACAGGGCGTAAAATACTGAATCGACGTTGGTTGCTTTGGAGTCATTTATAAACTGCACCCCGTTAATCGTACCGACGGGTTCAAGCCGGTGGGCGGCATTCTGAAACGTCTGTAATCCTTCGGCGATGGCATCGTCACTGACTCCTACAGCCTGCGCCACCAGCACGGCCGCCAGCATATTGATGGCATTGTGCGGTCCGCGCAAGGGCGTATCGGCCTGGGCAATCGTAAACACATGCTCACCAGTACGGGCCGTCAGCTGTCCGTTTAGGGCGTAGCCCCCGTCAACTGTTAGTACGCCGTCGAGCCGGATGGGTAGCTGTCGGAGCGAATAGGCTTGCCGGGCCAGCTGATCGGTAATGGGCTGGCTACCGTCGAAGTAAATAAACGCATCGTCGGGCCGGGCATTTTGTAGAATGCGAAACTTCGAGTCGACATACTGCTGAAAATCGTAATTATACCGATCGAGGTGATCGGGCGTAATGTTGAGCAGCACCCGTACATCGAGGTGGGTGTCGTACAGATCATCGAGCTGAAAACTACTTAGTTCCAGTACGTAGTAGTCGAACGAACGATTCAGCACCTGTTCGGCGAAGCTATCGCCGATGTTACCAGCCAACCCCACGTTAAACCCGGCCGTTTTAAGCAGCTGATAGGCTAAGAGCGACGTCGTGGTTTTACCATTGCTACCGGTAATGCCGATCAGGCGGGCGTTGGTGTAACGGGCGGCAAACTCGATTTCGGATATGACCGGCGTCCCCTTTGCCCGTAGCGCCTTCACGAGCGGAACCGTACCGGGTATACCAGGGCTTTTTATAACCTCGTTGGCGTCGAGAATTCGACTTTCCGTGTGTTGTTCTTCTTCAAATGCAATAGCAGCCTGTTGCAGTGTCGTGCGGTACGCGTCGCCCAGTTTGCCCTTGTCAGACAGGAAAACATCGAATCCTTTGGCCTGTGCCAGCAAGGCCGCTCCGACGCCACTTTCGCCCCCACCCAACACAACTACTTTCTTCATACGTATCCATCAACAGTCTTCACAACAAAATAACGCATAAAATAAAAGCCCCCCGGTAGTTCGGAGGGCTTTTGTCTTACTTTTCGGTAAACCTATTCTTTGGGAGCCATCGAACTCGATATACGTGCCCGGTTGGCTGCTTTTACGATCAGGAAAATAACGAAGGCAATAATCAGGAACTGAATCAGTACGTTGACGAAGTTACCGTACCGGATGGCTACTTCGGGCGTCGTACCGACGGCTTCTTTCAGTACAATCTTCAGTTGGCTGAAATCAATACCACCGATAATCAGACCCAGCACCGGGTTGATAATATCTTCAACCAGCGAGGTGGTAATCTTGCCAAATGCAGCGCCAATAATGATACCGACAGCCAGATCGAGAACGTTGCCCTGGGCAATAAATGCTTTGAATTCGTTTAGCATAGAATTACTAGTTAGATGTGAAACTTGCCCCTATGACGACCTGTCAGTGAGCAAGTCACCACACAATCAGCACTTTCCGGGCTATTTACCAATGAATTCGCCACATTTCGCCCGGCTATTCCCGCAAATCGCGACGCAACAGGGCACTTTATCCGGCTACCGATAGCCCCTCACGCCTGCTTCCTAATCGAACACGATGACGTTGCGCGTTTGCAGTGTTTGCAGGGGCAGCACCGTCACGCTGTCATACGTCTGCAAGCTGAGCGACGTGCTGTCGATCCGAATGATTTCGCCTTTCACATCGTCGACCTGAATTGTCTGACCGATACGGTATTTGTTTTTTGAATAAAATGACGACAGAATATTCGCCATTACATCGCGCGACGCAATGCCGTAGCCGAACGCAAACGCGAATATGACACCACCGACAATCAGGTTGAAGCTGGATTCGAGCAATTGCGTATTCAGACCCGCCTGCCCCAGCGCATTGATGAGCGTAATGATGAAGAAAAAGAAGAAAACCAGCGTACCCAGCATTCGCCCGGCACTGATATTAAACGACTGACAAATGCTGATAACCAGCTTCTTCAGGGAATCGGAAATAAATAAGCCGACGATAATCATGACCCCGGCAACGATCAGTTTGGGAATCAGGTTAGTGATGCCCAGCACCAGATCCGTCAACGCAGCAACGCCCAGCATCTCGGCGGCAGCCGTTGCAAAAATCAGTACGATAAAAAAGTAAAGTACCTGCGCAATGACGGTGCTCAGTCTGATCTCCGTGTTCAGATTTTTAACCAGATCAATATCATTCAGCTTCTCGCCAATCGTATCGATACCGACTTTACGCAGTATCGTCTGCACCACTTTTCGAATCAGCCGGGCGATAATAATGCCCAGTACCAGTATCACGATGGCACTGATCAGACGGGGTATAAAATTGACCAGTTGGTTGACCAGACCAAGAACGATGTTGGTCAGAATTTCCTGAAGATTGGGTATAGAGTTCATCTATTTTGCTCAGCTACGGGGTTCAATGTTACCGCTATCAACCGGCATCAGTCCGTCCAGAAAAATGGTGAGTACCGTGAATATATCGTAGGCATATACTTCAACTACCTGCAAGGCATTACGAACCATGTCCAGTTCAGCGAAAATCTCTTGTTTGAGTTCAGGCGGACAGTGGGCGTCGGGCTCCAGTTCCTTGAACGGGTTTGTATTCGTTTCCATATCATCTAGCGAAAAGGCCAGCGTACTGCCATAATTGTTTTAATAGCCAACAGGAGCCATAACACGGCACTCTCCACGTAGTATTTGCGCAACCGGTCACGTGATCGTTTGAGCCGCATTTTTACAGCGCTTTCCGTCAACCCGTTTACGTCGGCAAGTTCCCGGATACTCACGTCGTCCTGATATTTCATGAGCAACAGCGTCCGTTCGTCGGGGGGCATCTGTTCCAGCGCATAGTTCAGCCGCTGCGCTTCCATTTCGGCAATCTCGGCCATATCGTCATCAACGGCTTCAACCCGCTCCCAGCCCTCATCCATGTATACTTCGTTCCGACGCGTCGGTGAGCGAACATGGTCAGTACAGTAATTATAGGTGATGGAATAAAGCCAGGTTGAGAATTTGGACTGCTCTTTAAAGCCACCCAGTTTCACGATAAGTTTCAGAAATATATCGTGCGTCAGATCCTCTGCTTTTACGGGATCTTTAGTGAATGACAGACACTTACGATATACTTTGTCACAATAGCGTTCATATAGCCGTTCGAAATACTGGTTTTGTTGCGTTTCTACGAACCTATGTACCAACTCTTCGTCCGAAAACTCCTTCATCAGGTTTAGTAACGGTGATTAAGACATTGAAAACGCCTAAAGTAACAGTTTTTCGATTCGACGCTGTATACTTTTTATCGATGTGTAACGTAACTTTTGCAGTAACTGCATCGACAGGAGGCTGTCAGTAAACAAACCGTAAATGCTGAAAGCCCAACCAATAGGTCAGGCTTTCAGCATTTCGCAAAATGAGCGTAACTCGCTTTGCTTCATAATACAACCTCTCGGTTGCTGCGGTAGTTGGATGTATATAAAAGTCTTATGTAGCCGCTTCGAGATACTTGGTTTACGTATATACGCAGATCATGTTGACCCGGATGTAAAAAAAGCGGGCTTTTCGTTTAAAAAAACGAAAAGCCCGCCCTCACTAATCTATCTAAAAACAACTTAGCCGATCGCCACGCGCTTAAATTCCGACACCGTCAGACCCTTGCTCGTCTTGTCCAGCAACTGCGCGATTGTCAGCGAACCATCTTTCACAAATTCCTGATTCAGCAGCGTATTTTCTTTGTAAAACTTGTTTAGCTTACCCATCGCGATTTTTTCGAGCATCGCTTCGGGCTTGCCTTCCTGACGAGCCTGCTCTTTACCAATCTCGATTTCGCGCTCGACAACCGTTGCATCAACGCCATCTTTATCGAGAGCAACAGGTTTCATAGCCGCAATCTGCATCGCTACGTCCTTCCCAACTTCCGTTACGTCGGTACCGTTTACGTTTACCAGTCCAACCAGTACGCCCAGTTTGCCGTTCGAGTGAATGTACGATACAACTTTATCGGCCGATATGGTTTCGAACGACGCTACATCGACCTTCTCACCGATCTTACCCATCAGGTCCGTAATGTGATCCTGAAGGCTACGGCCATCGGCCTGTGGTGTTGCCAGCAGGGTCGCCTTGTCGGTAGCATGAGTAGCAACAGCCGTACTCATAACGGTCATTGCCAGATTTTGAAAATCAGCGACTTTCGAAACGGGCTCCGTTTCACAGGCCAGGGCGATTACTTTACCGCTCTTGCCATCTTCGCTGACGTGCGCCAGCACGATACCTTCAGCCGTGGCATTGTCGGCCCGCTTGTCGGCTATTTTTTGGCCCTGCTTGCGCAGAACCTCTTTTGCTTTGTCAAAATCGCCGTCGGCTTCGGTAAGGGCTTTCTTACAGTCCATCATACCGGCTCCGGTCTCTTGCCGAAGTTTGTTTACGTCAGCAGCGGTAATTGCCATGAGAATAGGTTGTTTTAAATTTAAATTGCCAAAAATTATTTGGTAATCAACACGTTAACGCGTAAATGGAATAGCCCGTAGCATCGAGCTACGGGCTAGTTCGGGAAGTTGTAAAGTTTACAAGTTTCATTGTTATAAAGTTGGCTTCGCCGGTATTATTCTGCGCTAGCCGACTTTACAACTACCCAACTCCGAAACTTTACAACGTCTATTATGCTTCCTGCTCGCCTTCAGCGACGGCAGCCGGTGATGAAACAGCTACAGGTTGCTCTTCGCCTTCCGATTTAGCCTGCGCCATATCGCTCTGACGCTTTGCTTCCTCTTCTTCCTGAACGCGTTGATCATCTTTATCCTGCTTCCGCTCGGTCAGGCCTTCTTCGATTGCCTTACCGATAGCCAGCGTGATCAGTGAGATTGATTTGTACGCATCGTCGTTTGCGGGGATCGCGAAATCAACCTCTTCGGGGTTTGAGTTCGTATCGCACATCGCAAAAACGGGGATACCCAGCCGATGTGCTTCAGCAACGGCAATGTGCTCGCGCTTTACATCGACAACAAACAGAGCAGCCGGCAGGCGGGTCAGGTCGGCAATACCGCCCAGTACACGCTCCAGCTTTTCTTTATCGCGGCTCCGGGTCAAACGCTCGCGCTTTGCAATGCTCTTGACGGTCTCCTCGTCTTTCAGCATTTTATCCAGCGTCTGCATTTTCTTCAGCGATTTGCGGATCGTGGCGAAGTTCGTCAGCATTCCGCCCTGCCAGCGGTCAGTAACGTACGGCATTTTCAGACGACGCGCTTCTTCCGAAACGATCTCCTGTGCCTGCTTCTTGGTAGCCACAAACATCACTTTACGGCCCGAACGTACGATGCCTTTGAGAACATTCGACGCTTCTTCGAGGGCAGCCTGCGTCTTGTTGAGGTCAATAATATGGATGCCGTTCTTCTCCATGAAGATGTACGGAGCCATCCGGGGGTCCCACTTACGCGTCAGGTGGCCAAAATGCACACCAGCGTCGAGGAGTTCTTTATATTCGATTTGTGCCATTATCGTAATAACAAAAATGTAAAAAAAAGTACGCAGCACGACCCGTCGGCATCATCTAAGGGAAGTCTGGACGTAATTAGTTTAAGGTTTAAAGTCTCATGTTTAACGTCGTTCTCAACCTTGAACATTAGACCTTGAACGTTAAACTCAAAAAGATTAACGCTTCGAGAACTGGAACCGACGACGGGCTTTCCGACGACCGTATTTTTTCCGTTCTACCATGCGCGAATCCCGCGTCAGGAAGCCTTCTTTTTTGAGGGCCGGGCGGAACTCCGAATTCATCTCAACCAGAGCACGGGCAATGGCCATGCGGGTTGCTTCGGCCTGACCAGATACACCCCCACCGCGAACGTTTACTTTCACGTCGTAACCGTCAACGCCGTTGATGGTTGAAAAGGGCTGGTTCAGAATAATTTGCAGCACTTCCGTTGGGAAATACTGCTTGTAATCTTTTCCGTTTACCGTAATGGCCCCGCTGCCTGCCGACATGTAGATGCGGCTGATGGCTGTTTTCCGGCGACCGATGGTGTTAATGCGATCCATTCGTCTTGCTTAGAATTTAACGGCTTTTGGTTGCTGAGCCTCGTGAGGGTGCTGTCCACCGGCATACACGTACAGGTTCGTGTAAAGCCGACGACCAAGCCGGTTCTTGGGCAACATACCCTTGACGGCGTGTTCGATGATACGTTCCGGGTGCTTTTCCAGAAGCAGCCGGGGCGACGTGAACCGCTGACCGCCGGGATAACCCGTGTGGCGCGTGTACACTTTGTCGGTCATCTTCGCACCGGTCAGACGAATCTTGTCGGCGTTGATGATAATCACGTTGTCCCCGCAATCGACGTGGGGCGTGAAGTTGGTTTTGTGTTTGCCGCGAATCAGACTAGCTACCTGACTGGCCAACCGGCCAAGTACCTCGCCCTGTGCGTCAACCACAATCCAATCCTTCTGCACCGTTTCCTTGTTGGCAGAGATGGTTTTGTAACTGAGCGTATTCACTGTTATGGAGACTAATTAATTGATTTCTACTGAATTACATGCAAAAAAACACTCCCGCTCTGAAACGGGAGTGCAAATATAGGCGGTATGATGCTGAAAAACAAGGTGATGCAGACAATATAACGTTTACCGTAGCTTGAGCGTAGCCAGTGCCAATACGGCCAGGATAATACCAACGATCCAGAAACGGGTAACCAGTTTGGCTTCGTGATAGCCTTTCTTCTGAAAATGGTGGTGCAGGGGCGACATCAGGAAGATGCGTCTTCCTTCGCCGTACTTTTTCTTGGTGTATTTAAAATAGCTGACCTGCATAATGACCGATACCAGTTCAACCAGAAAAATACCGCAGACAATGGGAATCAGCAGTTCCTTTCGGATGGCCAGGAACAGCACGGCAATAACGCCCCCCAGCATCAGGCTTCCCGTGTCGCCCATAAACACCTGCGCCGGGTACGAATTGTACCAGAGAAAACCAACGCAGGCCCCCACAAAGGCGGCACAGAAAATAACCAGTTCGCCCGAGTTCGGGATATACATGATGTTCAGGTACTGCGAGAATACTTTGTTGCCCGACAGATAGGCCAGCACACCTACCGTCAGGGCAATAATGATCGACGTGCCGGCCGCCAGTCCGTCGATTCCATCGGTGATATTGGCCCCGTTTGACACGGCCGTGATGATAAATATGCAGATAAGAACGTAGACGATCCAGGTGTAGCTGTCCGGTAGCAATCCAAACAGCAATGAACTGTAATCGAACTCGTTATTCTTTAAAAACGGTACCGTCGTCAGCGTCGATTTGATATCAACGTACACGTCGGGGACGTTGGAGGTGCTGAGCAGCCGGGGGGCGTATTTCCGAATTTTGACATATTCGTTGAAGTAAAGCGTCAGGCCTACAATCATACCCAGACCAATCTGCCCAACGACCTTAAATCTACCTTCCAGCCCTTCCTTGTTTTTCCGAAACACCTTGATGTAATCGTCCAGGAAACCAATCAGGCCGGTCCAGACAGTCGACACCAGCGCCAGAACGACGTACACATTGGATAGTTTGGCGAACAGCAGGGCCGGTATCAGTAACGACGCCAGAATAATGAAGCCACCCATCGTAGGGGTGCCCCGCTTCTGCATCTGCCCTTCCAGCCCTAAATCGCGGATCGACTCGCCGATTTGCAGATTACGAAGCGTATCGATAATCCTGCGACCGAAGATAGCCGCAATTAGCAACGACGTAATGACCGCGCCTAAGGCCCGAAACGAAATGTACTGGAAGACACCCGCGCCGGGTACGTCGTATCGTTCGTCAAGAAATTGGAATAGATAATAAAGCATAGGGTCAATGTGTGACTGATAGAATGCGCGAATGAGTGAATGTCTGGTATTCGGCTATTCGACCATCAGCTAACTGGACAAAGTTATTTATTTCCGGCATTGGCAAAGGCATCGCGAAGGACGGCCCGATCATCGAAATCGCTTTTTACGCCCTGAATGTCCTGATACGTTTCGTGTCCCTTACCCGCGACCAGCACAATGTCGTGGGGTTTGGCCAGCGCCACCGCCCGGTTAATGGCTTCGCGCCGGTCCTGTATGATCGTCGTTTTCTTCGCATCGACGGGCGAAACGCCAGCCTGCATCTGCTCCAGAATTACCGCCGGATCTTCAAAACGTGGATTATCGGACGTCAGAATGACACGGTCGCTAAACCGACAGGCAATGTCAGCCATGATCGGCCGTTTTGCTGCATCGCGGTTACCGCCACAACCTACTACGGTAATAACCTGCGGCAATTGGTCCTGCTCGTCGGCGTGGCGAATGTCCTGGATAGTTTCCAGCACATTTTGCAATGCATCGGGTGTGTGGGCGTAATCGACAATACCGACAATCCGCTCGTTGGATACAACCTGCTCAAAACGGCCCGGCGGGGGCGTCACGCCCGACAGCAAGGTCAGCACATCGGCGGGGTCTTCGCCTAATAGTACGGCCGCGCCATACACACTCAGCAGGTTATAGGCGTTAAACCGGCCAATCAGCTTGAACCACACCTCCCGGTCATCGACCAGCATATTCAGCCCGAATAAGCTATCGGCCAGCAGTTTGCCTTTAAACGTCGCCAGTGTTTGCAGCGAGTAGGTTTCTTTGCGGGCGGCTGTGTTCTGTAACATCACCAGGCCGCGCTTGTCGTCGACGTTAGTCAGGGCAAAGGCCGACGCAGGCAGTTGATCGAAAAACCCTTTTTTGGCGCGGATATAATTATCGAACGTACCGTGGAAGTCGAGGTGATCGTGGGTGATATTGGTGAAAATGCCCCCGGCAAACGTCAGCCCGGCGATACGTTCCTGAACCACCGCGTGCGAACTAACTTCCATAAACACGTGCGTACAACCGTGTTCCAGCATCTGTGTCAGGAGTTGGTTGGTCGTAATCGCATCGGGCGTCGTATGCGTGGCCGGTATGACCTGATCGTCAATCTGATTCTGCACTGTCGACAATAGCCCGCAGCGGTAGCCCAGATTACGGAATAGCCGGAACAGCAGCGTAGCCACCGATGTCTTGCCATTGGTACCGGTCACTCCGACCAGTTTGAGTCGTTTCGACGGTTGTGCGTAGAAATTAGCCGCCAGCAGCCCCATCGTCCGGGCGGAATCCTGCACCTGCACAAACGTGACGTTCGACGCCGGATCAATCGTGGCCGGCATGTCTTCGCAGACGATTGCCGTGGCCCCCTGCGCAATTGCCGTATCGATGAATGCGTGTCCGTCGGTAACGGTGCCGCGCACAGCGACAAACAGGCAACCCGGCCCGACCTTACGCGAATCCATCGTCAGACTGCTGATGTCAGTATCCATGCTACCAGCCGTAGCCAGCAACGGAATTTTGTAGAGGAGGTCTTTGAGTAGCATAGGCGGTTACGGCCAACTGGGCCGCTTCGCCCGCAAAAAAACGACCTGAGCCGCTGACTACCTAATTCAATCAGCTACAGAACGCCCCACCGACGGACTGATTTTGGCAACTATGGCAAATCCAGACCACAATCATCGACTACCGTATCCTAAAGTAGATGGCAGGAACGCAAGCGGTTTTTTAACTTAACTATCAGATAATCATATTTTTAACAGGACTAGCCGATTGGTAACAGGCTAAATTCAGTATTGGCAGATACTGACCGTTGGCTAAACCCTTGTTGCCGGGAAATCAACTCACGTCGACTTAGCCTTGTCAGGAACTGACACCAGGCTTCACATTCTTCACCGTAACGAATCCGCTAATGAATTAACCGATACTTCCTCGACTACACCTACCCATGAATCGCTTGCTAAACACGTTACTACCAGCCTCGCTGCTGTTGCTGGTATTCGCTTTAAGTTCGGCGCTGATCGTGGCGGCCTGGCTGATGATATCTTTCTGTCTGAGTGGTATCAATCGATTTGCTCTGCCAATGGGCCTGTTTGGGTTGGTGCTGTGCAGTATGGGCTCATCACTACACGCCCAGCCAATACCAGCCGACGAATACATCGTCATTTACGAACGGGCGGCCTCGTCGCCAACTACACCGCTACGCCCTCCACAACCAGTGGCCGATTCTACACAGCGTACACGACCGGTTATCAGCAGAGGACGCAGACGAACAATCAAATTCATTCCCACGTGGCCGGACGAACCGCAACTAGAACAAAACGCACCCACGCCTGCCAACCAGCCGACCTTTCTGTGTATACCCGATGTCAAACCCGGCTCAACGGAAACCAGAGGATTTTATGGCATTCGTATTCGGCCCTGATAAAAAGCAAAAGCCGTGATTGCTGTTGCAATCACGGCTTTGTTTGGTGCCGAAGGCGAGACTCGAACTCGCATGTCCGTAAAGACACACGCCCCTGAAACGTGCGTGTCTACCAATTTCACCACTTCGGCAGCACTGTTTTCCCTGTGTTGGGACTGCAAAGGTAAGCACGCCAAAACAGCTTTTGCAAGCAACCGGCTGAAAATTTTTAGTTTTTCATCGGGCAAAAGCCAGCCGCTGTCCGGCCTGATCTGTAACAAACTGATCGTTAGCATAAACCAGATTCCCCGACACAAACGTGTGCGTCACACTCGATCCAAATGTATGTCCCATCAGGGGCGACCAACCGCATTTGTACAGCACGTTTTCCGGCGTAACCATCATGGGCTGCTTTGGATCGACCAGCACCAGATCGGCCCAGTAGCCTTCACGGACGTAGCCTCGACCGTCGATCTGAAAGCAGTCGGCGGGGGCGTGGCACATTTTGCGGACGACGGTTTCAATATCGAGTTTACCCTGCGCCACAAAGTCGAGCATCAGCAGCAGCGGGTGTTGCACCAGCGGCAACCCTGACGGAGCCGACCAGTACGACTGTTGTTTCTCATCCCATGTGTGCGGAGCGTGATCGGTAGCGATAATGTCGAGCCGGTCGTCGAGCAGGGCGGCCATAAGGGCTTCCTTATGGTGCGGGGCTTTGATGGCCGGGTTACACTTGATCTGATTACCCAAAGTCGCATAGTCGCGGCTGTCGAACCAGAGGTGATGTACGCAGACCTCGGCCGTAATGCGCTTCTCACGCAGGGGAACGCTGTTGTCGAACAACGCCAGCTCGTCAGCGGTGGAAATGTGCAGAACGTGCAGCCGGGCGTTGTGCTGCCGGGCCAGGTTGACCGCCAGCGACGACGATTTCAGGCAGGCTTCTTCGTTGCGAATCAGCGGGTGCAGCGCGGCCGTAGCTCGGTCGCCGTATAGCTGTTTATACCGTTCAGTATTAGCCCGGACAGTGGCTTCGTCTTCGCAGTGGGTGGCAATCAGCATCGGGCTTTCGCGGAACAGACCTTCCAGCACGCGCTCATTGTCGACCAGCATATTTCCCGTCGATGACCCCATGAATACCTTGATGCCGCAGACTGTTTTGGGGTCAGTACGCAGCACTTCGTCAAGGTTGTCGTTCGACGCGCCCATGAAAAACGAGTAGTTCGCTATTGACGTCTGCGCAGCAATCGCGTATTTGTCGGCGAGCAGGCCCTGCGTCAGCGCGTTGGGTACCGTGTTGGGCATTTCCATAAACGTCGTGACGCCCCCCGCTACAGCCGCGCGCGATTCCGTATGAATGGTCGCTTTATGGGTCAGGCCGGGTTCGCGAAAATGCACCTGATCGTCGATAACACCGGGCAGCAAATACGTCCCGTTGGCGTCGATAACCTGTTGCACCGACGCATCGGAAAGCCCTGAACCAAGCTGGGCGATAAATCCGCCGTCGATCAGTACGTCGGTTTCGGTGATTTTTCCTTCGTTAACCAGCCGGGCATTACGAATCAATGTTTTACTCATAGTAATCTAGCGGCTTCTTTGGCGAAATACGTCAGGATGACACTGGCACCGGCGCGTTTGATGGCCAATAGCGATTCCAGCATGGCGCGGTCGCCGTCGAGCCAGCCATTTTGCGCGGCTGCCTTAATCATGGCGTACTCACCGCTGACGTTGTAGGCCGCAATGGGCAGATCGAAGCTGTCGCGCAGGAGTTTGATGATATCCAGATACGCCAGGGCGGGTTTTACCATCAGAAAGTCGGCCCCTTCTTCCAGATCGAGCTGCGCTTCCACAAGGGCTTCGCGGCTGTTGGCGGGGTTCATCTGGTAGGTTTTCTTGTCGCCGAACTTGGGGGCTGAATCCAGCGCGTCACGGAACGGGCCGTAGAAGGCACTGGCGTATTTGGCGCAGTACGACATAATAGCCACCTGATCGTAACCCGCATTGTCGAGTACCGCCCGGATGTAGCCCACGCGCCCGTCCATCATATCCGACGGCCCAACCATATCGGCTCCGGCCTGCGCCTGGGCGAGGGCCATTTTGCCCAGCACTTCGAGCGTCGGATCGTTCAGGATTTTGCCGTTTTCGACTACGCCGTCGTGCCCATCCGAGCTGTAGGGGTCCATCGCAACGTCGGTCATCACCACGCAGTCGGGGAAGCGGTCTTTGATCGCCCGGATCGTCCGCAGGTACAGCCCGTCGGGGTTATGGCTTTCGGTCGCGTACTTGTCTTTTTTGGCCTCGGCGATATTGGGAAACAGATCGAACGTTTTGACGCCCAGGTCCATGCACTCCTGCACTTCATCGAGAATCAGGTCGAGCGAATGCCGGTAGATGCCGGGCATCGACGCGACTTCGGTACGCACGTTCTGCCCTTCGGTGACGAACAGCGGCAGGATGAAATCAGTGACAGACAGTCGCGTCTCCTGCACCATGTCGCGCAGGACGGCCGACTGACGGCTCCGGCGCGGACGACGAATAATGTTCATGGTTGAATGAGCGAAAGAATGAAAGAGCGAAAGAGCGAATACCATCCGGCAAACTCGCTCTTTCGCTCATTCATTCTTTCGCTCTTTAAGTTAAACGATAAGTTTAAAGCCCTCGCCGTGTACGTTGACCAGCTGAACGGCTGCATCTTCCTTGAGATACTTCCGCAGTTTGGTGATGTACACGTCCATGCTCCGGGCGTTGAAATACGAGTCGTCGCCCCAGACCATTTTCAGCGCAAAGCTACGGCTGACGGGCTGATTGAGGTTCTGCGCCAGCAATTTTAGTAACTCCGATTCCTTACTGGTTAGTTTCTGCGGGGTGCCGTTATGAGTCAGAATCTGGTGCGGATAGTCGAACGAGAAGCTACCGATCTGGTAGGTCGACGGGTCGCCGGGGGTGTCGCCGGAGCGTTGGTAGCGCCGGAGAATGGCCTGAATCCGGAGCAGCAGTTCTTCCATGCTGAACGGCTTGGTGATGTAATCGTCGGCACCGGCGCGGAAGCCCTGAATGGTATCTTCCTGCATCGACTTGGCGGTCAGGAAGATAATAGGTACGTCGCGACCAGCCATACGCACTTCCTTCGCCAGCGTGAAGCCGTCTTTCTTGGGCATCATCACGTCGAACAGGCACAGATCGTACTGACCGTCCATGAAGTGCTGCAGCCCCTGATTACCGTCCGTGACGCGGTCGGTGGTGAAGCCTTTCAGCGTCAGGAATTCCTGCACCAGCTGGCCCAGGTTAGGATCGTCTTCAACAAGGAGAATGGTAGGCATAGATTAATGGGTGAATGAGTGGATGAGTGAATGGGTGAATGCCGCCCGGCGCATGATGTGCTGCTATCTATTCACCTATTTGCTTATTCACTCATTCGCAATTTTATAGGGTAAGATTACTTCGAAAGTGCTGCCTTTGCCGGGCTGGCTGTCGACCAGAATCTGGCCGTGGTGTTCGTCGACCATTTTTTTGACGTAACTCAGCCCCAGGCCAAAGCCTTTCACGTCGTGCCGGTTTCCCGTCGGGACGCGGTAGAATTTCTCGAAAATCCGGCTGACCTGCTCGTTGGTCATACCCAGTCCTTCATCAGACACGATGACGCTGACGCCGTCGGGCAGGCTGGCCGTTTTGATACCGATTTTGGGCGTATTGGGCGAGTATTTCAGGGCGTTGTCGAGCAGGTTGTACAGAATGTTGGTCACGTGCAGTTCGTCGGCTTCGATCACTTCCTGGTCAGCATCAAACGACAGGTCGACCTCGCCCCCGCGCTGCTCGATCTGAATGCCGATGTTGTTCAGCACTTTTTCGATGACGTCGTGAATGTTGACCGGCGACAGCTTGAGCTTGATTTCGCCCCGGTCGAGCAGCGCCATTTGCAGCACTTTCTCGACGTGCGAACCCAGCCGCCGGGTTTCGTCGCGGATGATACCCATGTAGCGCGTCACCCGCTCGTTCAGCCCGGCCGCATCAGCTGTGGGTCCGTCAAACCGACCCACCTGCTCCTGCGCCATTTCGGCCGCCAGCGAAATGGTCGAAATTGGCGTCTTGAACTCGTGGGTCATGTTGTTGATGAAGTCGTTTTTGATGTCAGCCAGTTTTTTCTGCTGCACGATGGTGTTGATGGCGATGTAGAAACAGGCCAGGATCACGGCGATCAGCAGCACCGACGCCCCCAGCGTAAAGCCCAGCTGATTGAGGATAAACGCGCGCTGAGTAGGAAAATACACGTACAGGTAATTGCCGCTTTCAATCATGTTGTTGGGAAACAGCACCGCCCGGTAGCCACTTTCGTTGAAGTGCTGCGTATCCATCCCCGTCGACGTAAACAGGAATTTGGGCTGCGCTTTCGTCCGTACGCCAAACGCAAACGGGATGTTGATGCCGCGATCCTGCAATGTCTGCCGCAGCAACGTATCGAGTACCAGCCGGTTGACCCGATCTTCGATAGGCCGGTCCGACAGCATCAGCCCGTTCAGCACATCCTTGATCCAGCGGGTCTGCTCACTGGCCTGACTGCTGCTCATACTAGCCGGTCGGCTAACGATACGGGCTGAATCGGTTGCTGGTTTTGCCTGTTCGCGTTGCCGTTCACGCTGCGCCAGCCGTCGTTTCTGCTGACTGACCGAATCGTTGTGCCGTTTCTTTTCCGCTACCTGCTCATTGATGTGGTCCATTTCCACGTCCATCTGCCCATCGAGCCACTGACTGAACTGCTGTTGCTGCACCAGTTGGGTTTGCCAGTCGCCTACGGCCATCAGTTCGTCCTGCTGCCGGAAAAACGCTTCGACTACAGCCGCCTGTTCGGGTGTCAGCGGCTGCACCATCGGGTGCAATACGTCAGACTGTACAACCATCCCCCCGGCGTTCGGCACGGTATGCGTACGCCCTCCCGCCAGCCGCTGCGTTTGCCGGTCGGCCAGTTGTTTCTGCGTCGATGTGGCGTTGGCTACCGCCTGTCGGGTGGGCTCAGCCGGTATAGTTTCAGTTACTTTATCCCGTTCGTTTCTACGCGAAATGGCCAGTAGCCGCTCCTTTTTTTCGCGGGTCTGGATGCGCTGCCGGGTCAGGTACAGAATTTCCTGTCGTTCGAGCGTACGCACCACTTCCTGCAAAGCATCGGTAATCTTGTAATCGAACTGTTTTTTCTGGAGTTCGAGCGCACTACTGATCCAGTACGACTGCAACCCGATCAGGCCCAGCAGTCCGATAGCCATCAGTGCGACGATCCAGCGTATGCGTTGTCTTGACATTTTTTTACGCCGGGTGCAACCTTCCCCATTTTGTAGCATCTATAGGCTAACCAAACGGGGTGGTTCAGGTAAAAGTACGAACTGCCACAACCGAACACCGGTACGTTAACAAACTTTAACAGCCCGGTGCTCAGTTGGTTCAGACCACAAATTTGTGCTTACTAAACACACAGTACCAATGAAAAAACACCATTTTCCTACCCGCTGGTTCGGCCTGGCCCTACTGGCAACAGCCACCATCAGCGGCAGCGCGCTGGCTCAGAAAGCCAAAACGAACACGACCAGTCCCAACGAGATCCACGTTCAGATAATCGAGCGCAATGGCAACGAAGTTCGCGAAACCGAACGCACCTACCGCACCGATGGAATGCTGGACCCGGAACGCGACCGGCTGGTGACCAAACTGGTCGATTCGCTAAAAGCCGCCCGGCAGAAATCGGGTGACGGGCAGCAGCTAACTATTATTGTCGAAGATGGTAAAGGTAGCCGAAGCGTTACCCGTGAACGCAATACAGCAGGTGCCCAACAACGCAAAAACGACGTGTACGTGTGGCGCGGCAAACGGCCAATGTCCGGCAACAACCCAAACTGGCAGTATGAACTTCGGCGCGGTGCCGACTCGCTCGGCAGTCAGCTAAATCGGCTTCAGCTGCAATTCCCGTCTGACTGGGACCGGCAACTGGCCCGTCCGTTCGAAGCCTGGGCTCGAAATGCAGAAAGTAAACCGTCGTCGGTGCGTGGCCTGGACGTATTCCCAAACAACCCGGACAAGGAGCAGCTCAACATCCGATTTACGGCCCCGGCCAAAGGCAACGTACTGATTGTCATTACCAACCCCAAAGGTAAAGAGGTAGCCCGGCGGGAAATCAGCGACTTTTCGGGTGAATACGTCGGTCAGATCAGCCTGGGCCGCAAAGCCGAAGGTACGTACTTCGTCACGGTCACCCAAAACGAAGACGGAGCTGTCAAGCGGGTAGTAGTCGATTAGTTTCTGGTGGCTGGTGATGTAGCCTGGACGTCCACGTCCGGGTGGGCGCGGAGCGACCAAAAAGCTGCCGCTTGCGTGAGTTGCCCTAGCGGGCACCCGGACGTGGACGTCCAGGCTACACATTCCACCAGATTACACAGCCTGTTAATCCTGTAATCCTGTCCATATCGCTTACATCTGTAGAAAACTTTTAAAAATTTCAGTACTTTGTATTGCAAGGTATTGATTAAAACCTATACCTTTGTTCTGTCCTTAAACAACCTAATTATGAAACGGCTTTTGATGATCGGTCTACTGATGACGGGCCTTGCCGGACAAGCACTCAGCATGGGGCACCCGCACAATGTATTTGCGGCCCACAAACGGATGCACGCCAAACTGGCCGCCAAGCCAATGAAGACGAATGCCATACAGGCTACCCTGACCAGAACGGTTGTCGAACACGGTTCAGCCAGTCTGGTAGTCTGCCTGGCTAAAGCAGCTAGTAAGTTGCTGCCGACCAGTATCGACTAGGCGGGTGGTTAGTAAACAACGTCGCCTTTTTTCAGCCAGATACCCCACAGCCGCGAATACCCGTGGACCCGTTGCGTGGGTTTACCCTGATTGTCCACAACCGGGTTTCCCTCGTTGACCCACTCAAACAGGCTACCGTACAAGTTGTGTACGTGTTGATAGCCCGCTGCCAGTAGCTTCTCCCCTACCCGTTCGCTTCGGACACCCACTGAGCAGTACGTCACTACAGTTGCCCCTTTCGGAATATCGGCCACTCGCTTCAGGTCGAAATCATCGTACCCCACCCACCGCGCACCGGGCAGATGGCTCACCTCATATTCGGCTTTCGACCGCGTATCGAGCAACACCACGTCGGGCATCTTTTTCAGTCCGGCGACATCGACCGTCGGCACCGTATTTTTATACATTGCCTTGAGCATAGTCCGGTACGCCCGGCCCGGCTGTTGCGCCTGCGCCATCCCGACGGTGGTTATCAACAGGCTCAGAATCATGGCACTACTACTCATATGATAATTCAGTTTGTAGACTGGTCTGCTTGTTGTATACAGCAACGTACCGATAAACGGTTCGCAATTAGATACCAGACCACACTATAATGGTGAAAACGCGTTATTATATCATTAAATAATTTAACAATTCCGATGCCCCCTATGCTTTAAAACGGGCGTTGGCTACTTTTATGGTTTAGCCGTATCCCTGCCGTGCCCTGCGCTTAGTTTTTTGTACTGTTTGCCCTGTTGAGTACCATGCGGAACAACACGACCCGACCGATTCTGCTTCTCGGTCTGCTGTCCGTCAGTTTATTGACTGCTTTTGGCCTGACCCGGCCGGGGGCGCTTTCCTGGCCTCGTCTTCTACCGATTCGTAAAACCGAAGCCCGGTCGACTACGGGTTTGAAACCGGTGGTCAAAAAATTCTACGCGCCCGCTCGTCCCGTCGAGGTGTTTACCCTGCCCGACAGTGGTAATCATTGGGTCGACAGCGTGTTTCAGTCGCTGACACCCGAGCAGAAGATCGGGCAGTTTTTTATGGTGGCGACGTTTTCCAACCGGAGCGAAAACCACTACCAGTACATCGATCATCTGATTCAGACCAACAATATCGGGGGCCTGATTTTCTTTCAGGGTGGCCCGTACCGGCAGGCAATTCTGACCAACCGCTACCAGGCCGAATCGAAAGTGCCGCTGCTAATCGGTATCGACGGCGAATGGGGCCTGGGGATGCGGCTCGACAGCGCGATGGATTTTCCAAAACAGATGGCGCTGGGAGCCATTCGCGATAACGAGCTAATCTACCGCATGGGTGCCGAGATCGGGCGGCAGTGCCAGCGGCTGGGTATTCACATCAACTTCGCTCCCGTTTCCGACATTAATAGTAATCCCGCCAACCCGGTTATTGGCGTGCGTTCCTTCGGCGAATCGAAGGAGAACGTGGCCCTGAAAGCGTCGGCTTATATGCGCGGCCTGCAACAGACCCACGTCATTGCCACCGCCAAGCATTTCCCCGGTCACGGCGACACCAACGTCGATTCCCATAATTCGCTGCCCACGATCAGCCGGTCGTCGGATCTGATGCGGGAAGTCGATCTATACCCCTTCCGCAAGCTGATTGCCGATAGTTTGATGGGCATTGTGACGGGGCACCTGCACGTGCCGCACATCGACAACACACCCGCGCTGGCGGCTACACTGTCGGAAAAAATCGTAACCGAGCTGCTCAAAAACGAACTGGGTTTCCGGGGGCTGGTATTCACCGATGCGCTGAACATGGGTGGCATTCACCAATCAGGTAAGGCACTCGACGTGAATCTGCGGGCGCTGATGGCGGGCAACGATATTCTCCTGTACCCCGAAAATGTTCGTGACGCAACGCTCAACATCCTGAGTGCCGTGCAGCAGGGGCACATTTCTCAGGCGTTCATTGACGAGAAAGTCAAAAAAATCCTCCGGGCCAAATACTGGGCGGGTTTGCATAAATACAAACCCATTGAGTTGGCTAATCTGGGCGATAATCTGAATTCGCCCGAAGCACAGCGACTGAAGCAGGAACTCTGCGAACAATCGGTAACGGTCGTCAACAACCGCAACAACCTGCTGCCGCTGAACCATATCGACTCGCTGCGGCTGGCATCGGTCGCAATCGGGGCCGACGCTGGCAATACATTTCAGCGGACGCTCAATCAGTACGCGCCGGTCGACATGCTGGCCTACCCCGACCGTAACCTCAGCGATGCAGTCGTCAATCAGGTTCTGGCCAGTGTCGACTCAGCTAACACGGTCATCGTTAGTCTGCACCACATGAGTGAATCGGTGTACCGCAAATTTGGCATTACGAAAGGGTCACTTGACTTGATTAGTCGGCTAAAGCAGCGGGGTAAACACGTAATCGTTACGGCTTTCGGCTCACCTTACAGCCTGTCGCAGCTGGGCGCGGCCGATGCGCTGGTGTGTGCTTACCAGGATTTTGACGAGATGGAGCGGGTGGTGCCGCAAATGTTGTTTGGCGGGCTTGGCTCACACGGTATACTCCCCGTATCGACGGGTACGCTGACGATGGGCGCGGGCGAACGGCTCAACCCCGAAGGACGCCTGTCGACGGGAGCCCCCGAGAGTGTCGGTATGAAATCGGCTGTACTGGCGAAGATCGATCAACTGGCGCAGAACGCCGTACGCGACCGGGTTGTGCCGGGCTGCGAAATTCTGGTGGCCCGCAAAGGCAAGATCATCTACAGCAAAAACTTCGGGCGGCTGACCTACGCGCCCACCGCCGAGAAAGTAACCGACGAAACGCTGTACGATCTGGCGTCGCTGACGAAGGTGCTGGCCACGCTGCAAAGCGTGATGGTGCTGTATGATCGCAAGCAGATCGATCTAAACCAGAAGGCGTCGTTCTACCTGCCCGAACTGCGGAATACCAACAAACAGAACATCACCCTGCTCGATCTGCTCTGGCATCAGTCGGGTATGGCGTCATACTACCCCACAACCTGGGATCGCACCCGGACGCCGGGCGGGGGCCTGAAGACGGAATACTACGGCACCGCACATGACAGTCTGCACACGTTACAGGTCGCGCCGACCCTTTGGGCAACACCCGCCCTGAAAGATTCCGTCTGGAAATGGGTTGTGCAGTCGCCGATGTCGCGCAAGCTGGATGAAACGGGCAAAGCTGCTTATGTTTATAGCGACCTGAATTTCCTGACGTTGCAGAAAATCGTGGAACGGGTCAGTCATCAGCCGCTCGACCGGTTTGTCACGGAGAATGTCTATAAGCGGCTGGGGCTGCACCAGCTGGGTTTTACCCCGCTGCAACGGCTGAAGAACCCACATTGTGCGCCAACCGAGCAGGACACGTACTATCGAAATCAGCTCCTCGTCGGGACGGTACACGATCAGATGGCGGCTGTACAGGGGGGCGTATCGGGCCATGCCGGGCTGTTTGGCAACGCGCACGACATTGCGACGCTTCTCCAGATGAATTTACAGAAAGGACAATACGGCGACGTGCGCGTGTTCCAGCCGATGACGGTTCCGTACTTCACACAAACGCTGAGCAACCGCAGCCACCGGGCACTGGGCTGGGACAAACCCAATCCGGAAAGTACGAGCAGCGTCTATCTGGGCGAACAGGCATCGGCCCGGTCGTTTGGTCATACCGGCTTCACCGGTAACATGGTCTGGGTCGATCCCGATCAGGAACTGGTTTTCGTGTTTCTCTCCAATCGCATTTACCCGACTGCCGGTAATAATTCGATCAACACGACGAAACTCCGCCGACGCATTCACGAAATCATCTACAATTCGGTCATTCCCGAATAAGCGACTTACCACAGATAAACATGCCACTGCTTCTGCGTGGCATTTTTATTGCCCGTATGTTTCCGATGACTACGGTTGGAATACTATATTCTATGGATAATTTACAAATCCGTTACCTTTACTAACCAGAAAATCCAACTCTATGCAACGATCTCTATTTCACTCTTTGCTCTTTTTGGTAGTATGCGGTCTGGGAATACCACTAACCGGACTGGCTCAGACGATCACCGTCAGCACCCTGTCGCCATCGGCTACCTGCGCGGGAAAAACGATCTCCGTACCCTTTTCCACAACCGGTACGTTTAGCGCAGGCAACACATTCACCGCCCAGCTGTCAGACGCGTCGGGTACATTCGGGGCGTCGACACTCAGTATCGGCACCTTATCGGCATCACCCAGTTCGGGAACTGTTGCGACCAACCTGACGATTACAGCCACCATCCCGGCCAGTACGGCGGCCAGTTCGGCCTATCAGGTACGGATCTCATCAAGCGGCCCCGTCCGGACCAGCGCGAACAGCGTGGGACTGACCGTGACGAATACACCCGGTACACCCGGCGTCACCAGTCTCACGTACTGCCAGGGGCAAACAAGTACGGCCCTGTCTGCATCACCCGTTAGCGGGGCTTCGCTAAACTGGTATACGGTTGCGTCAGGCGGCACTGCTTCGTCGGTTGCGCCAACGCCCGCTACGTCAACCACCGGTGTCGTTTCGTACTACGTCAGTCAGTCGCTGAACGGCTGTGAAAGTAACCGCGCCACGCTGACTGTTACGGTGTATGGTACCCCGGCCGCACCCAGCACGCAAGCTTCGTTTTCAGCCTGCCAGGGGGCAACGTTACCAGCATTGAGCGCAACTGCCGATAATGGGGCTACGCTGATCTGGTACGGCACCAGCACCAACGGCGGTACCGGCAGTTCGACAGCTCCCGTCCCCGATAATCAAGCATCGGCTACTTACTACGTCAGTCAGGCGCGGGGAACGTGCGAAAGCACCCGCAGCGCCATCACCGTAACAATCAAACAGGCACCCGCTGCTCCCACCGTCGCAGCGGCCCCTTCGTACTGTCCCAATCAAACGGCGACTGCACTATCCGCTACTGCCTCATCGGGTGGTACGCTGAACTGGTACGGCACCAGTTCGACGGGAGGAAGCCCATCGTCTACCGCAACCGTACCGAATACAGCATCGTCAGGTACGGTCAATTATTACGTGAGTCAAACCGTGAACGGCTGCGAGAGTACCCGCGCCGGTATCGCCGTTACGGTGAAGCCAACCCCCGTCGCGCCGGGCGTGTCAAGCCCGATTGGTGTCTGTCAGAATCAGTCGGTGACCCCGTTGACCGCTACCGCATCCGCGAATGGTACGCTGAACTGGTACGGCACGAATCAGACCGGCGGCTCAGCCTCAACGACAGCCCCCACGCCTTCCGTAACAGCCGTTGGCACGACCGTCTACTATGTCAGTCAGACGATTAATGACTGTGAAAGTTCGCGTGTGGGCATTTCCGTGATAGTCAGCAGTATTCCGGGTGCGCCCACGCCACAGGCGTCCGGCACGTTCTGCCAGGGCACCAGCCTGCCGGCGCTGCGCGCAACCGCCGACAACGGGGCTACGCTCAATTGGTACGGTACGAATCAGACCGGTGGTTCAGCGTCAACAACCGCCCCCACGCCCAGCAACCAAAGTTCGGCGATTTACTATGTGAGTCAGAGCCGGAACGGATGCGAAGGTCCACGGGCGTCGATCAGCATAACAATCCGGCAGAGTCCATCGGCCCCCACCGTCGCAGCGGCACCCTCGTACTGTCCCGGCCAAACGGCTTCAGCCCTGGCGGCTACTGCTTCGACGGACGCCACGCTGAACTGGTACGGCACCAGCGCTACGGGTGGTACCTCCTCAACCAGCGCGACGGTTCCCAACACATCGACACCCGGTACGCAAACGTATTACGTCAGTCAGTCAGTTGATGGCTGCGAGAGTACCCGCGCGTCGATCAGCGTAACGGTCAAATCGAACCCGGCGGCACCGGGCGTTACCAATCTGTCCTTCTGCCAGAATCGCACCGCCAGCGCACTGACCGCTACCGGCGCGTCGGGCGGAACCCTGAACTGGTACGGCACCAGCCAGACCGGAACGCCCTCAACGACAGCCCCTACGCCTTCGGTAACCGCCACCGGTACAACGCCTTATTACGTAAGCCAGACAGTCAACGGCTGCGAGAGCGCACAGGCGACGATAACGGTTGCCGTCAACGCGGTACCGGGTCAGCCAACTATCGCGTCGGCAGGTCCGTACTGCTCGGGCGTAACGGCTCAGCCCCTGTCGGCAACCGGCACGGCACTCCGCTGGTACGGCAGTAACCAGACGGGTGGCAGTGGTAATTCGACCGCTACTGTTCCCGCTACAGGCAGCGCTGGCACGACCACCTACTACGCCACTCAAACGGTCAACGGCTGCGAAAGCGAGCGGGCAGGCGTTGCTATCGTGGTGAAACCCACACCCGCCCGGCCGGACGTGTCGGGCAACACACCCTTCTGCCAGAATACGCCCGCGCCGGGTCTGACGGCCACCCCATCAGCCGGAGCCACCCTGATCTGGTACGGCACCAGCGTTACCGGCGGTACGAGCACGACAGCAGCCCCGGCCCTTTCGTCAACGACGCCCGGAACAACTACGTACTACGTTAGCCAGACGCTCGATGGTTGCGAGTCGGCTACCCGCTCAGCCATCGCCGTTACGGTGAAAGCTACGCCCGGTGCACCGGGCGTGACCCCGGTTGAGTACTGCAACAATACCGGATCGCAGCAACTGAGCGCGTCAGGCAGCAACATCAAATGGTACGATGCTGCCGGAACCGCGTTATCGGGAGCACCCACGCCACCAACGGGCGCGGTTGGGCAGCAAACGTACCAGGCGACGCAGACCGTCGACGGGTGCGAGAGCCAGCAAAAAGCCGCGTTAGTCGTTACGATCAAGCCATTGCCCGGCCAACCCGGCGTTACGAACTTATCCTACTGTCAGCCAACGCAGGATCAACCCGCGCAGAACGTAGGCCCCGTGACAGCATCTGGCGAGAACCTGCGCTGGTACAATACCGACGGTAACGCATTTCAGTCGGCCCCCACGCCCCCACTTTCGCAAACGGGTACGTATACGTATCTGGTCACCCAAACGGTTAATGGCTGTTCGAGCGACAAAGCCACGCTTCAGGTCGCCGTTAATACAGCCCCCGCCCCGACGGTAGCGACGCCGTTGATTAGTTATTGCATCAGCACGTCGGCTACGCCCTTACAGGCAACAGCCGCTGCGGGTGCCAGTCTGCGCTGGATCGATCCGTATAACCGCACGTTCAACGAAGCCCCCACCCCCTCGACCCTCAACAGCAACGTAACGCCGGGGGGCGACGCTTTCTACGTGTACCAGATTGGTGCCAACGGCTGTTACAGCGCCCGTTCCACGATCCGCGTTATTGTCAACGTAGCGCCTACACTGGCCCTGAATGGATCGAGCGACGTAAACCTGGGATCGCTGGCCCCCGTCAAACTCAGCTTCACCGGGGCTCCACCGTTTAGTTACACGCTAACCGACGGATACAGCGGTGTCAGCCGGACCAATGACACGACGATTTATGTATTGCCACGTGGTAACACCACGTACCAGATCGTTTCGGTTGCCAACAGCTGTGGTGTGGGCCTGCCCGGCAACCCGGCAACGGCTACCGTCACCGTGCGTGTACCAACCATTACGACCAGCGCGCTGCAAACAACGACAGCCTGCGCAGGCACCTCGTTTGCCGTTCCCTTTACGACGACCGGTCAGTTCAACGCGGGCAACGTGTTTACAGGTGAATTAGTCAGTGTAGCCGATACCAGCCGGAAAGTGGCCGTGTCGCCCAACGGTACAACGGGTACTGTCGTAACGGCGGCACTACCGCTCACACTGGCAGCCGGGCAATACTACGTTCGGGTGAGAGGGTCGAACCCCAGCGTCGGTATCATTGGCAGCAACAGTCCGTCGATTCTGACCGTCCGGTCGAGGGCCACGGCCACACTCACCGGTACGCAGTCGATCTTTGAAGGATCTCCCGCCACCCTAACGCTGACATTCGGCGGAGAAGCGCCCTGGACAGTGGCTTACGCCGACAGTCTGCGTTCGTACACCGTTACGGCTACCATCAGCCCGTATGCGCTGGAAGTGCGACCATCGCGTACCACGACGTACCAGCTGACGAGTGTCAGCAACAACTGCGGTGTGGGAACGGCGACATCAGGATCGGCCGTTGTAACGGTTCAAAAAGTACTGGGCGTTGAAGACCCGGCCCTCGGTCCGCTTGTCAGCGTTTACCCTGTTCCGACAACGACAACGCTAACCATCGATATCGACGCAGCCCTGACGCGCGACCCGGCCATCCTTATTTTGCACGACGCTGGCGGTCGACCGGTACTAAACCAGACGACGCGAACGAAACAAACGACACTGGACGTTAGTCGGCAACCCGCTGGTACGTACCTGCTTCATATTCAGGTCGGCGACCGACAGGTAGTTCGGCGAATTTTAAAACAGTAGCTGATCCTTTTTCTGCTTATGCTCCCCGACGAATACTTCATGGAAATTGCGCTGGGGCTGGCCGAAGAAGCTGCTGACGACGGTGAAATTCCCGTTGGAGCGGTCGTCGTGAGCCGAAATCGGATCATTGGCAAAGGCCGCAACCAAACCGAGCAACTCAGCGATGTAACTGCCCACGCTGAAATACTCGCGCTTACGGCCGCAGCACACTACCTCGGCGGTAAGTACCTGACCGACTGCACACTCTACGTTACCCTCGAACCCTGCGTAATGTGCGCGGGTGCGTTGTACTGGGCTCAATTGGGGCGATTAGTCATTGGCGCATCGGATGATAAGCGCGGTTACAGTCGAATCAGTACGCCCCTTTTACACCCCAAAACCCGCCTTGATACAGGCGTTCTGGCCGACGAAAGTCAGGCGCTGCTGATGAAGTTTTTCCGGGGGTTAAGAACATAATCCAAAACGGGCGTGTTAATTCATCCGAACGATTACCCATATAACACATTCACCCAATGGCATTCGTACTAGATCCACTGCCCTACCCCAGCGATTCGCTGGAACCCAACATTGACAAGCAAACCATGGAGATTCACCATGATAAGCACCATAACGCCTACGTAACCAACCTCAACAACGCCATTGCCGGTACGGACATGGATAGCAAATCGATCGAAGATTTGCTGACGTCGGTTAGTCAGGCACCGGTTGCGGTTCGTAACAATGGCGGTGGGCATTATAACCATACCCTGTTCTGGAATACGCTGTCAGGCAATGGCGGTGGTCAGCCAACAGGCGAACTAGCCGAGGCAATCAACAAGAAGTTTGGTTCGTTCGACGCGTTCAAAGAAGAATTCACCAAAGCAGCGACAACCCGTTTCGGTTCGGGCTGGGCATGGCTGATCGTTACCAAAGAAGGTGAGCTGGCTGTTACGTCGACTCCAAATCAGGACAATCCGCTGATGGACGTAGCTGAAGTAAAAGGCTTCCCAATCATTGGTCTCGACGTCTGGGAACATGCCTACTACCTGAAGTACCAGAATAAGCGGCCGGATTACATCGCGGCTTACTTCAATGTGGTCGACTGGAACGCGGCCAATACCCGTTATCAGGAAGGCAAGCAGGCGGCAAGCTAGGTCTGTTGCTGCGAAATGGGAAGCGTATGGTCGGTAGAAGCCGAAAATATTCTTCCCGTATCACTTCCAAATCTGCCGGACTTGTCCTTATCTTTGCAGTCCCAAAACGGTGATTGTAGCTCAGTCGGTTAGAGCGTCGGATTGTGGTTCCGAAGGTCGCGGGTTCGAGCCCCGTCTTTCACCCAGTGTACAAAGCCCCCAACTTGAAGTTGGGGGCTTTTTTTATGCCCCTTTGCGCCCATCGCCCCGTATCCTAACGATATGCAGAGTCGCATACACCTTATACTACATAAAAAGTACAGTTTGTTTAAGCTTTGCTTAATACTCGTTAAACAAACATCACTTTTTGTACGTTTTACTTTATAAATTGCCAGTCAATTGGTGAATACCTGAGCTGCATTTCTTTCGGTTGGTCCTCTTGTCGCTCATCGAGTATCGCGCCTATAAACTACGTTTTAAGTACGTTGTCGTATGAGTAATTATTCCATCAAAGACCTCGAACAGCTTTCCGGTATCAAAGCACACACGCTGCGCATCTGGGAACAACGCTACAACATCATTGCGCCAAAACGGACGGATACGAACATCCGCACGTATGACGACCGCGACTTGAAGCTGGTCCTCAACATCGCGCTCCTGAAAGATCACGGTCAGAAGATTTCGGAGATATCGAAACTATCGCTCGATGAGATGAATCGGGAGGTTATCAAAATTTCCGACCGGCAGCAAAGCTATCCCGACCAGATTCACGCACTGACAATCTCGATGATCGACCTCGACGAAGATCGATTCGAGAAAATCATCAGCACGAACATTCTCCAGTTTGGTTTCGAGAACACGATCATCAACATTGTTTATCCCTTCCTGAGCCGACTAGGTACGCTTTGGGTGACGGGGTCGGTAGGGCCAGCACAGGAGCACTTCATCAGCAATCTGATTCGTCAGAAAATCATCGTTGCCATCGATGGGCAGGTGAGTAAACATCGGCCGACCAGCAAAACGTATATGCTGTTTTTGCCGGAGGGCGAACTACACGAAATAAGCCTGCTCTTCGCGAGCTACATCATACGGGCGCGTTACAACAAGGTCATTTACCTGGGCCAGAGCCTGCCATTCAGTGAGTTGGAATTTGCCTACAATGTTCACCGCCCCGATTACATTTTCTCGGCTTTCACGTCAGTACCCTCCAATCACGAAGTGCAGCCATACGTCGACCGGATGGTCAGTGCCTTTCCGGATGCGCATCTGCTGCTAACGGGCTATCAGGTAGTTGGACAGGATATTGAGCTGTCAGACAACGCGACCGTTATCAACCAGATTCAGGATCTGATTCGCATCGCCAGCACCTAGCTGACGACGTTGACCGGCTTGCCCGCCTGAAACGCACGCAGGTTTTCAACAACAGCCTGCATCAGCCGGACGCGGGCTTCGTAGCTTGCCCAGGCTATATGCGGTGTTAACAAACAGTTTTTTGCCGTCAGCAGTGGGTTGTCGGCTTTGGGCGGCTCAACCGATAGAACGTCGAGGCCGGCCCCGGCTAGTTTGTTTTCGTTTAGGGCCTGCGCCACGTCGTTTTCGTTCAGCAAGGTGCCCCGGCTGGTATTTATCAGAAAAGCCGACGGTTTCATGTGGCTTATCAGGTCGGCGTTGACGAAGCCTGTCGTTTCGGGAGTAGCAGGCAGGTGCAGCGACACAACATCGCTTTCAGCAAACAGTGTCTTACGGTCAACCAAGGTGATGCCATCTTCGGGTTCGTCCGTGTTCCGGCGATTGACCAGCACCCGCATCCCAAACGCCCGGCCAATCGCAGCCACCCGGCCCCCAATATCGCCGTACCCAACCAGCCCCAGCGTTTTACCAGCCAGTTCGATTAGTGGTGATTTGGTATAGCTAAAATCAGCGGATCGCACCCAGTCGCCCGCCTGTACACTGGCGTTGTGCCGCCCGACGTGCAGTACCAATTCCAGCAGCAGCGCAAACGTCAGCTGCGCCACCGAGTCAGAACTATATCCTTTTACGTTAGTCACGACGATATTCTGTTCGCGGGCCGCGTCCATATCGATAATGTCATACCCCGTAGCCGTTACGCCGATGTAGCGCAGGTTTGGCAATTGAGCCAGCGTCTGCCGGTTTAGTTTGACCTTATTGACCAGCACCGCATCGGCATCCCTAATGCGATCCAGCAACTCATCGGGGTTGGTTCGATCGTACAGCCGTACGTCGCCGAGTGCGTTGAGGGATTGCCAGTCGAGATCACCGGGGTTGATTGTGTACGCGTCAGGATAAACGATAGTCATAGCTGTAGTTTTGGGGTATTAGTGAGGTTCCTGTGCAAACGCCAGTGCCCGCCGTTCGGCATAAGTATGCAGATCGCGCGGTACGGCAAAGCCAACATGCCCACCCGTAGCCGGGGTTTCCAGAAAGATATGCGGGTGCGATTCGGCCAGCCAACCGGGTGAACATTCCGGCGACAGCAACGGGTCGTTTTGCGCGTTGAGCAACAGCACCGGAATTGTAATCGAAGGCATAAAGTTTACCGCCGACGCCTGCTCGTAGAAATCAGCCGCATCGCGGTAACCGTTGATGGGAGCCGAGAAGAAATCGTCGAAATCGCGCCAGTACCGCACCCGGCGCAGGTTGTTCATATCCAGCCGATCAGGAAACGAAGCCGCTTTCTGCGCTACTTTTCGCACCAGCTTTTTCATAAATCGATTGCGGTAAAACCGGTTACCGGGTCGATCAAGTAATTTTGCACTAGCCCCCAGATCCGTCGGCGACGACACCGCGATTCCCCGTTTGATAGCCGGGTGCAGGCTGCTGCCCCGAACGCCCAGGTATTTGAGAATGATGTTGCCGCCCATGCTGTAACCCATCAGCACAATGTCCCGATACGGGCGGGTCTGGAGCGCGTGGTCGATCACTTCACCGATATCACCGATTTCGCCGTGATTATAAAGCCGGAATGCCCGGTTCATGGGGCCACTGCACGACCGGCAATTCCAGGCCAGCACGTCGTAACCGGCCTCAGCAAACAATTTCGCCGTTCCCAGCATATATTGCCGGTGACTATCGCCTTCCAGCCCATGCGTCAGAATGATAAGCTTATCGTGTCCTGATTGCAGCCAGTCGAGGTCGACAAAATCATCATCCGCCAGGGTCAGGCGTTCACGCTCATAACTGACCCCCGCAACCCGTCGGGTCAGGCTGGGGAAAATGGTTTGCAGATGGCCGTTGTACTGGTAAGCAGGCGCACCGGGATAGGCAGACGGGATCAAGGGCATAGGTAATCAGAACAACCCACCGGGCCGGGCGGTTGTTCCGTGACAAGTACCCCGTACATGGAGCCAGCTAAACTCATTTCGATCATCATTGCCAGCACCATCAAGTTTATTGGTGGGCCGCTCACCGGGGCCGCGCTTGGCGTTCCGTGGCTACAGACCGCACTGGGTACTACGCTGGGCATGATGCTGAGCGTACTGACCGTTACCTATGCGGGGGCGGGTATTCAGAAGCTGATCGATCGGTACCGGTCGCGGAAACCCCGTCGGTTTACGACCCGTACGCGCCGGGCGGTTCGCATCTGGAAACGCTTCGGCATGGCGGGTATCGCTTTCCTGACCCCGCTGATTCTGACGCCCATCGGCGGCACGGCCATTGCCGTATCGTTTCGCGTGGGTCGGTTACGGCTGCTGACACACATGCTGCTCAGTGCTGCGTTTTGGGCCGTATTGCAAACGCTGCTACTCTATCAGATTCCCGGCCTGACCGGCTTCTTCAGTCATCGATAGCCTTGCCGCCGAGAGTCAACAGCAGGGATGCTATTGGCGACGGCCTTACCGGCTGACGGTCGACGTAGGCGTGGTGGCTGTTTTCTTGCGGAAGTCACCCTGCGAGAAATACTTTTCGATCAGGCAGTACATCAGAATAAAGAAATACCGGCTACCCATTTCCTTGATCTTCAGCTTCGACTCACCGTATTTCCGGTTGGTCCAGCTGTTGGGCACTACTTCATAGGTGTAGCCCCGAACGATCGCTTTCAGGGGTAGTTCGACCGTCAGGTTGAAGTGGGGCGACAGAAACGGCTTTATGCCTTCGATGGTCTCCCGTTTGTACAGCTTGAAGGCATTGGTCGTGTCGTTATAGCGAATACCCATTACCATCCGGACGATGAAATTGGCAACGCGGTTGATGAATTTTTTGAGGGGCGGGTAGTCGACGACTTTGCCGCCTTTTTCCCAGCGCGAGCCGAAAACGGCATCAGCACCGGTTTCCATCATCTTCTCATAATACCTGACCAGATCTTCCGGGTCGTCGGACATATCGGCCATGAACACCGCTACGCAATCGCCGGTAAAGCGCTCCAGCCCGTAGCGAACAGCATAGCCGAATCCATTGGGTCCGGGATTGGTAAACGGTACCAGCGTCGGAATTTCAGTGGCCGCCAGTTCGGTCAGCACCCGCAGCGTTCCGTCTTTCGAGTTGTCGTTGGTTACGCAGATCTCGTGCGGAATGCCGTATTTACTCAGCGTCTGGTACAACGACCGCAGGGTGGGCGTGATCGACTCTTCTTCGTTGTAAGCCGGGATAACGACGCTAAGTTTCAACATACTATTTGCTGGCATAATGTGTTCAGACAGACGACTATACTACGCATTTAATTCAACTTCTTACCGGTGCGGCAGCAACCGTATCGTACTGTAAAGCCGGGCAAGCGGCTTTGGTAGCAGGTAAGACCAGATCACATCTTTGGTTTTGTCCCAGCCGGGTTGCGCCATGTACAGGTACTTCAGGGCCAGCCGCGCCCGCCGGAAATAACTCGCTTCGTACTGTTTAGCGTCGAGCATCATCCGGTAATACCGGGCCATGTTCCGGCGTAACGTACGATCGTATTTGAACTCCAGCTCGCGGTTGATATCGCTATACATCTGAATCCGGTTGCGCAGAAACGTTTCATCGCGCTCGTTGTCGTGGTAACTGGCACCAGCGCGGTTTTTCCGGTATACCGACATCACGCCCGGTATGTACCCTATCTTACCCAGTTTGGCTTTCAGAATCAGCCGGGGGATATCGCCACTCGATGACTCGCGAAACCAGGTCGGGTACTCCCTGATGTTGTTGCGGTACATGGTACTCGACGTGGCCATGAACCAGATTTCATTTTCTCCGATCAGATCATCGACCGTGTACGATTCCTTGATACCGTCTTCGTTCAGCACGTGCGACGGCGCACCGTCTTCGTAGGTAATCAGCGCGTTGTGGAAAACGGTCGAATAATCGGGGTGAGCGTCCAGAAAATCGGCCTGTAACTGAAGCTTGTTCGGGTTGGTCCAGTAATCGTCGCCATCCATCAGCGCGTAGTACTCGCCTTTCGCCAGTTTAAGCGTCTCCAGAAAGTTGATACCCCCATTTTTACCCATGTTACGCGGGTGCAGCACCCCAATCACCAGCCCCGGATGCTGCCGTTCGTATTCCTGGATAATCTCGCGGGTACCATCACTGGAAAAATCATCACCCACCAGGATTTCGATGGGAAACGTGGTCTGCTGCGCCAGCGCACTATCGATGGCTTTGCGGATAAATTTATGCTGATTATACGTGATAATCAGAACGCTGACTTTAGGCATTGTCGACTTGTTGCAAAACGCGGTTGGCGGTCTGCGCCAGTTCGAACGACTAACGACAGACCGCCAACGACGTTATCTATTCTTTATACCGCAGCTTCGGCCGATTTGGCATTTTGAATCTGGGTTTTCCAGCCTTGCGGCTCATCTTTCTCGGCGGGCGTTCCCCACGGGTTGTAGAACGGCAGAATCGACACCCAGCGACCGGCCGGATCTTCCCAGCTGAACCGATCGGCAAAGCTCGACGGGCTCACCCAATGGGGCAGGTCGTAGCGGAACAGGATCATATCGCCCATGTCCTGATACCCTTCCGTTTCCACGATATGGTCCTTGATAACGTAGCCTGTACCGCCGGAATTATACTCGCGACCGTATTGGTTCAGGGCCAGAATCATACCCACTTTCTGCGGGTTGAGCGGGTGCCAGTGCCGCCCGAAGAAGCTGCCGCCCAGCGGATAATGCGTCACCTGCGGGTGGAAATAAGGCGATCCCTTGTGAATACCAAACTCCTCGTTATTGCCAGTCAGGTTGTTCCAGAAGCCACGCATCGGGTTGAATACCTCCAGCAGCGTCTGTTTGAAATCCGGCTCATGGTCCAGGATAGCGTCGAACGTGTGATCGTGGAAAAGCTGGGGGGCCTGCTGAATCTTGGCGATGTGCAGGCGCTGCTTGTGCTGGTTGTTATCGAACGTGTCAGGTCCTTCGGCCAGGGGCGTTTTGGCAGCCCAAGCACGCGTTCCGTCAATTACTTTCGTTAGTTTCTCGGCTGGAATACCGGTTTTCACGATGACGATATTTGGTTCGTTGACCAGTCGCATCACTTCCTCATACGGAATCTCCGGCACGATAACGCCGTCTTTCAGTTCGGCGTCGACTTTGATAATGTACTTGGCTACTTCTTTCATTTTTGTTGCTGTTATGTTCGCTACGCGGGGTCACTGTTTATGATCTGTTGGCAACGCTACCTGCTGTATGTCAGTAATAACCCTGACTTTACCCAGTAAATGCTACCGGTGCAAATGTAGGCGATCTGGTTAAAACACAAACCCGCTGGCTAAGGTCTTAGTTTTTTCGCGGCTGTGTTGCGTATCCAAACCCTGACGCGCCGAAGCCATTGCCGTTGTAAAGCATAACCCAATCCTGCTGATGCGGGAAGATGTGGCAATAGTCCATCATCAGTGAGTCCCAGCCGTCTGCCGACCGTTCGATACCGGCCAGTTCGTCGTTACGCGTCCAGTTGATGCCGTCCGTCGACTCGGCATAACCGATGCGGTAACTACGCTGTACATCGGTGCGGTAGTTGGTGGCGTTGCGGTACGAAAAATACATTTTGTACAAATCGCCGTCTTTGTAAACCGTAGGCCGGCCAATCGCGTCGGTGAAGTCGTCGTACCCAACACACACCTGCCCGGTCCGCTCCCACTTGATACCGTCGGTCGATTCGGCGTATTTCACGTCGTAGAACGGCTCGGGATGTCCGTCGATCACTTCGATCTTCGTGCAGGACAAATACCACATCCGCCACCGGACGCTGCCATCGGGCTGTTCTTCGCGCATCACGCAGGGCTGCGCAATCCAGACCTGATCGTAAATCGAGCGGTCGAGTAGCGGGCCGGTGTACTTGCGTTCAAACGTCAGTCCCCCATCGCGACTAATCGCCAGACCGATACCCAACCGATAACTTGCCGTCTCACTTCGGTTCCAGCCAGTGTAGTACAGCCAGATTTCGTCGCCCACGGGCAGAAACCACGACGGCATCGCGCCACTATCGTCAAACATACCGACCGCGCCTTTCGTCAGGCAGGGTTTATCATGCACGTACGTGACACGGTTCAGGTCATTGGGATCGAGTTCAACAAACGACGTAGCTGACGAGATGTTTTCGTCGCGGGTCGAGAAATACACGCGCAGTTTATCGCCCATCGGATAGCCGAATGGTACCTGCGCGTGGGTACGGCTGAACGGCATTTCGCCGTCGGGTTTGTAAACGAGTCCTTTCTTAGTCCACATAGTGAAAGTGGTTCAATGAATTAATTAGCAGTTTTTGTGCCAGTAGCCGGTCCATCGACTGCTCTGAGCCGATCGGTACGGACGTAAATACGGGCGTCGTTAGCCAGACCGACAAACGTGTAGTGATCGGCCACAAACTGGCCCAGCGGTTTGATTAGTTCGTGGCCCTGCGTCCGGCGGTCGGTCATCCACATATTCTGGCTACCAACAGCATCGACAAATACGGGTGGCACCGACCGGCGGAAATCGCGCACGTACCGCTGCTGATACTCGGCCAGCATCGGGTGCGCAAAGGCACTCCGGATACTATGATTTTCTGCCACGCCCTGCGTCATCTGCGTCTGTACGTAATAATCGCACCGCCAGCCCCAGACCACCAGCGGTTCGCCGGGTTTGGCATATCGCTGCACGACCTTTGACACCGCCGACGGCTGCACTTTCCAACCGCCCTGCCCATCGGACGGATACGGGTTTACGGGCTCACCCATGCGGTAGCGCTGCAATGTTGTAGCCCCGAAAATCAGCAGAAAGAAAGCCGTTGTCCCCAACGCAATCCACCGGCCCGACGCGTCCTCGACATTCAGCCGCTGCCAGCCGTAAGCAAAGCCGAACAGCACCGGTCCTGTCAGAAAGTACAGGTAATGGACATATTCAGACCCTGTCCGGGTAATGGCAAACAACGTCGCGACGAGCAACACGCCGATAAACCCACTGATCGGCCACGGTAACCGCTCCCGTCGGTTGCCGAAGAGCAGGCCAGCGATCCAGACGATTCCGGCGAAGTATACCAGCCACTCAAACTCGCCCCCCCGGTGCAGAAACCGTGGCAGACTCAACAGGCTGTCAATCTGACTGGTGTTGCTGGCGTAGCGAAAGTTACCCTCGATATAAAACGTGATAAAGTCGTCGTACACCCCGTTGGCCTTTGTCAGCACGATCACCAAAACCGGGAACAGGGTTGCCGTGACCGCCAGCACCGCCAGTCGACTAACTTTTTCAGCTACTGTCAACGTCGACCGGACCAACACATCCACGCCGACGAATAGCCCCACCACCGCAGCTAACGGCACAGCCTGTAATTTCCCAAATGGCACCATACCCAGCATCAGCCCGACAGCCGCCAGCAGGCCGATCGAAGGTCGTCGTTGTCGACGCAGATACGCATACGCTAGGTAACCGGCACTGAGCAGGACCAGCGCAATCAGTTCGCTGTTGTAATGCAGAAAATCGCCGTTGCGCGTCAGGCCAAGGGTGAATACGAGCGGTAACAGCGCCACACGGGCCGCCGGGTCGCCAAACCATAGTCGGGCGGTCTGAAACAGCAGCAACAGACAGACCGCAACCAGGCCGAAGGCCATCAGGTGCGCGGTGATGAAATCAAAGGGGAACCCCAGCAAGCCCGGCAGCACCAGAAAATAACTATCCAATGGCCCACCCGTTGTGCCGTCGACCGAGCGAAAATAAACGGGATCATGGCGAAGGGTCAGGGCCTGCGTTATCATCTGACTCTCGTCAGGATTAATCTCGCTGTCGAAAACAATGCTGGGCAACCGCAGCAGCAGGAGCAACAGCATCACGGCCAGTACGTATGTTCGACTGCCGACTACCGACTTTACTGACATCCAGAGCAACCCCCAGCACAGTGCATAGACGGGTAACCAGTACAGCGTCGGAAAGGTATCAAAATGGGGCATTCGTTGACTACCGGCCTACAGACCGGCTAAAAAGACCAGCCGAACGAACCATGTATGATTCGTTCGGCTGGCAAGTTACTGTATCAATCAATCGACTGGTAACGCATAGGCTTATTTCAGCCGCTCCAGCATACTGTCGTGAATCTGGGTCATCGTGCTGCGCAGATCGTAGGTCC
>CAZOQC010000012.1:0-161230 GCA_964581865.1 uncultured Spirosoma sp.
TGCTTCTAAGACCATTCACAAAGATACTCTATTCAACGCAGTTAGGCCACTACCTAAAATTATATCACAATTGTAAAAATTTCTGCAAGTAACTTTGTTGATACTAACTACGGAATTAGCTTTTTATTCTTATATAGTTTTCTACTCGTAGAAGATTGGGACCGTAGCCATTCCAAAACAACAGACTTATTATATAATACACGTTTCCCAAACTTGATTTTGCCTGGAATTCCATTCATTGCTGATTTATGCCTGATAGTAGCCTTCGATATTGAATCGGGATATATACTGTATAGCCAGTCCATGTCGCCAAACTCAATAAGATCTTGATTTACAACTGTATGTGTCTCTTTTTGAGTAAGAATGGCTTCTTTTACGAAATCAGTAATGATTGATCTTAAATCTTCTTTGTTGATTATCAATATGTTATTATCCATTGTGTTAGTTGTAATTAAATTGATAACGCAAAGGTATATTGACAAAAATTCCCAGTGTTCCCGCTATTCACAATGGGAATACTGGGAATACTGGGAATATTGAGAATACTGGGAATATTGAGAATACTGAGAATACTGGGAATATTGAGAATATTATCGACGTGAGAATTAGTTCGTAAATGTATTTACTTTATAGAAACAAGATGATTGTCTCAGGAACCACAAGCTTTAAAGAAATATTCGCTAGTGAACAACATTATCTGACTAAACTATTATATTCTATTTTAATCTGCTCAATTAACGCATTATTTTTCAAACTCTTAGATAGCCTTATAGCTTCTACATAGCTCTGCATAGCTTCTTGTTTCTTCAGTAGCTTCACTTGAGTGCTACCTAGGTTACGGTATACGATAGCCCATAATTCGTTTGTCTTGATAATTTTTTCTTTTATTAGATAATCCTTAGATAACGTAAAAAAATTACTAGCTGCTGAATATTGATGTTTTCTATAGTAATATTTGCCAACCTGATTGAAATAAGTCGCTTTAACAGGGGTTTGAACAAATTCCTTAACTTGCTCCAGCTTACTTACACCTTGGGTAAGGTTACCATTAGCAATAAGAGCAAAAGCAAGGTTATCAAGGGAAGTTTGTGTCATTGGGTGCTCAGTTCCCAGCACCTTCTGATAAACGGCTAAAGCTTGTGTATAATATTTAATGGCTTGATCATACTCATTTTTTTGGTCATACGCCTCGCCTAAGTATTTGTAGCTTGCGGCTACAAATAGGTGTTCATCTCCTAGCACCTTTATCCTGATAGCTAATGCTTGAGTGTGGTACTCAATTGCCTTATCATACTCGACTTTTCCTGCATAAGTCTCACCCAAATTGCTATAACTCATCGCAACCGACGGGTGGTTGGGTTCTAATATTTTCAACTTAATAGCTAGGGCTTTAGTATGATACTCCATTGCCTTATCATATTCACCTCTACCAAAATAAACCTGGCCAAGATTGCTGTAGCTTATGGCCACACGCGGGTGCTCGACCCCTAGTGCTTTTATGTTTATTGATAAAGCCTGGGTATGGAATTCAGTAGCTTTATCATAGTCCCCTTTTTCAGAATATGCTTGGCCTAGACTATTGTAGCTTACGGCTAAATCTGGATGGTCAGATTTAAATACCTTCTGCCGAATAGCCAAGGCCTTAGTATGGTATTCAATGGCTTTATCAAACTCGCCCATTTGGTAGTAAACTAAGCCTAAATTGTTATAGGTGCTAGCTATGATGGGGTGCTCAGCCCCTAACACCTTTATACTGATGGCTAGAGCTTGAGTATGATACCTTATAGCCTTATTATATTCTCCTTTGCGAGCATAGGCCTCCGCCAGATTATTGTAAATCGCGGATATCGTCAATTGCTCAACACTCGATACCTTCAAGTTGATGGCCAGAGATTTGTCGTAATAGTCAATTGCCTTGTCATAAGCACCCTTCTCAGCATACACCCACCCTAGGTTATTATAACTAATAGCCACAGCAGGATGCTTTGCCCCCAGTATTTTTAGTCTGTTGGCCAAAGCCTGAGTATGATATTCTATGGCCTTATCATATAGACCCTTGTGAGTATAGACCTCGCCTAATTTGTTGTAGACTGTTCCCCTGAGTGTATCGTTCAACTCCTGATTGTCGAGCATTAGGAGAACACCAACAGCCTCATCCAAACGGTAACTATCTCTTAAAATGTTTGCTTTTGTGAATAAGTAGGCAACCCTATCTTCAACTGGGTACTGCAACGCCTCTTCTAGCTGTTGCAAGGCCTTCTCATACTGAAACTGGTTGTAGCTGTTCTGTGCTTGTAGATAAGCCGCCTGTGCATACTCTTCAGCTTCCAGTTGCCGCTTAACCTTTCGCTGTTGCTTGAAGGTTTCAAATACCTGCTGGTAGCCCTCGTTGTCTAACTGCTTTAACTTCTCTTCCGCCTGAGCCAATACAGTGGCAAACTCAGTGTTCTGGTTTTGAACTTTAAACTTTGCTAACTCCTCCTCTAACTGCTTGTTTTTGAGAATGTAGCCTTCCAAGCCCTTATTGTAGTCATTTAGACTGATGAAACCCTCTTGGGAAGTGTTACGAGCTATCTCAAGGAGTACCTTCTTTAACCCCTTACCTTGGTTTCTAATTTCACTTGTCAGAGTTGTAAGTTGCTTGGCAATGGATGGTATGCCTATCACATAGTCCAATAGCTTCTGGGCATCCTGTTCATTAAGCAGATTGTATGTAACAACAGTACCAGCTTGGATAACCTTGATGTTGTTATTACTGCCTTTATTTTCAATCTTGGCCTGTTGAGACGTGGGTTGACCAGACTGAGCCAAAACACATGTTGGTAACATGCACAGTAGCCAAATATAAATTACTTTCATAGGTCTGACCTCTTTGTTAAGTCATTCACGACTATTACGAAGTACATCAGCTACTCATCCTTGATTGTATCACCTGACGCGTCTTGGACAACCTTGATATCAGCATCCTCAGAATCGCTCAGATTAATTTTTGAGTCTTGATCTGCACCCTTTGCCCCTTTCTGATTAAGATTTATGCTAGGTTTCTTCGCTCGTTGTGCTTGTATATCGTGCGTTTGTTTATTTCTATTAGAGTTAGCACTGCCCTCCCTAGGAGCGAACAAACCAATAATAATGATGGCTATACCAAATACCATAAAGGCGTAGATACCATTGATAGTACTAACCCTTTTGGGGCTTCTGTTTTGCTCGTTTTTTAATAAAAAGAAAGCAAGAACAGCTACAATAGCGCCTAAGCCAGTTAGGCCATATTTTAAAAAATTAGATAGATGGGGCAGTATATTCATAATTTTTTTACATTTATCAATGTTATTGTTGATGTGTTGTTGATCCGTAGATTAGTTATTAAAGACGTTAGCTTGCAAAAGTAGCCTTCGCTTATCATAAGAAACAAATGCCCATTTTGTCATCTACAGACTTAATCATAGATTAATATTTCAACTTTTTATCAAAAAGCTGTTTGTATTGGTTGTACGTATCAGTAGGCTTTCTCCATATAGAAGTATCATTCAGTTTAAAATCAATGCCAGGAAATTGAGCGTTTAATAATTCTGATTTTTTTCTATCATCTATCGAGTTCATTTTGAATTTACCTGCTTGTCTTATTGCGTCCATCCACGCAACTAAAATAGATAAATCATTTTTCCTTTTTTTCCATCTGCTATTTATATCTAAGGAATGTCTATCATTTTCTGATAAAACATCTTTTAATATTCGAATGCATTCATCTAAGTTTCCTTCTAATAAGTCCGATAAAGATTTTATTTCATCATTTATTTTTTCATCTAGTGTTAATGATTTATTTATTGATTTTTTTTCGTTCGATATTTTGTTTTTAGCTTCGATTATTTGTTGTAAGATTCGTTCTACTTCATTTCTATTCAGTTCGCCCCGAACTCCCGTGACATATTCGCCAATCAAAGAAACCCTATCAACTTTGTGGTTTTCCCGTAAGTAGGAAATTTCTTCATCTGTTTTTGTGGGTGGTACATAATCAATTATTGGTTTTGCCCGGATAGATTTGCGATAATGTTCAACTTCTTCTTCAAGACTTTCGAATTTAATAGGCTCCCTATAATATGCAATCCGTTCATCAAAGTTATCTCTAAGATGTGTAACAATTTTTATTATTCTATCTAATATATCATTACATGTGTTACTATAATTGTGATGTATATAGAATACTCTTTCCTGAATACGGTCAGAGTATTCCTGAGATAAAAATTCACATGCAGTTTTGATTATGTCAGTTCGTGAAAGCCAGCTATTCATAGATTTTAGATTTGATTATTATAACTTGTCATAAGCAGAATCAATAAGTTCTGTATTCAATTCTTTGAGATATATCCGAGTTGTCTCTTCGCTTGTGTGACCCATAGCTTGACTAATTACGCGTATCTCTTCACCTGCTAACCGCAAGGAAGTTGCAAACGTGTGTCTGGCAACGTAGGTAGTTAAGTTGACCTTAATTCCGCATTTGTCAGCAATAAGCTTAAGGTCTGAGTTAATCTGGGTCATCACCTTGTTAACCCTGTTATGAATCTGGGTCGCTGTTTTGTGTAAGTTGGATGTTAGAATCGGAAAAATGTAGTTATCCTCTTTACCGTTGTGAGTATATCTATAATAGGATAGTATTTTCGAAACAGATGGTAATATTTTAGGGTTTAAAGTTCCATTAGTTTTTTTTCTAACATAGTTGATTCTATCTATGTCGTATATATCTGTGTGTATATTAGACCATTTCAATGAAGCGATGTCCACGAAATTTATACCGCCACAGTAGAAGCTGAATAAGAATACATGCTTTGCCAGTAAATGACGCTGTTGCCTATCCCTTAAAGAAGCATATTGTCCTTCATACGCTTCAGGCTGAAAATCTTCAATTTTCTGTACATCTCTTCTACTGATAGCTCTTTTTTTAGTCTTCACGTCAAACTTGCCAATCTGAAATCGGTACCTTTCTGCAGGGTTTCTGGCAAAAGGGTAATCCTCTGGTTTTGCATATCCATCAGCAATGGCTTTGTTTAAAACAGTTCTAAGAGTTCTAAATTTCAAAGATATAGTGACTTCACTCAGGTTGTTAACCCTCATATATGTCTCCCACTCGTTGCAGAATTTGACCGTAATGTTACTAAAGTCCACATCATTGCCTGTTTTAATAAACTTCTTGAGATTGTTCTTGACATCTTGGTATACTTTCTTATTCCCCAGCTTGTTAACAGACTCTAACTGAGCGATCAAGTGGTCAAAATACGATATAAGTTTGAACTGCCGAAGATAACCTCTTTTATTTGAGACATGCTGAACTACGTCCCTCGCTGTATATGGTTTATCGGCTTCAGATAGCTCTTTAACGGCTGCAGTGTACTTGTCTACCCAGTTCTGAAGAGTAACTTCAATCTCTAACCGTTGATGTTGTGATAGGCTCTTACGAAATGTTTTTTTCTCAAAGTTCCATAAGATTGGTGACAATGTTACACCTGTAGCAACGCGTGCACGTTCACGATCCTTTGTAACACATACCATAAAAGGATGTGATCCATCTGAATAGGTCTTCTGTCGGTAGTACTCAATTCTTACTGTAGCTGACCCTTCTCTATGAGTAGTTGATCTATTACTATTTGATGATTGTAGGTTCATTTCTATCCAGTTTACACTATGGTTTACACAAATATAGTAACTGGACTACACTTTGTAAATAATGATATGACGTATTTTGGATATATATTGTTGATAATCAGTGAGTAATAAACATAACTACAATTAATAACATTCACTACAAATGAAAGTGTGATGCTTCCCAAGCTGCAGGCCGTGGGTTCGAGACCCATTTCCCGCTCACAGTTAGCATATCAGTCATCAGGCACTTACAATCAAATGTAGGTGCCTATTTTTGTTTATATCAGTATCTGGTTTATTCGCTGATGTTATGCGGTTCTATCGTCACAACGAGGTAGTGCAATGACGGCCTATCTGTTACTCATCAATCTACCTGGTTATGTTCCCTTGGCTTACGCTGGAAAATGGTTTCATCTTTCGTATCATGGTGCTAACCAATTTGGCTCATGTACTGGAACACGGGGTAGCCTGTAGAAACTGCCACCACCTGGTACAGCAACCAGATTTTGTGACTATTGGGGAAGATGATATCATCACAAAACGGGATGTCCGGCGCGTCAATTGCGAGCCATTCGGTGTATTGGCTGATTATGTACCCTTCTACTTCGCACCCCGATCACCGATGCTCTCAAAGATTACGCATACCAATTCACGAGTCAGGGAAGAAATTATTTACATCGTTAGCCAGGTGTCAGTAGTAGCGAAAGCAGGTATCCCTTTCGCCTTTTCGGATGGACACGCGCTCATGGGATTTAGTCGGTTTAGTAATCAGTTGAATGAATTGTCGATGGTCGACTGGGAAATCATGCAGGCCAGGTACTGGCACCCAACTGCACAGGACAATGATCGTCGTCGACGGCGCATGGCTGAATTCATGGTCCATCAGCACTTTCCGGTCGATTGCATCCGGGCCATTGTCGTGGCGAATGTAGCGGTAGCGCAGGCTGTTCAACAGCAGTTAGATAACTTTGCAAGTCAGATACCAGTTAGAATTCAGCCAGACTGGTACTTTTAAACTTATATGCCGATCACCTACAAAACCGGAAACCTATTCGCCGAAACTGTAGATGCGCTGGTCAATACCGTTAATACGGTAGGGGTCATGGGTAAAGGTGTGGCCCTACAATTCAAGGATAAGTATCACGATAATTACATACGTTATAAGGAAGCCTGTGCACGCGGTGAAGTAGTAGTAGGGAAGATGTTTGTCACGGAAACCGGCCTGCTGACACCCAAATACATTGTTAATTTCCCAACGAAAGAACATTGGAAAGGCTTTTCGAAGCTAAGCTATATCGAGCAGGGATTGGATAGTCTGATCAGCGAAATAACCCGTTTGAACATCCGGTCGATTGCCATGCCCCCCCTGGGCAGCGGCAATGGTGGTTTGCAGTGGAGCGTCGTCAAACCACTTATTTTAGAGAAAATAAAGGCATTGCCCGACGTCGACGTTATCATCTACGAACCATCTGACGCTGCATATCAAACTCCCCGTACCCGTACGAAGCCAGCTCCCGCCCTCACTCCACTTCGGGCTATTGTACTGAATGGGTTATTTCGCTATAAAGAGCTGGGCTATGATCTGACGCTTCTGGAAATTCAGAAGATTGTCTATCTACTGCAACGATTGGGAGTGAGGTTCGACCGGAATTTAGTATTCGAGCGGCATAAGTATGGACCGTATGCGCCTAAACTACTGTATGCCCTGAACGATCTGGATGGTCACTACCTGACGGGTATGAAACAAAATGAAGCTGGTCCATTCGACGTGCTGCAGATCAACCCAGAAAAGATTGGCCAGATACGAGATTATATTCAGACCAATTGCACGCCCGAACAGCAGCAGGTCCAGACCCAATTGCACACCTTGATCGACGGATTTGAATCTCCCTTGGGCATGGAACTGCTGGCTACGGTTGACATGATACTTGACGAGCAGCCCGAAACCCGTTTCGACGTTTCCCTGCTGCATCAGGCCGTTGCCAGTTGGAATCAGCGGAAAGCTACGCTGATGAAGCCCGAATACATTGCTGCTACCGTAGATCGGTTGAGACAGTACGAGAACGCATTGTATCATTAGAAGCCCGTCAATCGCTCTACCGGGCTACGCATCCAGATACCGCTTCAGGTACGGCGCGGTTTGGCTGGCTGAATTGGTAGCTACACTGGTTGGGGTGCCCTGCGCGACGATGTGCCCGCCCTCATCACCGGCCCCCGGCCCCATGTCGATGACCCAGTCACTGGCGGCAACGACCCGCATGGTGTGCTCAACGACGACAACCGTGTTGCCGCCGTCGACCAGGCTGTTTAGCTGAATCAGGAGTCGGTCGACGTCGGCGGGGTGCAGACCGGTTGTTGGTTCATCGAGAATGTACAGGGTGGCCCCGTTGCTGGTACGCTGTAGTTCGGTCGCCAGCTTGATGCGCTGCGCTTCCCCGCCCGACAGTTCCGTTGCGGGCTGGCCCAGGCGCAGATACCCCAAACCCACATCGTGCAATACGGTCAGCGGACGCCGGACGGTTGGTTCATCGCTGAAAAAATCGATAGCAGCGTCTACGGTCAGGCTGAGTACATCGGCGATGGTTTTGTTGCGGTAGGTGATCGCCAGCGTCTGCTCATTATAGCGTGCGCCGTGGCAGACCGGACAGGGCGAATATACGCTGGGTAGAAACAGTAGTTCGACCATGACGAAGCCTTCGCCCTGGCAGTGTGGGCAGCGGCCTTTGGCGACGTTGAACGAAAATTGCCCCGCGTCGTAACCGGCTTTCTGCGCGGCCGGGGTGGCGGCAAACAGCTTTCGTACATTGTCGAACAGGCCGGTATACGTCGCCATGTTGGAGCGGGGTGTACGACCGATTGGCTTCTGATCGACCTGCACCAGCCGTTTGATGCGCTGCACGTCGCCCCCCAGTTGCCCGCTCGTCGTAATGGGGCCGCGTTCATCCAGCGTATCCTCATCGTCGGCAGGCAGGGATTGCCCCAGGTAAGCAGCAACCAGTTCGACCAGTACCTGACTGACAAGCGTGGATTTGCCCGACCCCGATACGCCCGTAACCGTCGTCAGCGTTCCCAGCGGCACAGATACGTCCAGCGATTGCAGGTTGTTGCGGCTTACGTTCGTCAGGTGCAGCTGGCCGGTAGGTGTTCGGGCCGTGTGATCAGCAGTATCAGTGCGCGTCTCGAATAGATAGGGTCGGGTTTGTGACGATGTAATGTCGGCCAGGCCTGCCGGAGGGCCGCTGTATAGAACTTCGCCCCCCAGCGTACCAGCCGCCGGACCTACGTCGACCAGCCAGTCGGCCTGCCGGATTACGTCCAGATTGTGTTCGACGACAAACAGCGAATTACCCGCTCGTTTGAGCCCGGCCAGTGCCGTCAGCAGGGCTTCGGTATCGGACGGGTGCAGGCCTGCCGAGGGTTCATCGAGTACGTAGACAACGCCGAACAGATTGGAATACAGTTGTGTGGCCAGTCGCAGCCGCTGGAGTTCACCCGGCGACAGGGTGGGCGTGCTGCGTTCCAAGGACAGATAGCCCAGGCCCAGATCGAGCAGCACGCTGAGCCGGGCCACCAGATCCGCCGTGATGCGCCGGATCACTTCGGCCTGTTCGGGGGGCGTTTTGCCTGATAGTCCGGTCGTTTTGCCGTCGGCGTAGGGTTGCAGGAGGGTTGTCAGTCGTTTGAGCGGTACTTCGGAAAAATCAGCGATGTCGAGCCCGGCGAAGGTGACCCGTAGCGAATCGGGCTGGAGCCGTTTGCCGTGGCAGGTGGGGCATGGTGTGTGGAGCATGTAGGCCGATACCCGCTTTTTCATCTGCTGACTCTGCGTGTTGCCGAACGTGTGGAGTACGTGCCGCCGGGCACTGCTGAATGTACCCATATAGTCGGGCGGTTGCTTTCGTTTAAGCGCCCGCTGCGTCTGCTCTGGGGTGTAGCCGGGGTAAACAGGCACCACGGGCTGCTCATCCGTAAACAGAATCCAGTCGCGTTGTGCCTTTGGCAGGTCGCGCCAGGGTCGGTCGACGTCGTAGCCCAGCGACACCAGAATGTCGCGCAGGTTCTGCCCGCCCCACGCCTGCGGCCACGCAGCAATGGCCCGCTGTCGGATCGTCAGTGACGGGTCCGGTACCATCGACTCCTCCGTGACCGAATAAATCGTGCCGGTACCGTGGCAGGTGGGGCAGGCACCCTGTGGCGTGTTGGGCGAAAACGATTCGGCGTACAGAATACCCAATCCCGGTGGGTACTGCCCGGCCCGTGAATACAGCATCCTGACCAGATTGGACAGGGTCGTGACGCTGCCTACTGACGAGCGGGTCGTGGGCTGACCCCGCTGCTGTTGCAGGGCGACGGCTGGTGGTAATCCCTCGATGCTGTCGACATCGGGCACGGCCATCTGGTTGAACAGCCGCCGGGCGTAGGGCGATACTGATTCCAGGTACCGGCGCTGGGCTTCGGCGTAGAGCGTCCCGAACGCCAGCGATGACTTCCCCGAACCCGATACACCGGTGAATACAACGAGTGCGTCGCGGGGAATGGTCAGATCGACGTTCTTGAGGTTATGCTGGCGAGCCCCGCGTACGTGGATATACGGGTCGTTGGCGGGAGAATCGGGCTGCTTGCTGGCTTTGGACATGCGGTGAGTACGTGGGGTTTGCGACCGGCTGGCCGACTACCATCGCTGGTTGACTCAACCGGCCCGGGGCGGTATAGTTTGTAAATAGCGGCAAAACGAATGGGCTGGCGGGCTGCGGGCAATGTCTCGCTACGGAATGCATCCCTGACATAATCCAATGGATAGCCGTCTGTCGGTCGGCTCCACTTAATCCGGTGCGCTATTTTTAATTCGATAGTTATCGGCTATTGGCAAAACTATTGACTGGCCGGGCGACCCCCGTGGGGGATTCGATGATGCGATGGCTCATGGCTACACTACCCGCTTCGATGGCCTTCTTCCGGGTAGCAATTCGACAAAAACGATGATTTAGCTGCTCAGAAACAAGGCAGGTCTGAGTAAGCGGTCAGGGCTTGTTGGTAAACGGCGTAGTAGCTTAAAAGCGCACGTTTCAGGCGTTGGTCGGTATAGTTTTTGGCTGGCGGAGGAAGAGTCGACGACGCGTCGATCGATACTACCTCTTCCACCTGAAGTAGATAATCTGCCTGGCGACTCGCTGCCTGATCAACCGCGAACGCGAGCAACTGTCCGCTTCATTGACAACTACCATCAATGGCTACACGCACCTACCGTACCCGGCTGCTGGTCGCACTATGCGCCGGTCTGATGCATCTCGGACTCAGCAGCAGTCACGCGCAAACTACGTACTATGTCGCCAGTTCGGGGCGCGACAGCAACACCGGTACATCGGATGGGGCTCCGTTTCAATCGATTGGCCGGGTCAATCAGCTTGCCCTCCAGCCGGGTGATCAGGTATTGTTTCGCCGGGGTGATACCTTTTCGGGTACGCTGGCTATCAACCGGTCGGGTGCGGCCGGGAAACCAATTACCGTGGATGCGTACGGGTCGGGCGGTAAACCCGTGCTAACCGGCGCCATGCCCCTGACCAGCTGGACCAATACGGGTAACAACATCTGGCAGGCCAGCTGTGCCGGTTGCGGAAGCAGCGTATCGGGTGTGTACAGCAACGGTATCGCTCTGCCGCTGGGCCGTTACCCAAACCTGTCGGCGGCTAACAAAGGCTACCTGACGGTACAGTCGCACAATGGAAAAACCCAGTTAACCAGTCAGCAGGGACTCCCGGCCAACTTCGCGGGGGGCGAAGCCGTTATCCGACCGGCGCACTGGATACTCGACCGGGCAACCATCACCGGGCAAAGCGGCAACACGCTCCAGCTCAGCTATACCAGCAATTACACGCCTGCCGATGGCTGGGGCTTTTTCATTCAGAATCATCCGGCTACGCTCGATCAGCCGGGCGAATGGTACTACAACCCGTCGACCAAAACCATCCAGTTATTCGACAACCAGAGTAACCCCAACAGCCGGACGATGACCGCAACCGTCGGCGATGGCATTACGCTGACCAATGCGTCATACGTCACGGTCCGCAACGTGCAGATTACGCAAACGCAGACAGCCGGCATACGGGCAACAAACAGCGCAAACCTGGTATTTTCCGGGGATGAACTAACCAATGCGGGTACCGATGGAATCGTACTGGCCGGGTCGGGGAGTGGGGTGCTGATCGAAAACTGCCGGGTCACGGACGTGAATAACAACGGCATAGCGGTCGATAACTACGCCAACTTCACCTGTCGGGGCACGACTATTCAGCGCGTCGGGCTGGTGCCGGGTCGGGGCGGTAGTGGCGACGGGCAGTATGTCGGCCTGCAAACCCACGGGGCAAACACGTTAATCGAGAACAATATCCTCGACAACGTTGGCTACAACGCCGTTACGTTTACGAGTGGTACAACCGTCCAGCGAAATCTGATTTCCAGTTACTGCCTGACCAAAGGAGATGGAGGAGGGATATATACCTGGAACGGGAACGGGCAGTCGCAGAGCAACATCCGCGTTGTGTCGAACGTCGTCTATGCGGGTGCCGGTCCGTGGGAAGGTACGTCGTACAAAAGCAACACAGCCGCGCACGGCATCTACCTCGACGACTGCACTGCCAATGCGGAAGTAACCGGCAATACCGTGTTCAACTGCTACGGGTACGGGATCTACCTGCACGGTACGTCCAACGTTACGCTGACGAATAACACGTCGTTTGGCAACAACGAATCACAACTGGCGCTGATGCACAACGGGGGTAGCTGTCCGATGCGAAACAACGTTGTGCAGAACAATGCGCTCGTCAGCCGTACCGCCAGTCAGCAGGTAGCGAAGTACGAGTCAAATGCCAACGATCTGTCGAGCTACGGCACGTTCGACAAAAACGTGTACGCACGGCCAGCCAACGATGCCGGGAAGATTCTGACGGTCGTTAACAACACAACGGGCGCGCTGCTTCAGCTCTGGCAGTGGCAAAGTCAGTACACAAAAGATATTGCCTCGCTCAATAGCCCGGCAACCTACATCAAGTCGGGCAATTCGGCCGAGTACATTAAATTCTGCTGCAACACATCGGCCGGAACCATCTCGGTGCCCCTCGACGGTAACTACGTCGACGGCTGGAACAAAGCGTATTCGGGTCAGGCAACGCTGCCGCCGTTCTCATCGCTGGTGCTGTTTCGCGCCAATGATGGCACCACCAATCCCGTTTATTTATCGGACCTGAGCTGGATCGGTATGAGCAATGGCTACGGACCCGTCGAGCGCGACCGCAGCAACGGCAATACCGGCGATACCGATGGCACGACGTTAAGGCTCAACGGCGTCACGTACGCTAAAGGATTGGGCTGCCACGCTAACTCCGATATCCTGTACAACCTGGGCGGGCGCTACCGCACGTTTCTGGCCGACATTGGTATCGATGATGAAGTCGGGGATTCCGGTTGTGGCTCGGTAATCTTCCGGGTATACGCCGACAATACGTTGATCTACGACAGTGGCGTTATGCTGCCTGTTTCGCCCACGAAATCACTGAGTCTGGACGTGCGCGGCAAGCAGATTCTCCGACTGATGGTACTTACCAACGGCGATGGCTGTGGCGACCACGGCGACTGGGCCGGTGCGCGGCTGGTAGCATCGGGTGGTGCCCGTGTCGGCGCTGAGATCGTGGAGCAACGGGCCGAACCGGATCAGGTTCAGGTGTATCCTGTTCCGGCCAAAGACGAGATCTGGCTGCGGTACCAGACCGAACAGCCGGGCGATGCGGTGGTTGAACTAGTGGATGCGGGGGCACGGTGCGCGCTGAAAACAATCCATCAGGCGGTTGCTGGCGACAATATCGTCCGGATACCCGTGGGCGACGTTAAGCGGGGAGTCTACATACTTACGCTGCAACAGGGCACTCAACGAATAACCCGGCGGGTGTTGCTGACGGACTAGGGAGCTAGCCATCGATCAGGCGCGTGATGCTGGCGGTGCATTGCCATCTGACGCGCTTTGGCCAAATTTCATATACCATATTGATACGTTCATCCCCCGACCAGCCTCTTTGTTTGCGCTGGTCGGGGGATTGTGTTTACTTAGGGTATGTGAAACGCGTTGTCTGTCAATTGGTTGTGAGGCTATTTCGTATTGTCTGTCTATTGCTTGGGATCTTGTGTACCTCCGTACGGGTTCACACGCAGGTAGATACACTCGCCCGGCTGACACCCGATCAGCGGGTGGTGGCGCTCTGGAAGCAGAGCCGTTGCTGGCTGCGAACCCACCAGCCAACCGACCCCGTAGCGATCCGCTTTGACAGTGTGCGGGCACTGGCGCAACGCCTGAACGACGAGCAGCTATACTGGTACGCCACCCTCCTGCCCATTCGCCACCGGGTCGAAATGACGCGAAACACAGATACAAGAATTCGTATGTACCGGAACGCCGAACCGGTGATAGAACGGTGTCCGGTCGCGGTGGTGCGGGCTTCATTCCACATGCTCTACGGAACGGAGTTGTTTCTCAGCGGTCGAAACCGTCAGGACGACGCCTTGCGGCTGCTTTTGCAGGCCAGCCATACCTTCGAGCAGGTCGGATACACGCATCTGCCGGAGGGCAACGTGTACCTAAGCATCTACGGAAACATGTATTACCAGGTGGGCGACTACCAGAAGGCTATTGAGTACCTGAAAACGGCCCTGCGCTACCCCGAAAACGGGCTGATCGACATTTACCCTGAGTGGAACACGCTTGGTATGGCCTACCAGCGACTTGGGCAGTACGCGCTGGCCGAACAGGCATTCCACCGGACAATCGCTATCGCCAGGCAACGGCGCAATCTTGATTACATTGGGCTGGGCAGCGGTAACCTGGGCAATACGCTCCGGCTCAGCGGTCGCTACCGGGAGGCATTGCCGTACCTCCAAACCCGAATCGCTATTCTTCGGAAAACATTGCCGGTCAATGCCGCCCTATCGGCACTGAACATCGCCCGAATTCACCTGATTCTGGACAGCACCGACCGGGCGAAGCAAGACATCGAACTGGCTCAGCAGCTATTTCACGGCGAACAGAAGCAGCACCCGATCCCCTACTACGAAACGCTGACAGCCTATTACAGGAAGACGGGTAACTTCGCGCTGGCAACCCGCTACCTCGACTCAACGCTTGCCTGTAAGGATTCACTGATGCGGCAGATGAGCAATAAGGCCCTGTCGGTTGCCGAAGGTAATCTGCGGGCCGAGCAGTACCTGAGCACGCTGAAGCAGAGCGAAACCAACCGGCACTGGGCTGTTCTGGTGCGGAACGTCGTCATCGCGGCTCTGCTGCTGCTGGGCCTGGGGGGCTGGTACGTAATCAGGCAGCGGCAGCGGCAGCACCGACGGGAAGCCGACGTAAAGTTAGCGTCGGCACAGGCGCAGCTGCATCAGTACGTGGCTAGCCTGAGCGAAGGAAATGCGCTGATCGAGCGGATGACGGATGAATTGACCACTGTCCGGCAGCGAACGCCCGAAATCGATCCGGCGCATAACGACCGCGTGATGGCCCTGCTCAACAGTAGTATCCTGACGGGCAAAGACTGGCTTCAGTTCCGTCATCTGTTCGAGCAGGTCTACCCGACGTTCTTCCACGACCTGCACCGGACTCACCCCAACCTGACGCCCGCCGAACTGCGGTTACTGGCCCTGCTGAAACTCCAGGTCCCTACCAAGCAGATGGCGTATATGCTGGGCGTGTCGGTCGACAGTGTGCACAAGGCCCGCTACCGACTGCGTAAAAAGGCGGATGAAGCCGCCGATAATACCGTTCGCTCACTACTGGAGCCCGTATAAGGCGTTTGTCCAGGATTTGTCCAGTCGGAAAACTAGGTTTCAGTGGGCGCGTCGGTCAGTTTTGGGGCATCGATAACCCCGGTCGGGTCTGCACCCCCGGCTACAGCCTTCCGCCCCGATGATTCCTTCCCCTTCGGCTCCGCTGCAAAAGGCGGGCGAGCGTTTCCACGGTCTGGACGCCGTCCGGGCCGCTGCGTTGTTGCTTGGTGTCATTTTTCACAGTATAGCATCTTTTCCATTTTATATGCGAAAGGACTGGCTGGTTGGCGACTCCCAGCAAAGCGTCGTGCTTGACGTGCAGTTTTATGTATTGCACGTTTTTCGCATGCAGGCCTTCTTTCTGGTCGCCGGTTTTTTTGCTCACCAACTCTACCACCGTCAGGGGCGACAAGGATTTGTTCAGAACCGGCTCAGGCGAATCCTTCTGCCTTTTCTGGTTTTTATGCCGCTTATGCAGCTGGTTAACTTTCTGGTAAGGATATGGATACAGCATCGGTCGCAGGTTGGCGGTGCTACACGATCATACTGGCAGCTAGTGCACTCAGAAGGGGCTGACTGGCGCTGGTTTACCGAAAATTACTCGCTGCAACACCTTTGGTTCCTCTGGTTTCTGGTGCTGTTTTATGGGATAGTACTGGTAGTGAGGCCCATTGTGGTACGCGTAGATCCCTATGAACAGATGCGGCAGCAAATCGACCTGAGAGTAGCGCGTGTGATGGAGAAATGGTGGGGCGCATTGGGACTGACCCTGCTCATTGTTACACCGATGGCATTTATGAAAGGTGGGCTTGGGGTCGACTGGCCGTTTAATCTGGTACCAGAACCGGCTCCATTCGTTTTGTATGGCGTATTCTTTACGTTGGGCTGGTTTTTCCACCGACAGACTGGCCTGATCGATTTGTTTCGCATGTATTGGCGCATTAACGCCACAATAGCACTGGTACTGATTACGGCAATGACAGTGGTGTTCATTTCGGTAGCTCACGCCGTAGTTGATTCTTCTCCTGCTAAAGTCGTTGATAAACAGGTGCTTATTCTAATAGTCGTTACGCTCAACGTACTGTATGCATTCGCCAGCATGACGGCGGTGTTTGCCTTCATCGGTGGTATCATGACTCTGTTCAGCCGACCCAGCCGGCGGGTTCGCTATCTGGCCGATGCTTCGTACTGGATGTATCTGATCCATCTGTTTGTGGTGCTGCTGATCCAGACGGCGATTGCGCCCTACAACTGGCCCTGGCCGGTAAAGGTGCTGCTAATCCTGACCGGAACCCTCAGCGTATGCCTGCTGACGTATCAGTACGGCGTGCGTAACACCTGGCTGGGGGTGCTGCTCAACGGCCGACGTTATTCGCCCAGCCAATCGCCGATCATGCCATCGGCCGAATCGATTATTGTTTCGTAGTGCGTTTCCCTTGTTCAACCATAAACCAACCCTGTTTACCCCCATGAAAACGCTGTTTCGCTTTCCGCTTCCCACACTGATTGGTTGCTTCCTGATTTCCTTCTCCGTGGCCAACGCGCAGATGGTCGTTGACAACCTGCAAAAAGAGGGCGCTGAAATGAACCCCAACGCTGATCGCGACATCAAAATCGCCACCGATTTTATCAAGGCCATCGTCATAGACGAAGATCAGACAAAGGCCCGTACAATGGTTATACCTGGCTTCAAAGCATATGGTCCGGCCATGGCCGATTCGAGTACGCTGGATCAGACATTGCAGGGTTGGCAGCGAACCTATATCAGTCAAAAAAACCGGAAGGTCGTGGCCAGACCCCTGTCGTTCCGGATAAAGACAGGCCCGTACAAAGGCGATTGGGTATCCATCTGGGGTGATTACACGTTCACGGAGTCCGGCAAGACCATTACGTTTCCATACACCTATCTGATGATGATAAACGACGGTAAAATCGTTGGTGCCCGCATCTACCACGACACGGCGTCGATCATGACACAGCTCGGGTACAAGATTGCCCCGCCCGACGTAGCCACCAAGTAAACCATCTACAAACAGACAGGCGTTGCCCGGTCCGGTTACTGCAACCGGACCGGGCAACGCCTGTCTGGCGAAGAACCACGTTACGCTTCTTTCAGCTTCGTCAGTTTCGTCGCGTCAAATTCCTCCTCTTTAGCGTCAGTGTCGTTGTTAGCAACACAAACGACAGTCATGCCGTCGTTCTTCACTGATTTCACCGTCATGGGCGATGTGCCGCCTTCCAGTAGCGTAACAACGTCGCCCGGCTGGTAGCCCGATTGGTTAGCCATATTCTAATGTCGAGTTAATAGGTAGATATGATTCGTCACCATTTACTACAACAGAAAAGCTGTTGTTCTGTTAGCCACCCGGTTAGGTAAAGTCTGACGTTGGATAAATAACTCCATTGCATATGGTCGATAAAAATGCCTTTAGTTAAAAATATTTGTAAAAGGTAACTTAATGTATATACATTTATAATTATAGATAGTTAAATATGTTGTTGTGAAAGGCCTGTCGATAGCCGGTCCAACAAAAGCTGGTAAACAGCGGTATGCTATTCCGGTAATTTATCCATGTCCGATTATGAGAAATTGTCTACCCACCCTTAGTCGTTTGTTCGTAGGATCGTCGCTTTGTGTGATAGCCCTTAGCGGGTGTCAGCCTGCCGGTATGGTCGATTCGCTGCCAGAGCCCGTGATTCAGGCGAAAGAGGTTCAGTCAACGATAATCGACATTACTAAACGGCAGGCCGTGGCGGATGCCTACACGAACGAATTTACCAGTACGCCCCTGATGAACTGGGCGGGCAACGTCAATGAGTGCCAGGAAGGTAAGTCGTCGGCTGCGTATGTCGCTGCCCAGCTAAATCGGATCAACTATTATCGGGCCATGGCCGGGGTTGAGGGAAAAGTAACGTTTGTCGATTCACTAAACCGGAAGGCACAAAAGGCCGTGCTGATGTTGGCCGAAGCGGGTGTATTGACACATACGGTAAAGAAAAGCTGGAAGTGTTACTCGGCGGAAGGCGAATGGGCTGTAATCAACTCAAACCTGGCGCAAACCGGCGGAACGAACCCTGACTTTATCACGCAGTATATCGCAGACAAGGGTGATAACAACGCCGACGTTGGTCACCGGCGGTGGGTATTGTCGCCCGTGGTCACCGTAATGGGCACGGGTAGCCTGCTTCATCCGAAATCAAAACTAGCCTACAACGCCCTGCCGATGAACCTCAGCGCGTTCTCAACAAACAGGATGGTAACCCGTGACGAATACGTCTGCTGGCCCGTGGCCGGGTACAATCCATACCAGCTGGTATTTCCCCGCTGGTCATTTCACCTGCCCGGTGCCGACTTTTCCGATAGCGTAGTTAGCGTAAAGAAGGGGGGAAAAGCAATGACAACCACCATCGTCAGCGATGACGATACTGATTACGGCGACAACGCGCTGGTCTGGGAAATGGACGCTGTAACCAAACCCTCCGCCGATCAGGTGTACGAGGTAACGGTGCAGAACGTTAAAAAAGGGGGACAGGTCCGGTCGTTTACCTACGCGGTTACGGTCATCGACCCGGCTACGAAATAAACCCTAACTATCCGTGTATGGGTCGTACTGCATCTCGTTGAGCGTGTCGGTAGCCAGCCGGTGAACCGTGTTCCAAGCAAACGGAAGCCACTGGTGTATACCGGCATCGAAAACGTCTGTGGCAGCCTGGCAGGCAAACAGCTTGTAGTCGAACTTTGGGTAGTTGCTCACCAGGTAGCCGGGGTAGTAATACTGCTTGCGGTGCTGCTGGGCGTACCGGATCTTTTCCAGCATCAGGTACTTACCCAGGCTGTGTTTGGCGTAGTCGGGGTGGTAAAAATTCATAATGCCTGCGATACTCCGGTTGCCGTTGTCGAAAATGCCCACGGCAATCAGCCGCCCGTTGTCGCGCACCTCAACGGCATGGGTGTCGAAAACCGTGTACCGGTCCCCGTTGGTCAGCCAGTAGTTGACCGATTCCGGGGCGTCGAACGTCACATTAGCCCGGTATTGCGCGTAGAGTTGTTCGATTTCGCTGGTCAGCACAAACGGCTGAATCGTTACCGCGAACGCCCCATTGATCCGGATCAGACGACGCTGTTTCTCACCGAAGCTGACATCGGGGATTCGTAGCCGTAACCAGTGAACGGGGCAGGCTCTGTTGTCGTGCACGATATACTGGCACGTAAACATATCCTGGTGCATCCGGAAAAAGCCGATGTTTAAATACCAGTCCAGTTCGTTGCCTTTCATAAAAGAATAGGGGAAGGGATAAACAACTCGTAACCTGGCCGACAATAACCGGGCCGCATGCGGTACCTTTGAGCCGTGAAGAAAACGCTGACCATCTGCCTGTTACTACTCCTGACGACCGGCTACCGGAATTACGCCCAGTCGGTCAGGACCAAGCCAATTCAGGCCGAGCCAGTTCAGGCCGAATCGATTCCGACGGGGGCCACCGGTATCGATCTGGTAACTGCCCAGCCCGACTCACTGCTGTTTAAGGCCGTGGCGGGGTTTCTGGAAACGCAGTCATACGTTATCGAACAAGCGGATGAACAGACGCACACACTGTCGACCGAGTTAAACGAAGACGTCGAACCGTCGATGCGCGTATTGGTCAGCGTGGAAAGTGGTACCGCCCATTTCACCGCCGAGGGTCGCCCCTCAGGCTGGGCTGATACCGATCAGCCGTTTGCCAACGAAGGCGAAACGAAAGTGGGTTTTCTGGTTCTCAACCGACTGATCGATCAATTTGCCCGCTCGTTTGCCAACGCTACCGTCGAGTACCAGACTCCCTAACTGGGTGTTGCGTCGGCGACAACCTGTTCCTGCTGCTGCCGTACCTGCTGCCCGATCGGTACGTATTCGACTTCGCAGGGGTACCCAAACAGGCAGTTGTTTTTGATCTGCTCGGCCACCCGCGCCGGTACCAGTTTTTCCCAGCCCTCCTGCCCGGCCTGAATCATCTCCAGCACGCCGTCGGTCGAGATGTGCAGGTTCTCCTCGTTGTAATCGCGGATAGGTTCGATCTTGTTGTTCAGAATCAGGTACTGATACAGCGGTTCCAGCATGGGCGGCAGGTGAAAATCGTCGCAGGTGTAGATGGCTCCGTCGCGCAGGGTCGGGTAAACAAACAGCTTGACTTTTTTGCTGAACAGGGTCGCAAACGACTCCAGAATACCCCCCGGCAGAAACTCGTAGTGCCCTTCGTCGAAGATGTATTCCAGGTTGGGAATGCCCACCACAATACCGCACTTGAGCCGGGTCAGCCGGGCCAGATAAGCCACCAGTTTGTAATACTCCAAATAGTTGGAGATCATGACCGTCTGCCCCATCGAGCACAAAATATCGACCCGATCCAGGAAGTCTTTTTCGTCGATCTCCTTGTCGTTTGCTTTCAGGTTATGCAGGGTCAGTTCCGCCATCGACACAACCCGGTTTTCGTCGACGTCGTCTTCCGCCTTAAACTGCTTCACTCCGTTCTCGATCATGTCGAGCTGCACGTTGGTCAGTGGTCGTAACCGGCCGCGCATCACCAGGATATGCTTTTTATAGAGTGCTTCCGAAGGTTGCAGCACCTGCCCGTCGGAGCCGAACAGGGCCGCGTCGGTGAAACCATTCTTCACCAGATGCAGGGTCATCAGCCTATTGTCGACCTCGGCAAAGTCAGGGCCGTTGAAACGGATCATATCGATCTGAATGCGTTCAGCTATCAGATCGTCCATCAGCGACAGCACCAGCGTTTCGGGCGATTTGGCGTAATAGTAACAGCCGTAGATCAGGTTAACACCGATAATGCCAAGGGCCTGCTGTTGCAGAATGTTCTCGTTGTCGAGCATACGAACGTGAATAATCACGTCGTTGTAGCCCGATTGCGGGGATAGCTGAAACCGGCACCCAATCCAGCCGTGGGCATCGTTGGTTTTCTGATAGTTAAGCGCGACGACGGTGTTGGCAAAGGAAAAAAACGTGGTGTCGGGACCGCGTTTTTCCGCCAGTCGCTTTTCGAGCAGGCTATATTCCTTGCTCAGCATTTTCACCAGCCGCGACTCGACGACGTACCGGCCGCTCTCTTCGACGCCGTAGATGGAGTCGCTGAATGTCATGTCATAGGCCGACATCGTTTTGGCAATCGTACCCGACGAACCGCCCGCTTTGAAAAACATCGCGGCCGTTTCCTGCCCCGCGCCGATTTCGGCAAACGAGCCGTAAATCCGCCGGTCGAGGTTGATGCGTAACGCTTTCTGCTTGGTACCTATATTCTTGTCGTACATTGGAACGGGTAGCTTACTGACGAGATGACCGAAAGCAAATATACGCAACCGGTCTGCGTCTTTCTGTGTGGCCGTATTGGTCTATACGGCGTAATAATTGGACAAAAAAAATAGCCTTTCGTTTAAACGCAGAAAGGCAGACCGAAGCCTGCCTTTCTGTTTGTTAAGGCCGTTGTTACTGACCGGCTATAGGCAACGGTTTATCGACTGTAAAAAACATGTTACTACCACCCGCTTTGCGCTCAATCGATGAGCCAACTGCCGTTCGCGTGTTCGTGTCATCGGCTCCCCGGCGGGCGGTGCGGGTGCCACTAAGCTGGTAAATAGCCTCGCTCAGCAGGCGCTCCGTTACGTCGCCAAGTGGTCGCATATTGAGTGGTTCGCGCACTTCAACAGTTGGAACGAAACCCGTTGAGTAATTCGATTCATTGTCTCTGTTGAACGATTTACTGACGATGGGTTGCATACCCCACTTGATCTTGCCCGTATTGTCGGAAATGGTGATCGAGCCAACGTTCTTACCGTATGATGTGGTACCGATGGTGTATACCTTCTGACCAAAGTACGGGCGCAGACCGTTAATAACCAGCTCGCTGGCAGAAGCCGTACCGCTGGTGGTCAGCACATACACCTGCGATAGGTTATCGCCGATGTTGTTCGCTTTCTGAGCAAGATAATCGTAGAAGAAATCGGTACCGTACTGTTTCTCCAGGGCTGGTGCAACAGTTGGATTCCATTCTTTACGTACAAAAACTGACTTGTTCCCGATGCCTTTGGCGATCAGACTGCCCAGTGCCGTTGCCGACGACACGTAACCACCGGGATTGTAGCGAAAATCGAGAATCAGTTCGTTGACGCCTTTAGCTTTGAACTTGCCGAATACCGCATCCAGCTTCTGATCGTATGTAGCTACTGAACTGCCGTTCGGGCCGGGAACGAACTGATTGTAAATGACATAGCCAATTTTCTTCGCGCCATACGTATAGACAGAATCCATAAAGACCGGATCTTCCTGCAATACTACAGCAGTCACCGATTTTGAATTGTTGGTATCGACTATTCCTGTCGATTGTACGTCGGCGAGTGTATACGTCTTGGTATCGCCCTCGCCATAAAGCAGGCTTGAATAATTTGTCGTCGTCAGGTTGGTGCCGTTAACTTTTGAGAACACGTCACCACGCTTGATCCCCGCTTTATCGGCTGGTGAACCGGGGTACACATACAGTACCGAACCAATCACATCCGTCGACCCCGACGACCGCAGGTAGAGTTTAAACTCCATACCCGTCGTCTTCGACTCCCCGCTCAGGCTGGCTTTCAACTCATCAGCACTCTGCTGAATCCACGAGAATCGATCACCAGTGGGGTTACTGGTGGCGTTGTATTTGTACAGAATCGAGTCGAAAAACTGATCGGGCGACAGCGTTTTGTCGGGGTTTGCCGGAATTTTGTCGTTCCAGTAGTAGTAATAACTCATGTTCGCCAGAATCCAGTTGTTAACGTCCAGATTGGCGTTGCTAACGGTGGTCGACGTAACCGGTGTAGTAGCTGCTGTCGATGGTGTTACGTCTGGTTCGCGCTTACAGGAAGCCAGAAAAACGGGACCCAAAGCCGCAAGCAGTATAAGCGGACGTAAAGCGTTGATAGATCGCATAGATTGAGTTGAAATACCTACCTTATATAGACTATAAACGTACAAAATAGTGGCTATAGTTGCTGATCGTGCTATCATTTTTAGTTATAGTTATATTGCTTGCCGACGGAAGGCCAGCCGTCACCCCAGATCTGGTCAATTCCTCTATTTTTATGCGCTGATGCCCGGCCAATTCGCCGACTATTAGCTAAACGCATCTTCGATGTGCCGGATGCGTTGCTCCGTACCCGACACCAGAATGGCGACGATATCGAACCGAACGTCGTGGTGCCAGTTGTGCGTGAAGATGTAGTGTTCGGCGGCCTTCATCACCAGCCGGGCTTTGGTATACGACACAAACTCTTCGGGGTTACCGAAGGCGTTGCCGGTGCGCGTTTTTACTTCCACAAACACCAGCAGCTTACCTTTCTGCGCGATCAGGTCAATCTCCGCATGTTGGTAGCGAAAGTTGGTGGTGAGGATTTCGTAGCCTTTCTCGCGCAGAAAGCGGGCGGCTTCGGCCTCGCCCTGCCTGCCGGTTTCGTTGTGTTGTGCCATCAATTCGTGCGTTACGATGTATCCGAACGAAGCCCCCTTTATGCCTGTTATACAGTAGCGAAGTATCGCGGAGTTGTAAAACAATGAATAGTGTACTGAATAAGCAAGTGAGTATCCGGCACCTGGGCCGGATCGGGTATCAGGAAGCCTGGGACGAGCAGGAACGATTGTTTGCCGACATCGTGGCGACAAAACTGGCGAACCGTACCCTGTCGACTGACGCACACCAGCCGACGCCCAATTACCTGCTATTCTGCGAGCATCCACCCGTATACACCCTGGGTACCAGTGGACACGAAAGCAACCTGCTCATCGATGAAGCGCGGCTGGCAAGCGAATTCGGCGCGACGTTCTACAAAATCCGGCGCGGGGGCGACATCACCTACCACGGGCCCGGTCAGCTGGTTGGTTACCCGATTCTAGACCTGGAAAATTTCTTTACCGACATTCACCAGTACATGCGCCTGCTGGAAGAAGCCATCATTCTGACGCTGGCCGATTACGGGCTACGGGCTGGCCGGATCGAGGGGGCCGGTCAGGAACGGCTGACGGGTGTCTGGCTCGATTACGACGGGGGGGAGCGCCCGCGTAAAATCTGTGCGCTGGGCGTAAAGGCGAGCCGCTGGGTAACGATGCACGGCTTTGCGCTGAACGTCAATACGGATTTGTCGTATTTTACCCATATTGTGCCCTGTGGCATCGCTGACAAAGCCGTGACGTCGTTATCGGCCGAATTGGGCCACGATGTACCACTAAACGACGTTGCCGACCGGGTACAGCACCATCTGGGCGCGTTATTTGCCTTTGCTTACTGAGCACGCCGTCGGCAATCCACCCAGCCGGCAGGGAGAAATGCTGCGTGGCGTTGCCCGGCGGGGTACGAATGATTTGACTAGCATGAAGAAAGACATAAATTTTTTGCCCGTTGAGGGTGTACAGGTGGCCATCGCCCGGCAGGAAAACGAACTGGCGCAACACGACTGGCGGGTGTTTGTCATTAACCAGAATGCCGTACCGATCCGGAATGTGTTTGTTACCTCGAAAGGCTACGGACTGAAAGACGACGAAGAGCAGAAGACGTCGACGTTGCGGCACTTTTTTACCGAGATCAATCCGGGGGCGCATGAGATCGTTGAAACGATCATGCCCGACGTGTTTCATCTCAACAATGAGTACTGGGTCAGCTACTTTATTGGCGACCAGATTTTTGATAAAAAATTCATTTTCGTCCCCGACAGCATCGTTGAGGAAAACCTTGTAACGGTGCCTGCGCTGGGGCTCGAAGGAATTTTACACGCATAGATTTTTTATGGGTTTAAGGTTTGTCGTTCAAGGTCTAAGGTTGTCATTACCAAACCTTAGACCTTGAACGACAAACCTTAAACCCTCCCACAGATGAAAAACGAAAAACCAAACCAAAATAAATACACCCGCCCCGAGGGGTCAGGTGGTGGCCGGTCGGCTACGAGCCGATCCCGCGAGAAAGGTGCCGACCGGTCGTCAAATCGCGGGGCCGTGCGGTCGGGCGACACGTTCCTCGACGAACTGAAAAACGACATCACGGCGTTTTTTCAAATCAACGACGGTGAGTCGTTCACGATTGACCAGATCGTTGAGCATTACGATACGGGCGACCGACGCGTGCAACTGATGATGCATGGTCTGGTTGCTGAACTGGTAAAAGAAAAAGCACTGACCCGCAATGACGACGGGTCGTACAGTGCCGAACCCGACGCCAATACGGTGGAAGGTACCGTCGATCACGTCAATTCGCGCTTTGCGTTTGTGATCCCGGTAAGTCCGCTGGGTACTCGTGCCGACCGGGATAATGACATCTGGGTATCGACCGATGATCTGAACGGGGCCGTCGACGGCGACCGCGTGAAAGTGGTGCTGTATACCGATTCACGCAACCGCAACCGGCGCACCGAAGGCAAGGTGGCCAGCATTATCGAGCGGGGCCGTACCGAACTGGTCGGTCGTATCGAAGTCTGGGATACCTACGGCTTTGTCATTCCCGACAGCCGGAAGATTTACGACGATATTTTCGTGCCGAAAGACAAACTGGGCGCGGCCAGTAATGACGAGAAAGTCATCGTCCGCATCACGAAATTTCCCGATCCGCGCAGCAGCAAGCAGCGGTTCGAGGGTGAAGTTGTGACGGTACTGGGCCTGGCCGGGCAGAATAACACCGAGATGCACGCCATCCTGGCCGAATTCGGTCTGCCGATAGATTTCCCCGCTGACGTTGAAGCCGAAGCGGAAGCTATTTCGACAAAGATTCTGAAGAAGGACCTCGCCAAACGGCGCGACATGCGCGACGTGACGACCTTCACCATTGACCCCGTCGACGCTAAAGACTTTGACGATGCCTTGTCGGTGCAGTTTCTGGATAATGGCAACTACGAAATCGGTGTCCACATCGCCGACGTGACAAACTATGTGAAGCCCGGCTCGCGGCTGGAAGAAGAAGCGTTCAAGCGGGCAACGTCGGTCTATCTGGTCGACCGGGTGGTGCCAATGCTGCCGGAAAAATTGTCGAACGGGCTGTGTTCACTACGTCCCAACGAAGATAAGCTGACGTTCTCAGCCGTATTTGAGCTGACGCCCGACGCAAAAATCGTGAAGGAATGGTTTGGCCGGACGGCGATTCACTCGAACCGCCGGTTCAGCTACGAGGAAGCGCAGGATATCCTGAACAACAGCAACGGCGACTACCTTTCCGAACTGCAATTGCTCAACGAACTGGCCTACAAGCTGCGCGACGAGCGGTTCAAAAACGGAGCCATCAACTTTGAAACGGTCGAAGTACGATTCAAGCTGGACGAAAACGGGGTGCCGTTGTCGGTGTATCCGAAACTGCGGCAGGACACCAATAAGCTCATCGAGGAGTTTATGCTGCTGGCCAACAAACGTGTGGCTGAGTACGTGCATCAGATCTCGAAGAAGGGTGACGAAAACACGATGGTGTACCGCATTCACGAAGGACCCGACCACGACCGGCTGCAACTGTTTGCCGACTTCGCCGGACGGCTGGGCTACAAACTCAAGCTGGATGATGGGCATTTGTCGGGGTCGATGAACAAGTTTATGGCGACCATCGAAGGCAAGCCGGAAGCGGGCATGCTGTCGCAACTGGCTATTCGGACGATGTCGAAAGCGCGGTACAGCACTGAAGATATCGGCCACTTCGGGCTGGGCTTTCGCCGATATTCGCACTTTACGTCGCCCATTCGCCGGTACCCCGACATGATGGCGCACCGGCTGCTGCAACACTACCTCGACAAGGGCAAGCCCGAAGCGCGGGAGCCACTGGAAGAGCAGTGCAAGCACGCGTCGGCCCGCGAGAAAATGGCGTCCGACGCCGAACGGGCTAGCATCAAGTACAAGCAGGTTGAATTCATGAGCCGGATGGACGCCGAAAAAACGTTTGAAGGCGTGATTTCGGGCGTGACGGAGTTCGGTATTTTCGTGGAAATCACGGAAAATAACTGTGAAGGGCTCGTCAGGATGCAGGACCTGTCCGATGATTTCTACGAATACGATAAAGACAATTTCCGCATCGTCGGGCAGCGTTCCAAGAAAATGTACACCTTCGGCGATCCTGTGGTCGTACGCGTAAAAGACACCAACCTGGCCCGGCGCAGCATGGACTTTACACTCGTCAGTGACAAAGCGGGTCGGGTAACCGACGCAGGACAGTCTGCCAAGTCGCGGTCGGGCGCAGACCGGCGGTCGTCACAGGTATCGGCCAGCCGAAAGTCGGGCGGCAATCGTCGGAGAGAAGGCACTGCCGCCAAAGGCGAAAATCGGCGTGGTGGCCGGAGTCGGCGGTAGGCCTTCTGCGCGTTTAATGTGTAGGGTTTAGGGTTTAATGTTCTTCTTGAGGGCAACCTTAAACCCTGAACTTTAAACCTTAAACCTTAAACCTTAAACTAAAAACTAACATGGACCTGTGCTTTGCGACGAATAACAAGAATAAACTGGCTGAAGTATCGGCGCAATTGGGTAACGCCTTTGTGCTGAAAACGCTGGAAGACATCGGCTGCACCGACGAACTACCCGAAACGTCGGGCACGATACCCGGCAACTCACGCCAGAAAGCCGATTACGTCTGGAAACAGTTCGGTGTATCCTGCTTCGCCGACGACTCGGGACTGGAAGTTGACGCACTGGACGGCGAACCGGGTGTCGATTCGGCGTTTTATTCAGGCAGCCGCGACGCGGAACAAAATATCCGGAAAGTACTGACCAATCTGGAGGGGAAAGCCAGCCGTAAAGCCCGGTTTGTTACGGTGTTTACGCTGGTGCTGCACGGCGTTGAGCATCAGTTCGAGGGATCGATCAGCGGAAAAATTGTCGACGAACCGCGCGGGACTGGTGGCTTCGGGTATGACCCAGTTTTCCAGCCCGATGGTTACGAACAGACCTTTGGCGAGATGACTCCAGAGCAGAAACGGGCCATCAGCCACCGCTCCCGCGCTCTGGCGAAGATGGTCGCGTACTTACAGGAGCAAGTGAATGTGTAAGAAATAGCGAAGCCGGGAATAGGTTACTTCTGCTTGTCAGCTTCAATAGCCAGTATGTCTGTCATTGACAGATAGGGACCGGTATGAGCAGACCATCGTTCCCCGGATTCTGCAAGTTCGGCATCGGTATGCCCGTTTTTAACCATAGTGGCTACTTGGGGAACTGATTTTTTACTTGTCTTCTTTGATGATCTGACCATATCGTTTACGCTCTTTTCTACTGGCTGGCCGACAGCTTATAGGTCGAATTTGACCATTACGTATCGAAAAAACAACGTACAGTAATCGATTTTGGTTGCTGAGTCCTACAGCATTGTATTGTTGCTCTCCCTGATTGTCAATTCGGTCGGGAAGAGCAGAAAAATTAGGATCGATAAATACGCTTTCTAATTCACCGGTGGTGTTTTCACGTTCTGGATAATCATTGACGATATGGCGAGTGTTACCGGTGTCCCACTGAAAAACTAACGTCATCTATCAGATTGACCTGTATATAAGTGCAGATACAGGACGATTGAATGGTGGCCTTAGTCACACAAGTCATTGTCAAATCACGCTACGTTCGGCGTCCGGCGCGATACCAGACCCGCAATAGCCAGGCCAACAGCAACGACAGCACCCGCTCCGGCGACGATCAGTACACCGGAATCTGCCTGCTGTTTCACCGCAATTGCTGCGTATGCCCAAGCAAACACTAGTATGTATGCTACGCTCCGATACCGATTGAACAGGTACGTACCGACAACCAGCCCAACGACTAAAATGGCTTCAGCCCACATACTCTCAGACAGCCCGGAGAGTGGGAAATTGCTGGCTTTCAGATAGACCGCGATGTTTAGAATCGTCGCGACGGTAAGCCAGCCGAAGTAAAGCAGAAACGGAACGCGGGCCAGCCACGTTTCGCGCGCCGATGCGGGGTCGGGTATACCCAGCCGTGGATTGATCTCCAGCTTCTCAACAACCATCAGCAGACTGAAGAACATCACCAGAATAACCAGCAGGGCTACGCCAATCCACTCCTGATTGAAAATTGGGCTCCAGATCGCGTTGCAGATGGCGTTCAGGATAATCCACGGCCCGGCTGCGCGAAATCGGCGATTGGTGGCCTGCGCCGGTAAGGCCTGATAGACGGCGAAGAGCAGAAGGCCCAGAAAAATCAGCCCCCAGATGGCGAAGGCGTAACCGGCCGGCGTGATGAGTGTCGGGTATTTCGCCGATATATCGCCGTTGGTTCGGCCACCAAACGCGCCGGTGTTCGACAGCGCGTTCATCACGATCAGGCTGACGATGGTAAAGACGATCAGGAATTGCCGGAGTTTGTCGGTCATGGTAGTGCGCAGAACGTAAAAAGGGTAATACCAAAACCGGGCGTATTGTTGCCGTCGGTCGTGGAATTACCCCTTTGCTTACCTGACTGACGCCTGTCTAGATAGCCAGAATCTTGAACTCGGTCCGGCGGTTGCGCTGATGCTCTTCGTCGTTTTTCGCGTTTTTCACAACCAGCTGCGTTTCGCCGTACCCTTTCGCCGTAATTCGGGCAGCGTCAATTCCCTTCGATATAATGTAATCGACAGCCGATTGCGCCCGGTTCTGCGACAGCTTGTTATTATACGAATCAGTACCCTGTGCGTCGGTGTGTGACCCCAGCTCAATCTTCAGCGTCGGGTTGTCTTTCATGATCGTGACCAGCTTGTCGAGTTCGTCGGCTGCATCGGGACGGATGTTAAACTTGTCGAAGTCGTAGTAGATGTTCTCCAGCACAAACGTCTTGTTCAGGACTCCCTTGTCCAGCAGAATTGCCACGTTAAATGTGGTATCGGTTTGAGGCTTGGTCAGGAAGACGGGTGGGATGCTTTTGCCGTGCATCGTAAACGGCTCACGGCGGGTCAGATAGCCTTTGCGCTCGGCCAGAACCGTATAGTCTTTGCCTTCCTGCAAGGGATACTTACCAAACGTACCCGCCTGACCGGTCGTCACTTCGGCGATGGGTTCGCCCGTGGCGTCGTCCAGAATGCGTACCCGCGCTGAATCGAGGGGCGTTACGGGCGTATCGTTGCTCGATACCGTACCGGCCAGGAAGTAGCGAACTGTCTTGGGCGCACCGGGTGAATCCCCGCCGGGCGGATTCTTCCCGACTATTGTCGTGGTCGTATCGGTTGCAGGTCCTTCCCGGAAAAAGTAGATGTCGTCGTCGCCCTTGCCGCCCGTCCGGTTGGACGCCAGATAGCCTGTTGTGGGGTCGACGTAAATCAACCCAAAATCGTCGGCGGGGGAGTTGATGGGTTGTCCCATATTCTCGATCCGTGTAACCCCGCCCGACCGGGTCGCTACGAATACGTCGAGTTTACCCAGACCGGGGTGCCCGTCGGATGCGAAGTATAGCTTCGCGTCGGGACCGACATACGGAAACATCTCGTCGCCCGGCGTATTGATGTCGCGGCCCATATTGACCGGGCGGCTAAAGCGCCCCGACGCGTCGATGCTGGTGCGGTACAGATCGATGCCGCCCGCGCCCCCGGCCCGGTTCGACGCGAAGTACAGCGTCTTGCCATCGCCCGAAAAGGCAGGTGAGCCGTCCCAGGCTGTCGAGTCGCTGATCGGTAGCCGCAACGGCTGACTCCAGGCATTTCCGTCGCCCAGTCGGCTCAGGTACAGGTCGACATCCAGCCCGCCCTTGCGCTTGCCGTTGTTACCCCGCGCAAACACCATCGTTTTACCGTCTTTCGAGAACGCGGGCGTTCCCTCGTTGACGTCGCCCTGGTACACGTTGGTGCTGAACTTCTCCGGTGTACCGGCTGGTGTCGTTGTGCCGGTTTCGTCGGCTTTGGGCAGTTTGGTCTTGTACAGGCCCAGCATCGGCTGCCCGTTGTTTTTGTACTGATTCTCCTTGCGTGATGCCGTAAACACCAGTTCATCGCCCTTCACAACCGGCGCAAATTCGGCCCCCGTCGAGTTCAGGCCGCCCATGTTTTTCAGGGTAATCAGCGACTTATTCTGCGCGATGAGGTTGATCGCTTTGAGCGTTTCAACCTCCCGCCGGGCCTTATCAAGCGTGGCTTTGGCGGTTGTTTTGGGCGCGTCAGCCACGAACTGTTGCAGCTGCGCCAGCGCGTCGGGGTATCGACCTTCCGACTTCAGTGCGTAGGCATAGTTCAGGTGTGCGTCGGGCTCGGTGGTTTTGGCGTCAATGGCCTTCTGATAGAACGGCGCAGCTTCGGCGAATCGGTTCGAGAGCCGGTACGATTCCGCCATGTAATAGTTCAGCCGGGCCGGATCGATGGCGCCTTTCGACGCCTTCTCAAACTGAGTCAGCGCCAGATTGTATTCCCCGGCGTCGTAATGCCGAACGCCTTTTTTATACGCCTGCATGGCGGAATTGCAGCCCGAAAGCCCCGCCGTCAGTCCCAGGACGACCAACAGCGCGGGTAAAGTATTGATTTTCATACGAGTGAATCAACGAAGATCGTTTCCGCGCCCAAGATAGCAGAAATCCAGGCGGGTGTTACAGTAACGAATGGCGGGCTGTGTTTATTGGCCCTGAATCCGGTCATGTATGGTATCGGCGGAACCCGTAACTTGCCCCGCAAACATACCCTCCTTGACCCTTCTAGATCCAAATTTATGTCTGCTTACGTAGCCGCTATCGACCAGGGCACCACCAGTACCCGCTGTATCGTTTTCGACCGGCAGGGGCAAATCGTTTCTCTGGCCCAGAAAGAACACAAACAGATTTATCCGCAGCCCGGCTGGGTCGAGCACGACCCCGACGAAATCTGGCGCAATACGCTGGAAGTGATTGCCCTCGCCCGGATCAAAGCTGGCCTGTCGGCCCACGACATTGCCGCTGTTGGTATTACGAATCAACGCGAAACGACCGTTGTCTGGAACCGCCGGACGGGTAAACCCTATTACAACGCCATTGTCTGGCAGGATATGCGAACGGCCGATCTGGTCGCGCAGTTTTCAGCCGACAGCGGACAAGGACAGGATCGCTTTCGCGAAAAGACAGGCTTACCACTGGCGACGTATTTCAGCGGTCTGAAACTCAAATGGCTGCTCGATAATGTACCGGGTTTGCGCGACGACGCCGAGCGGGGCGATGCCTGTTTCGGCAACATGGACTCATTTGTGGTCTGGCACCTGACGGGTGGCGTACAGAACGGGTTGCACCTGACCGATGTCACCAACGCCAGCCGTACGCAGCTCATGAACCTGCACACGCTCGACTGGGACGACGACTTATTGCGCGACTTCACCGTACCGCGTGCCATGCTGCCGACGATCCGGTGCAGCAGTGAAGTATACGGCAACGTCACCTCCGAAGTATTACCCGACGTACCCATCGCTGGAATCCTGGGCGATCAGCAGGCCGCGCTCGTCGGGCAGACCTGCTACGAACCGGGACAGGCCAAAAATACGTACGGTACGGGCTGTTTTCTGCTGATGAACACCGGCACCGAACTCCGCCCGTCGACCTGCGGGCTGCTGACAACAGTGGCGTATCAATTCAAAGGGCAACCGGTTCATTACGCCCTGGAAGGGAGTGTCGCGATTACCGGTGCCTTGGTGCAGTGGCTGCGCGACAACCTGGGTATGATTAAGAAAAGTACGGAAATCGAAACGCTTGCCCGCTCGGTTGAGGATAATGGGGGAACGTATTTCGTGCCGGCTTTTTCGGGTTTATACGCACCCCACTGGAAAGCCGATGCGCGGGGCGTTATCGCCGGTCTGACCCGTTTTGTTACGAAAGGCCACATTGCCCGCGCCGTGCTGGAAGCTACGGCCTACCAGACCGTCGATGTAGTCCGGGCGATGGAGCAGGACGCGGGGGTGTCGTTAAAATCGCTGCGGGTCGATGGTGGTATGGTTGTTAATTCGCTGCTCATGCAGTTCCAGGCCGACATGCTCAACGGGCCGGTTGTTTGTCCGCGCATGACCGAAACAACGGCGCTGGGGGCCGCTTATGCCGCTGGTTTGGCCGTGGGCTATTGGAAAAATCTGGACGATCTACGTCAGAACTGGGGCGTTGCCCGCACCTACGAACCATCCATGGACGACACACAGCGCACCCGTCTGATGCGTGGCTGGCAGAAAGCCGTCGAGCGTTCATTCGGCTGGGAGGAGTAGAACAAGCCCTCACCCCCGGCCCCTCTCCCAAAACGGGAGAGGGGGGTAGCCTGTCGAGTAACTAGCTTGGTCTATAGTTGCTCCCCTCTCCCGTTTTGGGAGAGGGGTTGGGGGTGAGGGCCTTCACCCAGTATACCATCACCTTCCCCGTCGATTCGGTTTCGCCGATGTCGGGCCAGTGAAAAGTGCTTTGCAGGGCGGGTTCCTTTCGATAACCGCGTTTAGTCCAGAAGTCGTCCAGTGGGCGATGATCGATGGGGCGTTGTGGGTGATCGGCGGGGCGTTGGACGGCGCAGAAACAGGTAGTCGTGTACTGGCTAACCTGCCGGGCGTGGGCTTCGCGCTCATCGAAAAAGCGGTGGCCCAGGCCGTAGCCCCGATAATCGGACAACAAAATGCTTTCGCCGAAGTAAAATACTGAACTCAGGTCGTATCCGGCGTCCCGGAAGGGCTGCTGTACGTCCGCCGTTTCGTCCAGCAGAGGCAGGGCGGTGGTAGCCCCCACCATCCGGTCGCCATCCCAGGCTGAAAACAACAGTGATCGCTCAGCGCGGGCATACGTCTCCAGATAGGTCCGTTCATAATCGACACTACCCGCATAGAGGTATGGGAAGTCGCGGAAGACGGCGATGCGCAGCGGGGCCAGCTCATCGAAAACGCTACGAATGGCTGAGCCCGTCAGCCATTCGTAGCGTAGTGGTGATTGTATGTTGTTAATATTCACCGATCACGATCGATTCCCAAAGTGGCAGGTTGTAGTAGGTTGTCACCCGGCTGATCAACCCCTCGTCGGTCAGTTCCATAAACGAACCGGCGGGCAGCACGTATGCCTGTCCGTTGGCAGCAGGCAGATCGCCGTCGGTTTTTTTGTAGGTACCGTTCACGACGAATTCACTGCCCGCCCGCTTGCCTGTCGGGTCGACCATGACGACCAGTTCGGTCAGCGTTTCTTCATAGCAGTCGTCCATGTGCCGGAGAAACTGTGTGAAATGGTCTTTGCCGTGGTGGGTTGCGCCCTGATTGCTGTCGTGCTGTACGTCGTCGGTCAGCATGTTTAGCATAGCCTGCCAGTCACGGCGGTTAAAGGCGTTATAATAGCTGGAAATAATGTCGTGTGCGTTCATGGTGATCGTGTTTAATGGATAAACAAAGCTCTCGTTTATTCGATTGTTTTTGGCCGCAATTCTTCCGCCAGCAACAGGCGGGTTTGCGGGAGGGCAGCCGGGTATTCATCGCGGATGAACGCGATAAGTTGTTCGCGCATGTGACAGCGCAGGTCAAACGCCGAGGGCGCGTTGGAAGCCGATACCAGAATGCGCAGAACAAGGCAGGTTGGCTGGGTATCGGTTACCTGAACAGCAAATGAGTCGCCGTTCCAGAGCGGGTCATTCTCAGCGATTTCGCGTGCTTTCTCGCGTATCCGATCGACAGGAACGGTGTAATCGAGGTAGAAAAAGGCTGAACCGATAATCGATGCGTCGCTGCGGGTCCAGTTCTCAAACGGTGTTTCAACAAAGTACGTAATGGGCAGAATCAGCCGACGCCGGTCCCAGAGCCGCACAATGACATTGGTCAGGTTGATTTCTTCGATACGACCCCATTCCTTTTCGACCACAACGGCATCGTCGAGCCGGATTTGCTGGTTAAACGCGATCTGAATACCAGCCAGCAGATTCGCCAGTGTTTTCTGGGCGGCAAACCCGATCAGGACCGACACAACCCCCGCCGACGTCAGTACGCTCAACCCCACCTTCCGGCTCCCCTGAAACGAAATCAACAGCAATGATCCGCCAATCAGAAGTACACCAAATACGGCCATCCGACGAATAAACCGCACCTGCGTAACGAACTTGCGCTGCGACAGATTGATGTCCTGCGTGGTATCGTAATGTCGGATCAGAATCAACTCGCCGACTTTCAGCGCTTTGGCAACCAGCCAGGTAGCTGTCACCAGAAACAGAATTTCGGCGGTCTTATCCGCAACGGGGTGCCGACGCAGGAAGCGGGCCGACTGAATGTTGGTGGCCAGCAGAAAAAAAAGCGATGGTACAAAAATCCAGAACGCCCAGCGCAGGTGCGTTTTCAGAATTTGCAGCGTCTGATAGGTGCGCCGTTTGGCAACGAAGCTAAGCACCTGGGTAACAATGAAATCAACGACGATGCCCGCTAAAACGGCGATGGTGAGTAAAACCCAGCCTGACAAATCGCGGTTCGGGACGTAGCCGGCCCATCGAATGACTTCCCGAATCCAGGTGTCGAGTTGCTGTTGCATACTGCAAAAGTAAAGGAGCTACGTCGAAAAGACGTAGCTCCCTGGTGTATAGCCCCGCTGTAGCGCGGTTTATTTTGTTGGTTTACCAAACGACGATTTTCGGTAAATAGCGGTCATTGGCAGGGCAATATCCGCCAGCCGCACCGTTTCATCGAGCGATCGATAGTCGTGGTTCAGCCACTCGTTGGGTATGCTGGTTCGCGAATAAACCGACACGAACGGCTGCTCCTGATCGACCAGCAGGATGTGCTTCAGCGATGGAATCAGCTTGTAATAACCCAGCTTCTCAATCGAGTCGAACACGCGCGTACTCTTCGATAGTACTTCTACCACGATCTCCGGGTTTTTGATGCGGGATGTCGACACATTGCCGCCGGGCGTTGCCCCATACTCAATTGGGTCTTTCACCACCGACACATCCGCGTTGACGTCGCCTGCCTGGTCAGGAATTACGATCTTGATATTGCTGCCCAGTACACGATAGGCGTCACTGTCGATGTAGATGTTATTGAACAGCCAGATCAGTACGCCAACCAGGGTTTCGTGCATTTCGGACGCCTGTCCCATAAAAAGTTCGCCGTTTAGGAATTGAATGGTGTAGGGTGTTTCGTCGAGCAGCGCGACGTACTCCTCCCAGGTTGCCGGTATAAACAGCAACTCATCCTCCTTCAGCGTTTTCGGCAGTTTCAGGGATACGGCTTCCATTGGTGCGTCGTTATCAGTTCGTCTACAAGATAAGAATAAAGTTATTCTTACTCACAGCCGGGGCCGGAGCAACGCTGCGACTCGTTCCAGCCCCCGCACGTCGGTTTCATCGAAGTCGTTTACTAGGTCGCTGTCGATGTCGAGTACCATCGCGACATGGCCCGACGCATCGAACACCGGCACGACGACTTCTGATTTTGACGCCGAACTACACGCGATGTGCCCGGGAAATTGCTCCACATCGGGCACCAGTATCGTTTCCCGGCGCGAATAGGCCGCTCCGCAAACGCCCTTGTTGAACTGTATACGGGTACAGGCAATCGGACCCTGAAATGGACCAAACACCAGCTGATTTTCTTTCGCCAGGTAGAAGCCAACCCAGAAAAAGCCGAATGCTTCACGCAGGGCTGCGGCCGTGTTGGCGAGGTTTGCGGTCAGATCGGTTTCACCGCTCAGCAGGGCGTCGAGTTGCGGGATCAGGCTGTCGTAAATGGCTTGCCGGTCAAAGGCACGGTTGCCGGTTGCAGCGGGAAGAGTGAGTGTTTCAGCCATAGCTAACGTCGAACAAAAAACTGAATGAGAATAATGCTGACCGTGGTCAGCAGCGTACTGGCCCCAATCCGGATCAGTGTCGGTACGATCAGCGTAATACTGCTGGCTTCGATCAAAAAGAGGGCTGCGTGGTGAATCAACACCGAAAAAAGCACGTACCGGAAAAAAGCACCGAAGCCCAGCGCACTCATCGTAAACTCAACCCGCGACTCAATACCTGGCACGTCGATCTGCCGACTGACAATGTTCGGTCGAACATACGCCATCAGGACGGTAGCGGCCGCGTGCATTCCCAGCGTGTTGTAAAACGTATCGACAATCAGGCCGGTAACAAAGGCAATGAGCAGCAGCCATGTCATGCTTATTTCGTTGGGAAGCACCAGAATACAGCCGACGTAGATAAAGCAGAACGCGTAGTCGAACAGCACCACACTATGCCCCACCAGTATCTGTAAAACCAGATAAAGCAGATACAGCAGGATGGAGGAGACAATTTCGCGCAGTGTCATGGAATATAGTCAACAGCGGTTGCCCGGCGGGCGTCGCTTATTTATCGGTTTCGTCTTGTTTTTCGAGCTGCGTCTGCTCACCCTGTAGCTGATTTTGAATGATGTACACGTAAGCCAGCGTCGTAAAATCAGTAGCCAGGTCGAGAGTAATGTCGTGGAAGGTTTGATCGGCCCGTACGCCTACTTTCCGGACCCGACCCACCATAATATCCGGCGGAAAGGTCGAGTTATAGACCGACGTTACGACTGAATCACCAATCGCGACCGGCTTATAGCGGGAAATGTCATTGAGTTTGATCAGTCGGGGATTGGTACCATCCCATTTAACGGGCCCAAATTCATTCGCCTTTACTAACCGGGATGATACGAAGAAGTCGGAGTGCAGAATCGACGTGATGACGGAGAAATGCCGGTTACAGGTTCGCACCTTCCCTACTACACCTGTCGGCGAAATAACCGCCATGCCGGGCTGAATACCGTCGTCGGTGCCTTTATCGATCGTGATGTAGTTGTTGGCAAACTGCGTGGTATTATCGATCACTTTAGCCACCGTGTACTTGAATCGATTGGCAAACACCGAGTCAGCCCGGTAAGCAGCAGGAGCAGGGGGATGGTTCTGCCGTAGAAACGTCACCTGCGCGTTCAGGCGCTGATTTTCCTGGGCCAGATCAGCGTTTACCTGCCGCAGCCGCGTGAAATCGTTCACCGCGTTCGACCAGGTCAGCAGTTGCGCCGTGTAGCGATTGGCCGTGTTGAAGTAGGTCGCGCTCCAATAATTGCTGGTGTTGATGATGAAGTAAAAGCAGACTACTTCCAGCAACAGAAACAAGATGACGTTACGGCTTCGAACAAAAAATTCAACGAGTTCTCTCATGCAGAGTACGCATGACCTGCCGATAAGGCAGCGCTGTAAAAAATCAGATTACAGGACGAGCTGATCGGTTGATCGGGTCATCCTGTAATCAGGTCAAAAATGCGGTGTGACGTCAGTTAGCTAATTAGCACCGACTTGTACATGTCCAGGTTTTTGATAACCTCGCCCGTGCCCTTCACAACGGCCTTGAGCGGATCGTCGGCGACGTGAATCGGTAGTTTCGTTTTGGCACCCAGCCGCTTGTCGAGGCCGTGCAATAGAGCCCCGCCACCCGTCAGGTGAATACCGTTGGTGTAAATATCGGCTGATAACTCCGGTGGCGAAATCTCCAGCGCTTTCATCGTCGCTTCTTCGATTTTGGAAATCGATTTGTCGAGCGAGTACGCAATCTCGCTGTAGGTAACCTTGATTTCTTTCGGGATGCCCGTCATCAAATCGCGACCCCGGATCTCGTAATCAGCGGGTGGGTTGTCGAGTTCGGGCAGGGCCGAGCCAACTTCCATCTTGATCTGTTCGGCCGAGCGTTCGCCGATCAGCAGGTTATGCTCCCGACGCATGTAGTCGACAATATCGCGGGTAAAGACGTCGCCCGCAATCCGCACCGACTGTTCGCAGACAATACCCGACAGGGCAATAACGGCGATTTCCGTTGTACCCCCGCCGATGTCGACAATCATCGTACCGTTAGGCTGGGTGATGTCGATGCCAATGCCGATAGCCGCTGCGATAGGTTCGTGGACCATGTACACCTCTTTGGCCCCGGCATGTTCGCAGGAATCCTTAACGGCCCGTTTTTCAACCTCCGTAATGCCCGACGGGATGCAGACGACCATGCGGTGCGATGGTGAAAACAGCTTGTTGCCCGCGTCGATCATCTTTATCATGCCGCGAATCATCAGTTCGGCGGCCGTAAAGTCAGCGATTACGCCGTCTTTCAGCGGACGAATCGTCTTGATATTTTCGTTGGTTTTTTCGTGCATCTGCATGGCCTTGTGGCCAATGGCGAGCACTTTTCCACTAACCTTGTCCATGGCGATGATGGACGGTTCGTCGACAACGATGCGATCTTTATGGATGATCAGCGTGTTGGCTGTGCCAAGGTCAATGGCAATATCGCTGGTCAGAAAATTAAAAAGTCCCATTCAGGTTAGCGCTCAGCGCTTTATTGGTAGATTCAGCGTTGTGAAAAGTGTGCAAAAATATGGATAAAAAAAGACAAACTACTGCATACGTTCGCAAACAGTTCGTTGACTTATACCCAATTGACTGACGCGATAAGCCAACGTGTTTCGCATTAGACTGTTCCTGTTTAGCCCTACCTTTGTCCCACTATGGGAGTCCGTTCGATTTTCAGCAAACCGCTCGCCCGGTGGGTCGTTGAGCGTCAGCAGACGTGGATGTATCAGCCTGCCCAAACGCAGCAGCGCTGGTTTGAACAACTCGTCGGGGCGGGGCGCAAAACGACATTCGGGCGCGACCATCACCTGCACGACGTTCAATCGATTGCTGACTTTCGGCAGGCGGTTCCCATCCATGATTACGAGGGGTTGAAACCTTACGTCGAACGTGTACTGGCCGGTGAACCGGACGTACTGTGGCCGGGCAAACCGCTGTACCTGGCCAAAACGTCGGGTACCACATCGGGCGTCAAATACATCCCGATCACCCGCGATTCCATTCCCAATCACATCAACTCAGCCCGCGACGCGCTGCTGAATTACATCAATGAAACGGGAAAGAGCGATTTTCTGGATAAAAAATTAATTTTTTTGTCGGGCAGTCCCGAACTGACGGAGAAGAACGGTATTAACGTCGGGCGGCTGTCGGGTATCGTCAATCACCACGTGCCGGCTTACCTGCGCAGTAATCAGCTGCCCGACTACGAAACCAATACCATCGACGACTGGGAGACGAAACTGGAGCGGATCATCGACCAGACCATCGACCAGCCGATGTCGCTGATTTCGGGCATTCCGCCCTGGGTGCAGATGTATTTCGACCGAATTCAGGAGCGGACGGGTAAGCTGATTAAGGACGTGTTTCCCGACTTCTCGCTGTTCGTTTACGGGGGCGTCAACTTCGAGCCGTACCGGGCCAAACTCTTCGACAGCATCGGCAAACGGATCGATTCGATCGAAACGTACCCGGCGTCCGAAGGCTTTATCGCCTTTCAGGATTCGCAGACCGAGCCGGGCCTGCTGATGCTGCTTGACAGCGGTATCTTCTACGAATTTATTGCCGCCGACGAGTACTTCAGCGAAAACCCACGTCGACTGATGATTGACGAGGTCGAATTGAATAAAAACTACGCGGTCATCATCAACAATAACGCCGGGTTGTGGGGCTATTCGCTGGGCGATACGGTGAAGTTCATTTCGCGTGATCCGTACCGGTTGCTCGTTACGGGACGGATTAAACACTTTATCTCGGCCTTTGGCGAACACGTCATTGGCGAAGAAGTGGAGAAGGCTTTACAAACGGCGATGCAGCAGCACCCGGAAACGGAAGTAGTCGAATTTACCGTTGCCCCGATGGTTAGCCCCGCTGAAGGATTGCCGTATCACGAATGGCTGGTCGAGTTTGCCACCCCCCCGCACGACCCGGCCGCCTTCGCCCACGTGCTGAATGATCGCCTGACCGAACTAAACGTTTACTATGACGATCTGATCACAGGGTCGATTTTGCGGCCGCTGACCCTGACGAGCCTGCCGCGTGGTGCGTTCCAACGGTACATGAAAGCGCAGGGCAAATTGGGTGGGCAGAACAAAGTCCCCCGGCTCGCCAACGACCGCGCCATCGCCGACGGCTTGTTGGCACAACCCCAACCGGCATAAGGCTATGGAAACCATCGTTATCGATCAGGCATTTATCCTGGATGTACTCCGCGCCAACCGCGACCGGCTGCGAACGGAGTTTGGTATCGAACGTATCGGCCTGTACGGCAGCTTCGCCCGCAACGAACAGACCGACAAAAGCGACATCGACCTGATCTGCCACCTGCTACCCAATAGTAAGCTGCCATGGACTGAAAAAGATCGTCTGTACCGTATTCTCCGCCGAAAGCTGCACCGTAAAATGGACTTGGTGGACGACAGTGTGATGAACCCGATCATCAAATACTACATGCGTAAAGACGTGATTTATGTTTGATCATCGTAATCTCGTTTACATCTGCACCATGCTCGAATGCATTGAAAAGGCATTCATTTACAGCGAAGAGTTTTCAACCGCATCGGACTTTTTGTGGAAAAACGATCAGGTTAACTTCAATGCGACGTGGGGAGTATTGTTGGTTATTGGTGAGGAAGCGAAAAAGATGACTCGCGAGTTAAAGCAGGCGTTGCAATACACGCTGTCGAGGGAATAAATACAACAGAAGCAGAATTTAGTAAATGACTGATTTTCCGAAACGCCGGGTGGCTATCTTAGGGTCGACCGGCTCGATTGGTACGCAGGCGATCGACGTGATTAAAGCCAATCCCGACCGCTTCGATGTCGAGGTGCTGACGGCAAATGATAATGCCGGCCTGCTCATTCAGCAGGCCGTCGAATTAAAACCGAATGTGGTGGTAATCTGCAACGAGGATCGCTACGAACAGGTGTTCGCGGCCCTCGACCCGCTGGACATTAAAGTCTACGCCGGGGCGGCAGCTATCGCGTCGGTGGTGCAGATGGATACGGTCGACGTAGTGCTGACGGCGATGGTCGGCTACTCGGGACTACTGCCAACGATCCGGGCTATCGAAGCGGGTAAGACGATTGCACTGGCCAATAAAGAAACATTGGTGGTAGCGGGTGAACTGATTACCCGACTGGCGCGGGAAAAAGGCGTCAACATTCTGCCCGTCGATTCGGAGCACTCGGCCATTTTTCAGTGTCTGATCGGTGAGTTTCACAACCCAATTGAGAAGATCATTCTGACTGCGTCGGGTGGGCCGTTCCGGGGGAAAGACCGCGATTTTCTGGTGAATGTCACCAAAGCGCAGGCGCTCAAACACCCGAACTGGTCGATGGGAGCAAAGATTACCATCGACTCGGCGACATTGATGAACAAGGGGCTGGAGGTGATCGAAGCCAAATGGCTGTTTGACCTTACGGCTGAACAAATCGATGTCGTCGTACATCCGCAAAGCATCATTCACTCGCTGGTGCAGTTTGAAGATGGTAGCCTGAAAGCGCAGCTGGGCCTGCCTGATATGAAGTTGCCGATTCAGGTGGCACTTGGTTACCCATACCGGCTTAAATCAGACTTCCCGCGTTTTTCCTTTCTCGACTACCCGACGCTGACCTTCGAACAGCCGGACCTGAAAACGTTCCGCAACCTGCAACTGGCGTTCGACGCGCTAAATCGGGGTGGCAATGCGCCCTGTATCGTCAACGCGGCCAACGAAGTAGCCGTCGATGCTTTTCTCCACGATAAGATCCATTTTCTGGATATGGCCGACATTGTGGAGTCCTGCCTGACCTACGCTACCTTTGTGCCATCGCCAACTTACGACGATTATGTGCAGTCGGATGCCGAAGTACGGCGACTGGCCAACGAACGAATCAAAAGTAGTGTTTAACTGTTTGTACGATAGGTAGGAGCCGCAACGTTTTGGTATATGAACTTTTGGATCTGGTTTATTATCGGTGTCGTTGCTGGCATCATCCTGCTGCGGCTTTTCAAGTCGCGCTCGTAAGACGACACACGTGAAACGCTATACGAATTAATCGGGTATACATGGAAATTTTGGTAATGGCCGGGCAGCTCATCCTGGGGCTGTCTATTTTAGTTGGATTACATGAACTAGGTCACCTCGTAGCCGCGAAAGCGTTTGGTATGCGGGTTGAGCAGTATTTTATTGGCTTTCCGCCGAAAGTGTGGAGCATCAAACGGGGCGAAACCGAGTACGGTATTGGTGCCATTCCCTTGGGTGGCTTTGTGAAAATCTCGGGTATGATCGACGAGTCGCTCGATACGAAGCACACTAACGCGGAGCCGTTGCCCTATGAATTTCGGGCAAAACCCGCCTGGCAGCGACTGATCGTGATGCTGGGTGGAATCATCGTCAATGTGATCGTTGGTATCCTGATTTTCGTGGTGCTGGCCTACAAGAATGGCAACACGTATCTGGCTACGAAAGACGCGCAGTACGGTATCGTTGCCTACGATCTGGCTAAGAGCATCGGCTTGCAGACGGGGGATAAAATCGTTCAGGTGAACGGAAAAGAGATCAATGACTTCAGCGAAATCCGCAGTTCCGACGTGTTTCTGGGCGACAACAGCACGTATACCGTACTACGCGATGGTAAGCTGATCGACATCGACATTCCCAACGATTTCGTAGACAAACTGTCCGACAAGAAGTCGGCCGGGCAGTTTGTTGAGCCGATCGAACCGTTCAAGGTTGGTGAGGTAATGGCGGGTCAGCCGGCTACGAAAGCTGGCCTGAAAGCAGGCGATGTTATTACCAGTGCTAACGGTAAGCCCGTGCGGTTCTACCACCAGTTTACCGAGATCGTACAACCGTTGAAGAGCAAGCCGCTGACGCTGATCGTGAACCGGAACGGAAAACCGGTTACGCTGACCATGACGACAACGGAAGAAGGGAAAATCGGTTTCATGCCCGAATTCCTGCTGCCGCTAACTCATCAGGACTATACCTTCGGGCAGGCTTTGAGCATCGGTACAAAGCGTGCTTTTCAGGTGGTGTTCGATAATATCAAAGGTTTCGGCAAGATTTTCCGGGGTGAAGTGTCAGCATCGAAAGCACTAAGTGGCCCGATCGGTATTGCGCAAAACCTGTTTGGCGGCATCTGGGTCTGGGATCGTTTCTGGACTGTAACCGGGCTGCTATCGATGGCACTTGCGTTTATGAACGCGTTGCCTATTCCAGCCCTCGACGGTGGTCACGCCACAATTCTGGGCTACGAAATTATTTCGGGCCGCAAACCGTCGGATCGCTTTCTCGAAGCGGCTCAGCGGGTGGGTATGGTCATTCTGCTGGGGCTGATGGCCTTTGCCATTTTCAACGACGTTTTCAAAGCCGTCTTTTAAGCCTTGAAAACCGTTCTGCACTCGCTGATAGTCTGCACCTGTTGCATTGGGCTGGCCGCTAGCCGACCCAGACACGATTTCCATGCCAGCGTGACGCAGATGGTGTATAACCCGAAAGAGCACCTGTTTGAGCTGAGTATCCGGGTGTTCACCGACGATCTGGAAAAAGCATTATCCGCCACGTCAGGTACGAAAGTGCGGCTGTCGAATGAGAAAAAAGATGACCCGCTGCTTGAGAAATATGTCCGGGAGCACGTCGCTTACATGACTCCGCAGCGGCAACCCAAGGCACTGAGTTACGTTGGGCACGAAGAGGAAGCTGACGCTAACTGGATTTACCTGGAGATGCCGTATGCTGAACGGTTTCGGGGGGGCGTGATGAAACAGAATATCCTGATGGACCTGTTTGACGATCAGGTCAACATGGTCAATGTACAGTATCAGGGTCAAAAAAAGACCTTCGTTTTTCGGCGTACTATGCCCGTTCAGAACGTTTCGCTCTGATTCGTACTGTATAGTAAATTTATGAACCTGTGAACCCCCCGGTATGACTATATTGGGGGCTTTCTGCCATTTGCACCACCGAACCGACAGAAAACAGGGCTGGCACAAGCCTTGCACCTAGTTACCTTCCTCCCTCTTCTTTATTGGCAGGAATTTATTGACGCCTATAAGCTGTCAGAATGGCAGTGTACATATGATATCTGAAAAAGAGTTAACAACCCGCCTGTTTCTGTCTGATTTTGATTCGGATAACCTGGAAATCGTGCCGCTTGGATCGCCGGAAGGGGTTGACGATGACTACGAATTACCCGAAAATCTACCGATTCTGCCGGTTCGGAACACGGTTCTGTTTCCGGGTATGGTCATACCCGTGACGGTTGGTCGGCAAAAGTCGATTCGGCTGGTTAAGAAAGCGTACAAAGGCAATCGGATTATTGGCGTCACGGCTCAACTCAATCAGCAGAAAGATGAGCCTACGGCCGATGATCTGTACCAGTTGGGTACGGTTGCCTATATCATCAAGATGATTACCCTGCCCGATGGTAACATCACGATTATCATTCAGGGCAAGAAGCGGTTCGAGATCGAGGAAATCACGCAGGAAGACCCGTACATGACCGCGCGGGTCCGGCAGATCGATGACTCGTACCCGAACGTCAACAAGAAGGAAGGTAAAGCCATGATACAGTCGCTGAAAGATGCGGCTTATAAACTGTTGCGCCTGAATCCCGAGATTCCGCAGGAAGCCCGCATTGCGCTTGACAACATCGAAAGTCCGACGTTTCTGCTGCACTTCCTGTCTTCGAACATCAACGCTGAAGTATCGGATAAGCAGCGGCTGCTCGAACTGACCGATGGTAGTCAGCAGGCTAGTCTGCTGCTTGAGTACATGCTGCGCGAGGTACAGCTGCTCGAACTGAAACGCGAAATTCAATCGAAAGCGTCGTCGGACCTCGATCAGCAGCAGCGGGACTATTACCTGCGGCAGCAGATGAAAGTGCTTCAGGACGAACTGGGTATCGACAACCCCGACCGGGAAGTCGACGAACTGCGGATGAAAGCCGACCGGAAGAAATGGTCGCCGGAAGTACGTTCGCATTTCGACAAAGAGCTAAACAAACTGCAACGCTCGAACCCGATGGCACCGGAATATCCGGTTACGATGAACTACATCGAACTGATGGTTGATCTGCCTTGGAACGAATACACGAAGGATAACTTCGACCTGAAACGGGCGCAGAAGATTCTGGATGGTGACCACTTCGGACTGGAAAAAGTAAAGGAGCGCATTATCGAATACCTGGCCGTTCTGAAACTGAAGAACGACATGAAGGCACCCATTCTGTGCCTGTACGGCCCGCCGGGGGTGGGTAAAACATCGCTTGGTAAGTCGATTGCCAAGGCGTTGGGTCGTAAATACAGCCGGATGTCTCTGGGTGGCGTTCACGACGAAGCCGAAATACGAGGGCACCGCAAAACGTACATTGGTGCGATGCCCGGTAAGGTGATTCAGAACATTCGCAAGTGCGGTACGTCGAACCCGGTGTTTATTCTGGACGAGATTGACAAAGTCAGTTCCGACTTCCGGGGTGATCCGTCGTCGGCACTGCTCGAAGTGCTCGATCCGGAGCAGAACTCGACGTTCATGGACAACTACCTTGAAACGGAGTACGACCTGTCGCGGGTGCTGTTTGTCGCCACGGCCAACTCGCTCGACACGATCCACCCCGCCCTGCGCGACCGGATGGAAATTATCGACATTGCGGGGTATACTGTTGAAGAGAAAGTACAGATCGCCAAGAAGTACCTGATTCCGAAACAACGGAAAGATCACGGTCTGAAAACGAAAGATCTTCAGATTGACGATAAGGCGATTCTGAAGATCATCGAAGGATACACGCGTGAATCAGGTGTGCGGAATCTGGAGCAGAAAATCGGCGCGCTGGTACGGAAAGTGGCCAAGTCGATTGCGATGGAGGAGGAATACAACCACCTCGTGAAAGCGTCGGACATTCACCGGATGCTGGGTGCCGAAATTTTCGACAAGGAACTGTACGCCGACGACGATATTGCCGGTATGGTAACGGGACTGGCCTGGACACAGGTGGGCGGTGAGATTCTGATGATCGAGTCGAGCCTGAGCCGGGGCAAGGGTACGTTGACGTTGTCGGGTCAGCTGGGCGACGTGATGAAGGAGTCGGCCATTACGGCGCTGTCGTACCTGAAAGCGCACGCCGATGATCTGGGCCTTGACTATCGCGTGTTCAACCATTACGATCTGCACATTCACATTCCGGCCGGGGCTGTACCGAAAGATGGCCCCTCGGCGGGGATCACGATGCTGACGTCGATGGCATCTATCTACACGCAGCGGAAGGTCAAGCCGTACATTGCCATGACTGGTGAAGTTACGCTGCGCGGGAAGGTGCTGCCGGTAGGGGGTATCAAGGAAAAAATTCTGGCGGCCAATCGGGCGGGGGTCAAAGAGATCATTCTGTGCTCGAAGAACCGCAAAGACATCGAAGAAATCAATCAGACATACATCAAGGATCTGACGTTTCATTACGTCGATACGGTAGATCAGGTGCTTGATTTTGCCCTGCTGAAAGGCACTGTCGGGAAGCCGATGAAATTCATATTGCCCGACGAAAAAGAGCTTCGGGAGGTCGTTGAACGGGTTTACTAATCCCATTGCTATAATTGAACGCGGACGACGTACCACTGCATAGGCAGTTGACGTCGTCCGCGTTTTTGTGTTTTTTCGCTAGTTCGTTTCGCCACTGCCTGTGCTTACCCGCCGACCACCTGCCGACCCTGCCGCCCCCGACTTCCAGAAGCTGGCGGCCGATTATCAGCAGGCGTTAGTACGGCAAGTGGTACCGTTCTGGCTGGCGCATAGCCCCGATCCGGCATACGGTGGCTATTTCGACTGGCTGACTACTACCGGTGCTGTCATCGAAGGTGACAAGTTCGTTGTCCGGCAGGCGCAACAGGCGTATGCCTTCGCCCGACTGTACAACACCATTGATGCGCAACCCCACTGGCTCGATCATGCCCGACTCGGTATCACGTTTCTTAGCCGCTTTGCGCACGGTGACCGCCTACACTGTTACGATCAGCTCGACCGCCTGGGGCACCCAGTGGCCCAGGCGACGACCAACGAGTCGGATGCCTACACGCTTATGGCATATGGGCAGTTCTATCGGGCCACGAAAGACGATGAATGGGCGATGCTGGCCAAGTCGCTGCTAACGACTGTACTGGCTGATCTGGACGACGCCCGGACAGAGATGATGTCTGTTCGTGTACCTACTGTTCGAAACGTTCGTTACCTCCGCGATTGGGTGACCGGTATCCGGGCCATGATTAGCAGTAGTCACCTGCTCGATGATGATTCGTGGAAAGATAGTATGGCTGGTCTTGTTCAGAGTATTCAGCAACTTTTCGTTGATTCCCGAACTGATACCGTCCGGTCGTGTGTGCTGAGCGATGGTGGTTATATCAACACACCCGAAGGCCGTCGGCTCGATGTTGGTTTGACCCTGCAACTTGTCAATGCCTTGTTTGAGTACTGTGAACTGGTGCCAAACCGTAAGCTGGCACAGCAGGTGGCTGGCTGGTGTTTGTATACCTGTGAACAGGCCTGGGACGAGACGGCGGGTGGGCTGCGGAATTTCGTCGATCAGAAGGCACAGGCTGCGACGGAGCCGGATGGTTACCGCTGGGCCTGGGTAATGGTCGAAGGACTATTGGCGCTCAGTAAAAGTTACCTGCATACCCGGCATGCCGATTGTCTGAAGTGGTTTCGCCGACTGCACGAGTACACGTTCGCGGTTTTTCCCGGTGCTGCCGAGACTGGCTGGCACCTGGCTGTCGATACGCAGCGGCAACCGGTCTGGCCGACGAAAGCGAGCCCGCTCGTTGATTGCTACACACCAATGTGTACGCTGGCCGACGTTGCCAGCGTATTGCAGCGAATTCGCTGAACTGATTAAAATCTATTTTTTAAGATAGTTTTTGCAATTTATCAAGGCCGGAAGGTCGTTTAACGAATAGACGATACCGGGCTTTGCGTCGAAACGCGTACCTTTGTAAAAAATTTTTGGTACCAGACTGGTGACCAGTCATTCCCAAACTTTTCTGATCTAACTCATTTCTAGTTACCCTGTTATGAAGCAATTACTGATTCTAGTTTCGGCCGTTGTCATGATGACTTCCTGTAATTCAAAGAAGCGCATGGCCGAAATCAAATCAATTCAGGAAGCCCGTGATAAAGCCGTTGCGTCGCTGAATGACTGCGACAAGCGTACGGCTGACCTGCGGGCGCAGTTATCTACACAAACCAGCGATCTGGATTCGAAGACCAAGCAGGTTGGTGACCTTCAGGCGCAGATCGATTACCTGAAAAAGACGAATACCAATCTGCTCGACCGGATGTCTGACCTGTCTATCGTCAGCAAGTCGGGGGCGGAAAGTATCAAGAAATCGCTGGAAACGCTGAACGAGCAGACGAAATATACCAACAACCTGAACGCGTCGATCCAGCGGAAAGACTCGATCAATCTGGCGCTGGTGATGAATCTGAAGCGCTCGCTGGACGACATTAACGATCAGGACGTGCAGGTCGAAGTGAAGAAAGGTGTCGTATACGTATCGATCTCGGACAAACTGCTGTTCCGTTCGGGTAGCTACGACATCACTCCCCGCGCCGAAACCGTACTGGGTAAAGTGGCTAAAGTCGTCAACGATCACAAAGACCTCGACATTCTGGTAGAAGGTCATACCGACATCGTTCCTATCGCTACGGCGTCGATTAAGGACAACTGGGATCTGAGTGCGTTGCGTGCCACATCCGTCGTACGGACGCTGCAAACCAAATTTAATGTGTCGCCTGCGCGGATGACGGCTGGTGGTCGTTCGGAGTATGCACCGAAAGATGATAACTCGAATTCAGCGGGTCGTCAGCAGAACCGCCGGACGGAGATCATCATCACCCCGAAACTGGATCAGTTCTTCAACCTGCTCTCGAACGGTCAGGCAGGCAAATAAGCTGATTTAGCTTAACAAAAAGGGAGCCTCGCAAAAGGCTCCTTTTTGTTTTCTATTGTCCCCACCAACGGAAAATCGCCAGCAATTACGAAAACGTGATCGTAAACGATGCGCTGAACTCGCCCCCGACGTCGACGTGCTGAATGGCCTCTTTCTGTTGAATTGGTTTCGGGCTCCCTTCACTGTCTGCGCAACCCAGCCACGGTTCGATACAGACAAATGGTGCCCCCGGTTTGGCCCAGATACCCAGATAGGAAAAGTCGGGAAACTCAATATCGACCGAGTGCGCGTGCGTTGTGCTACGGATCGCCACACGGCGGGAGTTCAGTTGCTTGAATACCAAAGCGTCCTGATCGAACAGGTGATCGGTAAGATGCAGTTTATAGCCGTCGAGTGCTACAGTTCTGGTTTCACCTGTGAAGAATCCATCTTTCGACAGCATGTGCGTTTCCAGTTGCTCCGGCTGGTTGAAGTCAATATAATAATCACCGTACGATTCGCCCGCGCTAAAAGGCACTGAAAAGGCCGGATGAGCACCGACAGAGAAGTAAACCGGTTTGGTATCCTGATTGAAGACCTTGTAGGTTACGATTAGCTGTTCATCAATCAGTTCGTAACTGATCTGGAACGTAAAACCATACGGGAAATGCGGCTCGGTCTGCTTGCCGGATGTTAGCCCCCAGACAACGGTCGTCGGGGTGGAATCGAGCAGGTCGAAGGCGAGTTTGCGGGCGAATCCATGTCGTTCCATGGGATATGCCTTTCCGTCGATCAGCAGTTCATTATTCAGGCAACCCCCTACTACCGGAAAAAGGTTAGGCGCATGCCAGCCCCACACAGCCGGATCAGCCTGCCACAGGTGCTCGATGCCAGTCGGCTTATGCAAAATCGACGTCAGTTCGGCTCCCTGCGAACGGGTCGTGACGCGGAGAAAGTCGTTTTCAAGCGTAGTCATATAGCGATGTATTCGGTTGTAAGCAGGCCAAAATGAATGGACTACGCTGTTGAAAACAACAAAAGCCGCCCAATGTTGAGCGGCTTTTGGTAAATCGACGGCCTGTCGGGAAGAGCAGACCGTTTTGTGTGTTTAGAACCGGAAGTGCGAGAAGGCCTTGTTGGCTTCAGCCATACGGTGCGTATCGTCCTTCTTTTTCACAGCCGCGCCTTCCCCTTTCGAGGCCGCTACGATTTCGGCTGCAAGCCGGTCTACCATGGTTTTTTCACCCCGCGAACGAGCATACCGGATCAGCCATTTCATGCCTACCGCGACCTTCCGGTCTGCCCGTACTTCGGTTGGCACCTGAAAGGTAGCTCCACCAACGCGACGGCTTTTTACTTCAACTGCTGGCATGACGTTGTTCAATGCCTTCTTCCACGTATCGAGACCGCTTTCGCTGGTGCGCTTGGCAACCACGTCAAGGGCGTCGTAGAAGATTGAGTACGCCAGGCTTTTCTTGCCTTCGTACATCAGGTTGTTAACAAATTTGGTTACGAGGACCTCCTTGTATTTAGGATCGGGCAGTACGTAACGCTTGGGCGGTTTCGCCTTTCTCATGATTGCTTCAGATTTTTGATCTTACTCTGCCGTAGTCTTTCAACGGGCAGTTGGATTAATTACTTCTTCTTTTTAGCGGGAGCGCCTTTACCGGCTGCTGGAGCCTGACCTGGCTTTGGCCGCTTGGCACCGTACTTCGAGCGGCTCTGCAAACGACCGCTTACACCAGCTGTATCGAGCGCACCGCGCACAATGTGATAGCGTACACCCGGCAGATCTTTCACCCGGCCACCACGAATCAGTACGATTGAGTGCTCCTGGAGGTTGTGACCTTCACCCGGAATGTAGGCGTTTACTTCTTTCTGGTTCGTCAGACGAACACGGGCAACTTTACGGAGAGCCGAGTTCGGCTTCTTCGGCGTCGTGGTGTACACACGTGTACATACCCCCCGACGTTGTGGGCAGGCATCGAGAGCTGGCGATTTCGACTTGAATTCGAGCTTCTCACGGCCTTTACGCACCAATTGTTGTATGGTAGGCATTTTAGATTTGTTTTACGAAAAATCAGTCTTCCCGAAATTTGAGGTGCAAAGATACGGAAAAAGATTTGAAGTTGCTGACTAGTAAAGTTATAGAGTTGTAAAGTTGTAGGGTTATCAACTTGGCTGACGCCGGAAGTGGACGCGCCAGCCAACTTGATAACTATCTAATGTTATAACCCTATAACTTTAAATCTAAGCCTGCCCACCAGGTCCACCAAAGCCGCCCGCCGGAAAATGGAACGAATCGTTGGGTTTGCTGATATTGCCGTTGGCCTCTTCGTACCGGCTGATATTCTCGGTCAAGGCGTCGAGCAGTCGTTTAGCGTGCTCGGGCGTCAGGATAATCCGGGCTTTGACTTTTGCTTTCGGAACGCCGGGCATCAGCCGGATAAAGTCCAGAATAAATTCGCTGTTGGAGTGAGCGATCATCGCGAGGTTGGCGTAAACGCCCTCCGCTATTTCTTCACTAAGTTCAACGTCGATCGACCCTTCCTGATTGGGTTGCTGTGGTGTCATACTGTGGTTTATTTGTCGGAACAAAAATACGGAGAAAGCACGCGTGGGCACTGTTACTGAACCAATAAACGCAGTATTGATGCGGCCAGCGGATCGACCGGAATTGCGGTGTTCGATAAAATAACCAGCGCAGTCTGCGATGGCCGGTCGAAGCTGGCGAAACTGGCGTAACCGCCCGTTCCGCCGTTGTGCCACCAGCCCGCTTTCGACTTCGACCGGTGCCAGCCTAAACCTACTTCTGTGCTGGCGTTCTGGAATGTAACCGTTTGGGTCGTCTGCATCACCATGCTCAGTGCTTCGGGTATCCGGCGCTTATCAACTTTAGACCATCCCAGCTCGGCGCACAGGTAACGCAGCAGATCGTGAACGGTTGAGCGAATACCACCTGCGCCCACTAGTGCCCGAAAATCCCAGTTGGTAGTCGGCTGGCCGGCTTCGGTGTAGCCTGTTGCCAGCCGACGCCGGTCAGCGGGGCGAAGTGTGAGCGCAGTCTGGTTCATCGCCAGCGGTTCGGTAATCGTGTAACGTAAGAGGTGATCGTATGATTTGCCGGCGATACGTTCCAGAATGGTGCCTAGCAGCCCCGCACCCAGGTTGGAATACTGGTAAACGGTGCCGGGTATGCTGCTTATCTGTACCGATTTCAAAAACGAGAACAGGGCGTTGGTGTCGTAAGCCAGATACGGATTCGTCGCCACAAAACCCGGTCCCGTCAGATTGCCGGGCAGGCGGGGCAGGCCCGACGTATGGTTTGCCAGCATCTGCACTGTAACCAGCACACCGTCGCGCTGAAGTGGGGGAATCGAATCGGGCAGATAGCGATTAACCGGATCAGACAGCTTCAGCCATCCCCAGCCAACATAGTCGGCCAGTATCGTGGCCGTAAACGTTTTACTGACCGAGCCGATTTCGTACAACGTACTGTCGGTGGGTAATTTGCCGGTATCGCGGCTGGTTTCGCCGTAATTATAGACGAACAGACTATCATGCCGAACAATCCCAATACTTAGGCCGACCGTTAGCTGTTGCCGGGCATGAATACGTACCAGCGAATCGAGCTGCCGGTCGAAGCGCGTGCGCAGTGGGTTGTCGGTAGCCAGCGGCTTCGACAAACTAAGGGGGACAATGCCAAAGCCCGTCAGTTGGCCGGTGGCGTCGGCCGCGAGCTTCACCAGCAACGTACCCCGCTCAAACGTGCCGGTGTATTCGGCGAAACCGTTCTGCTGCCGTAGGTAGTCATGCTGTTGCCAGGGCCCGTACTGCCGGTAGGTGTCGATCAGAAACGTTCGCCAGTCGGATAGCGGCACCTGTCGCCGAAAGTCGGGCGCTAACCGCTGATAAAGCGAGTCGGGTTGCCGGGTGTTGTAGAAACGCTGCGCCGTATGCACCAGCGAATCGACCGCTGCCGACTGTGCGAATACGCCCGACGCGAAGAGCCAGCAGCAAATCGGTATCAGCACCCGCATGGCTTATTCCTGATATGGCTTGAACAGGAATGTTGCAATCTTTCCCTCCTTGTCGCGACTGAGGTAAAAGTCGATGGGGGCCATGGCGAAGGTGGCTTTGTACCGGGCGATGCCATCCTGAACACCGCGCGGCTCCAGACCCGTCCATTTACCCAGCTGTCCGCTAACCTGCCCGGTTACTTCCCGCATTTTTTCGGCCGAAATCTGCTGTTTGAATGCCGATCCCATCAGCGTGTAGAGCGAATCGGGCTGATTGTCGTTAAGGTAGCGTTGCGCCAGCCGGGCCAGCGAATTGAGTTTGGCGGTATCGGCCGGGGCGGTAGTAGCGGTCTGGGCGCGGGCAACCAGCGATAGTAGTGCGAAGCAGGTAAGCAGGACGATTTTTTTCACAGGACAGGGAGTTTTGATTGTTGGGCTAAGGTAGCCGACAGGGTCATTGTCCCGGGTATAAATTGTACGGATTGCTTACCCGATAGTTCAACGGCCGAACAACCGGACAAGTGGCGCTTACTTCCTGATAATCACGAATTCGACGCGCCGGTTTTGCTGCCGACCGGCATCGGTATCGTTGGTGGCAACGGGCTTTGTTTCGCCGAAGCCTTTGCTGCCAAGGCGGTCAGGTTCGATGCCTTTACTGATAAAGTACTCCCTTACGGCGTCGGCACGGTCCTGCGAGAGTTTCTCGTTGATGGCGTTAGAGCCCGTGTTGTCGGTATGGCCGCGCACTTCAATAGTCATCTTCGGCGATTCGTTGAGCGTCGTCACGAGCCGGTCGAGTTCGGGACCGGATTCAGGCCGTAGTTCTGATTTGCCCGTGTCGAAGAAGATGTTGTTCAGCCGGATCGACTGGCCCACTTCAATCGGTATTAGCTTCAGTTCTTTACCCGTGATCTCCTGAAATCCTTTCGGCGTCTGCGTCAGGTCGATGTTGTCTCCTTCGGCAATGAAATCTTTGGCAACGGCCCGCATCGAGTATTTCTGGCCGTAGGGCAGCACGATTTTGTATTCGCCCGATACGGGGTCAGAGGTTGCTTCTCCCGCTTCACTACCATCAGACAGCGTCTGGTACACGATACGGGCTTCGACGGGCTTGCCGGTTTTCTGGTCGATCACACGTCCACTGATGAGGGCGACCGGGTCGGGGCGGGTACTGGGCTGATTGGCGGCCACGTCGTCACCACCGCCGAGTTTACCCGGCTGGTTGGTGGGCTGGTCATCAACCAGCTTTACCCGGACAATGTCGCCTTTGCCGATGGTATTTTTAAACGTCGTCAGGTACGCGTAGTCGCCCGACGCGCTGAGTGTGTAATAGGCATCGTAGCCGTCGGTGTTGACACGAGGGCCGAGGTTAACCGGTTTCGACCAGTGTTTCCACGTTTTATCGACCCGTTTACTGACGTAGATGTCATTGCTGCCCTGTCCACCGTCGCGGTCGCTCGAAAAATAGAGGGTAGCCCCGTCGGGTGCGAGAAAGGGCGTCGTCTCCGTAAATTTTGTGTTGACTTCCGGCCCCAGGTCCATCGGCTTGCTCCACGACCCGTCTTTCTGCCGGAAACTGACGTAAATGTCGTCTTCCTTGCTGTTTTTCTTTTCGCTGAACGCCATCAGCAGAACCTTGCCATCGGTCGACATAAAGCCGCAGTCGAACTGCCCTTTGCTCAGGTTGACGTAGTTGGGAATGTCCATCTTCTGGGGTGTTGCCCAGCCGGTGGCGGTTTTCTTTGTCATCGAAAACCCCCGCGTTTCGTAATTGCCGTTGTTATACTGCCCTTTAACGAGCATGGTGTTGCCATCGGGCGTGATGCTGTACGCGCAGTTGTACTCGTCTTTGTTGAGCGGAAAACCCAGCCGCCGGGCAGGCCCCCATTTGTTGGTGGCGGGGTCGAGTTCGGCATACCAGATGTCCTGACTGCCTTTGGTGCCGTGCGTGTTATTGGGGTGACTGATCCGGGCGAAGTACAGCGTTTTGCCGTCCGGCGAAATCATAGGGTTGACCTCGTTGTACTCCGAGTTAACCTGGTTTCCCAGATTTTCAGGGTGTGACGCCGACGTAGTTACCGAGTCGGGTTTCGACTGCGCAACGGCGGCAAACGAAGCAAGGGCTATCAGACAACTGGCAAGGACGCCGGGGGCATGCATGGTTGGTACGCGATGGAATGGGGTTCTTTATTGAGAACGAACGGCAGCAACGGGTTTGTATGTGGCTAAGCCGGCTTACCTGTCAACGGCACTTTTATCAGCCTGAGACCGATAGCTGACAAGTGATCGAAATCGTTGTCTGACGTGAGCAGTTCGGCATCATAAAAAAGAGCAGTAGCTGCGATCCAAATATCATTTTTCCCCATGTTGCGAGCCGAGGTTCCTGGTGGCAGCGGATCGCTTAATGACGCCCCCTGACTGTATGTGTCAACGGTAGCATACACATCGGTCAGGCCAATTTCAATGCCGAAAATTGGAATCTGGCTTACTATTTTTTCGAGTATCAGCCTTTTTTGATAACCCCAGTTTCGTTTTGCGGCCAATGCTTTCAATTCGGCAACCGTTACGATGGAAATTGCCGAATAAGGGAGTAAATCACTCTGCCGCCGTATCGCATCAATCAGCACATTGGTATCCAGTAGACGTACCATCGACTATTGTGTGAGTTAATCGTTGGCATCGCTTAACATCTGATCCCATTCATCTTCTGAGAAAGAAAGGGCAGGGAGAGACTTTGGCTGGTCGCTTCCAAGTTTTTGCATAAAGGCATCCATACCACCTGCCGCTACAACATCGGAGGAGTAATAGATTTTGACTTGCTGCGCAACGGGCACAGAGCCAGGCGTGAATCGGAAACTTGTTGTTTCGTTCGTGTTCATAAAAATCAGCGTTATCCGTAAATCAGAAAAATCACCGTTCAGACCACTCGCAGCTTGGCGAAACTCAGCAGCAATACTTTCTCGCCCGCCTGCTCAAACTGAATCGTAGCTTTGCGCTCCGTCCCGTTAACGTCGACGGTTTTGACGGTGCCAAATCCAAACTTGGCGTGCTCGACCCGCTGACCTGTTGCCAGGTCAGCCGTACTGGTCGGACTGAAGTCGGCGGAAGGCGTATGCGTAACCGTGGGCTGGGGAGCTTGCCGCTGCGCCGTTTTCTGCGCCAGCGACCGCACAAACGCCATTGACCCCGTCGACGTACTTTCACTGCGGTCGCGTTCGGGCCGGTCGAAATCACCCCGGCTTGGTGCCGACCGCTGCTTCGACAGCTTCAGGTATTTCTGGTCGACTTCCATCAGGAACCGGCTCGGTTCGCACATCTTCAGCCGACCGAAATGGTAGCGCGTTTCAGCGTAGGAAACCGTCAGTCGCTTTTCAGCGCGGGTGATGGCTACGTAAAACAGCCGTCGCTCTTCTTCCAGATCGTTACGGCTTTCAAGCATCATCTGACTGGGGAACAAATCTTCTTCCAGCCCGACGATGTGTACGTTTTTAAACTCCAGACCCTTGGCCGCGTGGATGGTCATCAGCGTCACTTTATCGTTGTCGCCATCTTCCTCTTTCTCATCGGCGGTGGTTAGCAGCGACACCGATTGCAGGAAGGCACTCAGGCTCTTGTCGTCGTTATTGGGATTGTCGACAAACTCCTTGATGGCGTTCAGCAGTTCCTGCACGTTCTCGTAGCGGGCCAGCCCTTCGACGGTTTTGTCGTCGTACAGTTCCTTCAGCAGCCCCGACGATTTGGCAATGTGCGAGGCCACCTCATAAGCGTCTTTCTGGTCGATCAGGAGCATGAAACTCTTAATCAGCACGGCAAACGCTTCGATCGCAATCGCCGACCGACCCGCGATAAACTTGCCGATGTCGGATACGATGCCCCAGACGGAGTCCTGGTTTTCGGCTGCGATCACACTCAGCTTGGCAATTGTCGTGTCGCCGATGCCGCGCTTGGGCAGATTGATAATGCGCTTAAACGCTTCTTCATCCTGCTGATTGACCGTGAACCGCAGGTAGCCGATCAGATCCTTGATTTCCTTACGCTGGTAGAACGACAGACCGCCGATAATGCGGTACTTGATGCTCATCTTACGCAGGGCTTCCTCAAACGCCCGCGACTGTGCGTTGGTGCGGTACAGAATCGCGAAGTCGTTGTTGACCAGCGATTCGTTCATCTTCGTTTCAAAAATCGAACTGGCTATCAGTCGCCCTTCTTCATTGTCCGACGAGGCTTTGATAACCTCGATCAGGGGACCGGCTTCGTTGGCGGTGAATACCCGCTTTTCGAGCTGATTCTTGTTGCGGGCAATGATCGAGTTAGCTGCCTGCACAATCGTGTCGGTCGAGCGGTAGTTCTGCTCCAGCTTCACGATCTTGACATTCTCCTTGCCGTAGTCGCGCTGGAAGTTCAGAATATTTTCGATGTTGGCACCCCGGAACGCGTAGATACTTTGCGCATCGTCGCCAACGATACAGATGTTCTGGTGTACAGACGCCAGTTTGCGCGTAATCAGGTACTGCGACACGTTGGTATCCTGAAACTCATCGACCATCACGTGCTGAAACTTGTGCTGGTATTTGTTTAGAATGTCCAGATGATTGCGGAAGAGCACGTTTGTGTTGAACAGCAGATCGTCGAAATCCATCGCGTTGGCGGCAAAACACCGGGTCGTGTACTGCTTGTAGATCCGGCCAATGTGCGGCATCCGCGCCGATTCGTCGTCGGCCTGAATCACGGCGTTGTTGAGGTAGTCGTCGGGGCCGATCAGCCGGTTTTTCGCGCCCGAAATGCGCCCGAATACGTTGTTGGCCCGGTAGACTTTATCGTCCAGCGCCATTTCCTTGATAATGCTGCGGAGCAGTGATTTGGAGTCGTCGGTGTCGTAGATCGAGAAGTTACTGGTGTAGCCAATGGCTTTGGCTTCGATGCGCAGAATCTTGGCAAATACCGAGTGGAACGTGCCCATCCAGATGTTACGCGCTTCTGTACCGACCACCTTTTCGATCCGCTTACGCATCTCCCCGGCCGCTTTATTGGTAAACGTCAGTGACAGAATTCGGAACGGATCGACACCGTTTTCGATCAGGTGGGCAATGCGGTAGGTCAGTACACGCGTCTTCCCCGACCCGGCACCGGCTATAATCATGAGCGGGCCACCGCCGTGCATAACGGCCTCCCGCTGGGGGTCATTCAAACCAGAAATGTAATCAACCATTCGCGTCGCTTCTATCCTTCTATAACAAGTAAAACTACGGAAAAATTTGCTCGGGGTCGATTAGAAAATGGGTATCTTTGGAGAGGAGCCAACGTCAGAAAAGCCATGATTGAACTAGCCACACCAGCCCCTGTCCTGCCGACGAATCTGCGTACTGTCGATGAGTTTGAGCAGTGGCAGCAGCAGTATGCCCACGAAGGCAGCTACGAGTTTGTCCGGGGGCGAATTGTTGAAAAAAAGGAAATGAAACAACTGGAAGCGTTTATTATCAAGTTTCTTACCCGCCTGTTCTCTGCTACATCCGCCTACCAACAGGGTGATGAGCTATTTCAGGAAATGGATTCGTATATCGACGATACCCGTAAGCGTCGCCCTGATCTGGCTTATTTCACACTCGCGCAGATTGTAGAGACGGGGGAGGGGATTCGTCAGCGTACGCAGTTTGCCATCGAAATACTGTCAGAATCGGAGTCGTTTCAGGACGTGACGGAAAAGGTGCAGGACTACTTCGATGCCGGTGCCGTACTGGTTTGGTACGTGCTCCCCGTCAGCCGGAAGATCGTGGTATACACGTCCGCCGATGAGTCTAAATCATATAAAGGCGGGGCTGTTGTTTCTGCGGCACCGCTGCTGCCCGATTTTCAGTTTACTGTCTCGGATTTGTTTGCCTGACACAATTCATGTAGCTAACTGCAGAGATGTCATTCAATCTGACGTATGAATCACACTTCCATTCAGCCGCTGCTCAACACCGTTAAACAGGAGATACATCAACTGTATCGGGAGCGTTTAGACAGCGTATATCTATTCGGGTCTTATGCACGTGGGGAGGCTTCGGAGCACTCAGATATCGATTTGCTGGTCGTATTGAATGACAATACAATATCCCCCTTTACTGAGATAGGTGTGATGGGTGAATTGACGTATCGGGCAAGTCTTGATTATGATAAACTCGTCACGGTGGTACCCGTTACAAAACAACGTTTCGATTTGCTTGCCAGTCCGTTATACCGAACGGTTAAGCAGGAAGGTCAGCGGTTATGAATGAAGAAGTGATTGTTGCTTTACTCGATCGGGCGGACCGTTCGCTGGAAGACGCACATTATCCGCTTTTTGACCGGAAAAGCTTTGAGTGTGCGGTATCACGGGCTTACTATGCTATGTATTATGCCGCTGAAGCTTGTCTATTGTCGGTCGATGAGCGTGTAAGTAGTCACAAAGGACTGATAACTCAATTTGGTCGTTGCTTCGTGAAGGAAGGATTAATCGAAATGGAATACGGGCGAATGTTGTCAACAATTTATCAGCGGAGACAACTGGGTGATTATGAGGTCAGTTATACATTATCAGAGGCTGAAACGAATGAAGCGATTACTAACGCGTCTGCCTTCCTTCATTGAGCGAGTAAAAGCTTACCTATTTCCATAATCCACTACACCATCGGCCCCATATCAACGCTCATCAGTTCGGAATAAGACGATGCCGTTGCGACTCCGCCGTCTCCTTTGCGGTAGCGCAGCCAGTCGCGGGTTTTGTAGTTGTAAACGAACCCTTCCAGAATGCCATAATCGTCGTCTTCTATTAGCCGAATGACTTTACGCAGGTCATTACGCTGTCCGTTCGTCTGACATACTTCAATAACTACCTTCGTGTCTTCTGCTACTGGGTCGTACAGTAAAACGTCCGGGACGGCGTGTCCTGGTCCTTCATTGATTGGTGTCTCAGGGAGCGGTTCAAGCGAAATTATGCCTTCTTTATAGTAAAGGAGGCCCAGTCCGAAGGTGAGTTTGCTAATGGCCCGCTGATCATCGAGCGGAGAATTGGTGCCATCGTCGTGGACTTCAAATGATGATCTGTAGGGAGATTCGTACATGGTGCTGGTGCGTTTTGACCAAGTTACGTACTTTTTTTGCAGGGCCGGTGCAACGTTTCCGTGCCCGGCGTGTCTTTCTGCTGAAATACGTTTAACCGATCTTCCCGCTGAACTTGCCCGAGTCAAGACCTTACCCGGACCGCCATGCTGAGCTGGTCAGACGCTGCCAGGCGGGCGAGCGGCAGGCCCAGTATGACCTCTACAAACAGTATGCAAAGGCCATGTATAATGTTTGTCTGCGCATCGTCAACCACGACGCGGAGGCCGAAGACGTGTTGCAGGAAGCCTTTATCGATGCGTTTTCGCACATCCACTCGTTTCGGGGGCAAAGCACGTTTGGGGCCTGGCTCAAACAGATTGTGGTGAACCGGGCCATCAATCACCTGCGGAGCCGACGGCTGCAACTGGTTGATCTCGATTCACAACGGGTGGGTGACGATGGTGGAACCGACTGGGCCGATCCTGAACCTTACGACGAAGGTGGCGTTCAGTTTGAGGTCGACCGGGTCCGGCAGGCGATGCAGCAGCTGCCTGAAGGGTATCGGGTTGTGCTGTCGCTGTACCTGTTTGAGGGGTACGATCATGAGGAGATCGGCACAGTGCTGAATATTAGTGAGACAACGTCCCGGACGCAGTATTTGCGGGGAAAGAAACGATTGCTGGCCTTGCTGGCGTAAACAACAAAAACGGATGAAAAAAGATAATTTAGAACGCTTCGTGCGCGACAACCGCGAAGCCTTTGACGACCGGGAGCCACCCAACGACCTATGGCAGCGCATCGAAACCGGGCTTGGTAACTCAACCGATCCTCACGCGTCGAACGAGCCAACGCCGACCGGGACTGAACAGGCCGGGCTAAGCCCGACAATGCCTTTTACGCAGATTCACCGGAACAACCGTACACTGGGCCGATGGCTGACGAGTTGGCAGGCGGCTGCGGCTGTGGCGGTAATGCTACTGGTCGGCGGAGCGTATTTTCTCAATCATCGGTACGGCGTGGCCAGTCACCCGGAAGTGGCCGTTGCGGCCGGGCCAACCTACGCCAGTGAAGTGGCGCAATACACCCGGCTAATCAGCGCCAAACGGATGGAACTGCGGCAGATGACGGAAAGTAATCCGGCGCTGTACGACGAGTTTGCCACCGATCTCGACCGACTCGAAAGGTCGTATAAATCGCTCAAAGCCGACTTGCCGACGAACCCGAATCAGGAAACATTGATCCAGGCAATGATTCAAAATCTACAGATTCAAATCAATCTGCTGAATGAGCAATTACGCGTCATTCAACGCATAAACCAGCAAACCCATGAAAATCCTGTATAGTGTGCTGGTGGTGCTGATGCCCCTGCTGACGTGGGCCGAAGACCCGCTGGCCGACATGGTTGAGCGCAAAAAAACGATTATCAAAACGTACGATGTGTCGGCCAGCGATGTGCTGACGATTGATAATCAGTTTGGACAGGTGTCGGTCGGATTGTGGGACAAGCCGGAGATTCGGGTTGAGATCGGCGTTGCGGCCGGCGCGAGTACCGATGCCCGTGCGAAAGAGTTTCTGGACGCGGTCGAGATAGAGGATAAACGGGCTGGCAACCAGATTACGGTGCGCACAAACTTCGGGCAAAGCAGTTTGTCGAACTGGAATTTCAATGGCTGGCGGAAAAACGGCGACCGTAATTACGTCAAGATCAACTACACGATTACGATGCCCAGACGGAATGCACTGAGTATCCGTAACAAGTTTGGGAATACGAGCATTCCGATCTTTCATGCGCCACTGACGGTCCACAGTCGATACGGCAATTTTTCTGCCGATGATCTGACGAACAGCGACACCGATCTGAATATCGCCTACGGAAAAGCCGACATACGGGCGGTCGATCAGGCGAAGCTGGAAGTTGCTTACGCTGATCTGGAATTGAACAAAGCCAACATTCTGACGCTCATTAACAAGTTTGGTAAGACGCGCATCGGTGACGTTGGCAAGCTAAACGCCGACATCGGCTATTCAGGGGCGCAGATCGGTACACTGCGTGAGTCAGGAAAGATCAAGCTCAGTTTTTCAGGCGGCTTCCGCATCGATCAAATGCCTAATACGGCTGACAACCTCAACATCGAGTCGTCGTATTCGTCGGTTGCGCTACCTATGGCCAATAGCAGCGATTGCGACTTTAATGTAACAGTGAGTTACGGCAATTTCAACTATGGATCGACGCCGGCACTGCACTTCACGCTGCAACCCGACGACAGCAACAGCCGTGGTCCCAAACTGACCAAGCAGTACGCAGGAAAGGTGGGGGATGGGACGGGAACGAAAGTGCGGGTAGTATCGAGATTCGGCAACGTCAGCTTCAAGTAAGCTGCCGGATAACCGCGGCATGCCGGGGAAATTCAGCGATTAACGTCTGCTGATCGGCTAGTTCGAAATCGGCGAAATCAAAGCCCGGCGCAACAGTACAGCCAACCAGCGAAAACACCGATCCGGATGCGGGCTTCGAACCAAACCAGCACCCCGACGGTACGACGGCCTGAAACACCTCGCCAGCCGCCATGTCGCGCCCGAGCCGGATGATGTACAGTTCGCCGGTGCGATCAATCACAAATACGTCGAGCGGACCGCCGTCGTAGAAGTGCCATACCTCGTCGGACTGGATGCGGTGGAGGGCCGATATATGGTGGCTTTCAAGCAGAAAATAAATGGCGGTACTCATCGCCCGCGTCCCACCAAACCGCCCCGGCAACGCATCGGTCGACAGTGTTTCCGCCGACCGGTACGTCTCGGCAAAATAGCCCCCCTCCGGGTGCGGTTGCATCTGCAACGTCTGTACGTAGTCCTGAGCGGTCATTATTGTTGTGTGTAGCCTGGACCTCCAGGTCCGGGTGCCCGTCAGGGCAATTGCTCCAGGGGGCAGCTCTATTGGTTGCTGTCGCGTCCACCCGGACGTGGACCCGCGCCGGCGGGCCGGTCCAGGCTACATTTGTCATTAAATGGCTTTTACAACAGTCGTGAAATCGCGAGATTTCAGCGACGCTCCGCCGATCAGACCACCGTCGACGTCGGGTTGTGTGAACAACTCGACTGCGTTGGCTGCGTTGGCACTGCCGCCGTACAAAATCGTCGTGTCCTGCGCCACGTCGTCACCGTATTTATCAGCAATGTGCCGACGGAGTTCGAAGTGCATGTCCTGCGCCTGACCCGACGACGCTGTCAGGCCCGTACCGATGGCCCAGATTGGCTCGTAAGCAATCACGACCTTACCAAAATCTTCCGCCGACAGGTGAAATAGGCTGTCTGTCAGCTGGCCTTTGACGTAGCCGACGTAATCACCGTTTTCGCGTAGTTCCCGCGATTCCCCGCAGCAGAAAATCGGCGTCAGGCCATTTTCCAGCACGACATCTACTTTATCGGCCAGTGTTGCGTTGGTTTCGCCAAAATACTGCCGCCGTTCGCTGTGGCCAAGAATGACGTATTCGGTGCCAACGGATGCCAGCATATGCGCCGAGGCTTCGCCCGTATATGCGCCCTCTTTTTTCTCATGGCAGTTCTGGGCTCCCAGCTTGATCCGGCCTCCCGTCGGGATGTACTGGCGGGCAGTTGTCAGGTAGATCGACGGGGGGCACAGTACAACCGTCACGTCGCTGGTTACTTCGTCCTGCACCATATGGATTACCTCCGACAAAAGCGCCTTTGCCTCATCGAGGGTTTTGTTCATCTTCCAGTTACCGGCAACAATTTTTTTACGCATACTCGATAGTTAATTTATTCATCAACAAGTACATACACTGCTTACGATCATCGTCGGACAGGCATTTGCAGGCCAAATTAGGGCTTTTCGGTCAAACCGGCCTGCTCCGATTGGCCATAATTTATCGGCTCACGATCATACCCAGGTATTTCTACTGAGAATCCGGAAAACAACGATCACAGATTTGTGTTTTCCGGATAAAAAATAAGTACATTCGTAGAAGAAACACTGTATACATGAAAACGCTGGGACTTGTCATCGGACTGCTTTTTTGTGGACTGGCCACCCGTGCAAGTGACCCACGTATGCCTGATCGGGACCGCTACGGATTCTTCCTAACCCACGATCGCAACTGGGCCCGGATTCCGTTTCAGCTACATTCAAACCTGATTATCGTCCCGGTACAAATCAACGATTCCGACACGCTCAATTTCATCCTCGACACGGGCGTTGGGCATACGATCATTACCGACCCGGCTGCGCTGACGAACCACGCGATGAAGAAGACCCGACGTATCAAGCTGAGCGGTGCGGGGGAGGGTACCAACCTGATGGCAACCATTGCCATCGATAACACGCTCAGCATGGGCGCGTTGCGGGCTAATCACCATAACGTCGTGATGCTCGATGAAGATATTCTGAAACTGTCGGAATACGTCGGTACGCCTATACACGGCATATTCGGGTATGAAGTTTTCGACAATTTCGTCGTCAATATCGATTTTCAACGGCGGGAGATCACATTGATGAAACCCAACAAATACCGCTACCGGAAAAGGCAGGGGGATCAGCTACCGATCACCATTCAGGATACAAAAGTGTATACCGATGCGCTGACTGTTTTCGACGGTGAAAAATCAACGCCGTTGCGGGTGGTGCTGGATACCGGAGCCGGGCATGCGCTGCTGCTCAATCATGGTGAAAGTGCCTCGATACTGCCACTACCGGAGAAAGTAATTCGGGCGCAGCTGGGCCGGGGGTTAAACGGCGTAATCAACGGTAGCCTGGGGCGTATCAGTAAAGTGCGGTTTGGGCGCTACGAACTGGCTAACATCCTGGCGTCGTTTCCCGACAGCATCGCTTATCGGGCTAAACTGATTGACATGCCGCAACGGCAGGGAAATGTGGGATGCGAACTGCTGCGCCGATTCAACGTTACGTTCAACTACCAGGGCCAGTACATGGTCATGAAGCCGGTTCGGAAGCTGATGCGCGAGCAGTTTGAGCACGATATGAGTGGGCTTGAACTACGCGCCAGGGGTGACCAGTTTCGCAGTTATTACGTTGGTCATGTGGCCGAAGGGTCACCGGCTGAAAAAGCGGGCCTGCACGAAGGCGACGAGGTCTTATTCATCAATAAAAACGCTGCGAAGGAGCTGACGATAAGCGATATTTATAAGCTGCTCCAGGGCGGTGAAGGCCGGGAAATGTCGTTTCTGGTTCGGCGCAGCGGTCAGATCTTCGTTGCCGCCTTCGCCCTGAAACGAATGATCTGATTGAGAGTTTGAGGTTCAATGTTTAAGGTTGTGCTGCCGGAAGAACTTCAAACATTGAACATTAACCCGTAAACCATCAATCCATCTTGTCCAGCTTAAACCGGAAGGTGGTGCCTTTATCGACCTTGCTCATAACCGTGATTTTGGCCTTGTGGGCACTCAGAATATGCTTCACAATGGCAAGGCCAAGACCTGTGCCGCCCCGGTCCTTCGAGCGGCTTTTCTCGACCCGGTAAAAGCGTTCGAAGATGCGGCTCAGGTGTTCGGGCGGGATACCGGGACCGTCGTCGCGCACCGATATGATGATGTGTTTTCGGTCTTCTTCCAGACTGACCTGAACCCGACCGTTTTCGTTGCCATACTTCACGGCGTTTTCGATCAGGTTGGTCATCACCTGCCGGATACGCTGATGATCGGCTTTTACCCAGACTGATCCGGGGAGCGATGTGCGCAGGCGTAGATGGGTACGTTTTGCTTCAGCAATATCTTCCAGTTGCTCGAAAATTTCCTGCGTTGTCAGCCGTAAATCGACCCGCTCGAAATTCATCTTGATTTCGCCTGTCTCCAGCTGCGACAGGGCCACCAGATCTTTCACCAGCGCATCGAGCCCATCGAGACTTTTGGCAGCCTTCGACAGAAACTTATCCCGTACGCGCTCATCGTCAACTGCCCCGTCGATCAGCGTATGTATAAAGCCCTGCGCGGCAAAAATGGGGGTTTTCAACTCGTGCGAGACATCCGCCAGAAATTCACGGCGGAACTGCTCGAGCCGTTTCAGTTCGTCAATTTCTTTCTGCTTTTTCGTGACATACACGAAGAATTCAGCATTCAGCTTTTTGAACGGGTTATCGTCGCGGATGACGGCTTTTCTCGATAGGCTGAAATCCCGAATTTTCAGCTGTCGAATGGTTTTGTACATCTTATCGACCTCGCGATACACGAGTAGTTCGATGGCGTACAACACCAGGAAAAAAGAGATGGCGAAGCTGGAAAGCCCCACCACAAACAGCATACTATTGGTTACGTCGTCGACAAACGTGAGGAAAATGACCGGCACAACCGAAATCATGCAGGCCAGCAAAAAAGCAATGATGCGCGGACTGAGGGACATTGTTGAATGAGTGAATGAGCGAATGAGTGAATTGGAGAAGGTCGGTTACCACAGCCAGCCCGCAAAATTAGCTCACTGTAATGATGGGCTACTTATTCGCTCATTCACTCATTCAATAATTCACTCATTCGTTTTGGTCGGTGAACATATAACCCACACCTTTCAACGTGCGAATCTGCGTATCGCCGATCTTTTCGCGCAGCTTGCGGATATGAACGTCGACGGTGCGTTCGAGCACATAGATATCGGCACCCCAGATTTTTTGTAGCAGCTCTTCACGACTGAATACCTTGTTGGGGTGCTGCGCCAGAAAGAACAGCAGTTCAAACTCTTTCTTGGGCAGAATGATCGACTTTTCGCCCTGACTAACGGAGTAGTTTTTCCGGTTGATCGACAGATCGGCAATGATAATCTGCTCGCCCGGATCAGCTTTTTGCGCTTCCCGGCGGAACAGCGCGTTGATACGGCTCATCAGGGCCCGTGGCTTGATGGGCTTGGTAATGTAATCGTCGGCACCCACATCAAAAGCCGCCACTTCCGAGTATTCTTCCGAACGGGCTGTCAGGTAGAGAATGTACGTTTGCCGTAACTCGGGAATGTCGCGTAACTGCCGACCAGCTTCGATGCCGTCGAGGTGCGGCATCATAATGTCGAGCATGACAAGTTCTGGTAAATAGGTGCGGGCTACGTCAAGTGCCTTACGCCCGTCGGTGGCGGTTCGGACATCGTATCCTTCTTTTGTCAGGTTGTATTCCAGCATCTCAAGGATGTCAGCATCGTCATCAACGACCAGAATACGATGAAGTGGTTGTGCAGTTTTGCCAGCACTCATACAGCACAGAGTTGGTGGGGACCGATGGGAAAAAAGGATCGGTCGGTGCCCCGAAGTTAAATGGCTTAGCGACAAGGTCACGAATCAATAACGTAACCTTAACAAAAACTTAACAGCCTACGACTCAGAATCTTTCGGTCAATATATTGATGGGCAGTAGCTTGCTGACGTTCGCCATGCGTATTTCTACATAAGTGAGCTACTTACGCAGACAATTCGGTTAAATTGGACATAAAATCGTAACGATTTGCGGAGTGAACAGTTTATGGGCATAGTATACGTTTACGCTACCTGCCATGAACAACCGATCACAAAACGTTGATCTCCCATTTTACGCCAAGCTGTGCAGCATCCTGATCGCGATGGTTATCATCATCTACGGATTGCATACACTCGAAGGTATTCTGATTCCGCTCGTTTTTGCTATCCTGTTTTCGGTGCTGCTGTTTCCACTCGTGGAGCGACTCGAAAACTGGGGTGTACCGCGTGTGCTGTCGATTGTGATATGCCTGATTCTGGCCCTCGCCGTGGTGCTGGGCCTTGCTTACGTCGTTTCTATCCAGATACGCAGCTTCGCTGAAGTCGTCCCGAAATTTGTTGAGCGTAGCACGGTTTACATCGATAAGCTACGAACGTTTGCCGATGAGCGGTTTAACATCGATCGGCGGCAACAGGGCGCGGAGGTACAGAAGTACCTGAACAAAGCGATGGCTGAAGGGGGTACTATCGTCACGTCGACATTACTGGCTACGACCAGTACCCTGACCAATGTGTTTCTGGTACTGCTGTTTGGTTTCTTTTTCCTGCTCTACCGCGATTTTTTCCGGTCGTTTTTCTACAAAGCATTCGAGGATACCCGCAAGTCGAAAATCGACAGTGTGATGGAGGGCATCTATACGGTTGTGAAAGATTATCTGGCTGGGCTGGTGCTGGTTATTCTCATTATCGGCACCCTGATGACGGTCGGTTTGTTTATTCTGGGTATCGATTATGCCGTGTTCTTCGGGTTCTTCGGCGCGTGTCTGGTGCTGATTCCCTACTTCGGTATTTCGCTGGGATCGCTGCTGCCGGCGGCTTACGCTCTGGTTACCGATGACAACCCACTGAAAGCTGTCGCCGTGATTGGCTTATTTCTATTCGTGCAGATGCTGGAAGGTAATTTCATTACGCCTTACATCGTCGGATCGAAAGTTAGTATCAATCCGCTGGCGGCTATCATCGTCCTGTTGCTATGGGAGAATGTGTGGGGGTTACCGGGTCTGGTACTGGCGCTGCCCATGACAGCGATCATCAAGGTAATTTTTGACGCTGTCGATGAACTGAAGCCGTACGGGTTCCTGATTGGGGAAGCTGAAAAGCCGCGCCCACCGATTAAAAACCTCCAGCAGCTGGCCGATCAGCTCCCGAAACGAGCCAAAAAGATCGGCGAAGTACAGGAAAAAGGATAAAGGAAGTTGCAAATTTATAGAGTCGTAACGTTGTAGAGTTGCCATCCGGCGTCAGCCACGACGCGCCAGCAACTCTACAACGTCACGACTCTATGACTTTACAACCACAAAAAATCCGCAACTTAAAAATTCAGTGGATCGAGGTTTTTGAAATGACCGTTCATGCGGATGCGCTGCTTGGTCCGCTCCATATCCGACACGACTGGCAGCACCGTGTTGAGGTGTTGAATCAGGAACAACTGTCGTTCTGCTTCTGAGTCCAGCTGCAACACATCGTATTCCTGATCGATGGATAGCCCGACTTTGTGAGCCACTTTGTACGAGAAGTTCTCGTCGCTGGAGTCATAGTCTACCTCGATTTGTAGCAGGTCGTACAGGCGATCGAGTCGTTCGGTCAGTGCCTTTGTGTGCGCGCTGTAGCCGTCGCCCGGCGTTACCAGTTCGACCTCACCACCGGCGTATAGCTTACCCGCTACGGGATTCTCGAAGTTGACCAGCTTGAATACACCCACGCCCCTCGACTTGATGTCCATCCGGCCGTCAGGGTAGCGCTTGTGCAGCGTTGTCACGTGCATCTCCGTACCGTAGCCGGGAAGCTTGTTGTTGATAAAGGCGGGAATGCCGAACGTGCGTTCCTCTTCGATACACTCGCTGACAAGTTGCTGGTAGCGCGGTTCGAATATGTGCAGGTTCAGGTCTTCGCCGGGATAAACGACCAGATTCAGCGGGAAGAGGGCCAACGTTTTTTCCATAACGTTGAAAAGGTACGGTTTTTCAATTGAAAACCGCGTCTGAAGTCAGAAACCGCACATTCCGCTGCCGGGCTTCGGCATAAATCGGATCAGCGAGGTGGCCTAATCCTGTTACGTCGGACGTACAGTCAGTTACGACGATTAGTTTTGGCACCAGTTCGGGGGCAAAATCAAGTAGCTGTTTCAGGCTGTTGGCGACGCAGTGCGACTTGGCTTCACCCATCAGATATACCGAGTCGAAGCGGTTCAGATCAGCGATCAGAGCGGTGTTTAACTGTGTCTCGGCCACGGCTGGGTCGGGTATCTGCGCCTGAAATACACCAAAGTGTTCGGTCAACGGATACAGCCCCTTTTGCACGGCTGCGTAATCGCGGTCGCGCAGGCGTGTCCAGTCGCGCAGGGCCACGAGGAGCGTGTCGTGCAGGGCCGCTCCGCGCGAACCCAGCAGGCAGTGTTCAGGCCAGATCAGATGCTGAAACTGACCACCTGTCTCCAGCGCGTGCACATACCGTCTGGCTTTTTCAGCCTCGAAACGCGGTATCCAGCGTCCGCTGTCGACATCCGACCCGCTGATAGTCGTAAACGGAGTCGGATGATTTCCCGACGCATCCTGCCAGAATAACGGGTGCGCAATATCCAGTACATGGTGTGTATCCAGCGTGACAACGATATGATCGATCTGCCGGGCATGTTGCTCAATCAGCCGAGCCATGCGTATAACGTCCTGCGCGGCCCCCGGCACAAACAACGCGCCGTCGGGATGGCAGAAGTCAACCTGTGTATCAATGATCAGGAGTGCGTTAGTCATAGCGAGTGGTTTGACATATAGCGACGCGAAGGCTGGGGCGCCGGACCGTTCGCGTCGCTACAACGTGCCGGTTTCGACGCTGTGTAGCCCTTCGCTACTGAGCGATTGCACACCGGTGAGTAGGCCAGCAAAACGAGGATCGGTGGTGAGCCCCCGGCGGTAGCGGCTGTAGATTTGCTGCATGACGATCGCATTTTTAAACAGGCCAAATACATAATAGTAGAGCAGATTCGATACGTCGCGTCCGCTACGTTCGCTATAGCGCCGGGCAAATTCCTGCCGGGTCAGGTTGCCGGGGAGATGCGTCAGGTTAAACGATCTTCGGAAGTCACTATCACCCGCTTCTGACCAATAAGAGAGTGCTGTACCGACGTCTATTAGCGGATCACCGACCGTACACATCTCCCAATCCAGTACGGCGCGGATTTCAGGCAGAAAATCGGGGTTGAGAACGACGTTGTCATACTTGAAGTCGTTGTGCAGCAATGTTGGCGCAGGCGATACCGGTAGCGAATCCGTGAGGTAGCGAAACAGCGCGTCGATAGCGGGGATATCATCGGTTTTGGCTGCTTCATAACGGTTGTGCCATCCCTCAACCTGACGCAGCACATACCCGTCTGGCTTACCCAATTGTGTTATCCCCGTCTGCTCAATAGCAATCGCGTGCAACGCCACCATTGTATCGACCATCGAACGTGACAGCTGGTGCATGGTTTCTGGAAGCAGATCGCGCGTTGGGGTTGTAGATGCCCGCAGAATAACGCCCTGTACCCGCGTCATCACATAAAACGGGTAACCCAGTACCGACTCGTCGTCGCAATAAATGACTGGTGTTGGAATCTGCCCGTAGCCAGCCTGTTGAAGCAAAGTCAGTACCCGAAATTCGCGTCCCATATCGTGCCCGCCCCTGATGGCTTTTGCGCCTGCTGGTGGTCGGCGCAGCACATACGCCCGGCCATCGGCGGTAGTCAGCGCATACGTCAGGTTGGAATACCCGCCCGGAAACTGCTGGATGCTGACTAGCTGGCCGACGTGAGGCAACTGCTCTGTAAGGTACGTCTGCAAAGCAGCCTGATCCAGCTGTTCGCCGGGGCGGATCGTTGTCGGTAGATCGGGTGTCATGCGTTGTGGTGGCTACTGACGGGATTCGATTTACGCGTGTCGAGTCCGTAGCCTTTCAGAATGCTGCGGGCTAGGGCGGTTTTGTGTACCTCATCGGCGCCGTCGTAAATGCGCGCACCCCGTTCGTGCCGGTAATACCACGGCAGCACGATGTCGTCGGTAATACCCATCGCGCCATACGTTTGAATCGCCCGATCGATCACCGTCAGCATCACGTTGGCTACGAAAAACTTGATTTCCGAAATCTGATCGCGCACGGCTGCCGCGCCCCGCTGATCGATGTTGTGGGCCGTCCGAAGCACCATCAGCCGGGCCGCATCGATGTGCGCGCGGCTTTCGGCGATCCAGCCCTGTACAAACTGCTTTTCGCCCAGCATAACCCCTTCCTCCATGTCGCGGGTAGCGGCCCGCCGGCACATTAAATCCAGACAGCGTTCGCTGATACCGATCCAGCGCATACAGTGGTGAATCCGGCCCGGCCCCAGCCGTTCCTGCGCCAGTGCGAAACCCATGCCCTCGGCACCGATCAGATTGTCGAGCGGTACCCGGACGTTGGTGTAGCGTACCTCGGCGTGACTGCCCCAGTGGTCGGAAGGCTCGCCCATAATACTGATGTTGCGAACCAGTTCGAAGCCCGGCGTGTCGGTCGGCACCAGAATCATACTCGCCCGGCGGTGCGGTGCCGCGTCGGGATTCGTTACGGCCATGACAATCGCGAACGCAGACCCATCGGCCGACGATGTAAACCATTTATGGCCGTTGATAAGCCAGCTATCACCGTCGCGTTCGGCTACCGTTCCCAGTCGCGTTGGATTCGACCCCGCAAACTCCGGTTCCGTCATCGAGAAGCAGGAGCGGATATGCCCTTCTTTCAATGGGTCCAGGTACCGGTTTCGCAGGGCGTCGGGCGCGTGCCTGTGCATCAGTTCCATATTCCCGATGTCGGGAGCCTGGCAATTAAAGGTATAATGCCCGAATGGACTCCACGCCAGCAGTTCGCTGATCTGGCCGAACTCGCAAAGCGACAAACCCAAACCACCTTCATCAAGACTGTGTTGTAATCCCCACAACCCCGCTTTTCGAACCAGTTCGCGCTTCTGGTCAAGCACACGGGCGACGGTTGAAAAATTACCCGTGAGGTGTTCCGTCGTTTCGAGCGGCACTAGTTCGTTTAGGACAAACTCACGAATGCGCGGAGCGAGTGCTTCGGTTTGCGGAGTAGCAAAAAGGGGTTCCATCAGATGCACTTTGGGGTAAGGAATGTAGCGTCACCGATCATTCAGAAAATCAGGTAATGCTGAATGATCGGTGATGGGGATGGCTCAGTTGTCTTTACGGTGCGGGATTACCGTCCAGTTTTCAGCACCGGGTAATTCGGCCGCGACGATATCGGCAGCGACCGTTTCCAGATTTTCTTCGTTGGTCGTAAAAAACAAACTGCGTGGTTCGTCGGTGCCGGTTGTGCGCACTTCGTAATATTCATTGTGATGCTCGATGTCGTGTCGTTCGACAAGCTGATAGTCGGCCATAATTGACAGGTAGTAAGTAAAGATAGAATTATTTATGGAATCGGTACAGCCTGGGACAAGTCGTACCGATAAGTAGCTAACCAATTCTACCCCCGCCCTGTTGGCAACAAATCGTCGGCAATGGACCAAAACGGTCTTGCCGGCGTAACTTTTTGGTTACGCTGCTGCCGGAGAAAATAGAATCGGCAGGCTTTTTTCGGTATGCACTTTACTGATTGACAAACAATTCGTACCTTTGCGGTCTTAAATTTTTGAGCGTCAACGACAGTGAATCCGCTACGCGCCTACGACATAAACATTGCCGGGCTGGACAATAAACGCCACGAGTACGACTTCGAGTCGGGCGACGCGTTTTTTGCCGCACTTGATCAGCCACTGATCGAGAAGGGAAATGTACGCACACATTTGTCGCTGGATAAGTCGGAAACGATGATTCGGCTCGACTTTCACATTTCGGGAGCTGTTGAGCAAACCTGTGACCGGAGCCTGGATCTGTACGACGAACCAATCGATACGCAGCAGATGATGCTGCTTAAGTTCGGCGACCACAACGAAGAGTTAAGCGACGAAATCGAACTGATCGAGCGGAACACAGCAACCATTAACGTGGCCCGCTACATATTCGAATTTATTGGCCTGGCCCTGCCGATGAAGCGGTTACATCCCCGCTTTCGCGACGAGGACGACGAACAGGATGACGATGCAAATGGCAAACTAGTGTACCAGTCTGGTGCACCTGCTGATGATGCCACCGCCGATGCGCCTGATGAAGCAATTGACCCGCGTTGGGAAGCCCTGCGCAAATTGAATAACAATTAGTAACCGGTTGGCTGTACAAACAGCAGGCCGTTTGAGAACGAAAAACCGAACAGATAAACTGAGCCATGGCACACCCCAAACGCCGACACTCGAGCACCCGGCGCGATAAGCGCAGAACGCACTACAAGGCTACGGCCGTCACCCTTTCGACCGACGCCCAGACGGGTGAAGTGCACGAGCGGCACCATGCCCACGTGTTCGAAGGAAACCTGTATTACAAAGGACAAATGGTTGTTGAGAATTACGCGAAAACTGCTTAATTGTCAGCTTATTACGGAAAGTATTTCGTTGACGTTCCAATTGGGATGAACGCGAAATACTTTTTTATTGCCTGTCACCTGCCTATTTTTACGCGGTTTAGTGAAAACGCTGGCTGACGCTGGCAGGATACTTACTAGTAGAGTCAATGAAAATAGCAGTGGACGCCATGGGCGGTGATTTTGCCCCCGATGCCATCGTTGAGGGGGTTATAATGGCCGCTGCCGAGTTACCACAAAACGTCAGCATCGTTCTGATTGGCAGGCAGTCCGTTGTTGAACCATTGTTGCAGAAGCAGGAGACCACTCTGTCCGGTCGTATCGAGCTGGTCGATGCCAGCGAGGTAATCGATATGGGCGAACATCCGACAAAGGCACTGTCTCAGAAGCCCAATTCTAGCATTGGAGTTGGGTTTAAACTTTTGAAAGAAGGTAGTGTGGATGCGTTTTGCAGTGCTGGCAACACGGGTGCTATGCATGTCGGTGCCTTGTTCAGCATCAAGTCGATTGACGGGGTACTGCGGCCCTGTATCGCGGGCTTTGTGCCGCAGGTAACCGGTGGGCATGCCGTTATGCTCGACATTGGTGCCAACGCCGATTGCAAGCCTGAGATGCTGGCTCAGTTTGGCGAAATAGGCTCGATTTACGCGCAGTATACGTTTGGTATCGGGAAGCCCCGTGTGGCCCTGATGAACATTGGTTCAGAAGAGCAGAAGGGGTCACTGGTTGTGCAGGCGGCTCATCAGTTGCTGAAAGAAAACCCCCGAATCGACTTCATCGGTAATATGGAGGGCAATGAATTTTTCGCTGGCAAGGCGGATGTCATTGTGGCCGACGGATTTACGGGTAATACCATGTTCAAATTGGGTGAGTCATTCTATGAAACTGCCCGTAAGCGTAACATCAGCGACGAATTTCTGGACAAGACGAACTACGAATCAGTAGGAGGCAGTCCGATTCTGGGCGTAAACGGTAACGTCATCATTGCCCACGGGATCTCCTCACCGCTGGCAATTAAAAACATGATTGGCCTGGCGATTCGACAGGTGGAGTCGAATGCATACGTCAAAATCGCGCAGGCTATGCGTTAGCAGTCTGCTCGTGTACGATCTGCCTGCGTTCAACTTTGTAACGTACCCTCCCAAATTGAATTATGAGTAAAGCGGCCATCACAGGAATTCACGGTTACGTACCCGACTACGTGCTGACCAATGCTGAACTGGAGCGAATGGTCGACACGAACGACGAATGGATTACGTCGCGGACGGGTATTCGTGAACGGCACATCCTGAAGGGCGAAGGTATGGGCTCATCGCACATGGGCGCGAAGGCGGTACAGGGGCTGCTGGAGAAAACAAACACCAGCCCTGAAGACATCGACCTGCTTATTTGCGCGACGACCACGCCCGACTACGTGTTTCCCTGCACGGCGAACCTGATCTGCGATATGGTCGGCATTCGCAATATCGGTAGTTTTGATATTCAGGCTGCCTGCTCTGGCTTCGTGTATGCGCTGACGATTGGTTCGCAGTTTATCGAAACGGGCAAGTACAAGAAGATCATCGTGGTAGGGGCCGATAAAATGTCGGCCATCGTCGATTATACTGACCGGACAACCTGTGTGCTGTTTGGCGACGGTGCCGGAGCCGTAATGCTCGAACCTAATAACGAAGGGCTGGGCATTATCGACTCGATTATCAAGTCGGATGGGGTAGGGCAGAACCACCTGTTTCAAAAGGCGGGTGGCAGTCGCTACCCACCCACGCACGAGACTGTAGAAAAGCGCTGGCACTACGTCTATCAGGATGGCCCGTCGGTGTACCGGTTTGCCGTTAAGAACATGGCCGACGTATCCGCCGAGATTATGGAACGGAATGGTCTGTCAGGGACTGATGTTGCCTGGCTGGTACCGCACCAGGCCAATAAGCGGATCATCGATGCAACGGCCCAGCGTATGGGTATTGATCTCGATCGGGTAATGATGACGATTCACAAATACGGCAACACTACGGCGGCAACAATTCCGCTGTGCCTGGCCGAGTATGAATCGCAGCTCAAGAAAGGAGATAATCTGGTGTTAGCGGCTTTTGGTGGCGGCTTCACCTGGGGTGCCGCTTACGTAAAGTGGGCCTATTAGTTTTGAACTGGGATTTATCCTGAACTGCCGGGCGGCCCCGTGTGATGTATATGATTACGCTAATAGGCTGTGATTTTTAAATCACGGTAATCAATAAATCACAGTTCGGATAATTTTGAACTGTGATTGTCGCTGATTACGTTGACAAACTCTGATTTTTCTCTTAATCACGGAAATCAGCAAATCACATAAATCACGGTTCAGATTATGTTGAACTATTATTTTCGTGATTACACAGAGATACTGTGATTTCCTTTTCAATCATAGTAATCAGTAAATCAGACAAATCACAGTACAAGACAGCATATAATTTCAGACAAATCACAGTACAGCAATAATGGCAACGACCGCAGACATCCGCAACGGGCTGGTCCTCAACTTCAACAACGACCTCTTTCAGATCACTGAGTTTCAGCACGTCAAGCCCGGTAAAGGCGCGGCTTTCGTACGCACCAAACTGAAAAGCTTAACGACAGGTCGGGTCATCGACAACACTTTCAACGCAGGCGTATCGATCACTCCGGTGCGTGTCGAACGGCGCAAATTCCAGTTTCTTTACAAAGATGAAGCGGGTTATAACTTCATGGATCAGGAGTCGTTCGATCAGATCAACCTGGACGAGAAGATCGTTGACGGTGCTGACCTAATGAAAGAAGGGCAGGAAGTTGAAATGCTGATCAACGCCGAAACCGACACCCCCCTGTCGTGCGAACTGCCGCCGTTCGTTGAACTGGAGGTTACTTATGCTGAACCCGGCATTAAAGGCGATACGGCCAACAGCCCCAAAAAGCGGGTCGAAGTTGAGTCGGGTGCGAAAATTATGGTGCCGCTCTTCATTGAGTCAGGCCAGAAAATTCGGGTCGATACCCGTACACGGGACTACGTTGAACGGGTGAAGTAAGCCGTCGACTAACGACCCTATTCACCGTCCAACTACATTCTGCTAACGTCTGACGATTCACTTCCCTGACAAAACCGCATGAGCACACAGGAGATTCAACAGCTTATTGATTTCATTTCTCAGTCGGGCCTCGACGAGGTAAACATTGAGACGACCGATCTGAAGATCAACGTCAAACGGTACGGCACGGGGGTGCCCACGGTACCAGCCGCCCCCGCCCCGACGATGGCTTCTATCCCGCCTGCCCCGGCTCCCGCAGCGGCACCGACGGCGGTGGCTCAGCCGGCTGCGCCCGTGGCGACTCCAGCTGCCGCCACTGATAATTACATCACCGTAAAATCGCCCATGATTGGTACATTCTACCGGTCGTCAGGCCCTGATACGCCGGTTTTCGTTGAAGTAGGTGATTCGATCAGCGAAGGAAAAGTGGTTTGTATCGTTGAAGCGATGAAGCTATTCAATGAAATCGAATCGGAAGTGTCGGGCCGGATTGTCAAGGTACTGGTCGAAAACGCTACTCCTGTCGAGTACGATCAACCGCTGTTCCTGGTTGAACCGATCTAAACTAAAGAATGAAAGAGCGAAAGAATGAAAGAGTGAATGGTTCGCCAGCCACTCTTTCGCTCTTTCGCTCTTTCATTCTTTCACTCTTTAAACCGCTATGTTCAAGAAAATTCTGATCGCCAACCGGGGTGAGATTGCTTTGCGAATCATCCGTACCTGTCGGGAGATGGGCATTAAAACGGTGGCTGTATATTCGACTGCCGACCGCGACAGCCTGCACGTACGCTTCGCCGATGAAGCCGTATGTATCGGTCCACCGGCCAGCAAACAATCGTATCTGAGCATTCCCAGTATCATTTCGGCGGCTGAAGTAACGGGGGCCGATGCTATCCATCCCGGTTACGGCTTCCTGTCGGAAAACGCGGAGTTCTCGCAGATCTGTGCCGATTACGGTATCAAATTTATCGGGGCAACGGCCGAGCAGATCAATGGCATGGGCGATAAGGCGACCGCCAAAGCGACGATGAAGATGGCTGGTGTGCCGGTTATTCCCGGTTCAGAAGGGTTACTTGAGTCGATCGAGCAGGGTAAGGAACTGTCAGCCGAGATGGGTTATCCAGTCATTGTCAAAGCGACGGCTGGTGGCGGTGGTCGTGGTATGCGCATTATCCGGTCGGAAGCTGACTTCGAGAAAGCGTGGAACGATGCCCGTACCGAAGCTGGTGCGGCCTTCGGTAACGACGGCTTATACCTGGAGAAGTTCGTTGAAGAGCCGCGCCATATCGAGATTCAGATCGTCGGCGACCAGTACGGAAAAGTGTGTCACCTGTCGGAGCGCGACTGCTCGATTCAGCGTCGACACCAGAAACTGGTTGAAGAAACGCCATCGCCTATTATCACGCCTGAACTGCGGGAGCAAATGGGTGCTGCTGCCATCAAGGGGGCGCAGGCTATTGGTTACGAAGGAGCCGGTACGGTTGAGTTTCTGGTCGATAAACACGGGAAGTTCTATTTCATGGAAATGAATACCCGGATTCAGGTCGAGCACCCGATTACGGAGGAAGTGACGGATTTCGACCTGATTAAAGAGCAGATCAAAGTAGCGGCTGGCGCGGAAATTTCGGGCCGTAACTACACGCCGAAGCTGTACGCGATGGAGTGCCGTATCAATGCTGAAGATCCCGGTAATGGCTTCCGCCCGTCGCCGGGTAAGATTACGGTACTGCACATACCCGGCGGTCACGGCGTCCGCATCGATAGCCACGTCTATACCGGCTATACCATTCCGCCGAACTACGACTCGATGATTGCCAAACTGATCGTGTCGGGGCAGTCGCGGGAAGAGGTTGTTACGCGCATGAAGCGGGCGTTGCAGGAGTTTGTGATCGAGGGTATAAAAACCACGATTCCATTCCATATCAAACTGATGGACGATCCCGGTTTTCAGTCGGGTCAGTTCACGACCGCTTTCCTCGAAACGTTCGATTTCTCGACGCTGAAATAAAGAGTGAAAGAGCGAAAGACTGAAAGAGCGAGAAAGTGAATGCGTCAGCAACCTTTCGCTCTTTCAGTCTTTCGCTCTTTCACCCATTGAATGCGGTAAAAAAGGTGGGGTTTGGTGCTTTGGCATCTAAACCCCACCTTTTTTATGAACCACCTGGCCACAGCCGATTACCTTGTTTTTCTAACGTACTTCGTCATCGTTGTTGGCTACGGGTATTGGGTGTATCAGCGTCGGCGCAAGGCAGAAACAAATACGACTGATTTTTTTCTGGCCGAAGGATCGCTGACGTGGTGGGCTATCGGCGCATCGCTGATTGCGTCGAACATCTCGGCCGAGCATTTTATCGGGATGGCCGGGTCGGGTTTCGCGATGGGGCTGGCTATTTCGTCGTACGAGTGGATTGCGGCTGCTACACTGGTGATCGTGGCCGCGTTTTTTATTCCGATCTACCTGCGGAATCATATCTACACCATGCCGCAGTTTCTGGCTCAGCGCTACAGCGACACGGTCAGCACGATTCTGGCGATTTTCTGGCTGGTGGTCTACGTAGTCGTCAACCTGACGTCGATTCTGTATTTAGGGGCCATGGCGATTGAGTCGCTGGCCGGTATTTCGTTTACCACCTGCACGATTGGGCTGGCCCTGTTTGCCATCTTTATCACGCTGGGTGGCATGAAAGTGATTGGCTACACCGATGTTATTCAGGTGATCGTGCTGGTCATTGGCGGGCTTGTTGTCACGTATCTGGCGCTGGAACTGGTTGCGGACCGCAGCGGTACGGCGGGCGTGATGAACGGCCTGAGCCAATTGCGCGACCGGGCTGATAGTCATTTCCACATGTACTTTGAAAAAGGGCATCCGCACTACCTCGAACTGCCGGGGCTATCGCTGGTACTGGGCGGTATGTGGATCAACAACCTGTATTACTGGGGTTGTAATCAGTACATCGTACAGCGGGCGCTGGGGGCCGATCTGAAAACGGCCCGGAGCGGTATTCTCTTCGCGGCTTTTCTGAAACTGATGATTCCGGTTATCGCCGTCATTCCCGGCATTGCTGCGTTTGTGTTGTATCAGGAAGGGTCGTTCCGGTCGGCCATGACCGATGCGGCTGGTATTGTCAAGCCCGACCACGCGTATCCGGTGCTGATGAATCTGCTGCCCATCGGTATGAAAGGGCTGGCCTTTGCCGCACTGACGGCGGCTGTGGTTGCGTCGCTGGCGGGTAAAGCGAATTCTATCTCGACTATTTTCACGCTTGACCTGTATCGGAAGTACGTCGATCCGCAAGCGTCGGAACAGAAACTGGTGCGTGTGGGGCGGTGGGCGGTTGTGCTGTCGTTTGTCGTGGCGATTGCGCTGGCACCCCTGCTGCGCTCGCTCGATCAGGTATACCAGTACATTCAGGAATACACCAATTTTATTACCCCCGGCATTTTTGCCATTTTCCTCCTAGGCTTCTTCTGGAAGCGGGCGACCAACCGGGCTGCTATGACCGTTGCGATTCTGACATTGCCTCTGTCACTGCTGCTGAAATTCTGGCCGGAGGTTACGGGCTGGCTGGGTACTACCGCCGATCCGATTCCGTTTCTCCACCGTACGATGTGGGTGTTTTGCATTGATATTGCCCTGATGGTCGTGGTCACGCTGACCGACCCGGCCAGTCACCGACCGCATGGGACGGTCGTTGTTGAGCGGTCCCTGTTTCGGGTCACGCCCTCGTTTGTGGTTGGCTCGGTCGGTATTTTTGGTGCGCTGGCGGTGCTATACACCCTATTCTGGTAGTGGCCTGAAAACAGGATTGGGGCCTTGCACGTTTTTGGTGTAACTCGCTGATATTGATAATTTTCATACATTTACCTATTAACTATTCCTGCAATGATGATCGATCAGAATGCTCCTCTTGCCAGCCTTGAGCTGTGGGAGGACGACGTAATTAGCCGCTATCCGGAACCGGAGCATAAGTCAAAAGAAGATTACCGGAACTACGACACGCCCGAACGTGATACAGTACGGGAGTTCTACCGGCTCAACCACACGTATCAGACCTATGATTTCGTGCAGCAGAAGAAAGCCAACTTCCTGGCGTTCGACAAAAAAGAGCTGCCGGTCTGGAGCGCGATGGAATTTCTGAATACACTCGTTGATGATTCGGACCCCGATACAGACCTCGATCAACTGCAGCACCTGTTGCAGACCGCCGAAGCGATTCGCGCCGACGGCCACCCCGACTGGTTTGTACTGACGGGTTTTCTGCACGACATGGGTAAGGTGCTTTGCCTGTTCGGTGAGCCGCAGTGGGCTGTGGTTGGCGATACGTTCCCGGTAGGCTGTAAACATTCCGACAAGATTGTTTACCCCGAGTTCTTCGCAGCCAACCCTGACTCGTACGACGAGCGGTACAACACGAAGTACGGTGTGTACAAACCAAACTGCGGGCTGAAAAACGTCGATATGTCGTGGGGGCACGATGAGTATCTGTACCATATTACGAAAGACTATCTGCCGGAGCCTGCGCTGTACATGATCCGGTACCACTCGTTCTATTCGCAACACCGCGAGCACGCTTACAACCATCTGCTCGACGATCACGATCAGGAGATGTTCAAATGGGTCAACAAGTTCAACCCGTATGACCTGTACTCGAAGAGTCCGAAGCCGCCGGTTGTCAGCGAACTCAAGCCATACTATGAAGACCTGATCGCTAAATACCTGCCCGCTACGATCCGGTTGTAAACGTTGAAGTTATCCAGGTCTCATGGGCCGTGTTTGTCATTCCGAGCCTGCGAGGAATCTTCGGTAGTATGAATTCCTTCAGTACAGTCCGACGATTCCTCGCAGGCTCGGAATGACAAATACACTTCATAGGTAGAACGCTAGTCGTGTAGAGGCCATATACCCATACCCCTAAATCCCCTGAAGGGGACTTTGATCCGTAGCAGACAAAGTCCCCTTCAGGGGATTTAGGGGTATTATGGGTTTAGATTTATAATCTTTGTGATCTCTGTGCCGCTAGTGTTGATAAAAATATATGCTGCTCGTTGTCTGCATCATCCTGTACTTACTCTCAAACGTAGCGGTGGGCGTGTGGGCGTCACGGCGGGTAACGACCTCACAGGATTTCGTACTGGCGGGTCGGCGGCTACCCTTAGTGCTGGCAGCGTCGGTCACGTTCGCAACCTGGTTTGGCTCCGAAACGATCATGGGCGCACCGGCCATGTTTATCGAAGGGGGCGTTCCGGCCATTATCGAAGAACCGTTCGGCTCAGCGCTGTGCCTGTTTCTGGTAGGGGCTTTCTTTGCCCGCCCACTTTACCGGCTCCATATCACCACCTTCTGCGACTACTTCCGCATCCGCTTCGGTCGCCCGGCGGAACTGCTGTCGGCCGTCCTGATTATCCCGTCCTACTTCAGCTGGATAGCCGCTCAACTGGTCGCTATCGGCATCGTGTTGAACGTCGTGACCGGCTTTCCCCGCGAGTATTGTGTGCTAGGCAGCGCGGCCGTCGTGATGGCGTACACGCTGCTGGGTGGTATGTGGTCGATCTCGGTTACTGATTTCTTCCACAACCTTATCATTATCGTTGCGTTAGCGGTGCTGGCTGTCAGTCTCTGGCAAGACACGGGCGGCTGGTCGGCGGTGCAGAAACAGGTGTCGCCCGATTTCTTCCGCTTCCTGCCCCACAACACTGCCCGCGACTGGGTCGCTTACCTGGCGGCCTGGTTTACGATTGGGCTGGGGTCAATTCCACAGCAGGACATTTTTCAGCGGGTGATGGCGGCTAAAACCGAAGAGACATCTGTTCGGGCGTCTTATCTGGCATCGGGGCTATACCTGACTGTTGCGATGCTGCCGCTGTTCATTGCCCTCGCTGCCCGCACACTCCACCCCGACCTGCCCGCCGATAATCAGCTTATCATTCCGAATATGGTGATGCGACACGGGAGTTTACCCCTGCAGATTCTGTTTTTCGGCGCGGTCACGTCGGCGATTTTAAGCGTGTCGAGCGGGGCGATACTGGCACCGGCAACCGTATTCGGGGAAAATATTGTCCGGTATTTCCGACCGAGCCTAAGCGACGATGAGTTGCTGAAAACGATCCGCCGGGCTATCGTCGTCATTACGGTGATCTGCGTCTGGATGAGCACTGCCCGTGACACCAACATTTTCGATCTGGTGGGCGAATCATCGGCGTTTAGCCTGATATCGTTGTTTGTGCCGCTGACGGCCGGAATCTACTGGAAGCGCGCTACGCTGCCGGGTTGCCTGTGGTCGATGGGGCTGGGATTGATTGTCTGGCTACTTTGTCTGTGGCTGCAAACGGAGTACTCACCCATGATGTGGGGGCTGTTGGTCAGTACCGTTGCGATGATTGTCGGAAGCTTGATGAGCAGAAAATCGACTGCCCTACTGTAGCGTACATGATTGTATTAATATTTGGTTATTTGGTTAATATGCCAAATAAAGTTTGCAGTTTATTGGTGAGATACGTTATGTTACGCGTAAAGAATTGTACTTTCACGGAGTATCACTGGTCTACAGTGAATTACGGGAAATAAGTAAATTCAATCTATAAATACGCCAAAATCAAGCTAATTATGTCGTCACAACTGACCCGTAGAGACTGGCTTCGCGCCAGCGGTTTGCTAACGGCAGGAGTAGGGTTGAGCCGCTTTTCAGTCGCTAAAGCCAGTTCATCTCCCGCTCCCCTTGCCCCGGAATTCGTCAATGAGTTTGCTTTTACAGACGATCCATTCTCGAAAATGGGTAAGCTGAAAGCGCGGTTGCTGGCCAACGAAAACCCGCTGGGTATTTCGCCCGCTGCCAAAGACGCGCTCTGCAAAGCCGCTGAGTCAGGCAATCGCTACGCCTGGACGGAGTTCGGTCAGTTGAAGAAGTTGATCGCCGATGATGAAGGGGTGACGCCAGAAACCATTATGCTGTCGCCCGGTTCGTCGGATATTCTGATGGCATCGGCCGATTATTTTGCCAAAAACGGTGGTACGATTCTGACGAGCGCCATGACTTACGACGACCTGCTCGACCGGTCGGCAAAGTTCGGGGCCAAGATCGTGTCGGTGCCGATGACGAAAGACTACAAGTTCGATCTGGCAACGATCAAGTCGAAGATTACGCCCGACGTCAAGCTGGTCTATCTGGTCAACCCCAACAACCCGACCGGGACCGTGGTGCCGACGGCCGAACTGGAATCGTTTATCCGTGAGGTGGCCCCCAAAGTGCCGGTGTTTCTTGACGAAGCGTATATTGATTTCTACGAACCGGCCGCCCGGCCTAAACTGGGCAAGCTGGTTGCCGAGGGACAGAACGTGATTCTGGCCCGGACATTCTCGAAGATTCACGGTTTCGCTGGTTTGCGGCTGGGTTATGCTATCGCCAAGCCAGAGATGCTGAAAGCGATAAAGCCATACACGAATGGCGAATTTGCAGTGAGTATCACCACGCTGATGGCCGGTATCGCCAGCTATCAGGATAAAGATTGGCAAAATCATTGCCGCGCCGAGAACGCAAAAGCCCGCGATTACACGAGCAAAGCATTGGCTGATATGGGGTACGAAGTGATTCCGTCGGCGGCCAACTTCATTCTGTTCCCGATTCGGATGAAAACCAAAACGTTCAGCAACGCCATGTTTGCCAACGGTATCGGTATTCAAACCCGCGACTTCGACGGACAACCCTATTGCCGGGTCAGCATCGGCACAATGGATGAAATGACGGCTTTCATTGACAGTTTCAAAAAAGTTGTGGGGTAAACCAGCCGGGTACGGCCTTGCAAAAGCCACCGCACCCGGTTGATGTAATCACCTTCCTCTCTCTATGACCCGACGCGATTTTATCAATTCTACGAGTGCCAGTTATGCGAGTTTACTAGCCTGGGGTTTGTTGCAGTCGGCCCCGGCGGATGCTCTTGATTTGCCCGCCAATGGTAAGCGTACCGACGGCAAAGGCCGCAAAGTTGTGATACTGGGAGCCGGGTTAGCGGGCATGGCGACGGCGTATCAGCTCGGTAAACTTGGTTATGATTGTACTATACTGGAAGCCCGCTCCCGCTCCGGTGGCCGCGTCTGGACGGTACGGGGTGGGACAAAAGAGACAGAAATGGGCGGTACACCGCAGGCCTGTTCATTTGAAAATGGCCTGTATTTCAACGGGGGAGCCGCCCGTATTCCGCACCACCATCAGCTGACGCTGCAATATTGCCGGGAGCTTGGGGTACCGTTAGAAATTTTCAACGGCAACAACGAAGCGGCTTATCTCTTCAACGAGGGTGGCACAGGACCGATGGCCAACCGTCGGTTACGTATCAAAGAGTACCACAACGACATGCGCGGCTACACAGCCGAACTGCTCACGAAATCGCTCGATCAGCACGCGCTCGATCAGGAACTGACAAAAGAGGACGTCGAGAAACTGATCGACTTTCTGAAAAATGAAGGTGATCTGAACACTGCGCATCTGTACAAGGGCACCAACCGGCGCGGGTATAAAACCAAAGGCGAACCCGGTGCGGGTCCTGCTCCCGGTGACATGACCGACCCGTTTGGCCTGACTGATCTGCTCCGTTCGGGCTTTATGCAGCCGGTCTTTTATAACGTCGGCGACTACATCTACGAACAACAAACGACCCTGATGCAGCCGGTCGGCGGAATGGATGCCATTCCACGGGCGTTGGAAAAACAGCTGTCCGGCAAAATCATGTTCAACGCGCCGGTTACGGAGCTACGCAAGACGGACAACGGTGTGCGGGTCGTGTACCAGAAAGACGGCAAACCACAGGAGGTCACGGCTGAGTTCTGCGTCTGTACGCTGCCGCTGCCTATGCTCAAAAACCTGGAGTCTGATTTATCGGGAACGGTGAAGCGGGCCGCTGACTTTGTGCCGTATATCAAGACCGGCAAGATTGGTCTGCAATTCAAACGCCGGTTCTGGGAGGAAGACGATTGGATTTACGGTGGTATCTCGCGTACAAACATGGACATCAACCAGATCTGGTACCCCTCGTTTGGCTTCCAGGGTAAGAAGGGCGTGTTGATCGGGTATTACAATTTCTACGGTCGCGCTGAAGCCGTTGGGGCTATGCCGGTTGCAGATCGTGAAAAAATGGCGTTGGAGCAGGGTAGTAAAATTCACCCGCAGTACCCCACTGAGTTCGATAATTCATTCTCACTGGCCTGGCACCGAATCCCGTACAACGGTGGGGGCTGGGCTACCTACGACGAGGCAACCCGCCGAAAATATTACCCGTCCTTACTGGAGCCGGACGGAAATATTTACTTCGCCGGTGAACACACCACGTACCTGACGGCCTGGATGGCCGGGGCACTGACGTCGGCCCACCGTACGGTCGAAGCTATTCATTCGCGCGTTGGCGCATATACCAGAAAATAACGGTAACCTCACACACAGCATTACTAACCGTATGAAATACAACGTCCTCGCTATCCTGTTCTTTCTGAGTTGCGCCGTAACGACGCAGTTTTTCTGTCAGCGCGTTCAGGCGCAGACCACCGCGTCAGCTGGTATGACGGTCGATCAGGCCAAAGCGGTCAAAGCCATCAAAATCGCTAACCTCGACAAAGACACCTATTTTAAATCGGGCGGTTATATTCTGGATCGCTACGAGGAGCGCCCTGCTTACGTTTTCACGTATAGTGACGGAATCACGCGGAAGATTTACCTCTACAAAATATTCGCGGCCGCCGATACCAAAGAACTGGGCTTACTGGCGATTTATCAGAATGGCAAAACCAACGAAACAAAGTCGTTCGTAATCCCCGGCGAATCGGCTGACCGCAAGGCGTGGGACTTGTACATCGACGACCTGAAGTACGTAGGCGAAAAAGAGCCGGGCCTGATGTCGACGCTGACGTTTGTGCTGTCGCGCGAGATGGCGTCGTTGCTGAGCGGTGGCGGTGGCAAGAGCGAAGACGGCAGCAAAAAGAAAGAAGAGTATAACTTCTGCTTCGCGGCTGATGCGCCGGTATTACTGCCGAACGGTACGGCAAAATCGATGGATGCGGTACAGGTTGGTGAGTCAGTTATGGCCTACGACGCCAGAACGAATGCACAGATCGTAACCCGCGTCACCCGCGTCGATAAGCACGACGGACAGTTTACCCTGACGGGTGTCTGGGTTGCTCCCCTGAACGAAGTAGCCGCCGATAACGCCCCCACGCCGACGAATCCTGTACTGCTTGAAGCAACCGCCAATCACCCCGTACTAACCGCGTCGGGCCGCAAGGCAATGGGCGATCTGTCAACCGCTGATGTGCTGTATCGTCTGGAGAATGGCAAAGCCACGCCCTACCGGATCGTTAAGGCAGAGAAAACAACCCGCACCGTATCGACTGTGTATAACTTGGCTACAGAAGCTGGTGTATACATTGTTGGCGAAACGGTGGTGTTGGATAAGTAATTGATTTAGTCCCAGACAGCATCTCTGCTGTCGTAGCCGAAGGCTAACTACACACGGTCCATCAGCCGCTGGCGCGGCTACGATAGCAGAGATGCTGTCTGAGACATATACAACAAAGAACGGCCGGGCTCCACAGTCCGGCCGTTCTTTGTTTTGGTCAATGCAGACACTGATTAGCGCAAATTAATTTCGATTTCTGGCTTTTGCCTGTACTTTTGCTACATAGAAAACCGTATGCAAGCATACTAATTTTTTAACTGTAGCATGGCAGAAGCATTCATTTATGACGCCGTCCGTACGCCCCGTGGACGAGGGAAAAGCGACGGTGCCCTGCACGACGTTCAGCCGGTTCAGCTGCTGGCCAGTGTACTTCGACACCTGCGGGACCGTAATCAACTGGATAGCGCGCTGGTCGATGACGTAATCATGGGCTGCGTAACGCCCGTTGGCGAGCAGGGGGGCGACATTGCCCGAACGGCCGTGCTGGAAGCGGGTTATGACGAAACCGTGGCCGGTGTGCAACTCAACCGGTTCTGCTCGTCGGGGCTGGAGGCTATCAACATGGCTGCGGCTTACGTCATGTCGGGTCAGGTCGATGCGATTATTGCGGGGGGAGTAGAATCCATGTCGCGCGTACCGATGGGGTCAGACGGTGGCGCGCTGTTCACCAATCCCGAAATCGTAGCCCGGCATAACATCGTCCCTCAGGGTATTTCTGCCGATCTGATCGCGACTAAATACGGCTACAGCCGCACCGACGTCGATACCTACGCGGCAGAGTCGTACCGCCGGGCCGTTGAGGCACAGGCCGCTGACCGGTTTAGCCGGACGCTCGTTCCTTTTCGTGATGATCTGGGTATCACCCTGCTCGACCGCGACGAGGGCGTCAGGCCCGGCACGACGGTGGAAAGTCTGAGCAAACTGAAACCAGCTTTCGAAGCAATGGGTCAAATGGGACTCGATGCGCTGGCTTTGCTCAAATACCCCGATCTAGCCCGCATCAACCACGTTCACCACGCAGGTAATTCGTCGCAGATTGTCGACGGGGCGGCTGGTCTGCTCGTTGGCAGTCGGGCGTTTGGCGAACAGACGGGGCTGAAACCCCGCGCCCGTATCAAAGCCTTCGCCGTAGTCGGGTCCGAACCGACGATCATGCTGACTGGCCCGGTTCCGGCCACCCACAAAGCCCTGAAACGGGCGGGTATGAATATCAGCGACATCGATCTGTTCGAGGTCAACGAAGCGTTTGCCGCCATTCCGATGGTGTTTATGGACGAGCTGGGCGTCGATCATAGCTGCATCAACGTCAACGGCGGATCGATTGCGCTCGGTCATCCGCTGGGGGCTACCGGCGCTATTATTTCGGCTACACTCATCGAAGAACTCGAACGGTCAGACAAACAATTCGGCCTGTCTACGCTCTGCATTGGCGGGGGTATGGGCATCGCCACCATTTTTGAACGGGTATAATCATGATACACTACACAGTCGATAACGGCGTGGCGATCATTGCCTGGGAAATGACGTCGTCGCCCATGAACGTGCTGAACGATGAGTCGATTCCGCAGTTTGAAGCCGCGCTGAACCGGGCGTACACCGATGAAAGCGTTGCGGGTGTTATTGTCACCTCCAACAAGTCAGAATTCGTGGCCGGTGCCGATTTGAAAATGATCCTGCGTAACAGTGACAGTGATCCGGCCGGGATACTAAAGGTATCGATGGAATTGAACCGGATTTTTCGCGGCATCGAGACGTCGGGTAAGCCAACGGTGGCGGCCATCAACGGTACCGCATTGGGTGGGGGCTACGAGATTTGCCTGGCCTGCCATCACCGTATCGCTCTTTCCAATCCGAAAGCCCTAATCGGGCTAGTTGAGGTCACGATTGGCCTTTTGCCGGGTGGGGGTGGTACGCAGCGGCTCCCACGTATGCTGGGTATGCAGGCGGCTCTACCGCTCATGCTCGAGGGGCGGAAAGTCGGCGTTAGCGAAGCGGCACAAATCGGTATGGTCGATGCCATTGCCGATAGCCCGGAAGCGATGATGGCTATGTCCCGTGCCTGGATAGCTGCGAATCCGAACCCGCTGAAACCGTGGGATCAAATCGATAAAAAGACGGGTAAAATTGTTGCGAAAGATAATTTCAGGGTGCCGGGCGGTAACGTGCAGACGCCCGTTGGCGTGCAGACATTCAGCGCGGGTACGGCCATGCTGATGGATAAAACCAAAGGCAACTATCCGGCTCCGCTCGAAATCATGGCCTGCGTCTACGAAGGTTTGCAGGTCAACATTGATCGGGCGCTGATGATCGAAGCGCGGCATTTTGTGAAAGTCGCGACCTCAAAAGTGGCTCGCAGTCTGATTCAGACGATGTTTCTGGGGCTGAATGAAGCCAACAAAGGGGCAAGTCGACCGAAGGATCAGCCCAAAACCGACGTCAAAAAACTAGGCGTACTGGGAGCGGGTATGATGGGGGCCGGTATCGCTTACGTGTCGGCGCAAGCCGGTATTGAGGTTGTTCTGAAAGACGTATCCGCAGAAGCGGTCGAACGTGGAAAAGACTACACGCGGAGCCTGCTGCAAAAAGGCATAGAACGCGGCAAAGTCGATACCGCAACGGCCGAAGCGACACTCAATCGCATCAACACCACGACCGACGCGGCTGACTTAGAGGGCTGCGACCTGATTATCGAAGCCGTTTTTGAGAATCGCGGGTTGAAAGCGCAGGTGACGCAGGAAGCCGAACCGCTGCTAGCCCAAACTGGTGTGTTCGCGTCGAACACATCGACACTGCCCATCGGTGGACTGGCAAACGCAGCCGCAAATCCAGCGAATTTTATCGGTATTCATTTCTTCTCGCCTGTCGACAAGATGATGCTGGTTGAACTAATCGTTGGTGAGCAGACATCAGACTATGCGTTGGCTGTGGCGATGGACTATGTGCGGAAGATTCGTAAAACGCCCATTGTTGTCAACGATTCGCGCGGATTTTACACGTCGCGCTGCTTCGGTACGTACTCGGCGGAAGGTATGGAGCTGCTGCGTGAGGGTGTCAACCCGGTGCTGATCGAAAACGCGGGTAAAGATGCCGGTATGCCCGTCGGGCCGTTGGCGGTGACGGATGAGGTGTCGATCGAACTGGTCTATAAAATCGCCAGTCAGGGCGTAGCGGACGGCGCGATCACTGACGCTGATATAAGCTATCAGGTAGCGAAACAGTTTGTCGAACAGGGGCGGGCAGGAAAGAAAGCCAAAGCCGGTTTCTACGATTATCCCGACGGCGCACCAAAACAACTTTGGCCGGGGCTGGCAACCGTATTCCCACGCTCGGATCAGCAACCAACTGTCGACGAAGTAAAAACCCGGCTTTTGTATCGGCAGGCCATTGAAGCCGTTCGCTGCTTCGAGGAGGGTGTCGTCCGTACCAAACTCGACGCTGATCTGGGGTCGATTCTGGGGTGGGGTTTCCCGGCTTACACCGGTGGTGCGGTATCATTTGTTGACTTTGTCGGCGTCGAAACGTTCGTCAACACCTTCGACCGGCTGGCCGATCAATACGGAGAACGCTTCCGTCTAACCGATGCGCTGCGTAAGCGAATTACTGAATCGTTGGCTATCGCTTAGTGGAAAAGCAAAAAGCAGCAACGACAGCTATCCGCTGTCGTTGCTGCTTTTCTACGGTAGCCATCACTGAAAACCGTAAATTGTATACCAGGATCTACCGACCTGGCTGCTGTTGCTGCGGCATCTGTGGGGGCATCATCTGACCCGGCTTGCCTTTCTGAACGTCGAGCAGATCGATGTCGAAAATCAGTACCGAATTGGCCGGAATCGTTGGGTTACCGCGCGGACCGTAGGCCAGTCCCGACGGGATAATCAACGTAGCTTTTTCACCCTTGTGCATCTTCATGATGCCTTCTTCCCAACCTGGAATCACCATACCAACGCCCACTTTGAGCTGGAACGGCTTACCGCCGGCCTGCGGATTGGTGAGGTTGCTGTCGAACACTTTTCCGTTCATCAGCTTACCCGTGTAGTTGACCGAGATGTCGTCGCCAGCCGTTGGGATTGCGCCAGTGCCTGGCTGCGTCGTTATCACGTATACACCGTTCGCTGTTTTCTGCGCCTTTCCGGTCAGATTGTTTTTGGCCAGGTAATCACTGATAACCTTTGCGTCGGTACTTTTCTGCTTATCGAAGTCAGCTGCCTGCGCTTTCTTGTACTCTTCTTCCGACTGTACGTTCAGGATCTTGACCGCGATACCGATGTCACTACCCTTCGTAACGCCCGGAGGCATTGGCTGCATATTGCGTGTAAACAACGAGTCGGCGCTGACGTAGAATGTGGCACTGTCGCCTTTACCCAGCATGGTTAGCCCTTCTTCAAAGCTGCCTTTGAAGGGAGGAACCTGAAGCAGCATCTGGAACGGTGCACCTTCTTTGTGCGTGTCGCGCAGCACCGAATCTTTGCTGTTCATCAGCGTCAGGTGCAGCGTCAGCACATCGCCGACTTTACCTTTCCGGCTTTTCTCGTCCTGCTGCTCGTGAATCTGGTATTTCAGGCCATTCTGGGTGACCTCAACGCGGTTTTTGCCGCAGGACGCCATCACGGCGACGAGTAATGCAGCTTTCCCGAAGTGTTTAAATGACATAACTTAGTTACTGGTTTTACGAAAAAGAACGGTTTACAATAGATCTGCGCTTGTCAGACGGTAGCTAGTAGCTGCGGCTGATACTGGGGCAGGATAGCCAGAACGCGCTGTTCGGTTTCAGCGAGTGTTAATTTGGAACGACCACCGGCAGCGTTCCGGTGCCCACCCCCGTTAAAATGTGCGCTTGCCAGATCGCGTACGGAGAAATCACCAACCGACCGGAACGAGATCCGAATCTCTTCTCCCCGGTCAATCATAATAGCCGCCATAACGACCCCGTCAATAGCCAGCGCGTAATTGACCATACCTTCCGTGTCGCCCGTTTTCGAGCGATAGGCTTTCAGTTCGTCCTCCGTCAGCGTGATATAGGCAAAGCGGTACGCTGGTACCACCTTGAGCTTTTCGTTGAGCACGTATCCAAGCAGCCGAAACTTGTCGATAGATACGTTGTCGAAAATCCGCCGGTGAATCGTACTAACGTCAATGCCGATATCAATCAGCGCACCCGCGATGCGGTGCACATTACCGGTTGTGTTGGAATGGCGGAACGAACCCGTGTCGGTCATCAGACCAGCGTAGATGCATTCGGCAATCGGCACATCGATCATGTGTTGATCGCCCAGATCACTGATTAATTGAAAGATCAGTTCAGCTGTAGCGGCTGCCCCCGGGTTCCAGAGCGCCATATCGGCAAATGACTCCGGTTCCAGATGGTGGTCGATGAGCACTTTCGTTGCCCTGGCCTGCCGCACCATTGGGGCCAGTTCTTTGATCCGGTCAAGAGCGGAAAAGTCGAGGCAGAAGATAGCGGTTGCTTCATTTATTAACTGCGAAACCGCGACCCGCTGCTTTTCCTCGAAGGCGATCACCGTGTCGTTGCCCGCCATCCAGTGTAGATTCTGCGGGTAGTCAGTAGGCGTAACGACGGTTACCCGGTGGCCTTTTTTTCGTAGATACCCGGCCAGCGCCAACGACGAGCCCATAGCATCGGCATCGGGGTTTTGGTGGGTAGTAATCAGCACGGTCTGCGGTTCGGCGAGCAACCGGCCAATTGCGTCAATATCCTGCATAGAAGAAGGGACAGAGCCCTAATCGAAAGCCAAAAGTACGAATATTTTGGATACCAGCGGGTTTGGTCCGTCGGCGGCTTTCTTGCGGAATCTACCTACCTTTGCCCCCGCCCAAATTAGGGCGAGTCAAATCTGGATAACCAAAACCTATTAATGGCAACGAATCGTACGTTCACCATGATTAAGCCCGACGCAGTTGAGGGTAATCATACCGGTGCAATCATACGCATGATCGAGGAAGCAGGCTTCCGCGTCGTAGCAATCAAGAAGACCCAGCTGACACCCGAGCGGGCTGGCCAGTTTTATGCTGTCCACCGCGAACGGCCTTTCTATAACGACCTCCGCACGTATATGTCGTCGGGCGCTATCGTGCCAATGATTCTGGAAAAGGAGAACGCCGTCGCCGATTTTCGTAAGCTGATCGGGGCAACCAATCCTGCTCAGGCGGAAGAAGGTACAATTCGGAAGCTATACGCGAAATCGCTGGAAGCCAACGCGATTCATGGATCGGATTCAGATGAAAACGCCGAGATCGAAGGCAACTTTTTCTTCGCTGCCACCGAGCAATACTGACCATTGATTATTTTGAACTGTGATTTGTGTGATTACGCTGACGGACTGTGATTTAAAAAATCAGAGAAATCAGCCAATCAGATAAATCACCGTTCAAGACTGTCTGAACTGTGATTTGTGTGATTAACTGATTGTGTTGATTAAAAAATCATTGCTCATCGGCGTGATCAGATAGATCACAGTTCAGAACAATCAGACCAATCAGCGGTCAGGTTCGGGATATTTGCAGAAGTCCAGCAGCGGGCAAATACTACATTTCGGCGACCGGGCCAGGCAGATATACCGGCCGTGCAGAATCAGCCAGTGATGTGCTTTGGGTACATATACCTTTGGAATGTGGGCCATGAGTGACTTCTCCACGGACAGTGGCGTTGTTGCCGTAAGCGGAGCCAACCCCAGCCGATGCGACACCCGGAACACGTGCGTATCGACCGCCATCGTCGGTTCATTATAAATTACCGACAAAATTACATGGGCCGTTTTGCGCCCTACACCCGGCAGACTTTGCAGGTCGTTTAGCGTCGTTGGTAATTCTCCGCCAAATCGTTCCATGATGGCCTTTGCCATCCCCACCAGGTGCTTTGCCTTATTGTTTGGGTACGATACACTTCGGATGTACGTAAACACCTCATCGACCGACGCAGAAGCCAGTGATTCCGGCTCCGCAAAACGGGCGAAAAGCGCTGGTGTGATCTGATTGATTCGCTTATCGGTGCATTGTGCAGATAAAATGACCGCCGTTAGCAGCTCAAACGGATTGGCGAAATTTAGTTCGGTTTTGGGTTCAGGATAGTGCTCGGTGAAGTACTCGATAAACCGGCGGAACCGCTCTTTTTTAAGCATAGCACGAATCACCCGGACGTTGCCATCCAGGTGTATAAATCCCAAAAATCCACCAGACTGCTACAACGTGCGTAGCCGCGCCGGCGGATTCAACGGATGATTTCGGGAATAATTGAGGATATTGTCGACCGCGCCAGAGCGGGGTTGCCGTTCGATTTTGTTCATCATCGATCGCAGTTCAAGCGCATCGAGGAAGAACGTTGTCAATTCCGGCTCCGACATCAAGGCTTCTTCTATGAGCAGGCTTTCCTCGGGCGAGGTTTCCTCATAGACATACCGGATCACATCATCTTGGGTAAATGTTTTTATCATAACTCGGCGAACGTTTGCTCAGTTGCTTACGCAGATTGATTAATGCGTAACGCATACGTCCCAATGCCGTGTTAATGCTGACTCCGGTCGCGTCGGCTATCTCCTGGAAACTCATTTCCTCGTAGTGCCGCATAATCAGAACCTGTCGCTGCTGCTCTGGCAATCGCTGAATCAGCTCGCGCAGATGCTCGTGTGTCTCCTGCCGTATCTGCATCGACTCAACGGAGTCCTCTGCAAACTCGAGCGTATTGAACACGCTGCTTCCGTCTTCAAACACCACACTGGGGTAGCGTTTATCCTTGCGGAAATAGTCAATAGCCAAGTTGTGGGCGATCCGAATAATCCAGGGAAGAAACTTACCTTCTTCGTTGTATTTACCCGACTTGATGGTGTCTACGGCTTTGATAAACGTATCCTGCATTAAGTCTTCAGCTATGTACTGATCTTTGACAATCAGATAGATAGTTGTGTAAATCTTCGATTTGTGCCGTTGCACAAGCTTAGCGAAGGCTTTTTCATTACCACGGATGTACAGGGAAATCAACTCACTGTCGTTTACCTGGGCTTTTTCCATTTTCAGTAAGACTATAAGGTAACGTAGAGCCGTGTTTCGATAGTGTGCGTCGGGTTTATGTTTTTAGAAAATGCTAACAGGCAGGAATCAAAATAAAGTGATTATTTTCTCATTTCCAAATGGATAAATCAAATAATCGGCCAAAAGCAACGAAATGACTACTCGAATCGGAAAAAAATCATTTCGCCAAATAAACCTCGTTCTACTGGCCAATTGAGACTTATTTAGTGATTTTATTGACTATAAACAAGATTTATTTGTATTGATGGTATAGCTAGTACAATAGTTTAACAGCCAGTAGAATTTTTACTATACCAAGAATGTAACCGCTTGGGCACATTTAGGCTAGCAAGGGAAATTTAATCCCATTTTATGCTAGGCCAGGTTCAGGCGCTTTTCGATCAGCAGAATAAAGAGGTGAATCACCTTTATGTGAATCTCCTGAATGCGGTCTGCGTAGCCAAAGTGCGGAACGCGAATCTCAACATCTGCCTGACCAGCTAGCTTACCGCCGTCTTTGCCTGTCAACAAGACTACACGCATACCCCGTTGCCGGGCAGCTTCGACAGCGCGGATCACATTGGCCGAATTACCACTGGTGCTAAGACCTAATAATACGTCGCCTTCGTTGCCCAGCCCTTCGATAAAGCGCGAAAAGACGTGATCGTAGCCAAAGTCGTTACTGACGCAGGAAAGGTGACTGACGTCGGAGATGGCGATAGCAGCCAGCGCCCGGCGATTGTCGCGGTAGCGGCCAGACAGTTCCTCAGCAAAGTGCATAGCGTCGCAATGAGAACCGCCGTTGCCACAGGAAATTATTTTACGGCCATTGCCAATGGCATCGGCCATGAGTTGAGCCGCCCGATCGATAGCCGTTAGGTTGTCTGGGTTCGCCAGAAAGGTGTCCAGTACAGTTCGCGCTTCGGTCAGTTCGCTATGAATAAGGTCAAGCATTGTTGGATTCTAAAATGAGGGTGCAAAGTTGCCGGATTGTTGTTCGTTCTGCAACTGCGGGTGTTTATGCGTTTGTGAAGCGATCAGAATACCAGGCTCCGATACGGTACGTTCCAGCGTAAAGCGATGCTGGCCGTGCGGTCGGTGTAGCTGTCTGGCCGGTACTGACTGTCCTGAAAACGGTACAACAGCCGACCTTCCAGAAAGACATTGTGCTTAATCATGTACGACGCCCGCAGATCTGCATACGTGGCGATGGTTTTACGCCCCTGCCCAATGAAGTTATCATATTTTCGAAAGGCAGTCTCGTAGTCAAGCAAGATGTTACCGCCGTAGTTTCGACTTGGTGGATCAGTGCCATACATCATCACGCTGAACGTACCAGTGCCTGACAGGCGCTTGTTCTGATAGCGTACGATGCCAATTCCCTCTACAAAGTTTGCCCCCAGCGGATGGGCCATTGGCTGGCTGTAGTGTACGTAATTGGCCTGACTGGCTGCAACGCCCTGGTCAGGTATTGCTTTGTGCGAATAGGTGTACGGGCGTGCCAGATTCATCTCAACCTGTAGGTCCAGATTGGGTACGTTCAGCACATCAATGTACTTGCCGCCAAGTTGAAAGGCGAACTTATTTGTGTAGCTACCATTACCTGCAATGATATCCTTCAATATGAACTCATCCAGCATGAACTGCGTGTAGAACAGGAAATGCGTTGCCAGGTTGGCCTTGAAATCGAGCCCGATCATAGCGTTGTCAGTACTACCCCGATATGACTCGACAAAGCGGTAAAAGATTACAGGATTCAGGTAATTAAGCTCTAAACGGTCGCGACTGAACACCTCCGCTTCAAACACGCCCAGATTGAACTTGGGCGATATATTGATGCTCAAGTGGTGCATTGCCGCATATTTACTCGGGTTCAATACGTTACCGCTTGGAAGGTCCTGGGTGTTTTGAAGTTCAGTAAACAGGTTAGTGTACTGAATATTTTTACCGAGCCTTGTAGTTAGCTTCAGGAATAAGTAAGGAGGGGCGTTGTCGGAGAGTAGTAACGACCGGAAACCGTTACCAATGAAGTTACGGTCGTGCCCAAACTGTAGGTTGATGATTTTCGCAATGTTGAAAGTGAAATAGCCTCGGGCTGTTAGAAAATCAGTGCCCCGTGTACCAAAGGCTTTCGTAAAGCTTTCCCCTGGTGCATATCCCCCTTGTCCACTTCGTTGATACAGCCTCGACTGATCGTTGATGTAGTAGGGATAGATAGCCTGGTTATCGGCGAAGTAGGAGTAGAAGCCAATTTTTTTGGCGATGCTCCCCCGAATTTCCAGCCCACGCGTGTTGATGAATGTCTGCTGGTTGAGCGCACCTGCGTTATCGGGTAAACCAGTCACGTTGTCGTAGCCGATACCGAAATTGACTACCGGGCTGACATGCAGATCGAAGTCGGGTGATTGCAGGTTGTAGAAATCTGACTTTTTCTTGTAAAACACCCCAAACAGCGGACGTCGGCTGTCGCCGGGGGCGGGGGGAGCCTGCATCCGGCGCGCGGCCAATACCCGGCGGGCCGAGTCGCTAACCGGATCGTTCACCCATTCCCAGCTATCGTCGCGCAGGTAATTGAGGTTGAAGTAGTCGGTGTCGGAAAAGTCGGGAGCGGGGTGGGCCAGCAGGCTGTCGGTCAGTTGCACCACGCTTTGCCGGTTGTAGGGCTTGGTGGTCGAGTGGAAGCCCTCGGCCCAGCGCCCCTGCCGGATTTCGTACCGGTCAATAAGGTGGTAATAGTCAGCGTTGAGCGGTACGAAGGGGCTCTGCGCGAAGGTCGGCAAGGAAAGAAAAAGAAGCCCGAGCAGGTAGAGAGATGTACGCATAGACAGTCGTTAACCTTACAAACCGATTGTATTCACGAGCCGGTCGATAAGGGTACTGTGGAAGGTGTCAAATTAGATAATTGGTTTGGATATACGCCAACTGGGGGGCTAATTTACATCGAATCAGATACGCCCCCTATGTTTGTTTTTGCACAGCAACCCTCGCTGGCCAACCAGTTTGTTGCTGAACTCCGCGATGTTACCCTTCAAAAAGATCGGCTGCGGTTTCGGCGTAATCTGGAACGGCTGGGTGAACTGATGGCTTATGAAATATCAAAAGAGATGCCATATCAGACCGTCGATGTAAAAACTCCGCTGGGTACGGCGTCGACGCAACTATTACGGCAACAGCCGGTGCTGGCAACGATTTTGCGGGCGGGCCTGCCGTTCCATCAGGGTTTTGCTAATTACTTCGATGTAGCGGAAAATGCGTTCGCCGGCGCTTATCGAGGGTACAGCGCGGGTGACGAGGAAAATTTTGAAATCGCGATGGATTACATCGTTGCACCTGACCTGAGCGGTAAGACGCTGATTCTGTGTGATCCGATGCTGGCGACGGGTAAATCGCTGGAGAAAGTGTACCACGCCTTGCTACGCTACGGTATACCGGCTCAAACACACATTGCCGCCGTACTGGCCAGCCCGGAAGGTATTCGGCACGTACAGCGTCAACTACCCCAATGTCGGCTATGGCTGGGTGCTATCGACGATCACCTCAACGATCATTACTACATCGTTCCCGGCCTTGGCGACGCAGGCGATCTGGCGTTCGGGGTGAAGGTATAATGTACGTTTGTAGTTCGTGGTTTATGGTTTGTAGTTGCTGGCGCAAGCCGTTTTGCGGAGCAACTACAAACCATAAACCACAAAACACAAACCACAAACTACGCTAACGCAGATCCACGACTTCCACGCCGGGGTACTTCGACTTGTCGAACGTGAAAAGAGCGTCCGGGGCGGGGGCATTGGGTGTGAATTTCGTGATCGTGTACACCGTGCGTTTGGCGTTTTTATCCGTAATCGTCCAGTTACGGATCAGCTTATCGGCCTTATCGATCGACAGACGAACGGCGGAGATGGTGTTTTTTGCCGTTGTGGGTTTCAACTCGATCACATCGATTGTGTGGCCACCCTGCTTCTGCTCACTGACGTAGCGGTACGTATAACCCTTCTGGTAGACGTTGTAAATCTGGGCCGGATTCAACTCGCTGGTCGAACCGCTCTCGTAGTCCTGCACGTTTATTTCCTTGGCTTCTTTCGAATAGGAGTACATCGTCTTACCGTCGGTGAACACATCCTGCCCGTCCAGTTTTAGTCTGAATTTGCTGCCGCTGACCGTGATGTCGCCTTTGGCGGTTGCTCCGCTGCTGGCGTACGTGAATGCCGCCTGGTACGATTTCAGCGCCTTGTATTTCTGGCTCATAGCGTCGAGAATGGTCTGCGCACGCGGGTCTTTCTGGGCAATAGCCGGGCTGCTTAGAACTATAATCAAGCTAAAAAGACCAGTGATTAATCGGATCATGGTTGGTTGAGTTGATTGAAAACGGGTAAACCAAAAATTCCAGCCTCGTCAGGAAGCTGGAATCCTGTACTTGTTTGTTAGACGCCCATAGCCGACCAACGTTTAATTGAGTCAACGGGCTTACTCGCCTTTCAGCCGCCTGAGCATTTCCTCCAGCGCCTGCAGGTCCATTACCAGCACATCGCGGGCTTTGCTGCCCTCAAACGGCCCGACGATTCTGGCGGCTTCGAGCTGATCGATCAGGCGACCGGCGCGGTTGTAGCCCAGCTTGAGTTTACGCTGAATCAGCGAGGTACTGCCCTGCTGATGAATCACAATTAGCCGGGCGGCTTCGTCGAACATCGGATCGCGGTTGTCGAGGTCAACGTCTTTTTCCTCACCCTGACCGCCTTCGTCGCCAACGAACTCCGGTAGTGCATACGCTTCGTCGTAACCGCGCTGATTACCAACAAATTCGCAGATGCCTTCGATCTCATCGGTATCGACAAACGGGCATTGCAGCCGGATAATATCGGAGTTGGACGACAGCAGCATATCGCCCATCCCGACGAGTTGCTCGGCCCCACCCGTATCGAGGATCGTGCGCGAGTCAATCTTGGAAGTTACCTTGAACGAGAGCCGTGCCGGGAAGTTAGCTTTGATCAGACCCGTAATAACGTTGACCGATGGTCGCTGCGTAGCCACGACGAGGTGGATACCGATAGCTCGTGCCAGCTGCGCCAGCCGCGCAATGGGTTGTTCGACTTCCTTACCGGCGGTCATCATCAGGTCGGCCAGTTCGTCGATAATCAGCACGATATACGGCAGGTAGCGGTGCCCTTTTTCGGGATTCAGCTTCCGGCGCGTAAACTTGACATTGTACTCTTTGAGGTTTCGGCAGCCCGCTTCTTTCAACAGGTTGTACCGGTTATCCATCTCGATACAAAGCGAGTTGAGCGTATTGACCACCTTTTTCGTATCAGTGATGATCGGTTCGTCGGAGTCGGGTAGTTTGGCCAGGAAATGCCGCTCCAGCTTGTTGAACAGGGTCAACTCGACCTTCTTTGGATCGACCAGCACCAGTTTCAGCTGTGAGGGGTGCTTCTTGTAGATCAGCGACGTCAGCAATACGTTCAAACCAACGGACTTACCCTGCCCCGTTGCCCCGGCCATAAGCAGGTGAGGCATCTTGGCGAGGTCAGCCACGTAAATCTCGTTGGAAATCGTTTTGCCCAGTACAACGGGTAGTTCAAACTTACTGCTGCTGAATATGTCGCTGGTGATGACCGACCGCATCGACACCATCTCGCGATTTTTGTTCGGCACCTCGATACCAATGGTTCCCATACCCGGCATCGGTGCGATGATCCGAATACCAAGTGCGGCCAGGTTCAGCGCGATGTCGTCTTCCAGACTCTTGATTTTGGAAATACGAACCCCTTCGGCCGGTACGATTTCGTACAGCGTGACGGTTGGCCCGATAGACGCCTGGATCGAATCGATACGGATGCCGAAATTGCGCAGCGTGTTCTCGATGCGCTCTTTGTTCGCCGTCAATTCGTCGGCTGACACCTGCGCCCGGGGATTGTTCTGGTATTCGGTCAGCAGTTCGTTGGTTGGGTACTGATACTGAGGCAGGTCGAGCGTTGAGTCGTATAGACCATGCTGCGCGACGAGGTCATCTTCCTCAAACGGGTCGGGCTCGTAGGTTGGCGCAGGAGTGGCACTCAGTTCAACTGGCTCAGCTGGCGCGGCAGGCACGTCGACGGGGCTTTTCACCGTCAGCGGGACTCCGGTTGTTGGCAGGCTTTCCGTGGTCTGACTTGCCTGAACGGGTGGTGGCGTGGGGGCTGGCGTTACAATCGGCTCATCGTCATCATCCGTATCGTCGTCTGTAAAGGGCTCCGGTTGTACGTATGAGGGTCGGGCTGCGGTTACGGGCGGGCTGATCGCTTCCTCATCAATATCGCTGGCACTGCTGTCGGGCGTATTGCCTGTGTTATCCGATCGGCGGGTGATGAAATCGGTTGAGATGCGGGGCAGCTGAATGGTTCGGATGTCGATGAAGTACACCAGAAATAGAAACAAGCCGAACCCGATGAACGCCAGGCTCCCCCAGCCAAACAGGCTGTACAGCGCCGAGTTGAATTCATAGCCGATCCCTCCGCTCCAGACGCTTGCTGTTTCAGCGGAATTCGTCACCAGTACGATATAGCCAAGAATCAGGCTACTCCACAGTGCCGTAAAGAGCAGACCGATTGTGGCCCGGCGCAGGGGAAACGGTTCGGCACCGGTAGCCAGTTTCAGACCCGCTATAAGCAGAATCAGCGGTAAAGCCAGCGCCCCCACGCCGAACCAGCGAAACACGAACACGTGGGCAATATACGCGCCCACCAGTCCGGCCCAGTTGCGGGTGTCGGCTCCCGACTCGGCCAACGGTTCTGACAGGGCCGACCCAACGACGCTTTGGTCAGCCGAACCGGTAGTCATGTAGGAGACAAAGGCAATAAGCAGGCCCACCGCCAACAGCATCAGCAGAACACCCGTCAGCAGAATCGAACGTGGGTCATTGAGCCGCCGATTGATCGACGCGCCGATATTGAACGCTGGCCGGGCTGGTTGATTGGGGCGCGTTGGCCGGGCCTGACGGGCGGCACCGTTGGTAGGAGAAGGTCTTGGGTTTACAGGTCGTGACGTCGTTGGCTGTGCCATAAGTTGAGATAAGGCTGTAGGCGGCAGAGGTAAATTTTCCAAAATTTACCAAAATCCAGTATGAAAACGTGGGCGCAGCGAAAAGAAAGGCCACCAATGCCGTCGTTCGCTTATACGGTCAGGAGGAAGCCCGCACGGTGCTGTCTAAACGGCTACTGCCGAATCGTGGAAATTTTGCAGCAGTCCCCGATTGATCCGTTTGGCAATGGCGGGCCCCTCGTAGATAAATCCGGTATATAACTGCACCAGACTAGCCCCGGCTTCGAGTTTTTCACGGGCGTCGTCGGCCGAGTTGATGCCACCTACGCCAATGATCGGGAATGCACCGCCCGAGTGCTGATGCAGGTACCGGATCACTTCCGTCGACCGATGACGAACGGGTTTGCCACTAACACCACCCGGCCCCATTTGCTCGACGGTCTGAGCGGACGTGGCCAAGTCGGCCCGGCTGATGGTCGTGTTGGTGGCAATCACACCGGCAATGCCTGTTTCGGCTACGATAGCGATGATATCGTCCAGTTGTCCATCCGTCAGGTCGGGGGCAATTTTCAGCAGGATCGGTTTGGGGTTCGGCCGGGCTTTATTTTCGGCTTGCAGGGCAGACAATAGCCGGGTCAGCGGCTCGCGTTCCTGCAAATCGCGCAGACCGGGCGTATTGGGCGAGCTAACGTTAACGGCAAAGTAATCGACCGCATCGAACAGATCACGGAAGCAGGCCAGGTAATCGGCTATAGCCCGCTCGTTGGCCGTGTTTTTGTTTTTGCCGATGTTGCCACCGATGATTACCCGCCGGTAGCCTTTCGTCTGGGCGAAATGACGCAGCCGACCGGCGGCCGGGCCAGCACCTTTGTTGTTGAATCCCATACGGTTGATTAACCCCTGATCGGCTTTGAGCCGAAACAGACGCGGACGCGGATTGCCGGGTTGGGGGCGGGGAGTTACCGTACCGATCTCAACGAAGCCAAAGCCCAGATCGCTTAGTTCACTGACCAGTTCGGCATTTTTGTCGAAGCCAGCCGCCAGCCCGACGGGATTCGGAAAAGTTAGCCCAAACACGGTCCGTACCAAACGGGGGTCATCGACGGTGTATAGTCGACGGCACAGTGCCGACACACCCGGTACGGCGAAAGCCAGCTTGAGCGCGGAGGTTACAAAGTGGTGAATCGTTTCGGCGTCGAAGCGAAACAGCAGTGGCAGGATTAATCGGCGGTACATACGACAAAAGTACGTCGCCCGGTGACTTACCCGAACAGGTTCGACGAAAGATAACGGTCGCCCCGGTCGCAGATAATGCAGACGATTAATGCATTGGTAACGCCTTCCGCGGCCAGTTCGCTGGCTAGCTGAAGGGCCGCCCAGGTCGACCCGCCACTGCTCATACCGGCGAAAACACCTTCTACATTAGCGAGTTGGCGGGTTGTCTCGGTGGCCTGCTGCTCGGATACTTCGATGACCCGGTCAACGCGTGACGGGTCGAAAATGCGGGGCAGGTATTCGACCGGCCATTTACGAATGCCCGGAATCGATGAGCCGTCGGTGGGTTGGCAACCGACAATCTGTACATCCGGGTTTTGTTCTTTCAAATAGCGTGACGTACCCATTATTGTCCCGGTGGTGCCCATCGACGAGACGAAATGCGTAACCTGCCCATTGGTATCGCGCCAGATTTCGGGACCCGTCGTGCGGTAGTGGGCCAGGTAATTGTCGGGATTGGCAAACTGGTTCAACAGCAGATAGCCGCCTTTGGCTACCTGCGCTTCGGCGTAGTCACGGGCCGCTTCGATCGTTTCGGTCAGGGTAACTGTCGCGCCGAATGCTTCCATGGTCAGCACACGTTCGCGGGTCGAGTTGGCGGGCATAACCAGTTCGATCGGCACATCATACAGCCGGGCAATCATGGCCAGCGCGATACCTGTGTTGCCGCTTGTTGCTTCGATCAGTTTGATGCCGGGTTGTATGTCGCCCCGGTCCAGTGCGCCCTGAATCATGCTGGCAGCCGCCCGATCTTTGACGCTACCACCGGGGTTGTTTCCTTCCAGTTTGGCCAGAATGCGGATAGATGGATGGGGATTGAGCCGGGATAATTCAACCATCGGCGTGTTGCCGACGAGTTCAAGCAGGGTAGCCATGCGAAAAACGGGTATTCAGGTATCTGTCAGAGAAAGGAAGAACGAGTAGATTAAGTTCGGGGCAGCGGTCTACAGACCCCTCAAACCAGTTTGATGCGTACCCATTCATACAGAGGTATACATTTTTGCGACGTTCGTACCTATTGGTATTGTGCGGTCGGAAAGATTTGCCTAAACTTGTTCACGCTGGTACGGGTCTGTGACTAACTTACTACGAATCAGTGAACTAATCCACATCATACTGTTGTTTTATGAGAAAGGCTAAAAGCCCCGAACTGCGCCCACTCAGTGGTGCCAGCCTTGAGCAGATCGCTCAGCAATTCGCCATCCCCGACCTGACGCTGCCGTTCTGGCGGTTTCGTCGGAAAATGCCCGCCCACCGCATTGTGCGGCTCGAAGGGGAAGGCAACTACACCCTGTTTCACTTCGCCGACGGTAGCCAGCTGATGGTGTCGCTGACGTTGAAAAAAATGCAGAGCCGTTTGCCCGCCAATGTGTTTGTCCGGCTGCATAAGAAAAACATCATCAATCTGATGTACCTCAACGATATTCATCCTGACCGCTTCAGCACGGGTAAATCACAGCTGAGTGTCAGCCTGATAAACGGTGACCGGGTTGAGGTGTCGCGCCGGAAAGCCAGTGAGTTTATCCAGCAGGTGCGCGGCTTCCGGCAGGAGTTGCTGACAATGAATTCAGTGTCGAGTACTATCCCCAGTGCTTAAGTAATTGATTGATTTTGGTAAAAAGAGGAGATGGCTGGGCTGTCTCCTCTTTTTTATATCCGGTCGATATAGCCTATCTGAAATAGAAAGGTTTTTTACCTTTGTAGACTAACCGGCCTACTAACCGGCGTAGTTATGACGCATCAACTTGTACTTCGTAAGCCACTGGCTTTCTTCGATCTCGAAACAACGGGTATCAACACCGCCAAAGACCGGATTATCGACATCTGCATCGTGAAGGCCATGCCCGGTGGGGACGTCGTTACGAAATCACAGCGCATCAATCCCGGTATGCCAATTCCGCTGGAGTCGAGCCTGATTCACGGTCTGTACGATGACGATGTGGCTGACTGCCCCCCGTTCAAAGCCGTTGCCAAAGTGCTGGCGCAATTCATGGAAGGCTGCGACCTGGCTGGTTTCAACAGTAACCGCTTCGACGTACCCCTGCTCGTTGAGGAATTTCTGCGGGCCGACGTCAGCTTCGACGTACGGAATCGGCGGCTGATCGATGCGCAGCGCATTTTTCACCTGATGGAACCGCGTAACCTGTCGGCTGCTTACCGATTTTACTGTAATAAAGAACTGATCGGCGCACACGGGGCCGAAGCCGACACCCTGGCGACGCTGGAGGTACTCGATGCGCAGGTGCAGCGGTACGCCGGCATGGTTGCCAAAGCGGATAGTGGCGCAGACCTGATTTTCAACAATGACGTCGATATGCTGCACCAGCTAACGGCTAATAAAAACGTCGATCTGGCCGGCCGTATCGTGCTGAACGACAAGGGAGAAGAAGTGGTGAACTTCGGGAAAAACAAGGGTGTGCCGGTACTGGATGTGTTTAAGAAAGAGCCATCGTTTTTCGACTGGGTACAGAAAGGAGACTTCCCACTCGACACCAAGCGCCGACTGACCGAAATTCGACTACGCACGCTCAGTCAGGGTAAGTAACGGGGGTACACTCCGACTAATTGAATAATAATTACCTTTGGGGCATCTTCTATTAACCGGCAAGCCATGCAACCTGCGCAGGACGTTCTTATCCCGGAAGTCATCCAGCAAATTCCACTCACGTATTACCTGATTCTAAGCACGGTACTGTTTATCATTGGTATCATTGGCGTACTGACCCGGCGCAACGCCATTGTCATCTTCATGTCGATTGAGTTGATGCTGAACGCGGTCAACCTGTTGCTGATCGCGTTTTCTTCCTACAAGTCAGATTCGGCCGGTCAGGTGTTCGTCTTTTTTATCATGGCCGTAGCCGCTGCGGAAGTATCGGTTGGGCTGGCTATTATTGTCATGATTTACCGCAATACCCGTTCTATCGACGTCGGACTCCTTAATAAATTGAAGTGGTAAGCAGCCGCCCGGTTGTTTGCTCCATTGCTTATTCGCTCAGGCCCTTATGCAGTTAGGATTACTCTGTGCTCTTATTCCATTACTACCGCTGATTGGCTTCGTTCTTAACGGCGTCGGGTTTCGGCGGGTACCAACCGCGCTGGTTGGAGGGATCGCTACGCTGGCGGTATTCGCTTCCTTTCTAATCGTCGTATCGCTGTTTACAAGCTTCGACCCCGAAGCCGGTCCGCAGATTATACCCCTGTTCGACTGGATCAGCGTTGGCGATCTGCACATTCCGTTCTCGTTTCAGATCGATCAGCTGAGTTTGTTGATGCTGCTTGTCGTGACGGGCGTCGGTACGCTGATTCATCTGTATAGCATCGGCTACATGCACCACGACGAAGGCTTCGGCAAGTTCATGGCCTTCCTGAACCTGTTTATCTTTTTCATGCTGCTGCTGGTGATGGGCGCCAACTACGTCATCATGTTTATTGGCTGGGAAGGCGTGGGGCTGTGTTCGTACCTGCTCATCGGCTTCTGGAACAAGAATACCAGCTACAACGATGCCGCCCGCAAAGCCTTTGTCATGAACCGCATTGGTGATCTTGGCTTTCTGTTGGGTATCTTCACGATCATCAACACCTTCGGTACCGTCGAATACATCGACGTGTTCAAACAGGCGACTAGCTTGCCGATGGGCGATAGCACCGTACTGGTTATTGCGCTGCTGCTGTTTGTCGGGGCGATGGGTAAGTCGGCGCAGGTGCCGCTTTATACGTGGCTACCCGACGCTATGGCCGGTCCGACGCCCGTGTCGGCCCTGATTCACGCGGCTACGATGGTAACGGCCGGTATTTACATGATCGTTCGGTCGAACGTGCTGTACACGCTGGCCCCGGCGGCCCTCGAACTGATCGGTGCCATTGCGATCATCACCGCCCTGCTGGCCGCTTCGATTGGTTTGTTGCAGAACGACATCAAGAAGGTACTGGCGTATTCGACAGTATCGCAGCTGGGGTATATGTTCCTCGGCCTGAGCGCAACGGCCTATACTGCCGGGATGTTCCACGTCATTACCCACGCGTTTTTCAAAGCCTTGTTGTTCCTCGGTGCAGGTAGTGTGATTCACGCCATGTCCGACGAGCAGGACATTCGGAAGATGGGGGGGCTGCGCAAGTCACTGCCAATTACGTTTATCACCTTCGCTATCGGTACATGGGCCATCGCTGGGTTGCCGCCATTCGCGGGTTTCTTCTCGAAAGACGAGATTCTGGCGCACGTCTTTGAGCACAGCAAGGTGCTCTGGGCACTGGGCGTACTGGGTTCCGCGCTAACCTCCTTTTACATGTTCCGCCTGCTGTTCCTGACGTTCTTCGGCGAGTTCCGGGGTACCGAAGAACAGAAGCATCACCTGCACGAATCACCCGCTACGATGACCATTCCGCTTATCGTACTGGCGGTGCTATCGGCCATTGGCGGAGCGCTGAATCTGCCCGGCAACGGCTGGCTGGGTCATTTCCTGGAGCCGATCTTTGAAGGGTCGCGGCAGGTAAATCCCGAAGCGTTTGCTGAATCAGTCGGTGAGTCGAGCACGGAGTATGTGCTGATGGCCGTTTCGGCCGGGGTTGCCCTGGTTGCCCTGATCGTAGCGTACATCATGTACATCAGCCGGAAAGCGGTACCTGCGCCCAATGAAGCCGAGCGCTCGCTGCCCGAGCAGGTCATCTACAACAAATACTATGTCGATGAACTGTACGAAACGATCATTGTCCGGCCGATTCGCAGTATGGGCGACACCTTCTACAGCTTCGGTGAATTTGCCGTCGATGGCGTGGTAAACGGCGTTGCCTGGGGGGTGAAGCAAAGTTCGGCACAGCTACGCCGGTTGCAGAGCGGCTCCATTGGCTTCTATGTGTTTGCGATGGTGCTGAGTATCGTGCTCATTTTCGCGTTGCGCTTTTTCATTCGATTCTAACGGATTTGGCAGGGTTTTCCTGCTCATCTGCTTACATACGCATCTATGCTCACGCTTGCCCTGATCCTCTTTCCCGCGCTGGCGGCCTGCCTGCTGCTTTTCACGAACAGCAGCACGACCAAGCAACTGGCGTTTGGTGCCGCACTGGTCGAAACGGCGCTCGTCGTTTTTATCTTCAACAAATTTCAGCCTACCCCCGCGTCGCAGTTCGGCTTCGATTATCCCTGGATTCCGTCGCTGGGTATCCGGCTGAGCGCAGGTATCGACGGTATCAGCCTGTTACTGACGTTGCTGACGGGTATACTGGTACCGCTCATTGTGCTGTCGACGTTCAACCGCAGTTATGATCGCCCCGGTACATTCTATGCGCTGATGCTGTTTATGCAGTCGGCGTTGATGGGGGTCTTCACCGCGCGCGATGGCTTTCTTTTCTACTTCTTTTTTGAAGCGGCCCTGATTCCGATTTACTTCCTCGCGGCTATGTGGGGTGGAGCCAACCGCATTCCGGTTACGTTCAAGTTCTTTATCTATACCATCTTCGGTAGCCTGTTTATGCTGCTGACGCTGGTTTATCTGTACTATCAGACACCAGCATCGGCTACCTCGGTGCACTCATCGGCCATTGTCGATTTCTACAGGCTGAACTTATCGGCGTCGGCACAGGGCTGGGTGTTCTGGGGCTTGTTTATCGCCTTTGCGATCAAGATGCCGGTGTTTCCGTTTCACACCTGGCAACCCGATACCTATGTCGAGTCGCCGACACCCGCCACGATGCTGCTGGCCGGCATCATGTTGAAGATGGGTATTTATGGCCTGATTCGATTGATTCTGCCGGTCACGCCACTGGGCGTTGAAACGTGGGGGCAGACAGCCGTTATCCTGTCGGTAATCGGTATCGTTTACGGGTCGATTATTGCCATCCGGCAACGCGATATGAAGCGGCTGATTGCGTATTCGTCGTTTTCGCACGTTGGCCTGATGGCGGCTGGCGTATTCTCGCAAACCGAAACGGGCTTGCAGGGCGCGCTGATTCAAATGCTGGCTCACGGTATCAACGTGGTTGGCCTGTTCTTCGTCGCCGACGTGATTTACTCGCGCACTGATACCCGCCAGCTAGACCAGCTCGGCGGTATTACCCGCAACACGCCCAAGCTGACGGTGTACTTTATGATTATGATGCTGGGTAGTGTAGCCCTGCCGCTGACCAACGGGTTTATCGGTGAGTTTCTGTTGCTACATGGCGTCTACACGTACAATCACTACATCGGTCTGGCTGCTGGTTTCACAATCATCTTCGGGGCCGTATATCTGCTGCGCATGTTCCAGAAAGCCATGTTCGGCCCCACAACCGCGCGTACCGAATCATTCACTGATCTGACAACGTCGGAAAGCTGGGTATTTGTACCGCTGGTGGTGCTGGTATTCTGGATGGGTATTTACCCGCACACATTCATGAAGATAACCGAGCCAGCCGTTGCCAACTTACTGAAGTACGTTGGTACGACAGCCGTTTCGATGAAATAAAGTTGACCCGACGCGTAGCTGGTCTGCCGTCAAAACCATACATCAATGTTTCCCATTGTTCTCCTGTCGGTTTTTGCTGTCGTTCTCTTGTTTTTGGGCTTCCTGAAGTCGCGGTCGGTGCTGTTACCAGCAACGCTGCTATTTCTGGTAGTTGCCCTGGCCGTCAATTTCCTCGACTGGAACAAGACCTACCTGTATTTCAACGGGATGCTCCGTACCGATAACCTGTCAATGGTTTTTACGGCGATCGTGTTGGTGTCATCGTTTCTGGTGGTAGCCCTGTCTGGATCATTTGCCGAGGAAGAAGCAGCCCAGCCGGCTGAATATTACGCCATCATCTTATTTTCGCTCGTTGGGGCGGTAATGATGATCGGGTATGAAAACCTGATTATGCTGTTTGTGGGCGTCGAAATTCTGTCGGTCGCTATGTACGTGCTAACGGGCAGCGATAAGCGGAACCTCCGGTCCAACGAAGCCGCGCTGAAATACTTTCTGATGGGCGCGTTTACGACGGGGATCATGCTGTTTGGCATGGCACTGCTCTACGGAGCGTCTGGCTCGTTTACACTGGCGGGCATTGCCAGTTACGCGTCGCACGCGCAGCAGGGACTGTCGCTGATTTTTTACGTTGGCCTGCTGATGCTGTTGATTGGCTTGCTGTTCAAAGTATCGGCTGCTCCGTTCCACTTCTGGACCCCTGACGTGTATGACGGCGCTCCTACCATCTTTACGGCTTATATGTCGACCGTCGTAAAAACGGCTGGTTTTGCTGCGCTGCTCCATCTGCTGTCTGTCTCGTTCACAGGTATCTATTCGTTCTGGAGCATTATACTGGCAGTTATCACGGCCATTACGCTGGTTGCGGGTAACGTCACGGCTGTGTATCAGAACAGTTTCAAGCGGATGATGGCCTATTCCAGTATCTCGCACGCGGGGTACCTGCTTATCGGACTGGCCGCTCTTGGCATACAGTCGCGGCAGGCTATTGTGTTTTATTCGCTTGCCTATTCGGTCGCTACCATTTCGGCGTTTGGGGTGCTGTTGCTGGTGGCCCGGCAACGCAGTATGCAGACGCTGAGCAGCAATTCAACGAGCAGTGAAAGCTTTGATGCATTCAATGGATTAGCCAAGCAGAACCCGCTACTGGGGCTGGCCATGGCGACCTCGATGCTGTCGTTGGCTGGTATTCCGCTGACGGCGGGCTTCTGGGGTAAATTCTACATGTTTTCGACCGCCGTCGCCCACGGGCAAATCTGGCTGCTGGTGGTGGCCGTGCTCATGTCGGCGGTGGGTATCTACTATTACTTCCGGGTTATCATTGCCATGTATTTCCGGGAGGGTGCAACCGAGCCGATTCGGGTGTCGCCGGTTTTCCAGTACGTGCTGGTTGCGACGATCATTCTGACAATCGGGCTGGGCGTGGCACCCGGTCTGCTACAGGGGCTTTTCTGATAGGGGTATAGCTATGCCATTGTATCAGTAATGGCGTAACATTGACCTATTTTTGTAGGGCAATACGTAGTTTTGTGGTATCTCATCTTATAAAAGCGAAGAGCGGCTTCTCCTTATCTGCTCGGCCAAGCCTGTGAACGTGAGCGAAATCCAACCGCCGAAAACGAGGGACTACCGTGACTTTTTCACCTTCTTTCTGACGGCTCTGCTCGGCGCATCAATCAATTTCGTTAGTCAAATTCTATACCGTGGCTACTTCGGCGTTTCGTTTGCCAACAGCGTGCTGCTTGGGTATCTGACTGCCACCGTGCTGACATTTGTACCGACGAAGAAATACGCCTTCGCTGCCAACAAAACCGGGAATACAGGCCGGGAATTAATCAAGTTTCTGGGCATTGCACTCGTTGCACTCGTTGTCCAGGTATATGTTTCCAAATTCACGCTGGAGTGGGTAGCCAACCCATTGTTTCCCGATCTGCCGCCGTGGGCCCGCGAAAAAGGGTCGCATGTCGTCGGGATGGGCATGAGCTTCCTGGCTAATTATTTCGGACATAAGCTACTTACATTCCGTAGCACGGGCGTTTACGATAAAATTCGTTCCCGGAATCGGTAAGCGTTTCTTCGATTCGTATAAAACGAAATTAGATTATTCAATGAGCCAGCGCACTAGAGGTGCGCTGGCTTCTGTTTTTTTTGCACTTTCCCGAAAGGCGTTATATTTGCGACTTCACTTAATTACCTGCCATAACAAATGAAAAAAGTTCTCGCTCTCCTGTTTATCGGTAGCACGCTGACATTCGCTGCCTGCCAAAGCAAGCCTAAGACTGAAGAAACGGCGACCACCACCGATTCGATGACCACGACGATGTCGACCGACACGACCACGATGGCAACGGATTCGGCCATGTCGACGACGGTAACGACCACTGAATCGGCGTCTGCCGTTGCCGACAGCGCGAAGTAATTAGTGCCAGTCAGAAAGTCCGCGAAAAGCCTTATTTTTATAAGGCTTTTCGCATTTATACACGTTGACAAATTCATTTACTACGCTTGTGCCAGCCCCGGCCGCTGCTTATTGCCAGCATCTTCACCAGACGTACGGCTTTGCGTTTCGGCTGGCACGGTCCCGCCGGTCACGACTGGGTGATTTTCGGGTCTGGCCTGATGGCCGGACACAAATTACGGTCAACGCTGATCTGAATCCGTGGCGTTTTCTAATCACCTATGTGCACGAAGTGGCTCATGCGCATGTGCATAAACACGTCCGTCGGCCAACGGCTCCGCATGGCCCGGCCTGGCAGCAGGCCTTTCAGCAACTAATGCAACCCGTGCTGACAGAGACTGTGTTTCCCCCTGCCGTGCTGGAACCGCTACAGCAGTACCTGCGAAAGCCGGCTGCTACAACTCATAGCGATACCGCACTGATTCTGGCGTTGCGACAGCTCGACACGGCATCTGATCGATCTCCTGCGGTAGCTGGCGTAATGCTACGCGACATGGCCGAAGGAGCAATGTTCACGTTTAATAAAAAGAAGTACGTTCGGGGTACGTTGCGCCGAACGCGTGTCGTTTGTAAAGAACTGGCGTCGGGGAAGTCCTACACAGTGGTGGCGCATGCGTTGGTGGAACTGGCTTAATCTTCGGTGGTTTTGTGTAAGTCTGTTGGTGATCAGCAGGCTCAACGGCTACGCGCAAAGTAGTGCGCCGGTAGAATCGGTACTCAGGCAGGGCCTTTGGGTGAAAATCGGCGTGGTGCAGTCGGGCGTGTATCGCCTTGACCAGTCTACGCTCGCGCGACTCAATCCAGCGTTCGCCCAGGCTGATCCAAGGCTGCTGCGTCTGTACGGTAATGGCGGTGCGATGCTGCCGCAATCGAACGCGATGCCCCGCGCGGCCGATCTGACCGAAAATGCGATTCAGGTGACGGGCGAAAGTGATGGTCGTTTCGATGCGGATGATGCCCTGCTTTTCTTCGGGCAAAGCCCACACGCGATCCGTTACGATTCGACCGCTCGACGATTCGTTCATCAAACCAACGTTTACACCGATACAACGTTTTATTTTCTGACAATTGGTACAGCCGCTGGCTTACGCATCACCGACAAATCGGCGGGAAACGTGAGCGGTACGCCAACCGTCACTACGTTTGCTGACTATCAATTCCACGAACTCGACAAAGAGAAGATTCCATCGATAGCACCCGATCCCTCGTTGCATTCCGGGCGCGAGTGGCTGGGTGAATTCATGACCCTCGATACGGCGAAAACAATTACGCTCGACCCGTCGGGATTCGTGGCGAATACACCCGTCCGGCTGCGGCTTGGCGTGGTCGTGGGTGCTGATTCACCAACGCAGTTTGCACTGGCCGTAAACGGTCAGCGGGCTGGGTTACTCGATATACCCACGATATCAGGGGCTAAGTACGATTTTCGGGGGCAGAGTCGCAGCGACACATTCCGAATCGATGCGATTCGTGATAACAGGGCGCTACAGGTTACCGCATCTTTTCTGAAACGGGGGAATCCATCGGCGCAGGCTTACCTGGATTACGTGGGCGTTGAGTGGCAGCGTGCCTTGCAAATGCCTGCTACACTGACCTGGGCTCGTCGACTGTCGGGTGGGCTGGTCGCTGTACAGCAGGCTGTCAACACATTACGGGTATGGAACGTGACAAATCCGCTCGTGCCAACGGGGCAGGGATACGTGCTCAACGAAGCGGCCGAAGCCCGCTGGCAAACCGGACCATTGAGCGATTACCTGCTGTTTACGAGTAACCAGTTACAGCCTCCTGCGTCGGTTCAGGTGATGGATACGCAAAATCTGCACGCCCAGAACGCGCCTGATCTGCTGATTGTGACAGCAGGTGCCTGGAAATCGGAGGCCGACCGACTGGCCGCGTTTCGGCAAAGCCATGATAACCTGACTGTGCTGGTCGTGACGGCGCAGCAGGTGTACAACGAGTTTGGTTCGGGCCAGCCTGACCCCACTGCCATTCGCGATGCCGCCCGTTATTTTTACCGGAAACAACCCGGCCGACTACGCTATCTGTTGTTGATGGGTGATGCTACCTACGATTATCGAAATATCAGCCGCCTGCTGAGCCCGGCCGAACTGGCCAATACGATCCCCGTTTACGAGAGCCGTGAGTCGCTGCATCCGGTAACGAGCTATTCATCCGATGACTACTTTGGCTTCATGGGTACCGGCGAAGGCGAATGGCCCGAAACGGATCAGGGTAATTACCTGATTGATCTGGGGATTGGCCGATTGCCCGTGAAGTCGGCTTACGAAGCGAAAACCGTTGTCGATAAACTGATACGCTACAGCACCGATCAGACGCAGCGGGGCGACTGGCAGACGAAAGTGATGCTGATTGCCGACGATGGTGATTATAACCTGCATCAATCCGACGCGGATAATCTCGCCAGACAGATCGAAAGGCAGTCGCCAACGTATGAGCCGGAGCGGTTGTTTCTCGACTCGTATCCGCAGCAGGTAACGGCCCTAGGGCCTAAAGCACCGATCGTTGAGCAGATGATTAACAAGGCTGTTCAGGATGGCCGACTCATTATCAATTACAACGGACACGGGGGCGAAGCAGTGCTGGCCGAGGAGCAGATTGTAACCGGAGCGGATATTCAGAGCTGGACAAACCGACGGTATCCGTTTTTTGTAACCGCCACTTGCCAGTTTGGCCGCTACGATGACCCCAGTCTGGTGTCAGGTGCCGAACAGGCGTTGTTGAGCGACAAGGGCGGGGCCATCGGTTTGCTGACGACCACCCGACCCGTGTACGCCAATAGCAATATGCTGGTTGATTCGGCTTTTTTCTGGTCGGTATTTCGGCCGGTCGATGGGGGGATGCCGCGATTGGGTGATATGATGAAGGCCACCAAAAATCGCAGTTTGAGTAACGTAAATAACCGGAATTTTGCTCTGCTCGGCGATCCGTCGATGCGACTGGCTTACCCGCAGATGCAGGCCGCGCTGACTCGCGTAAATAATCACACCCTGACTAATGGCCTGACCGACACGCTGCGGGCTTTACAACCGGTTGAACTGGCGGGGGAAGTCAGGAGTCAAGGACAACTGCTGTCGTCGTTCACCGGTACCCTGCGACTGGTTTTGTACGACAAACCCACGACACTGACCACCCTCGGCACAGAAAGTGCTAAGATGAGTTACCGGGCGTATGCGAACACGCTGTTTGTGGGGCAGGTGCCCGTGCACAACGGCCAGTTTACGGCCCGGTTTACCATGCCGAAAGATATTGACTATACCGTTGGGCGGGCTAAAGTGTACCTCTACGCTGTTCAGGCCGATAGCCTGCTCGACGCGTTGGGAAGTTACGATAGCCTGATGGTTGGGGGAGGAAGTATATCCGCTGCCGCTGATACCCAGCCGCCGGTCGTGCAACTGGCCGTCGACGGTGGGGTGCCCGATGGCGAGTCGGTACGCGTGGCAGGACCAGCCGTAACACTCCGGGTACAGGTAAGTGACGACACCGGAATCAACATCGCCAGGGCGGGGCTGGGCCACGAACTGACGGCACAGATCGCTGGTCAGTCGCCGGTTGTATTGAACGATTACTACGTTGCCACCGGTACCGATGGACGGCAGGGAACCGCTGCATACACCTTCACAAACCTGTCGCCGGGGCAATATACCGTCCGGGTGAAAGCGTGGGATACAAGCAATAATCCAGCGGAGCGCGCGTTGGCTTTAATAGTTTCTGAAAAGCCAGGTCTGACCATTCAAACGGTGCAGGCCGTGCCTAACCCAATCAGTACGCAGTCGACGCTGACGGCCACGCATAACCGGCCCGGTGAGTCGCTCGACTGGACACTGAGCATATATGGTATAACTGGCCAGCTGATCAGTCAGCAACGGAATCAATGCAACTATTGCGCGGGTTCGGTTGAACTGGGTAGCTGGAACGGACAAAGCAACACTGGACAGGTCATGCCGAATGGTACGTATCTGTATCAGGTGCAGTTGCGGTCCGGGGCCGACGGGTCGACAACCCAAACGAGTGGCCGGTTATTGTTGCTGCGCTAACCAACCTGATAGACTGTTTTTTCTAACCAACGAATCCTAGTACTTTTGGCCGTTCAGGGCTGTTTTCCTCATCATCGTCAGTCGCTGTTGCCACCAACACACTCTGTATGAAGCGCAAATTTTTTCGTATTCTACTTGGCATTTGCAGTCCCGTTTTTGTTGTCGCTACCACTCAGGCACAAAGCACGAAAGTAAACCTTGCCGGGCAGGCCCTTAACGTTCCCACCGCTGCCGTTCCGTTCCTGAATTTCACACCCGATGCCCGCTCTGGTGCATTAGGTGAAGCTGGTGTAGCCCTGGGCGATGCCGACGCGAGCGCTATCTTCTGGAATCCATCGAAGCTGGTGTTTGCCAAGCAAAAGGCAGGTGGTGTTGTCTCGTATACCCCCTGGCTGCGCGAACTGATTGGCGATATGTATTACACCAATCTGGCTGCGTACTCCAGGCTTGGTAAAAACTCCGTGATTGGCGGGTCGCTGGTGTACTTTGACCTGGGTACTGTCAACTTCACAACGGCCAACGGTACGCAGGCGGGTACGTATAACTCACGGGAATACGCCCTGACGGCGTCGTACTCGCAACGGCTCTCGCAGAATTTCTCGCTGGGTGTAAACCTTAAATACCTCAACTCGAATCTGGCAGCCGGGGCTTCGGTCTACGGAATACAGCCGGGTGCGACGGCGGCCGCTGACATCAGCGCGTTTTACCGCAACGAAGTGCGCGACAATTCAACCGGTAAAGGGCTGGGCTGGGCGTTCGGCGCCATGTTGTCTAACCTCGGCGGTCGGCTGAACTACGGTGGGCTGGAGCGGTATTACATCCCGACCAACCTGCGTCTGGGTACGACCGTGACGTACTATGCCGATCAGTACAACAAATTCAACTTCCTGGTCGACTTCAATAAGCTGATGGTGCCGACGCCAAACGGAAGTGCCAACACCAACAACTACTTCAGTTCAGTATTTGGCTCGTTTGCCGATGCGCCGGGCGGATTTAGTGAAGAACTGAAAGAGGTTACGATCTCGACCGGTATTGAATACTGGTACAATGAGCAGTTTGCTGTGCGGGCTGGTTATTTCAACGAGTCGGCCCAGAAGGGCGGACGCAAGTACGTAACGACCGGTATCGGTCTGCGGCTGGCACAACAGTTCGGTGTCGATTTCTCGTACCTGTTGCCGGTACAGCAGGGTAACCCGCTGGCCAACACCTTCCGTCTGTCGCTGATCGTGAATTTCCCTAGTCGTACTGTCGGTAATAACGACGTCAGTGTCGACGAAAACGAAGAATAACGTACACGCATTATCAATTGATTGGGCAAAAGGGCCACCCAGGATCGGCGGCTCTTTTGCCCAATTGCCATATATAGCCAAACCGTTGCCCCGCCCGACACCGCCGGGACACCCTTCACAACTATGCTGCTCGACAGAACCCAACCACCCGCATTTCAATCGATTCAGACCGTTAGCCTGCCACTACTCAAGCCGTACACGCTCGACAATGGTGTGCGGCTCAACCTGATCGATATCCCCGGCCAGCCTGTATTACGACTGGAGTGTATTTTCGACGCGGGCACCTGGCATGAACAGACCCCGACGTCGGGGTTCTTTGCTTTGAAAATGCTGAGCGAAGGTACCCCCGGGCGCGCATCGGCGCAGATCAGCGAATATTTCGACGGCTACGGCGCGTTTCTCGAACTCAATAGTGGTCCCGATCGCTCCAGCGTTGTGGTCTATTGCCTGACGAAGTTCCTGCCGAACGTATTGCCGTTGCTGAGCGAGATGATTACCGAGCCGACCTTTCCGCAGAAGGAACTGGACGACCTGCGTAATATCACGATGCAGAACCTGCGCATCAACTACGAAAAGAATGCATACCTGGCTGGCGTATTGTTCCGGGCGAAGGTATTCGGGTCGACCCATCCGTACGGGCGTAGTCAGAATCCCGACGCTGTCGAGCAATTGACGCAGGCTGACGTGGTGACTTTCTACGAACGGGTTATCAAAAACCGCCCGTTTCAAATCCTGCTGGCTGGTCAGGCGTCGGAGGTCGAAGTTGATTACATCAACAAAACGCTGGGGCAGCTACCGATTACGCACGAAACGCTGGCTGATGTCAGTATCCCCCCGCTCCCCCATGCGACGGCCCCGACGCTGTCGGAAAAAGAAGATAGTGTGCAGTCATCGATACGGCTGGGTCGGCGGTTATTTACGCGGTCGCACCCCGATTTCTTCCGGATGCTGGTAACCAACGAAGTGCTGGGCGGCTATTTCGGCTCGCGGCTAATGAAAAATATTCGGGAGGAAAAAGGCTTTACCTACGGTATCTCCTCGAATATGCCCTCATTCCGACGCGATGGCTATTTCCTGATCGGGACCGACGTGAAGCGCGAAAACACCCAGGAAACGCTGGACGAAATTCATAAAGAAATCCGTCAGCTGCAGACTGAACCGGTTGGGGCCGACGAACTCGAAACGGTAAAGAATTACATGTCAGGTGAGTTTGTCGGGTCGCTCAACACCCCCTTCGAAATTGCTGACCGCTACAAGGTTATTCTGTTTGATGGGTTACCGGCCGATTTCCTGACGACATACATCCAGCATATCCGGGCCGTCAGTCCGGACGATATTCGGGCGATGGCGACTCGATACCTCAACCCCGATCAGTTGCAGGAGGTTATTGTGGGCGGGAAGTAGACAAAATCCATAGATTTTTGAATCGGCTGACCCCGCAAAAGGGTATAAATTGGTCTACGGGCAGAAAAACCGTAGCTTTGAGGTTACAAGTACGCGATTAACCGGTTATACTATCGAGCAACCGGTCACTTACCCAAATTCATGAACGTTCTGATTATTATCGCCACTACGGTGGTCGCTTATCTGCTCGGATCAATTCCGACAGCGGTTTGGTACGGACAGGGATTTTTCGGCGTCGACATTCGAGAGCATGGCAGCGGTAATGCCGGTGCCACGAATACCTTCCGGGTACTGGGTAAGCGGGCCGGAACGATTGTGATGCTGGTCGACGTGATGAAGGGGTACACAGCCGCTACTTTATCATCAATTCTCTGGTTTTCCGATGTTATCACCAACGGCGAAATTCTGACGTTCGAAATCGTGTTCGGTGTCGTTGCGGTACTGGGCCATCTGTATCCAGTTTTTGCTGGTTTCCGGGGTGGTAAGGGCGTCGCTACGCTACTGGGTATGGTGCTCGCCATTCATCCCGAAATGGCGCTGATCTGCATCGGTATCTTCCTGCTGGTTGTGATCGCGTCGCAGTATGTGTCGCTTGGGTCTATTCTGGCGGCACTGGCTTTTCCGGTGCTGCTACTGTTGCAAATTTTTGGTCAGAAGGAAAGCCCGCTACTGATTATTTTTGGTTTCATCATGTTTTTGCTCGTAGTGCTGACGCATAAAAAGAATATTCGTCGGCTGTGGCAGGGGCAGGAAAGCCGCACGATTCTGATTCAGCTGAAGAAGAAACGCGCGTAGCTGGCATACATAATGCTTCTTATTCTGTCGCCCCGGCGTTGCGCAAAAGTTGCGTACCTTCGGGGCGAATTTTTTTGCTGTGCCCGTCCAATCGGCTGGCAACGCAGCGATATTGACTACTGACCGTATGACAACATACCTTGAAGCCAACAAACAGCGCTTTCTGGACGAACTGCTCGAACTGCTCCGTATTCCCTCGGTGTCGGCCGATTCATCGTTCAATGGCGACGTCCGCCGGGCGGCCGAATACGTCCGTGATAAACTGGCTGCTGCCGGGCTGGACAACGCTCAATTATTCGAAACGGCGGGCCATCCGGTTGTTTACGCAGAAAAACTGATCGACCCCGCCCGCCCGACGGTGCTGGTTTACGGTCACTACGACGTGCAACCCGCTGACCCCTACGAACTCTGGCTGTCGCCCCCGTTCGAGCCGACGATCCGCAACGAGCGCATCTACGCGCGGGGAGCCTGCGACGACAAGGGGCAGTTCTATATGCACATCAAAGCCATCGAAACGATGCTGGCGACCGATGGCCTGCCCTGCAACGTGAAGGTGATGATCGAAGGCGAAGAGGAAGTTGGCTCGGATCACCTCGGTACGTTCGTGACTGAAAAGCGCGACATGCTCAAGGCTGACGTTATCCTGATCTCGGACACAAGCATTATTTCCAACGATGCTCCCTCGCTCGAAACGGGCCTGCGCGGTCTGTCCTATGTCGAGGTCGAGGTAACCGGTCCCAATCGTGACCTGCATTCGGGCGTGTACGGCGGAGGTGTGCAGAACCCGATCAACGCACTGGCGAAAATGATTGCGTCGCTGCACGACGAGCAGGGGCGCATCACGATACCTGAATTTTACGATGCCGTGGTCGACCTGAGCGATGCTGAACGGGCCGAACTGGCGAAAGCACCGTTTGTGCTGGACGACTACAAACAGGATCTGGCCATTGCCGACGTGGCGGGTGAAGCGGGGTATTCGACCAACGAGCGCACGTCGATCCGGCCAACGCTGGACGTAAATGGTATCTGGGGCGGCTATACGGGTGAAGGAGCCAAAACGGTGCTGCCCTCAAAAGCATTCGCCAAAATCAGCATGCGGCTGGTACCCAACCAAACGCCCGACGAAATCACCGCGCTGTTCACGAAGCATTTTACGGCAATTGCTCCGGCTGGTGTGACCGTACAGGTGCGCCCGCACCACGGCGGTCTGCCTTATGTGACGCCCACCGATTCGGTTGAGTTTGAAGCGGCAAGCAAAGCGTTTGAAGACGCGTGGGGTAAGAAACCGATCCCGACGCGGGGTGGGGGCAGTATTCCCATCGTGGCGCTGTTCGAGCGGGAACTGGGTATCAAATCAATCCTGATGGGCTTCGGGCTGGACAGCGATGCGCTGCACTCGCCCAATGAAAGCTACGGCCTGTTCAACTTTTTCAAGGGAATCGAAACGATTCCGTATTTCTACAAAAACTACGCAGCGCTAAAATCGTAACCATGAAGGTCGCTACACCGGGCGACCTTTTTTCCATCCTGTATGACAAAACGTGTACTGATGCTTTGCCTGACCATACCGATGACGTTGTCGGTATGGGCGCAGCAGGCACCGAAGACCACCCCACCGGCCTCGCGTACGCTGACGCCGGCCGAGCAGCGACAAAAAGAAAAGAATGATCGCGAAATACAGCGCGAACGGCAGATTCGGGCCGAATGGGCGCAGAAGCAACGCGAGTACGAAGCGCGGCAAGCCGAGAAAGAACGGCAACGGCAGGCGCGTAAGGCCGAGAAAGAAGGTACCGTGAGCCCTCGACCGACTACCGCGCCAACGCCTGCCCCAACGCCGACGGTGACTACTGCGCCGACGCCAGCCGCTCCTCCGGCAGTAGCCAAACCCTCGCGCCGGGAAGAGCGCGAACGGCGGAAGCGGGAAAATACACCCGCTGTTGTTGAGCCCCAGCCCACACCGACCGCTGCGCCGACGCCCGCTCCGGTTGCATCGCCTAAACCCGAGCGTGTCCGGCCTGAACGCGTAAAGCGCCCCCGTCCGGCTGCTGCTTCCCCCGTTACCGACTCAGCGGGTAATGTCGTCGCGGGTGTCGATCCGGCCGAAAGTCGCCCACGTAAGGAGTTTTTACCACGCGGTCATCTGTTCGATCCTATCCTGCTCGACCCGCTCGAAGCGCAGACCTACGGAAGCGTATTGCCGATGTACCTTATCAACAGCGAACGGTATGTGGGTAGTATTGTCCCGTTTGCGTTTGGGTTCAACAAGCCGTTTTACCGGCGCACGACGGCACCCGGCCGGTCTGAGGAAATCGTACTTGATCTGGCGTCGTTCACCCAGTTTGAAGTGTATTTCGATCAGGTGGCGCGGTATCAGCGTCGGCAGATCATGAATACTGACTACAAAGTCAGTATTCAGTATAACCTGCGCCGGGGCGACAATAATTACCGTTTCCGGGTGTACCATCTGTCGTCGCACCTCGGCGATGACTACATCTATCGCAATCGGATTACGGCCCCATCCACCAATTCGGTGAACTACGAACAACTCGATGCCCTTTACTCGCGGACGATCCGCGATTGGCGATTGTACGGTGGCATCGGCATTACGCTGCGGAAACCGGAAGAACGCAAGCCGCTGAGTGCGCAGTTTGGGGCGTTCTATAAAAAACCATCGCAGCAGGCCGCCCGATTGGTTGGTGGAGTCGACGTGAAGTTTTTTCAGGAAACGGAATTCCGGCCGGGCATTCACGCTGGGGTCGGGGTTGAGGTTGGCCGGACGGCTAATAATCTGACTTTTCTCGCCGAAACGTATTCCGGCTTTCGCCCGTACAGCCAATATGAAAACCAAACTGTTTTCTGGCTGGGCGTAGGGGTTTACCTGAACCCGTTCTGATTAGAAAAAGCAGTCGTTTGCCTTGTGTCAGCATAACGACGACGCTATGCTCCGCAACGCACTGACTGCTTTTCTCTTTTTCCTCACGCTGACCACCCAGGCGCAGCCTTTCGGCAAACTCGTTCGCAAAACGCCCGGCGTGGTGTCGTACACATTTCGTGACAGTTTTGGCAAGGATGTACCGGGCACGCTCGACATGATAAAGTCGCTGGGCATTACCGACCTCGAACTGTCGAACCTGTTCGGGCAAACGGCCCCGGCGATGCGGGCCATGCTCGATCAGCGGGGCATCAGGTGCAGCAGCTACGGGGTCAACTACGACGATATTATCAAGCAACCCGACTCGGTACTGGCGCGGGCAAAGACGCTGGGCGTGCAATACGTGCGCGTCGCCTGGATTCCGCACGAAGGCGAACTGTCGCCCGAAGTGGCTAAGAAAGCGATTACCGATTTCAATCAGTTCGGGAAACTGGCGCGGGCGCAGGGGCTGACGTTCTGCTACCACAACCACGGCTACGAGTTTCACCCCTATGAGTCGGGAACGCTGTTCGACTACATCGTTACACAGACGAATCCTGATTATGTGAGCTTCGAGATGGACATTGCCTGGACGTTTCTGCCGGGGCAGAATCCAGCGGGGTTGCTGGCGAAGTACCCCAAACGCTTCCGGCTGATGCACCTCAAAGACGTGCGGAAGGGCGTCGCGGGTAACGATCAGGGTAAGCTGGCTCCGGAAAATTCGGTGGTGCTGGGCACCGGCCAACTCGATATGCCAGCCATTTTGAAAGCAGCCCGGAATACATCGGTAGACCACTTGTACATCGAAGACGAAAGCCCGGCCGCGCCCCAACAGGTACCACAGACGCTGGTTTATCTAAAGCAGTTGTAAGTGGGGTTGTGTACCTTTGCGCCTTGTTCTTCCCGCTTCAATGAACCTATCACCACTTACCGCTATCTCGCCCGTCGATGGCCGCTACCGCCGTCAGGTCGAGGCACTGGCTCCTTATTTTTCCGAATTTGGCCTGATTCACTACCGCGTCAGGATCGAAATAGAGTACTTTATCGCGCTTTGCCAATGGCCGGTGCCGCAGCTGGCGGCTGTAACGCCCGACCAGTTTCCGGTGCTTCGGGCTATCTACGAGCAGTTCTCCGAAGCCGACGCGCAGCGGATCAAAGACATCGAAAAAACGACCAATCACGACGTTAAAGCGGTTGAATATTTTATCAAGGAAAAGCTCAGCGGTTCGCCCGTTGAGCCGTATCTGGAGTTTGTCCACTTCGGACTGACGTCGCAGGACATCAACAATACGGCCATTCCACTGTCGCTGGCCGAAGCACGGTCGGTGGAAATCGAACCGTTGTACCGGCAGGTGTATCAGCGGCTGCAACAACTCGCCGATCAGTGGGACGATATACCGATGCTGGCCCGTACACACGGTCAGCCAGCTTCACCAACGCGGTTAGGTAAAGAAATTCGCGTGTTTGTCGAGCGGATTGAGAAGCAACTGCACCTGCTGGCGACCATTCCGACAGCGGCTAAATTCGGTGGTGCAACGGGTAATTTTAATGCCCACGCCGTTGCCTACCCACACGAAGACTGGAAACGCTTCGGCGATCAGTTTGTCGAAAGCCTGGGTATGGTTCGTAGTCAGTTTACAACGCAGATCGAGCACTACGATATGCTGGCTGCTACGCTCGACGCCTTTAAACGGCTGAATACGATTCTTATTGACCTCGACCGCGATATGTGGACGTATGTGTCGATGAACTATTTCAAGCAGCGGCTGAAAGAAGGCGAGGTCGGTTCGTCGGCGATGCCACACAAGGTGAACCCCATCGATTTTGAAAATTCGGAAGGGAACCTGGGTATTGCCAACGCGTTGTTCGAGCATCTGTCGGGTAAGCTACCCATTTCCCGGCTTCAGCGCGACCTGACCGATTCGACTGTACTCCGTAGCATCGGTATGCCCTTCGCCCATTCGGTGATCGCCCTGAAATCGCTGCTGAAAGGACTCGACAAGCTGGAACTGAATCAGGCGGCTATCAACGCCGATCTGGAAGACAACTGGGCCGTTGTGGCCGAGGCCATCCAGACGATTCTGCGCCGGGAAGCGTATCCACAGCCGTACGAAGCCCTGAAAGCCCTGACCCGCACGAACACGAAAATCACCGCCGACACCATTCGTACATTTATCGACGGTTTGGATGTGTCCGATGCTGTAAAAACCGAACTGCGCGCCATCACGCCGTTTACCTATACAGGCGTTTAAGGTTTGTAGTTTAACGTTTAACGTTATTCGTGCGATTAACCTTAAACGTTAAACTACAAACCTTAAACTACCCCTGGGACAACTCCGTTGCCCGCTGCTGGGCAGCTTTAATACCGGTGACGAGCGTGTTGGCAAGGTCTCCCTGCTCGAAGGCGCGGAGGGCCGCTTCGGTGGTGCCGCCTTTCGAGGCTACCGCCTTGATGAGATCGTCCAGCGATTTGTCGGCGGTGTTGATGAGGTGGTACGCACCCAGCATCGTCTGCTTGACCAGCAAGGCCGATACCGCATCGTCGAAGCCCATCTGCCGCCCGGCGTCGATCATCGCTTTGACGACGTAATAGAAATAAGCCGGACCACTGCCGCTAAGGGCCGTTACGGCATCGAGCATCGCTTCATCGTCCAGAAAAATCGACCGGCCGGTAGCATTGATCAGGTTCTCAACCCGACGCAGGCTACTCATATCAACCTCCCTGGCAGCCGTAAAGCCGGTAATGCCCATGCCCAGCATGGCGGGCGTGTTGGGCATGGCCCGAACGACTAGTTTGTGGTTTAGCTTTTCCTGAATTTGCCCGATCGGGATACCGGCCATAATCGATAAAACCATCTGATTTGGCTGGATAACGTCGCGCAGTGCTTCGTACACGCTGTTAAAATCCTGCGGCTTTACCGACAGAATAATCAGGTCGACGTCGCCAACGCGGGGGCTAATCGTATCGACCACTACGCCCGCTTTCTCCTGCTTCAGACTGGCCGACCGGTCGGCGCTTTTTTCGATCAGCAGCAGATCTTCGGTCGATACCAGGTTGTATTGTAAAAATGACTTGGCGAACGCCATGCCCATGTTGCCACAACCGACAATTGCGATTTTCATAAAACTAAGTGGGGTAAAAACGTCGTAACGGAATCGTCGGTTGATGAAGATAACTTTGTCATACCGGTCCTGCGTCGGTATGACAAAAAATTAGTTGAAAGGGCACAAAAAAGGGTCAGGCTGTACGACCTGACCCGGCAAAAATACGAAAGACGACGCGGCTATTTCAACACTTCGTCAAGCTTGGCTTCGAGGGCATCACCCCGTAGATTCTTGGCGATGATTTTGCCGTCTTTATCGAGCAGAAACGTGGCCGGAATTGCCTGAACGCCATACTGCTGCGCGGCAGCTGACTGCCAGAATTTCAGGTCCGATACGTGCGTCCAGGGCAGGTTATCGTTGCGAATGGCCCGTTCCCACTCGCCTTTGGTGCGGTCGAGCGAGACGCTGTAAATCGTAAAACCTTTGTCCTTGAACTTGTTGTACATCCGCACCACGTTGGGGTTCTCGGCCCGGCATGGTCCGCACCAGCTCGCCCAAAAGTCGAGCAGTACGTACTTACCCCGTAGCGACGAGAGCGCCACCGCTTTGCCGGTTGTATCGGTCAGGGCGATTTCCGGGGCCACCGAGCCGACCATCACGCCTTTGATTCGGGCAACGCGGCCGATGAGTGCCTGCGCGTGTGGGCTGTTCGGGTTTTCTTTTTCAAACCGCTGCGCCAGTTGGTCGTACGTGGCGAAATCGCTCTCGATATTGATAAAGTTGAGCGCAAACAGCGACACCAGCGACGTGCCCATGTCGGGTAGCATCGCTTTTACCTTGTTGACCACGTCTACTTCGGCCTTCTGGTATTCATCCTCGATCTGAGCGATGCGTTTGCTGTCTTTCTTTTCCGTTGCCGTAGCAATTTGCTTGTTCCAGACCGCCACCCGCGACTCCATGCTGTTGCGCAGGGTCATCAGTCTGTCATAGTACTCCATGTTTTTGGAGCCGGTCACGGTAGCCTTGCCTACTTCGCCAGTCCGGGCATTCATCTTGAAGCCATCGGCCACGACATTGAACGTTTCTCCGCCTTCAGCCAGCAACGCCAGTTTCTGATTACCCCCAACGTTCAGCACCAGCACTTCGCCCCCGTTGGCAACGTTGCCTTTCAGCGTAAACGCGTTGCTGTTGTCGATCTTCGCAGAATCGACTTTACGGGTAGGTTGTCCGTTCGTTTCCAGATAGATATAGCTGCCCGGCGTCGCTCGTTTGACCGTGCCGGTTACCGTAAAGGGCTTCGTTCCCTGCGCCAGGGCGGCAAAAGAAGCCAGTAGCCCCACGGCAATGCCTGTAATTCGTTTCATGATTACTGTAGTGTCTTGACGACAAGTTGATTAACTAGCTTAGGGTCGGCTGAGCCTTTCGACTTTTTCATAACCTCCCCAACAAACATGCCGAGCAGGTTTTTCTTACCTTTTCGGTACTGCTCTACCTTGTCGGGCCAGTCAGCCAATACGCTCTCTACCAACGTTTGCAGCGCATCGGTATTGCGATTCTGAATCAGTCCGTGCTGTTGTGCGAGGTCGGCGGGGCTGGCATCGGGGCTGGCCAGCAGCAGCGTGAATACCTGCTGGGCGGCTGTCTGACTAAGTGTTTCGTTCAGCACCAGGCCGATCAGTGCGGCCAGTTGCAGAGTTGATACCGGGAACTGCCGGTCGCGCAGGGTTTTTTCGTTGAGCTGCCCCTTCACAGGCCCCATGATCCAGTTCGACACCGCTTTGTAAGCCGCCGGGCCGACGTGATCGGCAGGCAGGGCCGCGCAGGTTGCCTCGTAGTAGTCGGCCAGTTCTTTCGCATCCGTCAACAGGGCCGCGTCGTAATCGGGCAGGCCGTATTGACTGGTAAAATGGGCAAAGCGAGCCGAGGGGAGCATTGGCATGGCCGCTTCGATGTCGGCCAGCCACGCGTCGGAAATGACGACCGGAGCCAGATCAGGATCGGGAAAATACCGGTAGTCGTTCATCGTTTCTTTTTCCCGCATGCCCGCACTCAGGCCCGTATTGGCGTCGAAGGTGCGGGTTTCCTGAATGATCCGCCCGCCCTTCTCGGTCAGGTCGATCTGCCGTTTGATTTCACTGTCGACGGCCCGCATCACGTTACGAATCGAGTTCAGGTTCTTTACTTCAACCTTCGTGCCGAGATAAGTAGCGCCCACCGGCCGAATCGATACGTTGACGTCGCAGCGCAGGGAGCCTTCTTCCATGTTGCCGTCGCAGATGTCGAGGTAGCGCACCAGCCGCCGGACTTCGGTCAGGTACTGTCCCGCTTCGTCGGCGGTGCGTATGCAGGGTTCCGTTACCATTTCGACCAACGGTGTACCGGCCCGGTTGTAATCCAGCTGCGTGGTCCAGTCGCTGCCGTCGTGGATTGACTTACCCGCATCTTCCTCTAAATGGATGTGATCCAGTTGAATAGCTGTCTGATACGACTCGCCCGTAACGGGGTCTTTCGCCGTGATCGGCACCGTGCCGCCAACGCAGATTGGGCCTTTGTCCTGCGAGAGCTGATAGCCCTTCGGCAGGTCGGGGTAAAAGTAGTTTTTCCGGGCAAAGACGTTGTGCCGCGTAATCTCACTACCGACGGCCAGCCCCATCCGGACGGCGTATTCGACGGCCTGCCGGTTGGCTTTGGGTAGCGTACCGGGGTGGCCCAGCGTAATGACGCTGACGTGCGTGTTGGGGTCGCCACCGAACGCGTTGGTATCGGCCGCGAACATTTTGCTCTGCGTCAATAGCTGGCAATGCACTTCAAGACCAATAACGGCCTCATAACGGGTCAGAACGTCGGGGGAAGGAGAAGCGTCGGCAACCATGTCGTCGGAAATCGTTTAGACAAAGATAACCCGAAAAAGCCGTACGCCCGGTGCATGGCCCCTGACCGACTGCATTGGCCCGTTTTGCCGCGCATTATTTGTACTAAGCGACAGGATTGGTGCCAGCCGGATGCTACCGTCGGAGACAGCACATATGGCTGATTCTGTTGGTCGGGCGGCCCGTTTACTCAGTATGTCCCGGTATTGACCACTCGTACAGTTTTTAATAACATCTGACTAAACATCGGGTTACGGGGGCACTAACCAAGTCAACTACTCGAGTTTATGGTCAATTTTTTACGTACCCGGTACCTATGGTGCCTGCTCTGCACATGCCACGCCCTTTGCTTGAGTACCGCGCGGGCTCAAACGTCCGCTACCGGTTCGCCGGCTACCCAAAAACTGGCGCTCACCGGGCGCATAACAACGACAACGGGGGAGGCACTGCCCGGTGTAACAGTTGTTCAGAAAGGAACGACGCAGGGCACCACAACCGACGTCAACGGAAATTTTCAGCTGACGGTCGGCGACCGGAACGCCACGCTGACGATCAGTTACATTGGCTACGTTACGCAGCAAATACCGATCGGTTCGCAGACATCGTTTACCATTCAGCTCAAAGAGGATGCGCAGGCGCTCAGCGAAGTTGTTGTCGTCGGGTATGGTACGCAGAAACGGTCGACGCTGACGGGTGCCGTTGCTGAAGTGTCGGGCCGCGATCTGGTGCAGAGTCCGCAACCCAACCTCGCCAACTCGCTCGTTGGCCGGACGCCGGGCCTGATTGCCCTGAACCGGTCGGGGGAGCCGGGCCGCGATGGGTCACAGTTCTTTATCCGGGGCCGCTCGACGCTGGGCGATGCGAACCCACTGATCGTTGTCGACGGGGTCGCTAACCGACTGGGTGGCCTGGATCGGCTCGATCCCAACGAAGTCGAAAGCGTATCGGTCCTGAAAGATGCGTCGGCGTCGATCTACGGCGCGCAGGCGGCCAACGGCGTTATTCTGGTAACGACCCGGCGCGGTACAAAAGGGAAACCGCAGATCACCTATAATTTCAATCAGGGGTTTTCGACGCCCACGCGCCTGCCGCAAATGGCCGATGCGGCCACGTATGGCCAGATTCTGAACGAGATTCAGTACTACGCCAATCCGGGCGGGGGACTGAATCAGCGGTACACGGCCGATCAGATCCAGAAATTCCGCGACGGCTCCGACCCGCTCAATTATCCGAATACCAACTGGCTCAAAACGATACTGCGCGCGTCGGCTCCCCAGCATCGGCACACCATTGGTGTCAGCGGGGGCAATGATGATGTGCGCTATCTGGTATCGTTTGGCAATCTGTTTCAGGACGGTATTTACAAGAACGGCACCGCCAACTATAATCAGTACAGCCTGCGCGCCAACATCGATGCTAACGTGGGCAAAAACCTGACTGTCGGGCTCGATCTGAACGGGCGGCAGGAAGACCGCAACTACCCGCTCGATTCGGCCGGGCGCATTTTCCGGTACGCGTTGCGCGCTTACCCGACGCTGGTAGCCGTGTATCCGAACGGATTGCCGGGGTCGGGCACCGATCAGGGCCGCAACCCGGTCTTACAGGTAACCGACGCACTTGGCTACCAGCGCGACCGGCGCGGCTACATCAACGCGACGCTCCGGCTGCGCGAAAATTTGCCGTTTCTGCCCGGCTTCTCCATCGACGGTTTTGCGGCTATCGACAAGCTTTACCAATTTAACAAGCAATGGTCGATTCCCTGGACGACGTACAATTATAGCGCAACAACCGGCCAATACCTGCCGCAGGTCAACCCGCCCAGCGTACCGGGGCTGTTGCAGGGGCAAACCAACGTGACGCAGATTACGCTCAACGGCCGCATCAACTACGATCGCTCGTTCGGCCCAAACCGGCTCTCGGCGTTTCTGGCCTACGAGCAGAGTACCTACAACAGCGATTTGTTTACGGCGTACCGTAGTGATTTCGTCAGCACCAAAATTGCCGATTTCTACGCGGGTAGTGAAAGTGATCGGGTCAGTGGGCAACCGTTCGCTTCGGCGCGGCAGAATTACTTCGGCCGGGTGCAGTACAACCTCAAGGACCGCTATCTGGCCGAATTTCAGGGGCGGTACGACGGGTCGCAGAACTTTGCCAGCAATCAGCGATTTGGTTTCTTCCCGGCGCTGTTGCTGGGCTGGCGCATCTCCGACGAACCGTGGTTTAAGACATCAGGTACGGCGTTCGTTAATAGCCTGAAGATGCGGGCGTCCTACGGTCTGCTGGGTAACGACCGCATTGCGCAATTCCAGTATCTGGCGTCGTACCTGTTCGATCCCGGCTACATTCTGGGTGATTCGCCTGTCCGGCAACCCGGCCTGACAGCCAGCACCGAACCCAACCCAAACGTGACGTGGGAAAAGGCGCAAACGGCCAACATTGCCATCGACGGGGTGCTGTTCGACGGTAAGCTAAACGTGACTTTCGATTACTTCAACACGCTGCGCAACGATATTTTGATTCGGCGAAACGTATCGGTGCCCGACTACACCGGCCTGGTGCTCCCCAACGAAAACCTGGGTCGACTGAACAACCGGGGCTTCGATTTTCAGATTACGCACAACAACACCTACGGCCCGATCAACGTGTCGGTTGGTACCAACTTCACGTATGCGCGCAACCGGGTTCAGTTTCTGGATGAGGTGTCGGGTCTGCCGACGTACCAGCAACAAACCGGGCAGTCGATCAGCGATCCCAGCTACGGCGGGTTGCTGTACCGGAGCCTAGGCATTTTCCATACGCAGGCCGAAGTCGATGCTTCCCCGCATGTGCTGGGTGCCGGACCGGGCGACATCAAGCTGGAAGATGTGGACGGCAACGGCGTAATCGATGCCAACGACCGCATCCGGCCCCGCTACAGCAACGTTCCCGAGATCGTGTACGGCGTCCCGATCAATCTGAGCTGGCGCGGTATCGACCTGAACATTCTGGTGCAGGGGCAGGCTCACGTATCGCAATACCTGTTGCTGGAGTCGGGGTCGACGGGTAATTTCTTCGCGCAGGATGCCGCCAATCGCTGGAGTCCGACGAACCCCGACGGGACGTTTCCCCGCGTCGCCAGCGAAATGCTGAACAGTGTCAACGGCGTGTACCAAAACACCTACTGGCTGAAAAATGCGGCTTTTACGCGGCTGAAAAACGTGCAGATTGGCTACAACCTGCCGAAGACGCTGCTCGACAAAGTCAGGATTCAGTCGCTGCGCGTCTACGCAAGCGGATTCAACCTGCTGACGTTCGACCAACTCAAAACGATCGACCCCGAAGGCGGCTCGGCACAGGGCTGGTTTTACCCGCAGCAGCGTATCTACAACCTCGGCCTCAGCGCACGATTCTAACGAGCGAAAGAGCGAATGAGTGAAAGAGCGATTTAGCCGTCGCGCAACACTCTGTTACTCTACTGCTTCATCACATATTTACTACCCCTCAGTCAAATGAAACGGCCCCGTGTACTTCCGCTCTTTCACTTATTCACTCTTTCGCTCTTTCTCTTCTCCTGCTCGCACGATTTGCTGGACAAAGCGCCCATCGACCGGATCAGCGAGGATGCCGTCTGGACCGATGCCGCACTAGTGCAGACGTTCGTCAACTCGAAATACCGCGACCTGAGCTTCGGCTTCAACTGGAACGGCGACGAACTAATGTGGGCGTCGGCGTCCGACGAATCGCTGTTCAGCCACGACTATGGCATGTGGGCCATCAACAAAGGCGAGCTGACACCGTCGAATCTGGCCATTCTGAGCAGCGGCCCGACGGAGTACAACGGTAATATGAACCCGTGGAGCAAGAATTACCGCTACATCCGCGACAGCAACATCTTTTTCGGGAAGATCGCGTCATTACCGATGGACTCGGCGCAACGTCAGCGGCTAACGGGGGAAATGACCTTCCTGCGTGCGTTCCGGTACTTCGATCTGGTGCGCAATTACGGTGGTGTTCCGCTACTGACGCAGCCGTTCGGGCTTGGCGATGACTACGCGGCCACCCGGCGGGCCACGCTCGACGAAAGCATCAGCTTCGTGGTCAGCGAAGCGGATAAGGCGGCTACTCTGCTGCCCGTTTCGTATACCGGTGCTGACGTTGGTCGGGCTACGAAAGGGGCAGCGCTGGCGCTGAAAGCGCGGATGTTGCTCTATGCCGCGTCGCCACTGTACACGTCGGCGGGAAGCACCGTACGCTGGCAGGCTGCCGCGCAGGCGGCTCAGGCAGTGCTGGCGCTGAATGCGTATCAGCTCTATCCCACCTACGGGCAACTGTTTCTGACGGCCAACAATAGTGAAGTGATTTTCAACCGGCTGGAAGCGCAGCAGGGCGATAGTTTTCTGAACCTCGAACGCTGGAACGGGCCGAACGGCTACGGTGGCTGGGGCGGTAACGTACCGACGCAAACGCTGGTCGATGCCTACGAAACATTGGATGGTCGGCCAATCACCGAGGCTAATTCGGGCTACGATCCGCAGAATCCATACGCTAACCGTGACCCCCGGCTGGCGGCAACGGTGCTGTATAACGGCGCTCCCTACCGGGGTCGTACGCTCGAAACATTTCGGCCGGGTGGTCTCGATAGCCCGGAGGGGCCTGAGTCGTTCAATACGTCGCCAACGGGGTACTACCTGCGGAAGTTTATCAACGAATCGCGTGATCTGGGGTCGGCCACCGGCAGTCAGGCTCCGTGGATCTATTTCCGGCTCGGTGAAGTACTGCTGAATTATGCTGAAGCCCAGAACGAAGCCGTTGGCCCGGATGCCAGCGTGTACAGTGCGGTCAATCGGGTACGGGCGCGGGTATCGATGCCTGCGCTACCGGCCGGACTGACGCAAACGCAGATGCGTGAACGCCTTCAGCGCGAGCGGCAGGTTGAGCTGGCCTATGAAGAACACCGCTATTACGATGTCCGGCGGTGGCGCATCGCCAACACGACCGAAAACCTGTCCGCACGTGGAGCCAGCATCACAAAAGACGTGTCGGGAAAATTGCAGTACGCGTATCCTACAGTGCAGGAACGCCGGTTCAACGACCGTAATTACTTCCTGCCCATACCGTTGAAAGAAACCCAGGCCAATCCGAATCTGGTGCAGAACGCGGGATACTAAAGGCGTAACGTCAGTTGTAGCGTTAGGCAGTTGTAACGTTGCTGGCGCGTCCTGGCTGACGCCGGATGGCAACTTTACAACTGCCTGACGTTACGCCTGGATCTGCTCCATTTGACTGGAGACTTTTTTAGGCAGATTTGAGGCAATTAGCTGGCTTCGCTCAACGACTCTAATCCTCGTTGTAGAAAGAGCGCTTTGTCTTTTTTGATCTCGTTCACGATCGCCTGCTGCGCATCACTTATCGTAAAATACTTCTCAGCCCACAAATTTATCTCCGTCATTATGGGCAGCAGGTCGATGCCTTTCTGAGTAAGCTTGTACAGCACTTTGGCCTTGCTCTCCGGGTGGTCCAGCCTGGCAATTACCCCGTTCTCTTCCAGCATCTGAAGGCGGCTCGCCAGAATATTGGTGGCAATTTTCTCCTCAGACTTCAGAAAGTCCCCGTAGGTACACTGCCTTGAAAACATGAGGTCCCTGACAATCAGCAGCGACCACTTATCCCCCCAAATGTCGAGCGAGGAGCTGATGGGGCAGTCCGATCGTCTCTTTTTAGCTGTCATAAACTTTTTTTGCCAAGTCACTTGCGTTTTGCAAGTAAGCGTATCTACATTTGCACTTGCATAATGCAAGCAAATTTACCGCTTCAATGGCGGATACGCAATGACAGATACATTAATTTTCGAGCCGTACACCCTGAACGGGCTGACATTATCGAATCGGATGGTGATGGCACCCATGACCCGCAGCCGCGCCAGCAACCCCGGACACGTGGCGACCGAACTGACCGCTGAATACTACCGGCAGCGGGCTACCGCAGGCCTGATTATTACGGAAGGCACATTTATCAGCCCCGAAGCGGTGGGTGTCATCAACGTACCGGGCATCTACACGCCGGAGCAGATCGACGGCTGGAAGCTGACAACGGCCGCCGTACATCAGGCGGGGGGCACCATTTTCGCCCAGCTCTGGCATACCGGTGCCTATTCCCACCCTGACCTGCACGAGGGCGATAAGCCGCTTGCCCCATCCGATGTCAATCCCAGTCAGCAGGTATTCACGGCCGAAGGGTTCAAGCCTTCGGAAGCTCCGCAACCGATGACACTGGCCGACATCGAACGCACCGTGGCCGATTTTCGGAAGGGGGCCGTCAACGCGTTCGAAGCCGGTTTCGACGGCGTTGAACTCCACGGTGCCAACGGGTACCTGCTCCAGCAGTTTTTCAGCAAAAACGCCAACAAACGCACCGACGAGTATGGCGGATCGGTGGAAAATCGCGCCCGCATTCTGTTCGATATACTGGATGAACTGGATGAGGTAGTCGACCTGGGCCGCGTGGGTGTCCGGCTGAACCCATCCCTGCACGGCATTATGGGTATCCTGGTCGACGACGAAACGATTGCGCTTTACGACTACATCGTTGGTCGGCTCAACGATTACCACCTGGCGTACGTCCACCTGATCGAACCGTTTACCGATGTGTCTGGCAACCCGGATGCGCTGCCGGACGTGGCTAAGCATTTCCGCAATGTTTACAACGGGACAATCATCATCAACCGGGGCTTCACCAAACAGACCGCCAACACCGTGCTGAACGACAAGGATGCCGATCTGGTCTCGTTTGGGGTGCCCTTCCTGGCTAATCCTGATCTGGTCGAGCGGTTCAAAATCGATGCTCCGCTGAACGACCCCGATCAGGCGACGTTTTACACGCCGGGCGAAAAAGGCTACACGGACTACCCCGTTCTCGACGCTGTCGTCAAGTAAAGACCATCAACCAGTTCACTAAAAAAAGAGTACCATGAAAACCTTGGGAAATACCGTATTTATCAGTGGCGGCAGTGCCGGTATCGGGCTGGCCATCGCCAAAAAATTCAGTAAAGCAGGCAACACTGTCATCATCAACGGACGGAGTGAGGAGCGGCTCCAAAAGGCGCTGGCCGAACTGGATAATGCCGTTGCCATACAAGGCGATTTATCGGTGGAAGCGGACCGAATCCGAATGGCCACCCAGTTGAAAGAACAGCATCCCGACGTCAACATCATCGTCAACAACGCCGGTGCGGCCTTCGGCTACCTGCTGAGTGAAACCACCAACGCCCATGAGAAAGCGGCTATCGAAATGAACACGAATTACTTCGCCGTCATCCATTTTACGGAACTGATGCTCCCGCACCTGCTCCGGCAGGAGGAAGCGGCCGTTGTGAACATAACGTCGATTGCAGTGTTTGGCAGCCACAAATTTTTGCCTACCTACGGGGCTACCAAAGCCGCCCTGCATAGCTATACGGTTGCCCTGCGCTACACATATGAAGAAAACAAAAACGTGCAGATCTACGAAGTATACCCTCCGCTGGTGAACACCGAATTCTCGGCCGAAATAGGTGGTGCCAACGGTATTCCGCCCTCGGAAGTAGCTGACGAACTGCTGATTGGGCTGGAAAACAATCAGTTCGACGTACCCGTGGGCGATACGAAACAGTTTTTTCAGACCGCCCTGGCCCAAGCCCATTCATGACCGGGGGCTTCGGTACAGACAGCACGACTGAACGTACCCAGCCCCCGATTGACCAGACAATTTTATGAACATAGCCAACAAGACAATACTGATAACCGGGGGTGCGTCGGGGATCGGACTGGAAGCAGCCAGACAGTTTTTAGCCCTCGGGGCAACCGTTATCGTCACCGGTCGAAATCAGGCCAAGCTGACCGCCGTGAAGCAGGCCTACCCCGCCATTACCACGATTCAGAACGACGTGGCCAACCCAACCGATGCCGTCGCGCTTTTCGACCAGATAAACCGACTGGGCGGCATCGACATACTCTACCACAATGCCGGCGTGGGTGTTCCGCCCCTGAACCTGGGCGTGGCCAATGACCGCCATCTTCAGGGAGCCGCTTACGAAATGGAGGTGAATTATCTGGGCGTTATCCGGCTGACCAATCTGTTTATGGACATGCTGAAATCCCGCCCGGAAAGCGCCATCATCACCACAACGTCCCTCCTGAGCCTGGTCCCATCCATCCTCGAAGCGACGTATTCGGCCTCCAAAACGGCATTGGCGTTCTACACGCAATCGCTCCGAACGCACTTGCAACTCATCGGCAGTTCCGTGAAAGTATTCGAGCTGCTGCCCCCGCTGGTCGATACGGACATGGTGGCCGACCGGGACGACAAAAAGCTGAGCCCCGACAAGCTGGTGAAAGCCCTTATCGCCGGGTTGCAGAACGATCAGTACACGATCCGGGTAGGCGACACCAAAACCGTCTATCTGATCAATCGCCTTTTCCCCGGACTGGCCTACGGGCTGGTTAATCCAAAGAAATCCTACCCGTTACTCAGCGCATAGATCACCCGGTCTGACCAGCGACACTAACGCCGATCACGGAATCTGTTCGTTTTTATTGACACACGAATTATCATGAAAGTCTTTTTTATTACTCGCTACGCGAAGAAGGAACCGCTGCAATTCGGGGAGGTGCCGGAGCCGACACTGGGCGAAAACGACGTGCTGGTTAGTGTTCATGCGGCCAGTGTAAATCAACTGGATGCCAAAATCAGGGACGGCGAATTCAAACTTATTCTGCCCTACAAGCTGCCACTTGTTCTGGGTAACGACGTGGCCGGGGTCGTGGTCAGGGTCGGGTCGCGGGTGACGACGTTCAAAGCAGGCGACGAGGTCTACGCCCGGCCCGACAAAGACCGAATCGGTACGTTCGCTGAATTCATCGCGCTTCATGAAACCGATGTGGCCCTCAAGCCCAAAAACCTGAGCATGGAGGAAGCGGCTTCCCTACCACTGGTCGCCCTGACGGCCTGGCAGGCACTGGTCGAACGGGGCAACCTCAAAAAAGGGCAGAAGGTGTTTATTCAGGCGGGGTCGGGGGGGGTGGGCACGATTGCTATTCAACTGGCCAGGCACTTAGGCGCTACCGTTGCCACCACGACAAGCGCGTCGAACGTCGATCTGGTAAAACGGCTGGGGGCCGATGTCGTGATCGATTACAAAACCCAGGATTTTGAAACCATCCTGAACGGTTACGACCTAGTGCTGAACAGTCAGGACGCCAAAACGCTCGAAAAATCGCTGCGTATTCTGAAGCCGGGGGGCACCCTCATTTCGATTTCCGGCCCGCCCGATCCGGCTTTTGCTCAGGAAGTGGGGTTGAACTGGCTGCTTAAAATTGTACTCACACTGTTGAGTTACAGCACCCGGGAAAAAGCCAGCCGTCTGGGTGTGAATTATTCGTTTCTGTTCATGAAAGCCAGTGGCAGCCAGTTGGCCAGGATCACGGCGCTGATCGAGTCGAAGATCATTATCCCGGTCATCGACAAAATTTATCCCTTCGCGTCGACCAATGAGGCCATAGCGTACGTCGAAAGCGGCCGGTCGAAAGGGAAGGTCGTCGTCAACATGAAATAGCCGCACCAACAACGAACTCAATCAGTACAAGCGCATAAATCAACAACAGCCGACGATTCCTGAGCATACCTAGTCAAGAACCCGATTAGCCTGAATGAGTACATCAGTAGAGTAATCTCGACCAGATTTAATCTGAGAGGTTGTTGAGTATTTTATAGCCCGTCCTCGAACCGGTCCTGTCGTCGGGATGACAAAAGGCCGTTTTGGCCAGGGATTATAAAATCTAAAAAACCTCTTAAATAACCCGCAGTCGATATTTGAGGTATGTTTGAGCCAGCAGTGCAATCTTCTGCGGGTTCGGTACCCGTATACGTTGATTGCTGATTGTGGTTGCTGACAGACGCTTTATTTTGCGAAACAGCGTCAGGTAGTACGTGTATGCCAGGTACACGCCCATACGAGCGCCTGCTGGTAACTTCAAAATTCCGCTGAGCGCATCGTCGAAATCGTGCTGAATATCAGCTTCGATCTGCTGTTTGGCCGTCTGACCGAATGCCTTGAAATCGACATCCGGAAAATAAGTACGGCCCCGGTCAGCGAAGTCGCTTTTCAGGTCGCGTAGAAAGTTTACTTTTTGAAAAGCCGCACCCAGTTTGCGAGCCGGTTCACGCAGACGGTCGTACTCCGAACAGTCGCCCTCACAGAACACACGCAGGCACATCAGCCCCACTACTTCCGCCGATCCGTAAATGTATTCGTTATAGCCGTCGGCGTCGTACTGCTGATTGTAGAGGTCCATCTCCATACTGTGCAGAAACGCATCGATCAGCGGCCGGTCGATGCTGTACTGCCGAACTACCAGCTGGAATGAATGCAGTACCGGATTCAGGCTGATACCTTCTTCGATGGCCTGATAGGTGTCGTGCCGGAATCGGTCGAGCAGCGCTTTCTTATCGTAATCGTGAAACGTGTCGACGATTTCGTCGGCGTAGCGGACGAAACCGTAAATGGCGTAGATGGGCAGGTGAAATTTCCGGTCAAGCGTCTTTATGCCTAATGTAAATGAGGTACTGTACCGCTCCGTGATGAGTTTACTACATTCAAGGGCAGTGTTGTTAAACAGGGCCATCATAGGCATCAAAGGCGGGGTTAGGCTTGACTACGTGTTGTAAATTAACTAAATTCTTTGGCAACCTCGTCGGCGACGACTAGGCCGGAGATCAGCGATGGGGGTACACCAGGCCCCGGAACGGTAAGCTGACCGGTATAGAACAGATTGTTTACCCGTTTGTTCTTCAGCGACGGCTTGAGCAAAGCGGTTTGCTTTAGCGTGTTTGCCAACCCGTACGCGTTGCCCCGAAACGCGTTGTAATCCTGCTTGAAGTCAGCGTGGGCATAACTCCGCTTGTAAACGACGTGATTACGAATGTCGGTGCCCGTGTATGCTTCGAGCCGGTCCATCAGCATCGTATAATACCGTTCACGGGTTTCGTCATCATCTGTCAGGTCGGGCGCAACGGGAATAAGCAGGAATAGATTCTCGCACCCATCAGGCGCTACACCCGGATCGGTTTTAGACGGAGCCGACGCGTAGAACAGGGGTTTTGTGGGCCAGCGGGGCGTCTCATAGATTTCTTTCGCGTGTAGCTTGAAATCTTCGTCGAAGAACAGATTATGGTGTTTCAGCTTTGGGATGCGCTTGTCAACGCCCAGATAAAATAGTAATGACGAGGGGGCCATTACCCGGCTTTTCCAGTACGCATCATCGTAGTTGCGTGTGCCATCGGTTAGCAACACCGTATCGACGTGATTGTAATCAGCCCCGGCCACGACAATGTCGGTTTCGAAGATACCCTTGTCTGTTGTCACCCGTTTTACGTCCCGGCCGACGACATTAATTGAGGTGACGGTCTGGTCGTACAGCATCTTTACCCCTTTCTCTTCCGCCAGACTAACCATCCCCTCCACGATCTTGTGCATGCCACCCATCGGGTACCAGGTACCCAGTGCCATTTCGGCGTAGTTCATCAGGCTGTACATGGCGGGCGTATTTTCTGGCGTCGCGCCGAGAAACAGCACCGGGAATTCTACAATCTCGAGTAAACGGGGATGACTGAAATATTTGCGGGCATGACTGGCCAGTGACTGGAATACATCGAGCCGAGCCACGTCAGCCAGTAATTTCAAACTGATAAACTCGGTTATCGACCGGCTGGGTTTCCACACGAACTTGTGCATGCCAACCTCATACTTGTAAGCGGCCTGTTTCAGGAATTCCCGCAGTCGGGGGCTGCTACCCGGCTCAAACTGCTCAAACAAGGTTTCCAGCTTATCGAGGCCGGCGGGGAGATCAACGGCTTCATCAGGCCCAAAGACGACTTTATACGATGGGTCAAGTCGGACGAGGTCGTAATAATCAGCCGTTTTTTTACCGAATCGGGCAAAGTAGTCATCAAACACATCGGGCATCCAGTACCAGCTCGGGCCCATGTCGAAGGTAAAGCCATTGGCGGTAAAGACGCGGGCACGACCACCGGCCATACTGTTTTTTTCGACAATCGTTACGTCGTATCCTTTGTCGGCCAGCGATGTAGCGGCAGCCAATCCGGCGAAACCGGCACCAATGACGAGAGTGCGTTTGGGCATTGAACAGAAATAAAAAAACCGACTAAATGTCGGTTATGCAACGGCTTGTAACAAAAAAAGTTGGGCGGAACTCCACCCAACTTTTCGAACCTTCCTCTTTTTTAACCAAAAACTACTCAATCAATACTACTTAGACGGATCAACGTCCAAAAAGTATCGTTTATGCGTTATAATGTGCGTAAACTTTCAGTTGGTCTTTCAGTTCCTTACGGGCAATATGGATCCGGTTTTTGACAGTACCGATGGGTATATCCAGCTTTGCTGCGATCTCGTGGTATTTGAAGCCACGGAAGTGCATCATGAATGGCGTGCGGTATGTGTCGTCCAGCCCGTTTACAGCCCGGTTGATATCTTCCTGTGCAAACGACGAATAAGCCATGTTGTCGGTGCTGCTTTCCGTCGAGTTGATGTAATGTAGATTGTCTGTTGTGTCGATGAACGTATTCTTACGAACCATACGCTGGTAGTTGGTAATGAATGTGTTCTTCATAATGGTGTACAACCATGCTTTCAGGTTCGTACCATCTGTATACTTGTCACGATTCGTAAACGCCTTCAATAGTGTATCCTGCAGGAGGTCATTTGCATCTTCCACATCTTTCGTTAGCCGAAGAGCAAAAGGACGTAGCGACTTGGATACTTTGCCAATGTGGTAGGTGAATTCGAGCGCGGTCATGATCTATGTCTGTTTTTCTGTTGAATGCTAGTTGTGAACAGTTTTGCAAAAAGCCGTCCAGCCAGACCAATTCCCCAATTATGATTCCGTTAATACGTGGTAAGTATATGTATATCAGGTATTTGTAAAATAATCGTCTCGTGCCAGAAAAAATCTAAAACAAAAACGTCTAAAAATAGTGTAGAAGAAATTTCCCCAATGTGTGGATATGGGGTGGGGGATCTTGTTTAAGGTATAATGCCCAAATATTAAACAAAATACCTCGATTTTATACGAAAAAGTATATTTAATTAAAGTAAAAGTCAATTTTTACCCAATTGGGGTGTGGGATATGTTGTGGATTGGCACGCACTTCAGCCACCATATGCCCAAATAGATGCAGCGTCCTAATTTATCACACCAGGCCTTCGCGTAACAGGTCATGGAGATGGACGAATCCTTTTACCTGATTATCATCCGCTACGATTAACTGCGTGATATTCCGGTCCTGCATAATCTGCAGAGCCAGTACGGCATAATCGTCGGGGCTGACACAGACAGGGGCTGGAGTCATCACATCCTGGGCGTGCAAATCAAGAAACGAATCGTGCTCGTAGGCCATTCGCCGGATATCGCCGTCTGTTATGATACCGCGTAGTTTATTATCAGTATCGACCACCGCCGTTGCCCCCAGCCGATTCGCCGAAATCGTGAAGATTACCTCCTTCACTGCCGTTTCCGGCGATACACATGGGCACTGATTGTGGGGAAATATATCGGCTACTTTCAGATAGAGTTTCTTGCCCAGCGACCCGCCGGGGTGGTAGCGCGCGAAATCGCTGCGTGTAAAGTCGCGGGCTTCCAGCAGCGATACAGCCAAGGCGTCGCCCAGCGCCAGGGCGACCGTTGTGCTGGTGGTGGGTGCCAGATCAAGGGGGTCGGCTTCGCAGGCACAATACGCGTGAAGAATGTAATCAGACTGTCGGGCCAGGTAGGATTCGCGGTCGCTGACCATGGCGATCAACGGCACCGCCGTGCGTCGGAGCAGGGGCACCAGCACCTTTATCTCGGCCGTATTGCCGCTTTTCGACAGTATCAGGGCTACGTCGTTGTCCTGTATCATGCCCAGATCGCCGTGAATGGCGTCGGCTGCGTGCATAAACAGAGCAGGCGTACCCGTTGAATTGAGCGTCGCCACGATTTTCTGCCCTATAAGGGCGCTTTTACCCACGCCACTCACCACCACCCGGCCGGTTGCATTCAGGATCGTCCGGACAACGGTTTCGAACTGGTCATCGAGCAGATCGACGGCCTGCCGTATGGCTTCGGCTTCGGCAAGCATTACCGCACGTGCCGTATTTTTGGGATTTTTTAGTACTTTCAACGGTCGTTATCGCGATGAAGAATAGTTTGCTCTGTATATTCGCTATCAGTAAAAGCAAAGATACGCAAGCGAATTAGCGTAAAGTAACTTTTGTACGATTTGTAGAATGATGCAGGTTGATCAGACAGTCCATACGACTATCAGGGAACGCCTAAAGGAAATCTTTGGCTATAATCAGTTCCGGGGCGATCAGGAAGCGATTATTCATAGTATCCTGTCTGGGCGTAACACATTTGTAATTATGCCGACCGGAGCCGGTAAATCGCTCTGCTATCAATTGCCTGCTATTGTTAGTGAGGGCACTGCCGTGGTGATTTCACCCCTCATTGCCCTGATGAAGAATCAGGTCGACCAACTAAATGCATTTGGTATCAATGCGCAGTTTCTAAATTCGACACTGTCGAAAACAGAAATGAACCGCGTTAAACGCGACACGCTGAACGGTACGCTCAAGCTATTATACATCGCGCCGGAGTCGCTGACGAAAGAAGAAAATTTGGACTTTTTGAAGAAGGCCAATATTTCGTTCGTCGCTATCGATGAAGCGCACTGTATTTCGGAGTGGGGGCATGACTTCCGTCCGGAGTACCGCAAGATCCGGGGTATTGTCGACAATATCGGTAACCTGCCCGTCATCGCCCTGACGGCAACCGCTACGCCAAAAGTGCAGCAGGATATTCAAAAAAACCTCCAGATGGAGGAGGCTGACCTCTACAAAACATCATTCAATCGAAAGAATCTTTACTACGAAATCAAGCCGAAGGTTGACGCCAAGAAGCAGCTTATCAAATACGTCAAGCAGAACAAAGGCAAGTCGGGCATTATTTATTGCCTGAGCCGCAAGACGGTTGAGGAGATCGCTGAACTGCTGCGGGTCAACGACGTGAAAGCGTTGCCTTACCACGCTGGTCTGGACCCCCAGACCCGAATGCACAATCAGGACGCGTTCCTGAACGAAGACGTCGACGTAGTCTGCGCGACAATCGCCTTCGGGATGGGCATCGACAAGCCCGATGTGCGTTTTGTGATTCACTACGACGCCCCCAAATCACTCGAAGGATACTACCAGGAAACGGGCCGGGCCGGGCGTGATGGGCTGGAAGGTAACTGCGTCATGTTTTACAGCTACGATGACATTCAAAAGCTGGAAAAATTCAACAAAGACAAATCAGTAACCGAGCGCGACAACGCCAAGCACCTGCTGGGCGAAATGGTATCGTACGCCAACCTGGGCGTCTGCCGACGTCGGCAATTGCTGGGTTATTTCGGCGAATACCTGGAAAAAGACTGCGGCTTCTGCGACAACTGTGTCAAGCCCTCGCCGACGTTTAAAGTGCAGAGCGAGGTTGTACTGGCCCTGCAAACCGTGCTGCAAACCGATCAGCGGTTCGATGTGGCTCATTTGAGTGATGTACTAACGGCCACCTCGAATCAGTACGTAACGAGCTACGAACACGATCGGCTCGATGTATATGGCAAGGGCCGGGAGTACAACGAAACCGCCGAATTCTGGTGCTCGCTTATCAAGCAGATCACCATTTACGGGTATCTGGAGAAGGACGTCGATAATTATGGTATTCTAAAGCTGACGCAGCGGGGGCTCAATTACATCGAAGATCCGTATCCGCTGACGCTGGCGAAAGACCACAATTACGATCAGGTAGCCACCGAGGAAGACGACGACAAGGACAATGCGCCAACGTCGGGCGGGGCCGCCTACGATCAGGAATTGCTGGGTCTGCTGAAGGCGCTCCGCAAGAAGGTCGCGAAAGAAAAGAACCTGCCCCCCTACGTTATCTTCCAGGATCCGTCGATGGAAGAAATGGCCACGACGTATCCCACTACGCGGGAAGAAATGGCGCAGGTCAACGGCGTTGGACTGGGTAAGGTGCAGAAATTTGGCAAGCCGTTTATCGAGCTGATCGCTAAATACGTCGCCGACAACGATATCGAAACAGACAAGGACGTGGTCATCAAGTCGATGGTCAACAAGTCGAAGGTCAAAATCTACATCATCCAGCAGGTTGACCGGAAGATTGATCTTGATGAGATTGCCGAGTCAAAGGCGCTGTCGATGGAAGATTTGATGGAGGAAATCGAACACATCTGCTACTCCGGTACACGGCTGAACCTCGATTATTACATCAACCAGGTAATGGACGAGGATCGTCAGGATGAGATTTATGAATACTTTATGAGCGCCGAAACTGACAATATCGCCGTTGCGATGACGCAGTTTGGGGGCGATGATTTTACCGAGCAGGATCTGCGGCTGATGCGCATCAAGTTCCTGTCGGAAGTAGCTAACTAAGTCAGGTCGAGGCCCCACTGGGCCGTGTGACTAACCCCACAAACTGACGAATTCTGGAGTAATGAATATACTTTTACTAGGCTCCGGTGGCCGGGAACACGCGTTTGCGTGGAAGTTGGTACAGAGTCCGCTTTGCGACACACTGCTGGTAGCACCGGGTAATGCCGGAACGGCGCAGGTCGCCACTAATGTCCCCGTATCAGCCACTGATTTTCCGGCAATCGCCGACCTGATCCGAAGCCAAAACATTGACTTGCTGATTGTTGGGCCGGAAGAGCCACTCGTCAAGGGCGTTGTCGATTACATTCGCCAGCAACCCGGTTTGCAAAACCTGCCCATCGTAGGGCCGGATGCCGAAGGCGCGCAACTGGAAGGCAGCAAAGATTTTTCCAAGCAGTTTATGGCGCGACACGGTATCCCCACGGCCGCGTCGCAGACATTTACCGCTGATACGCTGGCCGACGGACTAACGTACCTGGATAGCCATTCGCTGCCTGTTGTATTGAAAGCCGACGGACTGGCAGCTGGTAAAGGCGTTATCATCGCTGAAACCGTTGCCGAAGCCAAACAGACGCTGACCGATATGCTCAGCAATGGGCGATTTGGATCGGCGGGAAGCAAGGTCGTTATCGAGCAGTTTCTGCGTGGTATCGAACTGTCGGTTTTCGTCTTGTCGGATGGTGTGAATTACAAAATTCTGCCCGAAGCGAAAGACTACAAGCGTATTGGCGAAGGCGATACGGGACCGAACACGGGGGGTATGGGAGCCGTATCGCCGGTAGTGTTTGCGACAAAATCGTTTCTGGAAAAAGTCGAGGAGAAAGTCGTCAAACCAACGCTGACTGGCTTACAACAGGACGGTATTCAGTACCGGGGGTTTATTTTCATCGGGTTGATGAAAGTCAACGGTGAACCGTACGTGATCGAGTACAATGCCCGGATGGGGGACCCTGAAACGGAGGTTGTACTGCCGCGCATTCAAACTGATTTTGCCGAGTTGATGCTGGCCACTGGTCGGGGTGAACTCGATACGATAAGCTTACAAGTGTCGCTTCAAACAGCCGTAACGACGGTCGTGGTATCGGGTGGCTATCCCGATGCGTACGAAACGGATAAAATCATTTCGGACTTGGAGCGTTTAGAAGATGTGACTGCATTTCACGCGGGCACAAAAGCGCAGGACGGTCAGATTCTGACCAACGGCGGGCGGGTACTGGCCCTCACGGCCCAGGCCAACTCGCTTGAAAACGCCATCAGAAAGTCGCAGGAAGCGGCCCGGCGTGTTCAGTTTGAGGGAAAACAATACCGCAAAGACATCGGGCTTGACCTGATCCGGTATTCTGACTAGAGCGACGTTATAAAGTCGTAACGTTATATGGTTGTAAAGTTGGCTTCGCCGGTATTGTAACGCGTTAGCCAACTTCACAACCATATAACGTTACGACACTACAACTATAAAAATTATGTCATGCAAATCGTGTGCAACCGGCGGGTGTGGAACCCAGCGCGGAGCCGCCGACAAACCGGGCGAAAAGACAGCCGGTTGCGGCTCCGCCGGTGGATGTAGCACAGGCGGTTGCAATAAATTGAATTCGTTCGACTGGCTGAGCGACATCGCCATGCCCGGTCCCAAGAAATACGACGTTGTCGAAGTAAAATTCAAAGGTGGCCGTAAAGAGTATTACCGGAACGTTCATCAGCTCGATCTGACCACGGGCGACTATGTTGTGGTCGAGATGCAGTCGGGCTTCCACATTGGCTCGGTATCGCTGCAGGGTGAACTGGTGCGGTTGCAGGTGAAAAAGCGGGCGGTCAAAATTAACGACGATACGAAGGTTATTCACCGGATCGCGACGCCGAAAGACATGGACCGCCATGAGCAGGCTATGCTTCGGGATCTGCCAGCCCTCTACCGCGCCCGCGAAATTATCCGCGAACTGAAACTCAACATGAAACTCTCCGACGTAGAGTTTCAATCCGACAATACGAAGGCGACGTTTTTCTATTCATCAGAAGAGCGGGTCGATTTTCGGGAGTTGATCAAGATGCTGGCGGGTGAGTTTAAAGCCAGGATAGAGATGCGGCAGATCAGTCTGCGGCAGGAAGCCGGGCGGCTGGGCGGGATCGGTTCGTGCGGCCGTGAGCTTTGCTGCTCGACCTGGCTTACCGACTTCAAAAACATCGCCACGTCGGCCGCACGGTACCAGAATCTATCGCTCAACCCGGCTAAACTGTCGGGGCAGTGTGGCCGGTTGAAGTGCTGTCTGAACTACGAATTAGACACATACATGGACGCCCTGCGCGATGTGCCGGCGATTGATAAGCCGCTCGAAACGCAGAAAGGCCGGGCCTGGCTTCAGAAAACAGACATTTTCCGCAAGCTAATGTGGTTCGGTTACAGCTCGGAAAGCACGTGGCATCCGCTCGCGATCGGTCGTGTTCTGGAAATCCTGGAACTCAACAAGCGGGGTATAATTCCTGAGTCGTTCGAAGTACTGACGCCGATCGGTGATAAAGAACCCGTTAAAGCGGCTGCGCTGAACAGTGATCTGCAAAAGCTCGACGCAAAGTATGCTACGCGTAGCAGCAGTGCGAGGAAGAAAAAGAAGAAGCCGAAAGGAAATGGTGCCCCAACCGGCACTGCGCCTAAATCCGAAGGTAACGACAACGCCTAGTGGGATTGATTTGAGAAGAGAGGGGACAATTTTGTCAGCGCTTATCAGGCCGGCAAGATTGTCCCCTCTGCCTTTTAAAGCCCTGCTTTGGTGGTGATAAGCAGTAGGCCCTGCTTCGCGTTTGGCCCATACAGTGCCGTTGCTCTACTACTGTCGAGGGTGGTGACCGAGGCAACATCCGCCTGCTTTAACCGCTTGATCTGGTTGATCGTAGCCACCTTACCATCCAGAATATAGGTCGGGTCGCCCTTTGTCTGGGCACGCAACCAGCCGGGAGCCGCTTGCCTGACCGCCGGGTCCTGTTTTGCCAGCGACCGAAAAGCCGGGTTCAGATGCGTACCGGGCATGATGATCGGCACTGGCGCTTGTTTGTACGGCGACTGAACCGCTTGTTTCGTCTTGTCAACAGGGATTGAGTCCGTGGTAACCCGATCTTCTATCGGCGCACCAATTACCCGGATAGCCGAAAGTGTAAATAATAGAATCGAAAAAGCGAGCCGTTTCATTCGTTGGATTTACGTTACTGGATGAACGCTTCTTTGACCAGAATTATACCGTTCGGTTTAATGGTTCGGACGGATCGGCACGGACGCTAGAAGTCGCCGGTGTAGAAGGGACTGAATACGTAGAAACTGCTATCACGTTTGGCCCGCCTGGGTTCTGTTTGAACAAACAAGACATAACGGGATGCTGGATTGACAGGCCGAAACCAACTGGTGAATGGCCGTTCGACCGTACGTAACCGGGCCACTTCACGCACGTGTATGGTGGCGACATCGGCTGGCGTCGAGCGGAGATTATTGACAAACACCTCCGTTACAGGAATAAACTCGTCGTACATTTTCAGGTAATTGGTTTTCGTCCGCTCAACCAGCGCGTCTTTATTGTGAAAGAACGTGGCCTCGAGTAACTGATTCATCGAAAATAAATGCGAGCTACCCATGGGGTGAGCGGACAGACCCGCAGCCTGTAACAACGTAAAAAACGTCTGTCGTTTCAGATTTGCTGGTACCGGCTTATCATTCGTTTCGATCATCAGTTGATAAGGAAGTGCTTTGTGGTCGGCTCCCCGCATGTTCTCGAACTGGTGCATCAGAAAAAGTTCGCTGACCTGTTCCGGTGATAGTTTCGCTATGGATTCGGGCGTTGTTTTTTTGCCATCGACGAAAATGGCGGTGTCCCACAAATGATCGGGTGATAACTGTAATTTACCCTGTTTCAGCGCGATTAGAATCGGTTCGCCGTATGTCACCTCGGTACCGCGTTTGTTGGTAAACAAAGCCATGTGCCGATACCAGAAACCCGTGTCTTCCAGTTTGGCTACCAGCGCCCGGGTTGGGCTGGTGGCGGGTAATGAGTTTGCATACCGGACAAAATCGTCGGGCGATTGATCGCCCGTGTGCCGACAAGCCATAATAACAAGCCCAACTGCACCGAGCCAAAGTATGTACCGAACTGGCGTAAATGGGCCTGATCGTTGCCGGTTCATCATCTGAATCCGTTGTCGCAAACCGGGGCCCGTAAAGCGGTTGGTAAACGTGTACATTGGCTATTTGTCTATCATGTACAGAAGCAACGCGACAGTTGCCACACGCTTACTAACGGAGTCGTATTTCGTCTTCTTAACGACGGCGTATAACTTATCGACTGTCCACAGCCCGACCGCATTAGCATCGACGGTTTCGTTGTTGATGTAGATCGTCGCTGTTTTGCTGTCGTCGTCAATGGCCAGTGATCCATCTGATTTTACCAGAACACCGCTCCCCCTGGTTGATTTGTTGTCGAAATAAGCCCGGTCGAACCGAGTGGAGGTACCACTTAAAGAGGGAATTTTCCACGGGGCTTGATAGATGATTAACTCTAGACTGGGATAACTAACAGACCTAATTATTGCTGCCTCATCGCTTGTTGAGGTACGCCGGAGTACCATGGGAAACGATCGGGATACATCATTTATGGAACCTATACCTCTGCTTTTATCAAAGGGGCCAATCAACACATAGCCAGCTATGGTTGTGATTGGCTTTTTACCATCAGTAGTCGTATCACAGCTACTCGCTGATCCACCGCCGATTTTGGCAATGGTGACGTCAATCTGGTCGATATAGGAGAAAGACGGATCGTATTTTATCTGGCGAAGCTGAAGCTTATGATTGTGTTTATTTAATTCGTGTTGTAGTCCACTAAGATCTTCCAGTGACGTCTTTGGCGTGATGATCCAGTATAAAACGTTATCCCTGTAAACAACAAGACGTGACTGGCTGGCTTGAGCAGAATCGGCAGGGGTTATTTTTTCGGTTGGATTGACAGTGGCCAATCCAACCGAACGGACTAAAGTTTTTGCAATTACGCTTGTGCGCTCTGTATTGCTCGGAATTGGTGAGGATAGCACATGCTCAGATGCAGTAATCACGTCTGCGGGCGATACCCTAACAGACTGCGCTACGGGAACTGCCACTTGTGTCGCCATTTGCTCCGCCTTGTGCCGTGCAAAAGCAGTGACAACAGACAGGCTCAGGACCATGACAACGGGGTATTTGAGCGCGTGAAACCAGCGCGACCGCTGCCGGTTTATCATCCGAATTCGGTCGTGGAGTTGCGACGCGCTGAATGAGTTTGTAATCGGTAATGACCCCGACGCCATACTCACTTTGAGCAGATTGTACTGGTACGTTCTGGCGTCGATTCCTTCAGCCAGAACAGCCTGATCGGCGCAGAATTCGAGCGTCTGGTGGACAAGTCGGCGGAAGAGGTACGCGGCCGGGTTTAGCCAGAATACAATGCAGACACCTTCTGCCATAAGCATATCCAGGCTATGTCGCTGCCGGACATGAACGCGCTCGTGCCGTAGAATTTGATCCAGTTCATCGCCTGTATGGCGGGCTGGGTTGAGCACTACCCAACGGAGAAACGAAAACGGAGCGCTAACCAACGGATTTGTTACCAGTGTAAACGCATCGAACCGCTCCCGATCCGAACGCCGGATAAGCCGCCAGATCGACAATAATTGAAGCCCAAAACGCCCAGCCAATAAAAGTACCCCAACCACGTAGATGCCAATAAGGGCCAGTTGCCACGACCAGCCGAAACGCGCCAGTCGGCGGATGGGTGCGACCGGGTAAGCGCGACCGTTCGGGAATGTGATGGTAACGGTCGGGTGAATCGGTGCCGGGGGGAGCACTTTCGGCGCAATTACCTGCGCCGTATGCTGCATGGCAAACCGGACCCGCTGCGGACGCCAGTCGGGAAATTGCAGGGCTGGTAAAATCAGCACCGACAAAATGCCCAGCCAGAGCATTAGGCGGTTGATTTGAAAAAACGTTTCGCGCCGGAGGAGCAGATAAAACGCTACACTCACCACGACCAGCAGGCCATTGGCCAGCAACACATAACGCAGCGTTTCCATCGTTGTACAGATGAGGTAGAGGTGGTGAAGCGATGCTATTTACTTTTTTTGCTCGATGAGGGCTAAAATTTCGCGCAGTTCTTCGGCTGAAATCTTCTCATTCTCAGCAAAATAACTGACTAGATTTTTGTACGAATTATCGAAGTAGTCGCCCACTACTTTTTTCAGGACAAAGCGATTTTGGTAAAATTCTTTCGAAATGATGGGGTAGTATTCATGGGTATTGCCGAAAGCTTTGTGGCCTACATACCCTTTTTCTTCCAGATTGCGGATGATCGTCGACACCGTGTTGTAGTGCAGGGGCGGGTTAGTAAAAAGCGGTACCATATCTTTCACGTAAGCCTGCTCCAGCTTCCACAGCACCTGCATGACTTCCTCTTCTTTAGCGGTCAATTTCTCCATAAATCAAAGGTATAACTAGTAATGTCGTTCGCAAACTATTGTCGTAGTTTTTTTGCCGCTTGGCACCCTTCGCTGCCTGTCGTAGCTTTGTCTGTTCGCCTGCATCGATTTATGAAACAAACGGGTCTGCTACTACTGCTGTTGACGGGGCTACTGACCGGCTGCGATTCCAACGCTGTTTTTAAGGAATATACCGACATCAGCGACGAGAAATGGTACATCAAAAATGCACCCTCGTTTACGTTCGATATCAAAGACGCATCGGTTCCGTACAACCTGTATTATAATCTGCGCAACAACCTGTCGTACGGCTACTATAACCTATACCTGACTCGCTACCTGCGCGATAGTTCGGGCAAAGAAATCGAATCGAAGCTGGACGAGCTGATCCTGATGGACCCCAAAACGGGTAAGCCGAACGGCGACGGGTTGGGTGACTTATTCGATCACAAGTTTCTGTTCAAGCGGAATTACCGGTTTCCCAAACCGGGTAAATACACCGTGCAAATCCGGCAGTACATGCGGCAGGACCCTTTACTGAACGTGCAGAGCGTTGGTATCACCGTCGAACGGGCCACACCAGCCAATTCATCGAACTAATGCTTAGTCGGCTTATCCGGTCCAATTACCTGTTTTTTCTGCCCTATGCCCTGCTGTTGCTTGTGGTCGGCATACTACAGCTTACGCATTCGCAGGAGCAGCTGATGCAATGGGTCAACGTGCGGAACAGCCTCACGGCCGATCAGATTTTTCCGTACGCTACGTACCTCGGCGATGGTGTTTTTTTTGTTTTCGTCTGCCTGTTGCTAACGATCAACAACCGACGGATTGGGGCCATGGCCTTCGCCAGTTTTGCACTGTCATCGCTGGTGTCGTTATTCCTTAAACTGGTTGTGTTTCCCAGTTCGGTGCGGCCGCTGAAAATGTTCGAGCATTCGACCTATCAATACCATATTATCAAGGGGCTGGACATTCACAGCTACAACAGCTTCCCATCGGGGCACACCACGTCGGCCTTTGCGCTGTTTGGCATGATGGCGCTGGTTGACCAACGAAAGGGGCGGGGCTGGTTTTTTCTGCTTCTAGCGGCCATGACGGGCTACTCGCGGGTGTACCTGTTTCAGCATTTTGTCGAAGATGCGTACGCCGGATCGATAGTCGGCACCGTCTCGACGCTCGTCGTGTATTTGCTGATGTATCGCTGGGTGGCTCAGTACCAAAAGAAAGACCGGCCAACGGTATAAACCGGGCCGGTCTGGAAAATAGGGCGAACTGGCTTACCGCAGCCGGTCGGCTCCGCGCACCAGCTTTTCGTCACGCCGGATAAAACGGTTTGCCAGCGCATTGAAAATCAGCGCAGCAATCAGCGCATAGAAGCCCGGCAGGTAGTCTCCCTGATCGCCGGGGCTACCGTAACTCTTGCCCATGTAAAGCGTACGATATAGTACGATACCCATGATCGCCGTCAGCATAATGGCATTCACGGCGCACAGGGCCGTTTGCGTCAGGCGATTCCGATACTGAAAAAGGGCGTATAAGGATACGACGCCAACAATGGCAATCAGCAGGGCCAGGTACCAGACTGGCGTAACAGCCGTTGTAGGGGCCAGTTGCTGGGGCAGGCCTGCCTGCGGAGCGACGGCCTGTTGCTGACTGTATTCCAGCGCCGTCAGCTGCGCCATTTCTGGCAACTGCTTACCCGACTTTACCCAGATCGGGTTCGCCAGCGCCACAACCATGCAAATGGTAATAAGTACTAAAAATATGCTTTGAACGCGTTGAATCATAGATACGGCTGTGAGGTTGTATACTGCAAAAGTAGCCGAAAAAATAAGGATATGAGTACAACTATTCGGGTGGTGTTGACAGCCGACGGATCGCACACGCTGGTGAACGGCGATCTGGAAAAAAGCTATCATTCCGTCTACGGAGCCCGACAGGAATCGCAGCGGGTATATGTTGAACTGGGACTACTACCCGCTTTCGAGCGATTTCCCACCGAACAGATCGAGTTGTTTGAAATGGGTTTTGGGTCCGGTCTGAACGCACTGCTGACGATCCGCGAAGCCGGAGAGCATCAGCGCCTAGTGCATTACGTAGCAATCGACACCGATCCTGTACCCGCAGCGGAAGTCCGACAATTAAACTTCGATCAGCTGTTAGGGACCAGCTACCTGAATGCTCTGCATGAAGCGCCCTGGAATCAAGTCGTATCTATCACACCATACTTCACCCTGGAAAAACGCCAGACCCGGCTACAGGATTTCGACACGGATCACCGCTTCCACCTGATTTATTTCGATGCTTTTTCGCCGACGTCACAGCCCGAACTCTGGGAGGCCGCCATATTTACTAAACTGGCGGGGTTCTTGTTGCCAGGTGGATTGTTGACAACCTACTGCTCGAAAAGTATCGTCCAGCGGGCTATGCGGGCGGGCGGTCTGAAGGTTGAAAAGCACTCAGGACCACGGCATAAGCGTGATGTGCTGCGGGCGGTCAAAATTTGAGTAACCACTAATTTTATGCGTAGTCAAGCGTTACAGGGTAAAGACTAATTCCGCTGAACAGACGCGCCTGCCAACTATGAACCGTATCCTGTTTTTCGCTGCCGCACTGGGCCTGTTTACCATTTGTGCATTCCGGCTTCCTGCGCCCGCCAGTAAGCCAGTCTCCATTAAGACCGAGCCCAGACACATTAAGTGGCTGACGGTGCAGGAAGCGTACGCGCTAACCCAGAAGCAGCCCCGCAAATTCGTCATCGACGTATACACTGACTGGTGCGGCTGGTGTAAGGTGATGGATCGTGAAACGTTCTCGAAACCCGCCATCGTCGATTACATCAATGCTAATTATTACGCCGTCCGCTTCAACGCCGAGCAAACAGGCGACGTTGTGCTGGGCAAGCAAACGTTCAAATACGTTAGTGGGGGGAGCCGGGGGGTACATGAATTGGCGGCTGCCCTGCTCAAAAATCAGATGAGCTACCCAACGACGGTGTTTATGGATGAGAAATTTAACCTGATTCAGCCGATTCCCGGGTATCTGGAGCCGCGTTTGTTTCACCAGATCATTACTTATTTCGGAGGTGACAATCATCAGAAGGAACCGTTCGACCAATACAAATCCGGCACGTATTCCCGCGCTCATCAAGCACCGCTGGCAGGTCGATAACTGGTCAAACATTTGGTATATCGTAGGAAGCGCAGTCAGTTGGCTGCGCTTTTTGTTTGTACGGAGAAATTAAATTATCTGTAAATTTGATCCCCTTACACGTTACGAAATCACGGTGTACTACATGACTCATCAACTAACAAAACTGGCTCTCGCGGCCCTCGCTCTGCAATCAGTTGGCGCAATGGCCCACATGATTGTGCCGCCGGTCAAAAGAACGTCCGCTGTGGCCCCAGCCGCCCCCCGGAAGTTCATCGACCCGCAGAACATGGACATGTCCGTTAAGCCGGGTGACAATTTTTACCTGTACGCCAATGGCAACTGGCTGAAGACAAACGAAATTCCGGCCTCGAAAACGTCGTGGGGCAGCTTCAACGAACTACGTGATAAAAGCGTGGGGGCTATGAAAACGCTGCTGGAAGACGCGTCTAAGACAACCACCAAGGGGCGACTCTATCAGATGGTTGGCGACTTCTACACGAGTGGTATGGATACTGCGACCATCGATCAGCGCGGATTCGAGCCAATCAAACCCGAACTGGCCCGCGTCGAGAAAGTCAACAACAAGGCTGCGTTCTTCGACGAGCTGGCTTATCAGCGGATGCAGGGCAACGGGATGCTGTTTGGCTTCGGCGTCACCCAGGATCGTAAGAACGTTACCAAATACCTGCCGTCGTTTGGGCAGGGCGGTACCTCGCTCCCCGATCGTGACTATTACCTCAAAAACGATAGTCGTAGCCAGAAAGTCCGCGATGCCTACCGTGATAACGTCACGAAAATGTTTGGCCTGATTGGCGAAGAACCCACGCAGGCATCACAGGATGCTGACGTGGTACTGCGTCTGGAAACGGCGCTGGCAAAAGCACAGATGGCACGGGTCGAGATGCGTGATCCGTACAAAACGTACAACAAACTGACTGTTGCCAACTTCAGTCAGCAGACACCCGGTATCAACTGGGCCGATCAGCTAATCAAATTCGGCATCAAAGGTCAGGATACGGTACTGGTACAAAGTCCGGCCTTCTACAAATCACTCGACAGTCTGGTTACGGCCACACCCATCGAAGACTTACGCACGTATATGCGCTGGAACATCGTGAAAGATGGCGCGCCTTACCTGAGCGATGCGTTCGTCAAACAGAACTTCGCTTTTTCCCGGGTGCTGACAGGGCAGAAGGTACAGACTCCGCGCTGGGAACGGATCAGTGGGCTGATCGACGGGTCATTGGGCGATTTGCTCGGGCAACTTTACGTGCAGACGTATTTCAAGCCAGAAGCCAAGCAGCGCATGCTGACGCTGGTCGACAACCTGGAAGCGTCCTACAAAGAGCACATCAAAAGACTCGACTGGATGAGCGAAGAAACCAAGAAGCGGGCGCTCAACAAACTGACCTCATTCAAGCGCAAAATTGGCTACCCCGACAAGTGGAAGAACTACGACGGTGTGACGGTAACGCGGAATGATTTCTACGGTAACGTAAAGTCGGTTAGTAAATGGCGTTACAACTACATGGTCAACCGGTTGGGTAAGCCCGTCGATAAAACGGAATGGAGCATGACACCACCGACGGTAAATGCCTATTACAGCCCAGTCAATAACGAAATCGCTTTCCCCGCAGCCATACTTCAATTTCCTTTCTTCGACTTCGACGCCGACGATGCCGTTAACTACGGTGGTATCGGTGCCGTAATCGGTCACGAAATGACCCATGGCTTCGACGATTCCGGCCGACAGTACGACGCCGATGGGACACTGCGCGACTGGTGGACGAAGGACGACGCCGACAATTTCAAGAAACGGGCCGATCAGGTCAAGGAACAGTTTTTCGGCTTCAAGGTACTTGATACGCTTAAAGTCAACGGCCAGCTGACACTCGGCGAAAATCTGGCCGATCTTGGTGGACTAGCCATTGCCTACGACGCGTTTAAGAAGACCGCTCAGGGTAAAGCAACGGGTAAAAAAGCCGCTATCGATGGCTTCACACCCGATCAGCGATTCTTCCTGTCGTGGGCGCAGGTATGGCGGGTGAATATGCTACCTGAAACGCAGGCGCAGCAGATACTCACCGACCCACACGCACCGGGTATGTACCGCTGCAACGGCCCCCTGTCAAATATTGATGCCTGGTACCAGGCATTCAACGTACAGCCCGGCAACACAATGTACAAAAAGCCGGAGGAGCGTATCAAAGTGTGGTAGTAAGCTAAGCGCTCAATCATCAATAAGCCGCACTTGTCAGCACAGGTGCGGCTTATTGATGATCGACATTGTACGTTTGCCCGACTAACGCAATCCCCCTAACTGATGAAGACCATCCTTTTTCTCGTCGCTGTTTTCTTAATCCTGATCGGTTGCCAATCGAAGCCAAAACAGCAGGACGTTGCCAGCGAAGCTACGACTGTGCCAGACAGTGCCTCTAGCCTGGCCAAACGCCCGGGTCCCGACGCTCCTCGTTCAGCTGCCGACCGGCTTGTACGTGCCTTGTATTTCGAGCATCAAAAAACTGACAACCCGTTTCGTACGACAACCGATCGGGCCCTGGTCGAACAGTTTTTTACCAAAGAAACTGCCGCCCGAATATGGAACGGCAAGACTGTCGTCAAAAAAGACCTGCTGTTCAACGCTCCAGACAACAAGATCAAAAAAGCGTGGGTTGAGCCAGCAGCCGTGGGTGGTAGCCGAGCAGTCGTTTACACGACATTTGAGGAGAACGGCAGTAAGAAAGAGATCAAACTGGAGTTAAATCAGCTTGCCGGCCGCTGGCGTATCAGCGAAATAACGTATCCCGATGGATCGACGCTGACAGAACTGCTCAGCAAGTAGAACGGGCGAAAGGAATTATTTTTAAGATACGTGTTGACAACACGATAAAAGCGTGTAGTTTTGCAACTCCAAACCGGAAACGGGGCAGGAATCGTTCTTTGTAAGTGTCTTTTGGGGAGTTTCCAGAGTGGCCAAATGGATCAGACTGTAAATCTGCTGGCGTACGCCTTCGGAGGTTCGAATCCTCCACTCCCCACCACAGAAAGTTATAAAGTTCTATAGTTTGTTGGTTGAAAAGTTTACGCGCACACGGGTCGACTTTGCAACCGGGTAACTCTAAAACTGTATAACTTTTTTTTGCGGAAGTAGCTCAATTGGTAGAGCGATAGCCTTCCAAGCTATAGGTTGCGGGTTCGAGACCCGTCTTCCGCTCCAGAAAATCAAGTTAAGAAGTTGTATAGTTAAAGCGTTATAAAGTTCTGCTGATACCCACATAACTTTATGACTTTGTAACTGTAAAACTTCATAGCTTTTCTACAAGCCGTTATAGCTCAGCGGTAGAGCACTTCCTTGGTAAGGAAGAGGTCCGGGGTTCAAGTCCCCGTAACGGCTCAAGACTTCCTCGGAGGTCTTTTTTAAATTGAAGCCGCCCGTGCGGTTTAGGCCGAAACGGTGTCAGTCTCAATTGGACTTGATCTCGTCCGGCTTAATTGACGTCTAGCGAGTTCATCCAAAAACAAACAACAGTTCACAATAGCGTTTTAAAAACATGGCAAAAGAGAATTTTGACCGCTCGAAACCGCACGTAAACATCGGTACGATTGGTCACGTTGACCACGGTAAAACGACGCTGACGGCTGCCATTACGAAAGTGCTGGCCGAAAAGGGTCTAGCCGCAGTTCGGGACTTTTCATCGATTGATAACGCTCCTGAAGAAAAAGAGCGCGGTATTACCATCAATACATCGCACGTTGAATATTCAACGGCAAACCGTCACTACGCGCACGTCGACTGCCCAGGCCACGCTGACTATGTGAAAAACATGGTAACGGGTGCCGCTCAGATGGACGGAGCTATCCTTGTGGTTGCTGCTACTGACGGACCAATGCCACAGACTCGTGAGCACATCCTGCTCGCTCGTCAGGTAGGTGTACCCCAACTGGTTGTGTTCATGAACAAAGTTGACATGGTCGACGATCCTGAACTACTTGAACTGGTTGAAATGGAGATCCGCGAACTGCTGAGCTTCTATAACTTCGATGGTGACAATATTCCTGTTATTCAAGGTTCGGCTCTTGGTGGTCTGAACGGCGATGCAAAATGGGTTGCTACTATTGAAGACCTGATGCAGAACGTGGATGATTTCATCCCCCTGCCTCCTCGCCAGACGGATCTGCCGTTCCTGATGCCGGTCGAAGACGTGTTCTCGATCACGGGTCGTGGTACGGTTGCTACCGGCCGTATCGAGCGTGGTGTTATCAACTCGGGTGAGCCAGTTGAGATCTTGGGTATGGGTGCTGAAAACCTGAAATCGGTTGTAACTGGTGTTGAAATGTTCCGGAAAATTCTGGACCGTGGCGAAGCTGGTGACAATGTAGGTCTGCTGCTGCGTGGTATCGAGAAAACCGATATCCGTCGTGGTATGGTAATCTGTAAGCCAGGTTCGGTAACCCCGCACATGAAGTTCAAAGCTGAGGTTTACGTACTGTCGAAAGAAGAAGGTGGCCGTCACACGCCGTTCTTTAACAAATATCGTCCCCAGTTCTACTTCCGCACCACGGACGTAACGGGAGAGATCATGTTGCCTGCTGGCGTAGAAATGGTTATGCCCGGCGACAACATCACAATTGAAGTAACGCTGATCAACAAAATCGCTATGGAAAAAGGTCTCCGTTTCGCTATCCGCGAAGGTGGTCGTACCGTAGGTGCTGGTCAGGTTACGGAAATCCTCGATTAGTACTAGCGTTAAACAAGTGCATTTCTTCACAGAGATGCACTTGTTTTTTAAGATAATTCCGTACTTTTGCAGTCCGTTACGGAAGCAACCCGTAACGGACTTTTTTTAGATAGTAGCACGACTCGGTCATACACGGGTGTAGTTCAAGGGTAGAATAGCGGTCTCCAAAACCGTTGATGGGAGTTCGAATCTCTCCACCCGTGC